>NZ_JBKBMX010000008.1:0-112610 GCF_046295595.1 Brevundimonas sp. | reverse complement strand
TTCCTCGCCGATCTGATCGGGCAGTATCGGGAAAACCATCCCGGCATCGAGGTCGAAATCACCGAAGGCACGGCCCGCGATGCGGTCATGCAGCTTCGTGCCGACCGGCTGGACGTGGCGGTGCAGACGGTGAGCGCGCAGGTGCGCGAGCTGGAACAGGCGCTGGGCCATGCGCTGCTCAAGCCGGCCGGCCGCGGGGGGTCGGCCGGGGCCCCTTGTGTGTGTTTGTGGCGTCCGGCCACAAGGCCGGACGCCCGTCCGCTTAGCCGGTGATGATCACCTCGCCGGCGGCCTGCGCGCCCTTGCCGGCGAGGCCGTAATGCGTCCCGACCGTCTCGATCGAGAAGCGGGCGAAGATCTCGCGCACCTCCGGCCGGTCGTTCAGGGATAGGATGAAGCGGCCCTTGATGCCGGCCAGCTGCTCGGCCATGGCCGCGAACTCGTGCCGGCCGAACATGTCGGGGCCGTAGTCGTCCTCGCAGCCGTAGTAGGGCGGGTCCAGGTAGAACAGGATCCCGGGCTGGTCATAGCGGGCGATGAACTCCGACCAGGGCAGGCGCTCGATCGAGACCGCCTCGAGGCGCCGCGCGGCTGCGATCAGCTCCTCGCCCACCTCGCTCGGCCGGAACCGCGCCGGCCGGGTCTTGGCCATGCCGAAATTCCGCCCGCTGACCTTCCCGCCGAAGGCCGACTTCTGCAGGTAGACGAACCGGGCCGCCCGCTGCAGGTCTGTCAGCGTTTCCGGGTCTTGGCGCATGGCCATGTCGAAGTCGTCCCGGGCGTAGAGCTGCAGGGCGATCAGATCGCAGAGGGCACCCGGGTGGGCCCGCATGCAGCGGAACAGGTTCACGACATCGGCCGACCAGTCATTGATGACCTCGACGCGCGGCCGGCGATCGCGGCGGAAGAAAACGCCCGCCATGCCGACGAACACCTCGGCGTAGACGTCGTGCGGCGTCGCCTCGATCAGGCTGCACAGCCGACGGGCGAGGTTCCGTTTGCCGCCGATATACGGCGCGATCGGGCGGACGGGTTGAACGGGGAGGAGAGGGGAGGTTGCGCTCACGTTGGACTCAATCACGAATAGCCCTGCCGGTCAGGCCGGTGGCGGGGCGAGAAGGGGGTGCACCCCTGGACGTGCTGAGTTCCGGCTCGGCGGCTTGGGTGCGCTAACACCCGGGCCCCCGCCTCTTCGACGGCGGCCCGCTTCCGACTGCTCGGTCGTTTCACCTGCCTCTACGCGGGCTTGTTGTCGGGAGCCGCCGGAACAACAAGATGAAGCTCCGAAACCTCCAAGCGTTGGCCGTAGCGGGCGGGTGGGCCTGGGCCGTGCTGTTTGCCCTTTATGGGGCCCGGCGGTGGATGTGCGGAGTGCCATGGGCGGAAGGGTGCCTAGCCGAGTTCGGCAGGCAGACTGAAGCGGCAGTCCTGCTCCTGTGGGTGAGTGAACGCGAGACGCTATTAGGGGCGGCCTTGGCGCTGCTGGGCGGCTTTCTCCTCTACCGGCAGATCCGGCAGGAGCGTGACTTTGAACATCAAAGGCTCGAGCGGCGGTATCGCGCTGCCCGTGCCGTCACGCCCTTGGCGTTGAACGCTGTCATCGACTGGGCCGAAACCATGATTCACCAATGGGTCCTCGCCGGGCGGCGCGTGGACCAGTCAATGTTCGACGAGATATTCCCGGTCGCCCCCGGCGGGCCGACCGCGCCGACCGTGTTCGATATCGTATTTCCGCGGCTAGACAGGTCCGTCGTCCGCGACCTGCAGGGCATGATCGAGGCCACCTTCGCAGACAAGGACGCATCGCCTTTCGTAGCACTCCTGCAGCGCATACAGATCATGGAGAGCCGTTCCCAAGGCTTCCATGCAAAGCTCAATAGTCCACGCACCGTCGAGGTCCTCGTAGGACCCTATTGTTTCGGCCAAGCGGCCGAATGCGCCGAGGTTCACGCGCGAGCCAAAACTCTATTCCGCTTCGCCCGGAACGACGAGGCGACGAAGTCTTCCGAGGTCACCCTGACTGAGATCCAGGAGTCGCTGTACCTCGCCAAGGCCTATGAAGGCTCCAACCCGGAGGTCTTTGAGGCGGCAGAGCGCGCTTTCGGGCCCGGCTAGATCACCGCCGCCGGCGGCGTCCGGTCCACGAACCGCACCACCTCCTGGCCCATCCAGTCGTTCAGCTGCAGGAACCGCTGCTGCAGCGGCACGATCTCGGCCCAGTAGAACACCTCGGCGGCCTTCTGCGGGTCGCCGAGGCCGCCGGCGTTCTGCGGCATGACGCCGATCAGGACGGGCGGGACGCGGTGAGCCGCCAGGACGTCGTCCCGGGTGGTGCCCTTCACGCCCAGGAACTCGTCCTTGGCCGCGGCCTCGCCCGGGTGGATCAGCTGGACGCCCTTCTCCTTGCCGCCGGGGATATGCAGGAACAGGTTCTTGAAGTTCCCGACGCCCTTCGACTTCATCAGCGCCTGCTCGATCTGGTCGGCGTCGACGTCGGAGAGTTTCTCCTCGGAAACGTACATGATGAAGCCGGCGTGAGAGCCGTTCAGGTAGTATCGCCGGCGGAACAGGACCGCCGCCTCGTTCAGGAACGCCGACTGCAGGGCGCTCAGATATTCGGGAACGCCGTAGATCTCTTGGTCGAGGCCCGGGCGCATCAGCTGGTGAACGCTGCCCGGCTCGAATTCGATCTCGCGCGGGATTCCGAGGCCCCCACCCGCCTGCAGGTACCAGAACGCACCCTCGGCCACGCCCCGCCGCGTATACTTGGCCAAGGCGCGCTGCAGCTTCATCGGCCGGCCGAGCATGTTGTCGCGGCGCTCGAGGTACCCGTTGGCCAGCACCAGATAATCCCGGGCCCAGCCTTCGAACGTGAACCGATCCAGCAGCGGATGCGGGATGAAGTCCCTGACCAGCTGCAGCAGCTTGTACTCGATGGCGCTCGAGTGGTGCGGGCTGACGTTGGCCGCCCGCGTCAGCGCGCCCATGGGGATGGGGGTGTGGTAATACCGGCCGTTGTGCCAGCAGTCGATGTGATCGATCAGCTCGCGCCGCGACATGATCGGCTCCGGATCCCCGAAGCCGAACGACCGGACACCGGCTGGCTCCATCGATCCCTCGTCTGTAGCCAGCGCCGGCGGGTCGCCGATCGTCATCAGGTCGGTCGAGTCAGTCATCTTGCTGGATCCTCACGCGGGAGCGTTTCGTGGGTGCGACCGAGGCCTCGAGCGCCTCGTTGTCGAGAGATTGGAACAGGGCCCAGGCCAGGTCGCCATGGCCGCTCTTGCGGGTCCGCGGCGCGTCATAGGTCAGGTGGCGGCCGCCGGCCGTCAGCGTCCGGCGGATCGACATCAGCGCGCTGGTCAGGTCCTGCCAGCCGCGCGGGTACTGCAGGCGCTTCCGGCCGACGACGTCGAGCGTCTTGAGCACCATCCGCGTCTTGGTCGCGGGGTCGTAGCGATGCCCGCGGGCCCGCGGGAAGAAGATCTGCACCAGCTGCAGGACCGCCTTGCCGATGCCGGTCTCGTCGATATCGATCTTCTCGACGTTGTAGCGGCCGCAGAGCTCCTCGATCCGCTTGGCCTGCGAAGCGAAGTCGGCGCCCTTGAACTGCTCTTTCCAGATGACCCGGAAGGCGCCCTTGCCCTCGATCTCGGGCGGCGCGACGATGACCAGGCCGGCGTTGTCGGCGTTCTCGCCGTCGCCGTTCGGATCGTAGGACAGCCAGACCCGACCCTCGTATGGCCGGCCATAGCCCAGCAGCTGCCGGCCGAAGTCGACGTCGTCCCAGGCGTCCCACTCGTCGACCATGCACGGCTGCAGCGCCGCCATCGGGAACACCGACATGGAATCGTCGACGAACTGGCACATGTAGAGGTTCGCCCACGCGGCGGCCCCCTTGCGCCGGCGCAGGCCCTCGAGGTCGAAGAAGTCGAAGCCCAGCGCCACCGCGTCCTCGACGGTGACGATGTGGCGCCAGATCCCGTCGGCGCAGAGGTGACCCTCGCGCAGCGCCTTGTGCGAGACGTCGATCTCGACGCGCTCGGCCTTCGGCCGGTCCTCATTCCAGGCCCGGCCGGTCCAGAAGGGATAGGCCTCGTCATTGATCGAGCTGGGCGTCGAGAAATACGTCAGCCGATATTGCTTGTGCGACGCCATCCCCGAGGCGACGTCCTCGAGCTTCTTGAAGCCGTGGACCCAGAAGAATTCGTCAAAATAAAAATCGCCGTGATAGCTCTGCGCCGTCCGGCTATTGGTCCCCAGGAAGTAGATCGTCGGCTGCGTCTTAAGCAGGCCGGTCTCCGGATCCTCGCCGCGGTCGATCTGGATATGCTCGCCGGTCAGCTCGACGCCGATCGTCAGCTGGACGAACTCGACGATGTAGGACCGGAACACCTGCGCCTGGCTCTTGGAGGCCGACAGGTTGATCTGGTTGTTGCCGGTCTCGAGCGCGTGGATCAGCTGCTCGCGAGCGAAGTAGAAGGTCGCGCCGATCTGGCGCGACTTCAGGATCATCCGGTGACGCTGCAGCCGGTTTTCGTGCCAGATCTTCTGGTGGCCGATCAGCTCGTCCAGATGACGCTGGCGCAGGATCTCCAGCTGCTCGTCCGTGATGACGTTCCGGCGCGGCGCCTTCTTCGCGCCGGCGTTCCGGTTGGCGACCTTTTCGTTCAGGTGGCCGCTATGTCCGCCTTCCGACTCATATTTGCGGATCTTGGCGAAGGTGACGGCCTGGCGGCCGAGGAGATCGATCTCCTTGAAGTCGCGGCCGTCCTTCTGGCCCTTGAGCACCAGGGCGATGAACCGCGCCTCGACGACGCCCTCCATCCGCTCGAGCGTCGACGCGACGTCCCAGCCGTCGCGGCGCTTCCAGCTGGCGACCGTCGCCTCTGACTCGCCCAGGACCGCGGCAATGTCGCAGACGCGCCAGCAGCTCCAGTAGAGGAACTTCGCGGCCCGGCGCGGCTCGAGGTTTTCAGTGACCGGAAAGCCGATCGCGCCCGAGCGCACGAGCATCGCGCCCAGGTCCTCGGGCCCGGCGTCCTGTCCGCTCGCATGATGTTCTGGCCGCTGCCTCATCGGCGCGGACGCTAACCGCGCGACCCCCGGCCGGCTGACGGGCGCTTGTTGTCACGACGCGCCCGGACAACAGCCCCGGCTTGAGAAAGAGGCCGTCTCGACGGTGATCTGCAGCCTCTTAACGGCGCCACGGAAGGCGCTCCGCACCGAAGCAGCTGGATCGCTCACCCATGGCCGACAAGACCGCCCGCAAGTCCAAGTCCTTCCGCGTCGCCGTCGAGGGCGCCACCGCCACGGACGGCCGCACGATCGAGAAGTCGTGGATCCAGGACATCGCCGCCGGCTACAACCGCGAGACCTACGGCGCCCGGGTGAACCTCGAGCACATCCACGGCTATACGCCGAACGGCGACTTCAAGGCCTATGGCGACGTCCTGGCGGTCCACGCCGAGGAAGTCTCGATCGAGCTGAACGGCAAGGCCGAGAAGCGCCTGGCGCTGTTCGCCGAGATCGAGCCCACCGACGAGCTGGTGGCGATGACCCAGGCCAAGCAGAAAATCTACACCTCGATAGAGGTGGCCCCGAACTTCGCCGGCACCGGCAAGGCCGGCCTGGTCGGTCTCGCCGTGACCGATACGCCGGCCTCGCTGGCCACCGAGATCCTGTCGTTCTCGGCCAAGCCGGAATTCGCCGCCTTCAAGACCATGCTGGATGGCCGCAAGACCGACCCCGCCAACCACTTCTCGGCCGCGCTCGAGACCTCGATCGAATTCGAGGAGCCGGCGGCCCCGACGGAAAGCGCGCTCGAGAAGTTCGCCGGCCTGCTGATCGCCAAACTGACCGGCAGCGACAAGCCCGCAACCGAGCCGGTCGTTCAGCAGCAGCTCACGCAGGAGAAGACGGCGCCCGCTGACGGCACGGCCGCCATGGCTGGCATGTTCAAGGACCTGACCGAGGCCCTCGCCGCCGACCGCAAGGCCGACGCCGCGGCCGCCGAGACCCGGTTCAAGACCCTCGAAACCACCATCACCTCGCTCAAGTCGGACCTCGAGAAGACTCCGAAGGGCGGCCAGCCCACCCGCCAGCTCTCGAGCGGAGGCGACTCCACCGCCCGCATCCAGGTCGACTGCTGATCCGCCCCGCCCGTCCCGCCAACGCCTGACCCACTCCCAGCCGGAACCTGACCACCATGCGCAACGAAACCCGCGTCCTTCTGAACGAATACCTGGACCGCCAGGCCGAACTGAACGGGGCGGACGCGGAAGCCGTCCGTGACGGCAAATCCTTCGCCATCTCGCATCAGGCCTTCGCCGCCGGCGAGCCGTCGGTGCAGCAGCGCCTGGTGGACAAGCAGCAGGAAGACTCCGCCTTCCTGAACGCCATCAACATCGTCCTCGTCGAGGAGATGAAGGGCGAGAAGCTGGGTCTGGGCGTCTCGGGCCCGCTGGCCAGCCGCACCAACACGACCGGCGCCGGCCGCCGCGTCACCTCGGATCCCAGCGGCGTCGACGCCGAGGGTTACGAGTGCCGCCAGACGAACTCCGACACCCACATCACCTACGCCAAGCTCGACATGTGGGCGAAGTTCGCGGACTTCCAGGTCCGCGTGAGCAACCAGATCCGCCTGCGCCAGGCGCTGGACCGCATCATGATCGGCTTCAACGGCACCAGCGCCGCGCCGACGACCGACAAGGTCGCCAACCCGCTGCTGCAGGACGTCAACATCGGCTGGCTCGAGAAGTACCGCCTGAACCGCCCGGGCGCCGTCGTCGACGAGGGCGAGACCGAGGCCGGCAAGATCATCATCGATCCGATCGGCGCCGGCGACTTCCGCAACATCCACGGCCTGGTCACCGCCGCGATCTTCGACCTGATGCCGAGCTGGGCCCGCAACGACAGCGACCTGGTCTGCATCCTGGGCGACGACCTGCAGCACGACGTCTTCTTCCCGCTGGTCGACGGCCAGAACGTGCCAACCGAGATGATCGCGGCCGACCTGCTGCTGGGCGCCAAGCGCATCGGCGGCAAGCGCCCGGCGACCGTGCCGTTCATGCGCCCGAGCTCGATCTTCATCACCCGCTTGGACAACCTTTCGATCTACGAGCAGGAGGGCAAGCGCCGGCGCACCGTCAAGGAGGTGCCCGAGGCCAACCGGATCGAGACCTACGAGAGCTCGAACGACGACTATGTGGTCGAGGACTACGACTACGGCTGCCTGATCGAGAACATCCAGTTCGGCCCGACCCCCGCCCCCTGATGACCCGGGGCCGGCTTCGGCCGGCCCTGACCATCCCGTTCTGACCAGGAGCCGATATGTCCCTCTTCAAGCGCGTCCAGGAACGCAAAGCCGCCGGCGAGGCGTTCGATCACGCCGCCGCCCGGGCTCGTGCATCCGAGGCGCAGGCGGCCACAGCCGCTGCGGAAGAGGCCGCGGCGCCGGCGAGCGAGGCGCCCGCCCCGGTGCTCGCCACGCCGCGCCCCACCATTTTCCGCAATCATCGCCTCCGGGTGATGGCCGCCTCAGGCTCCCGGGTCCTGGCGGCGACCGGCGTCCGCGCGCCGACGCGCGCCGGCAACGACAACGCCGAGCCGCAGTCGGTCGAGGAGGCGGAGATCCGCATCCTGCTGATCGACCACAAGCGCAGCCTCAAGGCCATCCAGTCGCGCGAGCAGAAGATCGCCCTCAAGCGTGAGCTGCTGCCGCAGTACGCGGCCTGGTGCGACGGCGTCCTCTCGGCCGACACCGGCGCCTACGACGAGGTGTTCGCCACCATCATGATCTGGCGCATCGACGTCGGCGACTATTTCGCCGCCCTTCCGCAGATCGACTACGTCATCCGCCACAAGATGGAGCTGCCCGCTCACATCGACCGGACGCCGGCGACCTTCGTCACCGAAGAGATTGCCGAAGCCGCCCTTCGCGCCTTCCAGCTTGGCCCGGAGGAGGGCAAGGCCTTCCCCGCCGGAATCCTGGCCGCCATCGAGGAGCTGGTCGACTCGCCCGTCGACGAGCTGCGCTGCGACATGCCGGACGAGGTCCGCGCCAAGCTCCAGAAGGCGATCGGCCTCGCCGTCATCGCTGCCGACGACGAGGACCGCAACCGCCTCGAGGAGGGTCTCAAGCGCTTCCAGCGCGCCCTCGAGCTCGATCCGAAGTCCGGCGTCAAGAAGACGATCGACGGGCTGCAGCGCCAACTCAAGAAGGTGACGGCCCCGGCCGACGCCACCACCCAACCGCCGGCCCCGGAAGGGACCGGCTGACCAGCTCGCCCCCCGGCGCTCGGCGGCGGGGAAGTGGACGACGTCAGCGGGTTCGCCCGACCTGCCGCGGACCTTCCCCCCACCGCCGTAGCCGGGGGGTGATCGAGAGAAAGAGATGCCGGCAGGCGGCACCCCAATAGGAACCCTCGCGTCAGCGCCATGAGCGGCATCTCTTTCAACCCTCCGAATTCCGACAGCCAGCAGCCGGCCGCCCCGCCGCCGGCCGATGAAGTGCGCCTGTCGGACTTCTGGCCCGCGGTGAACATCACCGCCGTCCGCGAGGCCGTGCGCCTCGATCCGAACATCACGCCCGGGCGGCTGCGCGATGCGGTCCGCCTCGCGATGCTGGATATCGCCGGCGAACTCGCGCCCTGGCGGGCCCTGCAGGAGGCCGCCGGCCACGCCGGGCTGACCGACGTCCCCGCCCGGATCATGGTCGACGACGTCAGCGACTACGTCATGCGCTTCAACCGCGCTGTCTATTCGGTCGTCGGCGCGGACCTGGGCGAGCGCCAGATCGGGGGCGGCGTCACGGCCGCCGGCGCGGACCGCGCGGACCAGCTGCGCCTCGACGTCGATATTCACCTGCGCAATGTCCGGTACGCCGTCCGGGACTTCCTCGGCCAGCCCCGCGCCCGCGTGGCGCTCGTCTGATGACCCGCCTTGTATCTCCCCTGATCGCCCGGGCGCTCACAGACGAAACCGTCGACGCCCTGGTCTTCCGCGTGATCGGCAAAGGCTCCTCGGCCGTCGAGGCGGTTCTCGAGGCCAATCCGAACCTGGCCGACCTCGGCCTCTTCCTGCCGCGCGACCAGGCCGTGGTGATCCCGATCGCGGCCGCGGGCCCCGCCGCGCGGCCGATGATCCAGCTCTGGGACTGACCGATGACCTTCTCCGCCTTGCCCCCGCCGCCCCCGCGCATCGGTCTGAACACCGCTACCGTCGGCCTGATCATGGCGATCGCCGTCCAGTTCGCCTGCATCGTCGCTTTCGGCGCCCGTGTCGAAGCCCAGGTTTCGGAGCTGCAGCAGCGGACCGAGCCGTTGCGGAACCGCGGCGAGCTGACCACGCGCGTCCTCAAGCTCGAGGAGACGACCGAACCCATCCGCCGCGGCGACCTGATCGCCATCCAGCGCGACGTCGCGTGGATCCGCGAGAACATGGAACGGGAGCGGTCGCGATGAACCGAGAGCAGATCTTCGCCCTCCTCAAGTCCCTGCCGATGATCCGCTTCGCCCTGATGCTGGGCGGCGGCGGCGTCGCCACCGCCGGCGTGGCCTCGGTGCTCATCTGGCTGCAGGGCGGCGGCGAGTTCCCGGCCGCCGAGTCGATCTGGCTGGCGCGCATCAACGGCGTCGTTGCCCTCGGCCTGGCCATGACCGCGATCGTCGCGATCGTGATGGTCACCCTCGCCTTCGGCCGGGCCGGCCGGCTCGGCGTGAAAGGCCCAGGCGGCCTCGAGCTGGACCTCGACTTCGACAACCCCGATCCGCCGAAAGGCGAGGGAGACCCTTCGTGAGAAAGATCAACCTCATCGTCGTGCACTGCGCCGCCACGCCGCCCACGCTGGACGTCGGAGTCGACTGGATCCGGCGTGTGCATCGCCAGAAGGGCTATGCCGACGTCGGCTATCACCACGTCGTACGCCGCGACGGCCGCCGCGAGGCCGGCCGCGCGGAACAGACGGTCGGCGCCCACGTCTACGGTCACAATCGCAATTCGATCGGCGTCTGCCTGATCGGCGGCGTCGACGCCGGCGGCAAGGCCGAGGCGAACTATACGCCGGCGCAATACACCGCGCTCGAACAGCTGCTGCGCGAGCTGAAGGCCCGCTATCCGGAGGCCAGGATCTGCGGTCACCGCGACCTGTCTCCCGACACCAACCGCAACGGCAAGGTCGATCGGCACGAATGGCTGAAAGAATGCCCGTGCTTCGACGTCGCCGCCTGGTGGAACCCACTCGCCTCGAGGAGCGCCTGATGCCCCAATTTCTCAAGGACTGGCTGGGCCTGGCCCTGCTCGCGGTACTTGCGGCCGGCGTCGCGGCCGTCGGCGCCGCCGCCTCCTTCTTCTTCGGCTTCGCCTGGGCGGTGCTGATCTGCGCCGCCCTCGTCTGGCTGTGTGATCGCTTCATCCCGACGGGCCACTACGGCGAGGGCTCCTTCGTCATCTTTTACATCCTTGTCCTGCTGGCGATCGGCGTCGTCATCGGCCTGATCGCGCGATGGGTGCTGCTGTGAAGATCTCCGACCTCCGCCGCTTCACGCCGGGCCATTGGATCATGATCGCTCTCGCCGGCGTGTGCGCGATCGTCGCCGTCTTCCAGATCGCCGGCGGCCTCGGCTTCCGCTGGGATCCGCTGAACCTGGCCGAGAAGCGCGCCGATAGCGCAGTCGCCGCCGCCGGCCGGGCCAAGGTCGACGCCTCGGCCCGACGCATCGAGACCGCCGGGGCCCAGGAGACGACCCGCATCGTCGAGCAGGCGGCCGGCGATCGCGCGGCCGCCACCGAGATCGTCCACCGATATGCCCTTCAACTCGAGGCCCCCGACCATGACCCTCAAGTATCCCCGCCTGCTGCTGCTGACGACGGCTCTGACCTGCGCGTTGTCTTTGGCCAGCTGTGCGACCTCCGGCCCGCCGTCTGCTCGGACCCCGGTCACGCCGCCGCAACGCGAGATGCCGGCGACGGCCCGCCAGGCCTGCCAAATCCCGGCGCTGCCGGTTGAGATCACCTTTTCCGCGCTGAAGCTGCTCGTTGCAGGCGCGGCCGCCGAGATCCTCCGCTGTGACATCGCCCGTCAGACCGCCGTCGACGTCCACGACGGTGAGCATTCCGACGAGGCCGCCTGGCTGAAGGCGAACACCCCCCGCCCGCTGGGCGTCGGCTCGATCGTCGGCGGGGACTGATAGCGTGAAGAAGCCCGCCCACCTTCGCGAAACCCTGGCGGCCGCCCTCGCGCACAAGCTCGAGCTCGCGACCGATCCGGACCGGCTGATCATGACCGCGACCAACTGGTCGCCGGCGGCGGACATGCGGCCGGGCAGCGGACTGCAGATCGGCTACACGCTCGAGCTCACCTTCCTGGACTTCGTCGGCGACCCGATCGAGATCACCATCCCGATCATGCTCTGGCTCGCCCGGTACCAGCACGACGCCCTGGCGGCATCCGACGGCCGCAAGGCGGTCGAGGGCACATTCGAGCTACTGCAGCACGACAAGTTCGACGCCCATATCCGCCTGCAGCTGACCGAGCGCGTCCGCTACCAGCCGCGCGAAAACGGGCCCGGCTTCGACGTCGTCTACCTCGACGAACCCGAGCCGATGGCGTTCGAGGACGGGCCGCCGCTCCACGAGCTGTTCCTCAATGGCGAGCAGCTCTTCCACTGCACGGCCCATCCCGATGCCTAGGCGGTTGCCGATCGGCGCGCGCGTGGCGCTCAAGAGTGGCGGCCCCGTCATGCTGGTGGTCGACTTCGCCGGCGACATGTTCGTCTGCGCCTGGCGGGGCGGGGCGGGCGCCCGCGAAGCCACCTTTCCGGCCGACCGGCTCTGGCGCCTGACGGACGGCTGATGGCCGAGGACCTGCAGCAGCTCCACAGCGTAGCGTCCTCGATGCTCGAATTCCTCGAGCCGCGGGTTCGCGCCCGCCTGTTGCGCACCCTCGCGCGGGATCTGCGCACGGGCAACCAGCGCCGGCAGGCCCGTCAGGTCGGGCCGGACGGCGAGGCGTGGGAAAAGCGAAAGGCGAGGGCGGAACAGGCCCCGGCCAGCCGGGCGACCCGATTCCTCTACCCGTCCGGAGGCGGCGGCGAGCCCCGCCTCGTTGACATGCGCAGCTGGCGCGGCAACGGCACCTACCTGATCGGTTTCGACCGGGAGGCTGACGGCCTGCGCACCTTCCGAAAGGACAAGGTCATCCGTTACATCACGGCCGAGGGCGCGGCCGAGCCGGGCGGCATGCCGCCGCGCGCCGGCCAGCGTCGCATCAAGGCCCAGGCGATGTTTCGCGGCCTGCGCAGCGCCCGATGGCAGAAGGCGGGCGCGGACGGCGACGGCGCCTGGGTCCAGTTCGCCGGTCGTGCGGCGCGCATCGCCGCCATCCACCACCACGGCGGCCGGGATCGAGTGACGCCCGGCGGGCCCGAGGCCGACTATCCGGAGCGCCGCCTGCTCGGCTTCGGCGCGAACGACGAGGCAATGGTCATCAATCGCTTCATCGACGCCGCAGGCGATGCGCTGGGCTGGGGGCGCCGCGCCGGCCGCTGACATAGGGTCCGCTGTTGTCCGGGCGCGTCGTGACAACAAAGGCCCGTCGCCCTTAAGCCCGCCGCCCGGCGACAACGGAGCCCCCGCTCCGCATCCCGGCAGGCTGAAACTCAGTGACCATTCTCGCAGGCCAGGCCAGCGGTTCCACCGCCGTCAACCTGTCGAAGCTGCCGTTCCCGGCGGTTATCGAGGCGATCTCGTTCGAGGCGATCGTCGCGGAAGCCAAGGCGCTGCTGGTCGCGGAGGTCACCGCCGAGGACGCCACCGCCGGCGCCGCCCTCGAGGCGACGCTGCAGCTCGAGAGCGAGCCCCTCGTCAAGCTGATCGAGATCTTCGCCTATCGCGAGGTCATGCTGCGCCAGCGCATCAACGATGCGGCTCGTGCGGTCACCCTGGCCTATGCCGTGGGGCCTGATCTGGACCATCTGGTCGCGCTGCTGGGCGTCCAGCGGCTCGAGCTGTCGCCGGAATCGCCAGACGGCCTGACGCCGGCCGTATTCGAGTCGGACGAGGCGCTGCGCCGCCGGGCCCTGCTCGCGCCGGAGGCTTTCTCGGTGGCCGGACCCGAGGGCGCCTATATTTTCCACGCACTCGACGCCTCGGGCGACGTCCTCGACGCCAGCGCGACCAGCCCCGACCCGGGCGTGGTGCTGGTGACGGTCCTCTCGCGCCTCGACGGCGGGGAGCCCTCGGCGGTCCTGCTCGATCTGGTCGAGGCGCGGGTCTCGGCCGAGGACGTCCGCCCCCTAACCGACCAGGTCGTGGTCGCCGCGGCCGAGATCATCGAGTACGCCATCGAGGCGGAGATCACGACCTTCGCGGGCCCGGACTCCGAGCTGGTGCTGGTGGAGGCGCAGCGGCGCGTCGAGGAGTATCGGGACGCCTGTTTCCGCCTCGGCCGCGACGCCACCCGTTCCGGCATCATCGCCGCCCTGTTCCCCGAGGGCGTCCAGAACGTCAACCTGGTCTCGCCGGCGGCCAATGTGGTCGTCTCTCGCCAGCAGGCGGCGCGATGCACCGGCATCATCCTGACCCATGCGGGCCTGGGCGAATGACCAGTCTGCTCCCGCCGACCTCCACGCCGCTCGAGCGCGCCGTCGAGATCCTGTCGCGCCGCCTCGATGGGGTGGCGGTTCCGCTCCGCTCGCTTTGGGATCCGTGGACCTGTCCGCTCAATCTGCTGCCCTGGCTGGCCTACGCCCTGTCGATCGACGCCTGGAACCCGGGGTGGCCGGAAGAGGTCAAGCGGAGTGTCATCGCCCATGCCATCGAGATCCAGCGCAAAAAGGGCACCGCCGCCTCGGTGCGCCAGGTGGTCACCGCTTTCGGCGGGCAGATCGCGCTGCGAGAGTGGTGGCAGCTGGATCCGCCGGGCGCCCCGCACACCTTCGACCTGGTGCTGACGCTGAACGGCCAGAACGGCGCCCCCGCCACGGCCCGCTTCGTCGAGGAGGTGGTTGGCGAGGTCTCCCGGACCAAGCCCGCCCGATCTCACTTCACCTTCTTGCAGGGACTGAAAGCGTCCGGCGCGGTCGCGCTGGGCGGCGGCGCGCGCGTCGCCGTCTACCGCCGCCTTTCCCTGTCTGAAGCCCCGATCGCTGCCTGACCGGAGCCACCATGGACCTGACCTTCATCCTGACGACCGCCGGCCTCAACGCCCTGGTCAACGCCGCCAACACCGGCAGCAACGCCATCGTCGTCGACCGCATCGGACTGAGCGCCAGCGTCCTGCCCGGCGATCCGGAGGACAACGTCGGTCTCGTCGCCCTGCCGGCCGAGATCAAACGGCTGGCCACTTTCGGCGGCGACGTCGTCGGCGACGACACCATCCACGTCACCATCCGCGACGAGTCGCCCGACGTCTACGAGCTGCGCACCTTCGGTCTCTACTCGGCCGGCGGCGTCCTGCTGGCCTTTTACACACAACCCTTGCCGATCATGGAGAAGGCGGCGTCTTCGATGCTGCTGCTCGCTGCGGATCTTAAGTTCACCACGCCGATCTCGGCCGAGCTGGTGTTCGGCGATACGACCTTCATCAACCCTCCGGCCACGTCGGAGACCGCCGGCGTCGTCGAGCTGGCGACGGCGGCTGAGACTGCCACCGGAACGGACGCAAGCCGAGCCGTCACCCCTTTCGGCCTCAAGTCCTTGCTGACGTCACTGCTGGCAGGCTTCTCGCCCACCGGTCACACCCACGCCGCTGCCGACGTCGTTTTCGGCACGTTCGCGATCGCGCGCATTCCGGACATCACGGTCGCGAAGATCACGGATTTTGCTGCCGCGATGACGGCGAAGGCTGACGCCGTGCACACCCATGCGATGACGTCGATCATCGGCTTGGCGGATGCGCTCGCCGGTAAGGCCGCCGCGGCGCACACCCACATCATCGGCGATATTACCGGCCTCACGGCGGCTCTGGGTCTCAAGCTTGCGATCTCCGACTTCTCCTGGGGGAGCCTGCCCGGCCGGCCGAATGTCGCCATCAACAACGAGAACGCAGGCTTCGTCGACCTTACGGCATCCGGCACAACTCGTCTTGCCGGATACACGGGGATCGGCACCACGAACCCGCTCGGCCGCCTTCACCTGGTCGGGGGGGTGAAAGCCACGCTGACCCTGGACCGGGCGGGCTCACCAGCGGCGCGTCGCTTCCAGCTCTTCGTGGGTGATGGAACGGCCGGCAGCATCGCAGACGAAGCGTACATCTGCGCCGTCAATACGGACCTGCACTTTGTGGGCGGAGGTTCTGGCGACACAGAGTTCATGCGGATCGGCTTCACGGGCGCGATCACTATGGCGCAGCGCCCGACTTTCGCGGGAAACGCCCCATGGGATAGTGGCAACTTCAACCCCGCCGACAAGGCGAACGCGATCCACTCCCACGACTGGGCCCAGATCACCGGCAAACCGAATGTGGCCATTCAGAACGCCGTCGCCGTCTTCACAGACATCGGGGCGGTCGCCGCGGGAGCGTTCTCGCCACAGGGTGTCCTTCGCCTGGGCGATCAGACCGGCGGCACGCGGATGCTCCACTACGATGGCGCGGTCTACAATCTCCCGGGCGCCCCGTTGATCCTGAACGGTCATCAGGTCTGGACCGCCGGCAACTTCACCCCCGCTGACAAGGCCAATCTGGAGAGCCCGACGTTCACCGGGGCTCCCGCCGCGCCAACGCCTGCCGCCGGCACCAATTCGACCACCCTGGCGACCACGGCCTTCGTCACCCGCGATTTCCAGAAGAAGGTAACGATCTCGACGGCCGAGCCCAGCGGCGGCGCCGCCGGCGACATCTGGTTCGTGGTGAACCCCTGATGCCGATCCGGGCCAATCATGGTGGCGTGGTGAAGTCGGCCTCGCCGCGGTGCCATGCCGGGGCGGGGGTCGTGACCCCCAAGTCGGTGCATATCAACGACGGCGGCGTCTGGAAAAAGGTCTGGCCAGACGGCCCGACCGGGGGCTCTATCAACGGCCAGTGGGCCTACTATTCCGAGTTCGGCGATTATCGGGCCCAGCTGGTCTGCAACGTCCAGGGCGGCGTGGCTCCCTACAGCTACCAATGGTTCACCGAGGGAGAGTTCATCGGTTTCGGGCCGGCCGCGAACCAGGCGGAGGCGAGAAGTTACGACGCCGCGCCGACGCAAATATCCTGCCTAGTCACCGACGGTGAGGGCTACAGCAGGCTGATCACCGGCACGATCCTATAACCGCGCCCCCGCTGTTACGGGCGCAGTCCGGCGATCAGCGTGAGAACTGCATTCTAGCTATGGAGCTCGCTATGGCGTCCAGAAAATCCACACCGAAACGCCAGAGACCGGCAAGGCCCGCCCCTGATCCGAGACCAGCCGAGCTCGCCCGCATGCGCGAGATCGCAAAACGCGATGCAGCGCGCCGATCGGCCGGCGCGCTGCCGGTGCTGTCCGCCGGCGACCTGTCCGGACTCACGCTGCGAATTGACGCCCTGGCCCGCACGCTCGAGGCCGAGCGCCCGTCATAATCGCTATGTCGCGCTGTTGTCCGGGCGCGTCGTGACAACAACACCCTGAGGCAAGCGGCGAGGGCCTGCGCCATCGTCGGGCCCGATGAACCGCCCGACCGCCCGAGATCCCGGAGCCGCCGACGCCGATCGCACGATCGGTGATCTGTTGCGCGTGGGCCTCGTCGAGAGCGTCGATCTCGAGGCAGGTAAAGCCGTGGTCAGCTTCGGCGACCAGGTCACGCCGCCCAGCGACTGGCTGATGCTGGTCGGTGACACGACGATCTGGATCCCGCCCACCGTCGGCGCCCAGGTCCTGGTGCTCTGCCCGGAAGGCGACGTCGACCAGGCGATCATCCTCAACGGGCTCCCGTCCTCGAGCTTCGCTCCCCTGTTTCTCGGCCTGCAGAACGCCATCCGCTTCGCCGACGGCGCCCAGGTCGCATACGACCCGGCGTCGGCCGAGCTCGAGGTTCACACCCCCGGCAAGGTCATCGTCACCGCGCCGGCCGGCGTCACGATCACCGGCGACACGACCATCACCGGCGACGTCTCGATCTCGGGCGACGTCGCGGTCGCCAAGACCGTGACGGCCGCGACGGACGTCGTCGGTGGCGGCAAGAGCCTCAAGGCCCATAAGCACACCGGCGTCACGACCGGCGGCGGCGTCACGGGGGCTCCGCAATGACGGCGATGAACCGCCAGACCGGCCGCGCCATGGACCCGAACAGCGACGCGCACCTGGTGCAGTCGATCGGTGACATCCTGACCACGCCCAAGGGCTCGCGCGTGATGCGCCGCGATTACGGCTCCGAGCTCCCGAACCTGGTCGATCTCCCGAACACGCCCTTGAACCGGATGCGCGCCTTCGCCGCGACCGCGCTCGCCCTGCAGCGCTGGGAGCCGCGGGTTCGCCTCAAGCGAGTCCAGCTGGCCGGCGGCGCCGACGGCGTCGCCGCGCTGCGCCTCGACGTCGTGCGCACGGATCTGCCGCCCCGCCCCGCCACCACCCTGACCATCCCGCTAGCCGTCTAGGAAGCCCGCACATGGCCCTCATGCCCCGCCGCCACGGCGTCACCGTCACTCAGGTTCTCGTCGGCGCCATCGCCCTGCAGGTGGCGTCCAGTTCCATTTGGGGCGTGGTCGTCATTGCCGACGACGCCGACGCCGCCGCCTTCCCGTTGAACACGGCCGTTCTCGTGACCGACACGGCGGCCGCCATCGCGGACGCGGGTCAGGAGGGCACCTTCGCCCGCACCCTGCAGGCGATCTCGGCCGCCGGCCGCTCGATCGGCGTCGTCGTTCGCGTCGCGGAAGGCGCGGGAGAGCTGCCCGAGGAGATTCAGGACGCCACCGACGCCAATGTGATCGCCGGCCTCGAGGTCCTGCGCCTGGCGGAGCAGAGCGTCGCCGTGCGGCCCGTCATCCTCGCCGCACCGGGTCTCGACACTGCGGCCGTGGCCGCCAGCCTGGCGATCCTCGCCGGACGTCTCGGCGGTTTCGCCTATGCATCCGCTGGCGGCGGCACCCCGGCCGAGATCGACACCTATCGCCAGACCTTCGGCGCCAAGGAGCTGATGCTGATCGACGGTGATTTCATCGCCTTCGACGCCGTCGCCGCGGAGGAGGTGACCAGCTTCGCCACCGCCCATGCCGTGGGCCTGCGCGCGGCCATCGACCAGACGGCCGAAGGGTACGCCAAGACGATCTCGAACGTGCCCGTTCCCGGGGTGACCGGCATCGTCTCGCCGCGCAGCTGGGACCTGAGCTCGGCTGACACCGAGATGGGCCTGATCAACGGCGCGGACGTCACCGGCCTGATCATGCGCAACGGGGTCCGCTTCTGGGGCAACCGCACCTGCTCGGCCGAGCCGCAGTTCGCCTTCGAAAGCGCGGTCCGCTCGGGCCAGGCGCTCACCCGCATGGAGCAGGAGCAGCTGCTGCCCTTCATCGACAAGCCGCTGCGCAAGTCCCTGATTGTCGATCTGATCGAGAGCCTCAACGCCGCCGGACGGCGCGAGGTGCGGTCCGGCCGCCTGATCGGCGTCGAGTACTACCTCGCCGACGGCAACACCCCCGATCAGCTGGCCGCGGGCAAGCTGCGCATCGGCCGCCGCTACACGCCGGCCGCGCCGCTCGAGGATCTGGGCATCGACGCCGTCATGACCGACGAATTCTACGTCGACGTCACCCAGGCCGCCTGATCGCGGCCGACCCGACCCACACCGCCTAGGAAAGTTCTCGAGGGATCGACATGAAACTGCCCCGCCAGCTCAAGGACATGAACGTGTTCAATGCCGCGAATTCGTTCGCCGGCGAATGCCTGAGCTTCACCCGGCCCAAGCTGGCCATCAAGACCGAGGCCTATCGCGGCGGCGGCATGCTGGGCGAGGTCCAGCTCGACATGGGCCTCGAGGCGCTCGAGGTGACGCACAAATACGGCGGCGACATCCCGGAGCTGAACCGCGAGTTCGGCGCCAACGAGCTCGACGCGACGCAGCTGCGCTTCGCCGGCGCCTACCAGAACGACGAAACCGGCGGCTACGACGACGTCCAGATCGTCGTGCGCGGCCGTCACGTCGAGATCGACGCCGGCGACGACGAGATCGGCTCCAAGTCCGGCACCGCCTACAAGACGGCATGCGTCTACTACAAGCAGACCCGGAACGGCCGCGTCGAATTCGAGGTCGATATGCTGGCCGGCAGGTTCGTCGTCGACGGCGTCGACCGCTGGGCCGAGCTGCGCGGCATCACCGGCTGATCATGACCCGCCCGTCGCATCCTCCGACCACTTCCGGATCTCCGCCGACATGTCGGCCGGAAAACGGAAGTGCGGCCGGCGAGGACACGCGGCGGGCGGTTCGCCCGCCTGCAGATCCATCCACCTTCAAGGGGGTGCGGCCTCGGCCGGATCCCGTTCACAAGCTCCGGGGAGCCTGAAACCATGTCCGACACGCCGTCGACCAAGAAGAAGTTCGCCACCGTCACCCTCGATGAGCCGCTCGTCCGCGGCGAGCAGTCGATCGACAAGGTCACGCTGCGTCGCCCGTCGGCCGGCGACTTCCGCGGCACGACCATGTCTGCGGCCTATCAAATGGACCCGGTCGCCCTGTCGAAGGTGATCTCGCGGATTTCGGATCCGGTGATCAGCGCGCCCGAGTTCCTGGCGATGGACGCCGACGATGCGGGGGCCTTGGCCGGCGAGGTGGTCGATTTTTTGCTCACGAGGCAGCAGAAGGCGGAAGCTGGCCTGACCGAGTAGAGGACGCCTGGGCGGATATCGCCCTCGTGTTCCACTGGCCGCCGGCCGAGCTCGACCGCATGAGCCTCTCCGAACTGATGACCTGGCGAGAGCTCGCCGTGCAGCGGTGGAACACCGCCCACGGATCCAAGGAGACGTGACGTGGACAAGAAGCTTCGCCTCGACCTGATCTTCCGCGCCGCCGGCAACGTGAAGGGCTTCCTGGGCGGTATGCGCTCGGATGCCGACAAGACCGGCAAGGCGCTCGCCGGCGCCCGCCAGCGCGTCCAGGAACTGCAGCGCGCTTCAAAGGACGTCACCGCCTTCCGCGCCCTGCAGGGCGGGCTGTCGGGCACGAGGGAGAAGATCGCCGCGGCACGGTCGGAGGTGGGCCGACTCGGCGCCGCGATGGACGCGACGACCAATCCGACGCGAGCGATGGCGCGCGGCTTTGATGTCGCCAAGACCAGGCTGCGCGAGCTCGAGACCCAGCAAGGCAAGCAGGTGGCGCGCCTGACCGAGCTCAAGGGCAAACTGGAAGCCGCCGGCGTGTCGACCGAGGCGCTGGGCGCGCATGAGCGGGGTCTCGCGCGCGATCTGCAGAAGGCCAACGTCGAACTCGCGGAACAGTCGCGCCGTATGGAGCAGGTCGCCGATCGGCAGGCGAGGATGCGCTCGGCGCGCGGCCGTTACGACCGAACCCAGCAAATGGCCGGATCTATGCAGGGCGCCGGGTTCAGCGGCATGGCCGCGGGCGCGGCGGTGGCGGCCCCGCTGGTGGCGGGCGTCAAGGCCGCGATGGATCTTGAGAGTCGCATGACGACCATCGCTCAGCGGTCCAACATGTCGGCCGAGGCGACCAATGCTTTCGAGCGCTCGATCCTCGCCACCGGTCGGGCGGCGAACCGGACCCGGGACGAGGCCCTCAACATGTTCGACGAGCTCACGGCCGCCGGCTTCGAGTCCAAGGCGGCGCTGGCGATGGGCGGCGACCTGGGCCGCGCCGCAACCGCGTACGAAATCGACGATCGGGACATCGCCGCCACGGCCGGCTCGCTTCGAAACCTGCATCTGGAGGCGGGGCAGACCGGACGCGCCCTGGACATCATGGCGGTCGCCGGGAAGCGCGGCCAGTTCGAGTTCAAGGACATGGCGGCCTCGTTCCCTTCGCTGACGGCCGGCGTCGAGCGCTATGGCATGAAGGGCCTCAAGGCGGTCGCCGAGATCGCGGCCGCTGCGCAGGTCGCGCGCCGCGGCGCCGGCTCTGGCGAGGAAGCGGCGACGAACCTCGGAAACCTCCTGCAGAAGATCGCCTCGCCCGAGACCGAAAGGAAGTTCGCCAAGCTCGGCATCAACCTCCGCGACGGCCTCGCCGCCGGCGCGAAGGAGGGCAAGTCGGCGCTCGAGACGATCATCGAAATGACCCAGCGGGCGACGGGAGGGGACAAGTCCAAGCTGGGCCAGCTGTTCGAGGACTCTCAGGTTCAGAAGGCCTTGCTGCCGCTGATGGCCCACATGGAGGAGTTCCGCCGCATCCGCGACGAAGCCCTGGGCGCTGATGGCGAGGTCGATCGGGACTTCGCGCGCCGCATGGAGGACAACGCCCAAGCGGTGAAGAGCCTGCACAACGAGGCCGGCGCCGCCTCTATCCGTCTAGGCCGGGACCTGATGCCTGCGGTCACTGCGGTGACGGGTGCTGTGACTGGCGTGCTGGGGGCTTACAACAGCTGGGCTTCCGTCAATCCAGGCGTCGCCAAAGGCGTCGCTGTTGTCGGTGCCAGTATCGCCGCGGTGGCAGTCGCCGGCGGTGCGCTGGCCTTGGTCGTCTCGGCTGTCCTCGGCCCGTGGGCCCTTATGCGCTTCGCGATTGCCGGAGCGCTGCCGTACTTGGGCGCCATGGCCGGCGGAATCGCCACCGCCTCCGGTGCAGTGTGGGCTTTCACCGCCGCGCTTCTCGCGAACCCTGTCACCTGGGTGGTGCTGGCCGTGGTGGCCCTCGCGGCCGCGGCTCTACTGATCTACCGCAACTGGGGACCGATCAGCGCCTGGTTCGGCCAGCTTTGGCAGGGGATCCGGACCGCCGCCTCGAGCGCGCTCGGTTTCCTCGGCCGGATGTTCATGAACTTCAGCCCGGTCGGGATCCTCGTCGGCGCAATCATGCGCGCTTGGCCGGCCCTGCAGGCGCTGGGCGGCCGCTTCATGCAGCTGGGCCGCCACCTGTTGTCGGGCCTCGTGAACGGCGTCCTGGGCGGCATCCCGGCCCTTGTACGGGCGGTCATGCGCGCCGGCGGCTCCGTCATCGCCGGTTTCAAGCAGCGGCTCGGCATCAGATCGCCCTCCCGGGTCTTCGCCCAGCTGGGCGACTACACCATGCAGGGCCTTGGCGTCGGCATCGGCCGCTCGGCCCGGAACCCGCTGCGCCAGATGCGCGGCGCCGCCGGCGCCTTGGCGGCGGCGGGCGTCGTCGGCCTCAACGCCGGCGCGCCCAACGTGCAGTTCGAGGCCGATCCCCGGCTCCAGGCGCCGCCTGCTGCGGCCTCGGCCGGCGCGGGTGCGTCTCGAGCAGGGGTTTCGATCGGCAACGTCACGATTCAGATCATCCAGCGGCCTGGGCAGAGCGATCAGGATCTGGCGCGCGAGATTGCGCGTGTGCTGCAGTCTCCGGATCTCGCTCGCCTCGGCGACGGATCCGACAGCTGGGGCGCGAATTGATGCTGCTCGCCCTCGGCATGTTCGTGTTCTCGATGGACAACGCCCTGTTCGACCAGCTGCGCCGCCGCCGCACCTGGCGCCATCCGTCGGGCGATCGCGTCGGCGCGCGCCCGGCCAGCCAGTTCGCCGGTCCCGGCGACGATAACATCAGCCTGGCCGGCGCGGTCGCACCGGGCCAGGTTGGCCGGCGGGAGGCTCTCGACGAGTTGGCCGCCTTGGCCGACGCCGGCGCGGCCTATCCGCTGCTCGATGGCGACGGCTACATTTACGGGGCATTCGTCATCGAGGGCCTCGACGAGACCGCGCGGAACCTTGGGACGACGGGCGCGCCGCGGCTGATCGACTTCTCGATCGAGCTGCGTCGCGTCGACGACGACGCCGGCGAAACCGGGGCGGCCGGCGAGCCGGTGCGCGCGTGACGAATCCGGCGGCGCGCTACATCCACAGGCAGGCGGCTTACGACCTGGTCGTCGACGGGCAGAGCATCAGCCCGACCGTGAACCCCCGCCTGCTGTCGCTCACTCTGACGGAGCGCCGCGGCGCCGACGCGGACGAGCTCGAGATCGTTCTGGACGATCACGACGGCAAGCTTGGGATTCCTCCTGCAGGGGCGGTGATCACTCTCAAGCTGGGATGGCTCGACCTGATCGAAGGCGCGTCGCCGCAGCTGATCGACAAGGGCAGCTTCAAGGTCGACGAGCGATCGCACTCGGGGACGCCCGATCAGCTGACCATCCGGGCCCGATCGGCCGACCTCACGCGTACCTTCCGATCCCGGCGGACACAGACATGGACCGATACGACGCTCGGCGCTGTCCTCGGCGACATCGCCGCTCGCAATGGCCTGCAGGCGCGCGTGGCGGCCGACAAGGCGGCTATCGTGGTCGACCACCTCAACCAGTCTCGCGAGAGCGACAGCGCCCTCCTGACGCGCCTGGGCCGCCTGCACGACGCTGTGGCGACCGTGAAGGCCGGCCGGTTGCTGTTCGCCGCTGTCGGGGCAGGGGAGACTGCTGGCGGCGGTCAAATCCCGCCGGCCTCGATCACCCGGCTCGACGGAGATCGCCACCGGTGGAAGGCTGCCGAGCGCGAGAGCTACTCCGGCGTCACCGCCGAATGGCAGGACCGCTCGACTGGCCAGCGCCGGACGGTCACCGCAGGAGCCGCAGACAACGCGCAGCGCCTCGGCCGCACCTACGCCAGCGAACGCAGCGCCCGGCGCGCGGCTGAGACCCAGCGGGCACGCCAGGACCGCAAGGGCGCGGAGTTTTCGATCGACCTCTCACGCGGCCGACCCGACCTCTATCCCGAGCGTCGGCTGGCCGTCGCCGGCTTCAAGCCCGAGATCGACGGCACCAGCTGGCTGATCAGTCAGGTTGTGCACCGCCTCGACAGTTCCGGCGGCCTTCGCACTGGCATCGAGATGGAGATCGCCGTCCCGCCGGCGCGCGCAAGCTGATGACTACGTCCGGTTTTGACGCATCGCTGAAAATATTCGCGCGGACAGGGAACCTTTCTGGTATGGAACAAAACAGGGGCAAGTCGGGGAAAAAATGATGTTGCCTACCAAGCGTTACTTGGGGCGCGGCTCCTGCCCTCATTGCAACGGTCCGACCAAGGTCCGCACAGTCCGAACAGTCTCTCCCACCTTTCAGGAACACTACCTCGACTGCCAGGATCAGGGGGACGAGGCCTGCGGTTGGCGTGGAGTCGCCAGCGTGGTGATCGAGCGGACTATCGCGCAGTCCGCCCGGCCGAACCCGAGGATCACTCTCCCGCTCGCCGCGCCGCGCCGCAAGCCGTCCGGGCTCCCGGTCCCCGCCAACGACGACACCGCGGCCGAGGCGAACGCCGCCGCTCCGGAGCAGCTGGCCCTCTAGGCCGCAGCTATCGGCTAGCTAGCCACAGGCCGCGCCGCCAGGCGCGCCTTCCATTCGGCCGCGTGTGCCGGGCAGAGATCCTTGTCCGGCGCGGGCACGTGGGTGCACCGCCGGCAGAGGGGCTTGTCGCAGGTTCCGCTGCGCTTCGACGGTACCTTCCAGTCGCAAAGCTGGGTCGAGACAGCGCCGCAGGCGCAGTGCTGGCGGCTCCTCGAGGTGCAGACAATCGCCCGGCCGCCGCCGGGCAGGGGGACGACATTGCAGGGCATCAGCGCCTGGGCGCGGCCGGCGTGGTGATGGCCGCCAGGCGTTGGAAGTAGCCGTCGACGACGTCCACCGCTCCGCGGCGCGCTGCAGCAGCGCCGATCTCGTCGTCTGCCATCCGCCCCTCGACGAAGAGCCGGCCCGCATCCTCGATCTGGAGCCAGATCTGCGCCGTCACCACGGCACCCGATAGCCGCAGCGGAGGCAAGTCGCCTTGCGGCTGAACATGCGACTGTCGGCCATCTCCTCGTGCTTGCAGGTGGCCCGCAGGATCGACCGGCGTAGGGAGCGCAGCGCGCCCCGGATTCGGGCCGACACGACACTCATCGGGCGGCCTCCGGAGAGAACGTCCGGGCGACAAAAGTTGGAACGGCCCGATTTTTGGAGTTGGAACGCGACCTCGCTAGGCGAGGGGGTCGCGCCACTTCTCCCTGATTTTGCAAAGGAAAAAGTGGCGCGAGTGACGGGGCTCGAACCCGCGACCTCCGGCGTGACAGGCCGGCACTCTAACCAACTGAGCTACACCCGCGTATCCCGGCCGCGGCGCTGTGGTGCGTCGCGGCGAGGGGCGTCGTTTAGGCGGGGGCGCCGCGCACTGTCAAGCGAGGATGCGCGCGCCCCGAACAGTTTTTCCATGGGTTCCGGAGCGCTCGTCAGGGTCTGGTCGGGCGCCTGAATTGCTGCGAACCATTCTCAAGAAAAACCTTTCGCCGCATGGGTTTGAACCAATGCGGTTCCGGGGCTAGAAAGCGCCGAATCCGCCCCTCCCTTGCGGCGGACGAGGTCCCTTCCGGATGAACGCATTCCTTCTCCAATACCTGCCGATCGTGATCTTTCTCGGGATCGCGACGGTGCTCGGCCTCGGCTTCATGCTGGCCGCCTGGGTGCTGGCCCCCAAGAACCCGGACTCCGAGAAGCTTTCCGCCTATGAGTGCGGCTTCAACGCTTTCGACGACGCGCGGATGAAGTTCGACGTGCGGTTCTACCTGGTCTCGATCCTGTTCATCATCTTCGATCTTGAAGTGGCCTTCCTGTTCCCGTGGGCGGTGTCGATGTTCGACCTGTCGCGCGAGGGGATGGTGTTCGCCTTCTGGTCGATGATGGTCTTCCTCGGCGTGCTGACCGCCGGCTTCATCTACGAATGGAAGAAGGGCGCGCTCGAATGGGAGTGACCACGACCAATACTGTCCCGCTGATCGGCGCGGGCAACCAGGGCGCGTCGCCGGTCGGGCCGGGTCCGTCCTCGCCGCTGGCCTTCGGGTCGGCCGGCCGGACCATGGTCGAGGGCTATGATCCCGCGATCCATGACAAATTCTTCGAGGCCGTCAACGCCGAGTTGGGCGAGCGCGGCTTTGTCACGGCCTCGCTGGACGACGTCATCAACTGGGCCCGGACCGGCTCGCTGATGTGGATGACCTTTGGCCTGGCCTGTTGCGCCGTCGAGATGATGCAGGCGTCGATGCCGCGCTACGACATGGAGCGGTTCGGCATGGCCCCGCGCGCCAGCCCACGCCAGTCGGACCTGATGATCGTCGCCGGCACCCTGACCAACAAGATGGCGCCTGCACTTCGTAAAGTTTACGACCAGATGCCGGACCCGCGTTACGTGCTTTCAATGGGTTCCTGCGCCAACGGCGGCGGGTATTATCACTATAGTTACAGTGTAGTGCGCGGTTGCGACCGCGTTGTACCGGTCGATGCTTATGTGCCGGGGTGCCCGCCGACGGCGGAGGCGCTGCTGTACGGGCTGCTGCAACTGCAGAAGAAGATCCGGCGCACGGGGACCATCGACCGATGAACGCTGTCGCCCGCATCGCGAACATGGAATCCGCCCTGACGCCGCTGGGCGCCGAGATGGTCGGCGCGCTGGGCGTGCAGGCCCAGGTGGCGTTCGGCGAACTGACGCTGGTCGCCGAGCGCGGACGCATTCTCGAGGTGTTGACCGTGCTGCGCGACCGCTTCGGTTTCCAGCAGCTGCTCGACATCTGCGGCGTCGACTTCCCGGACCGCGAGGAGCGGTTCGAGGTCGTCTACCACCTGCTGTCCCTGACGCGGAACGCCCGGGTCCGGGTCAAGGTGACGACCGACGAGGTCCAGCCGGTGCCCAGCGCCGTGTCGGTCTTCCCCTGCGCCGACTGGTTCGAGCGCGAGGCCTTCGACATGTACGGCATGCTGTTCTCGGACCATCCGGACCTGCGCCGGCTGCTGACCGACTACGGCTTCCAGGGGCATCCGCTGCGCAAGGACTTCCCGATGACCGGCTATGTCGAGGTCCGTTACGACGACGAGCAGAAGCGGGTCGTCTATGAGCCCGTCAAGCTGACCCAGGAATTCCGGCAGTTCGACTTCCAGTCGCCTTGGGAAGGCGCGGACTATCCGCTCCCGGTGCTGCCTGGCGACGAGAAGGTGACGGGCTGATGGCTGATTCCTCGACCCTGCCCCCGCCGATCGGCGCCACCGACGTGTTCGACGAGCCGCACGACACGCCTCACGATGGGCGCAACGAACACGCCCGCGCGCTCGACGACCGCAAGTTCACGATCAATTTCGGCCCGCAGCATCCGGCGGCGCACGGCGTGCTGCGTCTGGTGCTGGAACTGGACGGCGAACTGGTCACCCGCGTCGATCCGCATATCGGCCTGCTGCACCGCGGCACCGAGAAGCTGATGGAGGCGCGCACCTACCTGCAGAACATCCCGTATTTCGACCGGCTCGACTACGTGGCGCCGATGAACCAGGAGCATGCCTTCTGCCTGGCCATCGAGAAGCTGCTGGGCATGGACGTGCCGTATCGCGGCCAGTTGATCCGGGTGCTCTATTCCGAGATCGGCCGCATCCTCTCGCACCTGCTGAACGTGACCACCCAGGCCATGGACGTCGGCGCCCTGACGCCGCCGCTGTGGGGTTTCGAGGAACGCGAAAAGCTGATGGTGTTCTATGAGCGCGCCTCCGGGTCGCGTCTGCACGCCAACTATTTCCGCCCCGGCGGCGTCCACCAGGACCTGCCGATGGACCTGATCGACGACATCGGCCGCTGGTGCGCCGAATTCCCGGCGGCGCTGAAGGACATCGAGTCCCTCGTCACCGAGAACCGCATCTTCAAGCAGCGCAACGTCGACATCGGCGTGGTGTCGAAACAGCAGGCGCTGGAGTGGGGCTTCACGGGCGTCATGCTGCGTGGCTCGGACGTCGCCTGGGACCTGCGCAAGTCGCAGCCCTACGAATGCTATGCCGACCTCGAGTTCGACGTGGTCGTCGGCAAGAACGGCGACTGCTGGGACCGCTATCTGTGCCGCATCGAGGAGATGAAGCAGTCGGTGCACATCATGGAGCAGTGCATCCACAAACTGCGCAACTGCCCCGGCGAACCGGTCATCACCGAGGACAACAAGATCGTCCCGCCGCGTCGCGGCGAGATGAAGCGGTCGATGGAATCGCTGATCCACCACTTCAAACTTTACACCGAGGGCTTCCGCACGCCGGAAGGCGAGGTCTACGCCTCGGTCGAGGCGCCCAAGGGCGAGTTTGGCGTCTATGTCGTGTCCGACGGCTCGAACAAGCCGTACCGGGTCAAGGTCTCGGCCCCGGGTTTCCGCCATCTGCAGGCGATGGACTGGATGAACCGCGGTCACATGCTGGCTGACGTGTCGGCTATCCTCGGCTCGCTCGACATCGTCTTCGGCGAGGTCGATCGCTGATGGGATTCGCGGTCCAGCCCATCTTCACGACGACGCAGGCGATCTGGTTCGCCGTGCTGCTGACGTTCGGCGTCGCGGTGCAGCTGGCCTTTTCGCCGCGCCGGCGGGCGATGATGGGCGGGCTGAAGTTCGCCATGGCCTCGGCCCTGGTGGCCGCCCCGGCCGCGGCGGGGATCACCCTCGTGCGCGGGGCCTATCGGCTCGGCTATCTGGAAGAGGGCAGGGGCGTCCTCGAAGCCAATCTGCGCTCGGTCGTGTGGATGAGCGGGGCGATCTTCGCCGGGCAGATGGCGATGCGTTTCCTGCCGCCGATGTCGTGGCTGGCGCGCGATCTGAGAGCCGCCGGCAGCGCCGTGTGGAGCGAGCGGCTCGGCCGCTGGTTCGGGAGGCCGCAATGAGCGACAAGCCCCTGAGCGACGCGGTCCGGCAGGGCTGGGAAGTGATCGACTATTCGGTCACCGACAGCAGCGGCGAGACATGGCACCACAATTTCCTGCTGCGCCGCCAGGGCCAGCACAAGGTGCTGACGGTGCGCAAGAAGATGTTGGGCGGCGGCGTCGTCGCCTCGGAGATGGAAGTCTGATGAGCGTTCGTCGTCTCGCCAAGGAACAGCCCGCCTCGTTCGCCTTCTCGAAGGCGACGAAGGCCAAGGCCGACTGGTGGATCGCCAAATATCCGGCCGACCGGCGTCAGTCGGCGGTGATCCCGATCCTGTGGCTGGTGCAGAAGCAGGAAGGCTGGGTCTCCGAGCCCGCCATCCGCGCCATCGGCGAACTGCTGGGCATGCCGTTCATCCGGGTGCTGGAGGTCGCGACCTTCTACACGATGTTCATGCTCGCCCCGGTCGGCACCAGCGCCCTGATCCAGGTCTGCGGCACGACGCCGTGCATGCTGCGCGGGGCCGGCGATCTGATGAAGACCTGCCGCGACAAGATCGGTCCCAAGGACGTGCTGAGCGCCGACGGCCGCTTCACCTGGCAGGAGGTCGAATGCCTCGGCGCCTGCGCCAATGCGCCGATGGCCCAGATCAACGACTATTATTTCGAAGACCTGACGGCGGAGACCATGGCCCAGGTGATCGACGACTTCGCCGCCGGCAAGACGCCGAAGCCGGGCAGCCGCGTCGGCCGCGCCAGCTCGGAGCCTGAGGGCGGAGCCCTGACCCTGACCGATCCGAAGCTGTACGACGGCTCGGCCGCCCAGCCGATTTCGAAGCTGCCCAACAGCGATCCGGTCCCGGCATGACGCGTCCGGACCTCTCTGACGACCAGGCGGTCGCCCGCTACCGCGCCGAACTGCGTCTGGTCGGCCGCAACCAGCGGCTGGCCGGCTTCGCCCTGGTCATCGCCGGCGCCATCGCCGTTTACCTCGCCGGATCGGCCGGGGCCGCGGGCCCGACGATCCAGTGGGCCGGATACGCCGGCCTCGCGTTCGGCTGGGCCCTGATGCTGGCGGCCATCTTCCTGCGCACCCGTTACCACCGCCGCCGTATGCGGGAGATGGACTGAACCATGGTCGGAATCCTCGAAGACAAGGACCGCATCTTCACCAACCTGTACGGGCTCCAGGATTGGGGCCTCGAGGGCGCGAGGAAGCGCGGCGCGTGGAACGCGACCAAGGACATGCTCGACCTCGGGCGTGACTGGGTCATCACCAACGTCAAGAACTCCGGCCTGCGCGGCCGCGGCGGCGCCGGCTTCCCCACCGGCCTGAAGTGGTCCTTCATGCCGAAAGAGGTGAAGGACCGGCCGCACTATCTGGTGGTCAACGCCGACGAGTCGGAACCGGGCACCGCCAAGGACCGGGAGATCATGCGCCACGATCCGCAGCTGCTGATCGAGGGTTGCCTGATCGCCAGCTTCGCCATGCAGGCGCACGCCTGCTACATCTATCTGCGCGGCGAATATGTGCTGGAGCGCGAGCGCATGGAGGCCGCGGTCAAGCAGGCCTATGACGCGAAGCTGATCGGCAAGAACAACATCCACGGCTGGGATTTCGACGTCTACATCCACCATGGCGCCGGCGCTTACATCTGCGGCGAGGAGACGGCCCTGCTGGAGTCGCTGGAGGGCAAGAAGGGCCAGCCGCGACTGAAGCCGCCGTTCCCCGCCGGGGCCGGCCTGTACGGCTGCCCGACCACGGTCAACAACGTCGAGTCGATCGCCGTCGTCGGCACCATCCTGCGTCGCGGGGCCGAGTGGTTCGCCGGCTTCGGCCGCCCGAACAACACCGGCACCAAGCTGATGACCATCAGCGGCCACGTGAACCGGCCGTGCAATGTCGAAGAGGCGATGTCGATCCCGCTGCGGCAGCTGCTGGAGGATCATTGCGGCGGCGTGCGCGGCGGCTGGGACAATCTGAAGGCCATCATCCCCGGCGGGTCGTCGGTGCCGCTGATCACGCGCGAGATGAGCGAAACCGCGCTGATGGATTTCGACAGCCTGAAGGAGCTGCGCTCGGGCCTCGGCACGGCGGCGGTGATCGTCATGGACCAGTCGACCGATCTGGTCCGCGCCATCGCCCGCATCAGCTATTTCTACAAGCACGAGAGCTGCGGCCAGTGCACCCCGTGCCGCGAGGGCACCGGCTGGATGTGGCGCGTGCTGGAGCGGATGGCCATCGGCGAGGCCGACCCGTCCGAGATCGATCTGCTGCTGGACGTCTCGACCCAGATCGAGGGCCACACCATCTGCGCCCTCGGCGACGCGGCCGCCTGGCCGGTACAGGGGCTGATCCGGCATTTCCGTCACGAGATCGAGGAGCGCATCTCCTCCTACCGCAGCCGCCGCGCGAACTTCGCCGGCCACGCGATCGCGGCGGAGTGACGATGCGCCTGACCGCCGTCCTCATGCTGGCGCCTTTCGCCCTTGCCGCCTGCGGCGAGCGGACGGAGACGGCCGCGCCGACGCCGGCCGAAGTGGTGTCCGCCGCGCCCGTGCAGAGCGACGCCGCCGCGACCGCGCCGGCGGTGCTGAACGCCGCCGACCTGCGTCGCGTCTGCCGCGCCGGACTGGCCGGCATTCATGGTCAGGCGCTGGGCGACATCACCATCGACGGCCTCGACGGCCAGGTCGTCAACGCCTCGTGGCGCGCGCCGGTGGACGGCGGCCGCCGCCGGGCCCAGTGCCGGGTCGAGGGCGACCTGATCACATGGCGGCCGTCCGACGCCGCTGACCCCGCACAGGCCCGCTGGATGAACCAGTCCGGCGACCCGGTGACTCGCTTCGTCCTTGACGGCGAGGCCATCACCATCAACACGACGCTCCCGGATGGGACGACCGCCACGGAGACCTATGCCGTGGCGACTGAGCAAGAGGCCCGCTGATGGCTGACGAACCGGACAATCTGGTGCTGCAGATCCTTCGCCGGATCGAAGCTCGTCTGAACGCCGTCGAGGTCAAGGTCGACCGCGTCGGCGAGGACCTTCACGGCCTGAAGGTCCGGATGACCCATGTCGAGGAAGGGATGGCAGGCGTGAACCGCCGGCTCGACAGAATTGATGAACGAGTGGAGCGGATCGAGAAGCGTCTCGATCTGGTCGATCACCCCTACGGCGGAGTCCGCGAATAATGCCCGTCGCCAAGGTCAACGGCGTAGAAACCGAGTTCGAGGCCGGCATGACCGTGCTTCAGGTGGCCGAGCGCGCCGGGGTCGAGATCCCGCGCTTCTGCTACCACGAGCGGCTGTCGATCGCCGGCAACTGCCGCATGTGCCTGGTCGAGGTGAAGCCCGGACCGCCGAAGCCGCAGGCGTCGTGCGCCCTGCCGGCCGCCGAGGGCCAGGAGATCTTCACCGACACGCCGATGGTCAGGAAGGCGCGCGAAGGGGTGATGGAGTTCCTGCTCATCAACCACCCGCTGGATTGCCCGATCTGCGACCAGGCGGGCGAGTGCGACCTGCAGGACCAGGCCATGGGCTATGGCCGCGACGGCTCGCGCTACGCCGAGAACAAGCGCGCCGTCGAAGAAAAGAACATGGGTCCGACGGTCAAGACCTTCATGACCCGGTGCATCCAGTGCACCCGTTGCGTCCGCTTCATCACCGAGGTCGCCGGGGTGCCGGACATCGGCATGATCTCGCGCGGCGAGGACGCCGAGATCACCACCTATCTGGAAAAGAACATCGACAGCGAGCTGTCGGGCAACGTCAACGACCTGTGCCCGGTCGGCGCCCTGACCCACCGGCCGTGGCAGTACCACTACCGCCCGTGGGAGCTGAAGAAGACCGAGTCGATCGACGTCATGGACGCGCTCGGCTCGAACATCCGCGTCGACGCGCGCGGGGCCGAGGTCATGCGCGTGCTGCCGCGGGTGCATGAGGGCATCAACGAGGAGTGGCTGTCGGACATCAGCCGCTACGCCGTCGACGGCCTGCAGCGCCAGCGGCTGGACCGGCCCTATGTGCGCGAGAACGGCAAGCTGCGCGCCGCGTCGTGGGAAGAGGCGCTGGGCGTCGTCGCCGCGAAGCTGACCGCCGCCAAACCGGACCGGATCGGCGTGGTCGCCGGCGATCTGCAGGACGCGGAATCGATGAAGGCGGCGCTGGACCTGTTCCGCGCCCTCGGCTCGGCCAATACCGACTGCCGTCAGGACGGCAGCGCCCTGGGCCACGGCCCGCGCGAAGGCTGGCTGTTCAATTCCGGCCTGCAAGGCATTGAAAACGCGGACGCCGTCCTGATCGTCGGGGCCAATCCGCGGACCGAGGCGCCGCTGCTGAACGCGCGTCTGCGCAAGGCGTGGCTGACCGGCGAGATGCAGGTCGGGGTGATCGGCGAGCCGGTCAATCTGACGTTCGAACACAGCTGGCTCGGCGCCGGCTCGAAGACCCTGGCCAAACTGCCGAAGGCGGCCCTCGACTTCCTCGACAAGGCCGAGCGGCCGGCGATCATCGTCGGCGCGGGCGCCCTGTCCGGTGAGAACGGGCCCGCCGTGCTGAACGCGCTCGGCGCCCTGGCGAAGAAGGTCGGCGTCGTCGCCGCTGCCGAGACCGGCGTCTGGAACGGCTTCAACGTGCTGCACACGGCGGCCTCGCGCGTCGGCGGCCTCGACATGGGCTTCGTCCCCGGCGCGGGCGGCCTGTCGGCGGTCGACATGGTCAAGAAGGGCGCGCTGGACGTGCTGTTGCTGCTCGGCGCCGACGAGATCGACGCCTCGGCCACCGGCGCCTTCAAGGTCTATCTGGGCAGCCACGGCGATCGCGGCGCGCACGGCGCCGAGGTCATCCTGCCGGGCGCGGCCTATACCGAGAAGCCGGGCCTCTACGTCAACACCGAGGGCCGGGTGCAGATGGCCGAACGCGCTGTCTTCCCCAAGGGCCAGGCGAAAGAGGACTGGGCTATCCTGCGCGCCCTGTCGGCCCTGGTCGGCCAGACCCTGCCGTATGACACCCTCGACGCCCTGCGTTCGAAGCTGATGGCGGACCATCCGACCTTCGGTCGCATCGACTATCTGCCGGCGCCGGCGTCGTTCGACGTGGGGAGCCTCGGCAAGAAGGGCGACCTCGGCGACACCGCCTTCCATTCGGCGGTGCGCGACCCCTACCTCAACAACCCGATCGCGCGCGCCAGCGTGACCATGGCCGAGCTGTCCGCCCTGCGGATGGCCCCGGTCGCGATGGCGGCGGAGTAAGGCCCGATGGATTTCTGGACCACGCCCCTGGGTTGGACCCTGATCACCGCCGGCGGCATCCTGCTGGTCACCGTCGGCATCCTGATCTCGCTGGCCTTCCTGCTGCTGGCCGACCGGAAGATCTGGGCCAGCGTGCAGATGCGCAAAGGGCCCAATGTCGTCGGGCCGTTCGGCCTGCTGCAGTCGTTCGCCGACTTCTTCAAATTCGTGCTGAAGGAAATCGTCGTCCCGTCCGGCGCCGACAAGGTGGTCTTCCTGCTGGCCCCGCTGCTGACCTTCGTCCTCGCCTTCATCGCCTGGGCGGCCATTCCGTTCGCGCCGGGCTGGGTCATCTCCGACCTGAACGTCGGCATCCTGTACATCCTCGCGATCAGCTCGCTGGGCGTCTACGGCATCATCATGGGCGGCTGGGCTTCGAACTCGAAGTATCCGTTCCTCGGCTCGCTGCGATCGGCGGCGCAGATGGTGTCCTATGAGGTCTCGATCGGCCTGGTGATCATCAACGTCATCCTGCTGTCGGGGACGATGAATCTGACCGCCATCGTCGAGCAGCAGGGCGGCTGGTTCTGGGACTGGTTCGCCTTCGGCGGCGGGGCGGGGACATGGCCGCTGATCGTCGTGATGTTCCCGATGTCGATCATCTTCTTCATCTCGGCCCTGGCCGAGACCAACCGTCCGCCGTTCGACCTGCCGGAGGCGGAGTCCGAGCTGGTGGCCGGCTATCAGGTCGAGTATTCGTCGACGCCCTATCTGCTGTTCATGATCGGCGAATACGCCAACATCGTCTTCATGTGCGCCATGATCAGCCTGCTGTTCTTCGGCGGCTGGCACCCGGGCTTCCCGACCGACTTCCTCGCCGACTGGCCCGAGTTCCTGGCCAACCTGTTCTACTTCCTGGTCTTCTTCGCCAAGATCATCTTCTGGTTCGCGATGATCGCCATGGTGAAGGCCTTCGTGCCGCGCTACCGCTACGACCAGCTGATGCGGCTGGGCTGGAAGATCTTCCTGCCGACCTCGCTGGTCGCCGTGGTTCTGGTCGCCGCCTGGCGCGTGTTCGCGGTGGGCGCATGAGCCGGCTGCTGACCCTGACCGTGATGGTTGCGGCCGCGACGACGGCCGCCTGCGCCGTGCCGATCTACGAGCCGGAGCCGGTCTCGGGCTATCAGTGGGAACGCCGCCAGCAGGCCATCGAACGGCAGCAGGCCGAGCGCGAACGCCTGTGCCGCATCACGAAAGATGAGGACCCGCGCAAGGAAGAGCTTTGCCGCGGCGTCGAGAGAGAGAACGACTGATGTTCACCCGGATCGTCCAGGCGACCAAGGGCGCGATGATGCTGGACATCATCGGCGCCATCGGTCTGTCGCTGAAATATATGGCGCGGCCCAAGGCCACCGTGAACTATCCGTTCGAGCGGAATCCACAGTCGCCGCGTTTCCGCGGCGAGCACGCCCTGCGCCGCTATCCGAACGGCGAGGAACGCTGCATCGCCTGCAAGCTGTGCGAGGCCGTCTGCCCGGCCCAGGCCATCACCATCGAGGCCGAGCCGCGCGCCGACGGCAGCCGCCGCACGACCCGGTACGACATCGACATGGTCAAATGCATCTATTGCGGCCTGTGCCAGGAGGCCTGCCCGGTCGACGCCATCGTCGAGGGGCCAAACCTCGAGTTTACCGTCGAGACCCGCGAAGAGCTGCTTTACGACAAGGAAAAACTGCTTTCGAACGGCGACCGCTGGGAGCGGTTGATCGCGAAGAATCTGGAACTCGACGCGCCTTACCGCTAAGGCGCACCGCTGAACGGGCCGGGCGATTCCGCGAGGGATGGCCGGCCATAACCGAAAGGGGCGCAGGCCTCAGATGTTGACAGGAATCGCCTTCTATCTGCTGGCGGCGGTGGCCGTGGTCGGCGGCCTGATGGTCGTCACCGCGAAGAACCCCGTGCACAGCGTGCTGTGGCTGATCCTGACCTTCTTCTCGTCGGCGGGTCTGTTCGTGCTGCTGGGCGCGGAGTTCCTGGCGATGCTGCTGGTCGTGGTCTACGTCGGCGCCGTCGCGGTGCTGTTCCTGTTCGTGGTGATGATGCTGGACGTCGACTTCGTGCGCCTGCGCGAGGGGTACGCCCGCTATCTGCCGCTGGCGGCCGTGGTCGCCGGCGTGCTGCTGGTCGAGATGATCATGATCTCGCTGGTTGTGGTGAGCGGCGGGGCCGCCGCCGACGCGACCGGGCCGGCCGTCGCGGCCGCCGACATGACCAACGCCGAGGCCATCGGCCGGGTGCTGTACACCGACTATGTCTACATCTTCCAGGCGGCGGGGATCGTGCTGCTGATCGCCATGATCGGGGCCATCGTCCTGACCCTGCGCCACAAGCCCAACATCAAACGCCAGAATCCCTCCGACCAGGTCGCCCGCGACCGCACGACCGCCGTCGAGGTCAAGGGCGCGGCCACCGGCGCGGGCGTCTCCGCCGAGGATCTGATCTGATGGACATCACACTGCAGCACTATCTGGCGGTCGGCGCCATCCTGTTCACCATCGGCGTCTTCGGCATCTTCGTGAACCGCAAGAACGTCATCATCATCCTGATGTCGATCGAGATGATCCTGCTGGCGGTGAACATCAATTTCGTCGCCTTCTCGGCCTATCTAAACGACGTCTCCGGGCAGATCATGGCCATGTTCGTGCTGACCGTCGCCGCGGCCGAGGCCGCCGTCGGCCTGGCCATTCTGGTGACCTTCTTCCGCAATCGCGGCGACATCGCCGTCGATGACGCCTCGGTCATGAAGGGCTGATCGTGAACCTCGCGCTTCTCGTCACTCTCGGCGTTTTCGCCCCGCTGCTCGGCGCGGCCATCGTCGGCCTGTCCGGCCGGCGGCTCGGCGACCTGCTGTCCAGATCGATCACCACCGGCCTGCTGTTCTTCTCCTGCCTCGTCGCCTGGATCGTCTTCGCCCAGTGGACCTGGGGCGGCCTCGAGGCCTTCACGGTGCAGATCGCGCCGTTCGTCAATGTCGGCGACTTCCAGTCGAACTGGGCCATCCGCATCGATGCCATGTCGGCCGTCATGCTGGTCGTGGTCACCAGCGTGTCCTCGCTCGTCCACCTCTATTCGTGGGGGTATATGTCCGAGGACCCGGACCAGCCGCGCTTCTTCGCCTATCTGTCGCTGTTCACCTTCGCCATGCTGGCGCTGGTCACCGCCGCCGACTTCATGCAGCTGTTCTTCGGCTGGGAAGGGGTGGGGCTGGCGTCCTATCTGCTGATCGGCTTCTGGTTCAAGAAACCGACCGCCAGCGCCGCCGCCATCAAGGCCTTCGTGGTCAACCGGGTCGGCGACTTCGGCTTCGTGCTGGGCATCTGCACCGTCTTCTGGATGTTCGGCACCATCGAGTTCGCCGAGCTGTTCCCGATGATCGCCGCCAGGGCCGGAACCGGCTGGGACTTCCTCGGCTACACATGGTCGGCGCTGGATCTGGCGGGCTTCCTGCTGTTCATCGGCGCCATGGGCAAGTCGGCCCAGTTCTTCCTCCACACCTGGCTGCCCGACGCCATGGAGGGCCCGACGCCGGTGTCGGCCCTGATCCATGCGGCGACCATGGTCACCGCCGGCGTCTACATGGTCTGCCTGCTGTCGCCGATCTATGAGTACGCCCCGGTCGCCTCGGCGATCATCGCCCTCGTCGGCGCGGTCACGGCCCTGTTTGCCGCCACCGTCGGCCTGGCGCAGAACGACATCAAACGGGTCATCGCCTATTCGACCTGTTCGCAGCTCGGCTACATGTTCTTCGCGGCGGGCGTCGGCGCCTATCAGGCGGCCATGTTCCACCTGTTCACCCACGCCTTCTTCAAGGCCCTGCTGTTCCTCGGCGCCGGCTCGGTGATCCACGGCATGCATCACGAGCAGGACATGCGGAAGATGGGCGGGCTGTGGAAGCTGCTGCCGGTCACCTATGCGGTGATGACCATCGGCACCATCGCCATCACCGGCCTGGGCATCCCCGGCGTCGGCGGTCTGTCGGGCTTCTACTCCAAGGACTCGATCATCGAGAGCGCCTTCGCCTCGTTCACCAACGGCCACAGCGCCATCGGGCTGTTCGCCTTCATGGTCGGCATTCTCGCCGCCGGCCTGACCGCCTACTACTCATGGCGTCTGGTGTTCATGACCTTCCACAACAAGCCGGTGTGGAAGGACGAGGCCCATGCCGATCACGCGCATGACGACCACGCGGCGCATCCGGCCCAGCTCGAGACGCATGACGAGCCGCTGGTCGAAGACGGCCATGCCCATGACGATCATGCGCATCACGGACCGCTGAAGCCGCACGAGAGCCCGTGGATCATGCTGGTTCCGCTGCTGCTGCTATCGGTTGGCGCGGTCGCGGCCGGCTTCATCTTCGCGCCGTACTTCATCGGCGATCACGAACACGACTTCTGGCGCGGCGCGATCTTCGTCGCCGAGGCCAACCATGTGCTGCACGACAGCCACTATGTGCCCGTCTGGGTGAAGTGGTCGCCGCTGATCCTGACCCTGATCGGGACCTTCGCCGCCTTCTGGCTGTATGTCCTCAAGGAAGGCATGGCGCGCCGCATGGCCGATCGCGGCGGCATCATCCACGGCTTCCTCTACAACAAATGGTATTTCGACGAGCTGTATGACGTCGTGTTCGTGAAGGGCGCGAGGGCCGTCGGCGACCTGTTCTGGAAGATCGGCGACGTGAAGATCATCGACGGCCTCGGCCCGAACGGCGCGGCCTGGGCCTCGCTGAAATCCGCCGCCCGACTGGGCAAGCTCCAGTCCGGCTATGTGTACCACTATGCGTTCGTGATGCTGCTCGGCGTGGCCGGTTTCCTCGCCTTCGCCATCTATGCGTGGGGAGCCTGATCTTGCCCCAGATCCCCTTCATCCTCAGCGTCGTCACCTTCCTGCCGCTGGTCGGCGCCGGTCTGATCCTGCTCGCCCGTCTGCTCGGCAAGGGCGACGCCGCCGGCGCCGCGCGCTGGATCGCCCTCGGCACGACGCTCCTCGCCCTGGCCGTTTCGGCCGTGCTGGTGGCCGGCTTCGACGCCTCGAGCGCCGCCTATCAGTTCGTCGAGCGCTACGTCTGGTTCGCGGGCGCCGAATACCACATGGGCGTCGACGGGATTTCGATCCTGTTCGTGCTGCTGACCGCCTTCTTGATGCCGATCTGCATCCTGGCCAGCTGGACCACCATCAAGGACCGGGTGGTCGACTATATGATCGCCTTCCTCGTGCTGGAGACGCTGGTCATCGGCGTCTTCACCTCGCTGGACCTGTTCCTGTTCTACATCTTCTTCGAAGGCACCCTGGTGCCGATGTTCATCATCATCGGCGTCTGGGGCGGGGCCAACCGGATCTACGCCGCCTACAAATTCTTCCTCTACACCCTGCTGGGATCCGTCCTGATGCTGCTGGCCATGCTGTGGATGGCGGCCGAGGCCGGCACGACCAGCATTCCGGCGCTGAAGGCGTTCGACTTCCCCGCCTATGCCCAGCCCTTGTTGTGGTTGGCCTTCTTCGCCTCGTTCGCGGTCAAGATGCCGATGTGGCCGGTGCACACCTGGCTGCCCGACGCCCACGTCCAGGCGCCGACGGCGGGTTCGGTCATTCTGGCCGGCATCCTGCTGAAGCTGGGCGGCTACGGCTTCATCCTGTTCAACCTGCCGATGTTCCCGCTGGCGTCGCAGATGTTCGCGCCGCTGGTCTTCGCCCTGTCGGCCATCGCCATCGTCTACACCTCGCTGGTCGCCTTCCGGCAGACCGACATGAAGAAGCTGATCGCCTATTCGTCGGTCGCGCACATGGGCTTCGTCACCATGGGCATCTTCGCCGGCAACGACCAGGGCGTGCAGGGGGCGGTGTTCCAGATGCTGAGCCACGGCCTGATCTCGGGCGCGCTCTTCCTCTGCGTCGGCGTGGTCTATGACCGGATGCACACCCGCGAGATCGCCTTCTACGGCGGCCTGACCTCGCGGATGCCGTGGTTCGCGGCCATCTTCCTGCTGTTCACCATGGCCAACGTCGGCCTGCCAGGCACCTCGGGCTTCATCGGCGAGGTGCTGACCCTGACGGGCGTTTACATCGTCTCGACCTGGACGGCGCTGTTCGCGGCCTCGGGCGTGATCTTCTCGGCGGTCTACGCCCTCACGCTGTATCGCAACGTCATGTTCGGCGAGATCACCAATCCGGCGCTGAAGGCCATCACCGACGTCGACAAACGCGAACTGCTGCTCTTCGCGCCGCTGATCATCGGCACCCTGTGGCTGGGCGTTCAGCCCGGTCTGGTGCTGGATTACACCGCTGCCTCGGTCGAGGCCCTGACTTCCGCCTATCAACTTGCGATCGGCGGGTGAGACCATGATGCCTGATCTGATTTCCGCCCTCCAGCTCTCGGCCCCGGAAGCCGCCCTCGCGGTCGGCGGCCTCGTGCTGCTGATGATCGGCGCCTTCGTCGGCGAGAAAAGCGCCCGGCTGGTCTCGGCCCTGTCCATCCTGCTGCTGCTGGGGGCCACGGCCCTGGCGGTGACCGGTCCGCTGGGCCAGGCCTTCAACGGGGCCTATGTGGCCGACCCGCTGGCCGTCTACGGCAAGGCGCTGATCTTCCTGTCCAGCGCCGTGGCCATCGTGCTCGGCGACGGCTGGATGAAGCGCACCCGGATCGCCAAATTCGAATATCCGGTGCTGATCGTGCTGGCCTCGGCCGGCATGGGGATGATGGCGTCGTCGGGCGATCTGATCTCGCTGTATGTCGGCATCGAGCTGCACTCGCTGGCCCTCTATGTGCTGGCGGCCTTCCACCGCGACGACCTCAAGGCGTCCGAGGCGGGGCTGAAGTATTTCGTCCTCGGCGCCCTGTCGTCCGGCCTGCTGCTGTACGGCGCCAGCCTGATCTACGGCTTCACCGGCTCGATGCGGTTCGACGAGATCGCCGCCTATGCCGCGACAAACGCCTCGCCCGGCCTGATCTTCGGCCTCGTGTTCCTGATCTGCGGCCTGGCCTTCAAGGTCTCGGCCGCGCCGTTCCACATGTGGACGCCGGACGTCTATGAGGGCGCCCCGACGCCGGTCGTGGCCCTGTTCGCCACGGCGCCCAAGGTCGCGGCCATGGTGCTGATCGCCCGCACGCTGGAAGGGGCCTTCGCCGGCTCGCACGACCAATGGGCCCAGGTGCTTATCCTGATCTCGCTGATCTCCTTCGCGGTCGGGGCCTTCGGCGGTCTGGTGCAAAAGGATATGCAGCGACTGCTGGCCTATTCCTCGATCGCCAACATCGGCTACGCCCTGCTGGGCATCGCCGTGGGCACGACGCTGGGCGTCCAGGCCATGCTGCTGTTCATGACGCTGTACGTCATCGACCAGTTCGGCTTCTTCGCCCTGATCCTGTCGCTGAGCCGCAATGGCCGGCCGATCCGCCGCATCCAGGACTTCGCCGGCCTGCGCAAGGACCGGCCGGTGATGGCGCTGGTGCTGACCGTGCTGTCGCTGTCGGTGCTGGGCATGCCGCCGCTGGCCGGCTTCTGGGGCAAGTGGGCGGTGTTCGGCGCCGCCGCCGACGCCGGCTACTGGATGGTCGGCGCCGCCGGTCTGGTCGCGTCGGTCGTGGCCGGCTTCTACTATCTGCGCATCATCAAGCTGATGTGGTTCGACCCGGCGCCGGAAGGCATCGAGGCGATCGATCGTTCGCCGATCGAGGCGAAGACCATCGCCATCGCCGCGGCGCTGTTCTCCTTCCCGCTGGTGCTGGTCGCCCTGACCTGGTTGGAGCCGCTGACGCGGGCGGCGGCGGTCGGCTACGGGGCGGGCTGACGGTGGCTTCGGCCGCGCCCGTCCTGCTGCTCGACCAGACCGACTCGACCAATGCGGACGCCCGTCGCCGGGCCGAGGCCGGCGAGAGCGGCCCGCTGTGGATCGTCGCCCGGCGGCAGTCGGCCGGCCGCGGGCGGCGGGGCCGGGCGTGGGAGAGCGATCGCGGCAATCTGTTCGCCACCCTGCTGACCACCACGCGCAAGCCGCCGGCCGAGGCGGCCCAGGTGACCTTCATCGCCGCCCTCGCCATCGCCGATCTGCTGGACGCCTTCGCGCCGCCGTCGCTGGTGACGATCAAATGGCCCAATGACGTCATGCTGGCCGGGGACAAGGCGTCCGGCGTGCTGGTCGAGTCCGGGGCGCACGAGGGCGGCGGCCTGTGGCTGGCGGTCGGCATCGGGGTCAATCTGGCCCAAGCGCCCGAGGGGACCGAACGGCCGGCGACGGCGCTGGCGAACCATCTGCGCGGCGATGTGCTGACCCCGCCGACGGTGGAGGCCGCGGCGGCGACGCTGGCGGCGGCCTTCGCCGTCTGGATGGAGCGCTGGGAGACGCTGGGCTTCCAGCCGATCCTCGACGCCTGGCAGGCGCGGACGCCGGGGCTGGACGGTCCGGCCGTGGCGCGGCTGGGGCGCGAGACGGTCGAGGGCCGGGCCGAGGGCGTGGCCGCGGACGGGGCGCTGAAACTGAGGCTGGCGGACGGGTCGCTGCGGCTGATCTCGGCCGGCGACGTCTTCTTCGGGGAGGCCGCGTGATGCTGCTGGCTATCGAGCAGGGCAACACCAATACGCTGTTCGCGGTGCATGACGGCGAGGCGTGGATCGCCCAGTGGCGCACGGCCACCGAGGCCAGCCGCACGGCCGACGAATACGCCGTCTGGCTGAGCCAGCTGCTGTCGATGCGCGGCCTGGCGATCAGCCAGCTGGACGGCTGCATCATCTCCAGCGTCGTGCCGCAGTCGATCTTCAATCTGAGGAACCTGTCGCGCCGTTATCTGTCGGTCGAGCCTCTGGTGATCGGCGACAATGTCGAGCTGGGCATGACGGCGCGGATCACCAAGCCGAGCGAGGCGGGGGCCGACCGGCTGGTCAACGCCATCGGCGCGCATCTGGTCTATCCCGGCGACCTGATCGTCATCGACAGCGGCACGGCCACCACCTTCGATGTGATCGCCGCCGACGGAGCGTTCGAGGGCGGACTGATCGCGCCGGGGATCAATCTGAGCCTTCAGGCGCTTCATGAGGCCGCCGCAATGTTGCCCCGCATCGCCATCCAGAAACCCGATCGCGTGATCGGCAAGGACACGGTGTCCAACATGCAGTCGGGCGTCTTCTGGGGCTATGTCGCCCTGATCGAAGGCCTGGTCGCGCGCATCAAGGCGGAGTGGGGCAAGCCCATGACCGTCATCGGCACCGGCGGCGTCGCCTCCCTGTTCGAAGGCGCCACAGAATCCATCGACCGGTTTGATCCGGACCTCACTATCCGCGGCCTCCTCGAAATCTGGCGGCGGAACACCCATCTAAAGGACACATGAAAAAACAATCCAACGACGAACTCGTCTTCGTCCCGCTCGGCGGGTCGGGCGAGATCGGTATGAACCTGAATGTCTACGGCTACGGGCCGGAGGCGAATCGCGAATGGCTGATCGTCGATGTCGGCGTCACCTTCGGCGACCTTTCGACGCCCGGCGTGGACGTGATCGTGCCCGATCCGTCCTTCCTCGACGGCGAGAAGATCCGCGGCATCGTCCTGACCCACGGGCATGAGGACCATATCGGCGCCCTCGGCTGGCTGTGGTCGCGCATCAAGGCGCCGATCTATGCGACGCCGTTCACCGCCTTCCTGATCCGCGAGAAGCTGCGCGAGGCGGGCATCCTCAACGAGGTCAAGATCATCGAGGTGCCGCTCAGCGGCACGATCGACCTCGGCCCGTTCCAGGTGACGATGATCACCATGACCCATTCGATCGCCGAGCCGAACGGTCTCGCGATCAAGACGCCTCTGGGCACCGTTCTGCACACGGGCGACTGGAAGCTGGATCCCAGCCCCGTCATCGGCCAGCCGACCGACATCGCCGCCATCACCAAACTGGGCGACGAGGGCCTGCTGGCCATGGTCTGCGACTCGACCAACGTCTTCGTCGAAGGCCAGGCCGGATCGGAGCTGGACGCCCAGGAGGGGTTGATCGAGCTGATCGGCAGTCTGAAGACCGGCCGCATCGCCGTCGGCTGCTTCGCCTCGAACGTCGCCCGGATGTACAGCGTGATGAAGGCGGCAACCCTGGCCGGACGCCGGGTGGCCCTGGCCGGTCGCTCGATGCACCGCATCACCGCCGCGGCCCGCCACGTCGGCCTGTTCGGCGAGGCCCAGCGCATCCTGACCGAGGAAGAGGCCCGCGTCTGGCCGGCCGACGAGATCCTGTATCTGTGCACCGGCAGCCAGGGCGAGGACCGCGCGGCCCTGTCACGCGCGGCCCAGGGCACCCACCCCTTCATCAAGCTGGGCTTGGGCGACCACTGCATCTTCTCGTCGCGGGTCATCCCCGGCAACGAACTGTCCATCGCCGCCCTGCAGGACAAGCTCGCCGACCGCGGCGTGCGCCTCTACACCGAGAAGGACCATCCGCACGTCCACGTCTCGGGCCACCCGTGCCGGGACGAGATGAAGCAGATGTACGCCTGGGCGCGTCCGCGCATCGCGGTGCCGACGCACGGCATGCGGCGGCACCTGGCCGAGCACGCCCTTATGGCGAAGGACCTCGGCGTCGCCGAACAGGTCACGCCGCGCAATGGCGACATGGTGCGCCTGGCCCCCGGGCTGGCGGCGATCATCGATGAAGTGCCCAGCGGCCGGCTGTATGTCGACGGCGGGCGTCTGGTCACCGAACAGGGCGAAGCCCTGCACGAACGCCGTCACGCCTCGACCAATGGCGTTCTGATCGTCAGCTTCGCCATGGATCGGCGCGGCAAGATCGTCAGCGACATCGATGTGCGGGCCATCGGCCTGCCGGGCGACGCGGAATCGCCGCTGGGCGACGCCCTCGACGATCTGGCGGAGCGCGCCGAACAGGCGGTGCTGAAGCTGAAGGGCCCGGCGCTGGAGGACGAAATGGTCATCGAACAGGCCGTGTCGCGGGCGCTGAAGAAGGCCAGCCAGCAGATCTGGGACCGCCGTCCGATCGTCGAGACGGTCATTCTCAGGCTCTGACGTCACGGAGCGTCGCGAATGAACCAGCGCGTGCGGGATCGGCTGAAGGCCCGGGGCCGCGCGACGCTGGAGCATGTCCGGCACGCGCGGCACCCGCTGCATGGCTGGCGCAAATGGGCGTTGATCCTGCTGCAGGCCTTGCTGGGGATCGTCCTGCTGTTCGCCGCCGTGAACCTGACGCTGAGTCTGACGGCGTTTCGCGGGGCCAACCCGCTTGAGCGGTCGGTCCACGAGGTGCGTGGGCTGTGGTTCAGCCCGGCCGACGGCAAGGCGGTGTCTCCGGACGCCTTTGAAGCCATCTATGGCGATGAGCTGGGCTCCCGGCCGGCCGAGGCGGACATCCGCGCGTACTTCAGCCGGCAGGCCGAGCGGGGAATCTTCCTGCTCGACCATGTGATGGCGGACCATATCGTACGGCGGTTCGGCCGGATTGACGGCCGCACCCTGCCGTCGGGCGTCTATGTCGGGGCGCATGCGCTTGGCCCCGACGGCGACCCGTGGGTCGGGGTGACCAAATGGCCGGCGCATTATCTGATGTTCCCGCGCCACGCCTATATTCTGGTCGTGCCGGAGACCGGGCCGGCGCTGGTCTTTTCGGCCAGCCAGAACGCCAAATTCGATCCCGACCTGCCCGAGGGCGACCGCCTCGGCGCGCGGATGGCGGTCTATGACCGCCACGCCTACGACTTTCCCGGCTCGGGGCAGGCGCTGCACGAGATCACCCTGATCACCGACGATCCGGCGCAGGTGGCGGCGGCACCGGCGGCGCTGGAGCGGGCGCGGGCGGGGCTGGACGCCAGCAACCTGCGCTACGGCCTGCTGGCGCCGAACTCCAACACCGTGGTCGGCTGCATTCTTGAGACGTCGGGGGCGATCAGCCGCGAGCAGCGCGGCCGCATCCTGCTGGCCGTCCGGGCGCCGGGAATCGGCGCGGCCTGCTGGTAGTCTTTGAATCCCGCGCGGGGCCTACCTATAAGGAGCCGAATCCGCCCCCCAGGACCGCCCCATGCCCGAAGTCTCGCCCGAGTTCCGCTACAAGCGCGTCCTGCTGAAGGTCTCGGGCGAGGTGCTGATGGGCGACCAGCCCTATGGCATCGACATGAAAACGGTCGCCACAGTGGCCGAGGCCGTGGCCCAGGTCGCGCGCGAGGGCGTCGAGATCTGCCTCGTCATCGGCGGCGGCAACATCTTCCGCGGGCTGAGCAAGGCCGCCGGCGACATGGAACGCGCCACCGCCGACTATATGGGCATGCTGGCGACGGTCATGAACGCCCTCGCCATGCAGGCGGCGCTGGAGAAGATCGGCGTCCAGACCCGGGTGCAGAGCGCCCTGACGATGAACGCGGTGGCCGAGCCCTATGTGCGTCGCCGCGCCCTGCGCCATCTCGAAAAAGGCCGGGTGGTGATCTTCGCCGCCGGCGTCGGCGCGCCCTTCTTCACCACGGACTCGGGCGCCGCCCTGCGCGCCGCCGAGATGGGCTGCGACGCCCTGCTGAAGGGCACCAGCGTCGACGGCGTCTATACGGCGGACCCCAAGAAGGACCCGTCCGCGACCCGCTACGAGACCCTGACCTATCACGACGTCCTGGCGCGGGACCTCAAGGTCATGGACGCCTCGGCCATCGCCCTGATGCGTGACTCCGGCATTCCGATCGTGGTCTTCTCGATCCGGGAAGACAATTCGCTGCGTCGGACGTTGACCGGGGAGGGGACCTTCACGGTCATCACCTCGAACGCCAAGTCAGCCTGACAAGCCATTCAAGAACGAGAGAAACGACCATGGCCAAGCCTGATCTCAAGACCTATCGCGACCGCATGGAGAAGGCGGTCGGCGCCCTGCGCGAGGAGTTCGCCGGCCTGCGCACTGGCCGCGCCAACGCCGGCCTGCTGGAGCCGGTCCAGGTCGACGCCTATGGCTCGATGTCGCCGCTGCACAGCGTCGCCGCCATCAGCGTGCCCGAGCCGCGCATGATCTCGGTCAGCGTCTGGGACAAGAGCATGGTCGGACCGGTCGAAAAGGCCATCCGCGCCGCGGGCCTGGGCCTCAACCCGATCGTCGACGGCCAGACCCTGCGCATCCCGGTCCCGCCGCTGACCGAGGAGCGCCGCAAGGACCTCGCCAAACTGGCCGGCAAATACGCCGAACAGCAGAAGATCGCCGTTCGCAACGTTCGCCGCGACGCCAATGACGATCTGAAGAAGGCCGAGAAGGCTTCCGACATCAGCCAGGACGAGCAGAAGAAGATGGAGGCCGAGGTCCAGAAGGACACGGACGCGGCCATCAAGCGCATCGACGAGACCTTGAAGGCCAAGGAAGTTGAGATCATGCAGGTTTGACGGCGCGTTTTGCCGTAGGATACGCGCCGGTCATGCCTGTCGAACCCCTTGAGCCTTCGCCCGCCTCTGACGGGCCCCGCCATGTCGCCCTGATCATGGACGGCAACGGGCGCTGGGCGCAGGCTCGCGGCCTGCCGCGCACCATGGGGCATCGCGAGGGCGTCCAGGCGCTGAAGCGCACCGTCCAGGCGGCGCCGGCCCTGGGCATCCGCTGTCTGACGGTGTTCGGCTTCTCGACCGAGAACTGGAGCCGGCCGGCCGAGGAAGTCTCCGACCTGATGGGTCTGGTCCGCTCCTATGTCGCCAGCGACCTGAAGCGGCTGGAACGCGAAGGGGTCCGGGTGCGGGTTCTTGGCAGCCGGGCGGGCCTGCCGGCCGACATCATCGCCATTATCGACAACGCCGAGGCGACGACGGCGCACAACGACAAATTCCTGCTGCAGGTCGCCTTCAACTACGGCGGCCGGGCCGACATCGTCGACGCCGCGCGCCGCTATGCGGATCGGGTGCTGGCCGGGGAAGCCGTCGGCCCGCTGGACGAAGCCGCACTGGGGCAGGGGCTGTCGACCGCCGGCGGACCGCCTGTCGACGTCATCGTTCGCACCTCCGGCGAGCAGCGCCTGTCGAACTTCCTGCTGTGGGAGGCGGCCTACGCCGAACTCGTGTTCCAGCAGGTGCTGTGGCCCGACTATGGGCCCGAGGCGCTGGCGGACGTCGTCGAACAGTACCGGAACCGCGATCGCCGCTTCGGCGGACTGTCATCCGCTCCCGCGCGAGCGGCCGGCTGATGGCGATGCGCGCCGGCGATATCGGCCTCAGGGTCGCGTCGGCCGTGGTGCTGGCCCCGGCGGCGTTCCTCGCCATCTGGGCCGGCGGCCTGTGGTTCCTCGCCCTCGTGCTGCTGGCCTGCGCCCTGCTGGCGGTGGAATGGGCGACGATGAGCGCGGCGACGGCGTGGCGGGTCATGGCCGGCGCGGTCGGCTTCGGGCTGTTCGCCTCGGTTATTTCGGCCCACGCCGAGCAGCTGTCGTTGGCGCTGGTGATGCTGGTGTTCTGCGCCGCCGCCGCCGGGCTGTTCGCCCGCAGCCGCGGGCAGGAGGCGGTCGACGCCGCTTACGGGGTTCTTTACCTCGGCTGGCCGGCGGTGCTGCTGATCTGGCTCAGGGACGGCACAGAGCCGGGCGGGCTGGCCTGGACAGTGTCGGCCTTCGTCATCGCCTGGGCCTCCGACATCATGGCCTATCTGGTCGGTAACCTGATCGGCGGAAAGAAGCTGTGGCCGCGCTTCTCGCCCAACAAGACCTGGTCCGGCTTCATCGGCGGCCTGGCCGCGGGCACCGGCGCGGGCGTGCTGCTGGCGACCTTCCTCGACATGGGAATCGGGCCGGTATGGGGCGCAGTCCTGGGCCTGGCCGCGGCATTGGCCACCATGGCCGGCGACCTGTGGGAGTCGGCTCTCAAGCGGCGCTATGGCGTCAAGGACGCGGGCAAGCTGATCCCCGGCCATGGCGGCCTGCTGGACCGGGTCGACGGCCTGATGTTCGCGGTCGTCATTGTGGCCTGCGGCCGCCTGCTGGTTGTGACGTTCGGGACCGGCGCATGATCCGTCGCCGCGTCACGGTGCTGGGCTCGACCGGTTCGGTCGGGTCTTCCACCCTCGAACTGATGGACCAGGCCGAGGCGGCGGGGACCGGGGCGTTCGAGGTCGAGGCCCTGACCGGCGGCGCCAATATCGCGCGCCTGGCTCAACAGGCGAAGCGCTGGAAGCCGAAACTGGCCGTCACCGCCGATCCTGCCCGGCTCGAGGAACTGCGCCGGGCCCTGGCCGGAACCGGCGTCGAAGCCGCGGCCGGGGAGGGGGCGGTGATCGAAGCCGCCGCCCGACCGGCCGACTGGGTCATGGCGGCGATCGTCGGGGCGGCCGGCCTGCGCTCGGCCTGGGCGGCGGCGAATACGGGAGCGACCCTGGCCCTGGCCAACAAGGAAAGCCTCGTCTGTTGCGGCCCGGCCCTGCTTCAGCGGGTGCGGCGCGCCGGCGGCAAGGTCATTCCGGTCGATTCGGAGCACTCCGCCATCTTCCAGGTGTTTCCGCACGACGCGCCGCGCCAGGTCGCCAAACTGGTTCTCACCGCCTCGGGCGGGCCGTTCCGCGGCATGCCGCGCGACTCCCTCGCCGACATCACGCCCGAACAGGCCGTCGCCCACCCCAACTGGAGCATGGGGCCCAAGATATCGGTCGACAGCGCGACCATGGCCAACAAGGGTCTGGAGGCGATCGAGGCGGCCTATCTGTTCGACATGCCGGCCGATCGGATCGATGTGGTCGTGCATCCGGAATCGATCATTCACAGCCTGGTCGAATTCGTCGACGGCTCGACCCTGGCCCAGCTGGGTCCGCCGGACATGAGGACCCCGATCGCCTGCGCCCTTGCCTGGCCGGATCGGATCGCCTGGCCGGCGCCGAAGCTGGACCTTGCGGCGTTGGGCCAACTGACGTTCGAGCGGCCTGACGAAACCCTGTTTCCGGCCCTCGGACTGGCGCGGGAAGCGCTCCGGGCAGGCGGTTCGGCGCCGATCGTGTTCAACGCGGCCAACGAGGTCGCGGCCCTCGCATTTCTTGACCGTCGGCTGGGCTTTCTCAATATTGCCGCAGTCGTCGCCGACACCTTGTCGCGCGTAACGACGTCGGGGGTGGATTCCGGGTCTCGCAACGCCTGTGACGCGGCTTTGGCCGTGGATGCTCAGGCGCGGCGAGAGGCGGAGTCGATCATCCGGAGTTTGGCCGCAGCGGCCTGAACGGCGAAGGATATCATATCGGCATGACGGGCTTCCTCGGCCAGGCGCTGCTCTACATCGTGCCGTTCCTGCTGGTGCTGACGTTCATCGTCACCATCCACGAACTGGGCCATTTCCTTGTCGCGCGCGCCTTCGGCGTGAAGATCGACCGCTTTTCCGTCGGCTTCGGCAAGACCATTGTCAGCCGGATCGACCGCCGTGGCACCGAATGGCGGCTGGCCTGGCTGCCGCTGGGCGGCTACGTCAAATTCTCCGGCGATCTGGACGCTTCCAGCGTCCCGGACCAGGCGGGTCTCTCGGAGCTGCGTCAGCGGGTGATCGCAGAGCACGGCCCCGGGGCCGAACGCGACTATTTCCATTTCAAGCCGATCTGGCAGCGGGCGCTGATCGTGGCCGCGGGCCCGGCGGCCAACTTCCTGCTGGCGATGGTGCTGTTCACCATCCTGTTCAGCGTGGTCGGCGAGCAGGTGGCGGCGCCGCGGGTGCACGGGACGCAACCCGGCAGCCCGGCCGCGGCGGCGGGCTTCCAGCCGCGCGACCTGATCGTCGCCATCAACGGGCGTCCGGTCGAGGACCAGCGTGACGTGGCCCGCATCGTCGTCATGAGCGCGGGCGATCCGGTTCGCTTCGAGGTCGACCGCGGCGGCCAGCTGATCACCCTGACGGCGGTTCCGGTGCGGAACGAGGTCGACGATGAGATCGCCGGACGGGTGAAGATCGCCCAGATCGGCATTCAGATGCAGGCGCTGCCGGGGGATCTGAGTTTCCGCACCCTCAATCCGGTTCAGGCCTTCGGTAAGGGGATCGAGACCATCGGGTCCACCGTCTCTACGACCGTGACCTATATCGGCCGCATCTTCATCGGAAAGGAGTCCGGCGACCTGCTCAACGGCCCGATCGGCATCGCCAAGGCGGCCGGGGGCGTGACCCAGCAGGCCGTCGACGCCAACCCTGATCCCGGCTGGATGGCCGCCAATCTCGCCCTGACCTTCCTCAGCTTCGCCGCCCTCGTTTCGATTGGAATCGGTATCGTCAATCTGCTGCCGATCCCCGTACTCGACGGGGGCCACCTTCTGTTCTACGGCTATGAAGCTGTAGCGCGCCGGCCCGTTCCCGCACGTGTTCAGGAAGCCGGCTACCGCGTCGGTCTTGCTTTGCTGGCGGGATTGATGTTGTTCGCCACCTGGAACGACCTGCAGAAAAACGGCCTGTTCACCTTCCTCGGCGGGCTCGCCTGATGAGCCGACGCCAGCCCCCGATGGTTTCCCGCATGATCCGACAAGACGCGTCCGCCCTTCGTTTCGCCCGCGGCCTGAGCCCGAGCCTGCTGGCCCTTGTGGTGGCGGCCGGCCTCTCCGGCCCTGCGCTGGCCCAGACGGCGCCGGCGGCTTCGCCGACCCCGACGGTTGTCGTGGAGGAGGCCCCGCAGACGGCGCAAGCGGCTCCGGAAGAGCGGGTGCTGGTCAATCGCATCCTTGTGCGGGGCAACCAGCGCATCGACCAGACCACGATCCTGTCCTACCTGCCGATCCAGGCCGGCGACACGGTTGACGCGGCCGTTCTCGACGTCGCGCTTCGCACCCTGACCCGCACCCAACTGTTCGCCAACGTCCAGCTCGGTGTTCAGCCGAATGGCGACCTGGTGGTCGAGATCGTCGAGAACCCGATCATCAACCAGGTGGTGTTCGAGGGGAACAGCGCCCTCAGCGAGACCAAGCTGCGCGAGGAGGTCACGCTGGCCCCGCGCGGCATCTACACCCGCGCCCGGGTCCAGGAGGACGTCGGCAAGATCGTCGAGCTCTATCGCCTGTCCGGCCGCATCTCGGCCACGGTCACCCCCAAGCTCGTCCAGCTTGAGCAGAACCGCGTCGATGTCGTCTTCGAGATCGACGAGGGGCCGGAGACGGGCGTGCGGGCAATCACCTTCCTTGGCAACACCGCCTATCCGGACGGTGACCTGCAGGAAGTCATGGTCACCAAGCGGTCCGAATGGTGGAGGCTGTTCTCGTCGAACGACAACTACGATCCCAACCGGCTGGACTACGATCGCGAACAACTGCGGAAATTCTACACCAACCGCGGCTATTACGACTTCCGGGTCCTGTCGGCGATCGCGGAGCTGGCTCCCGACGACAGCGCCTTCGGCATCACCATCACCCTCGACGAAGGCGACCGCTACACCTTTGGCGACGTCGAGGTGGTCACCGAGAATGACCGTCTGAATCCCGACTTCCTCAAGCTGTTGCTGCCGATCCGTTCGGGTCAGTTGTACGAAAGCGACAAGATCGAGTCCGCGGTCGACGCCCTGACGTTCGCCGCCGGGTCCGCCGGCTACGCCTTCGTCGAGATCGAGCCGACCTATACCGCCAATCCCGAGACCGACACGATCGACATCACCTTCAACATCAAGGAAGGCCAGCGGGTCTACGTCGATCGCATCAACGTCATTGGCAACACCCGCACGCTCGACAACGTCATCCGGCGCGAGATGATGCTGACGGAGGGCGACGCCTTCAACCGCACCCTGCTGGAACGGTCGCGCAACAATCTGCGGGCGCTCGGCTTCTTCAAGGAGGTGGCGGTCGAGGAGTCCCGTGGCTCGGCCCCTGACCGGTCGGTCGTCAACGTCACGGTCACCGAACAGCCGACTGGCGAACTGTCGGTCGGCGCCGGCTTCAGTTCGGTCGACTCCTTCGTTGTCAATCTCGGCATCACCGAGCGCAACTTCCGCGGCCGCGGGCAGAACGTCGTGGCCCGGGTCGAGTGGGGTTCGCTGCGACAGCAGGTCGATTTCCGCTTCACCGAACCGAAATTCCTCGGTCGTGACCTGCGCGCCGGCTTCGACGCCTTCCACTCCCGCTACGATCTGAGCGAGTATTCGTCATACGACTACCGTTCGACCGGCGGCGGGGTGCGCCTGTCCTATCCGCTGAATGCCTATACCCTTCTAAGCACCCGGTATTTCCTGAAGGCGGACGAGATCATCGTCCCAAATAATTTCTGCGATAGTGGGACTGGCTCGACGGCGCTTTGCGATCAGGTCGGCTCCTTCCTCAACTCGTCGGCGGGCTACACCCTGCTGGTCGATCGCCGTAACGATCCGGTTCGGCCCACGCGAGGCTGGACCGGCACGATCCGCCAGGATCTCGCCGGCATCGGCGGTGATGTGAACTATGTGAAGACCGAGGCTGACGTCTCGGCCTACTGGGGCATCACCCCCAACTGGGTCGTCACGGCCGCGGCTTCGACCGGCTATGTCTCCGGATGGGGTGGCGATCCGATCCGGATCAACGACCGCTTCTTCAAGGGCGGCAACAGTTTCCGCGGGTTTGAGACGGCGGGCATCGGTCCGCGCGACCTGAGCACCACGGACGCCCTCGGCGGCAATTTCTACGCCATCGGCACGCTTGAGCTGACGGTTCCGAACGGACTGCCGGAAGAGTACGGCATTCGCACCTCGCTGTTCACCGATGTGGGCACGGTCGGGCTGCTGGATGACCGCTATACCGTCGACGCCAACGGCAATCCCAGCAGCCGGATCATCGATGACCTGGAGCTGCGAGCCTCCGCGGGGCTCAGCATTCACTGGCGCTCGCCCATGGGGCCGATCCGCTTCGACCTTAGCCACATCCTCGGCCAGGAAGAGTACGACAAGACCGAAACCTTCCGCTTCTCGACTTCAACCCAATTCTAACCGACGGGCCCTCAGCCCGCGCAAAGGCTTACACATGAAAATCCTCGCTTTCGGCGCCTTCACCGTCGCCTTGCTCGCCGGATCGGCCGCGGCCGCCCAGGACCAGAATTTCGGCCCCGCCATCCCGGGCGTCTGCGTCTATCACCATGATCGCCTGCTGGCCCAGTCGACCGCCGGCCAGGCCGTGCAGACCGGCATGCAGCGTCTGCAACAGGAAGTGCAAGCCGAGCTGGCTCCCTATGAGCAGTTCATCCAGTCGGAAGGCCAGCAGCTTCAGCAAGGCCGCGGGACCATTCCGCAGGCCGATTTCGCCACGCGCGAACAGGCGCTGCAGACCCGCTACCAGGAAGCCCGCAATCTGGCCCAGACCCGCGAAGGCGAGCTGCGCTACACCCAAGCGATGCAACTCCAGCAGATCGCCCAGGCCGCCGATCCGGTCATTCTGGCGCTCTACAACGAGCGCGGCTGCGGCATACTGATCGCCCGTGACGGCGTCATGCGCGTCAACCCGACCATGGATCTGACCGACGCCGCGATCCAGCGGGTGAACGCGGCTCTGCCGACGCTCTCGTTCAGCCGCATGCCGGTCCCGGCGCAACAGCCGGCCCAGTAATATGGGGCAAGGGCCCGACACGCGATTCTTCGAGCGTCTGCCGGCCATGACGGTCGCGGCGCTCGCAGACCGCATCGGGTGTGAAGCGGTGCGAGGCGGAGATCGGATGGTCTCCGCCGTCGCGCCGCTGGCCGCCGCCGGCGAAGGCGACATCGCCTTTCTGGGAGATCGGCGATTCCTTCCCGCGCTGACCGCCACCCGGGCCGCCTGCGTCATCGTTGCAGCCCCGGCGGTGGAAGCGGCTCCCGCTGACGCCGCCGTCATTGTCACCGGCGAGACCCAGGCCGCCTGGGCCAGGGCGTCCCTCCTTTTTCATCGCGCCATCCCGCTGACCCGTTCAGTCCCGCCGGCGGAGGTCGTCGAGGACGAGACCGTCGTGCTGGAGCCCGGCGTCGTGCTTGGCGGCGGAGCGCGGATCGGTCGCGGAACCCGTGTGGGCTCCAACACCGTGATTGGTCCCGGAGTCCAGATCGGCCGCGACTGCGTCGTCGGATCGAACGTGACCATCGGCTTCGCGCTGGTCGGCGACCGGGTCCGGCTGCTGGCGGGCGCGCGCATCGGCGAGCCCGGTTTCGGAGCGGCGGGGTCGCGTACGGGTCCCATTGACGTGCCCCAGCTGGGACGGGTCATCCTGCAGGACGGCGTCAGTGTCGGAGCCAACTCCTGTATTGACCGCGGGGCCTATGCCGACACGGTGATCGGCGAGAACACCAAGATCGATAATCTGGTCATGATCGGCCACAATTGCGTGATCGGTCGCAACTGTCTGATGGCGGCCAACACCGGCATTTCCGGTTCGGTGACCGTGGGCGACAACGTCATCTTCGGCGGCAAGGCCGGGGTCGGCGATCACCTGAAGATCGGCGAGGGCGCGCGTGTCGCCGCCGGCGCCGGGGTACTGCAGGACATTCCGGGCGGCGAAACCTGGTCGGGCTATCCGGCCAAACCTCTGCGACAGTTCTTGCGTGAAACGATCTGGCTCGCCAAACAGGCTTCCGGAAAGGCGCGCAGGGAAAGCCGGAATGACTGACGAGACGGACGCCGGGGTCAAGATTGACTATGCGGAGATCATGCGACGCCTGCCGCACCGCTATCCGTTCCTGCTGATCGACAAGGCTGAGGATTTCGTCTCCGGGGTCTCGATCACCGGCATCAAGAACGTGACCCACAACGAGCCTTTTTTTCCGGGCCATTTCCCGATCGACCCGGTCATGCCCGGCGTGATGATCGTCGAGGCCATGGCCCAGACCGGGGCTCTGATGATGTCCAAGACCCTCGACGTCTCGGTCGAGGGCAAGATCATCATGTTCATGTCGATCGACGGCGTCCGCTTTCGCAAGCCGGCTCGCCCGGGCGACCAGTTGCGCATGAAGGTCGTGATCACGCGCCAGCGCGGCGACATCTTCAAATTCCGCGGTGAAACCTTCATCGACGGCAAGCTGGCGGCCGAGGCCGACTTCGCCGCCATGATGGTCACCGTCGACCCGCCGGTCGCGCCGTGAGCATCCACCCCACGGCTCTTGTCGACGCCGGCGCGCGCGTCGCGGACGGGGTGCGGATCGGACCATGGTGCATTGTCGGGCCGGGTGTTGTCCTGCATCAGGACGTCCAGTTGCTGAGCCATGTGGTGATCCAGCAGGACACGACGGTCGGCGCCCGCACCGTCATCCACCCGTTCGCCGTCATCGGCGGCGATCCCCAGCACACCGGCTATCGAGGTGAGACCGTCACGCTCGAGATCGGCGACGACAACCTGATACGCGAGCATTCGACCTTCAACCGGGGCACGCCGCAAGGCGCTGGGGTCACCCGGGTCGGCTCGAACGGCCTGTTCATGACGGGCGCCCACGTCGGGCACGACGCCATCGTTGGCGACCATGTCGTCATGGCCAACAACGCCACCCTCGGCGGCCATGCCCGGATCGGCTCGAAGGTGTTCCTTGGCGGACTGGCCGCCGTGCACCAGAACGGACGGGTCGGGCAGGGCGCGATCGTCGGCGGTCTGGCGGCGGTGACGCGCGACGTCATCCCCTATGGGTCGGCCTGGGGCAATCACGCTCAACTGCATGGCCTCAATCTGATCGGGCTGAAGCGGAAGGGTTATGGCAAGGACGCCATCCGTCGGCTGCTGGCCGCCTTCCGCGACCTGTTCGAGGGGCAGGGGAACTTCGCCGAGCGTGTGGACCGGGTCGCGACCGACTACGCCGACCTGCCCGAGATCATGGAAATGGTCGCCTTCATCCGTGAGGACGGCAAACGCCCGCTTTGCCTGCCGGGCGCGTGAGAGGGCCCGGCGAATGAGCAGGCTGGGCCTCATCGCCGGTGGCGGGGCGCTGCCGCTGTCTGTCGCGGCGCGCTGCGAGGCCGAGGGGCGGCCCGTGTTCGTGGTGCGGCTGGCCGGCTTCGCCGATCCGCATCTGTCCCGCTACCCGGGCATCGACGCCGGCCTTGCCGAGATCGGTCGGGTTCTGTCCGCTCTCAAGAAGGCGGGATGTGGCGCGGTCTGCTTCGCCGGCACGGTCAGCCGCCCCGACTTCAAAAGCCTGAAGCCCGACTTCAAGGGGATGACCCTGCTGCCCGGCATCATCGCCGAGGCCGCCAAGGGCGACGACGCCCTGCTGCGGAAGATCCTCTCGATCTTCGAAGCCGAGGGGTACGCCATCGAGGGGGCCGACGACATCCTCGGCGGCGAGACCCTCCCGGCCGGGGCCTTGGGCGTAATCACACCGACAGCTGACCAGCTGTCTGACCTGAAGAAGGCGATCCATGTCGCTGAAAAGGCCGGTGAACTCGATATCGGTCAGGGGGCGGTTGTCTGTGACGGACTCGTGCTGGCCGTTGAGGCGCAGGAGGGTACGGACGCCATGCTGGCGCGTGTCGCCGGCCTCCCAGCCGATCTTCGCGGCTCGCCGGCCGGGCGCAAGGGCGCGCTGGGCAAGGCGCCCAAGCCGATCCAGGATCTTCGGGTCGATATGCCGGTGATGGGCCCGCGGACTGTCGAACTGGCCGCCGCGGCCGGTCTGGCGGGGGTTGGCGGTGTCGCCGGCAAGCTGATCCTGATCGACCATCCGGCCATCGTCGAGGCCGCCGACCGGCTGGGTCTGTTCGTCTGGGGAGAGGCCGGGTGAGTCGACCGCTGAAGATCATGCTGGTCGCCGCCGAGGCTTCGGGGGACGCTCTCGGGGCGGCGCTGGCCGAGGCCCTCAAGGCCCGGCTGGGTGACGATGTCGTCTTCGTCGGGGTCGGCGGGGCGCGGATGGCGGAGGCCGGCGTCGCCAGTCCGTTCGACATCGGCGACCTGTCGGTGCTCGGATGGCTCGAGGGGTTGAAGGCGTATGGCGTGGTCAAGCGCCGGGTCGCGGACACCGCTGCCTTGGCGGCGGCCGAACGCCCGGACGCCGTCGTCCTGATCGATAGCTGGGGCTTCACCATCCGGGTGGCCAAGGCGATCCGGGCCGCCCTGCCGGACACGCCCCTGATCAAATACGTGGGGCCGCAGGTCTGGGCCTCGCGCCCCGGCCGGGCGAAAACCCTGGCGGCCTCGGTCGACCACCTGCTGGCCCTCTATGCCTTCGATGCGCCCTGGTTTGAGCGGGAGGGGCTGCCGACCACAGTTGTCGGCTCCCAGGCCCTGCACGTGGACATGAGCGCGGCTGATCCGGCGGCGTTCCGGGCCTCACGCGGTATTGCCGCCGACGCGCCCCTTTTGCTGGTTCTGCCCGGCAGCCGCCGGTCCGAGATCAGCTTGATGACCCCGGTCTATGAGGCCGCGGTCGCTCGCCTCAAGCAGGCCGACCCAGGGCTCGAGGTCGCCGTCATCGCGGCGGGGCCTGTGGCGGATCTCGTCACCGCCGAAGTCGCCACCTGGCCGTTCCGCGCCCACCTCGTGCCGGAGGGCGACAAATACCCCGCCATGAAGGCCGCGACGGTGGCGCTGGCGACCAGCGGCACGGTCTCGACGGAACTGGCGCTGGCCGGCGCGCCGATGGTCATCAGCTACCGCTTCCAGCCGCTCAGCTATGCGATCATGAGGCCGTTCTTCACCGGCAAGTACGCAACCCTGTTCAATCATGCGGCGGATGAGGAGATCGCGAAGGAGCTGATCCAGGCCGACGCCACGGCGGAGAACCTGGCCGCCGAGGTCGGACGACTGTTGGCCGATCCGGAGGCCCGGGCCAGTCAGGCGGCGCGGCAGACCGCCGCCCTGGATCTGATGGGGCGGGAGGGCCGCGACCCCTCCGAAATTGCAGCGGAGGCGGTGCTCAGGGTCATCGCCGCGAAGTCGGGCGGCCAGGTCGGGTAAGTGGCTGCGCGGCGCCGGCTCGGGCCCGCTTGCGCGAGATTTCACGGCAAGACGGTTAACCCTCTGGACCTTAACCCCAATCCGGTGAAAGTTTCGGTCGTTGGGGGTGCGACATGACTGACCGGCTTACGGTGCGCGAGGTGAGTTGTCTGCGATTGCTGGAGGGCGGTCGCAAGAACAAGGAGATCGCATCCCGGCTGGGCATCGCCGAACGGACCGTGAGCAACACCCTTCAGTCGGCCTACCGCAAGCTCGGCGTCACCCGCCGCCAGGACGCTCTGGCCGAGTTCAGGCGAAATTGGTCAGAAACCGGTCATCGTTTGAGCATGTCGCCGGCGGGGGAAACCAGCTCTTCTGGCGGTGTTTCCGGACCTGGCCCGCAGCCGCCTTCGTTCTACCGCCCCACTCCGCCCGGGCTCGTCAATACGAGCGTCATCGTAGCGGTGTTCGCGGTGATCGGCGTCCTCGCCGTGCTGGCGCTGGTGACCTCCCGGGCCTTCCACGGCCTGGGCTGAACGACCGCAACCATCCGAGTGGCCCGCCCTGGCGGAGGAGCGCACACCCATGTCTGACCGCAACGAGCTGGGCCGCCAGATGGCCGAAAAGCTTTACGCCGCTGAACGAGCCCTGGACGCCGCCCTGGCGGAGATCGGCGACCTGTCGGCGCTGATGACGCGGGGTCGTATGGATCACGGCATTGCCGTCGTCGTCGGCCAGGAGGCGCTTGAGCATGTCGCTGAATGCGGCGGCGCTCTGACCAGGGCCCGCCGCGCCCTTGTCGAGGGCCACAAGCAGCTGGCCCGCGACGCCCGGCTCATGCGGATCGCCTGGACCGGCCTTGGAGGCCCGCTGGAAGCCAAGCCCGAGGACGGTCCGCGCCTGGTTCCGGCCGGACGTCTGCGCCAGGCCGCTTGAACCTCAATCCCAAACCCTTGATCGTCGGGAGATGGATATTGCTGGACTTCTCGCCCTCATCGGCTCCCCCGTGCAGCAGGTCTTCCTGCTGGCGACGCTCGCGGTCATGGCGATCGGACTGGTCTTTGGCGACCGGTCGGTCCGAATCGGCATCGGCCTCGTCCTCGCCAATTTCGTCCTCACCGCCTTTGTCGATCACTGGGTCTGGCTCACCATTCGGGCGGCGGTCGCCGTGCTGGACGGGGGGCTGTTCGGACTGCTCGTCATTCTGGCCTGGCGAAGCCGGCGCTGGTGGGCGCACGCGGCGGCGGCCTTCGCCCTGCTTGGTTTCTTCGCCCATTTCATCGCCCTGTTTGACCAGAGCATATGGTGGCGGGCCTATGTCGGACTCCGCTGGATCTTCAGCGCCGCCGTGGTCCTCGCCCTTCTCGCCGGGGTCGCCGAGACGCCCTTCGCGCGGAGCTATGAGCGCTGGGCCGCGCGTCAGGGCTGAGCTGCGGGCTCGGGTCCGTTACGCCGCCGCATCCATCCATCTGACCACCAAGGGAGGCTTCCATGGCGCACGCCTGGACCTATGACACCGCCGCGTCCTTCTGGACCCGCAGCCGGCAGAATCCGGAGGGGGTGTGGGACGCGTGGGTTTCCGCTGAAGTCTATCTGCTGGACCACCGGCCGCGCACACCCGCCGAAGCGGCCCAAATTCTTGCGGTCCTGATCGACCAGGGCGGCGATCGCCGCAGTGACGGCCGCGACGTCGAGGCGCTCGCGCGGGTGCGACGCTATCTCAGCCAGCTGGCCCGGCATGAGACCGATCAGGCGACGCCCACGCGGGCGGTCGCCTGATCAATCGGGCCTGTCTCAGCCGCGGTTCTGGATCGGCACGAAGTCGCGCTCGGTCGGGCCGGTGTAGAGCTGACGCGGACGGCCGATCTTCTGGGTCGGGTCCCCGATCATTTCCTGCCACTGGGCGATCCAGCCGACGGTGCGGGCCAGCGAGAACAGCACGGTGAACATCGACGTCGGGAAGCCCATGGCCGACAAGGTGATGCCCGAATAGAAGTCGACGTTCGGGAACAGCTTGCGCTCGATGAAATACTCGTCGTTCAACGCCACGCGCTCCAGCTCGCGGGCCACCTGCAGCAGGGGATCGTTGGGGTCGCCGACCGCTTCAAGCACCTCGTGGGCGCTTTCCTGCATCACCCTGGCGCGCGGGTCGTAGTTTTTGTACACCCGGTGGCCGAAGCCCATCAGCTTGTATTTTTTCGCCTTCACGCCCTCGATGAACTCGGGAATCTTGTCGGGGGTGCCGATCTCCTTGAGCATGTTCAGCGCCTCTTCATTGGCGCCGCCGTGCGACGGGCCCCACAGGCAGGCGATGCCGGCGGCGATACAGGCGAACGGATTGGCGCCCGAAGAACCGGCCAGGCGGACGGTCGAGGTCGAGGCGTTCTGCTCGTGGTCTGCGTGCAGGATGAAGATGCGGTCCATGGCCTTGGCCAGCACCGGATTGACCTCATAGTCCTCGGCCGGAACGGCGAAGCACATGCGCAGGAAATTCTCGGAATAGCTCAGGTCGTTGCGCGGCGACACGAACGGCTGGCCGATATGATATTTGTACGCCCGCGCCGCGATGGTCGGCATCTTGGCGATCAGGCGGATGGCCGAGATGTTGCGCTGGACCGGATCATGGATGTCTAGGCTGTCGTGATAGAAGGCCGACAGGGCCCCGACCGTACCGACCATGATGGCCATCGGGTGGGCGTCGCGGCGGAAGCCCTCGAAGAAGCGGTCGAACTGCGAATGCAGCATGGTGTGCATGGTGATGCTGCGCTCGAAGGCCTCGTACTGGGAGGCCGTCGGCAGCTCGCCGTGCAGCAGCAGGTGGCAAACCTCGACGAAGTTCGACTGCGAGGCCAGCTGGTCGATCGGGTAGCCGCGGTGCAGCAGGGTTCCCTTGTCGCCGTCGATGAAGGTCAGCGCGCTTTCGCAGGACGCCGTCGAGGTGAAGCCCGGATCGTAGGTGAAGGCGTCGGTGGCGCCGTACAGCTTGCGGATATCGATCACGTCAGGACCGGTCGACCCCGCCAGCACCGGCAATTCCACGGACTTGTCGCCATAGGTGAGGGTGGCGGTTCCGGCGGGTTTGGCGAGTTCGGTCATGAAAGCCCCTTGGTCAGACGGCGGCCTCACGCGACGGAGGCGGCGGATCGAGTTTCGGTGTGGACGTCAGATAGTCTGTTGCAGCGCATCATTCAAACGCCCGAGGCTTTCTTCCCGCCCCAGAGCCGCCAAAGTCTTCGCAATATCCGGTGAGGCCGAGCCTCCGGTCAGGGCCGCCCGCGCCGGCGGGCCGATCTTGCCGAAGCCGACGGCCTCTTCCTCGGCGAAGGCCTTGAGCTCCGCCTCCAGCGCGAAGACGTCCCAGCTTTCGAACAGGGCGAGGCGGTCGCGCAGCCGGCCGATACGCTCGCCCGCCTCGCCGGCCAGCAGATCGCGGCCCTTGGGCTCGATCCCGATCGGTCGGGTCTTGAGGACGAAGGCGGTCTGGTCGGCCAGTTCGAGCGTGGTTTTCGCCCGGTCCTTCACGAACGGCATGGCTTGGGTCAGCCGGGCCTCGTCATCCGGCCCGAGGACGTGTCCGCAGCCGAGGTGGACGTCCAGCGTCAGTTTCGCCAGCCGGTCGTCATCGGCCAGCCGCATCCAGTGGGCGTTGACGTGGGCCAGCTTGTCGAAGTCGAGCCGCGCCGGGGCCTTGCCCACCCCCGACAGGTCGAACCAGGCCATGGCCTGGGCGTCGGAGAATAGTTCCTCGTCGCCATGGGCCCAGCCCAGCCGGGTCAGATAGTTGCGCATGGCCTCGGGCAGATAGCCCATTTCGGCGTACTCATGCACCGCCTGCGCCCCGTGCCGCTTGGACAGCTTGGCCCCGTCGGGACCGTGGATCAGCGGGATGTGGGCGAAGGTCGGCCGTGGCCAGCCAAGCGCGTCATAGATCAGGCTCTGTCGCGCCGCGTTGTTGAGATGGTCGTCGCCGCGGATGACGTGCGTCACCCCCATGTCGTGGTCGTCGACCACCACGGCGAGATTGTAGGTCGGCGCGCCATCCGAGCGCAGGATCACCAGATCGTCGAGCAAGGCCGACTCCCAGCGCACCGGGCCCTGGACCGCGTCCTCGACCAGCACGGCGCTGTCGGCGGGGCGGCGGAAGCGCACCGTATGCGGCTTGGCCAGATCGTCCACCGTCGGCGCGCGGTCGCGCCACGGCGACTCGAAGGTGCGGCCCTCGGCCTTGGCGGCGTCGCGCAGGGCACCGGTCTCCTCGGCGCTGAGGAAGTCGCGATAGGCGTGGCCGGTCTCCAGCAGGATGTCAGCCACCTCGCGGTGCCGGTCAGCGCGGGCGTGCTGGAACACCGGCTCGCCGTCGGGGAACAGGCCGAGCCAGCTCAGACCGTCGAAAATCGCCTCGACCGCCGCGTCGGTCGAGCGCTCCCGGTCGGTGTCCTCGACCCGCACGAGGAACCTGCCGTTGTGCCGCTTCGCATACAAATAGTTGAAAAGCGCCGTGCGGGCGCCCCCTATGTGCAGAAAGCCGGTGGGCGAGGGGGCGAAGCGGGTGACGACTTCGGGGGCGGAGGTGGACGGGGAGGTCATGGCGGGGGTTATACCGCCCGCTCCGGCAATGCCCAGCCTCACCGCGCGTGTCGCCGGATTTCTGCGCACCCAGGTTATCCGCCAGTCGTTGCGCTGGCGGCTGTGGGCGCCGGTGGCCCTGGGCGGCGGCTGCGCGGTCTATTTCTCGCTCAAGTCAGAGCCCGCGGCGTGGCCGTTGCTGCTGGCGGCGGCCCTGAGTGGCGGTGCCTGGCTGGCGGGGAGGCGGGCAAGGCTGTCGCGCCTTCGGACCTTGCCGTTGATGCTGCTGGCCTGTTTCGCCCTCGGCATGACGCTCGCCAAACTACGAACCGACGCCGTCGCCGCCCCGATCGCTCGGGCCCTGGCCGAACCCACCGTGGTCGAGGGGTGGGTCATGGATGTCGACAGCCCCGGCGCCGCCGGGCCGCGCGTGGTCATCGCCCCGGTGCGAATCCGCGGCGTCGCGCCGGAGGATACCCCGGTACGGTTGCGCGCCACGGTGCGGGGCGCCGCGCCGGAGCCGGGCGAGGCGGTGCGGCTGTTCGCCCTTCTCAACCCGCCGCCGGCGCCGGCCAGTCCGGGGGCTTATGACTTCGGCCGCAATGCGTATTTCCAGTCGATGGGCGGCGTCGCCTTCGGGCTCGGCGAGGCCAGGCCGACGACGCTGCCAGAGCCGCCGTGGCGTGTGCGCGCGGCGATGGCGGTCAACGGCCTGCGTTATGATCTGGCCAAACGGATCGTGGCGCGGCAGGGCGAGCGAGCCGGCGGCATCGCCGCGGCCATGACGACGGGGCACGAGGCCTGGCTCGACCCGGCCGATGTCGAGGTGATGCGCGACTCGGGCCTGGCCCACATCCTGTCGATCTCGGGCCTGCATATGGCGGTCGTCGGCGGGTTCGCCTTCTTTCTCGTGCGCCTCCTGGTCGCCGCCTGGCCGTGGCTGGCGCTGCGCGTGTCCGGCAAGAAGGTGGCGGCCTGGGGCGGCCTGCTGGCGGTCGGGACCTATCTGGTCATTTCCGGCGCGCCGCCGCCGGCCGAGCGGGCGGCGATCACCGCCTCGATCGCCTTCCTCGCCATCCTGCTGGACCGCCAGGCGATCACCATGCACGCCCTCTCCGTCGCCGCCTTCGTCGTCCTGCTGCTGCAGCCCGAGGCCATCGTCACGCCGGGCTTCCAGATGTCATTCGCGGCCACGGCGGCGCTGGTCGCCCTGGTCGAGGCCTGGCCGGTGCGACCGCGCGAGATATCGGCCCCCCTGCCGATCCTACTGGTCCAGCGCGCCGGGGCCTGGATCGGGGCGGCCGTCCTCGCCAGCCTCGTGGCCGGGGCGGCCACGGGGCCGTTCGCGATGCAACATTTCAACCGCACCGCCGTCTATGGGCTCGCCGCCAATCTGGCGACCGCGCCGGTGTCGGACTTCCTCATCATGCCGGCGCTGGCGCTGGGCGCCTTGCTGGAGCCGCTGGGGCTCGGGGCGCCCTTCCTGTGGCTGGCGGCGCGCGGCATCGAGCTGATGCTGGCCATCGGAACCTGGACCGCGAGCCTGCCCGGCGCGGTGCGGACGGTGGCCAGCGCGCCGGACTATGTGCTGCCGATCGCCTTTCTCGGCGTGCTGTTCTGCTGCCTGTGGCGAGGGCCGTTGCGCTGGCTGGGCCTGCCGTTCGCGGCGGCGGTCATGCTGTGGCCGCGCGCGCCGACACCGGACCTGTGGATCGGTGACGGCGGGACCCAGGCCGTTTGGGTCGAGGCGGGGGAGGCGGTCGTGGCCCGGCCCGGCGTGCGCCAGTTCGCGGTCGATGTCTGGTCGCGGCGTCGCGGCGTCAGCCCGGTGGAGCCGCCGACCGGGTCGTGGACCTGCACCCGCGTGTCCTGCGCGCCGGCGACGGCCGGCGCCGGTCCCCTGGCCCTGTGGTGGGGTCGGCGGGCGCCGTCGGTCGAGCAGATCGACGCCCTGTGCCGCGCCGCGCCCGTCGTCAGCCTGAGGGCGATGGCGCCTGTCCTGCCGGCGTCATGCGAAGGCCGGCTGGTGCTGGACGGCCTCGACCATGCCGGCGGCGGCGCGGTCGAACTGTGGCGCGAGGGTCCGCCGGCGGCGAACCGCTGGCGCGCCGTCTGGTCGGCGCAGGTTCGCGGCGACCGGCCGTGGAGCCGCTTCGCAGAGCCCAATCTCAGTGATAGCGGCGGATGAGCCCGACCAGCTTGCCCTGCACCTCGACCTGGTCCGGTCCGAAGATGCGGGTCTCATAGTTGCGGTTGGCGGGCTCCAGGGCGATCGAGCCGCCCTTTTTCCGCAACCGCTTGAGGGTCGCTTCCTCACCCTCCACCAGAGCCACGACGATCTCGCCGGAATTAGCGGTGTCGACCGATTTGATGATCACCATGTCGCCGTTGAGAATGCCGGCCTCGATCATCGAGTCGCCCTCGATCTCGAGCAGATAGTGTTCGCCCGCGCCCAGCATGGCTTCCGGCACCGGATAGCGGGCGGTCTCGTGTTCGATGGCGGCGATCGGCGTGCCAGCGGCGATCTTGCCCATCAGCGACAGCTCGCGCGTGTCATTGGCCGGTTCGGCGGCCATCGGCCGTCCGCCGCCCTCGATCACGCCGGGGGTGAAGCCGGCGCGGCCGCGTGGCGCGCCCGCCGTGGCCTGGTCCGGCAGCTTGACCACCTCCAGCGCCCGCGCCCGGTGCGCCAGCCGGCGGATGAAGCCGCGCTCCTCCAGCGCAGTGATCAGCCGGTGGATGCCCGATTTGGACGCCAGATCCAGCGCCTCCTTCATCTCGTCGAACGAGGGAGACACGCCGGTCTCCTTGATCCGTTCGTGGATGAACATCAGCAGTTCGTGCTGTTTGCGCGTGAGCATGGCGACCTCGAGGCGAATCCCGTTCCGGGAACGCTAGCGGAACAAACCGCAAACGTCCACAAGGTGTTCCTGTGCTGTTCCGGTTAAGGTCCGGTTACCGGAGCAGCGCCCGCGTCGCCGCCTCCACGTCCGCCTGCCGCATCAGGCTCTCGCCGACCAGCACCGCCTGGGCATGCGCCGCCGACACCCGCGCCACGTCTTCCGGGGTGAAGATGCCGCTCTCCGCCACCAGCAGGGCCCGCACCGGGCTGAGCATGGCCAGCCGCTCGGTGATCTCCAGATCGACCTCGAAGGTCCGCAGCGAACGGTTGTTGATGCCCACCAGATCGCCGCCCAGCTTGCAGGCGCGGGCCATCTCGGCCTCGTCATGGGTCTCGATCAGGGCGTCCATGCCGTACCGCCGCGCCTCCGCCAGCAGGTCGGCGGCGAGGGCGTCGTCGATCATGGCGAGGATGATCAGGATGCAGTCGGCGCCGAGGGCCCGGCTTTCGGCCACCTGCCACGGATCGACGACGAAATCCTTGCGCAGACAGGGCAGGGCGGTCGCCGCGCGCGCCTGCCCCAGGAAGGCGTCGTCTCCCTGGAAGCTGGGTCCGTCGGTCAGCACCGACAGACAGGAGGCGCCGCCGCGCTCATAGGCCTTTGCCAGCGCCGGCGGATCGAAATCCGCGCGAATCAGCCCCTTGGACGGGCTGGCCTTCTTGATCTCGGCGATCAGCGCCGGACGGCCGGTCTCCTCGACGTGGCGTTCCAGCGCGGCGCGGAAACCGCGCGGGGCCGAGGCCTGTCGCGCCCGCGCCTCGATCGCGTCCTGCGACAGCCCGGCCTTGCGCGCCGCGACCTCGTCGCGCTTGTAGGCGGCGATCCGGGTCAGAACATCGGTCACGCGGGTTCTTCCTCGATCGCTGTGTTGGTGGCCTCGACCAGATCGGCCAGCGCCTGGGCCGCCCGGCCGTCGTCGACGACCGCCGCCGCCAGCGCCGCGCCCTCGGCCAGGTCCGCCGCCTTGTCGCCGACGACCAGCGCCGCCGCCGCATTCAGCAGCACGATGTCGCGATAGGCCCCCGGCGCCCCGTCCAGCAGGGCCCGCAAGGCCGCGGCGTTCCCTTCGGCGTCGCCGCCGCGCAGGTCGGCGAGGTCGGCGCGCGGCAAGCCGGCGTCCTCGGGCGTGACGGTGAAGCGGCGCACCGCCCCGTCCTTCCACTCCGCCACCTCGGTCGCGCCCGTGGTGGTCAGCTCGTCCAGCCCCTGCCCATGGACGGTCCAGGCGCGCTCGGCGCCGAGCCGGCCCAGCACCTCCGCCAGCGGCTCCAGCAGGCGCGGATCATAGACCCCCATCACCTGCCGCTTCGCCTTCGCCGGGTTCGAAAGCGGTCCCAGAAGATTGAAAACCGTACGGAAACCGATCTCGGCGCGGACCGGCCCGACGTGGCGCATGGCTCCGTGGTAGGTGGGGGCGAACAGGAAGGCGATGCCGGCCTGATCCAGAGATCGCCGCTGCTGCGCCGGCGTCGCCGCGAGATTGACGCCCAGCACGGACAAGACGTCCGACGACCCCGACTTCGAGCTCAGCGCGCGATTGCCGTGCTTGGCCACCTTGAGCCCCGCCCCGGCGAGGACCAGCGCCGCCGCCGTCGAGATGTTGAAGGTGTGCTGGCCGTCGCCGCCGGTGCCGCAGGTGTCGATGACCTCGTACGGGTGCTCCAGCGTCATCGCCGCGTCGCGCATGGCCGTGGCGAAGGCGGCGATCTCGCCCACCGTCTCGCCGCGGATGCGCAGGGCGGTGACGGCGGCGGCGACCTGGGCCGGGGTCGGCTCGCCCCTCAGACAGGCGGCGAAGAAGGCGTGCGCCTCCGCGTCCGACAGCACCTGGCCGTCGACCAGCCGGGCCAGCAGGGGCTTGAACCCGTCGGCCACCTCAGACCATCGCCGTGCGCTTGATGTTCGCCAGGTCGAGGAAATTGGCCAGCAGATCGTGGCCATGCTCGGTGGCGATCGACTCCGGGTGGAACTGCACGCCGTGGATCGGCCGCGTCCGGTGCGCCAGCCCCATGATCTCGCCGTCGGCGGTCCAGGCGGTGACCTCCAGCACGTCCGGCAGGGTCTCCCGCTTCACCGCCAGCGAATGGTAGCGCGTCGCCGTGAACGGGGCCGGCAGGCCGGCGAAGACGCTCTTGCCGGCATGTTCGATCGGCGAGGTCTTGCCGTGCATCAGCGTCTTGGCCCGGATGACGTCGCCGCCGAACGCCTGACCCATGGCCTGATGGCCGAGGCAGACGCCGAAGATCGGCATCTCGAGCGGGGCGGTGTCGATCAAGGCCAGGCAGATGCCGGCTTCGTTGGGCGTGCAGGGGCCCGGCGACAGGAGCAGGGCCTCAGGCTTCAGGGCGAAGGCTTCGGCCGCCGTCAGGTCGTCGTTGCGGACCACGCGCGTCTCCGCGCCCAGTTCCGCGAGGTAGTGGACGAGGTTCCAGGTAAAGCTGTCGTAGTTGTCGACGACGAGGATCATGCTTCGGCTTCTAGGCGGTGCGGGAGGCCGCGCCAAGCAGGCGCGCGGGTAAGTCTTCGTTAACCACGATCGGGCGAACTGGGCGCTTGAGCGGAGGGGCGCGCATGGCCGACACCAGTATCGACAGGGCCCGCGGCCTGCTGACCGCGCCGGTCCGTCGGGCGAGCCCATGGGCGACCTTCGGCGCGGCCGCCCTCGCGGCGACGGCGGCGGTGATGATGGCCGGCGTCATGGTGCTGGGCCCCGGCGTCCGCTTCGAGGAACCGCCCTTGGCTCAGCCCCTGTTGCCGAACGGATAGCGCCAGGCGTCTTCGGCCGCGCCGATCGGAGCCCGCGCCTTGGCCCGGGTCTCGGCGTATTCGGCGGCCGGATCGCTGTCGGCGACCACGCCCGCCCCGGCCTGGACATGGATCTTGCCGTCGGCGAACAGGGCGGTCCTGAGCACGATGCAGATATCGGCCTCGCCGCCGGCCGAGATATAGCCGACGCCGCCGCCGTAGCCGACGCCGCGCTTCTCGCCCTCCAGCTCGTCGATGATCTCCATGGCCCGCACCTTGGGCGCCCCGGACAGGGTCCCGGCGGGCAGGGCGGCCAGTAGCGTATCCACGGCGTCGAGACGCGGATCGGCCTGCCCCTGCACTTCGGAAACAATATGCATGACAGAGCTGTAGCGCTCCACCTTGAAGCTCTCCATCACCTCGACCGTACCCGGGGCGGCGACCCGGCCGACGTCGTTGCGGCCCAGATCCAGCAGCATCAGATGCTCGGCCCGCTCCTTCGGATCGGCCAGCAGTTCGACCTCCAGCGCTCGGTCTTGCTCGGGCGTCTCGCCGCGGGCGCGCGTTCCGGCCAGCGGGCGGATGGTGACCCGGCCGTCCTTCAGACGCACCAGAATCTCCGGGCTGGAGCCGGCCAGCTGGAAGTCGCCGAAGTCGAGGAAGAACAGATAGGGCGACGGATTGCGCCGCCGCAGCGAGCGGTAGAAGGCGAACGGATCGCCGGCCCACGGCGCGGCGAAGCGGTGGCTCAGCACCACCTGGAAGATGTCGCCGGCGGCGATGTAGTCCTTGGCCCGGGCCACCATGGCGCCGAACGCGGGCTCGTCGACCGGCGAGCGGAACGGAGGGGCGTCCGCCCGAACCGGCGCGGGCAGGGCGGGCAGGGGCGCGCGCAGCTCCGCCTCGAACACGTCCAGCCGCGTCACGGCGGCGTCGAACGCCGCGTCGGCCGACAGGCCGCTGTCGGGATAGGCGGCCGAGACCAGCACGATCTCGTGCTTCACCGAATCGAAGATGGCGACCAGCGCCGGCCGGGTGAGGACGGCGTCGGGCAGGTCCAGCGGATCGGGATTGGGCGCGCCCAGCGGCTCCAGCAGCCGCACCATGTCATAGCCGAAAACCCCGAACAGGCCGGCGGCCATCGGCGGCAGGTCCGCCGGCAGGTCGAAGCGGGACGCGGCGATCAGGCGGCGAAGCGAGGTCAACGGGTCGTCCGCTTCCGCCTCCCAGGTTCCGGCATCCACGCCGGCGCCCCGCGCCAGTTCGGCCCGGCCGTCGCGACAGCGCCAGACCACGTCCGGCTCGCGGGTGATGATCGAATAGCGGCCGTTGACAGCGCCGCCCTCGACCGACTCCAGCAGGAAGGCGTGGGCGCGGCCGTGCCCGACCTTCAGAAAGGCCGAGACCGGAGTCTCGAGGTCGTCCACGAGGCGGCGGACGACGACCTGCGGACGGCCGTCGGACCAACCGCGCCCGAAGGCGGCGCGGGAGGGCGCGCCGTCCGCTGCGCTCATCGCCCTGCCGGCGTCGCCGGGGTCGCCGGGGCCGCGGTCGCCGGAAGGCCGAGCGCCAGCCGGGCCGTCTCCTCGTTGTAGGTCGCCTTGGTGCGCTCGGCGGCGGCCGTCACGGCGGCGGCGAACAGCGGGTCGCCCGTGGCCTCGCCGAGACGCGTCCGCCACTCCTGGGCCTCTTCCGCGGCCAGAGCCGGCGTTGGCGGGGTGATCCGGTCGACGCGCCCGATGGCGATGCCGGTTTCGGACTGGGGTTGCGAGAACGGCTTGCCGAGCTCGCTGTTGAACAGGCCGCTCATCACACCCTGACCGAGTTCGGCAGCCGAGGCTTCGTCCTGACGGACGCCGGTCCGGCGCACAACGGTCGCGCCGGTCGAGGCGGCCACGGCGGCGAAGTCCTCGCCGGCGCGCAGACGGGCCATCAGCGCGTCCGAACGGGCCGACAACAGACGCACGTTCTCGCGCGCCGTCCAGGCCCGGGTCACCGTCTCGCGCACCGAGTCCAGCGACGGCATGGCGGCGGGCGTGATGTCATCGACGCGAACCACGAAATACTGGCCTTCGCCGAGGCCGGTGGGCTCGCTGGCGCGTCCCTCGGTCAGCTTCCACAGGCCTTCCAGCACCGGGGCCGGAACATTGAGCTGCTGGCCCTCCCGATTGCGGCCTTCCTTGGTGACGGCGGGGATCTGGACGATCCGGGCGCCGACCTCGCGGACGGCGTCGTCGACGCTCTTGCCCTCCCGGCGCGCGGCTTCGAAGGCCTCGACGCGGCGGGCGATGGCGCCGCGGGCTTCCTGGCCGCGCAGTTCCTCGACGATCTGTTCGCGCACATCGGCGAGGGTGACTTCACGCCCCGGGGTCACGCCGGTCACCTTGGCGACGACGAAGCCGACCCGGGCCTGCACCGGGGCGGAGACCTGATCGACGCCGAGGCCGAACACGGCGGCGGCGACGGCCGGATCGCCGATCGCGCTGCGCGGCGTGTCGGCGTATTCGGCCGGCTGCAGGTCATTGGCCTGGCCGACGGCGGCCGGAGACTGGCCGGCGCGCAGGGCGGCGGCGATGCGGTCGGCGGCGGCCTGGGTCGGCGCCGTCAGGGTGGCGAAGGTGCGGCGCTCGGGCAGGGACAGGGCGTCCTTGCGGAATTCGAAGCGGCGCTGGATCGCCTCGTCGTCGATGGCGATGGTCTGGTCGGCCGGGCTGCTGAAGATGACCAGCGAGCCGGACCGCAGCTCGGGGGTGCGCAGGCTGGCGGCGTTCTGGCTGATGAAGGAATTCAGCTGGGCGTCGGTCGGCGCCGGGGCTGTCCCGGCCATCTCCTGGGTCAGGATGAACCAGCTGCCGTCGCGGGTCTGCTGGTTCAGGTTGGCGTACATGGCGCCATAGATGCGCGGCAGGCGCAGGCCGGTGACGAGGGCTGAGCCATAGTGGGCCCGGCTGTACTGGTCGCGGGCTTCCCGCTCCAGCAGTTCGGGCGTCATGTTCGCCTCGGCGAGGCGGGTCTTGTAAAGATTCTCGTCGAACTGGTTGGTCACCGGATCGAAGAAGGCCGGAATGGCCCGGATCTGGCGCAGGATCAGCTCGTTCCCCGGACGGATGCCCGCCTTCCAGGCCCAGGCGAAGAAGCCCAGCTGGTCCGCCTGGCTCTTCAGCAGGGCGGTCAGATCGGCCTGGGCGAGCAGTTCCTCATAGGTGACGGCGCGGCCCTGCTGCTGCTGGATCTGCTCCAGCTGGCGGTCCATCTGCGCCCGGAACTCCGTCGGGCTGACGCTGCGTTCGCCGGCCGAGATGACCTTGGGCGCCTGCAGGCTGCCCAGCAGGTCGGTCTGGGTGCCGCCGGTGATCAACAGCCCCAGGGCGGTGAGCACCAGCAGGCCGATCGCCCACTTCGACTTCGCGAAATTGCGGAACATGGAGATCATGGAAGCGGTCCTGGGCGGATGGCGGCGACGACAGTCGCTCCGGCCTATAGGGGGTGACGGGCCAGCACGGCAAGACAATGGCGACGGACAGACCCCGACCGACGGCTTGGCTTGGCGAGATCCTCCGCCTAGACAGGCGCGATGAAACAATCCGTGAAGTTGATCGCCGGCAACTGGAAAATGAACGGCCTCGCCGCCGATCTCGACGCCGTCATCGGTGAGCTGACGCTCGCCCTCCAGGCCGAACCGCCGTCCTGCCGGGTCGCCGTCTGCCCGCCCTCGACCCTGATCAGCCGCCTCGCCGGCGCGGTCCGGGGCTGCCCGATCGAGGTCGGCGGCCAGGATTGCCGGGCCGAGGCCCACGGCGCCTATACGGGGGGCGTCTCGGCCGAAATGCTGAAGGACGCCGGCGCGGGCCTGGTCATCGTCGGCCATTCCGAACGCCGACAGGAGTTCGGCGAAACCGATCTGCTGGTGTCCGCCAAGGCCGAGGCTGCGATCCGCGCCGGACTGGCCCCCATCGTCTGCGTCGGCGAGACGGTTGAACAGCGCGAGGCGGGCCGGGCGGTCGAAGTGGTCCGCGACCAGGTGATGAATTCCCTGCCCAAGGCCGTGGTCGGCCGGGATTTCGCCGTTGCCTACGAACCCGTCTGGGCCATCGGCACCGGCCTGACCCCGACGCTGGCGCAGATCGAGGAGGTCCACCGGGCGGTCCGGGCAGCCATGATCGAACGGCTCGGCCTGGCCAGCGCGCCGGCGCCGATCCTGTATGGCGGCTCGGTCAAGCCGGACAACGCCCGCGCCATCCTCGCCGTGCCCGAGGTCGGCGGCGCGCTGGTCGGCGGCGCCTCGCTCAAGGCGGCTGATTTCCTCGGCATCATCCGGGCGGCGTGAGCGGGGCCACGGCCACTTCGCACTCCTGCCTTTCCCCCGCCCGCCATCAATGTTAGACGCCGCCGCTTGATCGGCGCCGCTTCGCGCCACACATATCGGCCGCCATGCTCCAGACCATTCTCCTCGTCGCCATGATTCTCATCTCGGTCGCGCTCGCCGGCGTGATCCTGCTTCAGCGCTCCGAAGGCGGCGCCTTGGGCATGGGCGGCGGCCCGTCGGGCTTCATGACCGCCCGCGGCGCCGGCAATCTGCTGACGGTGACGACATGGTGGCTGGCGGGCGCCTTCTTCGCCTGCGCCATCGGCCTGACCATCGTCGGCAATATCAGCCGTTCGAACCAGTCGATCGTCGATCCGGACGCCGTCGGCGCCCTGGCCACGCCGCCCGCCGGCGCCGCGACCGCCCCGGCCGATCCCGCCGCGGCCCCGGCCCAGCCGGCCGGCCCGTCGCTGGACGACTTCCTCAGCTCGGCGCCCGCCGCCGAACCGGCCCCCGCCCAACCCGCACCGGCGCAGTAGGGATGAGCGGGGACCTTATCCCCGCCTTCCGCTCCCGCCCTCATAGTCTCCGCAATACGCCGCTCGAATCAGCGGTAGAGTGATCTCCCATGGCCCGTTACGTGTTCATCACCGGCGGCGTGGTTTCCTCGTTGGGAAAAGGCCTCGCTTCCGCCGCTCTTGGCGCGCTCCTGCAAGCGCGCGGCTACAAGGTGCGTCTGCGCAAGCTTGACCCCTATCTGAACGTCGATCCGGGCACGATGAGCCCGTATCAGCACGGCGAGGTGTTCGTTACCGACGACGGGGCAGAGACCGACCTCGACCTCGGCCACTACGAGCGGTTCACCGGCGTCTCGGCGGCCAAGTCGGACAATATCACCACCGGCCGCATCTATTCGACCATCCTCGAGAAGGAGCGGCGCGGCGACTATCTGGGCGCGACGGTGCAGGTGATTCCGCACGTCACCGACCAGATCAAACAGTTCTGCCTGACCCCGGCGCTGACCGACGACGGCGACGATGTCGACTTCGTGCTGGTCGAGATCGGCGGAACGGTCGGCGACATCGAGGGCCTGCCGTTCTTCGAGGCCATCCGTCAGTTGGGCCAGGACCTGCCGCGCGGCCAGTCCTGCTTCGTCCACCTGACGCTGCTGCCCTTCATCAAGACCGCCGGCGAGATGAAGACCAAGCCGACGCAGCATTCGGTCAAGGAGCTGCGCTCGATCGGCATCCAGCCCGATATCCTGCTGTGCCGCTGCGAATATCCGATCCCGCCCGAGGAAAAGCGCAAGATCGGCCTGTTCTGCAACGTGCGCGAAAGCGGCGTCATCCAGGCCATGGACTCGGCCGACATCTACGCCGTGCCGCTGGACTACCACCAGGAAGGCCTCGACGCCGAGGTCCTGGCCCATTTCGGCATCACCGACGCCCCGGCGCCCGACCTGTCGCGCTGGACCGAGATCGCCCGCCGCCGTCTGCACCCGGACGGCGAGGTCACCGTGGCCGTGGTCGGCAAATACACCGTCCTCAAGGACGCCTACAAATCCCTGATCGAGGCGCTGCACCACGGCGGCGTGGCCAACAACGTCAAGGTCAACATCGACTGGGTCGAGGCCGGGACGTTCGAGGGCGACCGCGAGGCCTGCGACGCCCGCCTGCAGGGCGCCCACGCCATCCTCGTGCCCGGCGGCTTCGGCTCTCGCGGGGCGGAGGGCAAGATCCAGGCGGCGCGCTTCGCCCGCGAGCGCAACATCCCCTATTTCGGCATCTGTTTCGGCATGCAGATGGCGGTGATCGAGGCGGCCCGGAACCTCGCCGGCTTCCCCGAAGCCTCTTCCACCGAATTCGGTCCCACTTCTGAGCCGGTGGTCGGCCTGATGACCGAATGGACCCAGGGCAATGAGCGGGTGAAGCGCCAGTCAGGCGGCGACCTCGGCGGCACCATGCGGCTCGGCGCCTATGACTCGACCCTCAAGCCCGGATCGAAGATCGCCGGCATGTATGGCTCTACGACCATCAGCGAACGCCACCGCCACCGCTACGAGGTCAACATCAACTACCGCGAGGCGGTCGAGCAGAAGGCCGGTCTGGTCTTCGCCGGCCTGTCGCCCGACGGCGTCCTGCCCGAAACAGTCGAGCGCGAGGATCATCCGTGGTTCATCGGCGTGCAATACCACCCGGAACTGAAGAGCCGCCCGTTCGCGCCGCACCCGCTATTCGCCGGCTTCATCGAGGCCGCGGTGGTTCAGAGCCGGCTGGTCTGAGAGCCGCCAGACCGCAGGGTTGTCAGACGCTCCCGGGATCCTCGCGGTCTTTGGGCGTGTGAATCAAGCCTTCAAACTGCCGCCGCTGGTGGCATCGGACACAGACCTGCGTGCCCGGTTGACTTCGGCTGTCCACGAAAACGTGGCCTTTGCGGGCGCAGCGTAGAGCCTCGAACATCGGATCCGGTCCCAAGGGGGCGTCTACCGTAGGCCGCTGATTGGTCAGCGACAATAGGAGTCCGGTCGCCCGCCGGTCAGGTCACGGGGTCTTGGCTCCAATGGCGACGGCGCCCAGCGGACCCGCCATGGTGCCGAGCCCTGGCGGAGTGACGAAGTCGTCGATCATCCCGGCGATCCGCTGCGCCGTCGCATAGCCGGCGAGACTGCGAAGCAGGGCCTGACGCAGACGCGGAAACAGATGCTCCTGTCCCGCAAATATGCCGCCGCCGATCAGGATGCGCTCCGGCGCGGTCGTCAGAACCAGGGTATGCAGCAGCCCGCCGAGGGCCTGCACCACCATCTCCCAGGCCGGATCGTCGGCGGCCAGTGTTTCGCCCCGCCGGCCCGTCCTGGCCTCCAGCGCCGGGCCGGCGGCCAGTCCTTCGACGCAGTCGCCATGATAGGGGCAACTGCCCGGCCAGTTGTCGCTGACGATCCGGCCGACGCGGACATGCCCCGCCTCGCCATGTCCCAGACCGTGGACGGACTGCCCGTTGACGATTGAGCCTACCCCGATCCCCGTGCCGACCGTGACATAGGCGAATGATCGGAGGCCTTGGGCCGCCCCCCAGCGCCCCTCGGCGAGGGCCGCGCCGTTGACGTCGGTGTTGATCCCGACGGGCCCGTCGAACCCCTCAGCGAGGCAAGTCAGGTCCGTATTGTTCCAGCCTGGCTTCGGCGTCGTCACGATGGAGCCGAAATCCGGCCGCCGCCGGTCCAGTTCCAGCGGCCCGAAACTGCCGACGCCGAGGGCCGAAAAGCCGGGCCCCTGATACCAGCGGGCCAGCACCTTCCGGATTTCCCCCAGCGTCTCCTCCGGCGTCGTCGTGGCGATCTGCACCTGGTCGCGAACGTCGTCCGGGCCGGTGGCCAACAGACATACGCATTTGGTGCCGCCCAGCTCTACTCCGGCGATGACTGGCCTCCCGTCGTCCGGCATACGCGTTCTCCGATCTCGTTCCGGGCCCGTCAGCCGCCGCGATCATCTCCGGCGAACCGGAGAGGAGGTGACGGCGAGGCGATATCGGACCATCCTGCGCCGATTCCGGCCGCGAGAAATGGGTGCGGCGCGACGGTCATACAGGGGCGAGCGATGCGGGGATTCGGTCGGGCGGTGACGATAGCCGTGGCATGTTTGGCTGGAGCGGTCCAGGCGCAGACCCCAACGGAGCCGTCAGCCTTTGAATCGGTCGATCCCTTCATCGGCACCCTTGGCAAGGGGCATGTTTTCCCGGGCGCCGTCGCTCCGTTCGGCATGGTCCAGCTCAGCCCCGACACCGACTACAAGCCCTTTCGCCAGTCCTATGACTGGGCCTCCGGCTATCGCTCGGACGACCAGACCATCATGGGCTTCTCGCACACCCACTTTTCAGGCACCGGCCATTCCGATCTCGGCGATGTGCTGATCACGCCCCTTTCGGGCGAGATCAAATGGGATGTCGGCGACCCGGCCCAGCCGGGCTCCGGCTATCGCTCGCGCTATGACAAGGCCTCCGAACAGGCCGAGCCCGGCTATTACACCGTCGACCTGACCGACAGCGGCGTGCGCGCCGAACTGACGGCCGGAGTGCGCACCGGGGTGCATCGCTACAGTTTCCCTGCCGGCCGGCCGGCCCGCATCCTGCTGGACCTGCGGTACTCCATCTACGACTACCCGGGCAAGGTGCTGTGGTCGCGCATCCGGGTGCATCCGGACGGCACGGTCACCGGCTTCCGCGAGACCCGCGGCTGGGCCCCCGGCCGCCAGCTCTATTTCGCCATGCGGTTCTCCCAGCCTGTCGTCGGCTACGAGGTCCGCAATCGCGAGGAGGCCATTCCCTACAACGGCTTCCGTCAGCCGGGCCGGGCCGCCGACGACCGCGCGCAGATCCAGGGCCGGGCGCTGCAGGCCGCCTTTGACTTCGGCGAACTGTCCGGGCCGCTGCTGGTCAAGGTCGCCATCTCCTCGGTCGACGAGGCCGGCGCCATCGGCAATCTCGACTCGGAAGGGCAGGGGTTCGATTTCGACGCCCGCCGCGCCGCGACCCGCGCCTCATGGGAAGAGGCGCTCGGGGCCGTCGAGATCGAGGCCGCGCCGGAGATGCGCACCAGCCTCTACACCGCCCTCTATCACACCCTGATCGCCCCCTCGGTTCACGGCGACGCCGACGGCCGCTGGCGCGGGCCGGACCAGCAGGTCCACGACGCCGACTTCACCGTCCACTCGACCTTCAGCCTGTGGGACACCTTCCGCGCCCAGCATCCGCTGCTGACCCTGGTCGCGCCGCCGTCGCGCAACGCCGACATGGTCAACTCCCTGATCGCGGCCCAGCGGGTCAGCCCGTACGGCATCCTGCCGGTCTGGGCCTTCCACGGTCAGGAGACCTGGACGATGATCGGCTATCACGCCGTCCCGGTCATCGCCGATGCGTACCTGAAGGGCATCCCGGGCATCGACGGCGAGGCCGCGCTGGAGGCCATGATCGCCAGCGCCACCTACCGGCCCTACGGCGGGCTCGGCGACTATATGGACCTCGGCTACGTCCCCATCGACCGCGAGCCCGAAGCGGCGTCCAAGACCGTCGAATACGCCTATGACGACTGGACCATCGCCCGCATGGCCGAGCGGCTGGGCCGGGCCGACGTGGTCACCGAATTCGATCGCCGCGCCGGCTTCTGGAAGAACACCTTCGACGGCGAGACCCGTTTCGTCCGCGCCCGCCTCGCCGACGGGTCGTTCCGCGAGCCCTTCGACGCCACCGCGATCAACTACGGATCCGACTACACCGAGGGCAACGCGTGGCAGTATTCGTGGTTCGTGCCGCACGACCCGGCCGGCCTGATCACCGCCATGGGCGGCGACGCGGCGACGGTGACCAAGCTCGACGCCATGTTCGAATACGACAACACCGGCCTCGACTATTCCCACGCCGAGGACATCGCCGGCCTGATCGGCCAGTACATCCACGGCAACGAACCCAGCCACCACGCCGCCTATATGTACGCCTGGGCCGGCGCCCCGTGGCGCACCCAGGCGCGGCTGAAGCAGATCGTCGACAGCCAGTACCGCGCCACGCGCGACGGCCTCAGCGGCAATGACGACGTCGGCCAGATGTCGGCGTGGCTGATGTTCACGGCCATGGGCTTCTATCCGGTGGCTCCGGGCTCCGGCCAGTACGTCATCGGCCGCCCCTTCACCGACCGCACGGTGCTGAACCTGCCCGACGGCAAGCGCTTCGTGATCTCGACCGAGGGGCTGGCCGACGAGAACCTCTACGTCCAGTCGGTCACCCTGAATGGCCGCCCGCTGACGCGGACGTGGATCGGCCATGACGAGATCGTCGCCGGCGGCGAACTGCGCTTCGTCATGGGGGCGGAGCCGAACACGACGTGGGGCGTGGGCGCGGAGGCGCGGCCGTATTCGCTGAGCACGGGGAACTGAGGTTCACCGCCCCATCCGCGAGGCGAATGGGGCGGCGCCGTCTAGGTCTTCACAAATCCCCTGAGCACATTCGCCTCCGTGCTCAGCACCATCCGGTTCAGATCGATCCGCTTCGGCTCGGCGAACATGAGGAAATAGTATTTCATCTGTTCCGACCACCAGTAGCCGGGGCAGTTGTCGCCCTGGGCCATCGGCCGCGTGGTGATGTCGGTCAGCGAGGTGTAGCCGTACGCCGCCTTCGAGGTCGCCTTCATGTTGCGGTAGTGCACCGCGGTCAGGGCCCGGTAGCGCTCGTCGCGGTCGCCCTGCCACAGGTTCAGACAGGCGTCGGCGAACTCGGGCCGCAGACCGGTGCGCACCCCGCGCGGTGTCCCCGTGCGGACGTCGATCGACTCCGGGATGATGGTGTACCGCGCCTGCATGTCCTCATAGCTGCGCAGGACGTCGTCCCCTTCGGCCTTGAATCCCGCCTGTCCCAGCAGCCCGGCCAGATAGCCGCCCAGCACCGTCTGCGACGTCCCCGTCACCTCCGCCGTCTCATAGTCGACCATCGGAAACCACAGACGGCCATCGTAGCGCCGGCCCTGATGCGCGACCATGGCGCCGAGGCATTCCTCGGCCCAGCGCTTCATGTCCGTGTCGCCGAACAGCTCCCAGCTGTCCCACAGATATTCGTAGAAGCTGTCGGCATAGACGTCGATCGAGGCGTTGCGGCTGATGAACCGCCCCGTCTCGGCGTGGATGTTGGCCGCCATCAGTCCCTTGTCGGATCGCAGGTCGAGCGCGTGCTTCATCGCCCGTTTGGCCGCCGCATAGTATTTGTCGTCGCCCACGAGCTGGCCCAGCACCCCGAACTCGGTCGCATAGGTGCCGATCTCGGCCAGATTGGTTTCCGGGTCGCGCACGGCCCCGGTTCTCAGGTTCACATAGCGGTACGGCAGGCCGTGCGGCGAGGCGTCGAACGCCTTCATCAGCCGGTCGGCCAGATCCTTCGCCTTGGCCAGCAGCACCGGATCACCGCACGCCAGATGCGCCGACAGCAGGCCGCCGACCAGCCGGATATTGGTCTCGAACGTCTGCGCCTCGCCGTCGACGTCGAAGTCCAGACTGGTCTTGACCCAGTCGACTCCGGCCTGGAACTCCTCGTCCAGCTCCATGATCCACAGGGTGTCGAGCGCCTCGACCAGCGACAGGCCCAAGTCGTGTCCCTCGATGAAGAAGGATTGCGATGTCCCGCTGACCGGATTGATCTCGTCCTTGCCCCAGGCCCGCTCGACATAGTGTCGCCAGGCCCACTGGAACTCGGACTTCACGTCCTTCCCGAGGGCGGCCCAGTCTTCTGATCGGGCGGCAACGGGCCGGGCGAAACCCGCGCTGGCGCCGGCGGCCATCATCGAAAGGGCCGTGCGGCGGCTGAGTGACGTGGTCATCGAATCCCCTCGAGTGTCGGCCGGTCATCCCGCCCCACGGGACACTGCACTCAGACCGGTTCGTTCACCAGCCGTTGCCCGCCGATCCAGGTCTCGGTCACCGTCAGGGCCTCGTCGAGAATCACGAGGTCGGCGGCCAGTCCCGGTTCGATCCGGCCGCGGACGCCGCCGAGGCCCAGGAATTCGGCCGGATTGGCCGTGGCCAGGGCGATGGCCGTGGCCAGGTCGAGGTCCATCAGGGCGTGGGCGTTGCGGACCGCCGCGGCCATGTTGAGATCAGAGCCCGCCAGCACCCCGTTCGGGTCGAGGCAGACGCCGTCCCGCACCGTGATCCGGCGGCCCTGAAGCATGAAATGGTCCTCGGTCGCGCCAACGCTGGGCATGGCGTCGGTGACCAGCATGAAACGGTTTCGCGGCCGGCAGCGCAGCGCCAGCTTCAGCACCACGGGATCGACGTGATGGCCGTCGACGATCAGGCCGCACCAGCTGTTGATGTCTTCCAGCGCCGCGCCGACGGCTCCGGGCTCGCGGCTGGTCAGCGGCGACATGGCGTTGAACAGATGGGTGAAGCCGGTCATGCCGGCGCCGAGCGCGGCCCGGGTGGTGGGATAGTCGGCGTCGGTGTGGCCGGCGGCGACGACCGCCCCGGCCTCGACCAGACGCGTGATCATCGCCGGCGTCGTCGTCTCCGGGGCGAGGGTGACCAGGGTCCGCCCCCGCTTCAGCCGCGTCAGCAGAGACAGGGCGCCGTCGTCGAGCGTGCGAAATTTGGAGGCGTCGTGAACGCCCTTGCGCGAGGCGTTGAGGAAGGGCCCCTCGATGTGGATGCCGAGCACGCCGGGTACGCCCCGCGCCATGGCCGTCTCCACCGCTGTGATGGCGGTGTCGATCACCGACAGGTCGTCGCTGATCAGGGTCGGCAGGAAGCCGGTCGTGCCGAACCGGCGGTGGGCCCGGCCGATGGCGTCGATACAGTCGGCCGTCGGGCAGTCGTTGAACAGGATGCCGCCGCCGCCATTCACCTGGGTATCGATAAAGCCGGGGACCAGCCGGGCGCCGCGCAGGTCATGGACCTCGCCTGCGGGGACGGGGCCGGGTGCGACCCGGACGATCCGCTCTCCTTCGATCGTCACGGACACATCGGTCCGGAATGTCTCTCCGGTCAGGACCCGTCCATTGGTGAAGGTGATCGTCATCAGAGGGTCTCGGTGACCTTGTTCAGGAAGGGCGGACGGTCCGGGTCATAGCCACGCGCGACCGAGGCCATCGCCGCCAGACGGTAGAAGGACTGGATCAACAGAATCGGCTGGATGGCCGGATGGGCATCGATGGCGCGCAGGGCTGTGACCGACGGCCCGCCCTGCGCGCCTGCAAGCATCACCCTCGCGTCCCGATCAGCGAATTCCGCCGCGAGCGCCGCCATATCGGCTCGTGTCTCGTCGTCCTGGGCGAGCATGAGCACCGGGAAGCCGGTCTTCACCAGCGCCATCGGCCCATGCCGGATCTCGGCGGCGCTGAACGCCTCGGCGTGCAGGCCGCAGGTCTCCTTCAGTTTCAGCGCCGCTTCGCGGGCCACGGCATAGCCCGGCCCGCGTCCGACGACATAGAGGCTCTGCGCCTCGACCAGGGTCTCCAGCGCCGGGCTCCAGTCCTGACGGAAGGCCGCATCCAGCTGGTCCGGCAGGGCGTCCAGCGCCTCCAACAGCGCGTCGTCGCCGGTCCAGCATCCGATCAGCTGCGCCAGGGCCGACAGGCTGGCGATGAAGGATTTGGTCGCCGCGACCGAGGTCTCCGCCCCGGCGTGCAGGGGGACCGTGACATCGGCGACCGCGGCCAGCCGCGAGTCCGGCGCATTGACCAGGGCGATGACGAAGGCGCCGCCCGCGCGGGCCGCCGACACCGAGGCGACAAGGTCCGGGCTCTGGCCCGACTGGGAGATGGCGATGCAGACGGCGCCTTTCAGGCGCGGCTCGACGTCGTAGACCGAGCTGGCCGACAGGGCGGCCGGGCTGGTCGGGACGCCGGTGCCGGTCTCGATCAGATAGCGGGCGTAGACCCCGGCGTTGTCGGAACTGCCCCGGCCGCTGATCAGGGCGATGGTCGGCGACAGATGACGCAGGCGATCGCCCAGCTCCGCCATCACCTGCGCGTTGCGCGCCAGCTGGGTCGCGACCACTTCACCGGCGGCGGCGGCCTCATGGAACATCCGGGTGTCTTCGGCCCGCATCAGGCGGGTCCGTCGTTCAGTTCGGCGACGAAGTCGTAGGCGTCGCCGCGATAGAAGGATTGCGTCACCTCGACCGCCTGGCCGTCGCGGGCGAAGGCGCGCCGTTCGATCAGCAGACCGGCGGCTCCCGGAGCGACGCCGAGAAGTTCGGCCTGTTCTTCGGTGAACAGCACCGCCCGCAGCCGCTGCAGCGCGCGTACGGGGCGCTGACCGTGGGCGTCGAGGGCCCGATACAGCGAAACATCGACGGTCTCGAGCGACGGCAGGCTGGAGGCCGGCACGGTGGAGTATTCCAGCGCCATCGGCGCGCCGTCGGCATAGCGGATGCGGTGGTAGCGATAGACTGGCGTGCCGGGGCTGAGACCCAGGGTCAGGGATTCCTCGGGCGTCACCGCCCCCTCGGTGCGGCTGATCCACGAACTGGTCGCCTTGCGGCCGCGCGCCGCCATATCCTCGGAGAAGGAAGTCAGCTTCGAGAAGCTCTTCTCCACCCGTGCGGCGACGAAGGTTCCCGCGCCCTGGCGACGCGACAGCAGACCCTCGGCGACCAGGCCGTCGAACGCCTTGCGCACGGTGATGCGCGACACCGACAGCGACTCGGCCAGGTCGCGTTCCGCCGGCAGGGCTTCATCAGCCTTCAGCACGCGACGCTGGATGGCCTCGCGGACAGCCTGTTGCAGCTGCTGGTACAGCGGCGTGGGCCGCCCGGCGTCCAGCTTTCCTATGACTTCAGCGAATGACATTCCAACCCCGGTCGATGGCGGCTGCTTTCGCCCATCGTTGGCCGCATCACAACCCATCTGACCAAACCAATCAAGAACCAATCTGCAAAAACATAGGTCCAATGTGTCGATTTGGGCTTGCTTGTCGTAAACGTTTGGTGACACCTTCCCGTCTGCGCTCACCAGATAGCCGTGGTGGCGAATGGGGGAGGGCCTTTATTGGTCTTCTAATGGACTGGTCGGTATTCGCGGGGGAGCGGGTCGACCTCTGGAGGGACAGGCGTCATGCGTATTCAACGGGCGATCATGATCGGTTCGGTCAGCGCGCTGGCGCTGCTCGGAGCCAGCGCGGCCGCGGCCCAGGACGGTCGGGCGGAACCGACGACGGTTGACGAGGTCATCGTCACCGGCATCCGCGCCTCGCTGCAGCAGTCCCTCGAGACCAAGCGCGAGGCCAACGCCATCATCGATGTCGTCACCGCCGAGGACGTCGGCAAATTTCCCAGCTCGAACGTCGCCGAGGCCATCACCATCATTCCCGGCGTTACCGTCGACCGCCAGTTCGGCCAAGGCGAGAAGGTCAGCATCCTCGGCACCGACCCGGCCCTGAACCGCACCCTGCTGAATGGCCAGACCGTGGCCTCGGCCGACTGGTTCATCCTCGACCAGCCCGGCCGGACCTTCAACTACGCCCTGCTCGCGCCGCAGATCGTCGGCCGCGTCGAGGTCTACAAGTCGCCGGAGGCCCGTATCGACGAGGGCAGCATCGGCGGCACCGTCGACGTCATCACCCGCCGTCCGCTGGACCTGGAATCCGGAACCCTCTCGGGGGCCGCCAGCTATCTGTACAACGACCGCTCCGAAGAGGGCGATCTGCAGCTCTCCGTCCTCGGCAGCTGGCGCAACGACGCCCGGACCTTCGGTGTGCTGATCTCGGCGCAGCGGGCCAACGACGCCCTGCGCCGCGACGGCCTCGAATCCTACGGCACCATCCCCGCCAGCTACTATATGGGCGGCAGCCCCGAGAACCCGGGCGCCAACTCCATCACCAACGGCAACTGTTCGGGGACCTGCGCCACGACCTTGGCGGCCAATCCCGACGCCCGCGGCATGAACGCCTTCGGCACCCACTTCTTCGAGCAACAGCGCGAGCGGGACAGCCTGACGGTCGCCGTGCAGTTCCGCCCGACAGAGGCGCTGGACATCAATTTTGACTGGCTGCGCATCGACGCCAGCTATGACAACACCAACCAGTCGCTGTTCGCCTTCCAGGGCAACACCTGGAACAGCCTCGGCGCCCTGACCGACATCCAGATCGATGACGGCGTGATCACCAAGGCCTCCTTCACCAATGCCCTGAGCGTGCTGGACGTCCAGTACCGTGAGGCGGCCATGACCTCGGACAGCTACCATCTGGACGCCAAATATCTCGGCGACGGCTGGGATCTGGCCGGCGACATCGGCTTCACCAAGGCGGAGGGCGGCACCCAGCGCCAGCTGTTCGGAGAGTTCCTCAACTGGGCCGACTACACCGTCGATTTCACGGGCGCGCCGGGTTCGCCCGGCACGCTGACCTATACCGATCCGGCCGACGGGAATGTGCTCGGCGACGCCTCGCTGTTCTCGTTCGATGGCGGCTGGGGGGCCGGCGATCCGTCGGTTGGGCCGGCCGGCTACAACGCCGGCTGGGGCGGCAATATCGTCAGCAAGCCGACCACGGACGAGGAGAGCTACGCCCAGCTTGACCTCGGCATCGACCGGGACGGCTTCTTCGAACGCCTGCAGTTCGGCTACAAATATCGCCAGCACGAGACCGACCAGCGGATGTCGGGCGTCACGGTCCAGATCTACGGCGCGCCGGACAACGCCGGCATGTTCAATCCGGGTCAGGTGCCGGACAACTATCTGGACGGCTTCGACGGTGTGAACGACCAGATGGGCAATCGCTTCCGCATCGATGGCGAGGCGCTGGCGGACTACATCGAGAACGGCGAATACCTGCGGCCGTGGCAGGCCGCGCCAGTGCCGACCGTCTTCGGCAACGCCGAGTTCACGGCCCAGAACTGGAACGTTCAGGAGACCATCCACGCCCTCTACGGCCAGGCCAATTTCGACAACGGCGTGGTGCGCGGCAACGTCGGCCTGCGTTACGTCCGCACCGAGTCCGACAGCGGCGGCTTCGTCTGCGTCAACCAGACGGCGACCGGCTGCGGCGTGACCGAGGCCGACTGGGCCTGGGAGGTCCGGTCCAAGGAGTATGACGATTTCCTGCCCAGCCTGAACGTCGCCGTCGACGTGGCGGAGGATGTGATCGTCCGCCTCGCCGCCGCCAAGGTGATCGCGCGGCCGAACTACGCCGACATGTCGAACTATTTCTGGCTGTCCGACCAGATCCTGACCGGCGGCGGCGGCAACCCCGACCTCGACCCCTATGAGTCGACCAACCTCAACGCCGCGGTCGAGTGGTATTTCTCACCCGATGCGATCCTGTCGGGCGAGGTCTTCTACAAGGACATCAGCAACTACATCCTGCAGGCCACGGCGCCGGAGCAGCATTTCAACCAGGCCCAGAACGCCGTCACCACCTACCAGATCAGCCGACCGACCAATGCGGGCTCCGCCGAGCTGAAGGGCGCCTCCTTCGCATACCAGCAGACCTTCGCCTACGGCTTCGGCCTGCTGGCCAACTACACTTACGTCGACGGTAGCGCGGACAACGGGGCCGACCTGCCGTTCAACTCGCGCCACCAGGTCAATATCAGCCCCTTCTACGAGAGCGGTCCGTTCTCGGCGCGGGTGACCTACAACTGGCGTTCGAAATATTTCACCGGCGTCGATCGGGGCGACCAGATGTACGTCCGCGCCTACACCGGTCTCGACGCCACGGCGGGCTACGCCTTCAGCGATCGCGTCAGCCTGAGTGTCTCGGCGCAGAACCTGCTGGACAGCGAGTACTACGCCTACGCCAATACCGTCGCCCTGCCGCGCGGCGTGTACAGGACGGGCCGCAAGCTGATGGCGACCGTCAGCGTCGACTTCTAGCACGACCCCGGGGGCGGCGCCCGCCGCCCCCGCCATTGCGCCCCGCGGAAGACGAACCGAGGATGCCGAATGCCCAGGTCCGCCCGTGACATCTCCATCGTTCCCCTGAGCGACAACTCCGGGCGGGGCTACCTCGCCCCGCCCGTTTCTCTGTTCGCCAGGTCGCCAGCGTGAGCTACGCCATGAGTCTGCCTGTCCGGTCCGCCGCCCTTCTCGTCGCACTCGTCCTGTGCCTGCCGGTCAGCGCCGTCGCCCAGCACTCCATCTCGCCCCCGGTCATCCCGGCGCCGTTGTCGGCTACGGCCGGAGCCGGCGCGTTCCGGCTGGACCCGACGACCGTGCTGGTCGCCCCGCCCGCCGACCCGGAGGCCGTGGCGGCGGCCAACTATCTCGCCGACCTGCTGGGCCGGAGCCGGGGCCTCTCCCTCAGTGTGGCGGATGAGGCCCGCGCCGGGTTCCCGGCCATCGTCTTCCGGCGCGGCGAGGCGGACCCGGACGGCTATACGCTGGAGATCGCGCCCGACGGCGTCACCGTGACGGCCGCCGACGCCGGCGGCTTTCTCTACGGGGCGGTCACCCTGTGGCAGCTCGCCACGGCCGGGGACGGGCAGGGACCGGCCGACCTCGCCGCCCTGCGCATCGTCGATGCCCCGCGCTTCGGCTGGCGCGGCCTGATGCTGGACTCCGCCCGTCATTACCAGTCGCCGGAGTTCATCAAGGGCTTCATCGACTGGATGGCGCTGCACAAGCTCAACGTCTTCCACTGGCACCTGACCGACGACCAGGGCTGGCGGCTCGAGATCAAGGCCTTCCCGCGTCTGACCGAAGTCGGCGCGTATCGGGTCCCGGCGGGCGCGGCGGCGGCTCAAGACATCGATCCGGCGACCGGCCGGCCCCGATTGCACGGCGGCTTCTACACCCAGGACGAGGTGCGCGAGATCGTCGCCTGGGCCGCCGCCCGCAACATCGTCATCGTGCCCGAGATCGACGTGCCCGGCCACGCCAGCGCGGCGATCGCCGCCTATCCTGAGCTCGGCGTCAGCGATGCGCCCGAGGCCACCGTTCCCGCCGTCCCGGCCGACTGGGGCGTCTACCACACCCTGTTCAACACCGAGGAGAGCACCATAGCCTTCTTCGAGCAGGTGCTGGCCGAGGTCGTGGACCTGTTCCCCGGGACCTATGTACACCTCGGCGGCGACGAGGCGGTCAAGGATCAGTGGAAGGCCTCACCCCGGACGCAGGCGCGGATGCGCGAGCTCGGCGTCGCCGACGAAGCCGCGCTGCAAAGCTGGTTCATCGGCCGCATGGAGCAGTATCTGAACCAGCGCGGCCGTCGCCTGATCGGCTGGGACGAAATCCTCGAGGGCGGTCTCGCTCCGAACGCCACGGTCATGTCGTGGCGCGGGGTCGAGGGGGCGGTCGAGGCGGCCCGACTCGGCCATGACACGGTGCTGTCGCCGGCCCCGATCCTCTACCTCGACAACCGCCAGAGCGCCGCCGACGGCTCGCCCGGCCGCGGTTTCGTCGTTCCGATCGAGGACATCTACCGCTTCGATCCGACACCCGAGGCCCTGACGACTGATCAGGCCCGGCATGTGCTCGGCGTCCAGGCCAATATCTGGACCGAGCATATGCGCGACGAGGACCGGGTTGAGTACATGGCCTTTCCGCGGGTCGCAGCCCTGGCCGAACTGGCGTGGTCGGCTCCGGCGCGGATGGACTGGGACGACTTCACCGCCCGCCTGACGCCGCAACTGGCCCGCTACCGGTCGCTCGGCATCGACTACGCCGAGCTTGCCCTGTCGCCCGAAGCGGCGCCCCTCCCGCCGCAGGGCGAGCGCCGCTACGATCACCAGATGACGCTGTGCAGCGAGGCGATCGCCCTGTCGTTGATCGACGACGCGCCCCTGCATGGCGACCGTCCGTCCTTCCTCCTCGACCTGTTCAACCCGTGCTGGATCTACCGGGCCGCCGACCTGACCGAAGCGGTCGCGTTCGAGGCGGCGGTGGGCCAGGTGCCATTCAACTTCCAGATCGGCGCCGACATCAAGAACGTCCGCCTGCGCGCCCCCCGCACCCCGGCTGGCGAGCTGGAGGTCCGCGTCGGCGGCTGCGAAGCCGAACCCGCCCTTGTCATCCCGTTGGCGGAGGCGGCGCGGAACGACGGTGTCACCATCGTGCGCGGACGACTGCCGGCCGCGCCGGGCGTGCACGACCTGTGCATGACCTTCACCCAGGCCGGCGTCGATCCGATCTGGGCCCTCGACTGGGTCCGCCTCACCGCGGCGGAGGGCCGGCCGTGACCGACCTTGTGGTGCGTTCGCCGGTCGACGGCTGGGCCCTCTCGCTGGACGAGGTGCCCGACGACGTCTTCTCCGGCCGGCTGCTTGGCGACGGCATCGCCGTGGAGCCGCTCGGCGCCGCCATCCACGCCCCGTTCGACGGCGTCGTCGGCGCCTTGGCCCGCGCCCGTCACGCCGTCAGCATCCGCTCCGACAGCGGCGTCGAGGTGCTGATCCATGTCGGACTCGAGACGGTGAAACTGGAGGGCGATGGCTTCACCGCTCATGTCGCCGAAGGCGACCGCGTCGCGGCCGGCGACCTGTTGCTGACCCTCGATCTCGACCGCATCGCCCGCGGCGCCGTCAGCCTGATCACGCCGATCGTCGTCACCGGAGAGGGCTTCGCCCTGCACGGACAGGCTCTCGACCGGCGCGTCCGCGTCGGCGATCCCTTGATGACGGTGTCAGGGGCCGCCGGTGTCCGGGACGACGTCGGACCCGTGTCCGATGTGATCACCCGAGAGGTCGGAACCGCCCTGCCACACGGCCTGCACGCCCGGCCGGCAGGCCGGATCGCCGCCCGGGCGAAGGCCTTCGACGCCCGCGTCCTTGTCCACCTTCGCGACCGGCAAGCTTCCGCCGCGAGCGCCGTCCAGCTGATGGCGCTCGGCCTGCGCGAGGGCGACAGCCTGACTCTCTCGGCCACCGGCGCCGACGCCCGCGCCGCCGTCGACACACTCGCCGACCTGATTGCGGGGGGGCTGGGGGATGGCACCCGGACAACCCCGCCGCAGCCGATCCTGGCGCCTTCGCCCGACCCCATCCAAAGCGTCGACGGAGAGCTGATTCTCGCCGGCGTGGCCGCCGCCCCCGGTCTGGCCGTGGGTCAGGCCGTGCGCTTCGCCCTCCCGGCCATAGAGGTCCCGGTCGCCGGTCTCGGCGAGGCTGTTGAGAGCCCAGCGCTCGAACGGGCCGTCGCCGCCGTGCGCCAACGGCTCGAGACCGCCTCGACATCCGGCGATGTCCAGCGCCGCAGCATTCTCGCGGCCCATCTGGCCTTCCTCGACGACCCCGAACTGCTCGCCGCCGCCCGCCAGTCGATCGCGGCGGGTCACAGCGCCGGCCACGGCTGGCGCGAGGCGACCCGCGTCGCCGTCGACCTGCTCCGCTCGATCGGCGATACCCGCATGGCCGAACGGGCCGACGACCTGCTCGATCTCGAGCGTCAGGTCCTGCTGCAGCTGACCGGCGTCGAGCCTCAGCCCCTCGCGCTGGGCCCCGGCTCGATCGTCCTCGCCGACGACCTGCTGCCGTCCCAGCTGATGGCGCTCGACGCCGGACAGTTGGCCGGGATCTGCACCAACCGGGGCGGGCCGACCTCGCACGTCGCCATTCTCGCCGCCGCCATGGGCGTGCCGGCGCTGGTCGCTGTCGGGCCCGGCCTGTCCCGCGTCGCCGACGGATCGCTGGTGGTGCTCGACGCCGACGGCCGCCGCCTGGTCGCCTCGCCCTCGGCCGCCACCCAGGCCCGGGCCCAGAGCGCCATGGCCGCCCGCGGCCGTCGCCGCGCCGAGGCCCGCGCCGCCGCCACCGACGACTGCCGCACCGCCGACGGCGTCCGCATCGAGGTCTTCGCCAACCTTGGCGCCGCCTCCGAGGCCGCCCCCGCCGTCGCCGATGGCGCCGAGGGCTGCGGCCTGCTGCGCACCGAATTCCTGTTCCTCGAGCGTGAGACCGCCCCCGACGAAGACGAGCAGCTGGATCAGTATCAGTCCATCGCCGACGCCCTCGACGGCCGCACCCTCGTTATCCGCACCCTCGACGCCGGAGGCGACAAGCCGCTGCCGTATCTGCCGATGCCGGCCGAGGACAACCCGGCCCTCGGCCTGCGCGGCGTCCGCTCCGGCCTGTACCGTCCCGACCTGCTGTTGGCCCAACTGCGCGCCATCTGTCGCGTACGGTCGCCGGGCGTCGTCGCCGTCATGCTGCCGATGGTCGCCTCGGCAGCTGAGGTGCGTCAGGTGCGGGCCCTGCTGGATCGGGCCGTGCGCGAAACCGGCGCCGAAGCGCCGCTGCTGGGGGTGATGGTCGAGACCCCCGCCGCCGCCATGACCACGGCCCGGCTGAGCGAGGTCGTCGACTTCATCTCCGTCGGCACCAATGACCTGACCCAGTACACCCTCGCCATGGACCGCCAGAACCCGCATCTGGCGCCGCAGCTGGACGCCCTGCATCCCGCCGTCCTGCGGCTGATCCAGCAGGCTGTGGCCGGGGCGACGGACGCGCGCTGGATCGGCGTCTGCGGCGGCCTGGCCTCCGAGATCGAGGCCGCGCCCATCCTCGTCGGTCTCGGCGTAACCGAACTGTCGGCCGCGCCGGCCATGATCGCCGAGATCAAGGCCGTGGTCCGCCGCTTCACGCTCGCCGAATGCCAGGCCCTGGCGCGCGAGGCGCTGGAGATGGACGGTCCCGAGGCGGTGCGGGCCCTGGCCGGCGAGGCGGTCCGCGACGCAATCCCATCCCGCAAGGTCGGAGCCCGGGCATGAAAATCGGTCTGTCCAGCCTGCAGCCTCTTGGCCGGGCCTTGATGCTGCCGATCGCCGTCCTGCCGGTGGCGGGCCTGCTGCTGCGCCTCGGTCAGCCGGACCTGCTCGACATCGCCTTCGTCGCCTCGGCCGGGCAGGCGGTGTTCGCCAACCTCGGCCTGCTGTTCGCCATCGGCGTCGCGGTCGGCTTCGCGAAGGACAACAACGGAGCCGCCGGCCTCGCCGGCGTGGTCTGTTTCCTGATCGCCACCGAGGGGGCGAAGGCCCTGATCGCCGTCCCGCCCGAGGTCCTCGCCGGCGTGCCCGCGGCCTCGACCGCCATGGCCGAAAAGGCCTTTCGGGACGGGGCGCTGGCCCGGCTCGGCGTGCCGATCGGCATCCTGTCCGGCCTGATCGCCGGCGACTTCTACAATCGGTTCTCGACCCTCAAACTGCCCGAGTATCTCGCCTTCTTCAGCGGCCGCCGCTTCGTGCCCATCGTGGCCGGGTTCGCCGGCCTCGGCCTGGCCTTGGCGGTCGGGCTCAGCTTCACCGGGCTCAACCACGGCATCGACCTGTTCAGCCGCGCCGTCGTCGGCTCGGGCGAGATCGGCCTGTTCGTCTTCGGCGTGCTGAACCGGCTGCTGATCGTCACCGGTCTGCACCACATCCTCAACAACGTCGCCTGGTTCATCGTCGGCGATTACGGCGGCGCCACCGGCGATCTGAATCGCTTCTTCGCCGGCGATCCGACCGCCGGAGCGTTTATGAGCGGCTTCTTCCCGGTCATGATGTTCGGCCTGCCCGCAGCCTGCCTGGCCATGTATCACGCGGCCCGGCCCGACCGGCGCAAGGCCGTCGGCGGCATGCTCGCCTCGCTCGCCCTGACCGCCTTCCTGACCGGCGTCACCGAGCCGATCGAGTTCACCTTCATGTTCCTCGCGCCGGTGCTCTACGCCCTGCATGCGGTGCTGACGGGCGTGGCCATGGTGGTGATGAGCCTGCTGGACGTGCGGCTCGGCTTCACCTTTTCAGCCGGTCTGTTCGACTATGTGATCAACTACGGCCAGGCCACCCGCCCGTGGCTGCTGGTCCCGGTCGGCCTGGTTTACGGCGCCCTCTACTATGGCCTGTTCCGCTTCTTCATCGCGCATTTCAACCTCAAGACCCCGGGCCGCGAGGATGTCGAAGAGACGCTGTCGGCGCCTGCCACCGATCGCGGCGATCGCGCCGAACAGTTCGTTCACGCCCTCGGCGGCGCCGCCAACCTCAAGGCCGTCAGCGCCTGCACCACCCGTCTGCGGCTCGTCGTCGGCTCGCGGCAGGCGATCGACGAGCCGGCGCTGAAACGCCTCGGCGCGCGCGGTGTCATCTCGCCGACGCCGACCGATCTGCAGGTCGTGCTGGGCCCGATCGCCGACGCCGTCGCCGACGAGATACGCGCCTGTCTGCGGGACGGCGGCGGCGCTGCGCCGGCTGTCAACGCCGACGCTCTCCGCCGCGCCCTCGGGTCCGCCGCCAACATCCGCGAGGCGACCGTTCGCGCCGGCCGCCTCTGCGTCCGCGTCGCCGACGCTGCGGCGGTCGATCCGGCTGCCCTGGACCGGGCCGCGCCGAGGGGCGGGATCATGACCGGCCCTGACACCTGGCAGGTGATCGTCGGGCCGGATGCCGAAGCCTTGGCGGAGCAGCTCTCGGGCTGATCCGGACTGCCCAAGGCTTGCGCAGGTCCACGCCCCTGCGGTCTACGGGTCCTATGGCCAGGCGAGTCCCCACCCCAAAAAAGACGGTCAACGCTGCGAATCTGCTCGCGCTTGGCGCGGAGCGGCTGTCGGCCCTGCTGTTCGAGGCGGCCTCCATTGATCCGGCCCTCAAACGACGGCTCCGCATGGAGCTGGCGGCCGAGATCAGCGCGGCGGACCTGTCGCTGGAAATCGACAAACGTCTGAACACCCTGGCGACCAGCCGGGCCCGTGTGTCGTGGCGCAAGCGTCCGGCGCTGCTCAACGATCTCCAGTCGCTCCGCCGCGTCATCGTCGACCGTCTCGCCCCGCTGGACGCGAGGCTGGCGCTCGACCGGCTGGTCGGCTGGTTCGATCTCTACCCGGCGCTCGGCGCCCGGGTCAGCGACGCCAAGGGCGAGCTGCCGCTGTTGTTCGATGCGGCGACGGCCGATCTTGGCGCCGTCACCTCGGCGGCCGGCCTCGACAACGCCGCGCCGGTCCTCGGCGAGGCCCTGTCGACGCGTTTGAACCCATGGGCGTCATGGGTGGGGCGCGGGGCGCAAGGTCTGAGCCCCGAGCTGGCGCAGCGACTGCTCGTCGACCTGACACAGGGGCGGCCCAAGCCGACCGGTCGGCTGGCCCTGGTCGTGCGCAAGCTGGCCGACCGCAGCGGCGATCTGGATGCGTGGATCCAGTCGATCGCCGAAGACGACGGTCGCAAGCCCGACATCGGCGCTGAGATCGCCCGCCGTCTGGCCGAAGCCGGTCGACCCGCCGAGGCGCGGGCCGCCCTCGAAGCGGCCCGCCCGGTCAATACCCCCGCCCGGCCGGGCCGCGGCAGCGCCGAGCCGCCCCCGCCTCCGGACGCGTGGCTGGCCGCCGAGATCGCCGTGCTCGAGGCGGAAGGCCGGGACGAAGAGGCGGACGCCGCGAGATGGCGGGCATTCGAGCGCACCCTGTCGGCCGACCAGCTGCGCGCGCTGATCGCGAAGCTCGCCGACTTTGAGGACGTCGTCGCGCTCGACCGGGCCTTCGCCCTCGCCGCCGGCCACCCGGACGCGATGAAGGGATTGGCCTTCCTGATGACCTGGCCGGCGCTGCGGGAAGCGGCGGACCTCGTCGAGCGTCGACGGGGCGAGCTGCGCGGCGGGCACGACGACATGCCGCTCTGGGCGGCGCGGCTGGCTGGTCGCTTCCCGCTGGCGGCCCTGCTGCTGACCCGCTCGCGGGCGAGGGCGCTCGTCGCCCTCGGCGGCGCGATCACCGAAGAGGTCGAAGGCCTGATCGCCGAGGCCGAGGCGTTGGCGACCGCTCTCGACGATGACCAAGACATCGACGACCACGCGACCTTCGTCGCCGAGCTCCGCGCGCTGGCGGCGCCGCGATCCCGCCGCTGGTGAGCGGCGCCGGGCGTCGTATCGTCAGCCTTGCGCTGGCGCGGTTCCGCAGCTGAACAACACCATCGACCGCCCGGCCACGCCGTAGGCGTCGCCTTGCTCCAAGGCGTCCGTCGCCCCGGTCCGGTCGTCGCTGGTGTCGAGAACCCGGGTCCAGCCACCGCCGCCGGGGGCCGCCGGCAGGCTGAACGGCGTCAGCTGGTGATCGCCGTTCAGCACGATCATCACCGTATCCCGGCCTCCGTCAGCGCCAGCGGCGTTGATCAGCATTCCGAAGAAGCGGGCGTCCCCGTCCTGCCAGTCTGCCTCGCTCATCTCCTCGCCGTTCGCCCTCAGCCAGATCAGGTCGCGCTCCTCCCGCGACTGGCCGAAGCGTCCGAGGAAATGCCGGCTCCGCAGGGCCGGGTGCCCGGCGCGCAAGGTGGTGAGCAGCCGGACGAAGTCCATGATCTCGCGCCCGCGGTCGCCGATGTCCCAGTCCAGCCAGCTGATCTCATTGTCCTGGCAATAGGCGTTGCTGTTGCCCTGCTGGGTGCGGCCGAACTCGTCGCCGGCGAGTATCATCGGCACCCCTTGGGCCAGCAGCAGGGAGGCCAGCATGTTGCGCATCTGTTGCAGGCGCAGGGCGTTGATCGCCGCATCGTCGGTCGGCCCTTCGTGGCCGCAGTTCCATGACCGGTCATGGTCTGAGCCGTCCCGGTTGCCCTCGCCATTGGCCTCATTGTGCTTGTCGTTATAGGTGACGAGGTCGTTGAGGGTCATGCCGTCGTGGGCGGTGACGAAGTTGACGCTGGCCCACGGCCGGCGGCCTTCGTGGTCGAAAAGGTCCCCCGACCCCTGCAGCCGGCGCGCCATCTCCCCGATCGGGGCGTGCCCGCGCCAGAAGTCCCGCGTGGTGTCGCGGAATTTGTCGTTCCATTCGGACCAGCCGGGCGGGAAGCCGCCGACCTGATAGCCGCCGGGGCCGCAGTCCCACGGCTCGGCGATCAGCTTGACCGTCGCCAGCACCGGGTCCTGACTGCAGGCCTTGAGGAAGCCGCTGCGGTTGTCGAAGCCGTTCGGTTCGCGCGCCAGAATGGTGCCGAGGTCAAAGCGGAAGCCGTCGACATGGGTCTCCTGCACCCAGTAGCGCAGGCTGTCCGTCACCATCTGCAGCACCCGCGGATGGCTTAGATTGACGGTGTTCCCGGTGCCCGTGTCGTTGATGTAATAGCGCCGCTCGTCGGGCATGGTGCGGTAGTAGCTGAAGTTGTCGATGCCCTTGAACGACAGGGTCGGGCCCAGCTCATTGCCCTCCGCCGTGTGGTTGTAGACCACGTCGAGGATCACCTCGAGGCCGGCGTCGTGGAAGCGGGCGACCATCTCCTTGAACTCGCGCAGGGTCTGGGCGCGGTCGGAGGCGTAGCGCGGATCCGGGGCGAAGAAGCCGATCGAGTTGTAGCCCCAGTAGTTGCGCAGCCCCTTGTCCAGCAGATGGCTGTCGTCGAGGAAGGTGTGCACCGGCAGCAGTTCGACGGAGGTCACGCCCAGCGACCGGATGTGTTTGATGACCTCGGGCGAGCCGAGTCCGGCGTATGTGCCGCGCAGGTGTTCCGGCACGTCGGGGTGGCGTTGGGTGAAACCCTTGACGTGGGTCTCATAGACGATCGTCCGGTCCCACGGGGTGAAGATCCGGCCCGGCTCGCCCTGCCAGTCGAAGTCGGGATCGACCACCACGCATTTGGGCACATAGGGGGCGCTGTCCCGGGTGTCGAAGCTGAGGTCGGCGTCGGGATGGCCGATGGTGTAGCCGAAACAGGCGTCGTTCCACCGGATCTCGCCCATGTGCGCCCGGGCATAGGGATCGAGCAGCAGCTTGTTGGGATTGAACCGGTGGCCCTCGTGCGGCTCATAGGGGCCGTACACCCGGTAGCCATAGACCTGGTTCGGGCCGAGGCCCGGTATATAGCCGTGGAAAATCTGGTCGGTGTACTCGGGCAGGGTCACGCGGTGCGTCTCGACCTCGCCGCTGGGGTCGAAGAAGCAGACCTCAACCCGGGTCGCATGGGCCGAGAAGATCGAGAAATTGACACCCTCGCCATCCCAGGTGGCGCCGCGGGGCGTCGGCGATCCGGGGGTGACCGGGAAGGTCTCATAGGTTGTCATGGGCGGCTCATGGTCCGAACGATCCGGGTCGGATCCGTCCGGCGGTTAACGGGGAGGGCGGGCGCCGGAGGAATCCGGCGTCAGGAGGCGATCGAATAGTGGTTGTCGGGCATCGGCGGCGACCGGGGCAGGGCGGACTCCGTCGACCCGTCCGCGGCCCGTCGGGCTTTTTCGGCTGCGTGGGCGGACCGGCCGGCGGCGGTGACCATGCCGTCAGCGGTGCACAGACCGGCGCGGGCGAGCCGATCCTGCGCGCTCGCCAGCCCCAGAACATACACCCCCGCCTCAGCCACCAGCAGGCCGGACAGCGCGCTATAGTCTGGATCTGAAAGCGGGCGAAAAATCTGGGACACTCGGTTGTTCGGGCAGGGTATGTCCAACGTTCATGCCGCGCCTTCGTTGCCCGCATTCCCCGGAAAGCGATGAAATGCGATGCTCTGTCCGATCAGCGAGTCCGCCGCGAGAACCGAGCGGCCGTTTACGCTGTAGCGGGTATCGCCCCACCAGGCCCTGCCTGGCGCGGCGCCGTTCTCAAGGGCGTTGGCGATCCGAAGCGGGACCGCGGCGGTGAAGCCGCGACCGGCGAAGCTGCGGCGGAAGGCCAGCAGATGGGCGGCTCTTTCCCCCTCCACCGCCACCGGCTCCAGCGACCCGCGGGCGAAAAGCTCCGGATCGGCCGCGCGGGCCGACAGCAGCCGCGCCACCGTCCGCAGCTTCATCGCGCCGGGCGCGTCGGTCGCCTCGTCCGCCAGCAGCCGGGCGACTCGCTCATAGTCGACCGGCCGCCGGTTGTCGGGGTCGACCAGACTCAGGTCTTCCAGCTCGGCGCCTTGATAGAGATCGGGCACGCCCGGCCACAGGCAGCGGATCGCCGCCTGGACCACGCCGTTGATCGCGCCGGCCGGGGCGATCCGGGCCACGAAAGCCGTCAGGTCGGCGAGGAAGGCCGCCGACCGTCGCGGGTCCAGCAGCGCCCGGATGAAGTCGCGGCTGGCCGCTTCGTAGTCCGCGTCCGGGCGGGCCCAGGACGATCTCAGCTTGGCCTCGCGCAGCGACTTCTCGCGCCACGCCTCGATCCGCCCCGCGAAGGCCCCCAGACCGGCGGCGTCGTCGGCCGGCAGCCCTGTCGGCCAGGCCCCGACCAGCGTCTGATACAGCTGGTACTCGTCATCCGGCGCGAGCCCCGCCGGGCGGACGCCGGCGTTCATCGCGAACCATGACCGAACCGCCGTGGCCCAGGCGTCCGGGGCCTCGCTGAGCACGGCCAGGCGCGCGCGCACGTCCTCGCCGCGTTTGTGGTCGTGGGTCGCCGTGGCCAGCATCGCGTGCGGCCAATCGGCCGCGCGGTCGACGCCGGACTGGATGAATTCTTCCGGCGTCATCGACAGGCGGGCCGGTTCGAAACCGACGTCGTTGCGCGAGAGCAGCCGTCCGTAGCGATAGAAGGCCGTGTCCTCGACCGCCTTGGCCGTGACCGGCGCCGTCAGCTGGTTCAAACGGCGAACCGTATCCGCCGCCGCGTCCGCCTCGCCGTGCGCCCCGTTCAGAAGACCCGCGATGAAATCGACCGCGGCGGTCTCGGCCGGCGCCTCGGCGCGGGCCAGGTCCAGCGCCCGGTCCACTGCCTCGCCTGGAGCCGGGCTATCGGCGTGGCCCGTGGCGTAGCTGCGATAGACCCGCAGATGGGTGATCCAGCGGATCAGCGCCCGCCGGAACGCCGCCGTCGTCAGATCGCGCGTTTCCGTCCGCGCGGCGGCCAGCTGGCGCAGGGCGCGCGCGGCCGCGGTCAGCTGGCCATCGAAGCCGCCGGTCAGAATCTCCACCCGGGCGGCGGTCTCCTCCGCCTCGAACTCCGCGGCGCGGCCGCTGATCTCGGTCCACAGCGCCGTCAGGGGGGCGGCCCCGTCCGGGTCGTGCTGCAGCGCCGAGACCTGGTTCATGAAGTCGTAGCCGCTGGTGCCCTCAACGCCCCAGTCTTCCGGCAGCGGTTCGCCGGCGGCGAGGATCTTTTCGACCACGATATAGGCCGGACCGTCCGCCGCCGACGCCGGCCGGTCTCCGGCGAGGCCATTGAGGCGGGACCGCAGGGTCCGGCAATAGGCGGCCGGATCGGACAGGCCGTCGACATGGTCGACCCGAACGCCGTCAATCAGCCCTTCCGCATACAGGCCGAAGATCACCGCATGGACGGCGTCGAAGGTCGCCGGGTTTTCCATCCGCAGCCCGGCCAGTTCGCTGATGTCGAAGAAGCGGCGCCAGTTGATGATGTCGCCTGCGACGCTCCACAGGGCGAGGCGGAAATTCTGCCGTTCGAGCAGGGCGTGCAGCCGGTCGGGGTCGTTCCACGCGTTCAGGTCGGCAGCGGCCGGATCGGACCCGCCGACCTCGGCGTAGTCCTCGGGCCGCAACGGGAAGCGGTGTGGCCCATAGGCGAACGCCAGCTTCTTCAGGTCTTCGTCCCAGATCAGCCGCAGCGATCCGTCGGCCAGCGCTTCGGCGTAGGTGGAGCCGAGGAAGGGGGCGAGAACCTTGCCCTGCAACTCGGGCTCGGGTCCGTCGAAATCGATGTCGAACCAGTCGGCGAAGGCGCTGTCGCGGCCCTTCTCCAGCACGTCCAGCCACCAGCGGTTGTCGGCCCCGCCGACCGCCATATGGTTGGGCACGATGTCGACGATCACCCCGAGGCCGCGGGCGGCGAGGGCGGCGCACAGCCGGCGGAAACCCGCCTCGCCGCCCAGCTCCGGATTGATGGCCGTCGGATCGACCCCGTCATAGCCGTGCATCGACCCCGCCCGCGCCGTCAGGATCGGCGAGGCGTAGACATGGCTGATTCCCAGATCGGCCAGATAGGGGACGATGGCGACGGCGTCGTCGAAGGTGAATTCCTTGTGGAACTGCAGCCGGTAGGTGGCGCGCGGCAGGCTGGATCTGAGGGTCAACGGCGGGTCCTTCTTGCGTCGACGGCGGCCAGCCGGGCGGCGACTTCGGGCTGGTCCAGCCCCTCGCCGCGGGGCAGGCGTCGTCGCCAGTTCGGGTGTTCGGTGGTGGTGCCGGGCAGGTTCGGCTGTTCGACCTCGCCGAGGGCGTCCTCGATCGGCAGGATGGCCAGGTCGCAGGCGCTGCTTGCGACATGGAGCAGGGCGGGCAGGACGGCGTCGGCCGCCTGGGCCACGCCGGGCTCGGGCCCCTCCGCCGCGCCGGACTGCACCATGGCCCGCCACAGCCGGCCCCGGTCGGTCGCCCGCTCCGCTCGCGCGCCGGCCTCGTCGCCCTCGGGATGGATCTGCGCGCGCCAGTCGATGTCGCGACCGCGCCACCAGCCGTCGACGGTCGGCAGGTCGTGGGTGGTGGTCATGGCCACCGCGTCCCGGCCCCAGGTGCGGGGCGAACTGAAGCCGCCGTCGCGGCTGCGTTCGAACCACAGCACCCGCATGCCGGCCATGCCCGCGGCGGTGCTGGCCTCGCGGAAGCCCTCCGGCACCGTGCCGAGGTCCTCGCCGATCACCACGGCCCCATGTCGGTGCGACTCGAGGGCGATCAGGTTCAGGAGGTCGTCGCGCGGATAGGCCAGATAGGCGCCGTCCGAGGCCGGTCGCCCCTCCGGCGTCACCCACAGCCGCTGCAGCCCGATGGCGTGGTCGATGCGAACCCCGCCGGCCCGCCGCATCGAGGCGCGCAGGGTGGCGAGGAAGGGCGCATAGCCGGTGCGGCGCAGCGCCGTCGGCGAGAAGGTGGTCAGGCCCCAGCTCTGGCCATCCGGCCCGAGAAGATCGGGCGGCGCGCCGACGCTGACGCCGACCAGAACGTCGTCGGGCCGGCTCCAGGCGTGGCTGCCCCAGCCGTCCATGCCGACCGCCATGTCGGCGATCAGGCCGATAGCCATGCCCGCGTCCCGCGCCGCCGCCTGGGCCGCGCCCAGATCAGCGTCGGCCCGCCACTGGGCGTAGAGGTGGAATTCGACCTCGGGGTCGTCGGGCGACAGGGCCTGGACCGCCGGACTGGCGGCGTCGGCGTAGCCGCCCGGCCAGTCGCGCCAGATGTACAGACCCTGCGGCCGGAAGCGGGCGTCGAGCGCTTCGAACCGTGCGTGGGCCAGCAGCAGGTCGCCGCCCGCGCGCACGAAGGCGTCGAAGTCCGCCCGGCCTTCGCCGGAACCGCGGAAGGCGTCATAGCCCCGGCGGAGCGCCGCCAGCCTCGCCGCGGCCGCCGGGGGCCAGTCGATCAGCTCTTCCTCAGGGGCCTCGCCAAGCGCTTCGGCGCGCGCGTAGAGGGGATTCAGAAACAGCCGCGTCGAGGGCCCATAGGGGCCGTAGCGGCCCGGGTCGGCGGCGAACAGGGCGTGCACCGGGCTGACCGCCACAGCATCGGCGCCGAGTCCGGCGGCCGTGGCCGAGAATCGGCCGAGGTCGCCGAAATCGCCGAACGGGCCGCCGCCATTCAGGGCGTAGATCTGCACGGCGAGCCCCCAGAGCCGGCGACCCCCGGCCACGTCGCCCACCCGCAGCGCCCGCGGCGGGCAGATCGCGAGTGTCACGGCCGCGCCGTCCAGCTCGAGACGGTGGTAGCCGAGCTGTCGCGGGACCCGGAACGATATCCGGTCACCCTCGTGGCGGAGCTTCAGCGTCTGGCTGCCGCCTGTCTCAAAATGCAGTTCGGCGGGCCCGCGACCGGCGAGCTCGATCCGCTGTCCCGCCCGCGCCACGATCATCGCCGGCGGCTCCGCCGCCTCGCGCTCGAGTCGTTCCAGGGCGGCGAGCCGGGCCGCTTCACTGCCGGCGTCGATCCCCATGGCCGCCAACAGGGCCGTCAGAACCTCGTCGGAAACCGTCTGCGGCTGACCACGGTAATCGCTCCACCCGGCCGACAGCCCGGCCCGTGAGGCGAGCGCCAGAAGCGAGGCATTGCTCATGACTCGATCCAGGCGCGGGTCTCGAAGGCGGCCAGCTTGTCGGCCGCGCCCTCGCCGTAGACCGGCGCCGCCGTGGGCAGGTCGGCGGCGACCGCGGTGTCGCCGAGGTTGACGGCGAGGGTCAGCCGCGACCCGTCGCCCAGCCGCCACCGCGCCATCACGCAGCGGTCGGCCAGGACGTCGGCCCCGAGCGACCGGACGTCGTTCAGATGCGGCGTGATCCGCCGGACCCGCAGATCCAGCAGCGCCTTGTAGAGCGCCCGCCAGTTGGCGGCGTCCGGGGCCGTGTCGGTCCACCGCGACGCCTCGAAGGTGGTCATGGCGTTCGGATCAGGGATGGTCTTGCGGCGCTCGGGGTCGGCAAACTCGGGGGCCCTGGCGAACTCCCGGCGACGGCCCTCGCGGACGGCGTCGGCGAGGTCGTCGTGGAAGTCGGTGAAGAACAGGAACGGCTCGCGCGCCCCGACTTCCTCGCCCATGAACAGCATCGGGATTTGCGGCGACAGCAGCATCAGGGCGACCGCGGCCTTCAGGGCTTCGGGGTGGGCGAGGGCGATCAGCCGTTCGCCCATGGCCCGGTTGCCGGTCTGGTCATGGTTCTGCAGGAAGCTGACGAAGGCGGTCGGCCGCAGGTGGCCGCTGGGCGCGCCGCGCGGATGGCCCCCGGGCGGTGTCTCGCCCTGATAGATGAACCCCTCCGCCAGACAGCGGGCGAGCTTTTCGGTCGGCGATTGGGCGAAGCCTTCGTAATAGCCGTGCGTCTCGCCGGTCAGCAGCACATGCAGGACATTGTGGAAGTCGTCGTTCCACTGGGCGTCGAACCCGGCTTCCAGCGGCCCCGGCGAATTGGCCTCGTTCTCGAGCATCAGGTGGACGTGGCGGTCGGCCGGCAGACTGGCCCGCACCTCGGCCGCCATCTCGGTCAGCCAGCTCTGGTCGAGGATGGCGTGGACCGCGTCGAACCTGAGGCCGTCGAACCGGAAGGCGTGCAGCCAGTACAGGACGTTCTCGGTGAAGAAGCGCCGCACATCCGGATTGCGGAAGTCGATCGCCGCCCCCCACGGCGTCTGTTCCCCGGCGTCAAAGAAAGCCGGGGCGTAGGTCGGCAGCCAGTTCCCTTCCGGCCCGAAGTGATTGTAGACCACGTCCAGAAAGACCATCAGGCCCAGATCGTGGGCCCGGTCGATCAGGCCGCGGAGCTCGTCCGGCGAGCCATAGGCGCTGTCCGGCGCGAACGGCAGCACCCCGTCGTAGCCCCAGTTCCGCGTGCCGGAAAAGTCGTTGATCGGCATCAGCTCGATGGCGGTCACGCCCAGCTCCGCCAGCCCCGGCAGCGCCGCCGCAATCCCCGCATAGCCGCCCATGACTCCCGCATGCAGCTCGTAGATGACCGTCTCGGCCCACGGCCGACCGGTCCACGCATCGTTCCGCCAAGCATAGGCGTCGATCGGCTCAACGACGCTGGGCCCGTCGACATCCTCGGCCTGTCGGCGTGATGCGGGGTCGGGGACCCGATGGCCGTCGGCGGTGACGAACCGGTAGCGCGTCCCCGCACCGCCCGGCGCTGTCGCCTCGACAAACCCGTCCTCCGCGGGCTTCAGCGGCACGGTCGGCCCGCCCTCGATCTCGACGGTCAGACCCTCCGCGCCCGGCGCCCACAGCCGAAAGCGCACCCCGTCCGCCTCGATGCGCGGTCCGAAGCGGTAGTGGACGTTCCGGGCGGCGCCCGCCTGCGGCGTCATGCTCAGGACTCCAGCCGGAACACCAGCGCCGCCAGCGGCGGCAGGGTGACCTCGATCGAGCAGGGTCGCCCATGGGCCGGTTCCGGCCGGGTCCAGACCTCGCCGGCGTTGCCGATGTCGCCCCCGCCATACAGACCCGAGTCGGTGTTGAGGATCTCGGCCCAGCGGCCTTCGGCTGGCGCGCCCACGCGATAGCCCTCGCGCACGACCGGGGTCATGTTCAGCACGATCATCAGCGGCGGCGCGCCCTCCGTCCGGCGCACCCAGGCGAAGACGCTGTCGGCCGCGGCGTCGCCGATCAGCCAGTCGAACCCGGCCGGATCGGAGTCGGTGCGGTGCAGGGCGGGCTCGTCGCGGTACAGCCGGTTCAGATCGGCCACCAGCTGCTGCAACCCGGCATGCCCCGGCTGCTCCAGCAGGTCCCAGTCGATCTGCGCATCGTGGTTCCACTCGCGCTGCTGGCCGATCTCCAGCCCCATGAACATCAGCTTCTTGCCCGGATGGGTCCACATGAAGCTGTAGTAGGCGCGCAGATTGGCCAGCTTGCGCCACGGGTCGCCTGGCGCCCGCTCGAACAGCGAGCCCTTGCCGTGCACGACCTCGTCATGGCTGAGCGGCAGCACAAAATGCTCCGAGAAGGCGTAGACCAGCCCGAAGGTCATGTCGTGGTGGTTGTAGGATCGATAGATCGGATCCTGGCCCAGATAGGTCAGGGTGTCGTGCATCCAGCCCATGTTCCATTTGAAGTCGAAGCCGAGCCCGCCCTGTTCGACCGGCCGCGACACGCCCGGCCAGGCGGTGGACTCTTCGGCCAGGGTGATCGCCCCCGGGGCCCGTTCCTTGACCAGGGTGTTCAGCCGCTTGAGGAAGGCGATCGACTCGAGGTTCTCGCGCCCGCCGTGGACGTTGGGCACCCACTGGTCGTGCGCGCGGCTGTAGTCGCGGTACAGCATCGAGGCCACGGCATCGACGCGCAGGCCGTCGATGTGGAAGGTCTCCAGCCAGTACAGCGCCGAGGCCAGCAGATAGCCTGACACCTCGCGCCGCCCGAGGTTGAAGATCAGGGTGTTCCAGTCCTGGTGGAAGCCTTCGCGCGGGTCGGCGTGCTCGTACAGATGGGTGCCGTCGAACTCGGCCATGCCGTGAACGTCGGTCGGGAAGTGGGCTGGAACCCAGTCGAGGATCACCCCCAGGCCGGCCGCGTGGCAGGCGTCGACGAAGCCGGCGAACTCGGCCGGCGAGCCGTAGCGGGCCGAGGGGGCGAACTGCGACAGCGGCTGATACCCCCATGAGCCGCCGAACGGATGCTCCATGATCGGCAGCAGCTCGATATGGGTGAAGCCCAGCCGCACCGCATAGGGGATCAGCCGGTCGCTCAGCCCCTGCCAGTCCAGGGTGCTGTCATTGCCGTCGGGCCGCAGCCAGGAGGCGGCGTGGACCTCATAGATCGAGATCGGTGATGTCGCCGACTGGCGCCCGGCGCGGTCGGCCATCCAGCGCTGGTCGGTCCAGACGAAGGCGTCGGGCGAGGCGACCACCGAGGCGGTCGCCGGCGGCAGCTCGGTCTGCCGCGCCAGCGGGTCCGCTTTCTGCGGCAGGATGTGTCCGTGCGGCCCGACGATCTCGTATTTGTAGGTCGCGCCGGCGGTCAGCCGCGGCAGGAACAGCTCCCAGACGCCGGACTCGCCACGCCGCCGCATCGGGTGCCGACGGCCGTCCCACATGTTGAAGTCGCCGACGACCGAGACCCGTCTCGCATTCGGCGCCCAGACGGCGAACCGCACCCCGGCGACGCCTTCGCACACGGTCTCGGCCGAACCGAGCTTCTGGGCCAGATCCCAGTGCGACCCCTCGGAAAACAGATGCAGGTCCAGCTCGCCGAGGATCGGCCCGAAGCTGTAGGGGTCCTCCGTTTCCTGCACCGCGCCCGGCCACTGGATACGCAGCAGATAGGGGACGTCGTCCGACCGCGCGCCGGTCCACAGGTCGGAGTCGCCTTCGCGCTCCAACCGGCCCAGCGAGGCGCCGTCGTCACGCGCGACCAGCTCGACGCCTTCCGCGCCCGGCAGGAAGGCGCGCACCACGAAGCGCTCGCCGACCCGGTGCGGGCCCAGCACCGCGAACGGGTCGGACAGCCCGCCGCCCGACAGGGCCTCGGCGGCGATCGGGTCGGTCAGAGGCGCGGCGACGCCTTCGCTCGCGGTTTCAGGCGTGTTCTTGCGCAGCTTGGTGAGAGTCCGGGCCATTACAGACCTTCCTTGATCTGTTGGGTCAGGTCGGCGAGGCCCTGCAGCGGCACGCCGATCCAGTCCGGCCGGTTGGCGGCCTCATAGGCGATCTCGTACGCCGCCTTCTCGAGGGTGAAGACCGCGAGCAGGCCTTCGTTCACCGGCGGCACGGCGTCGCCGCCGCCCTCGGCATAGCCTTCCAGCAGGGCCGCCCGCGCCTCCTGCCGGAAGCGCTGCAACAGGCCCTGGGCCCGCACCTCGGCATCGCCGCCGCCGGCGACGAGACTGGTGCGCGACGCGAGGGCCGCGGCGTAGTCGAACGAGCGCAGCACGCCGGCGAGGTCGCGCAGCGGACTGGCCTTGGCCGTCCTCTGGGCGATGGTCTTGCGCGGCTCGCCCTCGAAATCGATGATCTGCACATCGGCCCCCGCGACCAGCACCTGGCCGAGGTGGAGGTCGCCGTGCACCCGCGTGCTGGGCGCGCCGACGGCGTCCTTGAGCAGCCGGTCGACCGAAGCCGTCAGCAGGTCGCGTTCGGCGATGACCGCGTCAGCCAGCGTCCGGTTTTCGTGCGACAGCTCGGTCCGGGCCAGCAGGTCCAGCGCCTCGCCGATCTCCGTTCTCGCCTGATCGGCCCAGGCGGCGGTCAACGCCTTGTCGGCGGTCTCCGGCGCGAAGGCCGGATCCTCGTCGGGGGAGGCCAGCGCCGCATGCATCTGGCCGATCCGCAGTCCCAGCGTCCGGGCGAAGGCGGCATAGGGTTCGAAGGTGCTGGCGTCGTCGCGCCCGAACGGGGTCGCCCCCTCATCGATGACGCGGCGCAACTGGTCGAGCGTCCAGGCCCACCCGTCGCCCTGGTTCTGCACATAGGCCTGTATGATGGCCACGGTCCAGGCCGTTCCGTCGGCCTCATAGCGGATCACCTCGCCCAGCAGGGCCGGCGATCCGCTGAAGCCGCGCTCGGTCAGCGCCCGGTTCATCTCCGCCTCCGGATGCACCCCGGGCGTCAGGCGCCGGAACAGTTTGATCACGGCCTGGCGGCCGACGATCATGGTCGAATTGGTCTGCTCCGCCGCCGGCCATTCGATCTCGGCGTCCTCGGGCAGTTCGAGGTCGGTGACCGCCGCCGTTGGCCGGCAGACCAGCCGGCCCCCGTCGGCCAGGGCGCTCTCGGCCCCGGTCTTCAGGCCCCGGACGAGGGCGTGAGCCAGCATCGGCGAGGCGAAGGCGTCGGTCAGCAATCCGACCCGTCGTCCACGGCGCACCCGCGCAAGCGCCAGCGGCGCCTCGAACGGATGGTTCGGCTCGTCCTCCCAGGCGACGGCGAGCGGCAGGGCGTAGCGGTCGACCGTGTCTCCGGCGTTGACGTCCAGCTCGACGAACAGCGCCTCGCCGTCCGAGCCGGGCAGGGCGTCGATGGCGTTGATCCGGATATCCGCGATCTCGTGGTCCTTGCTCTGGAACCAGCGGCGCTGGGCGATGTACTCCGGCAGGATTTCCTTCTGCAGCGTGTCGCGCGATCCGCCCCCGACCACGTCCATCAGGCCCGAACGCAGGACGAAGGTGTGATGTTCGACGCCCAGACCCGGGGTGGCGCTGCTCCACGCGGGGGCATCGGCCTCCTCGCTCAGCAGGAACCACAGGAAGCCATAGGGCGGCAGGGTCAGCAGGTAGGTCAGCCGGCCGATGGCCGGGAAGGGGGTGCCCGCCGACAGTTCGACCGGGATGCGGCCGGCGAACTCGGACAGGTCCAGCTCGACCGCCTGGGCCGAGCGGGAGACATTGGCGACGCACAGGATCACCTCGCCCTCATGCTCGCGATAATAGGCCAGGATCTTGCGGTTCTGAGGCCGCAGGAAGCGCTGCTGACCGCGCCCGAAGGCCTGGTGCTGGGCGCGCACGGCCAGCATCCGGCGGGTCCAGTTCAGCTGCGAATGCGGGTCGCGCCACTGGGCTTCGACATTGACCGCCTGATAGCCGTACAGCGGGTCCTGAATGGCCGGCAGAACCAGCGAGGCCGGGTCGGCCCGGCTGAAGCCGCCGTTGCGGTCCGACGACCACTGCATCGGCGTGCGCACGCCGTCGCGGTCGCCGAGGTGGATGTTGTCGCCCATGCCGATCTCGTCGCCGTAATAGAGCACCGGCGTGCCGGGCATGGTCAGCAGCAGGCAGTTCATCAGCTCGACGCGGCGACGGTCACGCTCCAGCAGGGGGGCCAGCCGGCGCCGGATGCCGAGGTTGATCCGCGCCCGGCGATCCGAGGCATAGGTCTCCCACAGATAGTCCCGCTCCTTGTCGGTCACCATCTCCAGCGTCAGCTCGTCGTGGTTGCGCAGGAATATGGCCCACTGGCAATTCTCCGGAATCTCCGGAGTCTGGCGCATGATGTCGGTGATCGGGAAGCGATCTTCCTGGGCGATGGCCATGTACATCCGCGGCATCAGCGGGAAGTGGAACGCCATGTGGCATTCGTCGCCGTCGCGACCGAAATAGGCCTGGGTGTCTTCGGGCCACATATTGGCCTCGGCCAGCAGCATGCGGTCCGGATAGGTCGCGTCCAGCTCCGTCCGGATGGCCCGCAGCACGTCGTGGGTTTCGTCGAGGTTCTCGTTCGAGGTGCCCTCGCGCTCGATCAGATAGGGGATGGCGTCCAGCCGCAGCCCGTCGATGCCGAGATCGAGCCAGAACCGCATCACCGACAGCACCGCCTTCAGCACCTGCGGATTGTCGAAATTCAGATCCGGCTGGTGGCTGTAGAACCGGTGCCAGAAATAGGCCTGCGCCTCCTCGTCCCAGGTCCAGTTCGACTTCTCGGTGTCGCAGAAGATGATCCGCGTGCCGGCATAGGCCTTGTCGGTGTCGGACCAGACGTAGAAGTCCCGATGGGCCGAGCCCTTCTTCGCCTTGCGCGCCCGCTGGAACCACGGGTGCTGGTCCGAGGTGTGGTTGATGACCAGCTCGGTGATGACCCGGATGCCGCGCGCGTGGGCCTCCTGAATCAGCCGGCGCACATCGGCCATCTTGCCGTATTCCGGGTGCACATCCCGGTACTCGGCGATGTCATAGCCGTCGTCCCGTCGCGGCGACGGATAGAAGGGCAGCAACCAGATGCAGTTGACCCCCATGTCGACGATGTAGTCGAGCTTGGAGATCAGCCCCGGGAAGTCGCCGACGCCGTCATTGTCGCTGTCGAAGAACGACTTGACGTGCAGTTGGTAGATGACGGCGTCCTTGTACCACAGGGGGTCCTTGTCGAACGCGGCGGGTTTGGCTTTGACCATGGAAACTCAGTTCAGGACTTGGAGATGCGCCAGATGGCGTAGGGACGCTCGGGCGTCAGGCGGAGATGCTGGGTCTTGCCGGTCCAGCGGAAGGCATGGCCCTCCAGCAGATCCTCGACCGCGACGCTGTCGCCGTCGCCGAGACCGAACTCCCACAGCGGGACCTCGAAATCGGCTTCCTGCGGATGGTGGGGGTCGAGGTTGACCGCCACCAGAATGCGGTCTTCGTGGCCGGGCGCAGTCTTGGAGAAGTAGAGGATCTGGTCGTTGAAGGCGTTGTGGAAGGTCACCCCGAGGTGGCTCTGCAGATGCGGATGGTCGCGGCGCAGGGCGTTCAGCTGGGTGATCTCGTCGACGATGTCGCCCGGCCGGCGATCAGGGCGGACGCGGACCTCGTATTTCTCGCTGTCCAGATATTCCTCGCGGCCCGGCAGAGCCTCGAACTCGCACAGTTCGAACCCGGCATAGACGCCGAACAGACCGGACAGCGTGGCCCCCAGGGCGGCCCGGATCAGGAAGGCGGCGCGGGTCCCGGACTGCAGGAAATACGGATTGATGTCGGGGGTGTTGACGAAGAAATGGGGCCGGAAGAACTCCCGCACCGGCCCGTTAAGCTGGGTCAGATATTCGGTCAGTTCGGCCTTGGTGTTGCGCCAGGTGAAGTAGGTGTACGACTGCGAGAACCCGACCTTGGCCAGCTGATACATCGGCTTGGGCCGGGTGAAGGCCTCCGACAGGAACAGCACATCGGGATAGGCTGCCTTCACCTCGGCGATCATCCAGCGCCAGAACGGCAGCGGCTTGGTGTGCGGATTGTCGACGCGGAACACGCGCACGCCCTCGCCGGCCCAGAACAGCACCACGTCGCGCAGCGCCAGCCACAGGCCCGGGACCGCGTCGCCGGTGTAGAAGTCGACGTTGACGATGTCCTGATATTTCTTCGGCGGGTTCTCGGCGTATTTCATCGACCCGTCGGGTCGCCAGGCGAACCAGCCGGGGTGTTCCGTCAGCCACGGGTGGTCGGGGGCGCACTGGATGGCGAAGTCGAGCGCGATCTCCAGCCCGTGCTCCGCTGCCGCGGCCACCAGGGTGCGGAAGTCCTCCAGCGTGCCGAGCTCGGGGTGGATGTCGGCATGACCGCCCTCCGCCGCGCCGATGGCGTAGGGGCTGCCCACGTCGTCCGGCCCGGGCGTCAGGGTGTTGTTCGGCCCCTTGCGGTTGCGTCGGCCGATCGGATGGATCGGGGTGAAGTACAGGGTGTCAAAGCCCATGGCCTGAACCCGGGGCAGGGCGCCGATGACGTCCAGCAGCTTGCCGGGGCGGGCCTTGTCATCCGTCTGCGAGCGGGGGAACAACTCGTACCAGCTGGAGAACCGCGCCGCCTCCCGCTCGACCTCGACAGGCTGCACATGGCTGCGGGTCAGGAAGCGCGGCGTCACCGCCGCCTCCATCGCCGCGTGCAGATCGTCGCGCAGCATCAGCATCGCGCGGGCATCCGCCTCATCGGTCGCGTCCAGCTCGGTGACGAAAGACTTCAGCGCGGACCCGGCGGCCTCGATCAGGGCGCGGCCCTCGCGCACCTCCAGCGACAGGTCCAGACCGGCGTCAAGCTTCTTGCGGAAGTCGCGGACGAAGCCGCCCCATTCGTCGATCCAGGCCTCGACGACATAGGCGTGACGGCCCAGCCGCAGCAGCGGCGCCGAGCCGGCGAACCGGTCGTTCGGCAGCGCCTCCATCGGATACCGCCGCCAGTCGGCCTCATCGTCGGCCTTGACCAGCAGGGCGGCGGCCAGTTGTTCGTGACCGTCGGTGACGACATCCGCCTCGACCTCGAGTCGGTCTCCGACGACGCGTTTGACGGCATAGGTCCCCTGGTCAACCGACGGGTCGAGGTTGTCGACGACGACCCGCGCCGCCGCGGCCGTGGCCGCCTTCAGGTCCTGGCTCGCCCGCGCCCGCTTTGGCCGGACGGATGCGGATGGTCGCGCCGCGAACAGCCGCACGCCATGAGGCCCGATGCTGTCAGGCTGGTCGCCGTCGAAGCCCGGAACCGGAGTCAGTCCCGTCAGCCCGGCGGCCGGCAAGGTCTCGGCGGTGCAGGCCAGGCTCTCGCCTGTGCGGTTGCGGACCAGCAGCAGGCCTTCCCCGCCGCGTCGCGTCAGGCGGACATCCAGATCGGCGGCGGGCCCGGTCAGCCGCCGCACCGGGTCGCCGGCGCCGGCGCGGCGGAGCAGGGCGTTGGTCGCCCGCACCGCGTCGGCGACCCCGTCCCCGTAGCCCGCCTCCATGATCCAGCCTCGACCCTCCAGCGCGATGGCGGCCAGCGCGGCCCGCCGATCCTCGACCGACAGCGTCCCGCCGTTCAGGCCAATCCGGGGCGCGGTTTCGATTCCGGCCGACGCGTTCCCCTCACCCTGCAGCGTCGACAGTAGCCGGCCCAGCGCGACTTCCCCCGGGGGCGGCAGGACCAGGTCGAATTGTTCGGCGAGCGGGGCGAGCAGGCCCGCAAGCCAGTCGGCCACGGCCGAGCCGGGTTCGGCGCGCGCCAGCCTCAGACGGCCGTCGTGCAGGGTCTCCGGTCGGCGCGGATCGGTCGCACCGAGACTGCCGGTCGCCGGATTGGGCAGAAAGGCGCGCGGCTCGGCCCGGGCTATCGGATGGTCGGCGTCCAGCAGCAACGGCGGCAGTTCCGCGGCCAGCGCCTGCCCGGCCCGCTGCGCTGCCTCCTTCAGCCCATCCGGCAAGATATCCTCGTCCGGACGAGGGCCGCCGTAGAAGCCCGGATTCAGTCGAACCACCAGAAGGTCGAAACCGAGGCCGGCGATCTCGCCCGGACGAACGTCGGGGCTTCCGGCCTGCAGAGAGACGGCGTCGATTATGCAGGCGCGCATAGGCGCGCCGGTGGCGTTCAGGGGCATGAGCTTCCAGAGCAGGCGCGAGGGGTGTGATCTAAGAACGACGCCCGGCTCCGCCTGTTCCCCGAAAGACGGGGTTGTCGACTTGCGGAAGGAAACGAGAGCGTGGCGGACAGGGTGGGATTCGAACCCACGGTAGGCTCACACCTACGGCGGTTTTCAAGACCGCTGCCTTAAACCACTCGGCCACCTGTCCGTGTCCCGCGAGCGGACCCGCCGCATAGCGCCAAACACCCCGTTAACCAAAGCGGAAATCTCTGGCGCCATCCTCGCGGCCCTCAAGGGACGGAACCATGGCCGCGAAACTTCTCAGGGGACTCCTCGCCGCCGGCCTGCTTTCGCTGCTGGCCGCCTGCGCCGGCGGGGCGAAGCCGGGCGTCGGCGGCCTGCCGGTCGTCACCGATCCGGCCCCCATCGTCTCCGGGACGATGCGGCCCTACCAGATCCGCGGCCGCTGGTACCGGCCCGAGGAACAGCCCCGCTACGACGAGACCGGCCTGGCCTCGTGGTACGGCGACCAGTTCCACGGCCGCCCCACGGCCACCGGCGAGCGATTCGACATGAACGCCCTGACCGCGGCCCACAAGACCCTGCCGCTGCCCGGTCTGGTCGAGGTCACCAACCTCGCCAACGGCCGCCGCGTCGTGCTGCGCGTCAACGATCGCGGCCCGTTCGTCGACAGCCGCATCATCGACCTGTCGCGCGGCGCCGCCGACGCCCTCGACCTGCGCCGCGCCGGGGTGGGGGAGGTGAGGGTGCGCTATCTGGGCCGCGCTCCGCGTCAGGGCGGCGGCTCGACCCTGCAGTACGCCGCCGCGCCGGCTCCGGCTCCGGCCCCGGCGCCGCCCGCGCCGGCGATCGGCCCGGTCCCCTACCAACGGCTCGCCGCCTTGCCGCCGCCGC
>NZ_JBKBMX010000007.1:0-120998 GCF_046295595.1 Brevundimonas sp. | reverse complement strand
CGGATGTGGGAGTTCTACCTCGCCGCCAGCGAGATGTCGTTCCGCCACCAGGGCCATATGAATTTCCAGATCCAGTTGGCCAAGCGCGTGGACACGGTCCCGCTGACCCGTGACTATATCACCGACACCGAACGCGCTCGTTCCGGTTTCCAGAGCATGGCGGCCTGATTTCAGGCCGCCGCCCCCTCGACAGGGCGCGACAGAACGCCCGCCGAACTGAAGGAAACGCCCATGACCAAGGTACTCGCCTGTATCGACGCCTCCCTCTACAGTTCCAGTGTCTGCGATCACGCGGCATGGGCGTCGACCCAGCTCAAGACCGACGTCCAGCTGCTGCACGTCCTGGACCGGGCTCCGGACGCCGTGCCGACGGATGTTTCGGGCAGCATCGGTCTGGGAGCCTCGGAGCATCTGCTGGAACAGCTCGCCAGTCTCGACGAGCAACGCGGCCGACTTCGTATGGAACGTGGCCGGGCGATCCTCGAAGAAGCCGAAAAGCGGGTCCGGGACCAGGGCGTCGCCGGGGTCACCACGGCGCTGCGCCACGGCGGCCTCGTCGATACGGTCCACGAACTCGAAGAGGATGCCCGTCTGGTGGTGCTGGGCAAGCGCGGGGAGCACGCCGACTTCGCCAAACTGCACCTCGGCGGCTCGGTCGAACAGGTGGTCCGCGCCAGCCACCTGCCAGTCCTCGTCGCGTCGCGCGAATTCCGCCCGATCCGCAAGCTGCTGATCGCCTTCGACGGCGGATCCAGCTCGCGCAAGGCGGTCGACTTCCTGCTCTCCGACCCGGCCTTCACGGCGTACGAATGCCATCTGGTGCACGCCGGCAAGCCGAAGGCCGACGACCCGCATCTGTCCTGGGCGCGCACCCGGCTGGCGGAATGGGGCGGGCCGCACGAAGTCGTCGAACGGCCGGGCGAGCCCGAGGCGGTGATCGAGGTCTATGCCCGCGACCATGGCATCGACCTGCTGGTCATGGGCGCTTACGGCCATTCGCCGATCCGGCGGTTCATCATCGGCAGCACCACGACGGCGATGATCCGCATCGCCAACCTCCCCGTCCTGCTGTTCCGCTAGGGCGAACGGGTGACCGTCTCCTTCGCAGCGCGGGACGAGCGCTTCGGCGCGCCTCCGGCGCGCCGGCTTCACAGTCCGGTCAAGCGCCAGATGCGGCACTGGCGCACCTAACGCCCTACACAGAGCCCCCACGACGGCCTATGTTGGCGTTGGACGCCCGCTGCGGGCCGCCGCCCGTCTGAGCTGCGACTCGACGGCGCCGCGCTTACCCTCTTCCGGTCGCGCTTGCTCCATCGGCCGCCTGAACCCGCCTCCTGCGAGGCCGACGGGCTGATGGAACTGGAGATACCGATGGCGAAGGAAGCCACCTTCACGCGCGAGGGCGTCGTTTTCGAAATCCTCCCCCAGAGCCGCTTTCGCGTGGACATGGATGAGGGTGCGCGGGTTCTTGCGCAGCTGTCCAGCAAGGCCCGTCGGACGGCCCGCCCCCTGCCCGGCGATCGCGTGGTGCTGGAGATGACGCACTATGACGAGGAGCGCGGACGCATCCTGGAGGTCCTGCGATGACCGACAAGCCGGAGCCCGACACCTCCATCGGCGACGTCTTTCAGGAACAGTCGGCGCCGCACCGCCGTTGGCGGGTGACCGGGCGCGGCCTCGTCTTCCAACTTGAATGCGTCGAAGAACCCCACCTGCTCCGCTTTCTGTCGTCAGCGTCGCTGACAGATCCGTTCCGCTACCGCCCTGCCGACTTGTTGCTCTGACTCAGATCGCGCGGTGCTTTCCTTCATCGGTGAAGTTCGATAGAAAGGCCGCCTTGGCCCCTGGGGGCCGGGATCCCCGAAAATCCGGGTGTCCACCTTATTGCAACCTGAGAGCATCGCGCTCCGAACGGCCCAGCTGTTTCGAACGACGCTGTATCTCCGCTCTCGTCGCTGATCGCGATGAAGGTTTGCTTGAGGACGGACACGTCGTTCGGCCCGCGCTTGCGCGGATCGCGGTTCCTCTCGTTCGCGGCCTGGCCGCGTTGGAGAAGGAGAACCGATGGACGTTGTCCAACCTCTATCTTGCACCGATCCTGAACCCCTTGCCGCGCCGGAGCCGACGCAGGCGCTTCGCGTCAAGCTGCGCGAGCTGGTGTGGCGCATGGATCAGGTGGCGGAGCAGCTTCGCACCACCGCCCGCACCATCGACGACCAGACCCTGGCGCTGGTCCTCGACACCAGCGACGCCAAGGCCCTGCTAACGGGAGGGGCCGATGTCTTTCGCTAGGACCGTCGGCCCCTCGGCCACCCTGATGATCGGCAATGTGTTGCGGATCAAACCCGCCGCCACCCTGGAAGAGGCGCGGCGCATCGCGCCCATGCTTCTCGACATCCCGGACGCGGACCTGAGCGAGCGAATGGCCCAAGCCCGCCGTCGGCTCGGCATTCCCACGACCGACCCGCGGAGGCGCGCATGACAACCACCCTTTCCCGCGCCCTGCCCACGCGACAGGCCGACCAGGCCTTCCATCACTACCGTATCGTCGCCGCCGACAAGGGCGGGGTGGCGACCGCGATCGCCTACGCCGGTATGGCGCGAATTCATCACCTCAACGCCGACACTGTGGACGAGGCTGTGCAGGCGATGGAAGTCGCGCTCCAGGCGCGGCTCGCCGGTTTCGCTTCGCGCCGCGACGTCGACGGCTGGCCCTCCGTCGAGGAATACCGTGACGTGCTGCTCGCCCTGCCGCCGACGCTGCGCGACGCCGTAACGCCGATACTGAAGGCTCACGCCCGGCTGCCGGACGCCCGGACGAGTATTGTAGAGCTGGCCCGCATCATGGGCGCGGACAGGTCGGAGCTTTTCTCAGAGTACCGCAGGCTGGGCCGACGGCTCTTCAGCGACCTGCGCCTTGCCCGACAGCGGCCCGCAAGGCGCGACGTGCGCTTCGTGCTGGATTCGTTCGCAATCTGCGAGCTGGAGGAGGCCGCGGAATATCCGGTGGTGCAGTTGCGCCCCGCCTTTGTGAAGGCGCTCGCATGACCATGGTGACACTCGCCGCGCCGCCGCCGGAACCGTCGGAGACGAGGGCCGTCACGCGCGTCTGCCCGCTGTGCGGGACCGACAACCAGGCGCTCCAGCGATTGCCGGAGAGCCCCGAGGCCTGGCCCATGAAGGCCTGTTCGCAGTGCGAGATGGTCTATCTCGAGCGGGCGCCCGACATCTCGGAGCTGTTCGTCAATTTCGCCTGGGAAAAGCAGCACGGCGCGGAGAACGAACGCCGCCACGAAGGACTGAGTCGCACCGAAGTCCGGGCGCGGAACGCGTTGCGCGGATTCCGTCCCCTGCCGCGCAAGAACGCCGTGGCGCTGGTCGAACGGTTCGCGGCTCCGGGCCAGGTCGTCGACGTGGGCTGTGGCAGCGGAAACCAGTTGGCGGAGCTGCCGGCTCAGTTCGTTCCGCTCGGCATCGAGATCTCCGAGGCGCTGGCGGCGGAGGCCCAGGACTTGCTCGCCGATCGCGGCGGCCGCGTCGTCAACGCCGACGCCCTGAGCGGGCTCAGGCGACTGAGTCCCAACGTCTTCTCCGCCATCATCATGCGGTCGTTCCTGGAGCATGACATCAACCCCGGACCCATCCTGGAAGCGTGCTACGCCGCCCTCGCGCCGGGCGGGGTGGCGGTGATCAAGGTGCCGAACTACGCCAGCCTGAACCGCCAGATCACCGGCGCCCGCTGGTGCGGTCTGAGGTTCCCCGACCATGTGAACTATTTCACGCCCCGAACCCTGTCCCGGTTCGTCACGGAGGCGGGGCTGAGGATCGAAGAGTTCGGTCCGACCTTCCGGCTCCCGACCAGCGACAATATGTGGATGGTCGCCTGCAAGGCGGTGCGACATGACTGACCCGTTGAGCCTTGGACAAAGGGAAGACTGTCGGTGGAACCTTCCAAGCTGCCTGCTCGCCTTTTGCAGCGAGTGCGCCCATGGCTGACTCTGACAAACCCGCCCGGCGACTCGTCGAGGAGCTGGACTACCGCCCGACCCCGATCGGCCCTGTGTCGCTGCGTCGCCGCTGGGTCTCGGCGATCGACGCGGACGTCTACGAAGTGATGCTGGGCGACGAACATCTGATGTCGAGCCTGTTCACCGTCGGCGAGACGCGGCTGGCGGAGCTGGGGCTCGCCTGGCTGGACGGCGGCGCGCTTGACGTGTTGGTGGGCGGGCTGGGGCTCGGCTATACGGCCCGGGCCGCCCTGGCGGACCCCCGCGTCGCCAGCGTCGAGGTGGCGGAATATCTTGAACCGGTGATCGCCTGGCACCAGGAAGGCCTGACGCCCTTCGGCGCGGCCCTCAGCGCCGACCCTCGATGCCGGTTCCGCCACGTCGACTTCTTCGCCCTCATGGCGGCCCCGGACCGGCGGTGGGACGCCATACTTCTCGACATCGACCACGCTCCCGACCGCTGGCTCGCGCCGGCCCACGCCGACTTCTACGGCGAGGCCGCCCTGGGTCGCCTTCGCGAAGCCCTCCGGCCCGAGGGCGTCTTCGCCCTCTGGTCGGATGATCGCCCGGATCCGCGGTTCCAGGAGCGGCTGGCCGCCGTCTTCGCCCAGACGGACGCGGTCGAGGTCGCGTTTCCCAATCCGCTGTCGGGCGAGGCCTCCCGGTGCACGATCTACCGCGCTCGCGGTTGAGCCTGCAGGTCCTCAAACCCGAAACAGTTTTCGCCATCTGATGGTCGGCAACACACACAGGGCCAGGCTCAGTGCGGCCGTCAGCAGCACCGCGGGGGGCTCGAGCCCGGCGGCGATGAACAGTCCATAGACGGCAGGCCCCGCCGCGGTGGAGACGACCATGCAGGCGCTCACCAGACTGCGCGCCGCCCCCAGCCGGTCGGGCGTCACGAGCTCGGCGACCATGGAGGTTCGTAGCAGGGCCCCGGCGGCGTTGGTCACGCCGGCGAGGGCGAGGAAGGCCCACACCGCCCAGCCGTTCCCGAAGACCGCGAGCAGCAGAACGCCCGCGATGAAGGGAGCCACGTGCAGCTGCAGCACCCGCCGGGATCCGATCCGGTCGACGACCGCTCCCGACAGGAATCCTGTCGGCGCCTGGATCAGGGCGAAGCCGACAAAGGCGGCGGCGAACACGGCCAACGGCAGTCCCAGGCTCCCGGCCAGCCAGCCCTGATGGAAAATCAGCGCTGTGATGGTGAAGGGACTGGCGACCAGCAGCGGCAGGAGCCGCCAGAACTCGGGATCAGACAGCAGCGCGCTTGAGGCGCGCTTCCTCGATTCCACGCCGACGAGCGTGGCGAGGGGGCACCGGAATTTCGCGTTTCGCCGGACCAGCGCCATAGCCGCGGGCGCGATGACCCCGGCCAGAACGAGGCAACACAAAGCCATGGCCCAGCGCCAGTCCAGCCAGGCGATCAGCACGACCACCGTGAGAGGCAAGACCCCTTCGCCAGCCGCATGCCCCAGACCCGTCAGGGACAGCGCCTTGCCGCGATGCTCCTCAAAGAAGCGGGCGGCGCCGGTCAGGGCGATGTGCGACATCAGCCCCTGCCCGGCGAGCCGCAGGAGAAAGAGACCGGCCGCCAGCATCGCCACCTGGGTCGCCGTCGCCAGCACCAGGCCTCCGATCGCGAGGGCGAGCAGGACCCAGACAGAGAAGCGCAGAAGGTCGGTGTCGTCCAGCCGGCGGCCCAGCGCGGGCAGGCACAGGGCGCTGGCGACCGTAGCCGCTCCATACAGGACGGCCATGAGCGGCTCTCCCACCGCCACGGCCTGCGACAGGCTCGGCACGAACAGGGAGATGAAGAACGTTTGTCCGAGACTCGATGCGAAGGTGAAGGCGAAGCCGAAGGCGAGGACGTCGCGATCCCGGCGGAGGAGCGACAGGAAACTCATCGTGATGCAGGTCTCGTGTGTTCGGGGGTGCACGCCGAACCGGGGGGCGGGCGAATGTTCATGCGTGCAACGCCCTTGGCATGATCACGGTCCAAAGAATCCCGCCGTCACGGGCGCCAATGATGCCCGGCTGATCAAACCTGTTCCGGCAGCAGCGGCGAGGGCGCCCCGGGCGAGATCACGGTCAGCCGGTGCATCGCCCGGGTGCAGGCGACGTAGAGCAGGTTTCGGTCCAGATCGGTCTGATAGACGCGGGCGCTGGCGTCGGGGATGACGACGCGGTCGAACTCCAGGCCCTTGGCGAGGTGGGCGGTACAGATCACCGCTCCGGTCGAAAAGTCCGTGCTGTCCACGTCCAGAAGCCGCACCTCGTCCCCCTTCGCCACCAGGGCGTCGTGCAGTTTTCGGGCCTGTTTCTGCGTCTTGACGATGATCGCCAGACTGCGGTGATCGGAGGTCTCGAAGGCCTGCAGCTCTTCGTGCAACCGCTCCGCAGCCTGCGCCTCGCCCGCGCAGACGAGGACCTCCGGCGCCTCGCCATGCCGCTTCATCGGAATGAGCTCGGGGTTGGGCGAAACGCCCAGCGCGAACTGCATGATCTCCCAGGTCGAGCGATAGCTGCGCTGCAGCTTCACCGGCGCTGTGGCGCGCAGGATCTTCTGGATGTCTTCGGCGGCCGAGGCTCCGAACGGGTTCACGGCCTGGGTGGCGTCGCCGAGGATGGTCTTTTTGCAGGGGAACAGCTTCGCCAGAACCGCATACTGGACGGGAGTGTAATCCTGCATCTCGTCGATCAGCAGATGCTTGGTCTCCCGATGAGGATTGTCCAGCCCGCCCAGCCGCATCTTCAGATGGATCAGCGGAAAGACGTCGGCATATTCCAACACCGCGCCCTTCGGCCGGTAGAGCTCGGGCTGGTCTAGCCAGTCGAACAGCCCCTTGTAGGCGGTCTTCAGGGCGATCGGCCGGGCCATGCTCCGCACCGCCTGGCGCAGGTCCTTGCGCTCATCGGTCCGCAGTTCGCGCCGGTAGTGCAGATAGATCTTGTGCTCGGTGGCGCCGACCACCTCGGCGATCCGCTGGGTGGTCGAGAGGCCCCGATGCTTCTGCCACGCCTCGGCGAGGTGCCAGTCGGGCACGATCGCGGTCCCCGAGCGCCAGCTGACGGCCTCGAAGGAACGGGCTTCCAGATGTTCGACATAAGCGTCGATCTGTTCAAGGAAGGCCAGCGAGCCCTTGACGGCGATCCGCTGGTTCAGCCCCTCGTTGCCGCCCTCATAGATCTGCGCCGCCTGTTCGAAGAAGGTCTGGAAGCGGTGTTTTCCTTCCAGCAGATCGTCGGCCAGGGTTTCCATGCCGATCTCGCGCACCTGTTCTTCGCCCAGTTCAGGCAGGACATTGCCGATGTAGTCGGCGAAGACGCGGTTGGGTGAGATGATCAGTATGTCCTTCGACGCCAGCGTCTCCTTGAAGCGGTAGAGCAGAAACGCGATCCGGTGCAGGGCGATCGACGTCTTCCCCGAACCCGCCACCCCCTGGATGATCAGGGTGTGGACGTCGGCGTCGCGGACGATGGCGTTCTGGTCGCGCTGGATGGTGGCGACAATGTTCTTCATGCCGTCGTCGGAGGCGCGGCCCAGTTCGTCCTGCAGCACGTCGTCGACGATGTTGACGCCGGTATCGAGCATCAGCTCCATCCGGCCGTTCTTGATGCGGAACTGGCGCTTGAGCGCGACGCGCCCCTTCACCTCTCCACCGGGCGCGTCATAGTGGGCCGGCCCGGTCTCGAAGTCGTAGAACACCGATGAGATCGGGGCCCGCCAGTCATGCACCCATGTGTCGCCGCTCTCTTCGTCACGGAAGTCGTGGATGCCGACGTAGAAGGGCTCTGCGCCCGCGTCGGGGGCGACGTCCCGGGCGAAGTCGAACCGCCCGAAATAGGGCGAGGCCAGCGTCTTCCCCAGCTTCTTGCGACGGTCGGCCAGCACCTCCGCCGAGCGGCTCTTTTGCTCGATGACCTGGTGCATGGCGATCTTGTCGATGTGGTCGAGGTCGCGCCGCGCCTCCCACATATATTCCTTGGTCTCGCGGATCTCGCGGGCGTAGTCGGTCAGCCGGCTGCTGATCACCGCCAGCGTCTGCCGGATGGCCTGGTGGCAGGCTTCAAGACGATGGCCCTCCGCCTCTGCGGCGGCGGAGACGCCAGCGGCCGGTTGAGCTTGAACTTCAGTTTTCATAGACGCCGCCGGTGCGTGAAAAAGTCGGGTGTCGCCACCGCGGTCGCGGCCGGCGCGGGGCTCGGCCGTGCCAGCTCGTGTCCGCGCGATGACGTCCTGAATATCAGGGTTGAGACCGGCGACGCCGCGCCTGATCGACCTCCAGTCTAGCCGGGGCGCTTCCCGGCGCCAACCGCGCTGCCGCGATGCTGATCACGAGACACCTGGATTCTGCTATGTGAGGGCCGCGATCGTGGCAGGCGTGATGAGGCGCCGTCCGGAGAACCGACCGGGAGGTCTGCGTGGATAGAAGGCGCCGGACCCGCCTCTGGCGGGACATCGACAGCCGGGGAACGCCCGCTTGAGCGCCGCCGGCGCCGCGCACCGCTGTCCGCTCTGCGATGGGCGCGCGGTGGAGTTTTTCGCCGAGGTCGAGGGCCGGACCTATCACCGCTGCCGCGACTGCTTCCTGACCTTCCTCGACGCCGGACAGCTGCCGTCGCTGGCCGAGGAGCGGGCCGAATACGAACTGCACCGGAATGATCCGGCGGACCCCCGCTACAGGGCCTTCCTCGACCGACTGGCCGCGCCGCTGTGCGAGGGTCTGGCGGCGGGCGCCAGCGGCCTCGATTTCGGCTGCGGTCCTGGGCCCGCCCTGTCGGTGATGCTGCGCGAGCGCGGCTACAAGATGCGGGACTACGACCCGCTCTACCGCCCGGACCCTGAGGCCCTCGCGGACAGCTATGATTTCATCACCTGCACGGAGGTCGTGGAGCATCTGCATCACCCCCGAGAGGTCTTCGCCCGGCTCGACGCCCTGCTCAAACCCGGAGGCCGGCTGGGCCTGATGACCCGGCTGCTCCGGGACGATAACGGCTTCGCCGACTGGTACTACCGCCGCCCGCCGAGCCACGTAATTTTCCTCAGGGAAGAAACCATAATCTGGATCGCCGGCGCGAGGGATTGGCAGCTCCAATCCGTTGGAGACCAGACCGCGATCTTTCTGAAGCGCTGACCAAGTCTCGCTGGCCGACAAGCGCCAAGCCGGCGCCGCTAAACTGGGCATTTCCGTTCATAACCCGCGCCGCTGTCTTCGGCGCAAACGTCACCCGATCTCTCGGGTTCTGCTGAAGGCGAGCTGCGGCCAGTTTTGTTCCGCATAGTCGAGATCCCATTGGCTGCGCGCAAGGTAGACGGCGTCGCCTTGGCGGTCACGCGCCAGGCTGGCTCGGTTCTGGGCCAGGAACAGATCCAGGTCCGCCCGGGGTCCGGAGACCCACCGCGCGACCTGTTGAGGGGGCGCCTCGACGCCGGCCTGGATATCATACTCCGTCTGGATCCGGCTCAGCAGGACGTCCAGTTGTAGCTGTCCGACCACGCCAATCAGGATTTGCGAGCCGATCTCTGTCGTGAACAGACGCATCACGCCTTCGTCGGCAAGCTCGTTCAGCGCCTTGCGCAGCTGCTTCATCTTCAGGGGCTCGTCCAGCCGAACCCGTCTTATGATCTCAGGCGCGAACGCGGGCAGGCCCCGGAAGCGAAGTGCCTCACCCTCGGTCAAGGTGTCGCCGACCTGCAGGACGCCGTGGTTCGGTATGCCCAGAATGTCGCCGGCCCAGGCTTCTTCGGCCCGCTCTCGCTCCTGGGCGAGAAAGAAGGTCGGGCTGTGAACGCTGATGCCGCGTCCGGTCCGGACCTGCTCCAGACGCATGCCGCGGACGAACCGGCCCGAACAAACCCGCATGAAAGCCATGCGGTCGCGATGGTTTCGGTCCATGTTCGCCTGGACCTTGAAGATGAAGCCGGTCACGGCGTCCTCGCCGGGCCGGACCTCGCGTGTGTCGGCCGTCTGGGGCTGGGGCGCAGGCGCGAATTCCTTCAGGCCTCTCAGGAGCGGCTCCACCGCGAAATTCTTCAGGGCGCTGCCGAAATAGACGGGTGTCGTGGTCCCGGCTTTGAAGGCGGAAGGCGACCACGGTGCATATCCGCCGGTGATCAGGTCGACTTCACCCCGCAACCGTTCAGCCGTCTGATCGTCCAGAAACTCGTTCAGACGACAGCCCCGCAAATCCTTGATCCTGATGCTCTCGCCCAAGGCTCCGGTTGCTGTGCCGTCCGGGCGCTGAAGTTCAAGCGTCCGCAAGTCGAGACAGCCCTGGAACAGGCCGCCGGTTCCGATCGGCCAGGTCATCGGGCTGACGTCGAGGGCGAGCGTCGACGCAACCTCGTCCATAAGCGCGAGAGGATCGCGGCTCTCGCGGTCGATCTTGTTGATGAAGGTCAGGATCGGAATATCCCTCAGGCGACAGACCTCCAGGAGTTTGAGGGTCTGGCTTTCGATGCCCTTGGCGGCGTCCAGCACCATGATCGCGCTGTCGACGGCGGTCAGGGTCCGGTAGGTGTCTTCGCTGAAGTCTTCGTGCCCGGGGGTGTCGAGCAGGTTGAAGACGCAGTCCCCCCATTCGAACGTCATCGCCGAACTGGTGACGGAGATCCCGCGCTGCTGCTCGATCTTCAGCCAGTCCGAATGGGCGCGCCGCCGATCGCCCCGCGCCTTCACCTGACCGGCCAGACGGATGGCGCCGCCGAACAGCAGCAGCTTCTCGGTGAGTGTGGTCTTGCCCGCGTCCGGATGGGAGATGATCGCGAACGTCCGGCGTCGAAGATACTCGACGTTCACGCCGGCATGGCGCTCGTGGATGTTGGTCAAAGGGGCCCTCTTTCGTCACACGCCGGCCGATCCGCAGATCGGAGCCAAGATCGCCGTCGGTTCGCAAGCCGCCGCGGGGACACAGCGTCGGTTGGAACGGGATCGGGTTGGATCCGGAAGCGCCTCGGGCGCTTCACCTCAAAGGCCAGCCGCGGTGCCCAGCGGCTGGCCGCCTCTCAATATAGGCGGTCGCCCGCCGGCTGTGTAGCGGCTACAGCGCCCCCTTCTTCAGCGCGTCGATAGGTAAGGAACCGGTCCGTCGGCGCTTGCGTCGTCCAGGCCGTATCCGCGCGCCTCGAAAAAGGCTTGGCTGTCGCCGTCGAGCGTTCCGGAAGCTCTTATTCTCTCCGCCTCGAACCCGGTCCGCATCAGGTCGGCGACATGGGCGTTGCGGCTCTGGCTGGTTCGACCGCCGAGAACGACGGTGATCAGCCTCCGCCCGTCCTGAGTGGAGGTCGCTGCCAGATTGTAGCCTGAAGCGCGAGTGAAACCGGTTTTCAGCCCGTCGATCGACGGGTCCGCATGCAGCAGGCCGTTCGTGTTCCGGAGCACCCGCCCCTCGAAACCCCACTCCCTCTGACCGAAATATCCGTAATACTGGGGGAAGTCTCTCATCACGGCGTGGCTCAGGCGCACGAGGTCGTGTGCAGAGGACACGTGTCGGGAGTCTGGCAGGCCGTGAGGATTGACGAAACGGGTCCGGCTGAGACCCAGTGTCCTGCCCTTTTCCGTCGAGGCGATCGCGAAGGCCTCCACTGAACCGGACAGATGCTCCGCCACTGCAACCGCCACATCGTTTGCTGACCGGACGGCGAGAGCCTGGATCGCCTCGTCCACCGACAAGGTCTGCCCTGCCGCCAGGCCCAACTTCGAGGGCGGCTGACTCGCCCCGCGCGCAGTCATCTGGATGCGGTCGGTCGGCCGCACATGGCCTTGAGCCATCGCGTCGAACAGCATGTACAGCGTCATCACCTTGGTGATCGAGGCGGGGTAGCGCGCATCGTCAGCGTGGCGCGCGAACAGCACCTCGCCAGTCTCCGCATTGATGACGATCGCAGCATAGCGCTCAGGCGTGTCAGCCTGTGCCGGGAAGCCCCCACTCCAGGCGGGCGGCGAAATCGCGCCGAACAAGGCAAGGCCGATCAAGAGCCGTGAACGGCGCAGGGTCTTCCACATAGGGGGTCCTTTCGCCCGCCCCGCATGGGCAGGCCTGAATGTGTGTCGTGATTTGATGCGAGGGTTATCCCTCAGGCCTAATCGAAGGTTAAGACCCGAAGCCTTGTCCGGCTCTCACATCTTCGTGGCGGGCGCTCTCACACCAAACGCCCCGCGCCCGATTTGAACGCGGCCTTCAGGCCCAGTACATGAACTTTGGAAGCCTCCTCGTCGTGCCGCGGCAAGTATTTCCAACAGACCGATGACCGCTGCCTCCAATGAGTGACGCGCCGGGGCGAAAGCCAGCCTTCGATCATCTTGGCTGACAACACCTCGCTTACGGGTCGGACCATTCTCGACAAAACGCCGTATGGCTGGATTTTCTGACCGATCTGTTGCATAGGGAGGCTGCCTTGGAAGGCTTGCTTCCCGTTGCTTCCGCTCTGGACGACACCCCGAAGCTGGCCATAAAGGATCAAGGTGCCTTCTTGCTTCGGCAGGGACGGCCGATCGTTCTGCCCCCCAGACAGGTCGAAACGCTAAAGAGCCGCGTTCGCACGGCTCCGGAGCTGTTTCGGTTTTTTCAGTGCAGACCCTCGTATCCAGAAGCACCCGCGCGCCGCGGGACGAATACGGCGCAGGAACCCGGTCGGCGAAGGCGCTCGCGCCGCAGCCGTGATTCGGGTTCCCAATAACTGACGCGAGGGCTGCATACCGGTCCTCACACCTCCCGGGTCTGTCGCGATGGCGCGGCGACCCCCGGATCGAAGGACTGAACGCCCGACGCTCCACCCACTGATGGGACCCCGCGCGGAATCCGCCCGCGGGATATGAAAGAGAAAAATGTTCGATATCAAACGCAAGACGATCGACTGGGCCGGACGCCCGCTGACCCTCGAAACCGGGCGCATCGCCCGTCAGGCCGACGCCGCCGTGCTGGCGACCTATGGCGAGACCGTGGTCCTGGCCACCGTCGTCTTCGCCCGCCAGACCAAGCCGGGGATGGATTTCCTCCCCCTGACCGTCAACTACCAGGAAAAGACCTTCGCCGCCGGCAAGATCCCGGGCGGCTATTTCAAGCGTGAAGGCCGTCCGACCGAGAAGGAGACCCTGGTCTCCCGCCTGATCGACCGCCCGATCCGCCCGCTGTTCGTCAAGGGTTTCCGCAACGAGACCCAGGTCGTCGTCACCGTCCTCCAGCATGACCTCGAGAACGACCCGGACGTGCTGGGCATGATCGCTGCCTCGGCCGCCCTCACCCTCTCGGGCGTGCCCTTCATGGGTCCGATCGGCTGCGCCCGCGTCGGCTACGTCGATGGCGAGATGGTGCTCAACCCGACCCTCGACCAGATGCCCGACAGCCAGCTCGACCTCGTCGTCGCCGGCACCCAGGACGCCCTGATGATGGTCGAATCCGAAGCCAGGGAGCTGTCGGAAGAGATCATGCTGAACGCCCTGATGTTCGCCCATCGCGGCATGCAGCCAGTGATCGAGGCCATCATCGACATGGCCGAACACGCCGCCAAGGAGCCGTTCGACTTCCAGGCCGAGGACCACTCCGACGTCGTCGCCGCGATCCAGAAGCTGGTGGGCGAGGACATCAAGACCGCCTACACCCACGTCGGCAAATACGAGCGCCGCAACGGCGTCGACGCGGCCAAGAAGGCCGCCGCCGCCAAGCTGGTGAAGACCGACGAGAACCCGGACGGCTTCGACGCCTCCAAATTCTCCACCGCTTTCAAGGAATGCGAGGCCCACGTCCTGCGCCGCGACATCATCGAGAACGGTCACCGGGTTGACGGGCGCGCCCTCGACAAGGTCCGCGACATCGTCTCGGAAGTCGGCATCTTCCCGCGCACCCACGGCTCTGCCCTGTTCACCCGCGGTGAAACCCAGGCCATCGTCGTCGCTACCCTCGGCACCGGCGAGGACGAACAGTACGTCGACGCCCTGGCCGGGACGTACAAGGAGAAGTTCCTTCTCCACTACAACTTCCCTCCCTATTCGGTCGGCGAGACCGGGCGGATGGGCGGCTCCAGCCGTCGGGAAATCGGTCACGGCAAGCTGGCCTGGCGGGCGATCCGCCCGATGCTGCCGTCGTCGGAAGATTTCCCCTATACGATCCGCATCGTCTCGGAGATCACCGAGTCCAACGGCTCGTCGTCGATGGCCACGGTCTGCGGCGCCTCGCTGGCGCTGATGGACGCGGGCGTGCCGCTGGTTCGCCCGGTGTCTGGCATCGCCATGGGCCTTATCCTGGAGCCGTCAGGCGAGTTCGCCATCCTGTCCGATATCCTGGGTGACGAAGATCACCTCGGCGACATGGACTTCAAGGTGGCCGGCACGCGCGAAGGCATCACCTCGCTGCAGATGGACATCAAGGTCGCCGGCATCACCGAAGAGATCATGCGCAAGGCGATCGCCCAGGCCTCGGCCGGCCGTCTGCACATCCTCGACGAGATGGACAAGGCCATCGACGGCGCCCGCACCGAACTGGGCGAGTACGCGCCCAAGATCGAGGCCATCAAGGTCCCGGTCGACAAGATCCGCGACATCATCGGCACGGGCGGCAAGATCATCCGCGAGATCGTCGAAAAGACCGGCGCCAAGGTCAACATCGAGGACGACGGCACGGTGAAGATCGCCGCCTCGGACCAGGAAAAGATCGACGCCGCCAAGGCCTGGATCACCTCCATCGTGTCCGAGCCCGAGCCCGGCATGATCTATTCGGGCAAGGTCGTGAAGGTCGTCGACTTCGGCGCCTTCGTGAACTTCTTCGGCGCCAAGGACGGCCTGGTCCACGTGTCCCAGATCGCCCTGGATCGCGTCGCCAACCCAGCCGACGTCCTGAGCGAAGGTCAGGAAGTGAAGGTCAAGTTCATCGGCATGGATGATCGCGGCAAGACCAAGCTGTCGATGAAGGTCGTCGATCAGGAAACCGGCGAGGACATCACCGACAAGATCAACGCCGAACGCGACGAACGCGGCGAGCCGCCGCTGTCCGACGACACGGGCGGCCGTCCCAAGCGTGAAGGCGGCGGTGGCGATCGTGACCGTGGTCGCAGCCGTCGTTAAGACGGGCCGTCACGTCTGAAACGCAGAAGGCCCCGGCGCAGACGCCGGGGCCTTTTTCCTTCCGGCCGCCGGGCAGCGGCGGACCTGGCCCCGGGCTGAATCCAGTACTCTGCGCGATCAGTGATCCGTGCGGGCCAGCAGGAGACGCAGTTCGTGGAGCTCTTCCGTCAATCGCGGGATATCGCGCTGCCCGCGACCGGCGCGTCGGGCGCCTCGGCGTCGCGGCCGATGAAGAAGCTGACGGAACTGGCGGTGATATTGTCAAAGACCGCCAGACCGTAGACCGAAAGCCAGAGGGCGAGAATCCGCCTCGCGGCCGTCTCGGGCCAGAAGTCGGATCCGCTACTGGTGGTGAGCATGGCTGTCCACCACAGCGCATGGGCGTAGGCGACGAAGCCGCCTCCACCTCCCGGCGGGTGCGAGCTTGACCGTGACGGCGGCGCCGAGGACACGATCAGGACCGTCAATCCAGCGACATAGCCGACCGGGACTGACAGGTTAACCGCGCCAGGTTGAAAGCCGCCCTGCCCTGCCGAAATCACGCAACCGCGGCCCCCCAAACTCTTCGCCGCTTCGGCGCGGAACGGCGAAGGGTGGGTCTGCTGATCAGGACAGTCCGGGCTCCTTGATCGGTTCGATGTGCGGCTGCTTCTTCTGATTCCATCGCTCTACCCGAGAGCGGACTCTCCGAACGTCACGGATGAGTCAAGATCGGTCCTTCAGCGGGCGTCGGGTTAAGTTCTTATCGGCACGTGGGAACCGGTTCTGCGGCCCGCGGACGTTCAAAGCGCCCTTACACTCGTAGTCGGTAACCCACGCCGGGCTCCGTCAGGATCAGCTTGGGCTGGGCGCGGTCGGATTTCAGCTTGTGCCGGAGCCCCTTCCCTTGTCTATGCGCGCCCGTCAGTGGCGCTCGCTTGCAGAGTGTCAGAAACCGCACTATTTTTCTGACACAGACAAGCCATGCAAGTTCTCGCCGAACAGATCATGGAGCGCGCCACGGCGCTCCCCGAAGGGACGCCGATCGCCGCTAAGTCGCTGTTGCACCTGGGCAGCCGCGCCGCCGTGGATCAGGCGTTGTCGCGCCTTGTCCGCCGAGGCAGACTCCTTCGCGCCGGACGGGGTCTCTATGTCCGTCCGATAGAAGGCCGCTTCGGCGTACGAACCCCCGCGGTCGAAAAGGTCGTGCGGGCTGTCGGCGAGCAGCGCGGAGAGGTCGTGGCCTCCAGCGGGGCGGCGGCGGCAAACGCCCTCGGCCTGACAACCCAGGCGCCTGTCCGATCAGTCTATCTGACCAGCGGGCCGAGCCGAACGCTCAGCCTCGGCAACCAGACCGTCGAGTTCAGACATGCACCCGCCTGGCAACTCCTGCTGGCCGATCGTCCGGCCGGCGAGGCAGTCCGCGCCCTGGCCTGGCTGGGGCCTGAGAAGGCCGGGACGGCGCTCGCCCTCCTGAGGCGGAAGCTAGGGCCATCGGCATTTGGCGAACTGGTCTCGGTGGGTCCGCGCCTGCCGACTTGGCTGGCCCGCTCTGTCAGTCAGGCGGCGCATGCCTGAGGCCTTCAAGCTGTCGGACGAAGACCGCTTTGCGGCGCGGACGACCGCCTGAGGCTGATCGCCAGAAAACAACCGCAGCCACCTGCTCTCGCCAGTTGCATTCCGCAGAACGGCGACATCAACAGGGGCCCTCAAAGGTCAGACGCGGGTGGCGGGACCGAAGATCCCCCACCGTAGAGCTCCGGGTCGAACAGATCAGCTGAGGAAGCTAAAGTCGCCCCGTCATCAACCAAAGCCCCTCGCCAAGGGCCGCCCCCGCATGCCCGCTCCCTCACTCCCACTCGATCGTCCCGGGCGGCTTGGACGTGACGTCGTAGACCACGCGGTTGACCCCCCTCACCTCATTGACGATGCGGGTCGCGGTCCGGCCCAGCACGTCCCACGGGAATTCGAAGAAGTCGGCGGTCATACCGTCGGTCGAGGTGACGGCGCGCAGGGCCAGCACCTTCTCATAGGTGCGGGCGTCGCCCATGACGCCGACGGTCTTGACCGGCAGCAGCACGGCGAAGGCCTGCCAGATCTGGTCGTAAAGCCCGGCCTTGCGGATTTCGTCGAGATAGATGGCGTCGGCCTGTTGCAGGGTCTCGACCGCCTCGGGCGTGATCTCGCCGGGAATGCGGATGGCCAGGCCCGGCCCCGGGAAGGGGTGGCGTCCGACGAAGGCGTCGGTCAGGCCCAGTTCACGGCCGAGCGCCCGCACCTCGTCCTTGAACAGCTCGCGCAGCGGCTCGACCAGCTTCAGCTTCATGAAGTCCGGCAGGCCGCCGACATTGTGGTGGCTCTTGATCACATGGGCCTTGCCGCTCGAGGACGAAACGCTCTCGATCACGTCCGGATACAGCGTGCCTTGGGCGAGGAATTCGGCGCCGTCGATCTTGCCCGCCTCGCGGTCGAAGATCTCGATGAAGACCCGGCCGATCGTCTTGCGCTTGGTCTCGGGGTCCGAGATCCCGGCCAGCTCTCCGAGGAATTCCTTCGAAGCATCAACGTGGATCAGGGGAATGTTGTAGTGCTCGCGGAACAGGGTCGTGACCTGGGTCGCCTCGTCCTTGCGCAGCAGTCCCGTGTCGACGAAGACGCAGGTCAGCTGGTCGCCGATCGCTTCGTGGATCAGCACCGCGGCCACCGAAGAGTCGACGCCGCCGGACAGGCCGCAGACGACCCTGGCCGATCCGACCTGTTTGCGAATCTGCGCGATCTTCTCGTCGCGATAGGCGGCCATGGTCCAGTCGCCCTTCAGCCCGGCGATGCCGTGGGTGAAGTTTTTCAGCATGGTCGCGCCGCGCGGGGTGTGCATGACCTCCGGGTGGAACTGGACGCCGTAGAACCGCCGCGTCTCGTCGGCGATCGCGGCATAGGGCGAGCCCGGCGACGAGGCGACGACGTCGAACCCCTGCGGAATGGCGACGATCTTGTCGCCATGGCTCATCCAGACCGTCTCGTCCTCGCCGACCGGCGCCAGATCGGCCAGCAGCGGCGAGGATTTCTCGACGGTGATCTCGGCGCGGCCGAACTCGCGGTGATGGCCGCCCTCGACCTTGCCGCCCAGTTGCTCGCACATGGTCATCTCGCCGTAGCAGATGCCCAGAACAGGGACGCCGGCCTCGAACACGCCCTGCGGCGCGCGCGGGCTGCCTTCTTCGTGCACGCTCTCGGGACCGCCCGACAGGATGATGGCCTGCGGCTTCATGGCGGCCAGGGCGGCCTCAGCTTTCGCGTACGGATGGATCTCGCAATAGACGCTGGCCTCGCGCAGGCGCCGGGCGATCAGCTGCGTCACCTGGCTGCCGAAGTCGACGATCAGGACCTTCTGGTGATCAGCGGGGGCGGTCATGCGGGCTCCGTGGCGGCAGGCGTGAAGAGGTCATGCATCAGGTCGAGCGCTTCGGCCAGCGCCTGATCGACCTCGGCGAGGGCGTCGGTCCAGTGCTCGAGCGCGGACAGGTCCGAGCGGCCGTCGCTGACGCCGCGCAGGCCCAATACCGGCACGCCGAAGCGGGCGGCGGCGCGGACGACGGCGAAGGTCTCCATATCGACCATGTCGGCGTCGATGGCGTCATAGCTGGCCCCCGAAACGACGCTGGCCCCGGTGGCGAGGCGGGCGGTCGGCAGGGCGGCAGGGCCTTCGGTCAGCGGGAGGATGGCCGGCAGGCGCGGGAACGGCGTCTCGCCCTTGGGAAAGCCGAGGGCGCTGGCGTCCATGTCGCGATAGCTGACCGTGGCGACGCGATAGACCCGGGCGTGGTCGAGGGTGCGCGAACCCGCCGAGCCCAGTGAGACGATCAGGTCCGGCAGAGCGCCTTCCGCCTGCAGCACGGCCAGGGCATGGGCGACCCCGGCGGCGGCCTCCACCGGCCCGACGCCGGTGATCAGCGGACGGATGCGCGCCCTCAGCGCCGGGCCGTATTCAGGCTCGGCGGCCATGACGCACAGGACGGTCCTGGGACCGAAGCGGGAAAGGGACCAGTCCCGGCTCACGCCCGCCGCTCATAGAGGGCGAGGAAGAAGCCGTCGGTGTTGGTCGAGCCCGGCGACATCCGCAGGCGATGACCCGCCGCCTGGGCGGCGAGACGCTCGCGCGCCGCCCCGGTCAGGGTCGGCGTGTCCAGCAGCGCCGCCACCGGCAGGGGCTGGAACCCGGGATGCGCCGCCTCGAAGGCGTCGGCGGTCGCCTCGTTCTCGCGCGTCAGCATCGAGCAGGTGACATAGGCCAGCCGGCCGCCCGGCTTCACCAGCGCCACGGCCTGATCGAGGATGCGCAGCTGCAGCGCGTGCATCCGCTCGACCTCGTCCGGCTTCAGCCGCCAGGCGTCCTCGGGCCGGCGACGCCAGGCGCCCGCGCCGCTGCACGGCGCGTCGACGAACACCAGATCGGCCTTGCCGTTGAATTCCTCGACCCCGCCGCCGTTCTGGCCGATCAGCCGCAGGTCGGCGGCGACGCCGGCGCGGGCCAGTCGCGGACGGATATTGTCGAGCCGCTTCTGCACCACGTCGCAGGCGATGAGCTTCATCCCCGAGGCCGGCGGCGCGGCCCGGGCGGCGGCGGCCTCATCGGCCCCGGTCGGGGACCAGCCGGCCGGCTTCGGCGCGACGGCCTTGGCCGGACCCGCGTCGGCCAGCCCCTGCACGGCCAACGCCAGCGTCTTGCCGCCGCCGCCGGCGCAATAGTCGACAACGATGCTGTCCGGGGAGAAGTCCAGACTCGACCCCGCCAGCCAGGCGACGATCTGGCTGGCCTCGTCCTGGATCTCGATATGACCGGCCTTGAAGGCCTCCAGCGCTTGGACATTGGGCGGCGGCTCGGACGTCAGGCGCAGGCCGCGGGCCGACCACGGCGTCGGCTCCGGCTTCAGCCCGGCGGCGGTCAGCTCGGCGGCGACAGCCTCGACGGTCGTCTTCGCCGTATTGACGCGCAGGTCGATCGGCGCGCGCGGCGCCATCAGCTCGCGGGCCTCTTCGCTCCAGCGCTCGCCGAAGGTCGCCTTGAAGTCCTCGACCACGAATTCGGGCAGGCCAGCGGCGACCCAGCCGGGCAGGTCGCCCTCCCCGGCCATGATCCGGGCCCGTTCCTGTTTCGACAGCGGCCGCGGGCCATAGCCATCGCCCGAGTGCAGGGCCTCGATCTCTTCCAGCGACAGGCCATCAATCAGGGCCAGCGAGCCGATCACCAGCGCCCGCCCGTCCTCGCGCCCGCCCATGGCCCAGACCAACCGGCCGCGGGCGCGCAGCACGCGGTAGACGCGGTCGGCGACGGCGCGGCGGTCGCCCGATCCGGCGTAGCGGTTGGCGGCGCCCCAGGCCTTCAGCACGACCTCGGCCGGGGCGCGCCCCTGGGCGATGCTGTCGAGAACGGAGGCGGCGGCGGCGAGGCGGGCGGCTGGGGTCAATTCAGGCTTTCAAAGGAACAGGGCGACGAGCACCGTCACCAGACCGCCGGTGGCGACGAGCCAGACCAGCGAGCGGATGTAGGGCACGCCGAAGGCGTAGAGCGGCAGGTAGATCAGCCGCCCGAAGAAATAGAGGTGAGCGCCGACGAAGGTCAGTTGTCCGTCCTTACCGGCGATATGCGCTATGATCACAGCGGCGGCGAACAGCGGCAGGGTCTCGAACAGATTGGCCTGGGCCCGCATGAGACGCCCGGCCAACTTGCCCGGCGGCGGCGCCTCGCCGTCGCGCGGGCCGGCGTTCCACTTGCCGCCCAGCTCTGCCGTGCGCGCCATCCCGGCCGCCCCGATCTGGACCAGGGCCAGGATCAGGGTGAAGGCCAGCATCAGGAATTCGGGCGTCATATCCATGGCTTGAGCCTCCCCGCTCATCCCTGCCGATAGTTCGGCGCCTCGCGCGTGATCATCACGTCATGGACGTGGCTTTCGCGCAGACCGGCCCCGGTGATGCGCACGAACCGCGCCCGCTGCTGGAAGTCGGCGATGGTGGCGGCGCCGACATAGCCCATGGCGGCGCGCAGGCCGCCTACCATCTGGTGCAGCACCGGGGCAATCGGCCCCTTGTACGGCGTCTGGCCCTCGATGCCCTCGGGCACCAGCTTCTGGGTGTCCTCGACTTCCTTCTGGAAATAGCGGTCGGCCGAGCCGGCGCCCATGGCGCCGACCGAGCCCATGCCGCGGTACGACTTGTACGACCGGCCCTGGTACAGGAACACCTCGCCCGGGCTTTCGTCGGTGCCGGCGAACATCGAGCCCATCATCGCCACAGAGGCGCCGGCGGCGATGGCCTTGGCCAGGTCGCCCGAATATTTGATGCCGCCGTCGGCGATGACCGGCGCGCCGGACTCCTTCGCCGCCCGGACGGCCTCCATGATGGCGGTCAGCTGGGGCACGCCGACGCCGGCGACGATGCGCGTGGTGCAGATGCTGCCCGGCCCGATGCCGACCTTCACCGCGTCGGCGCCCGCGTCGATCAGGGCGCGGGCGGCGTCATAGGTGGCGACGTTGCCGGCGATGATCTGGACGCGGTTGTTCTCCCGCTTGATGCGTTCGACCGCGCGCGAGACCTGGATCGAATGGCCGTGGGCGGTGTCGATCACCACCACGTCCACGCCCGCCTCGGCCAGGGCCATCGACCGCTCATAGCCGTTGTCGCCGACGGTCGAGGCCGCCCCGACCAGCAGCCGGCCCTGATCGTCCTTGGCCGCGTGCGGATGGGCCTGGGCCTTCTCGATGTCCTTCATCGTGATCAGGCCGGTGGCGCGATAGTCCTCGTCGACGACGATGACGCGCTCGATCTTGCGATCGCGCAGCAGGGCCAGGGCCTCGTCGCGGCCCGCGCCCTCGCGCACGGTGATCAGCTCGCCCGAGGTCATCAGTTCGGCGGCCTTGCGGTTCGGATCGGTGTCGAAGCGCATGTCGCGATTGGTCAGGATGCCGACCAGCCTGCCGGTGGCCGGATCGACGACCGGGAAGCCGCTGATCTTCTTCTTCGCGCGGATGGCGCGAATTTCGCCCAGCGTCGTCTGCGGCGAGATGGTCACCGGATTGATGACCATGCCGCTTTCGTAGCGCTTCACCTCGCGCACCATGTCGGCCTGTTCCTCGACCGTCATATTGCGGTGCAGGACGCCCAGACCGCCGGCCTGGGCCATGGCGATGGCCAGCCGGCTTTCGGTGACCGTATCCATGGCGGACGAGGTCAGCGGGATGTTCAGCCTGATGTCGCGGGTCAGCTTCGTCGAGACATCCGCTTCCGCGGGCATGATCTCTGACGGGCCGGGTTCCAGCAAAACATCGTCGAAGGTGAGCCCTTCGCGTATCTCCATGAGGAGTCTCCGTTTTGCGGGCCGCGTATAGCGGTGGAACCCGGGGAACCGCAAGGCCCGCACGGGCCTATGTTGACGATAACAACAATTGCCTTGCCGTTGCGGCCTCGACCCCACATTTGAAAGACCCATGGTCCGACTGTTGATCAGCACCGCCCGCCGCCTCGCGCTCAAGATCGCGAGCTATGGCGTGATGCACCTGGTGGTGGCGATCCTCGTCGCCTTCGCCATTACCCGCGACTGGCGGCTGGCCCTGGCCGTGGGCGTGGTCGAGCCCTTCTTCCAGACCATCGCCTATTCGATCCACGACCGCGTCTGGCACCGGATCGAGCACCGGCGGATGCTGTCCAACCTCGAGGAGGCGTCCGAGGCCTTCACCGCCCGCCTGCAGATCATGGCCCCCGAGGAGCAGTCCCGCGCCCACGGCCATCACGGCCACAGCCACGCCCTGCCCCGCTCGCTGAAGCAGGTGGCGGTCAAGTCGATGACCTACGGCCTGATGCATTTCGTCGTCGCCGTCGCCGTCGCCTTCGCCCTGACCCGCGACTGGAAGGTCTCGCTGGCCATCGGCCTGATCGAGCCGCTGGTGCAGACGGTCTTCTTCACCGTCCATGATCGCGTCTGGGCCCGGATCGAGGCGCGCAAGGCCGCGCGGGCGGCGGAGACGGCCTCGGCCTAGCGCCGGTTCATCGCCACCAGAAACACCTCGGCGCTGTCCTTCCGGCTCGACTCCGGCTTGACGTATTTGACCGTCTCGAACTCGGACCGCAGCCGCGCCAGCACCCCGCCGGCGTCGCCGCCCTGGAAATTCTTCGACACGAAATGCCCGCCCGGCTTGAGCGTGCGAATCGCGAAGTCGGCGGCGATCTCGATCAGGGCGATGATCTTCAGGTGATCGGTCTGGCGGTGGCCGACGGTGTTGTGGGCCATGTCGGACAGCACCAGGTCCGGCTGACCGCCCAGCAGCTCCATCATCTGCAGATCGACACCCGGATGGGTGAAGTCGGCCTGGATCAGGGTCGCCCCCGGGATCGGCTCGATCGGCAGCAGGTCGACCCCGACCACCGAGGTCGCGCCCCGCTTCAGCGCCACCTGGATCCAGCCGCCCGGCGCCGCGCCCAGATCGATGACCCGGCTGCCCTGCCGGATCAGGTGAAACCGCTCGTCGATCTCCAGCAGTTTGAAGGCGGCGCGGCTGCGCCAGCCCTCGGCCCGCGCCCGCTCGGACCATTTGTCCGACAGCTGGCGTTTGATCCACTGCTGGCTGGACATCGACTTGGTGTCCGCCGTCTTCATCTTGGTGCCCATGCCGCGCCCGGAGGCCGTGCCGCCGGAGGGCGGACGGACCATGCGGCGGCGTTCGGGTTCCCCGGGCCTGGGCTTTTCTTCGTCACTCATCGCATCCACATAGCCCCGACCGGGTTTGCGGGCTATGACCCCGCGACATTTCAAAGGAGCGCCCAGATGGCCGAAACCCTGACCTTCACCCTCGACACCGGCGACGGCGAAGCCCGCGACGTCGTCATCAAGCTGCGTTCGGACCTCGCGCCGGGCCACGTCGCCCGCATCACCGAGCTGGCCGGCGAAGGCTTCTACGACGGCGTCGTCTTCCACCGCGTCATCGCCGGCTTCATGGCCCAGGGCGGCGATCCGACCGGCACCGGCACCTCGGGCTCGTCCAAGCCGAACCTGAAGGCCGAGTTCTCGAAGGAACGCCACGCCCGCGGCGTCTGCTCCATGGCCCGCACCTCGGACCCCAACAGCGCCAACAGCCAGTTCTTCATCTGCCTCGACGACGCCTCCTTCCTCGACGGCCAGTACACCGTCTGGGGCGAGGTCATCGAAGGCATGGACCATGTCGACGCCCTGCCGAAGGGCGAACCGCCCCGCAACCCCGGCAAGATCGTCAAGGCGACGGTCAGCTGAGGGAATAGGGACGAGGGATTAGGGATTAGGAAGCAGATCAGGATCGGGCGCAGCGGTTCCGGCCGCACGGTTCATCCCTAATCCCTAATCCCTAATCCCTAATCCCTAATCCCTAATCCCTAATCCCTACTCGATCTCCACCACCTCGACCCGCGCCCCGTTCAGCACCAGCGCGATCTCGCCGCGCTTCAGCTTCAGCGCGTCTTCGCCGAACAGCTGACGCCGCCAGCCCTTCAGCGCATCGACATCGGCCTCGTCGTCCAGCGCGATCTTCTCGAGGTCGGCGACATTGGCCAGCAGCTTGGTCGCCACGCCGGCGTTGTCGCTCTTGGCCTTGAGCAGCACCTTCAGCAGTTCGACCACCGAGGGCGGGGCCGGCTGGTTGTGCGAGGGCCGCTCCAGCTTGGGCGCATGGGCTTCCGGATCGGCCAGCACCCGCTTCAGCTCGGCGCACAACTCCAGACCGAGGCGCGAGGCCCCGAACCCCTTGGGCACCGACCTCAGCCGGTTGAAGGCGTCCGGATCGGTCGGGCCCTGGGCCGCGATCTCGTCGATCGCCTCGTCCTTGAGGATGCGGCCGCGCGGCTGGTCGCGCTCCTGCGCCGCCCGCTCGCGCCAGACCGCCGTGGCCACGAAGGCGGCCAGATATTTCGCCGCATATTTCTTGGGTTTCAGACGCTTCCACGCCTTTTCGGGATCGGTGTCGTAGAGCGCCGGATCGGTCAGGTCCTCCATCTCGGCGGTGACCCAGTCGAGGCGCCCCTCCTTCGCCAACCGGTCCCGCAGCTTCGGGAACAGGGCGGCCAGATGGGTCACGTCGCCGAGGGCGTAGACCAGCTGCGCATCCGACAGCGGCCGACGGGCCCAGTCGGTGAAGCGGCTGCCCTTGTCGACCTCCTGCCGCAGCATCTGGCGCACCAGCGCCTCATACGAGACCTGGTCGCCGAAGCCCGCGGCCATGCCCGCCACCTGGGTGTCGAACATCGGCTTGGGCATGGCCCCCAGTTTGACGAAGATCTCCACGTCCTGCCGGGCGGCGTGAAAGACCTTGAGAATCGATTCGTCGCGCAGCAGGTCGAGGAAGGGCTCCAGATCGAGCCCCTCGGCCATCGGATCGATGATGGCCGCGTCGGTGGCCGAGGCCGCCTGTATCAGGCACAGGCGCGGCCAATAGGTCGTCTCCCGCATGAACTCGGTGTCGACCGTGATGAAGGGCTGGTTTGAAAGCTTTGCGCAGAAATCGCGCAGCGCCTCGGTGGTGGTGATGGGCGTCATTCGAATGCTATAGCCCCGCGCAATGCGGTTATGGCAAGAGCCGCCGCACAAATCCGCCCACTGATTCAGGCCCGTGACCGATGAGCGACACCCCCGAAAGCCTGAAAAACGGTCTGACCTACGCCGATGCGGGGGTGGATATCGACGCCGGCGAGATGCTGGTCGACGCCATCAAGCCGCTCGCCAAATCGACCCGCCGCCCCGGCGCCGAGGCCTCGCTGGGGGGATTCGGGGCCCTGTTCGACCTCAAGGCGGCCGGATTCGAGGACCCGCTGATCGTCGCCACCACCGACGGCGTCGGCACCAAGCTGAAGATCGCCATCGAGACCGGGCGGCATGACGGCGTCGGCGTCGATCTGGTCGCCATGTGCGTCAACGATCTGCTGGCCCAGGGTGCCGAGCCGCTGCTGTTCCTCGACTACTACGCCACCGGCAAGCTCGAGATCGACGCCGCCAAACGCGTTGTCGCCGGCATCGCCGAGGGCTGCCGCCAGGCCGGCTGCGCCCTCGTCGGCGGCGAAACGGCCGAAATGCCCGGCATGTACGCCGGCGGCGACTACGACCTCGCCGGCTTCTCGCTCGGCGCGGTCGAGCGCGGCCACGCCCTGCCGTATCTGGATCGCCAGGCCGCGGGCGATATCATCATCGGCCTCGCCTCGTCCGGCCCGCACTCCAACGGCTATTCCCTGATCCGCAAGGTCGTCGAGAAGTCCGGCCTGTCGTGGGGCGACGACGCCCCCTTCGCCCGCGACCGCACCCTCGCCCAGGCGTTGATGGAGCCGACCCGCATCTATGTGAAGCCGGTGCTGCCGCTGATGAAGGCCGGGCTGATCAAGGGCGCGGCCCACATCACCGGCGGCGGCCTGATCGAGAACCCGCCGCGCTGCATCGCCGGGGGCCTGCACGCCGAGTTCGACTGGGACGCCATCCCCCTGCCCCAGGTGTTCCAGTGGCTGGGCGAGACCGGCGGCATTTCGGATCACGAACTGCGCCGCACCTTCAACTGCGGCGTCGGCTTCATCCTCGTCGTCGCGCCCGAGAACGCCGAGCCGGTGCTGGAAGGCCTGCTGAACGCGGGCGAGGTCGCCTTCGTCTGCGGCCAGCTGGCGGCGGACTGAGCCGCGTGACCGCCGCCCCGCGTCGCCGGACGGTTCGGGCCCTGTGATGGACCGGTCGTCGTCCGACCGCGTCCGCGTCGCCGTCCTGATCTCCGGGGCCGGCTCCAACATGGCCGCCCTGATCGATGCCGGGGGCGCGGACGACTGCCCGTTCGAGATCGTGTTGGTGGCGTCGAACCGCCCGGACGCCGGCGGGCTGGCCGTCGCCGAGGCCAAGGGCGTCGCCGTCGCCGTCGTCGACCACCAACCCTTCGGCAAGGACCGTGAGGCGCACGAACAGGCGCTGGACGCCCTGCTGGCCGAACACCGCGTCGAGGTGGTGGCCCTCGCCGGCTATATGCGCCTGCTGACGCCGTGGCTGGTGCGGCGCTGGAGCGGGCGACTGCTCAACATCCACCCCAGCCTGCTGCCCAAATATCCCGGCCTCGACACCCACGCCCGCGCCCTCGCGGCCGGCGATGCCGAGGCCGGCTGCAGCGTCCATCTGGTCACCGAGGGCGTCGACGAGGGCCCGGTCCTCGCCCGTGCGACGGTGCCGGTTCTGGCCGACGACACCCCGGCCTCGCTCGCCCAACGGGTGCTGACGGCGGAACACGGCCTCTATGCGCGGACCCTCGCCGACTTCTGTTCGACGCGGATGAGCATTTTGTAATCTGGCGACTTTCGCCGCGACAGCGCCGTTCGGCTGGGTCAGTCTGCCGCCAAATTCAATCTGGGGGCCTCCAATGCTCAAACTTCGACTCATGGCCTGCGCCGCCGGCGCCGTTCTGCTTCTCGCCGTCGGCTCCGCCGCCGCCCAGGACGCGCCCCCGATCGTCGAGATTCCGTCCACGACCCAGGCCGAGATCGGCGCGTTCGGCTTCGACCTCGACGGCATGGATCCCGCCGTGGCCCCGGGCGACGACTTCAATCGCTACGCCAGCGGCGTCTATCTGCGCGACACGCCGATCCCGGGCGACAAGACCTCCTACGGCGTCTTCGACATGCTGTACGACCGGTCGCAGGACAATCTGAAGACCCTGATCGAGGAGAGCGCGGCCGAACCGACCTCCAGCCCCGAAGCCGCCCGCATCGGCGCCTTCTACGCCAGCTTCATGGACGAGGCGGCCGTCGAAGCCCTCGGCGCCGGCCCGCTGCAGGCCGATCTCGCCGAGGTTCGCGCCGCCGACACCCGCGAGGAAATCGCCGCCCTGATGGGCCGCACCCAGTATGGCTTCGGCTCCAGCCTGTTCGGCGCCGCGGTGTTCGAAGACCTCAAACAGCCGGACATCAACAGCGCCTACATCGTCCAGGGCGGCCTCGGCCTGCCGGACCGCGACTACTATCTGGAAGACAGCTTCGCCGAACAGAAGGCCGCCTATCAGGTCTATGTCGCCAAGGCGCTTGAGCTCGGCGGCTGGCCCAACGCCGAACAGGCCGCCGCCGACATCGTCGCATTCGAGACCGCCATCGCCCGGCATCACTGGACCGCGGTGCAGAGCCGCCAGCTGGACAAGCTGTACAACCCGACCTCGGTCGCCGAGCTGACGGCCAGCGCCCCCGGCTTCGACTGGGCCGCCTGGGCTGACGGCGCCGGCTTGGGCCAGGTGCCGGTGCTGGTGGCGATGAACGACACCGCCTTCCCCGGCATGGCCGCCGTCTTCGCCGAAACCCCGGTCGCGACCCTGCAGTCGTGGCAGGCCTTCCACGTCATCAACCAGGCCGCCCCCTATCTGTCGCAGGCCTTCGTCGACGCCCGCTTCGACTTCTTCGGCAAGGTTCTTCAGGGCCAGCCGGAGAACCGCCCGCGCTGGAAGCGCGGCGTGCAGCTGGTCGACGGCTCGCTCGGCGAGTCGCTCGGCAAGGAGTACGTCGCCCGCCACTTCCCGGCCGAGTCCAAGGCCCAGATGGAGGAACTGGTCGCCAACCTGCGCCGGGCCATGACCGCCCGCATCGAGGGGCTGGACTGGATGAGCCCCGAGACCCGCCAGCAGGCCCTTTACAAGATGAGCCGCTTCGGGGTGAAGATCGGCTATCCGGAGCAATGGCGCAGCTATGACGGCCTGCGGCTGGAAGCGGGCGACCTGTATGGCAATGTCGAGCGGTCCTCGGCCTTCGAGTGGGAGTGGAACCTGGGCAAGGTCGGCCAGCCGGTCGACCCGCTGGAATGGGGCATGACGCCCCAGACCGTGAACGCCTACTACAACCCGCCGCGCAACGAGATCGTCTTCCCCGCCGCCATCCTGCAGGCGCCCTTCTTCGATCCGAACGCCGACGCGGCCATCAACTACGGCGGCATCGGCGCCGTCATCGGCCACGAGATCACCCACGGCTTCGACGACCAGGGCCGCAAGGTCGACGGCGACGGCGTGCTGCGCGACTGGTGGACGGCCGAGGACGCCGCCAAGTTCGAGGAACGCGCCCGGGTCCTGGGCGCCCAGTATTCGGCCCTCAGCCCGTTCGAGGGCGCCTCGGTCAACGGCGACCTGACCATGGGCGAGAACATCGCCGACCTCGGCGGCCTGCTGCTGGCGCTCGACGCCTATCACCTGTCGCTGGACGGCCAGCCGGCCCCGGTCATCAATGGTCTGACCGGCGACCAGCGGGTCTTCCTCGGCTGGGCCCAGGTCTGGCGCGAGAACATCCGTAACGAGACCCTGCTGCAGCGCCTGACCACCGACTCCCACTCACCGGCCCAGTACCGCGCCAGCGCCACGGTGCGGAATATTGACGCCTGGTACGAGGCCTTCGGCGTCCAGCCCGGCGACGAACAGTACCTCGCCCCCGAGGCCCGCGCCCGCATCTGGTAGGCGGCCGCACGCCCGAAACGACAACGGCCCCGGCGATCGCTCGCCGGGGCCGTTTGCTTTGCAAGGCGGTGAAGCCCTAGCCGACGATCTGGTCGTCGGTGAAGAACTGGGCGATCTCGATGCCGGCGTTCTCGATCGAGTCCGAGCCGTGCACCGAGTTCTCGCCAATCGACAGGGCGAACTGCTTGCGGATCGTGCCGTCGGCGGCGTCCTTCGGGTTGGTGGCGCCCATGACTTCGCGGTAGGCGGCGACGGCGTTCGGGCCTTCCAGCACCTGCACCACGACCGGCTCGGCGGTCATCTGGCCGACCAGCTCGCCGTAGAACGGGCGCTCGGCGTGAACTTCGTAGAATTTCTTCGCCTGGGCCTCGGTCAGCTTGACGCGGCGCTGGGCGACGATGCGCAGGCCGGCGCCCTCGATCACGGCGTTGATCGCGCCGGTCAGGTTGCGGCGCGTGGCGTCGGGCTTGAGGATCGAGAAGGTGCGTTCGGTCATGGGAGTGACTTCTTGTTGGGAGATTGACGGTCGCGGGCTTATAGACGCGCCCTCCGCCCTTTCCAAGGCGTCCCTGAGGCTCGCGGCGCGGCCGCTCGCTCCTTGAGGGACGATCCCTTCCTGACCTGTCGCTCGCCGCCCGCGGGGAGCGACCCTCGCCTATCGGACCGACCTCTTCGCATGCTCCAGATCACCGACCTGACCTTCAACGCCTGGGGCCGCAAATTCCTCGAGGACGCCTCCGTCTCCCTGCCGCCCGGCTCAAAGGTCGGGCTGGTCGGCCGCAACGGCATCGGCAAGTCGACCCTGTTCAAGCTGATCCTCGGCGAACTGGCGGCGAGCGGTGACGAGATCACCCTGCCCAAGACCGCCCGCATCGCCTCGGTCGACCAGGAACACCCCGCCACCCCCGTCAGCGTGCTCGAAACCATCCTCGAGGCCGACGTCGAACGCCACACCCTGCTGGGTCGGCTTGAAACCGCCGCCCCCGAGGAGATGGGCGAGATCTGGGCCCGGCTGATCGAGATCGACGCCGACGCCGCCCCGGCCCGCGCCGCCGAAATCCTCGTCGGCCTCGGCTTCGACCACGAGAACCAGCAGCGGCCGATGTCGGAGTTCTCGGGCGGCTGGCGCATGCGCGTCGCCCTCGCCGCCGCCCTGTTCGCCGAGCCGGACATGCTGCTGCTCGACGAACCGACCAACTACCTCGACCTCGAAGGCGCCCTGTGGCTTGAGGCCCGCCTCAAGAAATACCCGCACACCGCCCTGATCATCTCCCACGACCGCGAGATGCTGAACGAGGTCTGCACCCACATCCTGCACCTCTCCAACCTCAAGCTGGAGATCTACACCGGCAACTACGACTCCTTCGAAAAGCTGCGCGCCGAGAAGGTCCGCCTGCTGACCGCGACCCGCGCCAAACAGGAGGCCGAGCGCGCCCACCTGCAGTCGTTCGTCGACCGCTTCGGGGCCAAGGCCAACAAGGCCGCCCAGGCCCAGTCCCGGGTCAAGCGGCTGGCCAAGCTCCAGCCCGTCGAACTGCCGCCCGAGGAGCGCGTCGCCCCCTTCACCCTGCCCTCGCCGCCGCGCCCCCTGGCCCCGCCCCTGATCCGTCTCGAAGGGGCCAATGTCGGCTACGAGCCCGGCAAGCCGATCCTGCGCAATCTCAACCTGCGCATGGACCTCGACGACCGCATCGGCCTGCTGGGCGTCAACGGCGCCGGCAAGTCGACCTTCGCCAAGATGATCGCCGGCGCCCTCAACGTCGAGACCGGCGAACTGCACCGCGACCGCAAGATGCGCGTCGGCTGGTTCCACCAGCACCAGATCGAGGCCATGGACCCGACCGACACCCCGCTGGAGATCATCCGCCGCGCCATGCCCGACGCCCCCGAGAGCAGCCGCCGCTCGAAACTGGCGCAATGGGGCCTCGGCTATGAGAAGCAGGAGACCACCGTCGCCGCCCTGTCCGGCGGCGAGCGCGCCCGCCTGCTGCTCAACCAGGTGGCGATGGACGCGCCCCACGTCCTGATCCTCGACGAACCGACCAACCACCTCGACATCGACAGCCGCCGCGCCCTGCTCGACGCCCTCAACGACTACAACGGCGCCGTCATCCTGATCACCCACGACCGCTCGTTGATGGAGATGGTCGCCGACCGCCTGTGGCTGGCCGCCGACGGCACGGTCAAGCCGTGGGACGGCGACATGGACGACTACGCCAAATTCGTCCTCGACCGCGCCAAACAGGCCGCCGTCAAACCGAGCCAGATCAAGGAAGAGGCCGCCGTCTCCGCGCCCGCGTCGAACAACAAGGGCAAGAAGAACGACAAGAAATCAGGCCCTTCTCCCTCAACCCTGCGTCACGCTGTCAAGAAGGCCGAGGAGCGGATGGCCCAGCTGACCGCCGAGCTCGCCCGCATCGACGACGACATGGCCAACGCCTCGGTCAACAATCCCCGGGCCCTCGAAGGCCTGACCCGCGCCCGCACCAGGACCCAGACCGACCTCGACGCCGCCGAAGCCGCCTGGGTCCAGGCCGAAGAAGCCCTGGCGGACGTCAGCTGAGATGAAGCCGATCGTCTTCAGCCGTGAGGAAACCGCCGACATCACGGCCAGGCTGCGGGCGTATTTCCGCGACGAGCTGGAGACGGACCTCGCCGCCCTGCCCGCGGAGATGTTGCTGGACTTCCTCGGCCGCGAGATCGGGCCGTTTTTCTACAACCGCGGCCTCCATGACGCCCGGGCCGTGGTGAGCGCCAGGGTCGAGGATATCGCCGAGGCCATCTATGGGCTCGAGCGCGGTTAGGTCGCCGGATTACAAAACCCTAATGTCGCCGGCTGCATCCACGGCCGCCGGTCATGGCATCATGCACCGACAGCGTGATGGTCACGCTCAGCGGGGGGCGCCAGATGTCCAACAACAAACTCTCTTCCCACCCGGGCCAGAGCGCCCCTGACCCGTTCCGGGCTCATCGCGGTGGAATGCGTCTCGTCCTCGCCGGCCTGACCGCCCTGGTCCTGTCCGCCGCCCCCGCCCTCGCCCAGGACCCGGCGCGGATGGACGAGGTCGTGCGCGCCGCCGTCGCGGCGGACGAGTTCTCGGGCTCGGTTCTGGTCGCGCGCGACGGCGAAATCCTGCTCGACCGCGGCTATGGCTTCGCCAACCGGGAATGGAGCATTCCCAACGACGGCGACACCAAATTTCGCCTGGGTTCGGTGACCAAGCAATTCACCGCCGTCGCCGTCATGCTCCTGCACGAGCGCGGCCTGGTCGATCTCGATGCGCCGGTGAAGACGTATCTGCCCGGCGCGCCGGCGGCCTGGGACGCGGTGACCACGCGCCACCTGCTCAGCCACACCGCCGGCATCCCCAACTTCACCGATTTCGACGAGTATGAGGCGTCGAGGACCCTGCCGGCCACGATCGACAGCCTGATCGCGCGCTTTCGCGACCGCCCGCTGGAATTCCAGCCGGGAGAGGGCTGGAGCTATTCCAACTCCGGCTACATCCTGCTGACCGCGATCGTCGAAAAGGCCAGCGGCCAGTCCTACGCCGACTTCGTCGCGGGGACCCTCTTCCAGCCCCTCGGCATGAGCGACAGCGGCTACGATAGCCACGCCGCCATCCTGCCGCGTCGCGCCTCGGGCTACAGCCCGACCGCCGAGGGGTTCGTCAACGCCGACTATATCGACATGAGCATCCCCCAGGGCGCGGGCGCCCTCTATTCGACCACCCGCGACCTGCTGAAATGGGAACAGGGGCTGTTCGGCGGCCGTCTGCTGCGTGCGGACTCGCTGACCCTCCTGACCACGCCCGTGCGCAACCAGTACGCCTTCGGCCTGATCGTCAAGGAGACGGACGGAGACACGACCATCACCCACTCCGGCGGCATCGAGGGCTTCAACACCTATATGGCCTGGGATCCGGCGCGCCGGATGACGGTCGTGGTGCTGGGCAATCTCAACGGCCCCGGCTCCGACCAGGTCGGCGGCTCCCTCCTCGCGCTGGCCCGCGGCCAGACCGTCACCCTGCCCAGCGAGCGTCAGGCTTTCACGGTCGCCCCCGAGGTGCTGCAAGGCTACGTGGGCGTCTATGATCTGGCGCCGACCTTCGCCCTCACCGTCTCGGTCGTCGACGGCCGGCTGATGGTCCAGGCCACCGGCCAGCAGGCCTTCGAACTGCATGCGGAATCCGCCGACGCCTTCTTCCTCCGCGAGGTCGACGCCCAGGTCACCTTCACCCGCGACGCCTCGGGCTCGGTCGATGGCGCCGTCCTGCACCAGGGCGGCCGCGACATGCCCGCGCCGAAGCGGTAACGCGAAGAGTTCCTTCCCCCCTTGCGGGGGAAGGTGGCCCGCGAAGCGGGTCGGATGGGGGGTGCCAGCGCGGTCTATCGAGCATAGCCTCCCCCCATGGCCGTCCACCATGACCGCGCCTACGCCTCGGCGCGCCGCCAGCGCAAAACGCCGACCACCGCCGAAAAGGCGTTGTGGGCCCTCGTTCGCAACCGCCAGATCGACAACCTGCGCTTTCGCCGTCAGATGCCCCTCGGCCCCTATGTCGCCGACTGCTGTTGCCCCTCCCACAAACTGGTGCTTGAAGCCGACGGCGGCGTTCACGTGCTGCGCGAGGCCGAAGATCGGTCACGGGACGACTGGCTTCGCTCTCAAGGCTTCGTCATCCTGCGCTTCCCGAACGGGACGATTCTCGGAAAGCCGAACACCGTCCTCGATGAGATCCGCGCTCATGCTGCAAAGACCGGGGAACACACCCCCCATCCGTCTCGCTCCGCGAGCCACCTTCCCCCGCAAGGGGGGAAGGAATTGAGCTCGGGCCCCGAAATCTGGTTCTACCACCTCGAGCGCTCGACGCTCGACCAGGTCCTGCCCGGCCTGCTGGAGAAGACCCGCGAGCGGGGCTGGCGGGCGCTGGTCCGCGCCGCCGACGACCGGCTGCTGGATGACATCGACGAACGGCTCTGGACCTACCGCGAGGACAGTTTTCTCGCCCACGGCCGGGCGACGGAGCCGGAAGCGGCGCGTCAGCCCATTCTGTTGACGCAATCGGATGAGAACCCGAACGACGCTCAGGCGCTGTTCATCCTCGACGACGCACAGCTTGGCGATACGAAAGGGTTCGATCGATGCTTCATCATCTTCGACGGCAGGAACGAGGCGGCGGTCAGCGCGGCCCGGGTGCGCTGGAAGACGCTGAAGGAGGCCGGCGCCAATCTCGCCTACTGGAAGCAGTCGCCCGAGGGCCGCTGGGAAAAAGCCGCCTGATCGCCCCGTCCGTGATTGCCTTGGCGGCGCTGTCCGCCTGCTCGACCCCCGTGTCGGACGCGCCGGCGCCCCGCGCCATCGAGGAGGCCCAGATGAGCCAGCCGATCGGGGCCCGCCCCGTCAACCCCACCGCCGACCTGTGCCGCGCCGGCGAATTGCAGTGGCTGGTCGGGAAACCGAAGACGGAAATCCCCGTTCCGGTCCAGGTGGTCAACCGCCGGGTGACCTGCACCACCTGCCCCGTCACCGAGGACTTCTCCCCCCACCGCCTGAACATCTTCTTCAACGACCAGTCCGGCATCGTCGAACAGGTCCGATGCGGCTGAACCAGAGGAACCGCCCCATGAAATCACAGATTCTCGGCCTCGCCGCCGCCGGCCTGCTGGCCGCGGCCTGCGCCCCCGTCGAAACCGCGCCGGCGCCCATGCCGCCGCAAGACGGCCCGTCGCAGTGCCGCGCCGACCAGTATCAGCGCTTCATCGGCCGCAACCGTTCGGAGCTGCCGCCGAAGCCGTCCAACGAGACCTGGCGCGTGACCTGCACGACCTGCCCGGTGACGATGGACTACAGCCCCAGCCGCCTGAACGTCCTCTATGACGAGGCCAGCGGCGTGATCCGCGAGGTGAAATGCGGATGAGAGCCCTGATCCTCACCGCCGGCGCCCTGACGCTGGCCGCCTGCGCTCCGGCGCCCGGGTCGCCGATGGAGCCGATCCCCCAGCGTTGCGACGCCGCTGGCGCCCGCTCGCTGATCGGGTCGCACGTCGGCGCCGTGACCTTCCCGGCCGACGCCAACGTCCGGGTGGTCTGCACCACCTGCCCGACGACCAAGGACCTGCGTCCCGATCGTCTCAACGTCCGCTTCGACGAGGCGACCGGCATCATCAGGAGCGTCGATTGCGGTTGATCCTGCTCCCCTTCGCCGCGGTGCTGGCGCTCGCCGCCTGTGCCGAGGGCGCGCCTGAGCCGGCCGCCCAGCCCTCCGCGTCGGCTGCCGCGGGGCCTGCCGCGCCCGCGACCGCGCCGCCGACGGACGCCTGCGGCGCGGCCGAACGTCAGGACTGGATCGGGCGCGCGCGGGCGGACCTGCCGGCGGCTCCCGCCGGCGCCCTGTGGCGGACGTTCCAGACCGGCGAGCCGGTCACCCAGGACCTGCGGCGGGAGCGCCTGAACATCGAGATCGATCCGGAAAGCCAGACCGTGGTCCGCCTCACCTGCGGCTGATCCGGGCTCGGCGCGCGGGCCGTCCCGGGTATCCCGGCTGTCCCGGTTGATGTCCCGGGTTTGTCCCGACATATCCCGGATATTGTCCCGGAAATGTCCCGCCTGTCCCGCCCGATTGTCCCGTTTCTGGCTGGTCGGTGTGACCAGACTGCGCGTTCAGCTCGCGTCCGGAGTGGTCGAATTCACCACTGACCAGAGCCGGAAACGAACATCACCGGCGGAGCGCGAGCCCCGCCGGTGGTTCCGTTCCGGGAGACCGGAACCCGTCAGGCCTCGTAGCTGTCGGCCACCATCCGGTCCAGGGTGCGGACGCCCCAGCCGACGGCGCCGTCCGGCACGGTCGGGGACTTGCTGTCCTTGACCCAGGCGGTGGGGGCGATGTCGATGTGCGCCCACGGCACCCCATTGGTGAAGCGCTGCAGGAACAGGGCCGCCGTGATCGAGCCGCCGGCGCGGCCATTGCCGGTGTTCTTCACATCGGCGATCGGGCTGTCGATGTGGCGCTCATAAGCGGCCGGGATCGGCATCCGCCAGGCGTTCTCGCCGACCTTGGGCGCGGCGGCCAGGAAGTTGTTGGCCAGCTCGTCCGAGTTCGAGAACACGCCGGCATATTCCAGGCCCAAGGCGACGATCATGGCGCCGGTCAGGGTGGCGAGGTCGAGCATGAATTTCGGCTTGAACCGCTCCTGGGTGTACCAGAGGCAGTCGGCCAGCACGAGGCGGCCCTCGGCGTCCGTATTCAGGATCTCGACCGACTGGCCCGACAGCGACATGACCACGTCGCCGGGGCGCTGGGCGTTGCCGTCGGGCATGTTCTCGACCAGGCCGAGGACGCCGACGACATTGGCTTTCGCCTTGCGGCCGGCGAGGGCGTGCATCAGGCCGGCGACGGCGGCCGCGCCGCCCATGTCCCACTTCATCTCCTCCATGCCGTCCGACGGCTTGATGGAGATGCCGCCGGTGTCGAAGGTCACGCCCTTGCCGACGAAAGCGATCGGCTGATCGCCCTTGGCCCCGCCGTTCCATTTCATGATGGCGACCTGGCTCTCGCGGCGGCTGCCCTGTCCGACCCCCAGCAGCGTGCGGAAGCCGAGCTTCTCCAGCTCTTTCTCGCCGAGGATCTCGACCTCGAGACCCAGTTTTTCCAGCGCCTTGACCCGGCGGGCGAACTCTTCCGGATACAGGATGTTGGCCGGCTCGCTGACCAGATCGCGCGAGAATTCGACGGCGTCCGCCACGGGCGACAATCCGTCGTAGGCGGCTTGGGCGGCCTTCACATCGCCGGCGACGACCTTGATGGTCTCCACCGACGGCGTCTTCTCGGGCTTCAGCGTGGTGCGGTATTTCTGGAAGCGATAGCTGGCCAGACGCGCCGCGAAGGCCGCGCGGGCGGCCTGGTCGGCGGTCAGGCCGGACCCGTCGATGGTCAGTGATGTCGCGCCCGAAAGCTTGACGGCGTGATAGGCGGCGCCCGCCGCGGCCTCCAACGCCAGATCGTCGAATTTCGCGCTCTCGCCCGCGCCGGTCAGGACGATCGTGCCGGCATCGACGCCGGCCGGCGCCGCGACGACGAGGGTGCTGTTCGATCCGCCGGTGAAGCGGCTGTTGGTCATGGCCCGGGTCAGGGCGCCCGTGGCGGCGGTATCGAGGCCGGCGCCGGCGCCGTGGAAGGCGCGCCCCTCGTGAACCAGCACGGCCAAAACTTCGGCTCCGCTGGCGGACGCGACGAACTCGATATTCATGGGCTACTCCTGCCGGGATGGAACGCCCCGGTCGTACTTGCAGTGGCGCGATCGGGCGACTGTCGCCGCTGCGCGGGGATGTGTATTAGAGGCGTTCCAGCCGCCGCCTGCAACGGGCGATTTCCTCCGCTTATGACGCTGATTCAAGGCTATCTATTTCGCCAGATCGCCCGCCCGGTCGTCGGAGCATGCGCCGCGCTGGCCGGAATCGGCATCCTGAGCCAGAGCCTCGATCAACTCGAGGTTATCGTCGAACGCGGCCAGAGCGTCTGGGTCATGATCAAGCTGACCCTGCTCGCGGTCCCGCAACTTCTGGCGGTGATCATTCCGATCGGGCTGTTCGTCGGCGCCCTTGTGGCCCTCACCCGCCTCCAGCGCGAACAGGAGCTTACCGCCGTGTTCGCCTCGGGCGTCACCCGCTGGCAGGCGATTCGCCCGGCGGTGAAGATCGCCACGATCGCGGCGGTCCTGACCCTGGTCATCACCACCACCTTGCAGCCGTGGGCGCAGCGGCAGGCGCGTGCCGAGGCCTTCGCCGTGCGCACCGACCTGGCCGCCCTGCTGGTCGAGGAGGGCCGCTTCGTCCAGGGGCCTGAGGGCCTGACCGTCTACGTTCAGCAGATCGAGCAGAACGGGCTGCTGAAGAACATCTTCATCTACCAGGCCGAGGACGATCGGGTCACGACCTGGGATGCCGCCGAGGCCCGCTTCGCGCGCATCGACGGCGAGCCGATCCTGACCCTGATCGACGGTTCGTGGCAGCGCTATTCCAGTCGCGGCGTGCTGGAGCACCTCTCCTTCGGCCGGCAGGACGTGCCGCTGGGCCAGTATTCCGAGGTGACCGACACCGTCCGCTACAAGCCGTCGGACCTCTATCTGCCGCAACTCCTCGACCCTTCGCCGCAGGATCTCGAACGCGTCGGGTCGGCCGGCGAACTGAGGGCCGAGGCGCATTCGCGGCTTTCGGCGCCGCTCTACGCCCTGCTCGCCATGGCCATGGCGCTGTCGGCGATCCTCGGCGGCCAGTTCAGCCGGACCGGCTACAGCCTGCGCATCGCCAGGGTGGCCGGCGGCTTCCTGATCCTGCGCATCATCGGCTATGGCGTCGTCGCCGCCAGCGCCTGGAACGGCTGGCTCAATGTCTTCCAGTATCTGCTGCCGCTCGCCGGCACGGCCATCGCCCTGCGGCTGCTGTTCCGGGCGTTGAAGCCCCGTCGCCGGCGCGCCTGGCCCGCCCTGGCGCGCCTGAAAGGAAGGGTCGCGTGAGCGCGGCCTGGCTTCGTCTCGGGCGGATCGAGCGCTATGTGCTGGTCCAGCAGGCGCGCTCGCTGGCCATCGCCCTCGGCGTCATCGCCGCCCTGATCATGCTGATCGACTTCGTGGAGATCTCGCGCGGCGTCGGCTCCGACGTCGACCTCTCCGGCCTGCGCATCCTCGGCCTGATGCTGCTCAAGTCGCCGCAGGTGATTCTCCAGCTGCTGCCGTTCGTCTTCCTGTTCGGCAGCCTCGCCGCCTTTGTCGGCCTCAACCGCCGCAGCGAGCTGATCGCCATGCGCGCGGCCGGCCTGTCGGCCTGGCGGTTCGTCCTGCCCGCCGCCGGCGCGGCCTTCCTGCTCGGAATTGTCACCGTCACCGCCCTCGGCCCCATCGCCGCCTCCGCCGACGGCCTGTTCCAGCGCGAGCGAACCCGTCTGTCAGGCCCGACCGACGCCTCGGAGGCGGTGTGGATCCGCGAGGGCGACGACACCCGCCAGATGGTCATCCGCGCCGAGCGCCAGGACCGCAGCAACGCCCGCCTGATCGGCGTGACCTTCTTCATCTACGCGAATGACGGAAATGGTCATCGTGTCTTCCGCGAACGCATCGACGCCGCCTCCGCCTCCCTGAGCGCGGGACGCTGGCGGCTGGTCGACGCCGTGGGCGCCCAGATTGGCCAGAGAGCCGTAAGCTATGAGACCCTCGACCTCCTCTCCAGCCTCGCCGACGAGGAGGCGTTCGAAAGATTCGCCCGGCCCCAGTCGACACCGTTCTGGTCGCTGCCGGCGCAGATCGCACGGGTCGAGGCCGCGGGCTTTTCGAGCACCGCCTACCGGCTGCGGCTGCAGCAACTATTGGCCACCCCGTTGATGTTCGCGGCCATGTCGATCCTGGCGGCCGCCTTCTCCCTGCGCCTGATGCGGCTGGGTGACCTGGCGCGGATGAGCCTGGCGGCCGTGGTGCTGGGCTTCGGCTTCTTCTTCGTCAACCAGGCCGCCTCGGCCTTCGGCTCGGCCGAGGTCATTCCCCCATGGCTCGCCGCCTGGCTCCCGCCGCTGCTGACGGCGCTCGCCGCCTTCACCTTGCTGTTCTATACCGAAGACGGCTAAGCGAAGCACCGCCCGTCGTCCCGCCGCCCCCCGCCGTCCACCGAGTGAGCCTGAATGCCGCGTGACCCTCGCGTCGAACCAGGAGCCCTGCGCATCCGGCTGCTGGCCGGCGCCGCCGCCGTCGCCATGGCCGCATGGAGCGGCGCGACCCAGGCCCAGGAAGCGACGAACGCACCTCAGTCGACGACGGCCGGCCCCGACGGTCTGGCGCCCGGAGCGGTCTACATCGACGCTGAAACGGTGTCCCGTGACGGCGACGTGATGTCAGCGAGCGGGGGCGCTCAAAGGGTGCTCGCCCGCTTCCGCAATACAACGCTCCACGCCGGTCGGCTGACCTATGATCTCGCCGCCGGCGTGGGGACCGCCGATGACCGCGTCGAGTTCGTCGATCCGGAAGGCACGGTGGTCTTCGCCAGCCATCTGGAACTCGATCCGGACCTTCGGGCCGGCGTGGCGGTGGATTTCGCCACCCGCTTCCGCAACGGCGCCAGCCTCATGGCGGCGACAGCGGTGCGGCGGAGCGAGAACGTCAATGAACTGAACTATGCGCTCTTTACGCCCTGCCCGATCTGCGATGCCGAAGGGAATCCCAAGGAACCCAGCATCGCGATACAGGCGGAAAAGGTGGTCCAGGACGAGGAACTGCGCGCGGTGCTGTACCGCAACGCCGTGTTTCGCGTCGGCGGGGTGCCGGTGCTGTACTTGCCCTGGTTCGCGCACCCTGATCCGACGGTCGAGCGGGCCTCCGGATTCCTCGTTCCCAGCCCCGGTTATGACGAGGGGCGAGGCGTCAGCCTCGAGGTTCCTTACCTTCAGGTCGTGTCGCCCTCAGAGGACTGGTTGATCAGCCCCCAATTCAACAGCCACATCGCGCCGCTCCTGAACTTGCAGTGGCGGCGCAGATTCGCTGACGGGACGGTCGTTCTGAGAGGCGGCTACACCTACGAGCGCAATTTCGGCGATTTCGACCTCGATGGCGATGGTGATGCAGAGAGCAACGTCACCTTCGGCGAACGCACCAGCCGAAGCTACCTGCTTGGGCACGGACGTTTCGACCCGCAGGGTCCGTGGCGCTGGGGGTTCACGGCCGAGCGAACCTCCGACAAGACCCTGTTCGACCGCTACGACGTCCGTGATCCCTACCAGGACAACGGGTTATACTATGGCGACCAGCGCCGGCTGATCAGCCAGATCTACACGGAGCATCAGACCGACCGGTCCTATGTTTCCGTCGCCGCATTCACCCTGCAAAGCCTCCGGGTCGCCAGTTTCGACCCGGTTACGCCGGCGCTGAACGTTTTCGAGGACGATGGCGCCCTGCCGGTCGTCGCCCCGCTGATCGAGGCGCGCTGGGAGCCCCAGGGGCCTGTTCTCGGTGGACGCCTTCGCCTGCGGGGGTCGGCAGTTTCGCTGTATCGCGACAACTACGTCGGTAGCCCGGTTCTTCGTGCGGGAACAACGGCGACCGGTTCGGTCTCCGGCTTGCCCGGCGTGGACACTCGCCGGATCTCGACCCAGCTTGACTGGCGGCGCGCCGTGATTTCGGCTGGCGGCGTGCGCTGGGAGCCGTTCCTCGACCTGCGCGCCGACCTCTATTCGATCGGCGACCTGCCGCCGTCGCTGGGGCTGGATGACGAAGTCATCGCGCGAGGCCGGGCCACCGCCGGGATCGACGTCAGCTACCCGCTGATACGGCGGTTCGGCGCAACGGACCTGATCCTCGAGCCGACGGCGCAGCTGTCGGTCTCGACCGATTCCGACCTCGACCCGCGCATTCCCATTGAGGATAGCCAGACGGTCGAGCTGGACGAGAGCTCGCTGTTCCGAACCGATCGTTTCCCCGGTTACGACCTTTACGAGGGCGGCCCCCGGATCACGGCCGGCGTCCGTTCGACCATGCGTTGGGATGAGGGTCGCCAAGCCAGCCTCTTCGTCGGCCGCAGCATACGAGCCGACGGGGAGCCGGCCTTCCTCGTGCCGGTTCCGGACGCGGCGACGCAAGTGTACGATCCGTCGGGTCTGGCGTCGGACACCACCGACTGGGTCGTCCAGGGCGACTTTTCGCCGTCGGACCGCATTCGCGGCTGGGGTCACGCAACGATCGATTCCAGCGGCGACGTCCGGCGCGCGGAAATCGCGGTCGACGGCCGTTGGGGACGGCGCAACCTCGCCACGATCAGCTACATTCTTGATCGTTCCAATCCGGTGGTCGGGCCGGAGAACCGCAACTACGAATTCGTTCAGCTGGAGGGCCAGCAGTTTGTCTATGGCAACTGGGGCGTCGCCTTCTCCGGCGTCGCCGACCTCGAACGGACCCGACGGCCCGGTCAGCCCGATCCAGGCTACCTGGTGCGGTCCGAGATCGGCCTGCTGTTCGACGATGACTGTTTCCGTTTCGAACTGGGGTGGCGGCGCGACAACACCAGCGTACGACCGTCTGGACCTGCGGAGGGTCCCTACGTACGCCTAACCCTCGCCACTTTCGGCGGTACAGGATATTGACGTGGCGACGGGCGCCTGTAGGCGGGCGAATGGGGCCGGGCGCAGAGCGCGCCAATCAGGCTCTAACCGACGGCGCCGCTTGAGGAACCAGGACTGACATGCGTTTTCAGGGTTATTTGACGGGCGTGGCGATCGCCGCCCTCCTGGCCGGGCCGGCCGTGGCCCAGACCGCGCCGCAGCAGCCGGCGGCGGCGGGCGCGCTCAATCCAACCGCGGGACAGACCGCTCCTGTCGTCGCGCCGGCACCCCCCCAGTTCCAGCTTGCGGACGGGATTCTCGTCACCGTGAACGACAGCATCATCACCGGCTACGACCTGCGCCAGCGTATGTTGCTGCTGATCGCGATGACCCAAGTCCAGCCCACACCCGAAAATATTCCCGCCATCCAGCAAGAAGCGCTGAATGCCCTGATCGACGAACGTCTGCAGGCCCAAGAGTTGACGAATTACGAGGGGCTCGTGATCAGCCCCGAACAGGTCGAACAGGAGATCGCCTCCATGGCGCAGGAAGCGGGCACGACGCCCCAAGCCTACCTGTCCTTCCTTGAGGCGGGCGGGATCCGTCCGCAGACGATTCGCGACCAGTTGAGGACGCAGATTGGATGGGAAAGACTGGTCGGCGGCCGGTTCCAGAGCCGCGCCCGGGTCAGCAAGGGGGCTGTCGACGCGGCCCTCCGCCAGATCAACGAGGCCGCGACCAAGAAGCAATATCTGGTTGGCGAGATATATATCGAGGCTGCCCGGGTGGGCGGGCAGCAGGCGGCATTGAATGGTGCCAACCAGCTGGTTCAGCAGATGGTCCAGGGGGCCCCCTTCCAGGCGGTGGCGCAGCAGTTCTCCGCCGCGCCCTCCGCGGCGCGCGGCGGAGACGCCGGCTGGGTGATCGCCGGCACGATCAACCCCGCTCTTCAGGCGGCGATGGAACAGCTTGAGATTGGTCAGCTTTCAAGGCCAATTCCTGTGGATGGGGGGGTGTATATCATTTATATGCGGGACAAGCGGGACGGGGCGGCGGCGAGCCTGGTGCAGCTGAAGCAGGTGATGGTCGAACTGCCGGAGACGGCCAGCGAGACCGAGGTGGCGGCGGCGACGCAACGGCTGGAGGCCCTGCGGCCGCAGCTGACCTGCGATACGATGCTGCAGCGCGCGACCTCGGAGCAGGGCCTGCTCGGCGCCGACCTCGGCGAGGCCGATGTGCAGAACCTCGCCCCGCAGTTCCAGCAGGTCGCCCGCTCGGCCGCGGTCGGCTCGGTCAGCACCCCGGTGCGCACGCCGCTGGGCCTGCATCTGATCGGCGTCTGCGGCCGCCGCGCCGGCGGGGCCGAGGCCCCGAACGCGGAAGCGGTCGAGAACCAGCTGTTCCGCCAGAACCTCGCCACCCTGGCCCGGCGCTATATGCGCGACCTGCGGGCCGACGCCCTGATCGAGTACAAGGAGTGACGGCCGGCCCGCCGCTGGCCCTGACCATGGGCGAGCCGGCGGGCGTGGGGCCGGAGATCATCGGCCGCGCCTGGCGGGCGCTGAAGGAGGGCGGCGGCCCCGCCTTCGTCGTCGTCGGCGACGCCGTCCTGATGCGGGCGCAGGGCGTTCCGGTGCGGACGGTCATGGCCGCGGCCGACGCCGTCGAGGTGTTCGCCAACGCCGTGCCGGTGCTGGATGTCCCCCTGCCCGCCCCCGTCCAGGCCGGCCGCCCCGACGCCGCCAACGCCGGAACCGTCGCCGACTGGATCGAGCAGGCCGTCGGCCTGGCCCTGGCTGGCGAGGTCGCGGGCCTGGTCACCGCCCCGATCGCCAAGGCCCCGCTGTACGCCGCCGGCTTTCGCTTTCCCGGCCACACCGAATTCATCGCCGAGCTGACCGCCGACGCGCCGTTCAGCGGCGTGCGCGGGCCGGTGATGATGCTGACCGCCAAAGACCTGCGCGCCTGTCTGGTGACCATTCACGCGCCGCTGTCTCAGGCGCCGGAGCTGGTCACCGCCGAGCGGGTCATGCGCACCGCCCGTGTCGTCCATGAGTCGATGCGGCGCGACTTCGGCATCGCCCGGCCGCGTCTGGCGCTGGCGGCGCTGAACCCCCACGCCGGCGAGAGCGGCGCCCTGGGGCTGGAGGAGATCGAGATCCTGGCGCCCGCCGCGGCCGCCCTGCGCCAGGAGGGGATCGCCATCACCGACCCCCTGCCCGCCGACACCCTGTTCCACGAAGAGGCCCGGGCCGGCTACGACGCCGTGCTGTGCCTGTATCACGACCAGGCGCTGATCCCGGTCAAGACGCTGGACTTCTGGGGCGGGGTCAACGCGACCCTGGGCTTGCCGGTGGTCCGCACCTCGCCCGACCACGGGACGGGGTTCGACATCGCCGGCCAGGGCGTGGCGCGGGCGGACAGCCTGATCGCGGCGCTGCGGCTGGCGGGGGAGATGGCGGCGGCAAGGGCCGCGCTCTGATCCTTCTCCCCTCGGGGGAGAAGGTGGGCCGGAGGCCCGGATGAGGGGGATGCTTGAGGCGAACTGGCCGGCGCCGAGCCTGACGCAGGCTTGTCCGATCCTTCTCCCCTCGGGGGAGAAGGTGGGCCGGAGGCCCGGATGAGGGGGATGCTTGAGGCGAACTGGCCGGCGCCGAGCCTGACGCGGGCTGGTCCGATCCTTCTCCCCTGTTCGAGAAGGTGGGCCGGAGGCCCGGATGAGGAGGATGCTTGAGGCGGACTGGCCGGCGCCGAGCCTGACGCGGGCTTTCCCCTCATCCGCCCCTCCGGGGCACCTTCTCCCCCAAGGGGAGAAGGATTCCATCTTAGGTAGTACTCGCTGGCCAACCTGCCGTCCGGCCGTCATGGTTCGCCCGGGAGGCCTTCGATGTTTCAGACGCCGCCGAGAACCCGGCAAGCCCGGAGCCTGCGTACGGAGATGACCGGCGCGGAGATGAAGCTCTGGGCCATGCTTCGGGGCAGGCGGTGCGACGGGCTCAAATTTCGTCGCCACGCGCCGACGGCCGGCGCGATTCCGGATTTCTTCTGTCCGGAGATCAGGCTGGCGATCGAACTGGACGGCGGGGTGCACAGGCTGCGCGAATACCGCGACGCCGACCGTGACGCGCGCCTTGCAGCGGCCGGGTTCACGGTGCTGCGGTTCGGCAATGATGCGTTTCTGAATAACCCGGCCATCGTGCTTGAAGCGATCCGGCGGCATACGGCGGCGGTGCGGGGACGCTGATCATCGCTGAGCGGAAAACGGTTGGCGCCGGGGCGGTGGCTGGCCTACCCCTCATCCGGCCCTGCCGGGCCACCTTCTCCCCCAAGGGGAGAAGGAGTGTTTACGTGGATTGGCTTGTGACCGACCTCCCCTCCCTGCGCGAAACGCTCAACGCCCACGGGCTGCTGGCGAAGAAGAGCTTCGGGCAGCATTTTCTGCTGGACCTGAATGTGACGCGCAAGATCGTGCGGCTGGCGGGGCCGTTCGAGGGGCGGGCCGTCATTGAGGTCGGGCCCGGGCCCGGGGGGCTGACGCGGGCGCTGCTGGAGAGTGATGCCGGCAAGGTGGTGCTGGTCGAGAAGGATCCGCGGTTCCTGCCGCTGCTGGGCGAGCTGGACGACGGCTCGGGGCGGCTGGTCATCGTCGAGGGCGACGCCCTGGGGGTGCGCGAGGCGGAGCTGGTAGAGGGGCGGGCGCATGTGGCAGCCAACCTGCCCTACAATGTCGGCACGCCGCTGCTGATCAAATGGCTGACGGGCGCCTGGACGCCGCACGCCCTGACGCTGATGTTCCAGAGGGAGGTGGCCGAGCGGATCGTCGCCGGCCCGGGGGACGAGGCCTATGGCCGGCTGGCGGTGATCGCCCAGGCGGTGTGCGAGGCGAAACTGGTCATGCATCTGCCGGCCGCCGCCTTCACCCCGCCGCCCAAGGTGGCCAGCGCCGTGGTGCATCTGGTCCCGAAGGCGGAGCGGCCCGACCGCGACCTGCTGAAGGCGCTGGAGCGGGTCACGGCGGCGGCCTTCGGCCAGCGGCGCAAGATGCTGCGGTCCAGCCTGAAGCCGCTGGGCGGGGCCGAGCTGTGCGAGGCGGCGGGACTGAGTCCGGAGGACCGGGCCGAGGTCATCGACCTGGCCGGCTTCCTGCGGCTGGCGCGGGCGGTGGCGGGTCAGTCGCAGCCCGGGGCGCCGGACGACGGCGGGGCGACGATGATGCGGCGAAAGCGCGGCTAGTCGCCGCCGGAGTACGATCCGGGGCAACCGCCCCCGGCGCGAGACGTTCATCGGGTCCCCCCACAATCGGAGATTCGGGATGAAACTTTCCAAAGGCACGCTCGTGGCCGTCGTCGACGGCGAGAAGCTGGCGCTGTTCGAGAACAACGGGCAGCAGGAGATCAGCCTGACCGCCAAGCCGACGCCGGAGATCGCCGATCGCGTCTCGGGCGCCGCCGGCCGCGCCTCCAGCGAGGCCAATCCCGACAATGACACCCAGGCCGAGGACGGCTTCGCCCTCGGCGTCACCGAGGTGCTGAACAAATGGGTGCTGACCAACAAGGTCGAACACCTGCTGGTCATCGCCGCCCCCAAGACCATGGGTCAGCTGCGCAAGGGCTGGCACAAGGAGACGGCCGCCCGGGTGGTCGGCGAGATCTCGAAGGACCTGACCGGGCATACGCCGGAGCAGATCGCGGCGGCGATCGAGAAGGCCTGAGGGGAAGTCTTTTCTTCTCTGAGGGATGCCGCCCGGATAAGGGGCCGTCGGACGCGAAGCCGCCGGCAGCCGGTCCGGGTCAGGCCGCCCCCTCATCCGGCCCTCCGGGCCACCTTCTCCCCCGAGGGGAGAAGGGCGAGACTTCGGAAGCAAAAAGGGCCGCTCCCCCGGGGGAGCGGCCCGTTCCATTGTAAGCCGGCGGACGGGTTCGTCGTCAGGCGATGGTCCCCGCCAGGGGGGACGCCGGGCTCATCCGACGGGCCGCGCGCGGCGTGAGACAATGAGACATTCGACCACCTCCTTTCGTTGTTGAAACAGTGCGTTGGAGATAGGCGCGGGCGGAGCGGCGTCAAGAGGGCGGGATTAGGTCGGCAATGGCGGGAAGCGGACGGGGCGGATGTCCGCGATGAGTGGGGAGCGGACGTTATCGAAGCCGATCGCCCTGCCGGAGAGCGATGCGCGCCAGGCCGCGGTAAAACAAAAAGAGCCCCCAACAACAAATCGCGGGCATTCCGAGAACGGAGAGCGCGTTCATCCAGCCTTCTTCGGGCGGCCAGACGGCCCACATCAAAATCTCAAAGACAACATAAAACCCGATAAAGAAGTTGCGCAGATACCTCTCGGAGCGGGGTGGTCGCGAACGGTCCTGCGTCATGTCCACGATCTAATCACCCGAAGGTTCTGTCCGCAACGGGTGGACGCGGTCGTTCACGGTCGGCCTCAAAGCAGACGTTCGGCCCGGCCGTCCAGGAGCGGACCTGGCGAAGGTCCCTGACGGGTGGGAAGCGGACGTTAGGCTTGGGCGGTCAACGGCGACCGGTCGGCGACCCTTATTATCTTGGAGCGCAGGACCCACACGCCGAGGGGAGCCAGATACAGGAGCAGGAATGTCGCCAGCATTCTTCCGACAGATGGATCGCCGTCTGGAGCATCAGCTTTCTCCAGCGCCTTGGCGGCCATCGTCAGCGCAATGAAGATCGCCAAGAAGATCGCGAAGGCCACAGGACTGTTGACCGTCGGCCAACCGGCAAAACCGGCGATGAGGGCCAGCAGCGGGGGTATGACGAACACCCAATCCCATCGACCGACGCCATCCCTAGCCACCACGAGAACGGCCCACCACCAACCGCACATTGCCCCCAGAGGGAAGGCCATGAGAGCACCCCGCAAAAGGGGCGACATTGTCCCGCTGCTCGCAACGATCTGGGCTGCGAAGAAGACGATGAGGACGAGGGTCAGAACAGCGGGGTGCCCCCGAGCAACCTGCCTCGCGATCCTGAGCATCATGCGGCCTACGATGGTCAACGAATGCCAAGCGATAAGGTGTAGCTGCTAAGCTGGCAATGCTCGGATGTCCGCTAAGGGTCGGCTGCGGTCCTTGGCTCGATGCCGACAAGCGGATCCGTGGAGCCGGCCCCGGGAGACCCGACCGGGACAATTCGTGCGGGACACCCGGGACACGGGGCGGCGGGATATCGGCGACACCCGGGACAGCCGGGACGATTGCTGACAATCCGCCCGCCCCTGTCACAATATTTCGGCCTAAGCCCTTGATGTTCCACAAGACGTCTGTCGCCCCAGCGTCCTGAACCCGCCGCAGGAAGCGGCGGGGCGATACTGGCGGGATGAACAGGACGAGCCACACACCCCGACGAAACCCCTATCGCATCCGCGCCGACCGGGTCTGGGCGCTGATCCGGCCGCGCTATCTGCGCGGCGAGAGCGCGGCGCGGCTGGCCGAGGTCTTCGGCGTGACCGAATACGCCATCCGCAAACGCATCTGGCGCGAGGGCTGGAGCAAGCGGTCGCTGGCCGAGGCCGAGGCGGCGGGGATGCCCGAGCCGGAGGAGGCGATGGCGGAGATCGTCGCGGCGGCGGAGGGGGTCGAGGCGGGGACGATGGAGCCGAAGGCGGCGGCGCGGCTGGCGCTGGAGCGGGCGATCCAGCTGATGCGCGGAGGGGAGATGTGCGGCGCGGCCCAAGCGGCGCGGGTGGCCGATGTGATGGCGCGGGCGGCGGCGCGGCTGGATGGGGACGGGCCCGAGGATCCGGGAGAGCCGGACGCGGCGGCGTTCGAGGCGGTGCGGAGGAAGGTGCTGGGGTGGGGGGACGGCGACTACCCTCTCCCGATGGGAGAGGGAGGGACCCGCGCCGGAGGCGTGGGAGGGTGAGGGTCGACCGTCCCGGGGCGGCTTCGCCGCTTCCGCCAGCCGACCCACATCCGACGGGGCTCCGCCCCGCCACCTTCTCCCAATGGGAGAAGGAAAGAGAGACCCGCCTCGCCGCCCTGACGGCGGCGGAGAGGCGGCTGTTGGCGGCGGACTGGACGCTGGCGCGGCACAAGGGGCAGGCGCCGCCGGAGGGGGACTGGTCGACGTGGCTGGTGCTGGGCGGGCGCGGCGGGGGCAAGACGCGGGCGGGGGCCGAGTGGGTCGCCGATCAGGCGTGGCAGGTGGGGCGGATCGCCCTGGTCGGACAGAGCCTGCACGACGTGCGCGAGGTGATGATCGAGGGGCCGTCGGGGCTGCGCGCCCTGCCCCGCTTCGGCATCGGCGGGCGGCCGTCATGGGAGGCGAGCCGGCGGCGGCTGGTGTGGCCGAACGGGGCGGTCGGGATGGTGTTCTCGGCCGAGGATCCGGAGAGCCTGCGCGGACCGCAGTTCGGCGCGGCCTGGGCCGACGAATGGTGCGCCTGGCGGCGACCGGAGGCGACGCTGGCGCTGTTGCGGATGGGGCTGAGGCTGGGGACGCGGCCGCGGCTGGTGGTGACGACGACGCCGAAGCCGACGGCGGCGCTGCGGCGGCTGTTGAAAGAGCCCGGGCTCGAGCGGACGGACCTGCCGACAGCGGTCAATGCCGACCATCTGGCGCCGGCGTTTCTGGACGGGCTGAAGGCGCTGTACGGCGGCACGCGGCTGGCGGCGCAGGAGCTGGAGGGGAAGGTGGTCGAGGGCGACGGGGCGCTGTTCACATTGGCCATGATCACGGCAGCGCGCTCTCCCTCCCCGCCCCGGGGAGGGTGGTCGCCGGAGGCGACCGGGTGGGGAGGGCCGGGCGAGCGCTCCTCCGCGCCCGCCTCGCCGGGCCGCCCCCACCCCGTCGCCGAAGGCGACGTCGCAGGCCGGTCGTATACGACCGGCCAAGCACCCCCGGAGGGGGAGGGAGAACGATGGCGCCCGCCCGTCTTCGACCGGGTCGTCGTGGCCGTCGATCCGCCGTGCTCGGCGCGGGGGGATGCGTGCGGGATTGTGGTCGTGGGCCGGGCGCGGGGCCTGGCCTGGGTGCTGGCCGACCGGACCGTGCGCGGGCGGTCGCCGCAGGGCTGGGCCGGGGTGGCGGCCCGGGCGGCGGAGGAATTCGGCGCCGCGCGGGTGGTGGCCGAGGCCAACCAGGGCGGGGAGATGGTCGAGGCGGTGCTGAAGACCGCCGGGGTGGGGTGTCCAGTGAAGCGGGTGCATGCGCGGACCGGCAAGCGGACGCGGGCCGAGCCCGTGGCGGCGCTGTACGAACAGGGCCGGGTGAAGCACGCGGCCGGGCTGGAGGCGCTGGAGGAAGAGCTGATGGGACTGGGGCTGGACGGCGGCGGCTCGCCGGACCGGGCCGACGCCCTGGTGTGGGCGGTGACGGAGCTGCTGGTCGACGGCGGCGGGATGGGGCCGAGGGTGCGGGTGGTTTAGGGATTAGGGATTAGGGATTAGGGATGAGGGATGAGCTGCGGCGCCCTTCCCGACCGAAGGGAGATGGCCACGCCGCCTCTACCTCTCGAGCCCCTAATCCCTAATCCCTAATCCCTCCTCAGACCGCCTCGTTCAGCAGCGCCGTCTTGTACCCCTCGACCCAGACGTTGCGGAAACGCTTGGAGCGCTCGGCGTGGTAGATGTGGGCCAGCTCGGCGTAGGAGCGGTCGAAGTCGTCGTTGACGAAGACATAGTCGAATTCGCCGCAGTGCTCGATCTCGCCCTTGGCGTTGGCGATGCGGCGCTCGATGACCTCCTCGGCGTCCTGCGAGCGGGTGACGAGGCGGCGGCGCAGTTCCTCGAGGCTGGGCGGCAGGATGAAGACGCGGACGGCGTCCTCGGGGCATTTGGCGGCGATGTCGCGGGCCCCCTGCCAGTCGATGTCGAACAGCACGTCGCGGCCCTCGGCGAGGGCGCGGTCGATCGGGGCGCGCGGGCTGCCGTAACGGCTGCCGTGGACGTCGGCCCATTCGAGGAAGGCGTCGGCCTCGATCATGCGCTGGAACTGGGCGTCGTCGACGAAATGATAGTCGCGGTCGGCGACCTCGCCCGGGCGGATGGCGCGGGTGGTCATGGAGACCGACAGCTCCAGCCCGCCGTGATCGGCCATCAGGCGGCGGCACAGGCTGGTCTTGCCGGCGCCCGAGGGGCTGGCGACGATCAGCAGGACGCCGCGGCGGGGCGTGCGTTCATTCGACATTCTGGACCTGTTCCCGCAGCTGTTCGATCACGGCCTTGAGTTCGAGGCCGATTCCGGTGAGCGCGGTCGTAGCCGATTTCGAGCAGAGGGTGTTCGCCTCCCTCATGAATTCCTGCATCAGGAAGTCGAGTTTTCGCCCGGCGGGGGGTTGCCGCAACAGGGTGCGGGCCGAGGCGAGGTGGGCGGTGAGGCGGTCGAGCTCCTCGCGGACGTCGGCCTTGGTGGCCAGGGCGGCGGCCTCGAGGACGATGCGGTCGTGCAGGCCGGGGGCGCCGGCGTCGGTCAGGTCGGGGGCGAGCTCGGTCAGGCGACGGGTGAAGCGGTCGCGGATGGCGTCGACCTGGGCCGCGGCCTCGGTTTCGGCGGCGGCGACGAAGGCCTCGATCCGGTCGATGAAGTCGGCGACGACGGGCAGCAGCTGGGCCCCCTCGCGGTCGCGCGAGGTCTTGAGGGCGGCGAGGGCGGCGTCGATCGAGGCGGCCCTGGCGGCCTCGACGGCGGCGCGGGCCTCGGGGTCCTCGGCCTCCTCGGGGGCCTCGAGCACGCCGCGCAGGCCCAGCAGGCCGTCGGCCGAAGGCGGGGTCGCCCCCTCCTCCGCCAGCTGGTTGGCGAGGGTCAGGTAGCGGGCGAGGATGGCTTCATTGACCCTGAGCGCGGCGGCGCCGGGGTCGGCGCGTCTGGCCTGGACGCCGACGGTGATCTGGCCGCGGTTGAAATGGCGGCGGGCGGAGGCCTTGGCGGCGGCCTCGAGGCTGTCGAAGCCGGGCGGGCCGCGGAAGCGGACTTCCAGATTGCGGCCGTTGACCGAGCGGGCCTCGACCGACCAGGTCCAGGCGCCGTGGGCCGCCTCGGCGCGGCCGAAGCCGGTCATGCCGCTGATGGCGGTCATTGGGCGGGGGCCGGCTGCGGGACGCGGATGACCTGGGCGCCGGGGGGAACGACGACACCCTGCGGAGAGGCGGCGGCGTCAGGGTCGGCGTTGGGCACGCCGGGCGAGGTCCCGGGGACGGCCGGGGGCGGGCTGCCGGGGGGCAGGCCGGCCTTGCGCCGCTCGATCTCGCGCCAGCGGGCGACATTGGCGAGGTGTTCGTCATAGGTGCGGGCGAAGGCGTGGCCGCCCGAGCCGTCGGCGACGAAGAACAGCTCCTGCGACACGGGCGGATTCAGCACCGCGGCGAGGGCCTCGCCGCCCGGATTGGCGATCGGCGTCGGCGGCAGGCCGTCGATCTGATAGGTGTTCCACGGCGTCGGACGATCCAGCTCGGAGCGACGGATGCCGCGGCCCAGCGGCCGCCCCTGGGTCACCCCGTAGACGATGGTCGGGTCGCTCTCGAGCCGCATGCCGAGGCGAAGGCGGTTGGAGAAGACGGCGGCGACGCGCGGGCGTTCGGCGGCGACGGCGGTCTCCTTCTCGACGATGGAGGCGAGGATGACGGCCTCCTCCGGCGACTTGACCACCGTGCGGGGCGAGCGGGCGGCCCACAGGCGGGCGAGATTGTCGGCCTGGGCGGTGGTCATCCGGGCGATGACCGAGGCGCGGGTGTCGCCGCGGCTGATCTCATAGGTGTCGGGCCACAGCGAGCCTTCTTCCGGCGTGTCGGGCAGCTCGCCGGTCAGGATCGGCTGGGCCATCAGGATGTCGACGGCCTGGGCCGAGGACCAGCCCTCCGGCAGGGTGACGTAGTGGCGGACTACCTTTCCGTCGACCAGCAGCGCCACAACCGAGCGCAGGGAGGCCCTGGAAGGCACCTCGTATTCGCCGGCGCGCAGCTTGCGGTCCGCGCCGGTCAGGGTGGCGGCGGCCTTGAACATGTCGGTCGAGCGGATCACCCCGGCGGCCTTCAGATTGGCGGCGATGGCGCTGACGCCGGCGCCGCTGGGCAGGGTGACGATGGTCGCCTCGCCGGCGCGCGCCTGCGGCCCCGGGGCGTAGAAGACGCTCCACGCCGCCACAAGGGCGACGATCAGGAAGACGCTGAAGGTGGCCGAGGCGGCCAGCAGGGCCGTGGCCCGTCCCGATCGCGGCTGTCCGGACTTCGGAGCCCCCGCCCCCCGAAAACGTCCGAACATCAGGCGACCTTCCGGAAGATGACGCTGGCGTTGGTGCCGCCGAAGCCGAAGCTGTTGGACATGGCGACGTCGATCGTCATCGGCTGGCCCTTGTCGCGGACCAGGTTCAGCGGCGTCTCGCGCTCGGGATTGTCGAGGTTGATCGTCGGCGGCGCGATCTGGTCGCGGATGGCGAGGATGCAGAAGATCGCCTCGATCGCCCCGGCGGCGCCCAGCAGGTGGCCGGTCATCGACTTGGTCGAGGACAGGGCGACATTGGGGGCGTGGTCGCCCATCAGCTTTTCAATCGCGCCGGCCTCGATCCAGTCGGCCATGGTCGAGGTGCCGTGGGCGTTGACGTAGTCGATGTCGGAGACGTCGATGCCGGCCCGTTTGACCGCCATCTGCATGGCGCGGTAACCGCCATTGCCGTCCTCGGCCGGGGCGGTGATGTGATAGGCATCGCCGCTCATGCCGTAGCCGATGACCTCGGCGTAGATGGTCGCGCCGCGCGCCCTGGCGTGCTCATACTCCTCCAGCACCACGATGCCGGCGCCCTCGCCCATGACGAAGCCGGAGTGGTCTTTGTCCCACGGCCGCGAGGCCTTCTCCGGTTCATCGTTGTAAGCGGTGCACAGGGCCTTGCAGGCGAGGAAGCCGGCGATGCCGATGGGGACGATGGAGCTTTCCGCCCCGCCGGCCACCATGACGTCGGCGTCGTCCAGCATGATCATCCGCGCCGCGTCGCCGATGGCGTGGGCGCCGGTGGCGCAGGCGGTGACGACCGAATGGTTCGGACCCTTGAGGCCGTGGCGGATCGAGATCTGGCCCGAGGTCAGATTGATCAGGGCCGAGGGGATGAAGAAGGGGCTGACCCGGCGCGGGCCCTGTTCCTTGAGGATGATGGCGGTGTCGGCGATGGGCCCCAGGCCGCCGATGCCCGAGCCGACCATGACGCCGGTGCGTTCGCGCTGTTCCTCGGTCTCGGGCTTCCAGCCGGAATCGGCCAGGGCCTCGTCGGCGGCGGCGATGGCGTAGACGATGAAGTCGTCGACCCGTTTCCGGTCCTTGGGCGACATGACCTTTTCGTGGTCGAACACGCCGGGCTGCCCCGGCGCCCCGCCGCCGCGGCCGTCGACCGAGGGAATCTCGCCGGCGATGGTGCAGCCATAGCCCTCGGTGTCGAAGCTGGTGATCGGGCCGATGCCGGAACGGCCGTCGACGATGCCCTTCCAGTTATGCTCGACGCCCCAGCCGAGGGGGGTGAGCAGACCGAGGCCCGTGACGACGACGCGGCGCATGCGCGCTCCTTCAAAGTGAATCTCGAAGGGAGAATAGGGGGTGGAGGCGCGCGGGGCTAGGCGGGAGTGGCGAAGCGGGCGGATGCCGAGGGTGCCAGACGCCGTCATTGCCAAGCATCCGCATATCAGACCTCCAGACTCGCCGCGGCGCATTCGCTCAGGTCCGCTACGGCTATGCCGTTCTGGACCACTCGCTTGGCGGTAGACAAAACAGGAACACAACGATATTGTTGTGTCCATGATACCGGCGTTAATCGATGTTGGTCCTGACGCTCCTTGGCTGGTGCTGCCTCCCGGCGTGCATGACGTCACTTTGGACGAGATCGCGGAACGGTTCGCCCAGACACCTCACCGGCGATGGTTGTTCGAGGGATTTCTTCGAGTCGTCGCGGCTCTCGAGGAGGCCGGATGCCGCTACGTGTATCTCGACGGAAGCTTCACCACCGCAAAGGAACATCCGGGAGACTTCGATGGCTGCTGGGATCACGCCGGAATGGATTTCAGCAGGCTCGACCCGGTGCTTAAGGATTTCTCCGGGAAGCGCGAGGCGCAGAAAGCGAAGTACTTGGGGGAGCTGTTCCCCGCCTTTGCTGCCAATGGGACGTCGGGCTCCTTCCTCGACTTCTTCCAGAACGAGAAACACTGCGGCTTGCCGAAAGGCATTCTGAGAATCGCTCTCCCCACCTCGAAAGGGGCGACCCCATGATTACCAACGACAAACAGTACCGTTCCACGAAAGCAGCGATCGCCACACTCAGAGCGGCCGCTAATCAAGCCCCTTCTGCGGGCGCCGATCCCCTCTTCGCCGAGATCTCCCGCAATGCTTTGTCCAGCCAAATCCAGGAGCTTGAGGAGGCTGTGGCGACCTTCGACCGCCTCCGTTCGGGGGAGATCACAACGTTCGCAGCGGAACGTTTGTCAGACCTTCCGGACGCGCTGATCCAAGCGCGTATCGCCCGCGGGATGAGCCAGAAGGATCTTGGAGATGTGCTGGGTGTGAAGGAACAGCAGATCCAGCGCTATGAGGCTGAACGATATCGATCCGCCAGCTTGGATCGACTTGTTGAGGTCTCCGACGCCCTCGGTGTCCAGATCGAGAACCGCGCCTCCCTCGTGGGAAGCGACGCCTTGAACACAGTGGATCCGACCGACTGGCGGGCTTTCCCGATCGCTGAGATGTGGAAGCGCGGCTGGTTCGAAGACTTTGCGGGAACAATGGCGCAGGCGCGAAAGATGGCGGACCACCTGGTCCCCGCGTTTCTCCAAGGCGGGCACTCTGCCTATTCGCCGGTCGCCCTGCATCGCAAGTCTGTCCGCTCCGATGGCGCGATCCACGAAGCGGCGATCATGGCCTGGGAGGCGCGGGTCCGTCAGGTGGCTGGCCGCGATCCTCCACCCATCGCCTTTGATCGGGCAGCCATCAACGACCGCTGGCTGAACGACCTGGTCGCATTGACGCTGGACGTTAGCGGGCCAGTCAGAGCGGTCGACCATCTGCGTCGGATCGGCATCTCCCTCGTCATCGAACGCCACCTCCCCGGCACCTATCTCGACGGGGCGGCGCTTTGCTCGCGGGACCGTCATGGCTTGGTGGCGTTGACCCTGCGGCATGACCGGCTCGACAATTTCTGGTTCACACTGTTCCACGAGATCGGGCATCTGAAACTGCACATCGGTCACGGCGAGGCTTTCGCGGCGATCTTCGACGACACCGAAGCGCCTGCCGGCACCGTGCACGAGGAAGAGGCCGACCTTTTCGCCCAAGAAGCCTTGTTGCCCGCCGCTCAATGGGACGTCGCCGTCTCCAGATTCTCGAGAACCGAGAAGGCCGTGATGACCGACGCCAAGCGGTTCGGCGTCGGCCCAGCCGTCATCGCAGGCAGGGTGCGGCGGGAGGCCGGCGACTACACCCTGCTACGAACACTTGTCGGGTCGGGCCACGTGCGCCGTCAGTTCGAACAATGAGGCGTCGCCGCACATGATCACACACAACCAGTATGTCCCGCTGCTGCGCTGGCGCATGGGAGAGTATCAAGCGCTGCTTCGGTTGGAGGCGTCTAAGAAACTGTCGGTTCTTCCAATGATCGAGGTGCTTGAACCGGATTTCGATTTCGAAAAATGGATTCCCAAGAAGACCATCGACGAGCAACTGTCGACCTTCGCGAGCCAGTTGAACAAGAAGTGGGGCGAGCGCCCCGCCCTTCTCGACGCCCGTCAGCTGCCGCCTACAACCCGGATGGCGGATGGCCGTCATCCAATGACCTATCTTTTCGATGAGACGCGTGCGCTTGGGGGTGAACTGACCCCGGTCACCGCCCTAGACTATGACGCGTCGTATCAGGCCGCGGTGCGCGGGATCCACGCCTTGGACGGAAGAGGTGCGGTTCTGCGGTGCACCCTAGAAGAGGCGCTCGATCCGGACTTCGATGTGAACGTCGCCGCCTTGCTCGCGGCACTGGGGCTGAGCCTTTCTGAACTCGATCTGGTACTCGACCTGAGGGCCCCGGCCTATGAGCCGTTGCAAGGTCTGGTCGGGGTGGTCCAGGCCGCGCTGGGTGGCTCGTCCACCATGGCCAATGCGCGTAGCCTCGTCGTCATGGCCGCGTCGTTCCCGGACAGTCTCGCCCATCTGAAGACCTCGCTCGAACTGCTGCCACGCAACGATTGGCTCTTTTATCGGTCGCTGATCGCCGCCTTGCCCAAGGGCGTCAGGCGGCCTGCATTCGGCGACTACGCGGTCGCCGCCGTGGCTTTCCCGAAAGGGGATATGCGGTTCATGCGGGGAGCTCCGAACATCCGCTACGCGACGACGGGCGGCTGGCTCGTGGCCCGACGCAAGCGTCTCAAAGGCGAGACCAATCAGGCGTATCCCGGTCTCTGCACACTGATCACCGGAGCGTCCGCCTATCATGGCGCGACCTACTCCGCAGGGAGCGGATACATCAGCGACTGCGAACACGGCCGAGTCAAACGCGGTAACCCGACGACTTGGAAATGGGTCGCTACCAACCACCACATTACTGTGGTCTTGGACGATCTCGCCAGATTGCCCGCGCCTTGAGAGTTTCGCGCACCCGCGTCGAAAGCTCCCGGTGCGAAAGGGCCTGAGTCAACTGCTGGTACAGTTCCTCGCGTGGGCCACGAAGCTTCCGCTCGGCGGTGTTCAGGTCGCGCAAGATCTGAGCCGCCTCCGGCCGCCAGAGGAGCCGGGCCAGAATGATCGGATCGACAGTGCGATTGACGCGCTCTTCCCGAACCCGTCGCAATGCAACCTCACCATTCGAAAAACGCGTCGCGACGACCACGCCCCACCACTCCGGGAGCAACGGCAAGGCCGCGTCGAGGTGGCGCTCGGCGACGATCAGCGAGGCCTTGTCCACGACATCGCCGTAGGCCGCGACCTGAGCTGGAAGCCGCGTCAGGGTGTCGGCCTCGGCCTTGATCTCCAATCCTCGGATGTGGCCGTTGATCACCGCGATGTCGACCCGACACGAGCCGTGATCCAGACCCAACTCATCGATGACCAGCGTATCCGGGCTACGGACGGCGGCGCTGAGCATTCGCGCATAGACAGCGCGCCGCACATCCCCGTCCTTGAGAAGACTCGTCATGGTCCGGGGGATACCGCCTGCCATTCTCATTCGGCAAGGCGAGATTTTTCAGTGGGAGACAATCACCGTCCCGACAAACAGAGGATCAATCGTACGGGCAATGGTGTCCGGCCAAGGCCGAAGCGCTCCTTTCGGCCTTTGAGTCACCGGGGACAACTCGGTAACGCGCGCGGAGCAGACATTTTGGACGCCGCAGTGGGTCAGTAGCGGACCCAGCGCCTTCCCCGCCCCCCCAACGCAAAAAGCCGCCGCGCGCCCTGCGACGTCGCGGCGGCCCTGATGCCGTACGAAACGGCGACCAGCTTTAGCCGGCCAGCTTTTCGTCGATGAACTTCACGGCGTCGCCGACCGTCTGGATGTGTTCGGCGGCGTCGTCCGGGATTTCAATGTCGAATTCTTCCTCGAAGGCCATGACCAGTTCGACGTTGTCGAGCGAGTCGGCGCCCAGATCGTCGATGAAGCTGGCCTTTTCAACGACCTTTTCCGGATCGGCGTCCAGGTGGTCGATGACGATCTTGCGGACGCGTTCCAGGGTGTCGGACATGGGGGTCTCTGCTCGTTGGGCCGCCGGGGCGGCTGTTGTCTCGGTCACTGCCGTATGACGACAGCGGCGGCGGCGCAAGCCTTCAACGAAGACTCAGGCCAACCGGTTGCGAGGGCTTTAGCACGGCGACGCGGGCGGGAAATAGCCCTGTGGCGCATCAACGCCCCCGGTTGACCCACCAGACGAGGCCGCCGCCGACGACGGCGAGGGGCGCGCCATAGACGGCCCAGATGATCTGGCCGGTCATGAAGCTGCCGGGCAGGATGTTCAGCCCCTGCAGCACCCAGGCGAGGCCGATCAGCAGCATCGGACCGCTGAGGATGGTGGCGAGGATGCGCAGGGCTTTCATCAGATCATCGCCATGCCGCCGTTGACGTGCAGGGTCTGGCCCGTGACGTAGGCGGCTTCGTCGGAGGACAGATAGACGGCGGCGGCGGCGATCTCGTCGCCCTCGCCGAGGCGGCCCAGCGGGATGGTCTTGAGGATGGTCTCGCGCTGGGCGTCGTTGAGCACGTCGGTCATCGGCGAGGCGATGAAGCCGGGGGCGATGCAGTTGACCGTGATGCCGCGGCTGCCGACCTCCTGGGCCAGGGATTTGGAGAAGCCGATCATGCCGGCCTTGGAGGCGGCGTAGTTGGTCTGGCCGGGGTTGCCGGTGACGCCGACGATCGAGGTGACGCCGATGATGCGGCCCGAGCGGCGCTTCATCATCCCCTTCATCGCCGCGCGGGAGAGGCGGAAATAGCTCTCGAGATTGATCTTGATGACGTCGGTGAAGTCCTCGTCCTTCATCCGCATCAGCAGGCCGTCCTTCGTGATGCCGGCGTTGGCGATCAGGATGTCCAGCGGGGCGCCGGCGGCCTCTTCGGCGCGGGCGATCAGGCCGTCGACGGACTCGGGATCGGACAGGTTGGCGGCGGCGAAGACGGCGCGCTCGCCGAGCTCCTTGGCCAGATCCCGCAGCACGGCCTCGCGGGTGCCGGAGAGGACGACGGTCGCCCCCTGGGCGTGCAGGGCGCGGGCGATGGCCCCGCCGATGCCGCCCGTGGCGCCGGTGACGAGGGCGGTCTTGCCGGTGAGATTGAACATCTTCTTTTCCTTATCTCTCAGAGGGACTTCGAGAACGCTTCCAGCTCTTCCGGGGTGTTCAGCGCGCCGCTTTCGGCGTCGGGGGCGATGCGTTTGGCCATGCCGGTCAGGACCTTGCCCGAGCCGATCTCGGCGAAGCGGGTCACGGCGCCCTCCCCGGCCATCCATTCCATCGACTCGCGCCAGCGGACGCGGCCGGTGACCTGGTCGACCAGCAGGCGGCGCAGGACCTCGGGGTCGGTCTCGGGGCGGGCGGTGACGTTGGCGACGACGGCGACCGAGGGGGCGACGATCCTGGCGTCGGCGAGGGCCTCGGCCATCTCGTCGGCGGCGGGCTGCATCAGCGGGCAGTGGAAGGGGGCCGAAACGTTCAGCGGAATGGCGCGCGCGCCCAGTTCCTTGGCCTTTTCGATGGCGCGGTCGACGGCGGCCTTGTCGCCCGAGATGACGATATTGCCGGCGTTGTTGTCATTGGCGACGACGCAGACGCCGACCTCGGAGCCGGCGGCGGCCGCGGCCTCGGCGAGGGCGAGGTCGGTCTTCGGGCCGATCAGGGAGGCCATGGCCCCGCGGCCGACGGGGACGGCGCGCTGCATGGCCTGGCCGCGCAGTTTCAGCAGGCGGGCGGTGTCGGCGAGCGTGATCGAACCGGCGGCGCACAGGGCGGAGTATTCGCCGAGCGAATGGCCGGCGACGAAGGCGGCGCGGCTGACGTCGACGCCGAATTCGACCTTGAGGACGCGGGCGGCGGCGAGCGACACGGCCATCAGGGCGGGCTGCGCGTTCTCGGTCAGGGTTAGCTGGTCCTCGGGGCCCTCGCGCATCAGCAGCGACAGCTTCTGGCCGAGGGCGTCGTCGATCTCCGCATAGACCTCGCGGGCGGAGGCGAAGGCGTCGGCCAGGGCGGCGCCCATGCCGACCGACTGGCTGCCTTGTCCGGGGAACAGAAGGGCGAGGGTCATGCGGGGCTCCGGGGGCGTTGAATCGAGGGCGGAGGGGTAGGACGGAAGGGCGCAGGGGGCAAGCCGGGCGCTAGAACAGCACCGCCGGGTTCATGATCCGGTGCGGGTCGAGGGCGGCGCGGACCGCCTGCATGGTGCGGATCTCCAGCGGGGTCTTGTAGCGGCGGGCCTCGTCGGTCTTGAGGCGGCCGAGGCCGTGTTCGGCCGAGATGGAGCCGTCGTAGCGGGCGACGATGTCGTGCACGATCTCCGACCCCTCGGCCCAGCGGGCGAGGAAGGCGGGAAGGTCGCCGCCGGGCGGGCACAGGACATCGTAGTGGAGGTTGCCGTCGCCGACGTGGCCGAAGGCGCTGACCCGGGCGCCGGGGTGGAAGCGTTCGACGGCGGCGGTGGCCTCCTCGAGGAAGTCGGCGATGCGCGACACGGGGACGGAGACGTCGTGTTTCCAGCCGCCGCCCTCGGGCTTCTGGGCGGCGGACTGTTCCTCGCGGACCTTCCAGAAGGCGGCGCGCTGGGCATCGTTCTGGGCGATGGCGGCGTCGGTGATTCGGCCGGTCTCGAAGGCGTGGGTCAGCAGCCGGTCCATGGCGGCGTCGGCGGCGCCGGGCTCGCCGGAGACCAGTTCGATCAGGACGTACCAAGGCGGGGTGGAGTCCAGCGGCTCGCGCGTGTCGGGGATGTTGGCGAGGACGAAGCTCATGCCGAGCCGTTTCATCAGCTCGAAGGCCTCGACCCCGCCGCCGGTCTCGGCCTTGGCCCGGGCCAGAAGCTCGATGGCGGCCGAGGGGTGGTCGAGGCCGACCATGGCGGTGGCGCGGGAGCGCATCACCGGAAACAGCTTCAGGGTGGCGGCGGTGACGACGCCGAGGGTGCCCTCGGCGCCGATCAGCAGCTGTTTCAGGTCGTAGCCGGTGTTGTCCTTGCGCAGCCGTTTGAGGCCGTGGAAGACCTCGCCGTCGGACATCACCGCCTCGATCCCGAGCACCAGATCGCGCATGACGCCGTAGCGGATCACGGCGGTGCCGCCGGCATTGGTCGAGATGACGCCGCCGATGGTGGCGCTGCCTTCGGCGGCGAGGCTGAGCGGGAACATCCGGTCGGCGGCGGCGGCGGCCTGTTGCGCCTCCAGAAGGGTGACGCCGGCCTCGACGGCCATGGCGTCGTCCAGCGGGGTGACGTCGCGGATCGCGCGCAGCTTGCGGGTCGAGAGCAGGACCTCGCCATAGGGGATCTGTCCGCCGACGAGGCCGGTGTCGCCACCCTGCGGGACGACGGCGATGCGGTGCTCGGCGCAGAGGCGCACGGCGGCGGCGACCTGCTCCGTCGAGCGCGGCGTCAGCATCAGCGGGGTATGGCCGGTCCAGCGGTTGCGCCATTCGGTCAGCCACGGCGCGATTTCGGCGGGATCGTCGGTCCAGCCGCCGTCGCCGAGGGCGGACTTCAGGGCCGTGAGGGCTTCGGCGGAGGGCGCGGTCATGACTCCGGTTGTGTCAAAGTCGTGGGCGCCGCGAAAGGGCATTCCTCCCCCTCCCTTCAGGGGGAGGGGGACCATCCGCAGGATGGTGGAGGGGGCCGCCCCACACGCCGGCGGATGAGTCAGGCCCCCTCCACCGTCGTTCCGACGGTCCCCCTCCCCCTTCCGCTGCGCTATGGGGGAGGAATGAACACCCTGCCCGCCCCGGTTCCGTGCGTCGGCGTCGTCTGCCTGCGCGGCGAGGAGGTGCTGCTGATCCGGCGCGGACGGCCGCCGATGCAGGGCGACTGGAGCCTGCCGGGCGGGCGGATCGAACCGGGCGAGCGGGCGATCGATGCGGCGCTGCGGGAGTTGCGGGAGGAGACCGGGGTGGAGGCGCAGATCACCGGGCTGCTGGACGTGGTCGACGGAATCTTTGTGGAGGCGGGACGGCACTATGTGTTGATCGACTACGCCGCGCGCTGGCTGTCGGGCGAGCCCGTGGCCGGGGATGACGCGCTGGAGGCGCGATTCGCCGGGCCGGAGGAGGTCGAGGCGCTGGTGCGCTGGGACGAGACCCGGCGGGTGATCCGCCTGGCGCGGGCGGCGGCGGGCAGCGGAAACATTACAGCGAGTTCATGAACCGGGGCCCGGTTTCGCTGGCGGGCGGGTCCCCGGGTGCTAACCTTGAGGCGAAAAGGAGACCCTGATGGACTTTTCCACCCTCTTCGTCGCCGCGCTTGTCGTGCTGGCCTTCATCCTGCTGTTCAGCGTGGTCAAGATCGTGCCGCAGGGGCGGGAATTCACGGTCGAGCGGTTCGGCAAATACACCCGCACCCTGGTTCCCGGCATCAGCCTGCTGACGCCGTTCGTCGAACGGGTCGGGCGCCGCATGAACATGATGGAGCAGGTCCTCGACGTGCCCACCCAGGAGGTCATCACCAAGGACAACGCCATGGTGAAGGTCGACGCCATCGTCTTCATCCAGGTGATGGACGCGGCGGCGGCCGCCTATCGCGTCGAGAACCTGCCCTACGCCATCACCCAGCTGTGCTCGACCAATCTGCGCACCGTGGTCGGCTCGATGGACCTGGATGAGGTGCTGTTCCAGCGCGATAACATCAACTCGCGCCTGCTGACCGTGATCGACGCCGCGACCGAGCCGTGGGGGGTCAAGGTCAACCGGATCGAGATCAAGGACCTGACGCCGCCGGTCGACATCACCAACGCCATGGCGCGACAGATGAAGGCCGAGCGCGAGCGCCGCGCCGTCATCACCGAGGCCGAGGGCGAGAAACAGGCAGCCATCGCCCGCGCCGAGGGGGCCAAGCAGTCCGCCATCCTGCAGGCCGAGGGCCGCAAGGAAGCCGCCTTCCGCGACGCCGAGGCCCGCGAACGCGAAGCCCAGGCCGAGGCCAAGGCGACCGCCATGGTGTCCGAGGCCATCGCCCGCGGCGACGTCAACGCGATCAACTATTTCGTCGCCCAGAAATACGTCGAGGCTTTCGCCGAACTGGCGCGCAACCCGACCGCCAAGACGGTCATCGTCCCGGCCGAGATGTCGGGACTGGTGGGCACCATCGCCGGTCTGGGCGAGCTGGTCGGCCTGGCCAGGGAACAGCAGCAGGGCCGCACCGACGTCCGCACGGCGCCGGCGGCCGCCCGCGCCGCGCCGCGCCCGCCGCGCGGCGGCGGCTCGGTTCCGGAGAGCTAGATCATGGACACCCTGGTTGACCTGCACGCGGCGCAGCCGTTCTGGATCTGGCTGGCGCTGGGCGTGATCCTGCTGGCCATAGAGGCGGCCTTTTCGACCGAATGGCTGTTGTGGCCGGCGGTGGCGGCGGGGGTCGTGGCGGTGGTCACGGCGCTGGGCCTGCCACTGGGCATCGTCGGCGAAGTGCTGCTGTTCGCCGTGCTGACGGTGGCCGCGACCCTGCTGTCACGGCGGCTGATCCAGCGGGTCAATCCGTCGGACAGCCCCGACATCAACGCCCGCGACAGCCGTCTGGTCGGCCAGCGGGCGCAGGTGATCCAGGCCTTCGTCGACGGTCGGGGTCGGGTCTTCGTCTCGGGGTCCGAATGGGTCGCCGAGATCGACGGCGCCGCGCCGCTGGCGGGCGAGAGCGTGATCGTCGAGGCGATGAATGGAACGAGGCTGAAGGTCCGGGCGGTATGATCGCCCTCCTGGCGCTTTGGGCCGCCTTTCAGGCCGCGCCAGCGCCAATCGACGTTCATACCTGCGACACCGACGTGGTCGAGGTGCTCGGTTACGCGTCTGATTTCGATCCCCTTGAATGGCGGGGGCCCGGCCATGCGGTCTCCCACGGGTCCGCCGCGCTGAGCCATGATGAAGACCGCTTCGGCGCCATAGACCTGTTCATTCCCGAGTTCGGGACGATCCGGAGCGCGGCCGGATACACGAGTTGGCGGCTCCGACGCCACAGCCGTCTCGAACGCGTCTATTGCGCACGAGGCGGCGACAGGCCCGTCGCCTTTCGCGGCGAACCGGTGCCGGACCTGTACGCCCGCCAGCCGTCCAGTCCTCCGGAAATTCCTGGAGCCAGGAACTATTTCAACCGTCGCTTTCGGGGAGGTCCCGAGGGTCAATGGTTCGTCGGCCTGTGGCGCGCGGCGGACCAGTCCACCATCGTCGCCCTGTTCCTCGATGGGAGCGACCGGCCCCCTGAGGTCCTTGCAACGACGGACCGCGCCCTGGCCGCAGTGGCCCTGATGGCGCCGCTTCATGGAGGCCCGGTCGCCGTACAGACGATCAGCGCACCTTCCGGCGGCGAGCCAGCGTATTTGTCAGCGTATAGCTGGGTTCGCCCCCAGCCCTAGCGCTTCATCTCCTCGATCCCGCGATTCGCGAGGCCGTCCGCCCGCTCGTTCAGCTCATGCCCCGCGTGGCCCTTGACCCAGTGCCACTTGACCTCGTGGCGGGCGCGGGCGGCGTCGAGCCGCTTCCACAGGTCCTCGTTCTTGACCGGCTTCTTGTCGGCCGTCTTCCAGCCGCGCGCCTTCCAGCCGTGGATCCAGCTGGTGATGCCGTCCATGACGTATTTGCTGTCGGTATGCAGATCGACACGGCACGGGCGGGACAAGGCCTCCAGCGCCATGATGGCGGCCGTCAGCTCCATGCGGTTGTTGGTGGTCAGCGGCTCGCCGCCCCACAGTTCCTTTTCATGACCGCCGCCGGTCTGGAGAATTGCGCCCCAGCCGCCGGGGCCGGGATTGCCCTTGCAGGCGCCGTCGGTGTGGATGATCACGTGACTCATGCGCGCGTCCCTAACAGGTTCGCTTGGCGTCGCGCCACTGAACGGCCTATATGCAGCGGAAGAGATTGAGCGGGTCGAGCGACCCGAATGAGGAGATTGCGCGTGGGCTCTTTTAGCATCTGGCACTGGGCCATCGTCATCATCGTGGTGGTCCTGCTGTTCGGCGGCCGGGGCAAGTTGTCGGGTCTGATGGGCGACGCGGCCAAGGGCGTGCGGGCGTTCCGCGATGGTCTGAAGGACACCGACGGCGACAAGCCGCGGGACGAGCGCGCCGGCGCCCTGCCCCGCACCGAGGCGGAAAAAGAAGACCTGAAGTCGTAGTCGCCTGGCGTCGGAGAGACTGACGGATGGGTGGTCTTGGCCCCGGAATCGGCGGGCTTGAAATCCTTGTCATCGGCCTGGTGGCCCTGCTGGTGGTGGGGCCGAGGGATTTGCCCTTGCTGATGCGCAAGGTCGGCAAGGCCATGGGCAAGGCGCGCGCCATGGCCAATGAGTTCCGCTCCAGCTTCGACGAAATGGCGCGCCAGTCGGAACTGGACGAACTGCGCAAGGAGGTCGAGGCGCTGCGTACCGGCCAGCTGGTTCCGCTCGGGGCCGAGGCCGACGCCGCCTTCCGCGACATCCGCAACGACCTGAACCAGCCGCTGTATGCGCCCGCGGATCAGCCGGCCCTGACCGGGCCTGAGGAATGGCCGGAGGCGGCCCCGGTCATGGAGCCGCTGGAAAGCCCGGCCGAAACCGGGCCGAAGGCGAAGGCGAAGACGAAACCGCGGACCAGTGCGGCCGCCGGCAAGACGACGGCCGTCACGCCCGCTCCGAATACCGCTGCGAAGCCGACGACGCCTCGCAAGCCGGCGGCGACGGCGACGGCGGTCAAACCGGCCGGCGGCAAACCCCGAGCGAGCCGCGCGAAGAAGGTGGAGCTGTGAGCCGGCTGGAGCAGGACAAGGACGAGATCGAGGCCTCGCGCGCGCCGCTGATGGACCATCTGATCGAGCTGCGCGGGCGGCTGGTCATCTGCGTCGTCGCCTTCATCCTCGGCTTCATCCTGTGCTTCGCCTTCGCCGAACCGCTGTACATCTTCCTGGTCAAGCCGTTCGCGGCCGCCGCGGCCTTCCACACGTCGGTCGGCCCCGGGGGCCATGTCTCGCCGCTGGACCTGATTCTCGGGACCGCCGGGGTGAAACCGCTGCCCGTCGTGGATGGCCAGATGGTCAATCTGATCTATACCGCGCCGCTGGAGATCCTCTTCACCAAGATGAAGCTGGCCGGCTTCGGCGCCATCGTCGTCGCCTTCCCGGTGCTGGCCTGGCAGCTCTACAAGTTCGTCGCCCCGGGACTGTATCGCAACGAGAAGGGCGCCTTCCTGCCCTTCCTGCTCGCGGCGCCGCTGCTGTTCCTGCTCGGCGCGGCCCTCGTCTATTTCGTCATGCTGCCGTTCGTGATGTGGTTCTCGCTCAGCCAGCAGATCGCCGGCGGCGGCGTGTCCGCCGCGCTGTTGCCGAAGGTCTCGGATTATCTGGACCTGGTCACGGCCCTGCTGCTTGCCTTCGGCCTGTGCTTCCAGTTGCCGGTCGTCATGACCCTGCTGGGTTTGGCGGGCATCATCAGCTCGAAGGTCATGGCCGAGGGACGGCGCTACGCCATCGTCGCCGTCGTCGTCGTCGCGGCCGTGGTGACCCCGCCCGATCCGATCAGCCAACTGATGCTCGCGATCCCGCTGGTGCTGCTCTACGAAGTGTCGATCTGGTGCGTCCGGCTGATCGAGCTGCGGCGCGGAAAGGCGGATGAGGCCGAGGCCGCGGCCTGACCGGAACCTCCGGGGCAGCGTAGCCGTTTGCACCGGGTCGCCATCAGGAGTTCGCCCATGACCAGCCTTACCCGACTGACCGCCATCGCCTCGATCGGCGCCCTCGCCCTCGCCGCCGCGGCCTGCACGCCCGCGGAAACGGAGGCGGACAACGCCCCCGCCACCGACACGACGACGATCATCGAGCGCGAGGTTCCGGCCGATCCGGTGGTCATCGAGCGCGAGGTGCCGGCCGACCCCGTCGTCGTCCAGGACGACAACGACGGCGACACCACCACCGTCCGCGCCGGCGAGAACGGCGTCGAGGTCGAGACGACCAACCGCTAGAAGGCGGACGCGACACACGAAAACGGCGCCGGACGGGAAACCGTCCGGCGCCGTCTTTCGTCAGGCCCTGCTGTCGATCAGCAGCTGTAGTACATGTCGAATTCGACGGGGTGCGGGTGCAGTTGCAGACGCATCACCTCTTCCATCTTCAGCTCGATGTAGCTGTCGATGAAGTCGTCATCCATGACGCCGCCCTTCTTGAGGAAGGCGCGATCCTTGTCGAGATTCTCGAGCGCCTCGCGCAGCGACCCGCAGACCTCGGGGATGTTGCCGCGCTCTTCCGGCGGCAGGTCGTAGAGGTTCTTGTCGGCGGCGGCGCCCGGATCGATGCGGTTCTCGATGCCGTCGAGGCCGGCCATCAGCAGGGCCACGAAGGTCAGATAGGGATTGCCCATCGGGTCGGGGAAGCGGGCTTCGATGCGCTTGGCCTTGGGCGAATTGACCCACGGAATGCGGATCGAGGCCGAGCGGTTGCGCGACGAATAGGCCAGCTTGACCGGGGCTTCGTAGCCGGGGACCAGCCGCTTGTAGGAGTTGGTGGTCGAGTTGGAGAAGGCGTTGATCGCCTTGGCGTGTTTGATGATGCCGCCGATGTACCAGAGACAGAGATCCGACAGGCCGGCGTATTTGTCGCCGGCGAACAGCGGCTTGCCGTCGCGCCAGATCGACTGGTGCACGTGCATGCCCGAGCCGTTGTCGCCGAAGGTGGGCTTGGCCATGAAGGTGGCCGACTTGCCATAGGCGGCCGCGACGTTGTGGATGACGTATTTGTAGAGCTGCAGACGGTCGGCCATGGTCAGCAGGTCGCTGAATTTCAGGCCCAGTTCGTGCTGCGCCGGGGCGACCTCGTGGTGGTGCTTCTCGGGCTGCATGCCCAGGTCGCGCATGACGCCCAGCATCTCGCCGCGCAGGTCCTGGGCGCTGTCGGTCGGGTTGACCGGGAAATAGCCGCCCTTGTGCGTCGGGCGGTGGCCCATGTTGCCTTCGGAATATTCGGCGCCGGTGTTGGCCGGCAGCTCGATCGAATCGTAGCTGTAGCCGGTGTCATGCGGCTGGGTGGACCAGCGCACGTCGTCGAAGATGAAGAACTCGGCTTCCGGGCCGAAGAAGACGGTGTCGCCCACACCCGAGGACTGGACATAGGCCAGGGCCTTCTTGGCCATCGAGCGGCTGTCGCGGTTGTAGGGCTCGCCGGTGTCGGGGTTCAGCACGTCGCAGAACAGGAACAGGGTGGTCTGCTGGTAGAAGGGGTCGATCCAGAAATTGGTCAGGTCCGGCTTCAGCAGCATGTCGGACTCATTGATCGCCTTCCAGCCGGCGATCGAGGAACCGTCGAACATCGTCCCCTCTTCGAGGAATTCCTCGTCGACCAGATCGATGTCGAAGGTGACGTGCTGCATGCGTCCCTTGGTGTCGGTGAAGCGGAGGTCGACGTACTGGACGTCCTTGTCCTTGATCTCCGAGAGGATTTTCTTGGCGCTCATTCTTGAGGGTCCGTTTCTTGGGGGAGGAAAGAGAAACGGCCGCTCCGAAGAGCGGCCGGCGGTGTCGCGGTCAGACGGCCTGGGGTCCCGTTTCGCCGGTGCGGATGCGGATGACGTCGAGCACGTCGGAGACGAAGATCTTGCCGTCGCCGATCTTGCCGGTGCGGGCGGCGGTCTGGATGGCGTCGACCACCGAGGCGACCATGTCGTCGGGAACCACCACCTCGATCTTGATCTTGGGCAGGAAGTCGATGACGTATTCGGCCCCGCGATAGAGTTCCGAATGGCCCTTCTGGCGGCCATATCCCTTGGCCTCCAGCACGGTCATGCCTTGCACGCCCGCGTCCTGAAGCGCTTCTTTCACTTCATCCAGCTTGAAGGGCTTGATGACGGCTTCAATCTTTTTCATCGGCGATCCCAGGCAGGCTTCAAAACGCCTTGCGCTCGGGGGCTAAAGGGACATTGCATTGCACAATAAGGCAAGCGTTTTTCAGCCTTGGTCGTCATCCGTGAACGGAGAACCCGCGCCTTGACCGCCTCCGCCCCTCACGACTGGCGCGACAGCCTGCCCTGGCCCGGCGTGGAGACGCACAAGCATGCGCGCGGCCGGCTGGGGGTAGTGTCCGGCAAGGCGCCCCGGACCGGGGCAGCGCGGCTGGCGGCGCGCGGCGGTCTGCGCATCGGCGCTGGGCTGGTGCGCATCCTGTGCCCGCCGGACGCGGCGGCGGTGATCGCCCCGGCGATCGAGGCGATCATGCTGACGCCGTTCGGGTCGCCGGAGGCGCTCGCCGAGGCCGCGGCGGAGATGGACGCGGTGGTTATCGGCCCCGCCGCCGGGGTCAATGAGGACACCCGGCACCATGTCCGGGCCCTGGCCGTCACCGGCGCGGCCCTGGTGGTCGACGCGGACGGGCTGACGGCGTTCGAGGGCTGGCCGGAGGACCTGTTCGAGGCGCTGGACCGCGACGATGTGCTGACGCCGCACGAGGGCGAGTTCAAACGGCTGTTTCCCGGCTTGCTCGAGGGCGGACGCGAGGCGGCGGCGGTCACGGCGGCGGCCCGGGCCGGGGCCGTGGTCGTGCTGAAGGGGCCGCGGACGGTGATCGCGGCGCCGGACGGGCGGGTGGCGATCAACGACAACGGCACGCCGTGGCTGGCCACCGCGGGGACCGGAGACGTGCTGGCGGGGATGATCGGCGGATTGATCGCCCAGCGGATGGACAGTTTCAAGGCGGCACGGGCGGCGGTGTGGATGCATGCCGAGGCGGGGCGGACCTTCGGGCCGGGGCTGATCGCCGAGGACCTGCCGGACCGGTTGCCGGCGGTGCTGGCCGGGCTGTTCTCCGCGCGCGGCTGAGCGCGATCCCCGTTCAATTCGTCATCGAAGGGGCCTATGCGGGCGTCTCGTCGCCGGAGTTTTGAGTTGCTGATCGTCCTGTCCCCGGCCAAGCGGCTGGATTTCACCGAAGCCGACCCGGCCCTGCCCGCCTCGGAGCGACGCTTCCTCGAGGACACCGGGTCGCTGGCCCGCACCGCCCGCGCCCGCAGCGTCGCCGAGTTGCGGCGGCTGATGAGTATTTCGGACGATCTGGCCCGACTGAACCGCGAGCGGTTCCAGGCCTTCGACCCGGAGTCCACCGAGGGGGTGCAGGCCGCCTTCGCCTTCGCCGGGGACGTCTATGAGGGCCTCGGCGCGCGCGAACTGGACGCGGCGGCGCTGACCTGGGCGCAGGACCACATCCGCATCCTGTCCGGCCTTTACGGCCTGCTGCGCCCGCTGGACCGGATCCAGCCGTACCGGCTGGAGATGGGGACGCGGCTGAAGACGCGGCGGGGGGCCAGTCTCTACGACTTCTGGGGCGACCGGCTGTCGAAATGCCTCAACGCCGACGTCGAGGGGCAGGCCGATCCGACCCTCGTGAACCTGGCCAGTCAGGAGTATTTCGGCGCCGTCGACGCCAGGGCGCTGAAGCTGCCGGTGGTGACGCCGCATTTCCGCGAGACGCGCGACGGCGAGAGCCGGATCATCTCCTTCTTCGCCAAGAAGGCGCGTGGCGGCATGGCCCGTTTCGCCATCGACGAGCGGATCGACAAGGCCGAGGACCTCAAGGCCTTCGACCGCGACGGCTATCGCTTCGACAAGGCCGGATCGAACGAGACGGACTGGATATTCACCAGAACAGGAAATTCGTGAGGCCTGTCGCCTTCGCCATCGCGAACGGCTAGGCTGAACCCGAGTCACAGACGGACGAGACCCTATGTTTCAATGGCCCAAACGCGGTGACGGCCCGGAGGCCGAAGCCGCGCCCTTCCGCGATATCGGCGACCTGAAGGGTCAGGTGGCGGTGATCTCGGGCTCGACCTCCGGGATCGGCCTGGCCTTCGCCCGCGCCATCGCCTCGCGCGGCGGCGAGGTGGTGCTGAACGGCCTCGGCGATCCGTCGGAAATCGAGCGCACCCGGGCCGAGCTGGAGGCCAGCTGCGGCGTGCGGGTGCGCTATCACGCCGCCAACATGCTGCGCGGCGACGAGGTCGCGGACATGGTCGCCTATGGCAAGCACCAGCTGGGCCGGGTCGACATCCTGATCAACAACGCCGGCATCCAGCACGTCGAGGCGGTGGAGAAATTCCCGGCCGACAAATGGGAGCAGATCATCGCCATCAACCTGTCGTCGACCTTCTATGCGACGCGGGCGGCGATCCCGATCATGAAGGCCCAGGGCCGCGGCCGGATCATCAACATCGCCTCGGCCCACGGCCTGGTCGCCAGCCCGTTCAAGTCGGCCTATGTCGCCGCCAAGCACGGCGTCCTCGGCTTCACCAAGACGGTGGCGCTGGAGCTGGCGCAGGACAACATCACCTGCAACGCCATCTGCCCCGGCTTCGTCGAGACGCCGATCGTCGAGAAGCAGATCGCCGACCAGGCCCGCACACGCGGCATGTCGAAGGAGGCGGTGCTGAAGGACGTGATCCTCGGCTCGCAGCCGACCAAGCGGTTCGTCACCACCGACGAACTGACCGGGATGATGCTGTATCTCGTCTCGGACCTCGGGGCCTCGGCCAACGGAGCCAGCTTCTCGATCGACGGCGGCTGGACCGCGCAATAGCGCAGGAGGCGGGGGCCATGGCCAGACGCAAGCCCCCGGCCCCGGAACGAAAGGCCGTCAGTCTCGCCCTGCAGGGCGGCGGCTCGCACGGCGCCTTTCAGTGGGGCGTGCTGGACCGGCTGCTGGAGGAGGACCGGCTCGATTTCCGGGCGGTGACCGCCTCATCCGCCGGGGCGATGAACGCGGCGGCCCTGATCAGCGGGCTTGAGACCGGCGGGGCCGAGGGCGCCCGGGCCCGGCTGGACCTGCTGTGGCGCGAAGTGAACCTGTCTGGCGGTCGCAATGTGTTCGGCGACTCCTCGATCTGGAGCGCGGCCCTGACGCCGGGCTGGTTGAAGGAGACCAGCCTGTGGCGATCGGCCGAGACGGCGGCCATGTCGATGAGCCCGTATCAGTTCAATCCGTTCAACCTGAACCCGCTCAAGCGGGTGCTGGACAATGCGATCGACTTCGAGGCGGTGCAGGCGTCGCCGATCCGGCTGTTCGTCGCCGCCACGGCGGTGCGGCGGGGCCGCGCGCGGCTGTTCCAGAACGCCGAGATCACCGATCAGGTGCTGCTGGCCTCGGCCTGTCTGCCGCACCTGTTCCAGGCCGTCGAGATCGATGGGGAGCCCTACTGGGACGGCGGATACCTGGCCAATCCGGCGCTGTGGCCGCTGTTCGCCGCCGATACGCCGGACGACATCCTGCTGCTGCCGCTCAACCCCTTCGTGCGCGAGGAGTCGCCGCGGGCGGCAGGGGAAATCATGGACCGGCTGAACGAGATCGTCTTCAACGCCCCGCTGGTCGCGGAACTTAGGACCATCGCCCTCGTCCTTGACATGATCGAGGAGGGACGGATGAAGCGGACGGGCGAGGACCGCTACCGCCGCCTGCGGCTGCACGCGATCGAGCCGGGGCCGTGGGTCGGCGACCTGGCGTTGAGCTCGAAATTCAACACCGAATGGACCTTCCTCAACGACCTGAAGTCGCGCGGGCGGGAGGCGGCCGGCCAGTGGCTGGAGCACTGCATCGACCACGTCGGCGAGAACTCCAGCATCGACATCAAGAGCCGTTTCCTCGGCTAGCCGACGAAGCCCGCGGCGCGCCTGAGCCGGTCGTTGATGGCCTCGCCAAGACCCTGGGCGGGGATCGGGGAGACGGCGATGCCGGCGGGGCGCTCGCGGTCGGCCTCGCGCAGCTTGCGGAACAGGTTGGCGGCGGCTTCGCGAAGGTCGCCCGAGGGACTGAGACTCCAGCGCGGATCGCCGGACCCGGGACCGAAGCCGAGCAGGATCTCGCCGGAGCGCGCGGCCGCCGCCTCGATCCGCACGGGGGCGTCGGGCGCATAGTGCAGGGCCGTACGGCCGGGCGAGCGATGCCCCTCCCCGTCCCGCTCCAGCGAGCCGACGACGGCTTCGATCTCTTCGCGGGTGACCGAACCGGGGCGCAGCAGGGCGACGCGGCCGTCCAGCACCGAGACGACGGTGCTTTCGATGCCGACGGCGCAGGGCCCGCCGTCGACGGCGTCGGCGGCGGCGAAGCCGGTCTCTTCCAACGCATCCTCGAAGGTCGTCGGGCTGGGGCGGCCGGAGCGGTTGGCCGACGGCGCCACGACCGGTCCGCCGAAGGCCGAGATGACGGCGCGGGCGCGGGCGTGACCCGGCACGCGGACAGCGACACTGTCCAATCCGGCCCGGGCGAGGTCGCAGACGCGGTCGCGGTCCCGCACCGGGGCGACGATCGTCAGGGGGCCGGGCCAGAAGGCTTCAGCCAGGGCGCGGGCGCGGTCGTCGAAGACGGCGATGGACTCGGCCTCGACGGCGTCGGCGACATGGGCGATCAACGGGTTGAAGCGCGGCCGGCCCTTGGCCTCGAAGATGGCGGCGACGGCGGCCGGGTTCGCCGCGTCGGCGGCGAGGCCGTAGACGGTCTCGGTCGGCAAGATGACGAGACCGCCGCCGGTCAGGGCCTCGGCGGCCTGGGCGTCGGTCGCGCCGGAAGCGCGCACCGCACCGTGACTTCGCGGCCGACCATCCTGTTCCACGCGCCGGTGGCTCCTGTTCCGAAGTCCGTGCGGTCGGGCGTGACCGCCGCGTCAGATGCGCCCGGTCGCCGGTGAGGCGCAAGCCCGCCGGCCGGCGATGTCGTCTGCGCGGCGCCTCACGGCCGGCGGGGGATCAGCGGGATCATCCGGTGAAGGACGTTGTCGCGGTCGATGAAATGGTGCTTCAGCGCCCCCACGACATGCAGGAAGATCAGCACATACAGCCCCTTGGCGGCCAGTTCATGCAGGTCCATCAACTGGCCGGCTGTCTCGCGGCCACCGCCGATCGGCAGGGCCGGCCATTCGAACAGGCCGAACCAGAGGATGTCCCGCCCGGCCGCCGATGAGGCGGCCCATCCGACCAGCGGCATGGCGAGCAGAAGGACGTAGAACAGAACGTGGGTGCTGCGGGCGACGACCTTCTGCCAGCGCGGGGTGGAGTCGGGAATCGGAATGGCGGGATTGGCGATCCGCCAGCCCAGCCTCGCCAGGGTCAGCACCAGAAGGCTGAGCCCGACCGACTTGTGCAGGTTGACGAACTCGCGGGACAGGGAACCCTCGGTCGCGTCATGGGCGGCGATCAGCGCGATCTGCCCCACCACCAGGGCGGCGATCAGCCAGTGCAGGACCAGCGACACGGTCGAATAGCGGTTGCGCGGCTCGGCCACGATCTTCCTCCCTCTCCGATGCTTGGAACCCCCAGCTTGGCCCACACCGCCAGGTTCGCCAAGCCGCGCCTTGCCTGACGCGACGACAAGGGGGCAAGAAGTCCCTGCAATTTCGAAAGCCCGTCCCGATGACCTACCGCGCACCCGTCCGTGACCTGATCTTCACCCTGACCGAGGTGGCCGGCCTCGACGCGGTCGTCGCGACCGGGGCCTTCCCGGACTACGACGCCGAGGTGATGGGGGCGGTTCTGGAGGCGGCCGGCCAGTTCTCGGAGGGCGTGCTGGCGCCGCTGAACCGGATCGGCGACCAGAAGGGCTCGACCTTCGCCGATGGCGACGTGACCGCCGCGCCCGGTTTCGCCGACGCCTATCGCCAGTTCGCCGAGGGCGGCTGGACCGGCCTGTCCGCCCCCGCCCACGCCGGCGGCCAGCAACTGCCCAAGGCGCTGGAGCTGGCCGCCTATGAGACGGTGCACGCCGCCAACATGGCGTTCGGCCTGTGTCCGATGCTGTCGCTGGCCTCGATCGAGGCGCTGGAGGCGGTCGGTACAGAGGCGCAGAAGGCCACCTATCTGACGAAACTGGTGTCCGGCGAATGGACGGGAGCCATGGTGCTGACCGAGCCGCAGGCGGGGTCGGACCTCGGGGCGCTGACGGCGACGGCGGTTCCGAACGGCGACGGGACCTACAGCCTGACCGGCCAGAAGATCTACATCACCTGGGGCGACCACGACGCGACGGACAACATCGTCCATCTGGTGCTGGCCCGCCTGCCCGACTCGCCGCCGGGGCCGAAGGGCATCAGCCTGTTCCTCGCCTCGAAATATCTGGTGCAGGCCGACGGCTCGCTGGGCGCGCGCAACGCCTTCCGCCCGGTCGGGGTCGAGCACAAGCTGGGCATCCACGCCTCGCCCACCTGCGTCATGGCCTATGAAGGCGCGACCGCCGAACTGGTCGGCCAGCCCAATCAGGGCCTGGCGCACATGTTCGTCATGATGAACGCGGCCCGGCTGGCCGTCGGCGTCGAGGGCGTCGGCATCGCCGAGCGGGCGTACCAGCAGGCGCTGGCGTATGCGCAAGAGCGGCGGCAGGGCCGCTCGGTCTGGACCGGCGAGGCCAACGCCCCGATCATCGACCATCCCGATGTGCGCCGCACGCTGTCGGTGATGAAGGCCAAGATCGCCGCCGCCCGGGCCATCTGTCTGTCGACCGGCGTCGCGGCCGATCTGGCCAAACATGCCGCGACCGAGGAGGACCGGCGCCGCTGGAAGGCCCGCGAGGACCTGTTCACCCCGATCGCCAAGGCATGGTCGACCGACGTCGGCTGCGAGGTCGCCTCGCTGGGGGTGCAGGTGCACGGCGGCATGGGCTTCATCGAGGAGACCGGCGCGGCCCAGCACTATCGCGACGCCCGCATCGCCCCGATCTATGAGGGCACCAACGGCATCCAGGCCATGGATCTGGTCGGGCGCAAGCTGGGCCAGGACGGCGGCCAGTCGGCGCGCGAGCTGATCGCCGACATGAAGCTGACGCTGGCGGTGCTGCCGCGGCTGTATTCGGGCAAGCCGGTCGAACGGTTCGCCAATGCGGTCGAGGCGGTCGAGGACGCCACCCTGTGGCTGCTGGACGCCAAGGCCGACCCGGCCCGCGGCGCCGATGTGCTGGCCGCCGCCGACGCCTATCTGAAGCTGGTCGGCGACGTGGCCGGGGGCTGGATGCTGGCCAAGGGGGCGCTGGCCGCCCGGGCCATCCTCGACGCCGGCGAAGGCGATCCGGCGTGGCTGGAAGGCCGGATCACCCTGTACGAGGTCTATGCCGCCAATGTGCTGGGCCACGCCTCCAGCCGACTGGCCGCGGTCGGCCAGGGCGGCGAGCTGCTGCAGCGGATGAGCGTCGAGGTGCTGGCCGGCTAATCAGGGTCCGGCGGGCGCGTCCAGCAGGGCGATCGCCTCGCGCACATAGGCCGCATGGGCGACGATGCCGATGCCGAGCGGCTCGTCGCCGGGCCGCACCTCCGACACCAGCACCCCGGCGATGAACGGGTGCTCGGGCTCGACCGTGCCCGGCAGCTTGCGCGCCGTCGGCGTCCAGAACACCGGGCCGCCGGAGTTGCCGGGGAACACCGGGAAGTCGAGCAGGAAGACGGGGAAGCGACTGATCGGGGTCAGCGGCCAGGACGCCACCCGTCCGGCTCGCAGGATGGGGAAGCCGGCGGTGTTGGACGAATAGCCGCGCGGATAGCCGAGGGTCAGCAGCTCGTCCCCGGGTCCGACCTGCCAGGCGTCCAGCGACCCGGCCTCTGCCAGCCAGCCCAGCGGGATGGCGGCGCGGGCGAAGGCCGGCGGGGCGGAGACTTCCATCACCGCGATGTCGCGCTCCGGATGGCGCGTCCAGACCGGCTCGCCGGTCTCTTCGCGAATGCGCAGCGGCTCGGGCGCGAATCGCCAGCCGCCGTCGGGCGTCTCGACGCGCCAGCCGATCCGGGCGTCGGGGTCCGGCATGCCGTCCAGCACATGATGGGCGGTGACCAGCACGGTGCGCGGCTGTCCATCCGGGCGCGGCGCATCGATCAGGAAGCCGGTGCCGACCCGGCGGGTGGCGGCGTCGCCGTTGCGCTGGTCCAGCTGCACCGTGGCCGCGATCAGGCCGACGGTCAGGTCCCACGACGGCGCGGAGATGGCGGCGGCGGGCGGCTCGAGGGCCGAGGGGGGCGGGATCTGCAAGTCGAACATGAGGATCAGTGGGGCCTTGGCCGTTTGTTCATTTGACGGCGGCGGCGCCGGTCGCACAAGGTCAGCCGACCAATTCCGCCTGGGGGCCAAGACCATGAACCGCCGCGACCTGCTCGCCACCACCGCCGCCGCCCTGACGGCGGCCGCCCTGCCCGCCCAGGCCCGTCCCTCCGGAGCTTCCATGCCTCAGACCCCGCCCGTCCCGCCCGTCGCGAAGAAGATTCCGGTACGGATCGAACAGTTGGGCCGGGTCCGGGTCGACGACTATCAGTGGATGAAGGACGACAATTGGCAGGCGGTGCTGCGCGATCCGACCCTGATCAAGGCGGATGTGAAAGAGCACCTGACGGCCGAGAACGCCTATCGCGAGGCGATGATGGCCTCGACCCTGCCGCTGCAGGCGACGATGTTCGAGGAGATGAAGGGGCGGATCAAGGAGGACGACAGCTCCGTCCCCGCCGCGGACGGCGGCTGGGAGTATTTCGTCGAGTACCGCACCGGCGATCAGCATCCCCGCTATATGCGCGTCGAACGCCAGGGCAGCTGGATGGTGGACGGCGAGCCGGTGACGAAGAATTTCGTCGTCGCGCCGACGCCGCAACTCCTGCTCGACGCCAACGAACTGGCCGCGGGCAAGGCCTATTCGCAGGTGTCCGCGGCGAGTCACAGCCCCGACCACGCCCTGTTCGCCTATGCCGAGGACGCCCAGGGGTCGGAGGTGCACCAGATCTTCGTCAAGGATCTGGCCACCGGCGAGGTGCTGCCCGATCCGATCGGTTCGGCGACGGGGAACTTCGCCTTCTCGCCCGACAGCCAGTGGATCTTCTGGACCAACCGCGACGACAACGGGCGGCCCGACAAGATCTTCCGCCGCCCGGCGCGCGGGGGCGAGGCGACGCTGGTCTATGAGGAGACCGACGACGGCATGTTCATCAGCGTCGGCCGCACCAGCGACGACGCCTTCGTGGTCATTTCGATCGCCAATCAGGAGACGTCGGAGGCGCGGATCATTCCGGCCTCGGACCCGACCGCCGAACCGGTCGTGCTGGAGCCGCGCCAGGTCGCGCGCCTGTACGATCCGGACCACTGGGGCGACCGCTGGGTGATCCGCACCAACGCCGACGACTCGATCGACTTCAAGATCGTCGAGGCTCCGACCGCGACGCCGGGCAAGGCGCACTGGACCGACCTGGTCCCGCACACGCCGGGCCGCTACGTCGAGGGCGTAGCCCTGGTGAAGGACTTCATCGGCCGTCAGGAGCGGGCCGACGCCAACACCCGGATCATCGTCCGCGACCGCGCCGGGGCCGAGCACGAAATCGCCGTCGACGAGCCAGCCTATTCGCTGTCGCTGGGCGGGGCGTCGGAGTTCGACACCACGGTCATGCGCTATGGCTACAACTCGCCGTCGACGCCGACGTCGACCTATGACTACGACCTGAAGACGCGCGAGCGGACCCTGCGCAAGGTGCAGGAGGTGCCGTCGGGCCATGACCCGGCCGACTATGTGGTCGAGCGGCTGAACGCCCCGGCCGCCGACGGAGAGCTGGTGCCGGTAACCGTGCTGCGCCGCAAGTCGACGCCGGTGGACGGCTCGGCCCCGCTGCTGCTTTACGGCTATGGCTCCTACGGCTATCCGATGGCGGCGAGCTTCTCGACCAACCGGTTGTCGCTGGTCGATCGCGGCTGGATCTACGCCATCGCCCACATCCGCGGCGGCTCGGACAAGGGCTGGAACTGGTTCCTCAGCGCCCGCCGCTTCACCAAGAAGAACACCTTCACCGACTTCATCGCCGCCGCCGAGCATCTGATTTCGAGCGGTCACGGCAAGGCCGGGCATATCGTCGCCCAGGGCGGTTCGGCCGGCGGCTTGCTGATGGGGGCGGTCAACAACATGCGGCCGGATCTGTGGGCCGGGGTGATCGGCCAGGTGCCGTTCGTCGATGTGATCAACACCATGAGCGACACCTCCCTGCCGCTGACGCCGCCGGAGTGGCCCGAGTGGGGCAATCCGATCGAGGACCCCGAGGCCTACGACTACATGATGAGCTACAGCCCCTACGACCAGGTCGAGGCGAAGGCCTATCCGGCGGTGCTGGCCACCGGCGGGCTGTCCGATCCGCGCGTGACCTATTGGGAGCCGGAGAAGTGGGTGGCGAAGCTGCGACCGGCGACGACCTCGGGCAAGCCGGTGTTGCTGAAGATCAATATGGAGGCCGGCCACGGCGGCGCCTCGGGCCGGTTCGACTATCTGAAGGAGGTCGCCCACGACTACGCCTTCGCGGTCTGGGCCATCGACAAGGGCTGGGAGCGGGTCTGAGCTGACGCGATGAGCCTGACCCTGCGCGACGCGACCGCCGACGATATCCCCGCGATCACCGCCCTGTACGGGCGCGAGGTGGTGCACGGTTCGGCGACCTTCGAGCTGGACCCGCCGACGCCCGCCGAGATGGCGCAGCGGTTCGCGGCGGTGCAGCGGCTGGGTCTGCCGTGGCTGACGGCGGAGATCGACGGCGCCTTCGCCGGCTACGCCTACACCTCGCCGTTCCGGACGCGACCGGCCTATCGCTATGGCGTCGAGGGATCGATCTATATCGAGGAGGCGGCGCGTGGCCGCGGCGTCGGGCGGGCCCTGCTGGAGGCGCTCATCGAGCGGACACGGGAGATGAGCCTGCGGCACGTCATCGCCGCCATCAGCGACAGCGAGACCAGCGCCGCCTCGATCGGCCTGCACGGCGCGCTGGGGTTCCGAGAGATCGGCGTCTACCGGCAGGTCGGCTGGAAGTTCGAGCGGTGGCTGGACGTGACCCTGATGCAGCTCGATCTGGCCCCCGGGGGCGAACCGCCAGACGGGCCAGGGCTCGATCTGGTCAGCAGCCTGGCTTGATGCCCGGGGCGGCAGAGCCTAGGTGATCGGGATGCGCGCCCTTCACGCCATGATGATGCTGCTCGGCGCCCTCGCGGTGCTGTGGACGGGTGGCGCACCCGCCGGCGCCCTGGCCGACGCCCCGTCGTCGCCGCCCTGTCATGAGACGGCGACGCACGCCGGTGGGGAGGAACCGCCCCCATCCGACTCCGGAAAGGCGATGGCGGCGATGCAGTGCTGCGTCGCCTGTGTCGCCGCGCCGGCGCTCAAACCCCCGGCCCGTGCGCGACTGGTGGCGCCGAGGCCCGTTGTCGCCAGCCCCCTCGCCGCCCTGCCTTCAGGCCAGCGGCCCGCCCCTGAGCCGCATCCGCCCCGGGTTCTCCTCGACTGATCAGGTCCGCCGCGTGGCCGCCGGCCGCGCGTCCCATGTTCATTCAGGAGGCCATCATGGCTGACCGCATTTTCGCGCCCCTCGCCGGCGCATCCCTGCTTGCCCTCGCCCTGCCCGCGGCGGCCCAGTACCACACGCATCACCCCGTCCCCCCGGCGCAGGCGCAACCGGCCGCTGCTACGCCCGCCACGCCAGCGGTCGATCCGCACGCCGGACACGGTCCCGGGCAGGCCGCGCCGACGCCCCAGGCCACGCCCAGCGGCCATCAGGCACATGACATGACCGGCGGCGCCGACGCTGGGCACGTCATGACGAGCGCGCTCGGGCCGTGGCCGATGACCCGGGACGCCTCCGGCACCAGCTGGCAGCCGGACCTGTCGGAGCACGGCGGCGTGCACACGACCCGCGGCGACTGGTCCTTCATGGGCCACGTGCTGCTGAACCTGACCCATGACTGGCAGAACGGCCCGCGCGGCGACGACAAGACCTTCGCCAGCGGCATGATAATGGGATCGGCGCGGCGCGATTTCGCCGATGGCTCCACGCTGAACCTGCGGACCATGCTCAGCCCCGACCCGCTGATGGGCAAGGAGGGCTTCCCGCTGCTGCTGGCGGCGGGCGAGACGGCCGACGGGGTGACGCCGCTGATCGACCGGCAGCACCCTCACGAGCTGGTGATGGAGCTGTCGGCCAGCTACGCGCGCCCGCTGACCGGCAAGGACAGCGTGTTCGCCTATATCGGCCTGCCGGGCGAGCCGGCTTTTGGTCCGCCGGCCTTCATGCACCGGATGAGCGCCATGGACAGTCCCGAGGCGCCGATCACCCATCACTGGCTGGACTCGACGCACATCGTGTTCGGCGTGGCGACGCTGGGCTGGGTGCATGAAGCCTTCAGGCTGGAGGCGTCGTCCTTCCGCGGACGGGAGCCGGACGAGGACCGCTACGACATCGAGAGCCCGGAGCTGGACAGCTGGGCGGTGCGGGCGTCGTGGAATCCCTCGCCCGAATGGTCGCTGCAGGCGTCGTACGCCGACGTCACGGCGCCGGAGCAGCTGGAGCCCGACGAGGACGAGACCAAATGGTCGGCCAGCGCCATCCACGCGCGCCGCTTCGGGGCCCAAGGTTGGTGGTCCTCGACCCTCGCCTGGGGTCGCAAGACCAATGACCACGACGAATCGAAGGACGGCTGGCTGCTGGAGACCGCCGTCAGTCCGGACGACCGCTGGACCCTGTTCGCGCGGGCCGAGCGGATCGAGACGGATGAGCTGCTGCCCGCGGCGGCGGGCGGACACGGCGAGCTGTTTACCGTGGCAAAGGCATCGCTGGGCGCCGTGCACGACTGGCGTCTGGCGGAGAATGTCCGATTCGGGGTCGGGGCCCTGTACAGCGTGAACCGGGTTCCGGACGTCCTTGAGCCGACCTATGGCGGCGACCCGGACGGCGGCATCGTCTTTCTGCGGCTGAAGATCGACTGAGCACGGATCGCGCCGCGCTGACGGTAGTCAGTGCGGCGCGATGTCGTTCGGCGGGGTCGTCAGCCACGGCGCGAGGCGGAAACGCCGCGGCGGCTCCCCGACGGTGTGGTGGTGGATGAACTGGCGCGCGAAGCCGACCACCGCGCGGATGGTCTGCTCGTCGAACGGTTTGGACACAGCGCCGAGGGCTCCGGCGAATCCCTCAGGGATTTGCTCGGGGTTGGCGGTGAGGAAGACCACCGCCGTGCCGTAGTCGCCGACCAGTCGCTGGGCGATGCGCGGGCCGGTCATGCCGTCGAGCAGGTTAATGTCGATCAGGGCCAGATCGGGGCGCTCGCGTTCGGCGACGACAAAGGCGCTGGCCTGGTCCATGGCGCAGCCGACGACGTCACAGCCCGATTCGCCCAGCACCAGTTCGAGCTCCATGGCGAGGAGCGCCTGGTCTTCGACGATCATGACCCGCAGGTCAGGCGGCTCGGACACGGCGGTCCCCCTAAACGCAGACTGAAAGTCGTCTACCACTGTTGTGTCCGATAGCGGACTTAACAACGCCTGATTGGCAATTCGGTTCGCCTTGGGCTAAGAAATTTCGGGGCTTTTTCAATCGCTGGGGGATCAATGGCGACCGCTGCCGCAGAGGGCATCGTTGAACTTCAGCGCCGACTGCTGGGGGGCTACCAGTTGCTGCAGACCCTCGTCGGGATCCGCCTGCGCAGCGTGACCGATCCCGACAGCGTGCGGCATCTGACCTGGCTGAGCGACGTCACCGCCGCCATGGAGTTGATCAGCCGGCGGATGACAGCCGAAGGTCCGCTCGACTTCGCCGCCTATCTCGAGGACGTGGCCGCCTTCTGGACGCGGGCCTGCGAGGGCCGGCCGGTGCGGCTGGATGTGCGCGGCCAGTCGGCCCTGCTGCCTGACAGCCACCTGTTGCCCCTGGCCATCATCACTCACGAACTGATCGCCAACGCCTGCCGCCACGCCTTTCCGGAGGGACGGCGCGGCTCGATCGCCGTGGCCTTCTCGCGCGCCGTCGGCGGCGTCAGCCTGGTGGTGCGCGATTCGGGCGTCGGGGCGGAGACGTTGGCGCCGGGTGAGGGGCTGGCCCTGGTCCAGGGCTTGGTCGAACATCTGGGCGGTTCGCTGAACATCGAGACGGCGCCGGGGGCCGGGGTCGGCGTACGCATCCGTCTGCCGCTGGAGACATCTCCACGGCATTGACTGTCTCGCAACCTTCAACTGTAAAATCTTGCGCGAGCCGGGTAGATAAGCTACCGGCTATTCACCAACTATACCCATTCTGGAGATACACATGAAGAAGATGATTGCAGCCGTAACGGCTGGATTGCTGCTGGTGGCCGGTCAGGCCGCCGCTGCGAACGACAGCGCCTCGGCGCGCGTGGGCGACCGCATTGGCGCGACGGCTGGCGAATCGAGCGAGTTCGCCGGCGCTCCGCTTCCCGCGATCCTGCTGACCGTCGCCGCCATCGCCTTCGTGGCCATCGGTGTCAGCGAGACGGACGATTCCGAGAGCGACTAAGCCTTATCCTTTCGGATAACGAAAAGCCCCGTCGGTCCGCCGGCGGGGCTTTTTTTTCGTCTGGGATGAAACGCCGGCAAGGCGGTCAGGAGGGCCGGCGGGCGAAGGCGGATGGCTGGGGAACTAGGACTCGAACCTAGAATGACGGTACCAAAAACCGGAGTGTTACCATTACACCATTCCCCAGCAGGTCCGGCGGTTCCGCCGCTGAAGCGCCGGAAGGCGTGCGAGATACGACAAGGCCGCGGGGGATGCAAGAACCGGTTTCGAGACTATTTTTCAGCGGACCATTTCCCGGCTTGCGGGGGCCAAACCCCCTCGCTATAAGCCCCTTCCTCAAGTCGGAGTGTGGCTCAGCCTGGTAGAGCACTGCGTTCGGGACGCAGGGGTCGGAGGTTCGAATCCTCTCACTCCGACCATTTATCTGAGGCGCCCTACCCGGGGGCGCCGCCGGCGCCGGATCACCGCGCCGGCCCCTCCCTCCGAAACTATTCCACGCGCACCATTTCGACGCCGGCGCCGATGAAGCGGCCTTCGACGTAGCGCAGCCGCTTCAGCTCCTCGCCGGCGCCGCTGTAGAACACCAGCTGACCGTCCTGGACGCGCCATTTGGCGAGCTGGGCCAGCCGGCGCGGGCAGTCCGCGGCCACGGCGTTGCGAACCCCCAGAAAGCCGGCCCGCTCCGCCATCTCGAAGCGGCAGTCACCGACATCGCGTCCGCCGTCGGTCACGCGCCAGGGGCCGAAGGCGTCCTCGGTGCGGGCCGGTTCGGCGAGACGGCGCAGACGGGCCTCGTCCGGATCGAGCCGGTCGATCAGGGCGCCGGCGAGGGCCTCGCCGAGACGCTCGCCGTCGACCGAGACCTCGCCGCCCACGGTCGTGCTGCGGGTGACGCTGCGCGTCGTGTCGCCGTCGCGGGTGGTCGTGGTCTCGGACCGGGTGGTCGAGCGTTCAACGGACTGGGCGAAGACGGGCGAACCGACGGCGAGGACGGCGGCGGCGGCGAGGACGGCGATGGATCTGGACATGGTTACCCCCAGCTGAGAACAGGTGGCGGAGGCTAGAAAATCCACAGCCAAGGTTCAACCGTCGGAGGCGCGCCCGGCGACCGCGGCCAGATGCGCGCCGACCGCCTCGATCGGGCGAGCGGCCAGGGCCTTGCGGCGGGCCAGCAGGTCGGGCGAGCCGGCGTCGTAGTCAGCCATCAGCCGTTTGACGAAGGCGCCGGAGCGGACCTCGGTCAGGACCTCGTCCATGGCGGCCTTCGAGGCCTCGCCGACGACGCGCGGGCCGGTCAGATAGGCGCCGTACTCCGCGGTGTTGGAGATGCGGCCGAAGGCGCCGGCGATGCCCATCGAGAACATCAGGTCGGTGACCAGCTTGACCTCGTAGAAGCATTCGAACCACGCCACTTCCGGCGGGTAGCCGGCCTCGACCAGTTTGGTGAAGGCCGCATCGATCAGATGGCCGACGCCGCCGCACAGCACCACCTGCTCGCCGAACAGGTCGCTCTCGCATTCGGCGGCGAAGGTGGTCTCAAGGATGCCCTTGCGGCCGCAGCCCAGGGCGGCGGCGTAGGACAGGCCCAGGGCGTGGGCCCCGCCGCTGACGTCCTGATGCACGCCAAACAGGGCGAACACCCCCTCCCCCTCGACATAGAGGTCGCGGATGCGCGGGCCGATGCCCTTGGGCGAGGCGAGGATGACGTCGAGGTCGGGTCGCGGCGCGACGAGGCCGAAGCGCACCGAGAGGCCGTGGGCGAAGATCAGCGCGGCGCCGGGCCGGATGTTCGGCTCCAGTTCGTCGCGCCACAGGTCGCGGTGGGCCTCGTCCGAGACCATGACGGCGACGACGTCGGCGCCGGCGGCGGCCGCGCCAGCGGTCAGGACCGGGAAGCCGTCGGCTTCCGCCTTCGCCCGGGTGGCCGAGGTCGCCTTCAGGCCGACGACGATGCCGGCGACGCCCGAGTCGCGCAGGTTCAGGGCATGGGTTCGGCCCTGGCTGCCGTAGCCGATCACGGCGACTCGCTTGCCGCGGATAATGGACAGATCGCAGTCGCGGTCATGGAAGACGGGGAGCGGGGCGCCTAGGTTATCGGTCATGAGCACAGACATAACGCCTTCCGCCGTCGTCGCCTTCTGGAAAGAGGCGGGTCCGAAAATGTGGTTCGCCAAGGACGACGCCTTCGACGCCGACTTCCGCCGGCGCTTCCATGACGCCCACGTCGCCGCCGCGCGGCGCGAGCTGGACGACTGGGCCGGGACGGCCGAGGGGTCGCTGGCGCTGCTGATCCTGCTGGACCAGTTTCCGCGCAACAGCTTCCGCGGCACCGGCCACGCCTTCGCCACCGATCCGCTGGCGCGGATGTTCGCGGTGCGGGCGCTGGAGGCCGGGCATGATCTGAAGACTGACGGCGACATCCGCCGGTTCTTCTATCTGCCGCTGCAGCATTCGGAGGATCCGGCCGATCAGGACCGGCAGGTGGAGCTGTTCCAGACGCGGATGGCGAGAGAGCCGGACGACCGCTGGGCCGAACACCATCACGGGGTCATCGCCCGCTTCGGCCGCTTTCCGCATCGCAACCGGGCGCTGGGGCGGGAGACGACGGCTGAGGAGCAGGCTTTTCTGGGAGAGGACGGGTTTCGGGGGTAGCGATTTATACCCGGGTAAAACACCGAAAACACCGTCCAGATCGTCCAGACCGTCCGGTTTGGAGCCGCGTCGTGGATGGCGATCAGGGGTTCGATTGTCAAAGACCGGCCTGAGCCGCGCATTGTACGGCCGGCGCTTCCTGTGGCGGGTTCAGGACGCTGGGCGGAGGGGATGTGCGGGGGAATCAGGAGGTTGGGCGGCGAGATTGCGATGGCGGGTCGCGGATTTGCAGCGCAGCAGATGGCTTCCTTCTCCCCTCCGGGGGAGAAGGTGGCTCGCGAAGCGAGACGGATGAGGGGGATGTCGGATGCAGGCTCGCAGGCAGCCGGCCCGGAGCAGGCTTACCCCTCATCCGGCCCTCCGGGCCACCTTCTCCCCCAAGGGGAGAAGGGAGCGTTACGCCCCCAGGAACACCGTGCGGACGAAGGCGCGGTAGGCGAGGAGCTGGCGGGCCATGATCTGCGGTTCGCGCAGGGTCTTCGACAGGATGATGCCGCCGTCGATGATGGCGGTCAGCATGTCGGCCAGATCGCGCAGCTCAACGTCGACGCGCGGCGGATAGACGGCGGCGATGGCCTCGAGGCGGGCGACGAACTGGGCGCGCCAGACCAGGGTGACGTCGACGATCACCGCCCGCACCCGGGCGTCATACTGCTGGTCCTGGTAGACGAAGCTGGCGACGAGGCAGCCCGGCCGTTCCGCCTGGACGTCGGCGAGGGTCTCGGCCAGCAGCTTCAGCCCGACCAGAAAGGCGTGCAGCGGGTCCTCGTTGAGCTCGGCGGCGCGGTCGAAGATCTCCTCGAAGATTGACAAGTTCTGCAGCCGGAACCGCTCGATCAGGCCCAGGGCGAGGTCGTTCTTGTCGCGGAAGTGGTAGAAGAAACCGCTCTTGGTGATGCCGGCCTCGTACAGGATCTCGTCGATCGAGGTGGCGGCGAAGCCCTTGGCCAGGACCGAGGCCTCGGCCACGTCCATGATCCGGTCGCGGGTCTGCTCGCCGCGCGAGACGCGGACCTGGGGTCGTTCTTTCAGAAGGGACTGCACCATGAGTGCGGTTTTCCTCATTTCGGCCACATGACCGGGCGGCGAAACGGGCCGCCACCGGTCAGACAGCATTGAAAAATAGTGGGAAATACGCCCCGTAGGCTCACTGGACCATGCGACGGCTAACCGCGCGTGGCGGCGCCTTCTATCACTTACGCCTCCCCAAATCGCCCCTCCGGAGGTTAAAGATGATCAATGTTGTAACCGTTTCCATAGCGGCGATGTTCGCCGGCTTCATCCTGCTGGACACGCTCTGGCGGCCCCGCGACTACCCCTCCTCCCCGGGGTGGCGGCTGAAGGGGCTGGCCGCCTTCGCCGCCTATATGGTGGTCGCCCTGTTCGCGCCGCTGGTGTGGGACGCCTTCCTGGCCCAGCACCGGCTGATCGACCTGACGGCGACGCCGCTGTGGCTGCAGCTGGGGGTCGGCTTCGTGATGTTCCAGCTGACCATGTACCTGTGGCACCGGACCATGCATGGCGTCGATTTCCTGTGGCGGCACCTGCACCAGACGCACCATTCGGCCGAGCGGGTCGATGTTTACGGCGCCTTCTGGTTCCACCCGCTGGACATGCTGGGCTTCACCCTGCAGGGCAGCCTGGCGCTGGTGTGGATCGTCGGCCTGTCGGTCGAAGCGGTGATCCCGATCGTGCTGGTGAACAGCTTCATGGCCATGTTCACCCACGCCAATGTCCGCACCCCGCGCTGGCTGGGCTGGTTCATCGCCCGGCCGGAGATGCACGCGGCGCACCACGAACGGGGCGTGCACCGGTCGAACTATTGCGACCTGCCGCTGATCGACATGATCTTCGGGACGTACCGCAACCCGAAGACCGCGCCGAAGGAGGCCGGCTTCTATGACGGGGCGTCCAGCGAACTGGGCGCGCTGCTGGTGGGCAGGAAGCTGGCCTGACGCGTCCGCCGCGCCGCCTTGGGACAGAGGAACAAGGCGGCGCGGCGGGGTGTTGCAGACGCATGGCCCGCTATCAGTTGAAGTACCTCAGTGTGACCGGCGCGATGGAGACGATCGAGGCCATCGACGCCGACGAGGCCGAAGACCTGGCGCGGCTGAGGTTGTTGTTCAGCGAGCCGGGCCTCGCCATCGCCATCGTCTGCGAAGGCGCGGAGCTGCGGCGGGTCGTCCAGCGGCCGCGCGCCGGCTTGCCAGGGAATTGAACGGGCCATGACGGGACTGTTGAAGGGCGCGCTGGCCGCGCCGCCGGAGTTGGCCGAACAGCCGACCGTCTCGCTGCACGGATCGGTCGACGACGCCATGCTGGCGATCTGGCTGGACGCCGTCGCGACGGTGCGGGCAGGGACAGGGCCGCTGGTTCTGGAGCTGAGCACCACGGGCGGCGACGCCGAGGTCGGTCGGCGCATGGCCGAGGACGTGCGGCTGTTCCGTGAGCGGACGGGGCGGCGGGCGCTGTTTCTGGGCCGGACGACGGTCTATTCCGCCGGCGTCACCATCATGTCCGGCTTCCGCCGCGCTGACCGCTGGCTGAGCCGGGACGCCGGCTTGATGATCCACGGCCGGAAGCTGCAGAAGACGCTGGAGATCGACGGGCCGCTGCGGTTCGAACGGCCCCGGGTCGAGGCCCTGCTGGCCGCGATGGACGAGGGGCTGCGCATCGAGCGGGCCGGCTTCAAACAGCTGATCGAGGGCAGCGATGTGGCGCTGGAGGAGCTGGAGAAACAGACCATCGGCGACTGGTATCTGACCTCGGAGCAGGCGCTGGAGCGGCGGCTGATCGCCGGACTGATCTGAGCCGGGTCCGGTTCAGCCGCAGTAGCGGTCGAACTCCTCGCGGTAGCGTTCGGTCAGGTGCGCCTGGCGCTCGCCCTTCTCCTTGAGTTTGAGGAACCAGCTGGATTCCTCCTCGTAGATGTGGGTCAGGACGGCGCCCTCGATATGCTCGAGCTTGTCCTTCCACTCCGGGGTGGACGGGGCGATGTTCTCCCATTCGGCCATCTGCATCTTGGCCGTGGTCTGTTCGGTATAGGCGTGGCCGGCGTGGATCTTCTCCCCGGCCTTGGCGAGGGCCGGATAGAGCACCACCTCCTCGGCCAGCGAGTGGCCGTTGAGGACGGTGGCGAGAGCCTTCATGGCGGCGGTCCGGTCGGCGGCGGCCTCGGCCTGGCGGCAGGCCTCGAAGGCCGAGCGGATCAGGTCGTGGTGGTCGAGGGCCAGCGACAGCCAGTCGCCAGAATCGGCGGCGGCGCGGGCCGTGGCCGTGGCCTCGTTGCGCTTCTCTTCCGATACGGGCGGGGTCACCGCGCCGAGAACCTTGTCGATGACGGACACGCGGGCCTCCATGGCTTGTTTCGCCGCACCAACCGCCAAGGTCCGCGACTGTTCCCGGAGCGAAAGCGATCTGATCCGGGGACAGGTCGGGGCTTCTGTGGGCAAGTGATTCGCGGGCCCTGCCGGGCGGTCGCGAATCGGCGTCAAACTGCGGTCATGAACGCCGTCGCCACCTTCGCCGAACTGCAGGCCCGAACGGGGGCGGCCGCGGCTGACCACCCCGAGTGGCAGTACCTCAATCTGCTGCGCGACATTCTCGACAATGGCGCGCGGCGGGATGACCGGACCGGGACCGGAACGCTGGGGGTGTTTGGGCGACAGATGCGGTTCGACCTGTCGAAGGGCTTTCCGGTCCTGACGACCAAGAAGCTGCACCTGCGATCGATCATCGTCGAACTGCTGTGGTTCCTGCGCGGCGAGACCAATATCGGCTGGCTCAAGGACAACGGCGTCAGCATCTGGAACGAATGGGCCGACGCCGAGGGCGAGCTGGGGCCGGTCTATGGCAAGCAGTGGCGCTCGTGGGCCGCGCCCGACGGGCGGGTGATCGACCAGATCGAAAAGGTCGTCGAGGGGCTGAAGACCAATCCCAACGGGCGTCGGCACATCGTCAGCGCGTGGAACCCGGCCGATGTCGACGACATGGCCCTGCCGCCGTGCCATTGCCTGTTCCAGTTCTTCGTCGCCGACGGCAAGCTGAGCTGCCAGCTGTACCAGCGGTCGGCGGATGTGTTCCTGGGCGTGCCGTTCAACATCGCCAGCTATGCGCTGCTGACCATGATGGTGGCCCAGGTGGTCGGGCTGGAGCCCGGCGAGTTCGTGCACACCTTCGGCGACGCGCATCTGTATCTGAACCACGTGGAACAGGCGGAGACGCAGCTGGCGCGCGAGCCGCTGCCGCTGCCGGTGATGACGATCACGCCGAAGGACGACCTGTTCGCCTACCGGCTGGAGGACTTCGTGCTGACGGGATACGAGCCGTGGCCGCACATCAAGGCTGAAGTCTCGAAGTGATGCGCCGCCCGTCGCTCTTCATCGGGTCATCCGTTGAAGCGCTCGATGTGGCCTATGCCATCCAGGAGAATCTGGAGTTCGACTGCGAGCCAACGGTGTGGTCGCAGGGCGTCTTCAAACCCACGAGCGCAACCCTGACCGATCTTTTTGCCTTCAGTGGTCGGGCGGAGTTCGCCGTATTCGTCTTCACGCCCGACGATATCCTCAATATGCGCGGCCAAGTCGTCCCGGTTGCGCGAGATAACGTCATTTTCGAGCTGGGCCTTTTCGTCGGCGCGCTGGGTCCCAGCCGGTGTTTCTATGTCGTGCCTTACGGCGAGGATCTGCATCTCCCGTCAGATCTGATCGGTGTTGAGCCCCTGCGCTACGTCGCGGACCGGCGCGACAGAAATCTGAGGGCTGCGTTGGGTCCTGCATCCAACAGGATCAGGCAGGCCACGCGCTCGATCGCGCCCCCCCAAGCTTCATCAGGCACGGAGATACATCAGGAGCGGTTGGCGACGCCTCACCAACTCGCCGATCAACTGATTGCCGCCTGGAATTCAGAAGCCCTGCTTGAGGTCCGTGAAACTCTCCGGGCCGGAGTACCGGCACACATGTCGGAAGACGACGATGGTCAAACCACCCAAGTACTGTCCGACGCCTATCAATTCTTGAACAGTGTTGCCGACGGAGTTTTGACGGGCTCCGTTGACGAAGGGCTCGCCAGGCAGACTTTCTCGGAAGCCATGACCGCCGTCTGGACTGCGGCCTACACCTACTTTGTGCCTGCCGGAGCCGACCCAGAAGAGGCCTGGCAACCTCTTCCCCCGCTGGCGCAACTCGTGCGGCGATGGCATCAGGCCGCACGATGAACCTCTCTGACCTCACCGCCTCGGTCCTGCGCATCTCCGACATCTACGCCGCCGAGCACGGCATCGAGCGGTCCGGCGACTGGGCCCTGCTGAAGGTGCAGGAGGAGCTGGGCGAGCTGACGGCCGAGCATCTGCGCATGAGCGGGCGGGCGCGCGGGGTGGCCGACGCCGGCAGGCTGGGCGACGAGGCGGCCGACGTGCTGGGCATGCTGCTGATCTATTGCGACCGGGCCGGGATAGACATCGAACAGGCCATGCAGCGCAAATGGCTGCACTGGCTGGAGGACAAAGCGTGAGCGCCCTGCCCCATATCGCCCTCGTCGTCGCCCGGGCCCGCAACGGGGTGATCGGACGCGACGGCGACCTCCCGTGGCGGCTGCGCAGCGACCTGCAGCGGTTCAAGGCGGTGACCATCGGCAAGCCGTGCATCATGGGCCGCAAGACGTGGGAGAGCCTGCCGCTGAAGCCGCTGCCGGGGCGGCTGAACCTGGTGCTGTCGCGCGACGAGTCGTTCGAGGCGAAGGGCGCGGTGATCTGCACGACGCTGGACGAGGCGGTCGAGATCGCACGCGAGACGGCCATGGACGACGGGGTCGGGGAGGTCTGCGTCATCGGCGGCACGGCGCTGTTCGCCACGGCCCTGCCGCGGGCGAAGCGACTGTACCTGACCGAGGTCGAGGCCGAGCCGGAGGGGGATGCGGTGTTTCCGCCGTTCGACGAGGCGGCCTGGGTCGAGGTATCGTCCGAGCCGCATGCGGCGGGGGAGAAGGACGACCACGCCTTCGTCTTCCGGGTGCTGGAGCGGCGGTAGGGGCGAGACCGGGTGGTTAGTGATTAGTGATTAGTGATTGCCGGCTCCACCGCTGGTGACAAATCGCCGCCATTGGTGATGCGCGACCACCAATCACTAACCACTAATCACTCCTACCCTCAGCTCAGCGTCGCCATCGCCGAGCGGTCGAAATCCTTGAGCTCGCCCAGCCGGCCGTCGCGAATCTTTTCCACCCAGTGGGGGTCGGCGAGAAGGGCGCGGCCGACGGCGACGAGGTCGAACTCGTCGGCTTCCAGCCGTTTGATCAGGCCGTCCAGCGAGGCGGGTCTGGAGCCGGCTCCGCCGAAGGCCGCGATGAACTCGCCGTCCAGGCCCACCGAGCCGACGGTGATCGTCGGCAGGCCGGTGATCTTCTTCGTCCAGCCGGCGAAGTTCAGATCGGAGCCCTCGAATTCCGGCTCCCAGAAGCGGCGCTGCGAACAGTGGAAGACGTCGACGCCGGCCTCGACGAGGGGCGTCAACCATTGATCGAGCTCGGCGGGGTCGTGGGCGTTCTTCGCCGCGAAGTCGTGCGACTTCCATTGCGACAGGCGCAGGATCAGGGCCATGTCGGGGCCGACGCCCTCGCGCACGGCCCTGACCACCTCGGCGCCGAAGCGGGCGCGGTCGGCGATGGTCCCGCCGCCCCAGCGGTCGTCGCGGTCGTTGAGGCCGGACCAGAAGAACTGGTCGATCAGATAGCCGTGGGCGCCGTGGATCTCGACGGCGTCGAAGCCGAGCTCGCGCGTGGCGCGGGCCGAGCGGCCGAAGGCGGCGATGGTGTCGGCGATGTCCTCTTCGGTCATCGGCTCCAGCTTGCGCTTGCCCGGACTGGTCATGCCGGACGGGCTGTCGACCTTGCCGAGTGGCTGCCAGTCCTCGCCCTGGCCGCGGGCCGAGCCGACGTGCCAAAGCTGGGGGGCGATCAGGCCGCCGGCGGCGTGGACCTCCTCGACGACCTTCTTCCATTCGGGCAGGGCCTCGCCGTGAAAGACCGGGACCTTGGCGTCGTTGCGGGCGGCGGGGCGTTCGACGACCGTGCCCTCGGTGACGATCAGGCCGACGCCGCCCTCGGCCCGGCGGCGATAGTAGCCGGCGACGTCGCTGGTCGGAACGCCGCCCGGCGAGAAGGACCGCGTCATCGGGGCCATGACGATGCGGTTGGGCATCTTCAGGGACTTGACCTGGAAGGGGCGGAACAGGGCGTCGACGGACATGGGCGGCTACTCGGTCTGCTATTGGAACCGAGAATGTGGCGATCAGGGTTGCGAATGAAAACCCTTAAAGGCCGAGTTTTTCCGCCAGCACGCCCGCGAAAACGCCGAAACGCCCGACGATGGCGCCCCGCGGGTCGCTGACGACGAGCGGCCGACCGGCGTCGCCCGCCTGACGCAGGGCCCCGTCCAGCGGCAGGTCGCCGAGGTAGGGGATGTCAAGCCGACCGGCCTCGGCCGCGCCGCCGCCACGGCCGAAGACGTCGCCGCTCATGTTCTCGATCAGGCCGAGGGTGGGGACGCCCACCTTCTGGAACAGGGCATGGGCGCGGCGGGCGTCGGCGAGGGCGACCTCCTGCGGGGTGGTGACGATGACGGCGCCGTCCAGCGGGGTCTTCTGGATCAGGGTCAGCTGGACGTCGCCGGTGCCCGGCGGCAGGTCGACGACGAGGATGTGGAGCGGCTCGTCTTCGGTCCCCCAGCGGGTCTGGGTCAGCATCTGGGTCAGGGCCTGGGAGGCCATCGGGCCGCGCCAGACCATGGCGTCGCCGGCGCCGGTCAGCAGGCCGACAGACGTGGCCTTAAGGCCGTGGACGACACGCGGCTGCATCATGCCGTCGCGGTACTCGGGCTTGCCCGACATCCCCAGCATGGTCGGCAGGGAGGGGCCGTAGACGTCGGCGTCGAGCAGGCCGACGGACAGGCCGCGGGCCAACAGGGCGGCGGCGAGGTTGACGGCGACGGTCGACTTGCCGACGCCGCCCTTGCCGCTGGCGACGGCGAGGACGCGGCGGACGTGGGCGGGGCGGTCGGTGGGGACGGGCGCCTTCGCCCGCGTCTGGTCGACAGCCTGGGGCGAGAGGGAGGCGGTGCGGGCCGGGCGGGTCGCCGGGGCGGTCTCGGCGGTCAGGACGACGGAGACGCGGGCCATGCCGGGGATGGCCTTCAGCGCGGCCTCGGCGGCGTCGCGGACGGGGGCGTAGAGGGCGGTGTCGCCCGGCGCGACCTCCATGACGAAGCCGGCCCGGTCGTCGGTGACGGTCAGGCCCTGGACGAGGCCGGCGGCGAACAGCCCCTGCCCGCTCTTCGGGTCGCGGACGGCGTCGAGGGCGGCGATGACGGAGGCGCGGTCGGGCAAGGCGTAAGTCCTGACGGGTTGCCGGGTCGGGGCCCGCGTTCTATCGCCGAACACCCCTGCCCCGCGAGCCCGCATTTTGACCGAACCTCTGATCACCCTGCTGGCCGGCCCGACCGCCTCGGGCAAGTCGGCCTTGGCGCTGGAGATGGCCGGGCGGACGGGGGCCGTGATCGTCAACGCCGACAGCCAGCAGCTGTACGCGGACCTGCGGGTGCTGACCGCCCGGCCCTCGCCGGCAGAGGAGGCGCGGGCCGAGCATCGGCTGTACGGGGTGGCGGACGCGGCCGACGCCTGGTCGGTGGGGCGCTGGACCCGGGCCGTGGCGCCGGTGCTGGAGGACCTGGCGGCGGCGGGACGGCCGGCGCTGCTGGTGGGCGGAACCGGGCTGTATTTCACGTCCCTGACCAAGGGGTTGGCGGATATTCCCGATGTGCCGATTGTGGTCCGCGAGGCCGCGGACGGCCTGTATGAGGCGGTCGGCGAGGCCGTCTTCCGCGAGCGGCTGGCCGGGGTCGATCCGGCGGCGGCGCGGCGGATCGAGTCCGGGGACCGGCAGCGGCTGACGCGGGCCTGGGCCGTCGCCGAACAGACCGGCCGGGCGCTGAGCGACTGGACGGCGGACACGACGCCGCTGCTGGCGCCGGGATCGTGGACCGGGCTGGTGATCGAGCCGGACCGCGAGACGCTGTACGCCCAATGCGATCTGCGGGTGGCGAAGATGGTCGAGGCGGGGGCGCTGGAAGAGGTGCGGGCGCTGGTGGCGCGCGGACTGGACCCCGCCCTGCCGGCGATGAAGGCGGTCGGGGTGCGCGAGTTCGCCGCCCATCTGGCCGGCGAGACGACGCTGGCGGCCGCCGTCGACGCGACCCGTCAGGCGACCCGCAACTACGCCAAGCGGCAGCTGACATGGTTCCGGAACCAGACGCCGGAGTGGGCCAGGCGGCGCGGCTGAGACGCCGCCCGGCCCGGCCGTCTCAGAAGCGGCGGGTCAGGCCCGCGAACAGGCTGCGGCCCTCGCCCGGATGGAAGACCGCGGTCGAGGCGACCCGGGCGTCGGTCACGGCTCCGAAATTGGAGACGTAACGTTCGTCTGTGAGGTTACGAATTTCGACGAACAGGCTGGTTTCACGACCGAAATTCCACCCGGCGCTGAGCGAGATCACGGCGTAGCCCGGCGACTTCAGGGTATTGGCGTAGTCGACCCAGGTGTCCGTGGGCGACCATTCCACCGACGGGGCGATGTACCACCCGGCCGGATGATCGTAGCGCAGCTCGGCCCGGTAGAGGTGCTCGGGCACCACCGGCAGGCGGGCGTCGCCATAGACCTTGTCGCCGTCGAAGCGGAAGTCGGACACCGACCAGGTCTGCCGCAGGCGCAGGTCGGGGCGGATGCGCCAGTCGAGCCCGGCCTCGACGCCCTGATGGATCGTCGGCCCGGCGTTGAAGGTCGCGGCGGGGATGCCGAGGGCGGCGTTGGGGATGAAGTTGAGCAGCTCGTTGTCGAGTTCCGCCCTGTAGACGGCGACATCCCAGGCAAGGCGGGCGGTGCGGCCGCGCAGGCCGGCCTCCCAGGTGACGGCCTCCTGCGCCTCCAGCGGCTTGAAGCCGTCGGCCGTCGGGGCGAGGCTGGAGAAGTTGGGCGGCTCCACCGAGCGGGTGACGTTGGCGTAGGCCTGGGCGCCGCTGTCGGCTTCCCAGAGCAGGCCGATGCGCGGGGCGAACCAGTTCCAAGTCTGCGCCGCCGCCAAGTCGAAACTGGCGGGGACGCCGGGCAGCTGGACGCTCTGATAGTCCCGCCAGGCCTTGCCCCATGACCCGCCGGCGACGACCGCCAGACGGTCGCTGACGAACAGCCGTCCCTCGGCGAACAGGTCGAGCGCGCGGGCGTTCTGGCGGCTGTTGGCGGTGCGCGTCCCGTGCGAGCCGGCGAGGTTGACCCACTGCTGGGCGTCGAGATCACCGGAGCGATAGAAGGCGCCGTAGAAGACATCGACGGGCCGGCCGAAGGCCTGACCCGACCAGTCGAACCGGCCGAAGGCCCCATAGTTGCGGCTCTGCTGGTCGATGACCTGGAAGATCGGATGGTCGAGGTCCTTCCAGGTCGAATAGACGCCGCCTTCGAAGACGAGGGCGTCGTCGACGCGCCAGCGGGTCTGCACTGCCGTGCGCACCGAGGCCATGTCGCGCTGGTAGTTGAGGGCCACATTGCCCGGGTTGGCCGCTCTCGGTTCGTCCAGGGCGGCGGTCAGGCCGACGGCGCCGGGGATCTCCTGGTGGACATAGCCGCCGTTGACGATCAGCCGGACCTCGCGGTCCTCGCCCAGCGAGCGGCCGAGATTGACGCTGGCGTATTGCTGCTGGCCCGCGCTGTGTTCGCGCCAGCCGTCGGCCCGGGCGCCGGTGAGGGCGACGAACAGGTCGCCGCCGTCCCATTGGCGCGCCAGCTCGGCGTGGCCGCGCAGGCTCTGGTCGGAGCCGCCGTCGACCCGCAGCAGGGCGTCATGGCCCGCGGTCCGGCCGGTCGGGGTAACCAGATTGATGGCCCCGCCCAGCAGGGAGCCGCCGAAGCGCAGGGCGTTGCCGCCCTTGTAGACCTCGGTGTAGCGGGCGATCAGCGGATCGATCAGCTGGAAGTCGCCGAAGCCGTCGGCCTCGTTGAACGGAATGCCGTCCTGGGCCACCAACGTGCCCCGATTGTGATTGGCGTTGCCGATGCCGGAGCCGCGGATCGAAAGGCGGATGTCGCCGCCCCATTTGGCCTGGGCGTAGACGCCAGGGACGTCGCGCAGCACATCCGCCAGATTGGTCGCGCGCCGGCCGGCATAGCTTTCCGAAGACACCACCGCGACAGCGCCGGGCGTGCGGGACAGGCGGGCGCGGGCCTCGGCGACCACGGGGGGGTCCTCCGGGTTGGGGCGGCCGGTGACGATGACGGTGTCGAGCGTCGCCGCGTCGGGGGCGGCGGACTGCGCCGCCGCCGGAACGGCGTAGGCGGCGAGCAGCAGCGCGCAGGGCGCCGCCGGGAACATGAATTTCATGAGGGATGTCCTGAAGCGGAAAAGGGCGGAGCGGAGTCCGCGAGCCTTGCGTCTTCAGGCGGTGGGAGGGGCTGTCGATGGCGGGCGGAGCGTGATGGCCGCGCCCGGGGTCAGGTGAGCGAGCACCGGCCGGGGCCGGTCAATCGGCGGGGCAATGCGCGGCGCCGACGCCTGCGGCGGGGGCGGCGGCAGCAGCGAGGCGAAGGCGCCGGCGAGGCAGTCGGCGCAGTCGAGGCTGTCAGACGGATCAGTGTCCTGCGGTGCAGGCCGGTCGGCGCCGTCGTAGACGACGAAGATCTGGTCGCCGTCGCAGAGCTGGACCGGATGACCGGCCGCGGCGGAGGCCGCGACGGCCGACGGCAGGGCCGCGGCGAGGACGACGGCGAAGAGCGCCGCCAGCAGCGCCAGCGACTTCGCGACAGACCAGGACCGGGCGGCGGGGCGATTCACGAGGCGTCCTCTAGACCGGGGGCGGCCGCGGTGGAAGCGGCCGCGACATTGTCTTCCGCCGTGATCAGCCCGGCAGGCCCGAGACGCTGGAATCGGTGATCGGCCCGGAGACGCGGGCGACGCAGGTCAGCGGGATGGCCGAGCGGTCGGTGGCGCGCACCCTCGCCTGGTCTCCCGGACAAATGTTCGGGGAGGACCCGCCCCAAGGCTCGACCGCGATCGTCGCCGTCGAGCCGCTGAAACAGTTGGGGGCGGCCGCATCCAGACGATACACGTCGCCGCGCCGCGAGTGGATGTAGATCCGCCTGTCCCCGTCGACGCGGAAATTATCGACGTCCGCTCCGGTGAAACAGCGGGCGGCGGCATCGGCGGAGGTGTGAAGGTCGTCGACCGGGGCGCAGGCGGAGAGGGCGGCGACGGCCCCGGCGACGGTGACGAGAACAGGCAGTTTCATGGCGGATGTCTCCTGACGATCTTCAACCCCTACCGCTGTTCGCTGGTTCCCGTCGACGCGCCGCTTGGAAACCCGCCCGCCCTCACCTATATTCCATCCGTCCGGGTTCGCCCGGACTATGGCGATAAACGCGCTTGTAATAAGCGGACCGGACCCGGGTGCGATTCCCGGCGGCTCCACCATTTCCTCCCGTGTATCGGCGGGCGGTGCGGGGCCGACTAGCATCGACGGACGTGTAAAGAAGACTGCTTTCGCTCGTCCTGGCCCACCGTATCGGGCCATTTTCTAACTGCGAACGATAACTTCGCTGGAGAAGTCCGCCTCGCCGCGTAATGCGGTTCGGTTGATTTCGAACACTTAAGTCCTGGGGGATCAGTTCCCCAGGCGGGGCCCGGAGGGCGCCTGCCAACAGAAGCCCTCCACCTATCTTCAGGGACGCGCCCTCCTCTTTCTTCTGGAAATGGGGAGCCTGCCAACAGAATCCCGGCACTTTCCCTCCAGTTTACCGCGATCGCTATCTTCCGCCCGGGCGCCGGCCCGTCTAAACCCACGGCTGAAACGCCGAGGGACCCGATGGCCGACGAGACCCCGCCAGTCGACGAGATGCACTATGAGCAGCTGGCGCAGGACGCCCTGCGCGGCGTCATCCGCTCAGCGCTGGAGCGTGCGGCCGAGCCCGAGGGCATCCCCGGCGCGCACCATTTCTACGTCACGTTCAAGACGAAGGCGCCCGGCGTGAGCGTGCCGCCGGACGTGATGGCCAAATATCCGGACGAGATGACGGTGGTGCTGCAGCACCAGTACTGGGACCTCAAGGTCGAGGCCGACCGGTTCTCGGTGATGCTGAAATTCGGCGGCCTGCCGAAGGTGCTGTCGATGCCCTATACGGCGGTGACGCGGTTCTATGACCCGTCGGTGCAGTTCCTGCTGCAGTTCGAGGCGCCGATGGAGGCCGAGCCGGTCGCGGAAGAACCCGAGGCCGACCCGCAGACGCCGCCTCCGCCCACGGGCGACGACGGCCCCAAGGTCGTCTCGCTGGACCAGTTCCGCAAGAAGTAGGCTGCCGTCCCCGCCCCGGGGTCAGGCGCGGGGAAACACCCGGATGGTTATGCGCTCGCGCTCGCCGGGCTGACGCTCGACCAGCAGGCGGGCGACCTGGGCGTCGTCGTGGAACAGATAGCCCTTGATGGCGTCCAGCAGGGCCTTGGCGAGGTTGTCGAGGTCGATGTGCGGCGGCTCGCCGACATGCTCCATGACGATCTCGACGACATAGTCGCCCCAGGAGGGGCGCGAGGCCCACTCCTTGCGCATGAACTCATAGACCAGCGGCTTGTAGTATTTGGCCTGGGTGGTCAGGCCGTCGATGGTGATTTCGACCGTCTCGCCGGTTTCGCGCAGGCGGACCTTGCCGGTTCCGATCCAGCCGGCGGTCAAGGGCGACACTCCGGTGGGACCTCGCCGATCAGGGTCGCGGAGCGGATGGCCACGGGCGGGGTCAGTTGCTCCTGATCGTCGGCCGGCGATATCTGGATGGCCCGGGCGACCTCCAGCCCCTCGACCACCCGGCCGAAGGCGGCGAAGCCCTGGCGGTCGGGATTGCGGCCGCCGCCGAAGTCGAGGCTGGGCGTGTCCTGTGTGACGATGAAGAAGCTGGAGGTCGCGGTGTCGGGGCCGTCGCGGGCCATGGAGATGGCGCCCGCCGTGTGGCCGAGGCCGGTGTCGCGGGTGCGCTCCAGCGGGATCGGCGGCCGCGAATCGTCGTCGGAACCGCGCGGGGTCGCCGCCTGGATGACGTCGATGGGGTTGGGGTTGTCGTTGGTGGCGCTGACCACTGCGCGGAAGAAAGACCCGGCTTCGTAATCGCCGTCGGTGACATAGCTCAGGAAGTTGCAGACGGTCAGGGGCGCGCGCTCCAGCTCCAGCTCGAGGACCATGCGGCCGGCGTCGGTCTCGAGCACCACGCGGGGGTTGTCGGCCCCGGTCGCCGTGGTCGCGCAGGCGGACAGGGCCAGCACCGCCGCCATCGTCGTCATCGTCCGCATCGCCGGCTCCTCCGCCTTGTCCCCTCGCCTCCCCGTGCTACACCGCCGCCCATCCTCCCGTCACGCCTGAAGAGCCTCGCCGACATGAGCAACGCCCGCACCGAAACCGACACCTTCGGCCCGATCGAGGTCGCCGCCGACCGCTATTGGGGGGCCCAGGCGCAGCGGTCGCTGGGGAATTTCAGGATCGGCTGGGAGACGCAACCGCTGCCGATCGTGCGGGCGCTGGGCATCGTCAAACGGGCCGCGGCGGAGACCAATATGGCGCTGGGCAAGCTGGATCCGGCGATCGGGGAGACCATCGTCAAGGCGGCCAACGAGGTCATCGAGGGCCGGCTGGACGACCATTTCCCGCTGGTGGTCTGGCAGACCGGCTCGGGCACCCAGTCGAACATGAACGCCAATGAGGTGATCTCGAACCGCGCCATCGAGATGCTGGGCGGGGAGATGGGCTCGAAGAAGCCGGTCCATCCCAACGACCACGTCAACATGAGCCAGTCGTCGAACGACACCTATCCGACGGCCATGCACGTCGCCTGCGCCGAACAGGTGGTGCGCGAACTGATCCCGGCGCTGAAGCATCTGCACGCGGCGCTGAAGGCCAAGAGCGACGCCTGGCAGGGCATCATCAAGATCGGCCGGACGCACACCCAGGACGCGACGCCGCTGACGCTGGGCCAGGAGTTCGGCGGCTACGCCCGGCAGGTGGCCAACGGCATCGAGCGGATCGAACAGACCCTGCCCAAGCTGATGGAGCTGGCCCAGGGCGGCACGGCGGTCGGCACCGGGCTGAACGCGCCGGTCGGCTTCGCCGAGACGGTGGCCGAGAAGATCGCCGCGATCACCGGCCTGCCGTTCACGACTGCGCCGAACAAGTTCGAGGCGCTGGCGGCGCATGACGCCATGGTGTTCAGCCACGGAGCCATCAATACGGTGGCGGCGTCGCTGTTCAAGATCGCCAACGACATCCGCTTCCTCGGCTCGGGACCGCGATCGGGGCTGGGCGAGCTGGCCCTGCCTGAGAACGAGCCGGGCAGTTCGATCATGCCGGGCAAGGTCAACCCGACCCAGTCGGAGGCCCTGACCCAGGTCTGCGTCCAGGTGTTCGGCAACCACGCGGCGGTGACCTTCGCCGGCTCGCAGGGGCATTTCGAGTTGAACGTCTTCAACCCGGTGATGGCCTACAACTTCCTGCAGTCGGTGCGGCTGATGGCGGATGCGGCGATCAGCTTCACCGACAACTGCGTCGTCGGGATCGAGCCGCGCGAGGACAACATCAAGCGCGGGCTCGACAATTCGCTGATGCTGGTGACGGCGCTGAACGGCAAGCTCGGTTACGACGCCTGCGCCAGGATCGCCAAGACCGCGCACAAAAACGGCACCACCCTGCGCGAGGAAGCGGTCGGCGGCGGCTATCTGACGAACGAGGAGTTCGACGAATGGGTGCGGCCGGAGAAGATGATCTCGCCGGGGTGACGTGACCTCCTGATCAGGGCTTGTCGCGGATCGTGCGGCCGATCGGGGCGATGGCGAGCTTGGCCAGCTCCAAGTCCTTGATCGCGAACGGGATGCCGATGATGGTGATGGCCTCGGCGACGGCGATGATGATGTGCGTCAGGGCGATGTACCAGCCGGCGAAGACGAACCAGATGACGTTCAGGCCGATGCCGAAGCAGCCGGCGCCCAGGGCCGTGGCGTCGGGCTCGCGCCATACGACTTCGCGACCGAACGGCCAGAAGGAATAGCTGGCGATGCGCCAGGCGGCGAAGGTCCACGGCAGGCCGACGACGGTCAGGGCGAGGATCGCGCCGCCCAGCAGCCACAGCAGGCCGGACAGCCAGCCGCCGAAGATGAACCACAGGATGTTGAGGATCAGGCGGATCAAGGCGGTCGTCTCCAACGCGCCGCGACGGACGCCGTCCCTCACACATAGGCGAAGGCCCCGCCGGGAACAGCGGGGCCTTCGTGAATTCGCGGTAAGCCGGGGCGGACTATTGCTTCTCGGTCCAGCGCGCCTTGGCCTCGTCCTTCGTGAGGTTGAGGTGGACGTGGGCGTCGACGTGGTCGACCCAGCTGACCGGGATCATATGGTGTTTGAAGCCGGCGCCGAGGTCCAGCTTGGCCAGTTCGATCTGGTCGCCGTGGACGTGATCGACACGGCCGACGTGCTCGCCGTCAGAGCCGACGACTTCAAGGCTTTCGCGAAGCAGGGACAGGTCTACCATGGGGAACTCCTGACGGATGGGATGTCAGGAAAACCGCCCGGCCGCGAGCCGGTTGCATAACGGAGGTGTCATGGGCGAGGTCGTCAACCTGAACCGGGCGCGCAAGGCGCGGGCGAAGGCCGACGCCAAGGTGGCCGCCGTCGAGAACCGCGCCGCGCATGGCCGCAGCAAGGCGGAGCGGACCAGGGCGGAGGCGGAACGGGCCCGCGCCGAGCGCCTGCTGGACGGCTCGAAGCTGGAGGATTGAGATGGGCGACATGCCGCGCAACCGCCACGGCCTGATCCCGATGCTGGTGGCCATCCGCATCGCCAACGAGCGCAAGCGGCGCGAGGCCGAGACTCAGGCCAAAGGCGGAGCGCCGGGGGCCGCGGAGCCTGAGAAGAAGACGAAGAAGAAGCGGGGCTGGTTCGGCTAGACCGCCGACACCTTGGGCGCGCGGATCAGCAGGGCCTGACCGGCGAGGACGAGGGCCAGACCGGCCAGCGCCAGCCAGCCGAAGCTGGCGTTCTCGAACAGCACCGAAACGAGCATGGCGATCGGCGGGGTCAGGGCCGAGATGTAGCTGGCGAGGGCGTAGCCGTGGCTGCGGGCGATGGTGAAATAGACGACGAAGGCGATCACCGAGCCGAACACCGACAGGTACAGCAGGGAGCCGATGTAGGTGAAGGTCGGCTGGATCGACCATTCGACCCCGGTGGCGAGGCCGTAGAGGGCCAGCAGGGCTGTCCCGTAAGCCATGGCCCAGGCGGTCGACGGGATCACCGCCGAGCCGGCGTTCTGGCCGCGCCAGGCGAAATAGTTGCCGAAGGCCGAGGCGAGCACGGCGAGGAAAGCGAAGCCGACGCCCGCAGCACTGGCCGCGTCGAGCCCGGCGCCCAGCACTTCCGACCCTGACAGCACCGCCACCCCGACGACGCCGAGCGCCGCCCCGCCCCATGAGGCAAGAGCGGCCCGCTGGCGCGCGGCGACGCGGAACAGGATCAGGTTGAGGAAGGCGAGCGAGGCGAAGATCACCGCCACCACGGCCGAGGCGATCCGCCCCTCGGCGGCGTAGGTGAAGCTGTAGCTGATCGAGAAGGCGAAGACGCCCTGCCCCGCCGCCGCCAGATGCTGGTTGAGCGACAGCTTCAGTGAGCGGCGCGTCAGCAGGCAGCCGGCGAACAGGACGATGGCGGCGAGGCCGAAACGCCAGACGATGGAGGCGAGCGGCGCCACCTCGCCCAGTTGCAGGGTAATGGCGAACCAGGTCGTGCCCCAGATGGTCGCGCACAGGCCGACGCCGGAGATCGCCCACAGGGTGGCGCGGGAGAGGCCGGGCGACGGCGGCGGCGCGAGGGACTCGGTGGGGGCGGTCATGATCGCCAAGTGGCCGAGCCAGCGGTCGCGCGCAAGCCGAGGAATCGGCGCCGCGTCACAAGCTGGACTTATGGCGTCCGGAAAGCGCCGTCAGGCCCGCAGTTTGAGGCTCGCCAAGGCGGCCTCCGGCACGGCGTCATAGACCGTCGGGGAGCGCAGGTTCAGCCGGGCGCGGGCGGTTTCCAGCGGCTCGGCCAGCAGGGCTTCGTAATCCAACCCCGGCAGCCAGCGGGCGGCGCGGCCGTTCCGCCAGGCCTGGAGCACGGCGCGGCGGGCGGGAATGGAGCGGTTCTCGCGCTGGATCTCGCGCGCCGCGCCCCAGCCGATGAAGGCGAAGCCGAGGTTGCCGGTCTGGGCGTGGGAGAAGGCGACGACGCAGGCCTCGCCGAGGGCGTCGGTGCGGTAGCCGGTCAGCACGTGCCAGATGTCGTGCACGTCGCGCAGGCGGCGGGAATACCAGATCACGGGGTGCTGGGCGTCGACCAGAGGCGCGACCTTGCGCGCCTCCTCGGCTAGACCCTCGGCGGTGAAGCCACGCGCCTCGCGAAAGTCGCGGTAGGCCGCGCCGACCGTGCCGGGGCCGAAGCGGGCCAGCCAGGCCGGGTCGTCCAGCCGGTGGGCCAGTTCGTCGCGCAGGAAGGCCTGGCGTCCGCCCTCCATGGTCCGCAGCATGCGATCGTAGCCTCGGGCGATCGAGCGGCCGGACAGGGCGCGCATGATCTCGAACACCTGGGCGGTGTCCTCCTTGTTGCGGACAAGCTTGCGGAAGGCGCGGAAGGCGGTCAGCGGCTCCAGCGGCTGGGGCCGGAAACGTTCGAATTCAGCGGTGGCGGTCATGCGGTGATCCTGCCTTTGGCGGCCGCATCATAGCGCGATACGCGGGTCAGGTGAACGGCGATCATGAACCAGCGGCCGCTCGCCGCGCGACGGCGCCTCGGCTAGGCTGGCCGGATGCTGAAGAAACGCTCCGTCTCCCTGTCCGGCCACGCCACCTCGGTGGCGCTGGAGCCGGAGTTCTGGGCCGTGCTGGACGCCATCGCGGTCGAGGCGGGCCTGACCCAGGCCGGGCTGATGAAGCGGATCGACGAGCGGCGCGGACGTCGGCCGCTGGCCTCGGCCTGCCGGCTGTTGGCGCTGGACTGGGCCGGCGGCGACCGGTCTTTCGCCGATCAGCGGTCGGCCGATTGACAGCGGCCAAGGTTGGCGCATCCTCCGGTCCGGAGAGCGCATCATGGTCGACAACAGACTGATCCCCGCCGCCGTCGTGGGCGGATTGCTGGCCGTGGGGCTGATCGGGGCCGGCGCCCTGGTCGGTCAGGGGGTGGTCAACGCCTGGGTCGGCGACCGTGCGGTGACCGTGCGCGGCCTCGCCGAGCGGGACGTCCAGGCCGATCTGGCCGTGCTGCCGCTGCGCTTCACCGCGTCCGGCGAGGTGTTGTCCGAGGTGCAGGCGCAGATTGACGGCCATCTGGCGGTGGTTCGCCGATTCCTGACGGCGCAGGGCTATCCGGCCGACGCTGTCACCCTTGGCCGGCTCGAGGTCGCCGACCGGCGCTCGCGCGAGTACGGCGGCCAGGACGGCGGCCCGCGCTTCATTCTCGCCCAGACGGTGATCGTGAGGACGACCGACGTCGCGCGGGTGCAGGCGACGACGCGGGCGCTCAACGATCTGGTCCGGCAGGGGGTGGTGCTGCAGGACTTCGCCGGCCCGACCTATATCTTCACCAAGCTCAACGACGTGCGCCCGGCGATGATCGCCGAGGCGACGGCCTCGGCCCGCAGCGGAGCGGCCCAGTTCGCCAAGGACTCGGGCGCGCCGCTTGGGTCGATCCGGCAGGCCAACCAGGGATCGTTCGAAATCCTGCCGCGCGAGGGCTATGGCGACGCGAGCCAGTCCCCGGACCAGAGGGTCCGGGTCGTGACCACGATCAGCTATCGGCTGAAATAGCCGTCTAGTTCGCCGGCGCCGGTTCGGGGCTGGGCAGGCGCGGCGGCTCGATGTCCGGCATGTCGGGCATCTTCGGCGCCTCCGGCAAGGTCGGCGTTGGCAGGTCGACGTCGATGTCGACATTGGTGTCCTTGCCGGCGTCCAGGCCGCCGTTCGACAGCATGACGACGGCGATGATGATCAGCACCACCACGATGCCGCCGACGAGGAAGCCGATCCAGCCGGAGCCGCCGCCTCCGCCGCCGCCGGGCGGGGGGTTGTTAATGGTCGTGTGATGCACGACCTCGGGCCGGTCGTTGGGATCACGCGGCGGGGGCATGTTGGGATCGGTCATCGATCAGCCCTCCGTGCCGGGAATGGCCGGGGCCGAGACCTCGGGCAGATTGACGTCGACATCGATCTGTTTGGTCTCGGGCGCGCCGCCGCGGGCGAAGACGAAATAGGCCACGACCGCCAGCACGACCACGATCGCCCCGACGATGAAGGCGAGGCCGGTGTTGCCGCTGCCGCCGCCCGTATTGCCTGTGTTGTTGGTGTTGTCTGTCATGGACATCCCTTCCCTGAACCCCGTGTCGGCAAGCGGAACGGGGAACAGGCTTGGCGGTTCCAGCGCCGCGCCGGAACGCGGGCGCTGACATCGGGGCCCGTGCCCCTTATGTTCTCCCGATGAGTCTGCCTGAATCCCCTGCCCCGCGTATTTCCGATCTCGCCCGCTCGCGCGGCCCCGGGGGCGTCGCGCCCTCCGGCGCGCCCGACTACCTGGCCGGGCTGAACCCGGAACAGCGCGAGGCTGTCGAGACCGTCGACGGGCCGGTGCTGGTGCTGGCCGGGGCCGGCACCGGCAAGACGCGGGTGCTGACCACCCGGCTGGCGCACATCCTGGCCACCGGACGGGCGCGGCCGTGGGAGCTGCTGGCCGTCACCTTCACCAACAAGGCGGCGCGCGAGATGCGCGAGCGGATCACCCATCTGATCGGGCCGTCGGCCGAGGGGCTGCGCTGGCTGGGCACCTTCCACTCGGTGGCGGCGCAGATCCTGCGGCGGCACGCCGAACTGGTCGGGCTGAAGTCGACCTTCACGATTCTGGACACGGACGATCAGGAGCGGGTCTGCAAACAGCTGCTGGAGGCCGCCAATCTCGACACCAAACGGTGGACGCCCAAATCGCTGAACGGCCTGATCGACCACTGGAAGAACCGCGGCTGGACGCCGGAGAAACTGCCGTCGACCGAGGATTTCGCCAACGGCAAGGGGCATGCGCTGTACGCCGCCTATCAGGCGCGGCTGGTCAGTCTGAACGCCTGCGACTTCGGCGACCTGCTGCTGCACAATCTGACGATCCTGTCGCAGCACGCGGATATCGCGGAGGAATACCGGCGTCGGTTCCGCTACATCCTGGTCGACGAGTATCAGGATACGAACGTCGCCCAGTATCTGTGGCTGCGTCTGCTGACCTCCTCGACCGGCAACGTCTGCTGCGTCGGCGACGACGACCAGTCGATCTATGGCTGGCGCGGAGCCGAGGTCGACAACATCCTGCGGTTCGAGCGTGATTTCCCGGGCGCGAAGGTCATCCGGCTGGAGCGCAACTATCGCTCGACGCAGCACATCCTCGGCGCCGCCTCGGGCCTGATCGCGGCCAACAAGGGGCGGCTGGGCAAGACGCTGTGGACCGAGGATTTGAGCGGCGACAAGGTGCGGGTGCGCGGGGTCTGGGACGGCGAGGCCGAGGCCCGGCTGGTCGCCGACGAGATCGAGACGGCGCGGCGCGAGGGGGTGGCCTACAGCGACATGGCGGTGCTGGTGCGCGCCTCGTTCCAGATGCGGGCCTTCGAGGAGCGGTTCGTGCTGCTGGCCGTGCCCTACAAGGTCATCGGCGGGCCGCGCTTCTTCGAACGGGCCGAGATCCGCGACGCCCACGCCTATCTGCGGCTGATCCTGAGCGAGGACGACGACCTGGCCTTCGAGCGGATCGTCAACGTGCCCAAGCGGGGCATCGGCGACACCTCGGTGCAGAAGGTGCTGCAGATCGCGCGACTGTCGGGGGTGTCGGCGATGAGCGCGGTGCGCGACCTGATCGTCTCGGACGAACTGCAGGCGCGGACGCGGACGGCGCTGTCGAACTTCGTGCGCGACATCGACCGTTGGCGGGCGCTGGCGCAGTCGACGACGCACTGGGAGTTGACCGAGGCCGTGCTGGAGGAGAGCGGCTACACCGACATGCAGAAGGCCGACCGGGCGACTGGGCAGACGCGGCTCGACAACCTCAAGGAGCTGACGCAGTCGATGCAACAGTTCGAGACCCTGACCGCCTATCTGGAGCACGTCTCGCTGGTCATGGATCTGGATCGCGGCGGCTCGGACGACGCGGTGCAGATCATGACGCTGCACGGGGCCAAGGGGCTGGAGTTCCCGCTGGTCTTCCTGCCGGGCTGGGAGGAAGGCGTCTTCCCCAGCCAGCGCAGCATCGACGAGAAGGGCGAGAAGGGCCTCGAGGAGGAGCGCCGCCTCGCCTATGTCGGCGTCACCCGGGCCAAGTCGGACGCGAGGATATCGTTCGCGGCCAACCGGCTCGTGTACGGCCGCTGGACCTCGCAGCTGCCGAGCCGGTTCGTCGACGAACTGCCGATCGACCACGTCGAAGCCGAGAGCGACACCGGCTACTACGGTGTCACGCCGGGGATGAAGGAGGCCAAGAGCCGCTGGGACGAGATGCCGACCTTCGGCGCCGGTTACACCTCGCCGGGCTGGAAGCGGGCGCAGTCGTTCACGGCGGCGCGGGCCCCCGCGGCGCGGCCGGCGCGGCATGCGCTGATCGAGGGGGACGGACGGCTGGTCGCCACGGCCGATCCGAAGTCGGGCGGCGACTGGAGCAAGGGCGAGCGGGTGTTCCACCAGAAGTTCGGCTACGGCGCGGTGCGGGCCATCGAGGGCAACAAGCTGCTGATCGACTTCGAGAAGGCGGGGGAGAAGAAGGTGATCGATACGTTTGTGGAGAAGGCGTGAGGGTGGAGCGGCGGACGCTTTTGCCCGCCGCCATCGAGCCTACAGGCGCACCGAGGTGCTACGGTTGGCCTCGGCGTCGACTTCTCCGACGCTGAAGGCTTTCATCAGGGGCATGATCTGCCACAGGGCGGACAGGCCGACGAGGACATAGACGACACGGGAGAGGGCCGAGCCATCGCCGAAGATCGCCGCGACAAGGTCAAACTCGAACGCCCCGACCAGACCCCAGTTGAGGCCGCCGACGATGAGCAGGACGAGGGTGATGAGATTGAGAGCTTTCATGGGTAACCTCCTTGGTCGCCCGGTAAAGCAGGCGTCGACCCCGCACGTTCCCCGGCCACAAAGAGTTTGAAAGAATAATACCCTGGCTTGACCATTGACGCGTCGGCCGCGGAGCCGGGACAGCGCGCTGCGAACAGCCCGCCAATCCTTCCTTAAGCCCGTTGGCCGACCCTGCGCCCGTGCGCGAATCCCGTTCAGCCGAGGTCCTGACCGAAACCGCCCCCACCCTGTGGGAGCGGGTGATCTGCGGCGCCATCATCGCCATGATGACCGGCGCGCTGATCGGTCCGGTGTTCGCGCCGCTGCAGGAAGAGACGCCGGTGTTGCGGCTGGTGTGGCTGCCGGCCTATGCGGCGATCTTCGCCATGGCCATCTACCGCACCGACCGGCTGTGGCGGGCGTGGCCGGCGGCCATCGCGGTGGCGCTGCTGGTCGGGCTGACCTTTGCGTCGCGGTACTGGTCGATCGACTACGAGACGACCAGCCGGCGGGTGATCGCCCTGGCCATCAGCGGCGTGTTCGCCCTGTATCTGGGTGCGGTGTTCCGGGGACCGCACCTGCCGCGCCTGCTGATGCATACGGCGCTGATCATGGCGGTGGGCAGTCTGGTCATGGTTGTCGCCTTCCCCTCGATCGGCGTGCACCAGGCCGAGAACGCCGGCCTGTGGCGGGGCCTCTGGTACGAGAAGAATCAGATGGGGGCGGTGATGGTCATCGGGGCCACGGCCTCGGCCGCGTGTCTGGCCTCGCCCGATCCGCGACGGCTGCTGCCGGCAATCGCCCTGCTGCTGGCCTCGGTGCTGGTGCTGGCGACCCAGTCCAAGACTTCGCTGCTGTGCCTGGTCGTCGGCCTGGCCTTCGTCGGCGGGTTCTGGAGCCTGCGCCGCGGCGGGGCGGCGTTCAGCGTCGTGGCCATCTGGTGCGCCGTGGTCGTGGCGGGTCTGGGGCTGTGGACGTGGGAGACCCATTCGGTGGCGGTGCTGGAGGTGCTGGGCAAGGACCCGTCGCTGACCGGGCGCACCGAGATCTGGGACGCCCTGATGCGCAAGGTCGCCGACAGGCCGTGGACCGGCTACGGCTATGGCGCCTTCTGGGGCCGGGAGGGCGAGTCCGCGCCCGCCGACTGGGTGCGCAAGGAGACCCAGTGGCCGGTGCCGAACGCCCACAACGGCTGGATCGACCTGCTGGTGCAGCTGGGCTGGCCGGGGGCGATTCTGGTCGGGACGCTGATGGCGATCACGGCGGGGGTCACGGTGCTGCGATCCATGGGCCAGGGCCTGCGTGAGGGCTGGTGGGCGCCGGGCTTCCTCGCCGCCTTCTTCGTGCTGAGCCTGTCGGAATCGATCCTGCTGGCCCATCAGGGCCTGCCGTGGGTGCTGTTCATGGCCGTGCTGACCCGGGCCGTCCTGCCGTCTCCGGCGCCCGGACCCGCGCCGCTTGTGGAGAAGCGCCGCCGGGCCTACCAGACCGGCTCCCGAATCGCAGCACAGTATCGCTATGGGTCCCACCGCCGCGCCTTCCCTGTTCGATGACATCCCCGAGCCGCAAGGCCCGGAGCCGACTCCTGCCGCGAACGGGGCGCCCGAGCCGGCCCTGACGCCGCAGGTGGCCGCACCCAGGCCGGAACCGGCCCCGGCCCCGCGTCCGGTGGAGGCGCCCTCCTCCGCATCAGCCGTCGCGACCGGCTATTCCGCCTCGTCGATCGAGGTCCTGGAAGGGCTGGAGCCGGTCCGCAAACGGCCGGGCATGTATATTGGCGGCACCGACGAGCGGGCCCTGCACCATCTGTTCGCCGAAGTCCTCGACAACGCCATGGACGAGGCGGTCGCCAAGCACGCCAGGCTGATCACCGTGGACCTCGACGCCGACGGCTGGCTGGCGGTGCGCGACGACGGGCGGGGCATCCCGGTCGACCCGCATCCGAAACACCCCGGCAAGTCGGCGCTGGAGGTGGTGATGACGGTGCTGCACTCGGGCGGCAAATTCTCGGGCAAGGCCTATGAGACCTCCGGCGGCCTGCACGGCGTCGGCGTCTCGGTGGTCAACGCCCTGAGCGAGAAGCTGGACGTCACCGTCTGGCGCGACGGTTTCGAGTGGAAACAGTCGTTCAGCCGCGGTCTGCCGCTGGGCTCCATCACGCAGGTCCAGCCATCGAAGAAGAAGGGCACCCTGATCCGGTTCAAACCGGACGAGGAGATCTTCGGCGTTGGCGCCGCCTTCAAGCCGGCGCGCCTGTTCCGCATGGCCCGGTCCAAGGCCTATCTGTTCCGTGGCGTCGAGATCCGGTGGACGTGCGCTCCCGAGCGGATCACCGACCACACGCCCGCCGAGGCGGTGTTTCACTTCCCGAACGGCCTCGCCGACGCCCTGTCGGAACGGATCGGCGAGCTGGAGACGGTGACGCCGGCCTTCGCCGGACGGGTCGAGCGCAAGGGCGAGGCCGGGGCGGTCGAATGGGCCGTGACCTGGTCGCCGATCGGCTTCGGCGAGGCCGACGGCTTCGTCAGCTCCTATTGCAACACCGTCTCGACGCCGGACGGCGGCACCCATGAGGCCGGCTTTCGCGCCGCGCTGGTCAAGGGGCTCAAGGCCTATGGCGAGCTGACCAATGAGAAGCGCGCCGGGCTGATCACCGCCGAGGACGTGATCGCCAACGCCGGGGCGATGATCAGCGTGTTCGTGCGCAATCCGGAATTCCAGGGCCAGACCAAGGACCGGCTGTCCTCGCCCGACGCCCAGCGACTGGTCGAGACGCTGATGCGCGATCCGCTGGACCACTGGCTGACCGAGAGCCCGAAACAGGCCAACAGCCTGCTGGGCTTCGTCATCGAGCGCGCCGAGGACCGGCTGAAGCGGCGCAAGGACAAGGAGGTCCAGCGGGCCCAGGCGACGCGCAAGCTGCGCCTCCCCGGCAAGCTGTCGGACTGTTCGCGCCAGACGGCGGAGGGCACCGAACTGTTCATCGTCGAGGGCGACTCGGCCGGCGGCTCGGCCAAACAGGCGCGCGATCGCACGACCCAGGCCATCCTGCCCCTGCGCGGCAAGATCCTGAACGTCGCCTCGGCCACGGCTGACAAGCTGCGCGCCAATATCGAACTGTCCGATTTGGCGCTGGCGCTGGGGGTGCAGCCGGGCAGCCGGTTCAACATCGAGGACCTGCGCTACGAGCGCATCGTCATCATGACCGACGCCGACGTCGATGGGGCGCATATCGCGGCCCTGCTGATCACCTTCTTCTACCGGTCGATGCCCGAGACGATCCGGCAGGGCCGGCTGTTCATGGCCCTGCCGCCGCTCTACCGGATCAGCGCCGGGCCGCTGTCCGAATACGCCCGCGATGACGCCCACCGCGACGAGCTGCTGGCGACGGTGTTCAAGGGCAAGAAGGTCGAGATCGGGCGGTTCAAGGGTCTGGGCGAGATGATGGCCTCCCAGCTCAAGGAGACCACCATGGACCCCAAGAAGCGCACCCTCGCGCGGGTGACGGTGCCGGCGTCGGAGGACGAAATCGAGGATCTGGTCGAGCGGTTGATGGGCAAGAAGGCCGAGGCCCGCTACCAGTTCATCCAGGACAACGCCCGGTTCGTGGTGGATGAGCTTGACGTCTAGGCGGTAAGGATTATCCTTACCGCATGATCACGAGCCGCATCACCAGCAAGGCCCAGACGACCGTGCCTCAGGCGGTTCGTAATGCCTTGGGCCTGCGTGAAGGCGATGAACTGGCCTACGAGATTCGCGACGGGCAGGTCACCCTGACGAAGGCGCGAGGGGGTGTGCAGGACGATCCTTTCGCCACCTTCGAGGAATGGGACAGCGAGGCTGACCGGCGAGCCTATGCCGGGCTTTAGCGCTGGCGATATCGTCAAGGTCCCATTCCCGTACACCGACCGGGAAGTTCGACAGCGCCGCCCGGCCCTCGTGGTGTCCGCCACCCCGCTGGGAGACGATGGCAGGCTGTACTGGGTTCTGATGATCACCAGCGCGGAACATCGTCGATGGCCGGGAGATGTCGCTCTCGGACGGCGCTATGGCGAGGCGGGCCTGCCCGCGCCGTCACTGATCCGGACCAGCAAGATTGCGACAGTCGAAGCTGCCCGCATGGACCCACTGGGTCGGTTGCCCGACTCGTTCATGGAGACGGTCCGGGCCGAACTGGATCAAGTCCTGGGTCGCCAAGCCTGACTCTCGGCGGTCGCATCCGTCCGGCCCGTCAGTGCTCGGCCCACTCGCCGCGCGGCTCGACGAAGGCGCGTTCGCCGCTGACGTCGGCGTAGGTCACGCACAGGTCCTCGAACACCCGGCCCCACGAGAAGCGTTCGACCGCGCGGGCGCGGGCGGCGACGCCGATGGCCTCGATGTCGCGGGCGAACAGGGCCTCGATGGCGGCGGCGTAGTGGACCGGGTCGGCGCTCCCGGCCAGTTGACCGACGCTCTCGTCGACCGTCTCCTTGACCCCGCCGGCGTTGACGCCGACCACCGGGCGGCCGCAGGCCATGGCCTCCAGCACAATCAGGCCGAACGGCTCCTTGTCATTGGCGTGCACGAAGGCGTCGCAGGAGGCGATGATCCTGGCCACCGCCCTGGGATTGGCCTCGTACGGCAGGGAGATGACCCGCTCCTCGGCCGGCAGGCCGGCGCCGGCGCCGACGAGGACGAGGTGGTAGGGCGCGCCCAGCCGCTGCACCGCCTCGATCAGGACGCCGATGTTCTTCTCGCGCGCGGGGCGGCCGGCGAAACAGAGCAGCCGGGCCGAGGCCGGCAGGCCCAGCTTCTTCAGCAGCCAGTCGCGGTCGCGGCGGTCCGGGTGGAAGGTGTCGACCTCGACGCCCAGCGGCTGGATCACGATGTCCTCGATGCCGGCCTCCTCGAGCCGGCGGGCGATGTAGCGGCTGGGAGAGATGACGCGGTCGAACTGGCCGAACAGGCGGGCCCAGCGCTTCTCGACCGGCTTCTTGGCCCATTCGCCGAAGTGGAGGGCCGCCAGGCCGGCGGGGTCGGAATGGCAGAAGCCGACCACCGGACAGCCGGCGCGCTGCCCCGCTTCAAGAGCGCCCTGCCCCGGGGTGTAGGGATCGCCGGCCTCGATCAGCGATGGATTGAGCGAGGCGACCCAGGCGCCCCAGCGCCGCACCGAGGTCGGCCAGCGGTAACCGTCGCCGAACGGCAGCTTGGTGGCGTGCAACTGGACGATCCCGTCCGGACCGGCCTTGTGGTGGGCGCCCGGCACGACCAGGGAATGGGCCACGCCGGGGCGCTCGGCCTCCAGCCACGCCTTCTTGGACAACAGATAGCGCTTCACCCCGCCGGACCGGGGCGCATACAGCATGGTGGTGTCGACGAGGCGGGGACGTTCGTCATCGCCGGCGGCCTTGGTCGCCTTCAGGGTCTCGGAAACCTCCTCGTCCCAGCCCGGGAACAGGCGAAGCTCGCCCTCCTGAACCTCCAGCCCGGCCAGGTTCATCAGCTCCGTCTCGGCCGCGCTGATTCCCAGCGGGCCGACGCGCCGGACCCGCTTCTGGATGCGGCGGGCCTTGCGAACCTTGGACATATGCGACTTGACCATCAGCGCGCCGTAGCGCCCGCGAGGGCCAAGCTCAAGCGTCATCCTTTGCGCCGTCCGTCGGCGGAGGGTCTTCGGACGGAACAATGCCCCGCCGCGCCAGCGCCTCGCGCAGCAGCGTCTCCACCTGGGCGTTGACCGAGCGCAGCTCGGCGGCGGCCAATCGCTCGACTGCCGCCATCACGCCGGAGGAGGCGCGCATCAGGAACGGCTTCCTCGGACGCGCCATCTCAGCCGTACAGGGTGCCGGCGTTGACGACCGGCTGGGCGTCGCGGTCGCCGCACAGGACAACCAGCAGGTTGGAGACCATGGCCGCCTTGCGGTCCTCGTCCAGTTCGACGACGCCGCGTTCTCCAAGGTCGACGAGGGCGTTCTCCACCATGCTGACGGCCCCGCGGACGATCAGGCGGCGCGCGGCCAGAACGGCCTCGGCCTGCTGGCGGCGCAGCATGGCCCCGGCGATCTCGGGGGCGTAGGCGAGGTGCGCCAGGCGCGCCTCGTCGACAGCCACCCCGGCGACCCTGACCCGCCCGACCAGCTCGTCGCGGAGTCGGGTCGCAACGTCCTCGGCGTCGGAGCGCAGCGTCATTTCGGGCTCGGCGTCCTCCTCGCCGTGGTCGTAGGCGTAGTGCGAGGCGATATCGCGCAGGGCGGTGTCGACCTGGATGTTCACGAAGGCCTGATAATCGTCGACATCGAACAGCGCCTGGGCCGAGTCCTCGACCCGCCAGACGACGTTGGCGGCGATCTCGATCGGATTGCCGCGCTTGTCGTTCACCTTGAGCTTGTCGCTGGTCAGGTTGCGCACGCGCAGGCTGACCTTCTTGCGGCTGTACCACGGCAGCACCCAGCGCAGGCCGGTCTTGCGGTCGGTGCCGCGATAATCGCCGAACAACAGGATCGCCATGCCCTCGTTGGGCTGCAGCGAATAGAGGCCGCAGAGCAGCAGCAGGCCAATCACGGCGACGACAATCCCGCCGATGACCAGCCAGGCGTTGTCAGGATCCATGGCCACCAGGGCCGGCCCGGCGAGCATTAGCAGAACGCCAAACAGCAGCATCAGAAGCCCGTTGGCGGTGGACGCCGGGCGCTCGCTCGATTTCGAATGTGTGGTGCTCATCGATCCCTCCTGTTCGATATGAAAGTGATATCACTTCGATACCGCTTTCTGCAATAGCTACGCTTGCGCCCAAGGGCAAGAAGCCGCCTTCGGCCTTGCATTCGCCTCAAATTCGCGAAACTTGAGGCAGGCTGGCATGGTCCCTGTTAGAGGGTCGCCGGCGTCTCTGCGCGTGTCGTCCACAGGGGTTAAATTCCGAATGCGTATTCTGCTTGCGAGCGCGGTCGCGGTCGCTCCCCTGCTGGCGGCTTCGGGCGCCATGGCCGAGATCGTGATCTCGACGGCGCGAACGACGCCGATCGCCACGGCGAACGCCACGGGGACCGGCCCGGACAGCATTCGCATTGCGTCCGGCGGCTCGATCGCCCTGAACACCGGCGTCGCCGTCACGGTGAACTCCAGCCACAGCTTCGACCTCGACTCGGGCGGCTCCATCACGATGAGCAACACTTCGGACGGGTCGGTCGGTGTCCAAGTCAACGGCGGCAATACGGCGAATGTGATCCTCGGAGGGTCGGTCGTTCTCAGCGACAATATCGCCAACGACGCCGACATCGACACGGACGACGACGGCGACGGCGACGGCGATTTCGCGAACGGAACCGGCCGCTACGGCCTGCGCCTCGCCGGAGCCGCTCCCCTGACCGGAAACGTTACGATCGAGAGTGGCGGCAGCATCATCGTCGAGGGCAACGACTCCTACGCCATATCGCTGGAAGCTCCGGTGACGGGCGACGTCAACATGCTCGGTTCACTGCAGGTGACGGGCAATGACAGCTACGGCCTCCGCGTCACCGGCGACGTGGGCGGGGACGTCGCCATGGCCGGGACGATCAACACCCGGGGCGAGAACACCGTCGGCGCCTCTATCGAGGGTGATGTGGGCGGAGCCCTGGTCGTCCATTCCTTGATCACCGCGACCGGCTACCGGTTCACCACCCGCCCCACGACCCGCCCGGAGGGCTATGTTGAACCGGCGGCGGACGACGACGACATTCTGTTGCTGGACGAACTGGACGCCGACGATCTGCTCCAGGGCGGAGCGGCCCTCAGTATTCAGGGCAATGTGGCCGGCGGGGTGCTGCTCAACCGCGGGCCCGCCTACTCCAGCGCAGGAATCGAAGGCGACGACGACGGCGACGGTGTCAAGAACGGCGACGAGGACGATGACGGCGACGGCACCGTCAACCGCACTGATACCGATCGCGATGGCGACGGTCTGACGGACTCGCTGGAGACCACGCCCACGATCACCAGCTTCGGTTCGGCGCCCGCCGTCGAGATCGGATCCGCCACGCAATCCATCGCGCTGGGAGCTGTTGGCACGGGCGACAACGCCTACGGATTCATCAACCGCGGGACGATCAGCGGTCAGGGAATCTATGCCGACGCCGAAGGCCAGGGGTTGGTCCTGGGCGGCAACGCCGGCCAGACCGTCAGCATCGCCGGCGGCGTTCGCAACGAAGGGACGATTTCCGCAACGGCCGAACAGGCGGACTCGACGGCCGTCCGTTTCGGCGCCGGCGTCACCGCTCCGTCCCTTGTCAACACCAACGTCATTTCGGCCATTTCGAACAGTTCCGAAGCGGCCACCGCCGCCGCGGTCCAGATCGACGCCGGGGCGAACGTCATCAGCCTGGTCAACAGCGGGACCATTCTGGGCCGCACCACGGGCGGCGTCGGCGACTCCTTCGCCATCCGCGATCTGTCGGGCAGCCTGACCTCGATCAGCAATACCGGCGTCATCCAGGCGCAGGTCGCCGCCAATGAAGATGGCGATCCGGTCACGGGCGTCAATACAGCGATCGACGTCAGCGCCAGCACCACCGGCGTTACCTTGATCCAGACCGGGACGCCCGGGACGCCGACCAGCGACAATCCGGACAGCGACGGCGACGGCGTGCCCGACGGTTCCGAGCCGAACATCGTGGGCGCGATCGATCTCGGCATAGGCGGCGATACGCTCGATATTCGCAACGGCCTGGTTCTCGGCGATATCGCCTTCGGCGCCGGGGCTGACGCCCTGTCCATCACGGGCGGCGCCCTGGTGCGCGGCGAGCTTTCCGACAGCGACGGCGCCCTGGACATCAGCGTGACCAACGGCACGCTCGACGCCCGTCAGAACGGGGCCCTGGATGTCACCAATCTGAATGTCGGCGCCGACGGCAATCTGATCGTGACGGTGGATCCCACCGCGGGCACGACGGGCTATTTCAACGTCTCCGGCACGGCCACGCTCGCCGACGGGGCGGGCCTCGGCATCCGCTTCACCTCTCTGCTCGAGGAGCCGGAAACCTTCACCCTGATCGACGCCACCACGCTGAACTACGGGGCGATCGACCTTACGTCGCTTGAGGAGAATTCGCCCTTCCTTTACGTGGTGGAGGCCGGGGCGAATGTGCCGGCCGGTGAAGTCTTTGTCGACGTGCGGCGTCGTACGGCGGCCGAGGCGGACCTGATCCCGGTCGAGGAGCAGATGTACGACGCCTTCTATGGCGCGCTCGGCTCCGAGGACGCCGAGGAGGTTCGCAACGCCTTCCTGGCCCAGACCAACCGTGAGGACTTCGGCAACCTCTATGAACAGCTGCTTCCGGACCACTCCGGCGGCCCGCTGCTGTCGCTGGCCTCGGGCGTGGACGCGGTCACCCGGGCCCTGACGGGGCGCAACGCCGCCGCGGCGCCGGGCGAAACCAGCGCCTGGGTGCAGGAGATCAATTTCTACGCCGACAAGGACCAGACCGACACCTACGGCTTCCGCTCGGAAGGCTTCGGCGTCGCCGGCGGCGTCGAGCGCGGCACCGGCCTGGGCAATGTCGGGCTGAGCGTCGCCTTCACCTCGTCGGACCTTGAGGACCCCGAGGCCGAGGCCGAGGAGGTCCTGTCCGCCAGCCTGCTGGAACTGGGCCTCTACTGGCGCGCCCAAGGCCAGTACTGGACCACATGGGCGCGCGCCGCGGCCGGTTACGCCTCATTCACCTCCGAACGACGACTCGTCGGCGAGGGGCTGAACCTGTCGAATGAGTCGGACTGGAACGGCATGACGCTGGCGGCGGCCGGCGGCCTTTCCTACGAGCGTGAGTTCGGACGGTTCACCATCCGGCCCGAGGCCTATCTCGAGTATTTCTCGCTGAGCGAGGACGGCCACGTCGAGGAAGGCGGAGGCGACGGCTTCGATCTCGAGATCGACGATCGCGAAGGCCACATGTTCTCCGCCACGGCGGCGGTCAATTTTGGCATGAAGATGGGCCAGAACGACTGGCTGCGTCCGGAACTGAGGGTCGGCTGGCGTCAGAACATATCGGTTGATCCCGGCGAGACGATCGCCCGCTTCCGCTCGGGCGGCGGCGACTTCACCCTGACGCCCGACACCATCGAGGGCGGCGGACCGATCCTCGGCTTCCGCCTCAATGTCGGCAACGAACTGGGCATGTTGTCGGTCAGCGCTGACGCGGAGATGATCGACGACTATGTCCGGTACATGCTGTTCCTGCGGGCCAGCTTCCGCTTCTAGAAGGGACGGACGGGCGGCTAGCTCAGCTGGTCAGAGCACCTCGTTTACACCGAGGGGGTCGGGGGTTCGAACCCCTCGCCGCCCACCATCCCGGCCGTGGCCAGACGTCCTTCACCGATCCAGCGCCATGCGGCGCCGGGAGAGTTCCATGAAGTCCATGTTCAGGCGCACAGCCGCCCTCGCCGCCGTCCTCGGCGGCGCTCTCATGCTGCAGGCCTGCCTTGTCGGCGCCGTGGTCGGCACGGGAGCCGCCGTGGTCGGAGGGGCCGCCAAGGCGACCGGCGCGGTGGTCGGGGCCGGCGTCGACGCCGTCACCACCTCCGACGAGGAGACCCGCGCCAGACGCGAGCGGGAACAGCGCGACCATGAGCGCGAACAGCGCCGCTGCGAACAGCGCCAGCGCGAGGGACGCGACTGCTAGGTTCTGAACCCATAAAGCTTGCGGTGACCCGGTCTCGCTGATTCAAGGATTCCGGAAGGAGCCTTGGCATGGCGCGATACGATCTGAGCGAGGTGGAGTGGCGGCTGATCGAGCCG
>NZ_JBKBMX010000006.1:0-173438 GCF_046295595.1 Brevundimonas sp. | reverse complement strand
AGCTCAAGCACTTCCGCCGCATCGCCACCCGCTTCGACAAGCTGGCCCGCAACTTCCTCGCCGCCGTCCTGCTCGCCTCAACACGCCTCTGGCTCAGGGCTTATGAGTCCAGAACCTAGGGCGTCAGCGCCGCCGCGACGCGCGACGGGAAGTCCGGCTGCCGGCCCACGTCGTTGTGACCGGCCTCGGGGAACACCAGCCGCTCGACCCGCACGCCCCGCGCTTCCAGTTCGCGCGCCAGGGTTCGGCTGAGCGCCGGCGCCAAAGTTTCGTCGCGGCCGGCCTCCAGCACCACGACCTTGCCGTCAAAGCCCTCCAGCGCGGCCGGAACATCGATCGAGGTCAACGCCGGGGCCAGGGTGATGCGCACGAACGGCCGCATCAGTCCGGCCTGCTGGTCGATCGCGGCGCGGGCCCCGGGCGTGGTCGTCTCCAGCACCAGATAGTCGGCCCGCGCCTTCACCGCGGCGTCGGTGCAGACGATTCCGCCCAGCGAATGTCCCCAGGCGATCAGCGGCCGCCCCTCGGTGTCCGCCTGGGCCCGTGCGGTCGCGGCCATGACCGCGCCCGCGGCGGCGAAATGGGCGAAATCCGCCTCGCCGCCAGTCTCGCCATAGCCGGGATAGTCGAACATCAGCACGTCGCCGAACGGCGCCAGCTTGGCGGCGGCCGAACCGCCGGCGCTGCTGCGCCGGAACAGGTTGCCGCCGCAGAACAGGATCAACGGCCGCGGTGCGGCCACCGCGCGGACGCGGGTCGCCGTGATGGTCCCGCCGACATAGGGCAGGGACAGGGTCTCGGCGCCCTCGGGCGGCGGGTTCGGCGCCAGCACCATCTTCTGCTGCGCCAGTTGCGCCTCCGGCCAGAAAAAGGCGTCCTCCGGCACATTGACAGAAACGCAGGCGGCGAGCGCCGCCGCCGTCGCGGCGACGAGCCCCAGTTTCAAACTGCGTGACACCATCGCCGCAATCCCCCTGTACGGCCCATTACGACTCAAGGCCGGGGCTGTGTCGAGCCCTTGGCCGGTCCGGCGGCCGATTGGATCGAAGCGCCCGGCGTGACGCGCATCAGGCCTCGCGGTTGAGCACCCTCGAGACGATGATTTCCGCGGCCTCGTCTGGCATGACCGCTGTGGCGTCGATCACGATCTCGGCGCATTCCGGCGGCTCGTACGCGCTGTCCAGACCGGTGAAGTTCGGCAACAGGCCGGCGCGCGCCTTCTTGTACAGCCCCTTGACGTCCCGCGCCTCGGCGACCTCAAGCGGCGTATCGACGAAGACCTCCATGAACTCGCCGTCCTCCACCAGAGCCCGCGCCATCCGACGTTCGGCCCGGAACGGCGAGATGAAGGAGACCAACACCACCAGGCCGGCGTCCACCATCAGTCGGGCGACTTCGGCCACGCGGCGGATGTTCTCCACCCGGTCCTCTTCGGTGAAGCCCAGGTCCTTGTTCAGTCCGTGCCGGACATTGTCTCCGTCCAGAAGATAGGTGTGCAGACCCTCGGCGTGCAGCCGCTGCTCCGTCCGATCGGCGATGGTCGACTTGCCGGCGCCCGACAGGCCGGTGAACCAGATGACTTGTCCGCGTCGCCCCTTGATCGCTGACCGCGCCGCCTTGTCGACGCGCAGCGTCTGCCAGTGGATGTTGTGGGACCGTCTCAAGGCAAAATGCAGCAAGCCCGCGGCCACGGTCCGGTTCGATATCCGGTCGATCAGAATGAAGCCCCCCAGCTCGCGGCTGGCGGCGTAGGGTTCGAACGCGATCGGCGCGTCCAGCGACAGGTTACAGACGCCGATCTCGTTCAGCTCGAGGCGTTTCGTCGGAGCCTTCTCGAGCGTGTTGACATCCAGCCGGTGCCGGGTCGCTGTGATGGCCGCGCCGACGGTTCTGGCGCCGAGTTTCAGCAGATAGGAGCGGCCGGGAAACATCGGCTCCTCATCCATCCAGATCAGCGTGGCCTCGAACTGGTCCGCGATCCCGGGTGGCGCAGCGGCCGCGGCGAGGAGATCGCCGCGCGACACATCCACCTCATCCGCCAAGGCCAGCGTCACCGATTGTCCGCTCCGGGCGACGGCGAGATCGCCATCGGCCGTGACAATCCGGGCGACGGCGCTCGTGCGGCCCGACGGCAGAATGCGCAGGGCGTCTCCGGGTCTGATCTCTCCCGAGGCGATCAGACCGGAGTAGCCGCGAAAATCCTGGTTAGGGCGATTGACGTACTGGACGGCCATGCGGAAAGGCGCGGACAGGCTATCGTCGGCCGTCGGCAGCGTCTCGAGCAGACGCAGCAGCGGCGGGCCGGCGCACCAGGCGGCCCGGTCGCCCGCCTCCACGACATTGTCCCCGCGCAGGGCGGACATCGGAAGGGCGTGGACATGGGCGACGGCGAGGCGGTCCGCGAAGCCCCGGAAATCCGCGACGATGGCGTCGAAGCGGTCGCGGGACCAATCCACGAGGTCCATCTTGTTGACCGCCAGGATCACGTGCCGGATGCCCAGCAGCGACACCAGACAGGCATGGCGCCGGGTCTGCGTCAGCACGCCCTTGCGGGCGTCGACCAGGATGATCGCCGCGTCCGCGGTGGAGGCGCCGGTGACCATGTTTCGCGTGTATTGCTCATGGCCCGGCGTATCGGCGACGATGAATTTGCGCGCCGCGGTGGCGAAGAATCGGTAAGCTACATCGATGGTGATGCCCTGCTCACGCTCGGCCGCCAGCCCATCGACCAGCAGGGCTAAATCCAGGTCTCCGCCTTGGGCGCCGTGACGCCGGCTGTCGGCCTCCAGGGTCGCCATCTGGTCGTCAGGAATGAGCCGGGAATCGTGCAGCAGCCGGCCGATCAGCGTAGATTTGCCGTCATCGACCGATCCACAGGTGAGGAACCGCAACAGCCCCTTATGCTGATCGGGATACAACCCGGCGTCCATCTCGCCCGGGATCGACGCCGGGGCGTCCGCGACCGACATCAGAAATAGCCCTCGCGCTTCTTCTTCTCCATCGAGGCGGCCTGGTCGTGATCGATCATCCGGCCTTGCCGTTCGGATGTCGTCGTTTGCAGCATTTCCCGGATGATGCCGGGCACCGTGGTTGCGGCGCTCTCGATCGCGCCGGTCAGGGGATAGCAGCCTAGGGTGCGGAACCGGACCCGTCGCATCTGCGGCGTCTCGTCCGCGCGCAACGGAAAACGATCGTCGTCGACCATGATCAGGGCGCCGTCGCGTTCCACCACGGGGCGGCTAGCAGCGAAATAGAGGGACACGACCGGAATGTTCTCCAGGTGGATGTATTGCCAGATATCCAGCTCGGTCCAGTTGGACAGCGGGAAGGCGCGGAAGCTCTCTCCGGGCGACAGTCGGCTGTTGTAGAGCCGCCAGAGCTCCGGTCTCTGGTTCTTCGGGTCCCAGCGCTGGCCGGCGGAGCGGAAGGACAGGATCCGCTCCTTCGCGCGCGATTTTTCCTCGTCGCGACGCGCGCCGCCGAACGCGGCGTCGAAACCGTGCAGGGCCAGCGCCTGTTTCAGGCCCTCGGTTTTCCATAGATCCGTATGCAGGGTCGCGCCATGGTCGAAGGGATTGATCCCCCGGGCCTGCGCGTCGGGATTGTGATGCACCAGCAGCTCGAAACCGTGATCCGCGGCCATGCGATCGCGCATCGCGTACATCGCCCCGAATTTCCAGGTGGTGTCGACGTGAAGAAGCGGGAAGGGCGGCGGCGACGGATAGAAGGCCTTGCGCGCCAGATGCGCCAGCACGGCCGAATCCTTTCCCATCGAATACAGCATCACCGGGCGTTCGGCTTCCGCCACGACCTCGCGGAATATGTGGAGGCTCTCGGCTTCCAGCCGCTGCAGGTGCGTCAGCGCCGCCGTCGATGTGCGCGGCTGAAAGGTCTCGACGGGGGCGTCGGCAGCGATCAACGTCTCATTCTCCTGGACGCCTGACCCGCTCCGGGCAGGCCCGGCGACGCCCGTTGTCTCGCCCGCGTCTCTGGCTGACGACTGCGCAGGGTTCGGGGCTCGAAGTTCCAGGGCTCGGCGTGAATCTGGCGAGGCGGTCCGCTCCTGACGGGTTTTCCGGTCCGGGACCGGACCGTGAGTCCTCTCACGCCGCGGCGACGACGTCCATGCCGGGTCTACTCAAATAGTTCCATCTGCCGCTTCATCTCCGGCGGCACGCGGAAGCGGCTCTCGTCCAGCACAGGTCGCGGCGCATCCAGCCCATAGCGCTTGACCGCCGCCCTGAACCGCGCGGCGATCAGTTCGGCGACCGGGCCGGTCCCCTTCATCCGCTGGTTCCAGTCCGGATCGTAGTCGCGCCCGTCGCGGGTCTGGCGGATCAGCGACATGACCCGCGCCGCCCGCTCCGGCCGGGCGTCGGCCAGCCACTCCCGGAACAGGTCCTTGATCTCCAGCGGCAGACGCAGCGTCACATACATGGCTGAGGTCGCCCCCGCCTTGGCCGCCGCCTCCAGCACCGCCTCCAGCTCGTGGTCGTTCAGCCCAGGGATGACCGGAGCGAATCCGACCCCGACCGGGCACCCCGCTTCGGCCAGCCGGCTGATCGCCTCCAGCCGTTTCGCCGGCGTCGAGGCGCGCGGCTCCATCGCCCGGGCCAGCCCCCGGTCGAGGGTGGTGATCGAGACGAAGGCCGAGGCCAGTCCCTCGCGCCCCATCGGCCCGAGGATGTCGGCGTCGCGGCCGATCAGCACCGACTTGGTGATGATGCTGAACGGGTGACGGAAGCGCTGCATCACCTCGAGGATCGCCCGCGTCGACCCCAGTTCGCGCTCGACCGGCTGATAGGGGTCGGTGTTGCCGCCTATGTGGATGCGCTTGCAGACATATCGCGGCTTGCAGAGCTCCTGCTCCAGCAGACGCGCGGCCTCGGGCTTGAAGAAGATCCGGCTCTCGAAATCCAGGCCCGGGGATAGGCCCATGAAGGCATGGGACGGACGGGCGTAGCAGTAGATGCAGCCATGTTCGCAGCCCTTGTAGGGGTTGATGGACCGGTCGAAACCGATGTCCGGACTGGTGTTCCTGGCGATGATCGTCCGGGCGTGCTCGGGCGTCAGGGTGGTGCGCAGCGGCGCCGCCCCGGCGTCGTCGCCGGTCCAGCCGTCATCGAAGGCCTCCACCGTCTCCGGTTCGAACCGCCCGGTTGCGTTCGACCGCGCCCCCCGTCCCTTCGCCGCTTCAGCCATGGGGGGAGGATAGCGCCGCATGAGAACAAAGCAAGAACTTCTGGCGTATCAAAAAAGCCCGCCGATGAAGCGAGCCATCCGTCTCATGCCGCGAGCGACCGCGTCGCGAGCATAGGCCCCAAAAAGAGGTGGTGCGGATGAGAGGACTCGAACCTCCACGCCTCGCGGCGCCAGAACCTAAATCTGGTGCGTCTACCAGTTCCGCCACATCCGCTCAGGTCGCCCGACAGCCTCTAGTCGAGGCGGCGGAAAAGCGAAAGGCCCGGGATCGCTCCCGGGCCTCTGCTCGAACCTGACGTCGGGATCAGTCGTCGCGGCGATCCGTCGGCGACGGCGCGCCCGGCATCGGCGGAACCGGTCCCGGAGGCGCATCGGCATCCAGCTCGGGCAGCTGGAAGATGCCGCGGCCGAGGTGGCTCTTGCGGAAGCCGTAGAGCAGATAGATCACCAGGCCGATGCCGCCCCAGATCGGCAGCACCATCTTGGCGTCGTGCGGCAGGTTCCAGAACAGGAAGGCGCAGCCCGCGGCCGAGAGCGGGGCGATGACCCAGATCAGGGGCGTCCGGAACGGACGGCGACGGTTCGGCTCCTTGACCCGCAGCATCATCACCGCGATCGACACCATGAAGAAGGCGAACAGGGTGCCGGAGTTGGAGATGTCGGCGAGCTGTCCGACCGGGAACAGGGCTCCGGCGATGGCCACGGCGATGCCGGTGAAGGCGGTGACGATATAGGGCGTCTTCCACTTCGGGTGGACCTTGGCCAGGCCTTCCGGCAGCAGGCCGTCGCGGGCCATCACGAAGAAGATGCGCGTCTGGCCGTAGATCATCATCAGAATGACCGAGGGCAGGGCCAGCATGGCGGCGGTGCCGAGGGCGTTGCCGACGGCCGGGAAGTTGATCTCGCGCAGAACGTGGGCGAGGGCCTCGTTCGAGCAGACCAGCTGGTTGGCGTTCGCGGGCAGGGCGCAGGCGGCGATGAAGGCGGCCGAACCGGGCTGGACGGCTTCACCGGCGGCTCCGAGCACCGGCTGGGCGCCGATGGCGCCGACCGCGCCGACGGCGACGAACAGATAGAAGATGGTGCAGATCGCCAGCGACCCGATCAGGCCGATGGGGACGTTGCGCTGCGGGTTCTTGGTCTCCTCAGCCGCCGTCGAGACGGCGTCGAAGCCGACGTAGGCGAAGAAGATCGAGGCCGCGGCGCCGATGATGCCCATGCCCGACGACTCGCCGAACAGGCCGTTCGGCGCGAAGGGCTGGAAGTTGGCGGCCTTGATCACCGGCAGGGTCAGGGCGATGAAGGTGGTCAGGGCGACGACCTTGATGGCCACCAGCACGGCGTTGACGCGGGCGCTTTCCGTGGTGCCGACCATCAGCAGGACGGTGACGCCCAGGGCGACGATGATGGCCGGAACGTTGACGATGCCGACCGAGAAGTCCGGCGTCGGGATGAAGCCGTTCATGGTCCAGGCCGGTCCGGCCTGGAACAGATCCGGCCAGTCGAAGCCCATGGCGTTCTCGATCAGGCCCAGCACATAGCCCGACCAGCCGACCGACACGGCCGAGGCGGCCACGGCGTATTCGAGGATCAGCGCCCAGCCGACCATCCAGGCCAGAAGTTCGCCCATCACGGCGTAGGTATAGGTGTAGGCCGAGCCCGAGACGGGGGCCATCGAGGCCAGTTCCGAATAGCAGAGCGCGGCCACGGCGCAGACGGCGCCCGCGATCACGAACGACCACATCATCCCCGGGCCGGCCTTCTGGGCGGCCGCGGCGGTCAGAACGAAAATGCCGGTGCCGATGATCGCGCCGACGCCGAGCAGCGTCAGTTGGACCGGCCCCAGCGAGCGATGCAGCGATTTTCTCTCGGCCGTGGCCAGGATCGCGTCGAGCGACTTAACGCGCCACATGAATTACCCCTCCGATATTCTTGCCGCCCTCTGCGGCTTTGCGCGGGACGCTAGCGGCGCTTGTTCGCGCTTGCAACGCGGTTTCCGATCGGTGAACGACCGACGACGCTTTCGTGACCCGGACCGTTGCGGGTAGACCGCAAGCGATGTTGCCCATCCACGCCGTCCTCGATCCGCTGAAAGCCGCGCTCGCCGCGACGACCGCGGTCGTGCTCGCGGCGCCGCCGGGCGCGGGCAAGACCACGGTCGTGCCGCTGGCGCTGCTGGACCAGCCGTGGCTCGGCGACGGCAAGATCCTCGTGCTCGAACCGCGCCGGCTGGCGGCGCGGGCGGCGGCCGAGCGCATGGCCTCGACCCTCGGCGAGACGACCGGCGACACCGTCGGCTATCGCACCCGGCTTCAGAGCCGCATCGGCCCGGCGACCCGGATCGAGGTGATCACCGAGGGCGTCTTCACCCGGATGATTCTCGACGACCCGGCCCTCGAGGGCGTCGGGGCGGTGCTGTTCGACGAGTTCCACGAACGCAGTCTCGACGCCGACCTCGGCCTGGCGCTGGCGCGCGAGACCCAGGGCCTGCTGCGCGACGACCTGCGGATCGTCGTCATGTCGGCCACCCTCGACATCGCCGGCGTGGCCCGGCTGCTGCACGACGCCCCGGTGATCGAGGCCGAGGGCCGGATGTTCCCGGTCGAAACCCGCTGCCTCGGCCGCAACGCCGCCGAGCGCTTCGAGGACGCCATGGCCCGCGCCGTTCTGCAGGCGCTGGGCGAGGAGACCGGCTCGGTGCTGGCCTTCCTGCCCGGGCAGGGCGAGATCCATCGCGTCGCCCAGCGGCTGGCCGAGCGCCTGCGCGATCCCGCGGTCGACGTGGTTCCGCTGTACGGCGCCCTCGACAAGGCGGTGCAGGACCGCGCCATCGAACCGGCCGCCCCCGGCCGCCGCAAGGTGGTGCTGGCCACCTCGGTCGCCGAGACCAGCCTGACCATCGAGGGCGTCCGCGTCGTCATCGACGGCGGCCTGTCGCGCGTACCCCGCTTCGAGCCGTCCAGCGGCCTGACCCGCCTCGCCACGGTCCGCGTCAGCCGCTCCTCGGCCGAACAGAGGCGCGGCCGGGCCGGGCGCACCGAACCGGGCGTCTGCTATCGCCTGTGGGACGAGGAACAGACCCGCGGCCTTGTCCCGCACCAGCGCCCGGAAATCCTCGAGGCCGACCTGACCGCCTTCGCCCTCGACCTCGCCCGCTGGGGCGCCCGGACCACGGACGGCCTCGCCCTGCTGGACCAGCCGCCCGTCGGCGCCTTCGCCGAGGCCCGCAAGACGTTGCGCCGCCTCGATGCTCTCGACGATGCCGGCGGCCTGACCGACCACGGCCGTCGCCTGACCCGCATCCCGCTGCCGCCGCGTCTGGCCCATATGGTCGCCGTCGCCGCCGACGCGAGGGACGCCGCCCTCGGCGCCCGCATCGCCGCCGTCCTGTCCGAGCCGGGCCTCGGCGGCAACGATCCCGACCTGCGCGAGCGCCTGCGCGGCCTCGACCGCGACCGGTCTCAGCGCGCCCGCGACGCCGCCAAGCTGACCGACCGTTGGGCCCGCGCCGCCGGGGGCGGGCAGGGGGCCGAGGCCGACCCCGGCGCCCTGCTGGCCGAAGCCTTCCCCGAGCGCGTGGCCAGGGCCCGCGGCAAGCCTGGCGAATTCCTGCTGGCCTCCGGCCGCGGGGCCTTCCTCGACCCGACCGACCTGCTGGCGCGCGAGCCGTGGCTGGCGGTGGCCGAGCTGGGCGGCGGCGACTCCCGCGACCGCATCCGCCTCGCCGCGCCGCTCGATCCCGCCGCCCTCGAACACCGCCTCGAGATCGAGGACCGCCTGACCCGCGAGCCCTCCGGCCGGATGGTGTTGCGCCGCATCCGGCGCATCGGCGCCATCGTCGTCGACGAGAAGATCGTCGGCGCCCCGGACCGGGCCCAGATCACCGCCGCCCTGAAGACCGAGGTCCAGCGCGACGGCCTCAAGGCCCTGCGCTGGGGCGAGCGCGCCTCGGCCCTGCGCGCCCGGCTGACCTTCCTGCGCGCCCTCGACGCCGGCTGGCCCGACGTCTCGGACGAGGGCCTCCTGTCCGCGCGCGAGACCTGGCTGTGGCCGCTGCTCGACAGCGTCCAGTCGCTGGAGGCCATCCCCGACGCCGCCCTCGAACAGGGCCTGCGCGCCCTGATCCCGTGGGACCGTCAGCGCGCCCTCGACGACCTCGCCCCGCCCCGGCTGGAGACCCCGCTCGGTTCGGCCGCCATCGACTACGCCGCCGACGGCGGACCGCGCGTCGATATCCGCGTGCAGGAGCTGTTCGGCGTCACCGGCCATCCGACCGTCGGCGGCGGCCGCATCCCCCTGACCCTCGCCCTGCTGTCGCCGGCCCGCCGCCCGGTGCAGGTGACGAAAGACCTGCCCGGCTTCTGGTCCGGCAGCTGGGCCGCCGTCCGCGCCGACATGCGCGGCCGCTATCCCCGTCACCCGTGGCCCGAAGACCCGACGAAGGCCGAACCGACCACCCGCGCCAAGCCGCGCGGGACATGACCGCTACGAGGCGCTGTTCAGCAGCCGTCCATAGCTGTCGACGAGGCTGGAATAGGTCGGCACGAACATCACCGTCGCCCCGCCGCCGCTGGCCACCGGCGCCTTGATCTCGAAATGCAGGTGGATCGTCGTCGCGTTGCCGCCGAAGTCGTTGGACACCTTGCCCAGATGCTGCCCGCGCGTGACGTCGCGCGACGCCGGCGTCGGGAACAGGGCGTTCACCCCCGCCATGTCGAGATGCAGATAGCGGTAGATGCGCCCGGAATCGCCCAGCAGGGTGACGGTGTAGCTGCCGATCGAGGTGACCCGCCCGCTCTCGGCCGCCACCGCCCAGTGGACCTTTTTCTCGCAGGTGGCGGGGCGGATGTCCTGGCCCTGATGGCCCTTGCCGGCCGGGCACTGGCCGTTGACCCAGGACCGCGTCTCGCAGAAATTGTCACGCCACGGATAGGCGTAGTTGCGCGCGTCGCACTGCCCGCCCGGGCCCGGCGCCAGATAGCCGCCATAGCCATAGACCTGCGAGTTGGCCCAGGCTGGCGCCGCCTCCATGGGAAAGCGCATGCCCGCCGCCCACAGCGTCGCGTCGGTCGCCCCCGACCCCGAGCCCGGATACAGGGCCCCGCCCGGTTCGTGCGGCCATGAGACCGGCTCGGGTGCCGGCGGCGTCTCGGGCTCCGGCTCCGGCCCGTCCGGATCGCCGGGCAGGGGCTCTTCCACCGGGTTGGGATCGCCCGTCTCGGGCGTGTCCGTCTGCTGGCAACCGCCCGGCGCGCAGGCCGTCAGCGTCAGCAGCAGTCCCGCGACCGCCAGCCGCCTCACGCCCCACCTCCGCCGATCAGCTGCAGCCCGGCGGCGAAGGCGATGGCGTCGGCCTCGGTGCAGTCCGGCGCGCCCTCGCACAGGAAGCTGACATTATAGGCCGCCCCGAAGCGGCCGAAGGTGACGTCGACCCCGTATTCCGTCCGCTCGGTCCGCACATTGGTCAGGCCGCGGCTCCGCGCCAGCGCGAGCGCCCGCCCGGCCGCGTCGGGGATCTGCGCTACGGCGATGCGCGGCCCCCGCGCCGCCGTCGGGGGAGCCGCCCGCGCCGCCGTCGCCGGTGCGGCGGTCGCTGCCGGAGCGGTCTGCGGCCCCGTCGTCCCCAGCGGCGACTGGAAGGCCCTGGTCGTGCCGTAGATCTCGATGATCTGCTCGCCGCGCTGCACCGTCATCATATAGAAGCGGTCGCCGCCGTTGAACTCGGCCGAGCCCAGCAGCCCGACCTCGCCCGGCGCCAGCACCGGCACGGCCGAGGCGTTGACCTCCTGCATGAAGGTCGCGCTCTTGTTCTGCGCCAGCACCCCGCGCAGGCGCGCCGCCACGGGATCCTGCCGCGCCTGCGCCAGGGCCGCATTGTCGACCCGACTGCGGGTCAGGGCCACCTGGGTGGCGGCTGTCGGCGACGGCGCAGGTTGCTGCGAGGTGGCCATGCCCGCAAAGGCGGCAGCGGCGATCACGCCCCCGGCCAGGGCCCGGTTCCGGATGCTCATGTGAAGTCCCTCCCGAGCTTCACCATAGCGCCGTTATGCGAGACTGGCGAGCCCGCGCCCCGTCGCGCTTGCCTTTCATCCCCAACCCGCCTATAGGCCCGCCCACTTCACACGCAGGCGTGGCGCTGACGGGGAGACATCCCGTCCGCTCCAATCCGAGGGCCCAAGTCTTTTAGAAGATGGGGCCTTTACAGCGCCTGCGGCGGATCAATCGGATAAAGGACTACCCCTCATGGCTCTGCCTGAATTCTCCATGCGTTCGCTGCTCGAAGCCGGCGCCCACTTCGGCCACCAGACGCACCGGTGGAACCCGAAGATGGAGCGCTACATCTTCGGCTCGCGCTCGAACATCCACATCATCGACCTGTCGCAGTCGATCCCGCTGCTGCACCAGGCTCTCGTCGCCGTGCGCGAAGTCGCCGCCAAGGGCGGTCGCGTCCTGTTCGTCGGCACCAAGCGTCAGGCCGCCGAGCCCGTCGCCGAGGCCGCCCAGCGCTGCGCCCAGTATTACATGAACAACCGCTGGCTTGGCGGCACCCTGACCAACTGGCGCACCGTGTCGGGCTCGATCGCCCGCCTGCGCGAGCTGGAAGGCCTGCTGGAGACTGGCGGCGAAGGCCGGGTCAAGAAAGAGCTGCTGAACCTGCAGCGCGAGAAGGACAAGCTCGAGCTGTCGCTGGGCGGCATCAAGGACATGGGCGGCATTCCCGACATCATGTTCGTGATCGACACCAACAAGGAGGCCATCGCCATCCTTGAGGCCCGCAAGCTGAACATCCCGATCATCGCCATCCTCGACACCAACTCCGATCCGGACGGCATCACCTATCCGATCCCGGGCAACGACGACGCCGCCCGCGCCATCCAGACCTATTGCGACCTGATCGCCGACGCCGTCCTCGATGGCCTGGCCGCCGGCGCCGCCTCTTCGGGCGTGGACCTGGGCGCTTCGGAAAACCCGGACGAGCCGATGCTGCGCGAAGCCAAGGCCCCCAAGGCCAAGGTTGAAGACGCCGCCCCGGCCGGCACGGAAGCCGTCGCCGAGGAAATGATCGCCGCCGCCGAGCCGGCCGCTGCTGAACCGGCCGTGGCCGACGAAGCCGCCCAGGCCGCCACCTCGGACGCCAACGACGCCGTCGAAACCGAGAAGGCCGCGGTCTAAACAACCCCGACTTCCACGACGGCGAAACTGACATACGGCCGGGCTAAACGCCCGGCCGTTCCCGCATACGCATCCAAGGAGCTACCCAATGGCCGAGATCACCGCCGCCCTCGTCATGGAACTGCGCGCCAAGTCCGGCGTCGGCATGATGGACTGCAAGAAGGCCCTCCAGGAAACCGACGGCGACATCAACGCCGCGATCGACTGGCTGCGCGCCAAGGGCCTGTCCAAGGCCGCGAAGAAGGCCGACCGCGTCGCCGCCGAAGGCCTCGTCGCCGTCGCCTCGAAGGAAGTCGGAGCCGGTGAAGTCGGCGCCGCCATCGAGTTCAACGCCGAGACCGACTTCGTCGCCCGCAACGACCTGTTCCAGAGCGCCGCCAAGAAGTTCGCCGAACTGGGCCTCGAGCACGCCACCGTCGAAGGCCTGCACGGCGCCGAACTGGAAGCCGGCAAGTCGGTCCAGGACGAGGTCACCAACCTGATCGCCACCGTCGGCGAGAACATGCAGCTGCGCCGCGCCGCCCGCCTGTCGGTCGACGAGGGCGTCGTCGCCTCCTACGTGCACAACGCCGTCTCGCCGGGCCTCGGTCGCATCGGCGTGCTGGTCGCCCTGCACGGCGGCGGCGACAAGGACGCCCTGCGCGAACTGGGCCGCAAGATCGCCATGCACGTGGCCGCGACCGCTCCGCTGTCGCTGAACACGGACGATCTGGACCCTGCCGCGGTCGAGAAGGAACGCGAAGTTCTGACCGAAAAGGCCAAGGAAGAAGGCAAGCCGGAAGCCATGATCGCCAAGATCGTGGAAGGCCAGATCAACAAGTTCCAGAAGGACGTGGTGCTGACCAAGCAGCCGTTCGTCATGAACCCGGACGTGACCATCGAACAGCTGGTCGCTGACACGGGCAAGGAACTGGGCTTCCCCGGCCTGCACCTTGCCGGCTTCGTTCGCCTCGCCCTCGGCGAAGGCGTCGAAAAGGTCGAGGGCCCCGACTTCGCCGCCGAAGTCGCCTCGATGACCGGCGGCCAGTAAGGCTTTCATCCCGTTCAGGGACGAACAGAATGGGGGTCGGCGACTTGGGTCGCCGGCCCCTTTTTTTTGATGTGAGGACAGCGCCATGCCCGGGGATGATCTGGACCCTGACGAGGACGGCGGCGGCTATGACGTCGACGACTGGTCCCGGCTGAAGCCCTTCAACGCTGCGGTGGCCGCGCTCGAGGACGTTCAGGCGAAGCGCGCCGTCTTCGCTCTTGCCGAGACCGACGATCCCCGCACCATCGCCATGGACCTGCCCCAGCCGGTGATCTGGTGGGAGGCGGACGGCGAACAGGCCGCCGTCGCCGTCCAGGCCGAGAGCCATCTGGGCCCCGACGGCGAGGAGATGGAAGTCCTCGGCCTGATCCTGCCGGACGGCGGCGGCGCCGTGGCCCTGCTGGAAGACGTCGACCTGGTCGACGACACCGATCCGGTCTGGCGAGCGCTGGTCGCCGCGGCGGTCGACGGGGCGGACGCCGGGGACTGACGGATGTCCGCTCGCCCCGATGCATCGAGCTTTGCAGAACGCGCCGTCTTCGCGTCATATGCCCGCCTTTCGTGATTCAGGGGATCGTCCATGCGTCTTGCCGCCTTGCTGTCCGCCACCGCCCTCGCGCTCGCCATGCCCGTCTCCGCCCAAGAGGTCGATCGGGTCGCCATCAATCGCATCATCGATCAGGGCTTCAACCACAGCGAGGTGATGCAGACCGCCGCCCATATGACCGACCGGATCGGCGGCCGGCTGACCAATTCGCCGCAGATGCGCGAGACCGAGGCCTGGACGCAGCAGCGTTTCCGCGACTGGGGCCTGTCCAACGTCCGCGCCGATCCGTTCGAGTTCGGCCGCGGCTGGTCGATCGTCCGCTCCAGCGCGCGCATGACCGCGCCGCGCCCGATCGACCTGCGCGCCATCCCCGTCGCCTGGACGCCCGGGACCGACGGCGTGATCAGCGGACAGGTCGTCGTCGCGCCGATGACCAGCGCCGGCGACTTCGCCCGCTGGCGCGGCCAACTGAACGGCAAGATCGTCATGATCACCAAGCCGGACACCGGGTCCGAGCCGACCGAGGCGGCCTTCCGTCGCTGGACCGACGAAGAGCTGGCCGAGCGCAACGTCTATGTTCAGCCGACCCATGCCGAGCCCGCGCTCGACCGGCTGCGCGAAACCGACTTCGCCCTGCGGCTCGATGAGTTCCTCGCGGAGGAGGGGGCCCTGGCCTGGGTCCGGATGTCGTATCGCGACGGCGGCCTGCTGCACGGCGCCGGCTACACCCACCGCGTCGGGGCCACGCCGCGCCTGCCGGGCATGGAGCTGGCCGCCGAGGATTATCGCCGCCTCGCCCGGCTGGCGAAGGCCGACGCCACGCCCACCCTCGAACTGATGAGCGAGGTCCGCTTCCACGACGAGGACGTCAACGCCTACAACATCCTGGCCGACATTCCGGGTACGGATCGTTCGGGTGAATACGTCATGGCCGGGGCCCATTTCGACAGCTGGGTCGCCTCGGACGGCGCCGTCGACAACGCGGCCGGCACCGCCGTGGTGATGGAGGCCGCGCGCATCCTCAAGGCCCTCGGCGTCCGCCCCAAACGCACCATCCGCTTCGCCCTGTGGAACGGCGAGGAGCAGGGGCTGCACGGCTCGCTCGCCTATGTCGACAAATACCTCGCCACCCGCGCCCCGCTCGGCGACCCGGAGCTGGACACCCTGCCCAACAACCGCACCTGGCGGTCGCGCTGGCCGATCCAGCCGCGCGAGGGCCATGGCGACCTCGTCGCCTACTTCAACCTCGACAATGGCTCGGGCAAGATCCGCGGCATCAACGCCGAGGGCAATATCGCCGCCGCCCCGATCTTCGAGGAGTGGCTGGAGCCCTTCGCCAGCATGGGCGCCTCGACCGTCTCCCTGCGCACCGCCGGCGGCACCGACCACGTTTATCTGCAGACCGTCGGCGTGCCCGGCTTCCAGTTCATCCAGGACCCGCTCGACTACGGCAGCCGGCTGCACCACACCTCGATCGACAGCTACGACCACCTCAAGCCCGACGACCTGCGTCAGGCGGCGGTGATCCTCGCCAGCTTCCTGCTCAACGCCGCCAACAGCGACGAGCCCCTGCCGCGCATGCCGCTGCCGACCCGGCCGACAGCGAGCGATCCGTTCGCATACTGAAGTGGGGGGGCGAGCCGGCCCACCCGTCCCTCAGAACGTGAACGAGGTCAGGAGAACGACGCCCAGCTGTGATTCCTCCTTGTACCGGATCGCCGTTTCCCCGACCGGAAGCGCCTGGTCCGCTACAAGGCCATCGCCGAGCATCCGGGTGTCAGGATCTATGGCGAGCCCCAGCCCCACGTTGAAGCTGTCGCCTGTGTCGGGCCGACGGAAGCCGATCATGACGCCAAGAGCGGCGGCTTCAATGATCTCGTCGGTCCCGGGCTGAACAGCTACGAAGGGTCCAATGCCCCAGTCTCCTGCGGCGACATTGAGGAAGCTGTGGTCTGGCGTAAAGAAGAAGTGGCTCTCAAGCATGATCCGGGCCCGGGAATCATTCTCGTCCGTCACCCGGACGATGCCGTTGATGAGCTCGGCCTCCTCAACGCGTTCGTCATCTCCGAGGTCAAACGTAACCGAGAGGCCGACGCCCAGGTCCAGACCGGCGAATTCCCGCCGGTCCTCCGCTTTTTTCTCGGCGTTCTGCTGCTCTTGGGCTGCGGCGCTCCCTGCCAGTCCCATGAGAAGCGTGGCGATCATCGTAACCGAAAGGTGTTTCATTCGTCCCTCCACGACATAACGTTGATCGTGGACCAGTGAGTTGTCAACGCCAGCGTGTCGATGATCTATTGCTCCGGGCGCGAGCTCCCGAAAGCCGCCGGTCCGCGGGTTCGCCGGGCAGGCTGTCGCATCCGGTCCGCAAGCCGCACCTTCTCGGACGCCGTCCGACGAGCTAAGTCCCCTCCATGATCGGCAAACTGAACCACGTCGGCGTCGCCACCCCCTCGATCGAGGCCAGCGTCGCCGTGTACCGCGACCTGCTCGGCGCGACGAGGGCGCATGACCCGTTCGACCTGCCGGCCCAAGGCGTGCGGGTCTGTTTCATCGACCTGCCCAACGCCCAGATCGAGCTGATCGAGCCGCTCGGCGACGACAGCCCGATCCACGGCTTCCTCGCCAAAAACCCGAAGGGCGGCCAGCATCACGTCTGTTTCGAGGTCGAAGACATCCTCGCCGCCCGCGACGCCCTCAGGGCGAAGGGCGCGACCATCCTCGGCACGGGCGAGCCGCGCATCGGCGCCCACGGCACGCCGATCGTCTTCCTCCATCCCAAGGACATGGGCGGGGTGCTGGTCGAACTGATGGAAACGCCCAAAGACGGAGCCCACTGATGCCGATCGGTCCCTTCACCATGGTGGCGATCTACATCGTCTGCTGGTGGGTCGTCCTCTTCTCCATCCTGCCGCTGGGCATGAACCAGGCTGACCAGGAGCGACCGACCGACGGGGCCCAGTGGGGCGCCCCGGTCAAGCCGCGGCTCAAGCAGAAATTCATCACCACCAGTTGGGTCTCGCTGATCGTCTGGGCCCTGGTCATGGTGCTGGTCTTCACCGGCTGGATGCCGCTGCCCGACCTCGCCCCGCCGGCCGGGACCCCGGTCCGGTGACCGACCGCCTCTTCCTCGTCAATCCGGGCTGGACCGACGACCTCGGCGGCCCGTGGTACTGCCCGGCCGGCGCCGTGATCGAGGGCGTGCTGGCCTTCCACCCGGCGCTGACGCGCCAGCTCGACATCACCCGCCTCGACCACCCGCGCCCGCGCCAGCCGGTCATCGATCTGGTCGGCGAGGACCACCAGAGCTGCCCCATCCTCGTGCTCGACGGCGTCCTCGACTGGCCCGACGCTGAAACCAGCGCCGCCACCGGCCGCCGTTTCCTGCAGGACGAGACCATCATTCCGTATCTCGCCGCCCGCTACGGCATCAGCCGGCCGCATCCGTAGGGGAGGGGCTGGGGTGATTGGCGCGCCCCTGTTGGCGGAAGGGCGACACAGACCGCGCGGTCGCACAGTCAGCGGCCAACCACTAATCACTAGCCACTAGCCACTCGGCCTAGCTTTCGCCCTGCCCGAGCGGCTAAAGCGGTTGGCCCACCTCTGTCTCCGGATTCCGCCCATGCGCCTGTCGCGCTATTTCCTGCCCACGCTGAAAGAGGCGCCTTCCGACGCCCAGATCGTCTCGCACCAGCTGATGCTGCGCGCCGGCCTGATCAAGCAGGAGGCCGCCGGCATCTACGCCTGGCTGCCGCTGGGCCTGCGGGTGCTGCGCAAGATCGAGCAGATCGTGCGCGAGGAACAGGTCCGGGCCGGGGCCGTCGAACTGCTGATGCCCACCCTCCAGCTCGCCGACCTGTGGCGCGAGTCCGGCCGCTACGACGCCTATGGCCCCGAGATGCTGCGCATCACCGACCGGCACGAGCGCGAGCTGCTGTACGGCCCGACCAACGAGGAGATGATCACCGACATCTTCCGCGGCTATGTGAAGAGCTACAAGGCCCTGCCGCTCAACCTCTTCCACATCCAGTGGAAATTCCGCGACGAGCGGCGCCCGCGCTTCGGCGTCATGCGTGGCCGCGAATTCCTGATGAAGGACGCCTACAGCTTCGACATCGACGAGGCCGCCGCGCGCAAATCCTACAACCGCATGTTCGTCGCCTATCTCAACACCTTCGCCCGCATGGGTCTGAAGGCCGTGCCGATGCGCGCCGACACCGGCCCGATCGGCGGCGATCTGAGCCATGAGTTCATCGTCCTGGCCGATACGGGCGAGAGCGCCGTCTTCTGCGACCGCAAGCTGGTCGAGATGCCGGTCCCCGGCGGCGACGTGGACTGGGACGACCTGCAATCAATCGTTGATCAGCGAACCGCGCTTTACGCCGCGACGGAGGAAATGCACGACGCCGCCCGCTTCGAGAGCGAGACGGCCGAGGGCGACCGCCTGTCGGCCCGCGGCATCGAGGTCGGCCACATCTTCTATTTCGGCACCAAATATTCCGCCCCGATGAAGGCGAAGGTCGCCGGTCCCGACGGCAAGGACGCCGAGGTCCACATGGGCTCCTACGGCGTCGGCGTGTCGCGTCTGCTGGGCGCCATCATCGAGGCTGGCCACGATGAGGCCGGCATCATCTGGCCCGACGCCGTGGCCCCGTTCGACGTCGTCGTCATCAATCTGCGCGTCGGCGACGAGGCCGTCTGCGCCGCCTGCGAGGACGCCGTCGCCAAACTCGAGGCGGCCGGCAGGGACGTCCTCTACGACGACACCGACGAACGGCCCGGCGGCAAATTCGCCACCGCCGACCTGATCGGCATTCCGTGGCAGCTGACCATCGGACCCAAGGGCCTCGCCGACGGCGTCGTCGAGCTCAAGCGCCGCGCCACCGGTGAAAAGGTCTCGGTCCCGCTCGACGAGGCGATGGCGAGGCTGACCGCATGACCGACGCGACCGCGACGGCCAAGCCCGTCAAACCCGCCGGCCCCTTCTCCGCCTGGGAGTTCGGCCTCGCCCTGCGCTATCTGCGGGCCCGGCGGCGCGAGGGCGGCATCGCCCTGATCGCCATCATCTCCTATGTCGCCATCGCCCTGGCGGTCATGGCCCTGATCGTCGTCATGAGCATCATGGCCGGCTTCAGGAACGAGCTGCTCGACCGCATGCTGTCGTTCAACGGCCATATGTACGTCCAGGGCCAGGTGCTCAACGATCCGTCCCGCGACGCCACGGTGGCGCGCATCGCCCGCGTCCCCGGCGTCGCCAGCGTCACCCCCCTGGTCGAGAGCCAGAGCATCGTCCGCGCCGCCGGCGTCACCACCGGGGCCATGGTCCGCGGCATCCGTCCGCAAGACCTCGGCTCCATGGCCTATGTCTCCGGCAGCCTGACGGCGGAGGCGCGCCGCAGCTTCGGCCAGGGCGCCTACGGCGGCGATAACATCCTGATCGGCAAGGCTCTCGCCGAGGGCATGGGCCTGCGCATCGGCGATCCCATCACCCTCTATTCCCCGACCGGCGCCGACAGCGCCCTGGGCAATCTGGGCGGGCTGGAGAAGACCTATCGCGTCGGCGGCCTGTTCACCTCGGGCGCCGTCGACTTCGACCGCGCCTACATCTTCATGCCGCTGGAGCAGGCCCAGCTGTTCTTCGCCAAGGAAGGCGTCTGGGACGTCATCGAGCTCAAGGTCGACGAGCCCGACCGCGTCGAGACCCTGCTGGCTCCGGTCCGCGAGGCGGCCGGCCCCGGTGCCATCGTCAGCGACTGGCGCGACCGCATGGCCGCCTTCTGGGGCGCGCTCAAGGTCGAGCGGGTGGCCATGAGCATCATCCTCGGCCTCGTCGTCGCCATCGCCGCACTGAACATCATCTCCGGCATCGTCATGCTGGTGAAGAACAAGACCCGCGACATCGCCATCCTGCGCACCGTCGGGGCCAGCCAGGCGTCGATGCTGCGCGTCTTCTTCATCTCCGGCGCCACCATCGGCATCGCCGGCACGATCACCGGTCTCGTTCTCGGCCTGCTGTTCTGCCTCAACATCGGCGCCATCCAGGATTTCCTCGAATGGGTGTTCCAGACCTCCCTCTTCCCGGGAGACGTCTACATGCTCGACTCCATCCCGGCCGAGGTCGATCCGATGGACGTCGTCTGGGTCACCCTGTGGTCGGTCTTCATGTCCTGCGTCGCCAGCCTGCTGCCGTCGTGGCGCGCCGCCAAAATGGATCCCGTGGAGGCCCTCCGCTATGAGTAGCGCCATCCCCGTTCTCTCCGTCCGCGGCGTGACCCGCACCTATGACACTGCCACCGGCGGCCTGACCGTGCTCAAGGGCGTCGACCTCGACGTCATGCCGGGCGAGGTGGTCGGCCTGATCGGCCCGTCCGGCTCCGGCAAGTCCAGCCTGCTGCACGCTGCCGGCCTGCTGGAGCGGCCGACCTCCGGCGAAGTCCGCATCGACGGCCAGGACGTCGGCGGCCTGCCCGAGCGCGCCCGCACCCACATCCGCCTCGCCAGCATCGGCTTCGTCTACCAGTTCCACCACCTGCTGGCCGAGTTCGACGCCCGCGACAACGTCGCCCTGCCGCTGCGCATCGCCGGGGTGAACCAGACCGACGCCCGCGCCCGCGCCGCCGAAGTGCTCACCGCCCTCGGCCTCGGCGAACGCCTGACCCACCAGCCGGCCCAGCTGTCGGGCGGCGAGCAACAGCGCGTCGCCGTCGCCCGCGCCCTCGCCAACCGGCCGCGCCTGCTGCTGGCCGACGAGCCCACAGGCAACCTCGACCCCGCCACCAGCCACACGGTGTTCGAGGCCCTGCACCGCCTCGTCAAGGACACCGGCGTCGCCGCCCTGATCGCCACCCACAACATGGAGCTGGCCGGTCACATGGACCGCGTCTTCGCCCTCAAGGACGGCCATCTGGAAGAGCGCCCGGCCGAGAGCCACGCCTACTGATGCGTCGGGCGTTGACGAGCATGGCGTTCGGCGTCGCGCTCGTCGGCTGCGCCGACCCCGACCCCCACGACCCCGACGTCCTGGCGGGGCAGAGGCTCGAGGTCGGGGATCAGCGCCTGATCGGCTATAGTCCCCTCGTCATGGACGGCCCGTTATACGGCGTCGTGGGCGTCCAGTGCGAACCGCTCGGGTTTCCTGTCCAAATTCTGGAAGCGGACCGGGACCCGGCGACCGCGGGGCGCGAACTGGCGTTCGCTTCGAGGTTCAACCGGGCCATGATCGCCCAGCCCTACTACACCGCCGCCGAATGCATACCGTTCGGGCCGGCGGAGGGAGAGGGATTGGGGCTGGGCTCGGCGACAGAGGATGGCCTCGGAGGATCTGCGCCGTTGCCGAAGACGGAAACCTTCGAACAAATCTTCGGCTTTCCAGCGCCCTGACCGCTGCGGCTTTGACGAATCGGGCGCCGCTGATACGCGGGATTCATGCTGATCCTGATCATGAAGGGGCAGTCCCAGTACGAGGGCACCCGCACGTTCGCCGATCTGGCGGCGGACGCCATGCGGCGCGCCGGGCATGAGGTCGTGGTCGACGACCTGACCGTGGCGGCCGACCTGCGGGAGCGGATCGAGGAGCTGGCGCGTCAATATCGGCCCGATCTCGTCTTCACCATCAACATCCTCGGCGAGTTCCGCTCGGAACAACGCACACTCGCCGGCCTGTTTCGCGCCCCCCACGTGCTGTGGCACACCGACTATGTCTTCAACCATACGGAGCGGCTGGTGCGGACGGCGGCCGAGACGGCCCTGCTGATGGTCGATCCTACCCAGATCGAGGGGGTCCACAGCGTCTTCGGCGCCGCGCGCCATCCCAACATCACCTTCTTCCCCCACCCGGCCGCCTGCGAGCCCGCGCCGGACGACGCGGACCTCGACGCCTATGCGGCGCGGCCCATTCCGCTGCTCTGGTCAGGCACCTGCCACCGGCCCGACATCCCGTGGAAGCAATCGCCGCGCAAGGTCCAGAAGCTGTTCGAAACGGCGCTCGACCACGCGCTCAATGTCGAATGGGCCCCGCCGCACGAGATCCTTGATCGCGTGCTGGCCGACGCCGGCATCGATCTGTCGGATCCCGCCAACGCCGGCTCCCGCACGGCCTGCCGGCACATCGACACGGTCGTGCGGACCACGCGACGCTTCGCCTTCGTCAAGGCCCTGGCCAAGACCGGCCTGCCGGTGACCATCTGCGGCGACAACTGGAAGGACCAGCTGTACCGCTTCAAGAACGTCACATATCTCGGACCCCAGCCCATGCCCAAGGTGGTGGAGCTGATGCGCCAGAGCCGGGTGGTCCTCAACAACAACGGCAATTTCGGCGGCGGCTCGCACGAGCGGCCCTTCACCATCCTGCTGTCCGGCGCGCTGCCCTTCACCGACACCAGCCGCTACTACGAGCGGGTGTTCGAGGATGGCGAGGACATCGCCATGTTCCGCTGGATGGATTTGCCGGCCGGTCTCGACCGTCTGCGGCGCCTGATCGACCATCCCGAGGAGGCCTATCCGATGGTCCAGCGGGGCAAGGCCAAGGCCCTGCGCGACCACACCTGGGACGCCCGTCTTCCGATCATCTTCGCCGCGGCCGAGGCCTGCCCGGCGCCCTAGCCGGATCTGCCCGGCGGAGGGTCGGCTCAGGCCAACAGGGCCTGCATTCCGCCCTCCGACGAGAGAACCCTATTTCTTGCCCGGAACCTGGGTGAACGGCGAGGTTCCGACCGACACCGCCGGCTTGGCCTTTTCGGCCTTCGGCTTGCGGACTTCCTTGTTGCTCTTCACTTGACCCTTGGCCATGACAGTCATCCCGCGTCGCGGCCCGCCGGAAGGGCGGGGGATCGGCGGCGCGAGGTCATCCTACAGCGCTCCGCGCCCCTCGTCCGCTCAAACTGTCGCGAACCGCTCAGGTCACCGCCGCCTGGCCCCACACCCGACGCAAGCTCTCGGTGCGGCGGCAGCCGACGCGGTAAGCTTCGTACCGACCCGGATTCCGCTCCGCATAGTCCTGATGCTCGGCCCCGGCGGGCCAGAAGCGGGACGCGGCCCGCACCGGCGTGACGAAGCGCCGGCCCAGCGCCGCCTCGGCCGCCGAGCGCGAGGCGTTGGCCGCCTCCGCCTGGCCGGCGGTGGCGAACACGGCGGTCCGGTACGACGGGCCCTGGTCGCAGAACACCCCGTTCGGATCGGTCGGATCGATGGTGCGCCAGAAGCGGTCGACCAGGGCGCGATAGCTGACTACCTGCGGGTCGAAGGTCACCCGCACCGCCTCGCGGTGGCCGGTGCGGCCGCGCACCACGTCCATATAGTCAGGATTGGCCTCGGTCCCGCCGGCGAAGCCGGAAACGACGGAGCTGACGCCGCGCACGTTTTCGAACGCCTTCTCGGACGACCAGAAACAGCCGCCGGCGAACACCGCCGTCTGGCTCCCGGGCGGAGGCGGTGGTTCGGCCGGCGCGGGCGGCGCCGGCGAACAGGCGGCCAGCAGGGCGACGAGGGCGAGCAGGGGGCGGGGCATGGGACGGCTCCGGCGGACGGCGAGAAAGGGCCTCCTCGCACATAGGCGCCGCCTTCTACGCCCGCATCCCCTTGGCGGATCATCGCGGGGCCCCTTGACTGGAACGAACAAGGAACATAGAACATTACCGGAACACGCTTCACCGGGAGGACGATCATGGCGCGTTGGGTTCGGGATACTTTGTCGCTGGCGTCGTGCAGCGGTTTCGTCTGGGTCATGTGGCAGGCGGCGCTGCTGACCACGGCGGCCTGAGGGGTGTTCGACCAAGGGCCTGATCCGGACGGTCCGGACGGTGTGGACTATCTGGACGGTGTTTTTCGGGTTTTACCCGGGTAAAACCGTTCGGCGCTGGACGAGGCCGGACCGGCGGCTATCCACAGACGGCCCCCGTTACCGTCGCCCTCCGGGCCGCTTTCCGGTGTCCCGGTCGCCCGCGATGTGAGACTCGGTCCAGAACAAGCGCTCACGCATCGGCGAAGGAACAGGATCCGGTTTGACCGACACGCTGAACAGCCAGGGCTTCATCCACCTGCGGGTCCGCTCGGCCTATTCGCTGCTGGAAGGCGCGATCAAGGCCGGCAAGGTCCCGCTGCTGGCCGCCGACGCCGGCATGCCGGCGGTGGGTGTCGCGGACCGGGCCAATCTGTTCGGGGCGCTGGAGTTCAGCGAGGCGGCGAAAGGGGCGGGGGTCCAGCCGCTGATCGCCTGCGCCCTGCCGGTCACCGGCATCGGCGGCAAGATCAACGAGCGTTGGGCCAGGGTCCCGACCGTGGTCGTGCTGGTCCAGAACCAGGCCGGCTGGCTCAACCTGTCGGCCCTGTCGTCCTCGGCCTTCCTCGACGCCGGTTCGATGGATGAGCCCAGCGTGCCCTGGACCATGGTGGCCGAACGCTCCGAGGGCCTGATCCTGCTCTCGGGCGGCCCCGACGGCCCGGTCGACCCCCTGTTCGTCCAGGGCAAGCCGGCCGAGGCCGCCGCCGCCCTCGAAGAGATGCGCGCAGCCTTCGGCGACCGCTTCTACGTCGAGCTCCAGCGCCACGGCCTCGCCTCGGAACAGCAGGCCGAGCGCGGCCTCGTCGACTGGGCCTATGCCCACGACACGCCGCTGGTCGCCACCAACGACGTCCACTACGCCCGCGCCGCCCAGGCCAAGAGCCACGACGCCCTGCTGTGCATCGCCGACGGGGCCTTCACCGGTCAGGAGGACCGCCGCCGCATCACCGGCGAGCACTGGTTCAAGACCGCTCCGGCCATGCGCCAGCTGTTCGCCGACCTGCCCGAGGCCTGCGACGCCACCCTCGACATCGCCCGCCGGTGCGCCTTCCTCGCCCCGACCCGCGCGCCCATCCTGCCGCGCTTCGACGCCGGCGCCGGTCGCTCCGAGCCCGACGAGCTGATGCATCAGGCCCGCGAGGGACTGAAGGAGCGGCTGCGCGCCGTCACCCCCGCCGCGCCCGAGGAAGAGTACTGGACCCGCCTTGAATGGGAGGTCGGCATCATCCAGCAGATGGGCTTCCCCGGCTATTTCCTGATCGTGTCGGACTTCATCAAATGGGCCAAGACCCACGGCATCCCCGTGGGTCCGGGGCGCGGCTCCGGGGCCGGCTCGCTGGTCGCCTGGGCCCTGACCATCACCGATCTCGACCCGTTGCGCTTCGGCCTGCTGTTCGAGCGCTTCCTCAATCCGGAACGGGTCTCCATGCCCGACTTCGACATCGACTTCTGCCAGGAGCGGCGGGAAGAGGTGATCGACTATGTCCAGGACCGCTACGGCAAGGACCGGGTGGCCCAGATCATCACCTTCGGCACCCTGCAGGCGCGGGCCGTGCTGCGCGACGTCGGCCGGGTGCTGCAGATGCCGCTCGGCCAGGTCGACCGCCTCGCCAAGATGGTGCCGGCCAACCCCGCCAACCCCGTCACTCTCGCCCAGGCCATCGAGCTGGAGCCGCGGCTGAAGGAGGCGCGGGACAGCGACGCCAATGTCGCCGCCCTGCTGGAGACGGCGCTGGAGCTGGAGGGGCTGTACCGCAACGCCTCGACCCACGCCGCCGGCATCGTCATCGGCGACCGCCCGCTGATCGAGCTGGCGCCCCTCTACCAGGACCCGCGCTCGACCATTCCGGCCAGCCAGTTCAACATGAAATGGGTCGAGGCCGCCGGCCTGGTCAAGTTCGACTTCCTCGGCCTCAAGACCCTGACGGTGCTGGACCGCGCCCGCCAGTATCTGGAGCGCCGCGGCGTCGCCCCCGACTGGAACGGCCTGCCGCTCGACGACGCCCGCACCTATGAACTGATGGCCTCGGGTCAGACTGTCGGCGTGTTCCAGCTGGAATCCCAGGGCATGCGCGACACCCTGCGCAAGATGCGCTGCGGCTCGATCGAGGAGATCACCGCCCTGATCTCCCTCTACCGCCCCGGGCCGATGGAGATGATCGACACCTATATCGATCGCAAATTCGGCCGCCAGGAGGTCGACTACCTCCACCCCTCGCTGACCGAGGTGCTGACCGAGACCTATGGCGTCATCATCTACCAGGAGCAGGTGATGAAGATCGCCCAGGTCCTGGCCGGCTACAGCCTCGGCGAGGCCGATCTTCTTCGCCGCGCCATGGGTAAGAAGAAGAAGGAGGAGATGGATTTCCAGCGGGCGCGCTTCATCAAGGGCGCCTCGGAAAAGGGCGTGTCGGAAGAACAGTCCGGCGGCATCTTCGATCTGGTGGCCAAATTCGCCGGCTACGGCTTCAACAAGTCGCACGCCGCCGCCTATGCCCTGATCTCCTTCCAGACCGGCTGGCTTAAGGCCAACCACCCCGTCGAATTCATGGCCGCGTCGATGTCGCTGGATCTCAGCAATACCGACAAACTGGCTGTCTTCTATCAGGATTGTCGCCGCTTCGAGGTGCCGATCAAGTCGCCCGACGTGAACCGCTCCTCGGCCGATTTCGATGTGGCGTATGACGACGGCGTCGGGGCCGTCCTCTACGCCCTCGGCGCCATCCGCAACGTCGGCCTCGAGGCGATGAAACATCTCGTCGAGGTGCGTGAGACCGGCGGCCGGTTCACCGACATCTTCGACTTTCTCGAACGCGTCGATCCGCGCAGCGTCAACAAGCGGGCGCTTGAGAACCTCGCCCGCGCCGGCGCCTTCGACAGCTTCCACACCAACCGCCGCCAGCTGGTCGAACAGGCCGACACCCTGATGGCCTATTGCCAGAGCGTCGCCGCCGAGCGCGCCTCTTCCCAGGTGAGCCTGTTCGGCGGCGATCAGGTCGGCGCCGGCCGGCCGCGCCTGCGCCCGGTCGAGCCGTGGGTCGGGCCCGAGAAGCTGGATCAGGAACTGGCCGCGGTGGGCTTCTACCTGTCCGGCCACCCCCTGGAGGACATGGCCCCGGCGCTGAAGCGCAAGCGCGTCACCTTTGTCGCCGAGGCCACCGCCCTGGCCGAGAGCGGCCACGAGGCCTTCCTGATGGCCGGGGTCGTCCGCCGCCGTCAGGAGCGGGCCAGCGCCCGCACCGGCGAGAAGTTCGCCTTCGTCACCTTCTCCGACCCGACCGGCGAGTTCGAATGCCTGTTCCCGCCCGAACAGCTGCGCAAATGCCGCGAGGTGCTGGAGGTCGGGGCCTCGATCATGGTCCGCGTCCGCGCCAAGTCGGCCGACGGCGAGGTCCGCTTCTTCGGCGATGACGCCAGCCGGCTCGACACGCTGATCGACGATGGCCAGATGGGCCTGCGCATCCACGTCTCGTCCAAATCCGCCGATCCGGAGGCGCTCAAGGCCCGGCTCGACCGCGCCCGGGCCGAAGGCAAGGGCGGGGAGGTCTCGCTGGTCGCCTCGCTCGACGGCCGCCGCGAGGTCGAACTGAAACTGCCGGGCCGCTACCGGCTGGACGGCGCCCTGCGCGGCGCGCTCAAATCCGCCCCGGGGGTGGTTCTATTGGAGGATGCGTGATGACCGAGGTGAAGACCCATCAGGGCTCCTGCCATTGCGGCGCGGTGGCGTTTGAAGTCGACATGGGTCTCGACGGCCTCATCGAGTGCAACTGCTCCCACTGCTACCGCAAGGGCTTCGTCCTCGGCTTCGTGGGGCCCGACGCCTTTCGCCTGACGGCCGACGGCCCGCAGACCGAATACCTGTTCAACAAGGAGCACATCCGGCACCGCTTCTGCGACACGTGCGGCGTCCAGACCTTTGCGCGGGGCACGGGGCCTGACGGGACCGAGATGGTGGCGATCAATGTCCGCGCCCTGACCGACATCGAGCCCTTCGGCTGGACCGCCCAGCGCGTTGATGGGGCCAGCTACTAGGCGGCTACTACGCGGCGTCGGTCACCGCATAGACCATGATCCCCGTGGCGATCGCCAGGTTCAGACTGTCGGCCCGGCCCCGCATCGGGATCTTGACGTTGACGTCGCACGCCGCCGCCAAGGCGTCCGTCAGCCCGGCCTGCTCATTGCCCATCAGGATCAGCGCCGGATGCTGAATCGCCGCCTCGCGATACCCGACGGAGGCGTCCAGCCGGGTCCCGACCACGCTGCCCGGCCAGCCCTGCCGCCACGCCAGGAACTCCGCCGCCGGGGCCCGGGCGATGGCCACCGCGAACACCGACCCCATGGTGGCCCTGACCGCCTCCACCGAATAGGGATCGACGCAGTCCCCGATCAGCACCACCCCGCCGCACCCTGCCGCGTCCGCCGTCCGGATGATGGTCCCCAGATTGCCCGGGTCCCGCACCTGCTCCAGCGCCACCCAGCCCGGCGCCGAGGCCGGCTCGATCGCCGACAGCGGCGTATAGACCTGCTCGAACACCCCCAGCACCGTCTGCGGATTGTCCCTTCGGCTGATCTTCTCGAGGATGGCGTGGGTCACCACGACCACCTCGCCGCCGGCCGCCCGCGTCGCCTCCCGGGCCCGCTCGAGGATCGGATGCGGCCGCGCCTCCTCGCCGACCAGCAGCAGCTTCGGCGCCCGGTCCTGATCCAGCGCCTCGCCGATGAATTTCAGCCCCTCGGCGAGGAACCGCCCGGTCGTCTCGCGCTCCTTGCGCATGTGCAGCGCCCGCACGGCCTTGACCGTGTCATTGGTCAGCGAGGTGATCAGCCGGTCCGTCACGCCGACCACCGCGCGAAGAAGCTCAACCCGATGGCCCGCCCGTCGGCTCCGTCCTCGGCCAGCGCCAGCTCGCCCCAGTCGATCACTCCGCCCCGGTCATGCGTCGCGTCGGCCATCAGATGCGCCAGCGACAGCCCCGAGATCCGCGCCGCATACGCGTTCAGCAACAGGAAGGAGGCGTCGTCCGACAGCAGGGCGGCGCAGTCCTTCAACAGCCCCGGCAGGTCCTCGAACAGCCGCCACACCTCGCCCGTCGGCCCGCGCCCGTATTTTGGCGGATCGAGGATGATCCCGTCGTACTTCACGCCCCGCCGCACTTCGCGCGCCGCATATTTCCGTGCGTCCTCGACGATCCAGCGGATCGGCCGGTCGGCCATGCCTGAAAGCTCCGCATTCTCCCGCGCCCAGGCCACCGACTTCTTGGAGGCGTCGACGTGAGTGACCTCGGCCCCGGCTGCCGCGCAGGCCAGGCTGGCCACGCCGGTGTAGCCGAACAGGTTCAGAATCTTCGGCTGCTTCAGCCGCCGGATGCGCCCGTCCAGCCAGTCCCAGTTCGCCGCCTGCTCGGGGAAGAAGGCCAGGTGCCGGAAGGGCGTGAACCGGCTGGTGAACCGCACATCGCGCCACGCCAGCGGGAAGGTGTCGATCGGGTTTCCGGCGAAGCGCCAGCGCCCGCTCTCGTCCTCATCGGTGGGATCGAACACGGCGTCCGCCGCATCAAAGGCGGCCGGATCGCGCGGCGACCAGAGACACTGCGGCTCGGGCCGCACCACGGTATGGGGCCCGTAGCGCTCCAGCTTGCGGCCGTCGCCGCTGTCCAGCAGGGCGTAGTCGGCCCAGGCGCGGGTGACGAGGGTTTCAGGCGACGGGTTGAGGCGCGGCGGCATGGCTCGCTGATAGGCGGTTCCGCGCCGTCTCGTCCAGCACGGCGTGAGCCGGGACCCCCGCCCCTTCGGCGGCGGGCTCGTCGCGTCGGTGCCGGGTCTTGTCCCAGGCGAACGGTTCGCGCAGCAGACGCCATCCGGCGTGCAGGGCGGCGAGGCTTTGCAGCGCCCAATAGGCCGGAGCGGCGATCATGTCCGCCGGACCATAGGGGACGCCCGCCCGCCGGGCGCCGATGCCGCACGAAAGCCAGGCCGAGACGGCTCCGAGCGACAGTACGGCCAGGGCCGGCGCGGGCGTTTGCGGCGGCAAGCCGGCCACGCCGGCCACCAGCACAGTCGCCACGACCCAGGCCACCGAAGGCCCGTGCGCGACCGCGGAAGCGACCCCCGCCCCGACGGTCATCAGCAGGGCAAACATACCTCGCAAGCCGAGCCGCCAGGGCCGACGGGTGTGTACGCCCAGAGTCTGCATATAGCCCTTCAGCCATCGCGTCCTTTGCGGCAGCCAGTCGTAAACCCGACCCGGCGGCGTCTCCCACGTCGGTCGGCTCGTCACCCCCAGACGCCAGCCCCGGTCCCACAGCCGGAAGCCGAGGTCTGCATCCTCCGTCACATTGAAGGCGTCCCAGCCGCCGACCGCCCGCAGCACGTCGACACGGAAATGATTGCTGGTGCCGCCGAGGGGGAAGGGCAGACCCAAGCGCGCCATGCCGGGCAGGGCGGTCTCGAACAGGCTGGCGTATTCGGCGGCGAACTGGCGGTCGAGGAAGGGGGAGGGGTCGGTTCGTCGATGGCCGGTGCGTATCCTCAGCGGGGCCTGCAGGCAGGCCAGCCGCCCGCTCGTATCCCCGGCGAACCGCGCGGCAGCCTCGCGCAGTTGAAGCGGATCGGGTTCGTCCTCGGCGTCGTAGACGGTCAACAGCTCGCCAGTCACGTGAGGCAGGGCGCAGTTCAGGGCACGGGGCTTGGTTTGCGGCCGGCCGGGCGGCGCGATGAAGAGATCCAGCCACGAGGGTCGCGCGGCCGCCAGCGCGGCATCGATCGTTGGACGGTCATGGGACTCAAGGATCAGCAGACCCTGCAGGCGATCGGCAGGGTAGTCGATACGGGCCAGCCGGCTCACAAGCTGAGCCATCACCTCGGCCTCGTCATGGAGGGCGACAAGGATGGTGTAGCGTGGCAGCTCGCCTGTGGCGAACGGAACGGTCGGATCCCTCCGCCTTCCGCTCAGCGCGACCAGCAAGATTCGCCAGAAGCAGACCGTCAGGAAGCCCGCCCCCGCGACGGTCACCGCCAGCGGGCCGAGCGCGTCCGGGCGCAGCCAGACCAGGATTGCCAGGCCAGAGATTGCACTGGCGGTCGCCAGCCACTGAAAGACGGAGAGGCCGCGCCACCGGGCGCTGCTCGCCCGGGGCGGCTCCTGCTGCATGGACTCGTCTCGCCCAGGAAGATCGTCGGTCCCCACCCTCTCCATTTTGAAAGGGTTAACGCGCCCGCTCGCCGGCGGCAATGCGGTTGGCGCGCCGCCCGGAAAGCCGCTATTCAGGGGTTCGGAGTTCGGAGTTTCGCCTTACGTGACCGCCCCCGCCGTCCAGCATCCGCGATCGCAGCGCAAGCCCAGGGGCGAGGGGCACGCCCGTCGCGCCGAGATTCTGGCCGCCGCCGAACGCATCTTCGTCGAGCACGGCTATGAAGGCGCCACGATCCGCAAGATCGCCGATGAGGTCGGCCTCTCCTCGACAGCGCTCTACATGCATTTTGCCGAGAAGGGCGAAATCCTTCAGGAGATCTGTCGCCAGGCCTTCACGACCCTGATGGAAGCGAACGACGAGGTCATGGCGGGCCCGTCAGATCCGGAGGCGCGGCTGCGGCGCATGCTGCGCGCCTATATCGCCTTCGGCTTCGCCAATCCCAATGCCTACCGGCTCGTCTACATGACCCGCCCCGTGGAGCTTCGCGACGGCCCCCAGTCGGCGGCGCGCGAGCTCGGTCAGGAGCTGTTTCGCTCGTTCGAGACGGTCGTGGAGGAGGCGGCGGAGGCCGGACGATTGCGCGGCGAAGCCGCAACCACGGCCCAGGCCCTGTGGGCGGGGGCCCATGGCGTGGTGTCGCTGGTGATCACCAAACCCTATTTCGACTGGGTGGCCCGGGAGACCCTCGTCGATACCCTGCTGGACGGTCTTTTCGCCGGCCTGCTCAAGCCGTGATCGGTCCCAAGCGGCTAACGGTCGCCGGGGCGGGGGCGATCCTTCTGACCGTGGTCGCGCCCGCCCGGGCGGAACCGCTCCGGGTCATGTCGTTGGACCAGTGTGGCGACCAGTACGCGCTGGCGCTTGCGCCGCATGCTCATCTGGCGCTCTCGCCCCGGGCCGACGATCCGGACTCGTGGATGCGGGAGGCGGCCGCCGGCCGTCAGCGCATCCGTCCCACCCTCGAGGCGGCCGTGGGCTTCAGGCCGGATGTCGTGCTCCGCTACTGGGGTGGCGACGCCCGTATGCTGGCGCGGCTGGAAGCGGGCGGGGCCCGCATCGTCACGATCGAGGACGCGACGGATTTTGACGGCGTCCGGGCTAACATCCGGGCCGCTGCGCTCAAACTCGACGCCGTCCCGCGCGGCGAGGCCCTGATCGAGCAGATGGACCGCAGGCTGCGGGAGACCGCGCTGGTCCCGTCGAAACCGCGGTCCGCCCTGTACCTCACCGCTGGCGGGTTCACCGCGGGCCGCGGCACCCTGGTTGACGCCGTTTTCAGGGCCGCCGGGCTGGCCAATCTGGCCGGGCCCGGCTTCGCCCCGGTTAGCGTCGAGCGTATCGCCCTGTTTCCGCCGGCGCGGTTCGTGCTTGGCTTCTTCGATCAGGTTCGCGGCGACTGGCGCGGCCCGGGACGGCATCCGGTCGTGCGGGCGGCGGCGAAGGGCAGGGTGACGGCCAGCCTGCCCGCGGCCAGCCTGACCTGTCCGGCCTGGTTCGCCGCCGAGGCCGCCGCGATGCTCAGGGCGGGCGGATGAGGGCGGCTGGCGCGGGCCGTCTGTCGCTCATCCTGGTCCTGCTGATCGCCGCAGCGGTCGTGGGCGCGGTGCTGCTGGGCGAAACCGCTTTCAACGCGTCCCAATGGCGGGCGGCCTTCACCGATCCGACATCTGGTCCGGCCGAGGTGCTTTGGGCGGTCCGCGCGCCACGGGCGGTCACGGCCCTGATGGTTGGCGCGGCCCTCGGTCTGTCGGGCGCCGTCATGCAAGGCCTGCTGCGCAATCCGCTGGCCGATCCCGGCGTGCTGGGGGTCTCGGCGCTGGCGGCGCTCGGGGCGGCAGGGGCCATCGTGCTGGGTTGGGCCGCGTTTCCGGGCACGGTCGAACTGGCGGCCCTTGTTGGGGCCGGGATCGCGGGCGGGCTGCTGGTGTTGTTCTCGGCCCGCGTACGGTCTCCGGAGGCCCTGATCCTGTTCGGGGTGGCGGTGTCCAGTTTCGCCGGTGCAGCCACCGCGCTGATCTTCAACCTCTCGCCGTCGCCGATCGCCTCGGCCGAGGTGATGAGCTGGCTGCTCGGCTCGGTGCAGAACCGCAGCTGGGTGGATGTGGCCTGGGTCACGCCGGCCGTCGCCCTGGCGGCAGTGTTGGCGACGGTCGCCGCGCCGGGTCTGCGGATGCTCAGCCTCGGCGAGGAGACGGCGCGGACATCCGGGTTGCCGATGGCCCGGTTGCGGCTGCTGGCGCTGTTTGCGGCGGCGCTGGCGACGGGGGCGGCCGTGGCGGCGGCGGGCGTGATCGGCTTCGTCGGCCTCGCGGCGCCGCATCTGGTGCGGGCGGCCGTGCGAGGGGATCCGGCCCGGCTGTTGCTGCCGTCGGCGCTGGCCGGGGGGCTGATGCTGGTGCTGGCCGACCTGCTGGCGCGGCTGACGCCGACGGATCAGGAGCTGAAGCTCGGCGTCTTCACCGCCCTGGTCGGGGCGCCGTTGTTCGCCCTGATCGCCTGGCGGGCGGCGCGGGAGTGGCGGCTGTGAGCGCCCTGGCGCTGGAGGGCGCGACGGCCCGGCTGGGCGGCCGGACAGTGCTGGACGCCGTCTCGCTGGCGGTCCGGGCGGGCGAGCTGGTCGCGCTGGTCGGGCCTAACGGCGCCGGCAAGTCGAGCGTGATCCGCGCCCTCGCCGGATTGCTGCCCTTGTCGGGCGGACGGGCAGTGCTGGGCGGAGAGGACGCGGTGGGGCTGTCGGCGCCGGAGCGGGCGGCGCGGGCCGCCTATTTGCCGCAGGAGAGGCGCATCGCCTGGAACCTGCCGGCGATCGAGGTGGCGGCGCTGGGCGCGCCCTTCCTTACCGCGGATGACGCTATGGCCCGTGCCAGGCAGGCGCTGGCGGAGGTCGAAGCGGCGCATCTGGCGGATCGCGGCGTGGCCGAGATGTCGGGCGGCGAGCGGGCGCGGGTCCTGTTGGCGCGGGCATTGGCGACGGACGCGGCCGCCCTGATGGTCGACGAACCGGTCGCGGGCCTCGATCCGGAGGCCCAACTGATGGTGCTGGAGCGGCTGAGAGGCCGGGCCCGCGCGGGGCAGGCGGTGCTGGCGAGCCTGCATGACCTGCCGCTGGCGGCCCGGTTCGCGGACCGGGTGATCGTGCTGAACCATGGGGCAGTTGCAGCGAACGGGGCGCCCATGGACGCCCTGAACCCCGATATTCTCAGCCGGGTGTTCGGCCTGACGGCGCGCTGGGTCGAGGGGCCGGACGGCCCGCTGCTGTCAGCGGGCCGTCGGCCTTGGGCGGTTCAGGGCGCGTAGGGCCGGGGGCCCGCCGCGGCGCCGCGGCGCAGGTCCTCCGACAGGGTCAGGGGGGCGGAGCCGCCGTTCAGCCGGGCCTTGTAGACCGACATGTTCTCCATCACCCGCATCATGTAGTTGCGCGTCTCGGTGAAGGGGGTGCATTCGATGAAGTCGACGGGGTCAACCTGGCCGCCGCGCGGGTCGCCGCAGCGGGCGATCCACTGGGGCGGGCGGGCCGGGCCGGCGTTGTAGCCGACCGTGGTCAGCAGCATCGAGCCGCCGAAACGGTTGGTCAGGTCGCCGAGGTGGAAGCTGCCCAGGGTCATGTTGTAGTCGGGGTCCCACAGGCTTTCGGCCGACCAGGGCATGCCCAGCTGGCGCGCCACCATCGCCCCGGTCGAGGGCAGGAACTGCATCATGCCGCGGGCGTCGGCGCCGGACCGGGCGCGCGGATCGAAGCTGGATTCCTGACGGGTGATGGCGAGGGTGAACTCCAGCGGCGCGGCCCCGGCGACGGTGGGCGGAATCCGGATCGGATACTGCCGCTCGGGCATCAGGAAGCCGCGCTGGCTGGCGGCGCGGCCGACCATCATGGCGGTGAAGCCTTCGCCATAGGCGCGTGACAGGTCCATCAGCTGGGCCAGGTCCGGGGCGCCCGGCAGGTCGTCGTCGAGCTGGTAGGCGAAGACGCGGAACAGGCTGGTCTCGTTGGTTTCGCCCAGGATGCGCAGGGCGCGGACCAGCTCATTGGCCTCGAAGGCGGCGCGTTCGCCGGCCGTCGGGGCGGGGTCGCCCGGGAGGGTCAGGGTGGTGATACCGGCCTTCTCGGCGGCCAGCTGGCCGTAGAAGGTCTGGATGTGCTGGGAGCCGCCCCGGTAGAACTCGACGGCGGCAGGGGTGTTGCCCTGCGCCTCGGCGGCGCGGCCAAGCCAGTACAGGGCCCGGCCCTGGGTGATCGGCGTCGAGGAGGACTGGCGCAGGATTTCGAAATGGGTCGCGGCGCGTGCGGGGTCGTTGAGCTTGGTCAGGGCGACCCAGCCGGCGAAGAATTCCGCGTCGACCTTGCGCTCGCCCGAGGGGAAGCCGTGGCCGGCCATGGAGTCATAGGCGGCGCGCCAGTTGCGGCGTTCGAGGGCGTCGAGGAAATAGTTGCGACGCTCGCTCCACAGGGTGTTCTGGCCCTCGCTGTGCGAGGGCGCCGGGGGCAGGGCGGCAAGCAGGGCGAAGCCTTCGGACTGACGGTTCTGCGCGCGCAGGGTGCGCACGCGCTCCAGCGCTACGGCCGGGTCCATCGCCTGGGCCGGGGTCAGGCCGGCGACGACCGCGTCGGGGCTGTAGGCGGTGCGCAGGGCCATGGCGGCCTCGGCCACGGCGCGACGTTCGGGCGAGACCAACTGCGACATGGCCCGGGTGGCGGGGCCGTGCGGGCCCAGCAGCAGCATGTTCAGCCGCGCCTCGTGGTCGGCCTGGGTCAGCCAGCCGCTCCAGCGGGTCAGGATGCGGGTCTGCAGCGCCTCCTCGAACGACCGGTTCCGCCACCAGTCGGTGATCAGGGCCCGGGCTTCGTCGGGGCGGCCGCTCTGCTCGAGGGCTCCGGCCAGGGCGATGGCGCCTTCAGCCGTGGTCGGCGGGGTCCGGGCGAACAGGGCGAGGGCGGCGTCGGGACCGGCATAGGCCATGTCCAGCGCCCGCTCGGCGGCCTCGCGGCGGCTGTCGCCCCGCGGCCAGCCGGCGAAGGCGGTCTGGGCGGCGGCGAGGTCGCTGTACGGCAGTTGCGGCGCCGAGGTGTCGAGCAGGGCCCATTCGACCAGCTTGCGGGCCGTCGGGTCGCTGATCTGCGCCATGGTGGCGCGGGCGCCGATAACGTCGCGGGCGCGGGCCTGGGTCAGGCCCTGGCGGAAGAGGGCGGTGTCCTGATCGTTCAGTGTCCGGGCCTGGGTCCCCTGTGGCGCCACGGCGGAATAGGGTGTCTGCGCCGGGACCAGGGATTCGGGCGCGGGGGCGAGCAGAGCCAGGGCGGCCGCGAGGCTGGTGACGATCATACCGTGTCCAATTCCCATTCCGTGAGAGTTGCGGCGGCGTCGCCGGCAACCTAACCTCCCGCGCTTCGCTTCCGGGCGACTTCGCCCATCTCCCACGCAGGACCATCGTTTCAATGACCGCCCCTTTGTTCAAGGGCGTGATCACCGCCCTGATCACACCACTTCGTGACGGAAAGGTGGACGAAACCGCCTTCAGGACCCTGCTGGAACGCCAGATCGCGGCCGGGGTTCACGGCGTCGTGCCGATGGGCACGACCGGCGAGAGCGCCTCCCTGCATCTGGACGAGCACCGTCGGGTGGTGGAGCTGTGCGTCGAGATCGCGGCCGGGCGGGTGCGGGTCATCGCCGGGGCGGGGTCTTCGGCGACGGACAAGGCGATCGAACTGGTTCGTCATGCCAAGACCGTGGGGGCCGACGGCGCCCTTGTCGTGACGCCCTATTACAACCGGCCCTCGCAAGCGGGGCTGGCGGCGCATTTCGAGGCCATAGCGGAATCGGTGCAGCTGCCGGTGCTGCTGTACAATGTGCCGGGGCGGACGGGGGTCGATCTGGCCAATGAGACCGTGGCGCGGCTGGCGGCGCATCCGAACATCGTCGGCATCAAGGACGCGACCGGCGACATGGGCCGGGTCAGCTGGATGCGAGCCCATATCCGCGACCAGCAGTTCGACCTGATCTCGGGCGATGATCCGAGCTTCCTCGGTTATCAGGCGCACGGCGGTGTCGGGGTGATCTCGGTCACCTCCAATGTCGCGCCCGAGGCCATGGTGGCGATGTACGAGGCCGCCGCCGCCGGGGACTTCGCCACGGCGCGCGAGTGGCAGGACCGGCTGATCGGCCTGCACAAGGCGCTGTTCCTCGACAACTCCCCATCGCCGAGCAAATACGCGCTGACGCGGCTGCAACTGTGCACCGAGGAGGTGCGGCTGCCGCTGGCTCAGACGGCCGATGCGGTAAAGCCGGAGATCGACCGGGCGATGGCGGAAGCCGGGGTTTAAGTCCGGGTCGAAAGCGGAAAATTGAGTCTCTTGAGTCCCTAGAGTCCGCTTCGCCCGTCCTCTGTGGTTGACCCGAGCGGACCCGGTCGGCGCGTCAGATCGCATGTCTCCGGACGCGGCGGCTTCGCGTCGGCGCGCGGAGCGTGTAGGAGGGCGGGAATGGCCGCCGAGAAACCCAAGACCAAGATCATCGCCGAGAACCGCCGGGCGAAGTTCGACTATTTCCTCGAGGACTACACCGAGGCCGGGATCCAGCTGCTGGGCACCGAGATCAAGGCGCTGCGCGACGGCCGGGCCAATATCGCCGAGAGCTATGCGGCGGTGGAGGGGCGCGAGATCGTGCTCGTGAACGCCGACATCCCGCCCTACAAACAGGCCAACCGCTTCAACCACGAGCCGCGCCGGCACCGGAAGCTGCTGCTGCACCGCAAGCAGATCGACAAATTCATCGGCGCCGTCCAGCGCGACGGCCAGACCATCATCCCGGTCAGGCTGTACCTGAACGAGGCCGGCAAGGCGAAGATCGAGATCGCCCTGGCCAAGGGCAAGAAGCTGCACGACAAGCGCGAGGCCACGGCGCAGCGCGACTGGCAGCGCGACAAGGCGCGGCTGATGAAGGACCGCGGCTAGCACGGGGAGCGGACGCGGGGAGGGGCTCCGGGGTTATTACCCGGGTAGAATCGCGGAAACACCGTCCAGATAGTCCACATCGTCCGGATCGTTCGGCCTGAAGCGGCCGGCGTGGGATGCGATTGTCAAAGACCCGGGCGAAGCGCCGGCAGTATAGGCCGGGGCGCTCCTGTGGCGGGTTGTTGACGCTGGGTTTTTCGCAGGTGGTTGAAATCTTTGCCGTCTGTCGCCGGAATTACGATGGCGGGCGGCGGATTGTCAGCAGAGTCTCCTCCCCACCGCGTGGGGAGGAGACGCCACTGGCGTCCCCTGTTGACTCGCCGGAGGGTTTCGCCCCTCCCTTGCAACCCTGACTATGTCTGGAGGCGGCTGTCATGGTCCTCGAACGCGAACCGGCCGTCGACCTTGCGAAGGGGATGGCGGCGATCCTTCTGACAGCCATGGCGGCCTGCTCCCCGCAACCGGCGGCGCCGTCGGGGGCCGGTCTCTGCTGGCGAATGATCGATACCGGGCACGAGGAGCCCGAGTTCCGGGTCATGGCCCGGGATGTCCCTAACCTCGAAAGCTGCGCGGCTCAGCTGGAGGGGGCCCGCATGATGGAGGGACGCCCGACGACGGGGGCATACAACGGGCATTTCATCTTCGCGACCGAGGATCAGATAACCTCGGCCGCCGCGATGAACGCCACGCGGGTCCGGGTGTTCGAGGCCGAGGACCGCCGCGACATACAGAATGGTCTGAGGGCCCTCATCGAGCGCGAGCAGGCGCCGGCGTCAGCGGCAGCCGAAGACTAGGAGGCGCGGGCGATCGGCTGGGCGTCGAGCACGTCGGGCAGGGTCGCGACGGTCTGGTCGCCGCTCCACGGGCCGAGCGAGGGCCGGGTCCATTGCTGGACCACCAGGCCCGTCGCCGCGATCAAGACCGCGGCCAACAGGGTCCACAGGGCGACTTTCCGCTCCTGATGGGTGAATGCGCTACGCGACTGGCCTTGCATCGAAACCTCCCGGATCCCGGCTGTTCAACGCGGGTTCTGTGACGCTGTTCCTGCCCCCGCGGCCTCTGGTCGACGACCGCTGATTCGCGTTGCGCGGGAAGCACAGTGGGCGAACCGGGAGGCGGTTCGATCAGGCCTCAATCAAGGTCCGGGCGCGGCGGAAGACGTCCTCGAACATCGCCGCGGTCAGCCGGCCCGTATTCGTGTTCAGGCGCGAGCAGTGGTAGCTGTTGAGCAGGACGTAGGGACCGACGACGGCTTCGGACCCGTGCCCGGCCGGCATGGCGCTGGCCGGCCTGCCGAGGGTCTTCAACACATTGCGCCGCGACACGTCGCCGAGGGTGACGATGACCTTGAGCCGGGGCAGGGCGGCGAGCCGCGACTGGAGGAAGGGCCGGCAGGTCGCCTCCTCGACCGGCAGGGGCTTGTTGCCAGGCGGGGCGCAGCGGACGGCGTTGGTGATCATGCAGTCGACCAGTTCGAGGTCGTCCTCGCCATCCGGGTCGTAGCGGCCGCGCGCGAAGCCGACCTTCTGCAGGGTTTCGTAGAGCAGCCACCCGGCGTGGTCGCCGGTAAACGGGCGGCCGGTGCGATTGGCCCCGGTGCGGCCGGGCGCGAGGCCGGCGACCAGCAGCCGGGCGTCCGGATCGCCGAAGGAGGGGGCGGCGCCGTTCCACCAGCCGGGGTTCTGGCGCGTGTTCTCGAGCCGGTATTCGACGAGACGGGGGCAGAGCGGGCAGTCGCGCGGGGCTTCGGGCGGGTAGGGGGAGGGGGTCATGCGGACAGCTTCCACGATTCCTTCTCCCGATGGGAGAAGGTGGCGGGGCGGAGCCCCGTCGGAAGAGGGTCGAAGTGCAGTCGGCGTGAGCCGCGGCTCCGCTTGGCGACACGGCTTCGCCGAATGCAGGCGAGCGACCCTCACCCTTTCGCCTTGCCGATCGCTTCGCTCCCGGAGGCTCAAGCCCTCTCCCAGCGGGAGAGGGATCACGTTGCCCGCGCCCGTCCGATCTCCGGCAGCAGGTCCTGAAGTTCGACGAAGGCGTCGGCCTGACGCCTGAGTTCGTCGGCGATCATGGGCGGCTGGCTCTTGACCGTCGAGACCACGGTGACGCGGACGCCCCTGGTCTGGACCGCCTGGACCGCGCGGCGGAAGTCGCCGTCGCCGCTGAACAGCACCATGTGATCGAGGTGCGGCGCCAACTCCAGCATGTCGACGGCGATCTCGATGTCCATATTGCCCTTGGTCCGCGAATGGCCCTGGGCGTCGGTGAAGCGCTTGACCGGCTTGGTCACGACGCTGAAGCCGTTGTAGGCGAGCCAGTCGACCAGCGGCTTGATCGGCGAGAACTCTTCGCCCTCGATCACCGCCGTGTAATAGTGGGCGCGAACCAGAACGCCGTTCGACCGATACATCTCCAGCAGCTTGCTGAAGTCGAGATCGGCGTTCAGCGATTTGGCGGCGGAATAGAGATTGGCCCCGTCGATGAACAGGGCGGTGCGCTCGGTCGGATAAGGCGTCATGGAAATCGGTCCCGACAATATGGACGTCCCGGTCGCCGTCGAACCAGACGGCGCCGTCGATCTGGACGAAGCCGTCATCGTCGCCCTCGGTTGCAATGACAAGGGGGCGTGGCGCGACTGCCGCGAGGCGCTGGAGGCGGCGCTGGCGCGCTTCCGCCCGGAAGGGATCGATGTGGTGATGCGGTCGTCGTGGTGGCGGTCCGATGCCTGGCCCGACCCGACGGACCCGCCCTTCCTCAACGGCGTGGTCATGGTCCGCACGGCGCACGACCCGCACGCCCTGATGGCGGCGCTGGGTCGGATCGAGGAGGCCTTCGGACGGCGGCGCGGCGAGCGGAACGGGCCGCGGACGCTGGACCTCGATCTGATCGCTTATGGCCGGCTGAGCGGCGACCTCGACGGCCTGATACTGCCGCACCCGCGGGCGGCGGAGCGGAAATTCGTCATGGGCCCGCTGGCGGAGATCGCGCCGGAGTGGGTCCATCCCGAGAACGGCGAGACCGCCCGGGACCTTGACCGACGCGCGACCGTGGCGAAAGACGCGCATACGAATAGCGGAGCCGCCTGATGCTGATTTTGCTCACCGCCCTGTCGCTTTTGGCGCCGCAGGAGCGTCATCCCGCCCCGGCCTCCCCACCGGCGGGTACGCCCGTGATCGTGCGTGAGGCCGAGGTGATGGTGCGCCAGCCGCCGCCGCACAATGGCGAGGGCATGAGCACCGCCTTCCGGATTTCCGACGCCGCCCCGAACCGGTCGATGGAGTTTCGCAAGCGGGTGCTGCATCCCGGCGCCACGATCGGCCTGCACCCCATCGCCCACGACGAGGTCTACTATGTGCTGTCCGGGGCAGGCGAGCTGACGGCGGACGGGGTCGTCACGTCGATGTCGACCGGCGACGCGGCCTATCTGTACGATGGCAATGTCGTCGGCATCAGGCAGACCGGGGAGGCCGATCTGGTGTTGATCATCGCCTATCCGCTGGCCGCGCGGACGCCCTGATCGCCTCATTCCCGCCCATGCGGCGTTGCACAATGGCGTTCAACCCTATATTTTGTGCGGTTCTCCCCCGCGCTCGAGGAATTTCATGGCCCGCGTCACTGTCGAAGACTGCATCGAGAAGGTGCCGAACCGTTTCGGTCTGGTTCTGCTGGCCGGTCACCGCGCCCGCTCCATCGCCAACGGCGCCGCCCTGACGATCGATCGCGACAACGACAAGAACCCGGTCGTGGCCCTGCGCGAACTCGCCGATTCGACCGTCGTGCCGGATGATCTGGAAGAAGCCATCGTCGTCACCCTGCAACGGGTGGATGAGCGCACCGAAGCCGAGGACGAGGCCGAGGTCGTCGCCCTGCTGGCCGAGCCGCAGCACATGAACATGGCCGAGGCCGAGCTGATCCGCGCGCTGCAAAGCGACCGCGACGGCGGCCAGGAGGAACGCTACTGACGGCGGATCCCGCCAACGGTATCACCATCCTGCCGGCGCGGACCTCGCCGCCCGCGCCGCCTTTGAAAGCTGCCAATCTCAATGAACCGGAGGTCGATCGACCTCCCGTCGACGCGCCCGAGCCCTCCAGGGCCCGGGTGCTGCGGCAATTCGAGCTGGTCGAGGCGGTCCGGGCCTATGATCCGACGGCCGACGAGGCGCTGCTGAACCGCGCCTATGTCTATGCGATGAAGATGCACGGCTCGCAGCTGCGGGCCTCGGGCGATCCCTATTTCGCCCATCCGATCCAGGTGGCCGGCATCCTGACCGACTACCGGCTGGACACGGCGACCATCGTCACCGCCCTGCTGCACGACGTCGTCGAAGACACCTCGGCGACCCGGGACGACATCGCCGTCATGTTCGGCGAGGAGGTCGCCTCGCTCGTCGAGGGGGTGACCAAGCTGTCGCGGCTGGAGCTGCAGGCCGAACACACGCGCCAGGCCGAGAACCTGCGCAAATTCATCCTCGCCATTTCAAAGGACGTGCGCGTCCTGCTGGTCAAGCTGGCGGACCGTCTGCACAACATGCGGACGCTGAAATACGTCAAGCCGGAGAAGCGCGAGCGGATCAGCCGCGAGACGCTGGAAGTCTATGCCCCGCTGGGCCGGTCGATCGGCATCCATTCGATCGCCTCAGAGCTGGAAGAGCTGGCGTTCGAGCATCTGAACCCGACCGCCCGCACCGCCATCGAGCGGCGGCTGGAAGCGCTGAAGCTGGAGCATGGCCGGGCCATCGACGGCGTCTCGCGCGAGGTCGAGCGGGTGCTGGAGGAGGCGGGGGTGCACGCCCACGTGTTCGGCCGGCAGAAGACGCCCTATTCGATCTGGCGCAAGCTGCAGCGCAAGTCGGTCGGCTTCTCGTCCCTGTCGGACATCTACGGCTTCCGCGTCATCGTCGAGGCCGAGGACGACTGCTACCGCGCCCTGGGCGTGATCCACCGGGCGTGGCCGATGGTGCCGGAGCGGTTCAAGGACTTCATCTCGACGCCAAAGTCGAACAACTACCGCTCGCTGCACACCACGGTCGTCGGGCCGTCGGGGCTCCGTATCGAGATGCAGATCCGCACCGACGCCATGGACCGGGTGGCCGAGGACGGGGTGGCGGCGCACTGGGCCTACAAGAACAAGTCGTACGGCTTCGACAAGGAGGCCATGGAGCGGGACGGCGGGCGCGACCCGCTGCAGAACCTGCGCCACCTGGTGCAGGTCATCGAACATGGCGAGGGCGGCGAGGACTGGGTCGAGCACGCCAAGCTGGAGATGTATCTCGACCAGGTGTTCGTGTTCACGCCGAAGGGGGCGCTGATCACCCTGCCGCGCGGCGGCATGCCGCTGGACTTCGCCTACGCCGTCCACACCGAGGTGGGCGACACGGCGGTGGGAGCCAAGATCAACGGCGAGCTGAAGCCGATGCGAACCCAGCTGCAGAACGGCGACGTGGTCGAGATCGTGCGCGGGGCCAAGCGCGAGATCCCGGTCGACTGGCGCTCGCTGACGGTGACGGGGCGGGCGCGGTCGGCCATCCGCCGGCATATCCGCACCTCCGAGCGGGGCGAGTTCCAGAAACTGGGCCGCGCCACCCTCGACCAGACCCTGACACGGGCCGGCAAGACGGACGTCGAGCTGACGCTTCGTCCGGTGCTGGAGCAGCTGGGCTTCGCCAGCGACGACGACCTGTATGAAGCGATCGGTCGCGGCCGGCTGTCGGCGGCGCGGATCGCCGAGATCCTGTTCCCGGCGCTGAAGGGGCGGCTCAAGGCGGGGCCGGACCGCAAGCGGATCGGCGACGAGCACGCGCGGCTGTTCGTGCGCGGCGGCGGGCTGACGCCCGGCGTCAGCGTGCATTTCGGCCACTGCTGCTCGCCGGTGCCGGGCGACCGGATCGTCGGCATTCTGGAGCCCGAGGCGGGGCTGACGGTGCACACCATCGACTGCCAGCGGCTGGCCGAGTTCGCCGACGACGATTCGGTCTGGCAGGACCTGCAATGGACGCCGCAGGCGGAGCAGGGGGCCGTTGCCGCGGCGCGCGTCCGGGCCACGATCAAGAATGCGCCGGGTGTGCTGGGTCAGGTGGCGACGATCATCGGCGAGGCCGGCGGCAACATCCTCAATCTGGTGATGAGCCACCGGCAGCAGGACTTCTTCGACGTCGACATCGACATGGAGGTCGAGGACGCCAAACACGCCACGGCGATCATGGCGGCGCTGCGCACCAATCCCTCGGTCGACACGGTCGAGCGGGCGCGCGGGTGAGCGCGGACGGGCCCGGCAATTCGGCCCAGATGGCGTCGCCGTCCTACCGGCTGGCGGCGCTGGACGAGGAATTCCTGCTCGGCGATTCGATGCGCGGCGTGCGCTTCCTGATGGAGTACGCCAAGGCCGAGGAGGCGCTGCGGGCGTGGGGCGTGCGCTCGACCTTGGTGGTGTTCGGCAGCGCCCGGATCGGCGAGAACGGCGCGGGCGAGCACGCGCGCTGGTACCGCGAGGCCCGCGCCTTCGGCCGGCTGGCCTCGGAGCGGGGCGGGGCCCTGCACGGCGCCGACGGCCAGCCGCGCGACAATGTCATCGCCACCGGCGGCGGGCCGGGCATCATGGGCGCGGCCAATCGCGGGGCGGCCGACATCGGGGCGCCGTCGATCGGCTTCAACATCACCCTGCCGCACGAGCAGGAGCCGAACCCGTGGTCGACGCCGGCCCTGACCTTCCGCTTCCACTATTTCGCCATGCGCAAGATGCACCTGGCGATGCGGGCCAACGCCCTGGTGGTGTTCCCGGGCGGGTTTGGAACCTTCGACGAACTGTTCGAGATCCTGACCCTTCGCCAGACCGACAAGGCCCCGCGCATCCCCATCGTGCTGTTCGACGAGGGCTATTGGCGCGCGGTGATCAATTTCGACGTGCTGGTGCGGCACGGCATGATCCGGGCGGAGGACCTGGCGCTGTTCCGGTTCGCGGAGGACGCCGAAGGGGTGTGGGCCGCGCTGCTGGCCGGCGGGCTGAAGCCGGGCTGCAGCATCGAATGAATGACGCGGCGGCGTCTTCTTTCCCGGCTACGGCTGCGCTAGACAGCGCGGCATGACCTCCGAAGACGTACTCGACGAATTCCGCGCCGCCGGCGCCCTGCGCGAGGGGCATTTCGTGCTGTCCTCGGGGCTGCACAGTCCGGTGTTTTTGCAGAAGAACCTGGTGTTCATGGACGCGGCGCGCTGCGCCCGCCTCTGCAAGGCGCTGGCGGAGAAGATCACCGCCGCGGTGGGGCCGGTCGACGTGGCCATCTCGCCTGCGGTCGGCGGCATCATTCCCGGCTATGAGACGGCGCGCTGGCTCAAGGTTCCGTCGATGTATGTCGAGCGAGAGGGCGGCGAGTTCAAACTGCGTCGCGGCTTCCATGTCGAGCCGGGCCAGAAGGTGGTCATGGTCGAGGATATCGTCACGACCGGCCTGAGCTCGCGCGAGTGCATCGCGGCGATCCGGGCGGCGGGCGGGGAGGTGGTCGCGGCCGCCTGTATCGTCGACCGCTCGGGCGGACGGGCCGATGTCGGCGTGCCGCTGGTGGCGCTGGCGACGCTGGACGTGCCGGCCTACCCGGCCGACGCCCTGCCGGCGGAACTGGCGGCCCTGCCGGTCGAGGATCCCGGCAGCCGGCGGCTGGCGAAATAGGGAGAGCGGACATGGTCTCGCCGGTGCGTCTGGGCGTCAACATCGACCACGTCGCCACTGTTCGGAACGCCCGGGGCGGGACCCATCCCGATCCCGTTCGCGCGGCCCGTGAGGCCTTGGCCGCCGGCGCCGACGGCATAACCGCGCACCTGCGCGAGGACCGGCGGCACATCACCGACAGCGATATCGAGGCGCTGAGCGAGCTCTGCGCCGTGGCGGGACGGCCGCTGAACCTCGAGATGGCGGTCACCGACGAGATGCTGGCCATCGCCCTGCGCCACCGGCCGCACGCCGCCTGCCTGGTGCCGGAGCGGCGTGAGGAGGTGACGACCGAGGGCGGACTGGCCGTCGCCGGGCACGAGGCGCGGATCGCGCCGGTCGTGCGCGCCATGGCCGAGGCCGGCATCCGGGTGTCGCTGTTCATCGAGCCGGCGCCGGAGCAGGTCGAGGCCGCCCATGCCGTGGGCGCCCAGGTGGTGGAGTTTCACACCGGCCGCTATTGCCATCTGTCGGGCGACGACCGGGCGCTGGAGTTCGCCCGGCTGCAGGCGGCCGCGAGCCAGGCCGCCGATCTCGGGCTGGAGGTCCACGCCGGCCACGGTCTGGACTATGAAACCGCCGCCGACATGCTGGCCATTCCCGAGGTCCGGGAGCTCAATATCGGCCATTTCCTGATCGGCGAGGCCGTCTTCACGGGGCTGACCCACGCCATCCACCGGATGCGGGCGGCCATGGACGCGGCCTCGTGATCATCGGCGTCGGCGCGGATCTGACCGACATCCGGCGCATCCAGCGCTCGCTGGATCGCTACGGCGACCGGTTCAAGCTGCGCTGTTTCACCGAGCTGGAGCGGAGTCGTTCGGACCGCAAGCCCGATCCGGCGTGGAGCTACGCGAAGCGGTTCTCGGCCAAGGAGGCTTGCGCCAAGGCGCTGGGGACCGGGATGCGGCGGGACGTCTACTGGCGCGACATGGGGGTGGTGAACCTGCCGTCCGGCCAGCCGACGATGTTGCTGACCGGGCACGCCGCAGAGCACCTCGCGCGACTGACGCCTGCCGGTCACAAACCACGGATATATCTGACCCTCAGCGACGAGCATCCGTATGCGCTCGCCTTCGTGGTGATCGAAGCCTTGCCGATGGCTTAATCACGTTATACCGGTTTTGCCGCTGAAAGACCGCGCACAGCGGCTGGGGGATCAGGCCAAGATGAGCGACGAGCACAAGCCGCACGACGACGACCACGGCCACGTCGCCGGGCACGGTCACGACGATCACGCCCCCGGGGCCGGCGCGCCCGCGCACGATCAACATGCCCCGGCGCCCGCGGACGCCCATGGCCCCGACGATCACGGTCCCGTCGCCGCCCATCCCGCCGAAGCTTCGCATGGCCACGACGACGCCGGCCACCATGACGATCACGCCCCCGTCGAGGCGGCGCATTCTGAACCGGTCGTTCATGACGCCCACGTGACCCACGATGCGCCCGCCGCCCATGACGCGCATCCGGCCCATGACGACCATGCCGCCGCCGACGCCCATGTGACGCCGGCCGAGGCCGCCGTCGCCGCTGGCGCCGCCGGTGCGGCTGCGTCGTCGTCGAAAAAGCCGGTCTGGAGCGACTCGGGCGACGCCCCCTTCGAGGACGTCGACTCCACCCCTGTCTATGCGCGCGGCAAGAAGGCCGGCCGGAAAGCCAGCTCGGGCGGCGGCAACGAGACGGTCGAGATCATCAAGACGATCTTCTTCGCCCTGCTGATCGCCTTCGTCCTGCGCGTCCTGTTCTTCCAGCCCTTCACCATTCCGTCGGCCTCGATGGAGCCGAACCTCTATGAGGGCGACTACATCGTCGTGTCGAAATGGAGCTACGGCTATTCGAAGCACGCCATCCCGTTCAGCCCGCCGGTGTTCGAGGGGCGTATCTTCGCCCGGGAGCCCGAGCGTGGCGACATCGTCGTGTTCAAACTGCCGCGCGACAACCAGACCGACTACATCAAGCGTCTGATCGGTCTGCCGGGCGACCGGGTGCAGATGATCAACAATGTGCTGCACATCAACGATCAGCCGGTGCGTGACGTGGTCGTCAGCGGCCAGGACGCCACCAACATGTACGGCATGCCGGTGATCCAGGCGCGCGAGACCCTGCCCGAGGGCAAGACCTTCACCATCCAGGACTTCGGTCCCGGCAACGAGGTCGACGACACCCCGGTGTTCGAGGTTCCGGAAGGCCATTACTTCATGATGGGCGACAACCGCGATAACTCGGTCGACAGCCGCTATGCCCAGGACGCCAACGGCGTCGGGCTGGTGCCGGCCGAGAATCTGATCGGCAAGGCCGAGATCATCCTGTTCTCGTGGTCGCCCGGCGCGTCGCTGTGGAACCCGGTCAGCTGGTTCTCGAAGGTCCGTCCCAGCCGGTTCTTCACCGTCCTCAACTGATGGCTGATCGGCGGGCCGAGGCGGTCGCGGCGCTTGCGTCCAAACTTGGCCACGTCTTTCGCGATCCGTCGCTGCTGGACCAGGCCCTGACGCATGCCAGCGTCGGGGAGGGGGCCGGGCGCGACGCGCGGGGCCGGCCGTTCCTCGACAACCAGCGAATGGAGTTCCTCGGCGACCGGGTCCTTGGTCTGCTCGTCGCCGACCGGCTGGTGCGCGACCTGCCGGGGGCCGACGAAGGCGAGATGTCGTCGCGGCTGCACGCCCTGGTCGACAAGGCGACCTGCGCCCGCGCCGCCGAGTTGCTCGGGGTCGGCGACGCGATGCGGCTGTCGCCCGGCGAGGCCAAACAGGGCGGCCGTCGCCGCGAGGGCATGCTGGGCGACGCCATGGAGGCGATCCTCGCCGCCGTCTGGCTGGACGGCGGCATCGAGGCGGCCCGTGTGGTGTTCGAACGGGCGTGGAGCGCCGAACTGGCGGCGGCGCCGCGCAAGTCGCTGACCAATCCGAAATCAGCGCTGCAGGAGTGGGCCCTGTCGCTGGGAAAGCCCCTGCCGGCCTACCGGATCGTCGGGCGCACCGGCTCGGATCACGCCCCGACATTCACCGTCGAAGCCAGCGTCGAGGGATATGCGCCCTTGACCGCACCCGGCCGTTCGCGTCAGGACGCGGAGAAGGCGGCCGCGATCGGCCTGCTGCAGCGTGAAGGCGTGATTTGACCGATACAGAAAACCAGCGAGCCGGATTCGCCGCCATCATCGGCGCGCCCAATGCGGGCAAGTCCACGCTGGTCAATCGCCTGACCGGAACCAAGGTCTCGATCGTCACCCAGAAGGTCCAGACCACCCGCTTTCCCGTGCGCGGCATCGCCATCGAGGGCGACTCCCAGATCGTGCTGGTCGACACGCCGGGGATCTTCACGCCGCGCCGCCGGCTGGACCGCGCCATGGTCGCCTCGGCCTGGGGCGGCGCCTCGGACGCCGACGTGGTGGTGCACCTGATCGACGCCGCCTCGCACATCGCCTCGGAAGGCAAGGAGGGCCAGGCCGCCGACCGCCGCTCGGCCGAGGACACCGAGACCATCATCGCCAACCTCAAGGCGACCGACACCCAGGTCATCCTGGCGCTGAACAAGATCGACGGCATGCGTCGCGACAACCTGCTGGCGCTGTCGCACGCGATGTTCGAAACCGGCGTCTATTCCGAGGTCTATATGATCTCGGCGCTGAGCGGCGACGGGGTCGACGACCTGAAGCAGCGACTGGCGCGGGCGATGCCCGAGGGGCCGTGGCTGTATCCGGAAGACCAGTCGGCCGACGTGCCGATGCGCGTCCTCGCCGCCGAGATCACCCGCGAGAAGGTCTACCTCCGCGTCCACGAAGAGCTGCCCTATTCGGCGGCGGTGGAAACGACCGCGTTCGAGGACAAGGCCGACGGCTCGGCCCGCATCGAACAGACCATCTATGTCGAACGCGAGAGCCAGCGGCCGATCGTGCTGGGCAAGGGCGGCCAGACGCTGAAATGGATCGGCCAGAAGTCGCGCGAGGAGCTGACCGAGCTGCTGGACCGACCCGTACACCTGTTCATCACGGTCAAGGTCGACCCGAAATGGCAGGACAGCCGCGCCCTGTACGCCCAGTTCGGGCTGGATTACGACGTCTAGAAACTTGTTCCACGTACCCAGACACTCGGGCGGCCACCCCCGCCTGGCGATGGCCGTTCTCGCCATCCTGATCATCCTCGCCGCCGCCGTGGTCGCCTGGGCCACGGTCCGGCCCGCGCCCGAAGCGCCGGCGCCCGAACCGCTGCCGCCGCGCCCGGCCGTCGTCGTGGTTCAGGACCTGCCGCAGCTGACCGAACAGCTGGAGCGCTGGGGCGGTTCGGGCGCCTTCACCGGCGGCGTGCTGGTGGCGAAGGGCGACCGGATCCTGTTCCGCCAGGTCTATGGTTTCGCCGACCGCAGCAAGGACCAGCCGCTGGCGCTGGATTCCCGCTTCCGTCTCGCCTCGGTCAGCAAGCAGTTCACCGCCGCCGCCATTCTGCGGCTGCAGGACGAGGGGAAGCTGTCGGTCGACGATCCGCTGTGCCGCTGGGTCGATGATTGTCCGCCCGCCTGGGCGCCGATCCGGCTGCATCACCTGCTGTCGCACACCTCGGGCGTGCCCGACCTGATGGCCCGTCCGGGCTGGGGCGTCCGCCGCGTCACCCCGGCGACGCCGGACGAATTGACGGCGGAGTCCGCGCAGTACGGCCTTCAGTTCCCGCCGGGCACGAAGATCCGTTACAACAACGCCGCCTACAACCTGCTAGGTCACGTGGTGCAGCGGGCCAGCGGCCTGTCGCTGGCGGACTATCTGCGCGACGCCTTCTTCGCGCCGCTGGGCATGGCCGACACCGGCTATGAGGACGACGCATCGGACGTGGTGATGGGCTACGCCAACCTGGGCGGGCCGCCGTCGCCGCAGCCCGATCACAACGTCAGCATCATCTTCGCCGCGGGGGCGCTGTATTCGACCCTCGACGACCTGCTGGTGTGGAACCGCGCCCTGCATGGCGGCGGCCTGCTGAGCGCCGAAAGCTATGCGCGGATGATCGCTGACCACGCGCCGCCCGACTGGCCGGACGAGCGCGGTCGTCCGCGGCGCGACTGGGGCTACGGCCTGTTCGCCAACAGTCTGGGGCGGCAGGTGCAGCCCGACTTCCTCGACCGCCAGATCTATCACACCGGCAGCTGGTCGGGGTTCCGCAACCTGATCACCCATCAACCGGACGCGGATGTGACGGTGATCGTGCTGTCCAACAACTATCACCAGCGCGAAGCGGTCTTCCTGCTGTCGCAGCAAGGCATGGCCGAGGCGCTGGGCCGCGCCTTCCCGACCGCGATGGCGCGCTAGGCGAAAGACCCGACCTGCACCTCGCCGTGCCGTTCGTAGGTGCTGACGACCGCGCCGGTGGACGCATGGTCGGTCCTGACCAGGGTCCAGGCCCCCGGCCGCGCGTGTCCGTCGAACAGCCGCTTGCCCTGGCCGAGGATGACCGGAAACGTCAGCACCGTCAGGGTGTCGATCAGGTCCGCGGCGAGCAGGGCGTGGATCACCTCGCTTGAGCCCTGGATCAGCAGGTCGCGGCCCTCGGTCGCCTTCAGCGCCCGCACCGCCTCCGCGAGATCGCCCTCGAGACGATGGCTGTTGGCCCATTCCAACGGGGTGTCCGGGCCGGCGGCGACATATTTGTTCACCGCGTTGAACTGGCGGGCGATCTCGTCGTCCCGGGACGGCCAGTGAGCGGCGAAGATCTCATAGGTCCGCCGACCCAGCAGCAGGTCGTAGTCCTCGCCCATGGCCTGATCCATCAGCAGGCCGAGCTTTTCGTCGAAGAAGGGAAAGGTCCAGCCGCCGAAGCGGAAGCCGCCGCTGGGATCCTCTTCGGGGCCGCCGGGGGCCTGGATGACACCGTCGAGGGAGACGAAGGTGGCGGTTCTGATGGTGCGCATGATTGCCTGGTCCATTTGAAGGGCGTGGCCGTCCGGTCCTCAGGCGTCCACGGTCGCGGCGGCGCGGATGTGCGCCGCCAGTTTGTCGAGGCTGCCGCTCCAGCCGGCTTCCATGCCGCTGAGCGGGCCGAGTGCGTCAGCACGGGCGGCGATCACCCCGGCGCTGAAATGCAGGACGGTGCGCCCGTCAACCTCCTCGAACCGGATGGTCTGCTCGACCTCGAACCAGGTCGAGCCGTCGGCGTAGGTGACCCAGGTCCGCATCACCAGCCGCCCGGGCTCGTCGAGCGCGACGAAGCGGCCGTCGAACGGATAGTCGGTCCCGTCCGGGGCGCGCATGACCATGTGGATGCGCCCGCCCGGCCGGACGTCCATTTCGACCCTCGGGGTGGTGAAATGTTCGGGCGCCCACCAGACGGCGACATGGGCCGGGTCGGTCCACATCTTCCATATGAGGACGCGCGGGGCGTCGAATTCGCGGCGGATCGAGAGCCGGCGGAGATGATCGGGGATGGCCGGGTCGATGGTCATGCGGTGATCCTGCGGATCGGGAACACGGCGCGCAGCGACGCGTCTCGCAGCCACAGCCCGCCCCACATCACGAGTCCGAGATAGATGCTGAACAGGGTGTGGCTGAACACCGGCATCTCGACCCGTAGATTGGTGGCGATGGCCCCGCCCAGCAGGCCCGTAGTCATCACCGCGCCCAGCAGGCTGGTGCGGGGAATGACGTAGAGGACGACACAGCCCAGTTCGATCGCCGCGATCAGCAGCAGGTATTTCGCCGGCCAGCCGAGAGCGTTCATATTCTGCTCGGCGACCATGTCGCCCATCAGGAATTTCGGCGCGATCGAGGCGGCGAGCATGAACAGGACGAACAGCCCGCTCAGCACCCGCCCGGTCCAGACGGAGGGTGAGGCCTTCACGCGCCCGGCTTCCAGTTGGCCGACGGCATGGTGTTGACCATCCACGGCACGCCGAACCTGTCGATCAGGCCGCCATAGCCCGGCGACCAGAAGGTCTCGCCGAAGGGCATGGTTGGCTTTCCACCCTCGACGAGGGCGTCATACCAGCTCCGGGCCTGGGCTGCGTCGTCGGTGTGCAGGGTGACGTCGAAGCCGTTCTTGGGCTTGTCGATGTTCTGCGCCCAGTCGACATCCATGTCGGCGCCCATGATCGCCTGATCGCCGACCTGGAGCCAGCAGTGCATCAGCCAGTCACGGTACTGGGGCCCGATCGGCATGTCGGGCGGTCCGTCGCCATAGGGCATCGCGGCGGTGATCTCGCCTCCCAGCACCCGGGCGTAGAATTCAAAGGCCTCGCGGCACTGACCGCGGAAGCTGAGACTAGGCACGATCTTCATGGTCTTGCTCCTTGAGCAGGTTGAAATGAACGCGACGCCGGGGCGTCGTTACTGATCCTTGGGTCGGCGCGGGCTCACTCGGCGCCGCCGGCCGCGAGGAAGGCGTCCAGCCGCTCGAAGGTGCTGGTCCAGCCGTGTTTGTGGCCGGTCAGGCTCTGTTCCGACTTCAGGCCCTCGTGGGTGAAGTCCATCAGGGTGCCGCCGCCGGGGGCGTCGCGAAGCTGGACGGTCACCAGGGTGTCGACCGGCGGGCCGTCCTCGTGCGACTCGTCCCATTTGAATGTGAAGACCAGCCGCTCTTCGGGGATGATCTCGCGATAGACGCCGCCCTGCCACAGGTCCTGGCCGGTGTCGGGCGAGCGGAGGCAGGCGCGCCAGGCGCCGCCGACCCGCAGGTCCTGACTGGCGCTGACCGCCGGCCATTCGACCGGACCCAGCCACAGAACCATGACCTCGGGATTGGTCCAGGCCCGCCACACCAAGGCTCGCGGCGCGTCGAAATAGCGCTGCATCTGCAGGGTGGGGCGGCTGGCGACGTTTTCGACAAGGGTCATCGGGCGGGCTCTTCAGCGGGTCCGGTCGCGGCCGGGGAGGCTCAGTGGGTTTTCAGCAGCTCGGCCAGCTGGTCGGCGCACGTGCCCCAGCCTTCATGGAAGCCCATGGCCTCGTGCTGTTTCATCGTCTCGGCGTTCCAGTGCCGGGCGGTGGCGACATAGTCGGTCCTGCCGTCCTCGCGCGGGGTCAGCTCGACCGTGCCGACCATGAAGGGCTGGCCGGCGGGCCGCCAGTCGGGGGTCAGGGCGTCCGTAGTTGTCCAGCGGCGGTTGGGAATGGCCTCGAGAAAGATGCCGCTGTTGGGGAAGCGCTCGCCGTCAGGGCCGTGCATGACGAAGTTGAACACCCCGCCGGGGCGCGGATCGAGCTCGACATCCGTAATCGTCCAGGGCTTGGGCGCGAACCACTGCTGCAGCAGTTCCGGCGTCATCCACGCCTTCCAGATCCGTTCCGGCGTGGCGTCGAGGACGCGGCGCAGGGTCAGTACATGCTCGTGGGCCGCACCGTCGGTGTGGCAGGGGTTGTCCTCAGTGTCCTTGGCCATCGGGGTCTCCTTTCTGGATTTTCTTGAGATAAGCGTCGAGGCGGTCGAAGCTGGCGTCCCAGTAGCGGCGGTAGTGTTCCATCCACTCGGCGATGCCCTTCAGGCCCATGGGTTCGAGGCGGGCGGGACGCCACTGCGCCTCGCGGCCACGGCTGATCAGTCCGGCCTTCTCCAGCACCTTCAGATGTTTCGACACGGCCGGCAGGCTCATGTCGAACGGCTGGGCCAGATCGCTGACGCTGGCCTCGCCTTCCGTCAGCCGCGCCAGGATGGCGCGACGGGTCGGGTCGGCGAGGGCGGCGAATTTGGCGCTGAGGGGGTCGGTCTGCATGGGGTGACTTCGTGTGTAACTGGGAGGTTAAATGCACCTCCACGGGTGCGTTGTCAACCGTGCGGTTAAATAAAGCTGACAGGCCGGACTTTTCTGCTCGGGCGGTCTAGGGTTCGCTCCATCGCAGGAGGTTTCCGATGCTCGCCCTCGTCGCCGCCCTCGCTCTCGCCATCACGCCCCCGGGCACGCCCGAGGAGGACGTGGCCGCGACCATCGACGCCCTGCATGTCGCCGCGGCCAATGCGGACGGCGCGACCTATTTCGGCCTGTTCACCGAGGACGCGCGGTTCATCGGCACGGACGCCACGGAGCGGTGGACGCTGGCGGAGTTCCGGGCCTATGCCGCGCCGCATTTCGCGCGCGGGCAGGGGTGGACCTACCGGCCGGTCGAACGGACGGTGACAATTGCGCCGATCGAGTGCCAATGCATCGCCTGGTTCGACGAGGTGCTGGACAGCCAGTCCTATGGCGTGACCCGGGGTTCCGGCGTGCTGCGCAAGACCGGGGCCGGCTGGAAGATCGAACAGTATGTGCTCAGCTTCGCCGTGCCGAACGACCGGGCTCGCGCTGTCGTCGATGCGATCGAGGCGGAATGACGCCGAAACAATGCGGTATTTTAATACCGCATTGTAAAACGCACGTTATTTCAATGCACTAACCCTGTGGCGGTGCGTTGGGGTGCATTGACGTCGGGGCGGCCTTCCTCTATCAGCGCGCCTTCCGCTCATCCCGGTCACGGGACGGGCCCTCCGTTCGTCCCCAGGAACCCTCGTCATGCTGAAGAGCACCACGGCTTCGCTGAAGCCGGCCGAGGTCACGAAGAAATGGATCCATATCGACGCCGAAGGCGTCGTGGTGGGCCGTCTCGCGACCTTCATCGCAAACCGTCTGCGCGGCAAGCACCGCGGCGACTACACCCCGCACGTCGATTGCGGCGACTATGTCGTCGTCACCAACGTCGACAAGGTGGTGTTCACCGGCAAGAAGCTGACCGACAAGATCTACTACCGCCACACCGGCCACCCGGGCGGCGTCAAGTCGACCAGCCCCGAGAAGGTCCTGAACGGCCGCTTCCCCGAGCGCGTGCTCGAGAAGGCCGTCGAGCGCATGCTGCCCAAGGAGAGCCCGCTGGCCCGCCTGCAGATGACGCACCTGCGCCTGTTCGCCGGCGCCGCGCACAGCCACGAAGCCCAACAGCCGGAAACGATCGACTTCAAGTCGGCCAACTCCAAGAACACCCGGAGCGCCTGAGCATGACCGACGTGACCGCTGAAACCGCCGCCCCGCAAAATGACGCGCCCGCCGCGACCGGCTTTGACGCCCTGAAGGGCCTCGGCACCGTCTCCTCGGAGAACGACGCCCCGGTCTACACCCAGAGGCTGGACGCCCAGGGCCGCGCCTATTCGACCGGCAAGCGCAAGAACGCGATCGCCCGCGTGTGGATCAAGCCCGGCTCGGGCAAGATCACCATCAACGGCAAGGATCAGATGCAGTATTTCGCCCGCGAAATCCTGCGCATGATGATCGCCCAGCCGCTGGAAGTGACCGACCGCCTGACCCAGTTCGACGTCGACTGCACCGTGCAGGGCTCGGGCCTGTCGGGCCAGGCCGGCGCCATCCGCCACGGCCTGTCGCACGCCCTGACCCACTATGAGCCGGCGCTGCGCCCGGTCCTGAAGCCGCACGGCTTCCTGACCCGCGACAGCCGCGTCGTCGAGCGCAAGAAGTACGGCCGGGCCAAGGCCCGCAAGTCCTTCCAGTTCTCGAAGCGCTAGGCCGTTTCATTACGGTTTGGATTGGGGGCGCTTCGGGAAACCGGAGCGCCCTTTTTCTTTGGAGGGCTCAGTGGCGATCACGATCGAAAAGGGCATCGAGCACGCGCCGACGCATTGCGATTGCTGTGGCCGCGCAACGCGTGCGTTGAATGGCTACGCCTCGGACGAGCTTGGGGCGCTCGCCACCTATTTGGTCCAATGGACTGATGGCCACGTGGCCGAGTATGGCGCCAATTTCGACCTCATCGTCGGCGAATGGGGCGGCGCGCCCCCGGCGCAGCGCGTCGCCGTGAGCCTGCAATACCGGCGAACGGCGTCGGGACCCGGCTTTATGATCATCGACGCGCCTGGCCGCGCTGTCGCGAGCAGTCCCCTTGTCGGTGAGGCGTTGAGCCGGAGCGATGTCGTCGGCACGAACCTGGCGAACGAGGTTTTCGCCATCGTTGACGCAATCTGGCTACAGGACGAGCGCATCCGCGATCTGCACCCCGAAAACCAAGCCTGAGAACAGACGTCGGATATGACCCACACCATCTTCATCGACGGCGAGGCCGGTACCACGGGGCTGGAGATCCGCGAGCGGCTGGAGGCGCGCGGGGATCTGGAGCTGATCCTGCTGGGCGACCGGCGGCGCGACGTCGGGGCGCGGCGCGAGGCGCTGAACGCCGCCGGCGCGGTGATCCTGTGCCTGCCCGATGACGCGGCCAAGGAGGCCGTGGCGATGATCGACAACCCGGCGGTGCGGGTGATCGACGCCTCGACGGCGTATCGGGTCGATCCGGCCTGGACCTATGGCTTCGCCGAAATGGCCTCGGGGCAGCGGGAAAAGATCGCCGGCGCGACGCGGGTGTCGAACCCCGGCTGCTATCCGACCGGCTTCATCGGCCTGGTGCGGCCGCTGGTCAGCGCCGGGATCGTGCCGGCGGGCTGGCCGGTGACGGTCAACGCCGTGTCGGGCTATTCCGGCGGCGGCAAGGCGATGATCGCCGAGTTCGAAGCCGGCGGGGCGGGGGCGTTCCGCGCCTATGGCCTGTCGCTGAAGCACAAACATGTGCCGGAGATGACGTTGCACACCGGGCTGGAGCGGCCGGTGCTGTTCGCCCCGGCGGTGGCGGCCTACCGGCAGGGGATGCTGGTCGAGGTTCCGCTGCAGCTGGCGGCCCTGCCCGGGTCGCCCTCGGTCGAGGTGGTGCACGGGGCGCTGGCGGAGGCCTATGCGGGCTGCCGCTTCGTCGAGGTGGCCGAGCTGGAGGAGACCGAGGCCATGACCGGGATCGATCCGGAGGGGCTGAACGGCACCAACGCCATGCGTCTGCATGTGTTCGGCGACCGGGCGGGCGAGCAGGTCCGGCTGGTCGCCCTGCTGGACAATCTCGGCAAGGGGGCGTCGGGGGCGGCGGTGCAGAATCTGAACCTGATGCTGGGTCTGGACGAGGGCGCCGGGCTCAGCTGATCCGCCGCACTTGAAACCGCCGGCGCGTTCCCGACGTATCAAGGGTCATGACCCACGCCCTTCCCCGCCGCCATCTTTTGCTGACCGCCGGCGCGGTCTCTGTGAGCGCCTGTTCGCCCGGCCCGGCCGACGCCTCCGAGCGGCAGTATGCGAACTCGCCATTCCGGCGCATCACCGACGCCCAGTGGCGGGCGCGGCTGCCGCGGGCCAGCTATGACGTGCTGCGGCGCGAGGCGACGGAGCGGCCGTACACCAGCCCGCTGAACGAAGAGAGCCGCACCGGAACCTATGTCTGCCGCGGCTGCGACCTGCCGCTGTTCCGCTCGCAGTGGAAGTTCGAGAGCGGCACCGGCTGGCCCAGCTTCTACGAGGTCATCGCCGCCAACATCGGCACCAAGACCGATTACGGCATCGGCATTCCGCGCACCGAATACCACTGCGCCCGCTGCCTCGGGCATCAGGGACATCTGTTCATGGACGGGCCGCGCCCGACCGGAAAACGCTATTGCAACAACGGCGTGGCGCTGACTTTCAAGGCTGGGTAACCGCCGAACTACCTCTCGAGTCGACGGGCCTTGAGCGCCGACTCGATGGCGGCGCCGGTCCAGACGGCGGCGATGATGACGAGCAGGCCGTAGTCATGGCCGGGCCAGAACACCGGCACGGCGGCGGCGAAGATGACCCCCAGCGGGAAGAGGGCGGCCCAGACGGCCGTACCCGGTGCGTCGGGGTGAATCATCGGTGGACGCGGGGTGATGCGCATCATCTTCAGCAGCATCGGGTTCAGCAGCACGAAGCCGGCCGTGCAGGCGATCGCCAGCAGGGCGTTGCGCAGGAGCTGGAAGGTGGCGCCGTAGACGCTGCTGGTCAGCACGACGAGCACGAGGGCGAGGCTGGTGGACAGGGCCAGCAGCAGATTGGGTTCGAAACGCTTCAAGACTTCACCTTCACATAGGACCCCGGCGCCGGTTCCAGCGCGGGCAGGGGGCCCTTCTTGGGGTCGCGGGCCGGAACCCAGTCGCCGGACCGGGCGTGCAGCCAGTCGGCCCAGTGATTCCACCAACTGCCCGGATGCTCTTCGGCCTTCGCCTGCCATTCGCCAAGCGTCGCGGGCAGGCCGGGGTTGATCCAGTGCTGGTATTTGTTCGCCGAGGGCGGATTGACCACGCCGGCGATATGGCCCGAGCCGGCGAGGGTCAGGGTCACGTCCGCGCCGGTGAAGGCGCGGGCCGAGCGGTAGACCGAGTTCATCGGCGCGATGTGGTCCTCGCGGCTGGCCTGGAAATAGAGCGGAATCGTCACCTTCGACAGGTCGACGCGGATGCCGCCGATCTCGAACTCGCCCTTCGTCAGGGCGTTGCGGCCGTACATGGAGCGCAGGTAGTCCATGTGCAGGGCCTTGGGCATGCGGGTCTGGTCGGCGTTCCAGAACAGCAGGTCGAAGGCGGGCGGATCCTTGCCCATCAGATAGTTCGAGACAAAGAAGGACCAGATCAGGTCGTTGGCGCGCAGGGCGTTGAAGGTCTCGGCCATGGCCGCGCCGGGCAGGACGCCGCCGGCCGCGTCCATCTGCTGCTCGATCTCGTTCAGCCAGTGCTCGTCGGTGAACAGCAGCAGGTCGCCGGCCTCGGCGAAGTCGTGCTGGGCGGCGAAGAAGGTGTTGGCGGTGACGCGCTTGTCATTGTTGGCGGCCATGTGGGCGAGGGCCGCCCCCATCAGCGTGCCGCCGATGCAGTAGCCGACAGTGTTGATGTGCTCGGACTTCGACTGCTCCAGCGCCTTTGCGATAGCGCGGTAGATCCCCTTCTCCAGATAATCGTCGAAGCCGTAGCCGGCCTTGTCGACGTCGGGGTTGACCCAGGAACAGACGAAGACGGTGAAGCCCTGGGCCGAGAGCCAGCGGATCATCGAGTTCCCCGGCTGCAGGTCGAGGATGTAGAATTTGTTGATCCACGGCGGGAAGATCAGCAGCGGGATGGCGCGCTGCTTGTCGGTGGCCGGGTCGAACTGGATCAGTTCGAACAGCTCGTCGCGCCAGACCACCTGGCCCGGAGCGGTGGCCACGTTCTCGCCGACGACGAATTTGCCGTAGTCGGCCTGGCTGATCTTCAGCTTGCCGGCCCCACGCTCCATGTCGGCGGCGAAATTCTGCATCCCCTTGACCAGCGACTCGCCGTTGCTCTCGGCCAGGGCCTTGAGGGCCACGGGGTTGGAGGCGAGGAAGTTGGAGGGGGAGAAGGCGTCGGTCAGCAGTTTGGTGAAGAATTCGGCGCGGCGTTTGATCAGGGGGTCGACGTCCTCGACGCTGGAGACGAGGCCGTTCATCCAGTCGGCGGTGACCAGATAGGACTGGCGCATGACGTCGAACATCGGGTTCTCGGACCAGGCCGGGTCCTTGAACCGCTTGTCCTTCGAGGGGACGGCGGGAACATCCTCACCGGCGGCGCGGCGCGTCGTCGAGGCCCACAGATCCATATAGCGATTGAACAGGTCGGCCTGGGCGGCGAACAGCCTGTCGGGCCGCGAGGCGAGGCCGGTCATCACCTGGGTCATGGCCGGACCGACGTTGAACGGGTCGGGCGACAGGGCGGCGGGGCGGTCGGCCTGCGACAGCGCCGCCTCGGCGATGGCGGCCTGGGCGGTCATGGCCGCCTTGGCCAGGTTCATCGACAGGGCCTCGAGCATCTGGCGCTGATCGGCGCCAGGGAGCGGGAAGGCTGTTTCGGGCGCTGCGGGCGATTCAGGCGCGGCGGCGGGCTGGGCGGCGGGCGCGGACTGTTCGGGCGCGACCTTGGGTTTGGCGGCTCGCGGCCGCGGCGGCTTGGCCGAGGTCGGCCGGCCGGACTTGCGCGGCTTCGGCGCGGCGGCCTGTTCCGGGGCGTGGGGCGGGGCGGTCGGACGCTTGGCCATGGGGAAGGCTCCGGAAGGACGTCAGGATCGGTCGCAAGGGCCGCTCTCGCCCTTCCGCCGGTGGCGATCATGGCATATGACCGCCCCTGACATGAACGCGCCGATCGGGAAATTCGCAGCGGTCCTCTCCGCCGCCGCCGCCGCGGCCGGTCTGACGGCCTGTGTCGGGGCGTTCAACCCCCAAACCGACCCGACGTCGCCGGTCGCGCCGCGGGTGCAGGCCCTGGTCGACGCGAATCGCCACTATCCCCGCTGGGCCGACTTTCCGCGGGCGACCGAGCCGCCGGAACCGGGGCTGATCGCCGGGCGGGTGGCGACGTTGACGACGTCAGGCGACGATCTGGACGCCGCCGCGGCGCGCCTGGAATGGTCGGCCTCCGGGGATCCGGTCGCCTTCGCCGAAGCGGTGCGGGCGCGGGTCGCCGCGGTCGCCGTCGCCCCGGTGACGCAGGAAACCGCCGCCGAAATCGAGGAATACGCCCGCAGCGTTCGCGAGCGGGGGCGCGCCCCGCCGCCGCTGCCGCGCCGCTAAGCCACAGATTCGGTCGCCGGGACGAAAGAATCCCGGGATCATCGCCCCTCAGGAGAACGCCCATGGCCGCCATGGCCCCCTATGCATCCACGCTCGCCGCCGACGCCGCGCGGGTCGCCGAACTGGCCGCCATCGCCAGCTATGCCCAGATCGGGCGCGGCGACGAGAAGGCGGCCGACCAGCTGGCGGTCGACGCCATGCGCACGGCGCTGAACGCGCTCGACATCGACGGCAAGATCGTCATCGGCGAGGGCGAGCGGGACGAAGCGCCGATGCTGTACATCGGCGAGAAGGTCGGCACCGGCAAAGGCCCGGCCATCGACATCGCGCTCGATCCGCTGGAAGGCACGACCCTGACGGCCAAGGCCATGGCCAACGCCCTGACGGTGTTGGCGATGTCGCCCGGCGGCGGCATGCTGCACGCGCCCGATACCTATATGGACAAGATCGCAATCGGCCCGGGCTTCGCCCCCGGAACCGTCGATCTGGACATGAGCCCGCAGGACAATGTCCGCTCGCTGGCCTCGGCCAAGGGCGTCGATCCGCGCGACATCACCGTCTGCGTCATGGACCGGCCGCGCCACGCCGAACTGATCGCCGCCCTGCGCGAGGTCGGGGCCCGGGTGCTGCTGATCACCGACGGCGATGTGGCCGGGGTGATTCACACGGCCGAGCCGGAGACGGGCATCGACCTGTATCTGGGCTCGGGCGGGGCGCCGGAAGGCGTGCTGGCGGCCAGCGCGCTGAAATGCGTCGGCGGCCATTTCCAGGGCCGGCTGATCTTCCGCAACGACGACGAGCGGGAGCGGGCGCGCAAGACCGGCGTCACCGATTTCGACCGCAAATACGACCTGCACGAACTGGTCTCGAAGGACGCCATCTTCGCCGCCACGGGCGTGACCAAGGGGGCCATGCTGGACGGGGTCAAGGTCGCCGACGGCTTCGTCTCGACGCATACGCTGGTGATGGATTCCTCGACGCGGACGGTCCAGCGCATCCGCACCACGCGGCCGCTCTGATGGCGGACGGGGGCGCGGTCCCGGGGTTCGGGCCGGCCTTTCTGGGCGTGTCCCGCTCGCTGTCCGGCCGCGCCTGGCGGCAGAGGCCGGCCGAGGCGGGGCTGATCCGCAGCCATATGCAGACCCTGGGGCTGGACGAGCCGCTGGCGCGGGCGCTGGCGGCGCGGGCCGTGCGGGCCGATCAGGGCGCGGACTTCCTGCGGCCGACGCTGAAGGCGCTGTTTCCCGATCCGTCCAGCTTCATGGACATGGACGCGGCGGCGGCGGCGATTCTCGACGCGCTGCAGGCGAAGGCGTCGATCCATGTCTTCGCCGACTATGACGTCGACGGCGCCTCCAGCGCGGCCCTGCTGGTGCGCTGGTTCCGGGCCGTGGGCGCGGAGCTGCCGATCTATGTCCCCGACCGGATGACCGAGGGCTATGGCCCCAGCGCGCGAGCCTTCGACACGCTGAAGGCCTCGGGCGCCGAGCTGGTCATCACTGTCGACTGCGGGGCGGCGGCCAATGAGGCGGTGGCCCATGCGGCGGCGATCGGGCTGAAGGTCGTGGTCATCGACCATCACATGATGCGCGAGCATCCGCCGGTCTGCGCCGCCGTGGTCAATCCGAACCGGCCGGGCTGCAACTCGGGACAGGGCAATCTGGCCGCGGCGGGCGTGGTGTTCGTCCTGCTGGCGGCGTTGAACCGCGAGGCGCGGCGCCGCGGGATGTTCGCCGAGGTCAAGGAGCCGGATATCCGCCAGTGGCTGGATCTGGCGGCCATGGGGGCGATCTGCGACGTCACCGGCCTGACCGGGTTCAACCGGGCCCTGACCAGTCTGGGTCTGCGGCGGATGTCGGACTGGAGCAATCCGGGCTTGCGGGCGCTGCTGGCGGCGGCGGGCGCCGAGCCTGGGCTGGCCAAGTCGAACCACGCAGGCTTTATCCTCGGACCGCGCATCAACGCCGGCGGCCGGATCGGCAAGTCGGACCTCGGCGCGCGCCTGCTGTCGACCGACGATCCTGACGAGGCGATGGCCCTGGCGCAGGAACTGGACGCCCTGAACATCGCCCGGCGCGAGGTCGAGCGTCAGGTGACGGAACAGGCGACGCGGATGGTCGAGGCGACCGGCGCCCACGCCGACGGCTCGGCCGTGGTGGTGATCGAGGGCGACGACTGGCATCCGGGGGTGGTCGGCATTGTCGCCGGACGGCTGCGCGAACGCTGGCGCAAGCCCGTGGTGGTGATCGGCGTCGATGCCGTCAACGGCGTCGGCAAGGGCTCGGGCCGGTCCCAGCCGGGCATGAATCTGGGCAAGGCGGTGCAGGCTGCGTGGGAGGCCGGGGTGCTGATGGCCGGCGGCGGACACGCCATGGCCGCGGGACTGACCGTCAGGGCCGATGACATCGGGCGGCTGCGTGACTTTCTCAACGAGCGGATGGCGGGCGAACAGGCGGCCGCCGACGCCCTCGACCATGTCGAGATCGACGCCCTGATCGAACCTGGCGCGGCGTCGCGGGCTCTGTTCGACCAGTTCGAGCAGCTGGCCCCGTTCGGCCCGGCCAATCCGGAGCCGCTGTTCGCGCTCGAACATGTCAGCGTGCGCGAGCCCGTGGCCATGACCGGCGGCCATGTGCGCTGCCGTCTGGTCGGGGCGGACGGCGCCTCGGTCAAGGCCATCGCCTGGCGCTGCGCCGACCTGCCATCGGGCAAGGCGCTGATGTCAGGGCAGGGCGGACTCAGCGTTGTGGGGCGGCTGAAGGCCGACGACTGGAACGGCCGGCGCGGCGTGCAGCTGGAGATCGAGGACGTCGCCGATCCCCGCATGGCGTAGGCCTCGTGCGCCGTGGGCATTTTCTGGCGCATGGCCGCTTGCACCCCGCGGAATCGGCGGCTATATCGCCGCTTCCCCGCGCCGCGGTCCCTTCGTCTATCGGTTAGGACGTCAGGTTTTCAACCTGAAAAGAGGGGTTCGATTCCCCTAGGGACTGCCACGCGGGGTTTTCCCACATCGCTCTGACGCCGCCCCGGTTTTTCGCCGGGAGGGCTCTTCCGAGCGACCGCCGCGAGCGCAAAGCGCCGGGCGGAAGGTCTGGCCGTCGCGCCGAGGCGTGCGGATTTCGACATCGAATCGAAAAATCTGCGGCCTCTGGCTGGATACTGACGTTTTTGCCTTTTCCGCACTTCACAGAACCGTGTTAAATAAGACTGCCCGCAACGCGCGCGGGCAGGGGGAAGGCTGTGTCCGACTACGAGGGCGTTGAGACAATCGAGACGGTGCGGATCGCTGGCCGGGTGAAATGGTTCGATCCCGGCAAGGGTTACGGCTTCATCGTGCCCGACGAGCCGCGCCTGACCGATATGAAGGACGTGCTGCTGCACATCTCCAGCCTGCGGGACAGCGGCCGGGACGCGGCCGCAGAGGGCGCCCCCATCACCTGCGACTGCGCGCGCCGGCCCAAGGGCTGGCAGGTGACCGAGGTGCATGATCTCGGCGATGGCGATCCCGAGGCGGCGAGCGCGCCGCGGAGGGGCGCCCATGACGCGCCCCGGCGTGAGCCTCGTCTTCATCCCTCACTCGACCCGACAGGCGGCGTCATGGAGACGGCCGTGGTCAAATGGTTCAACCGGACCAAGGGTTACGGTTTCGTGGTGCGCGACGGTCAGGTCGGGGACATCTTCGTCCATGTCGAGACCCTGCGGCGTTGCGGGCTGGACGATCTGCTGCCCGGCGAAGCCGTCGCCGTGCGCTTCGCCGAGGGTCCGAAGGGCCTGGTCGTCGCGGAAATCCGCCCCGCGGATTGATCGATCTCCCCAGCGGGCCATTACGCGGCTATGGTGGACTCATCGCATGCGCGGATCGGTGCAAGGCGCGGAATGTTCTGAGGGTTGAAATGATGTTGATTCGTCGCGGCTTTCTCGCCGGCCTCGCCGGTCTGGTCTTGCTGGCGGGATGCGCCGGCGCGGGCAAGGCCCAGGGCCCCAATGGCGAGCCGCTGGAGCCGCTGACGGTCGTCACCTCGACCGGCGAACACGACTTCATGGTCGAGATCGCCGACGATGACATGGAACGCCAGCGCGGCATGATGCATCGCGAACCGCTGGCCGATGACCGCGGCATGCTGTTCCAGTTCCCGGACGTGGCCGAGCGCGGCTTCTGGATGCACAACACGCCCAATCCGCTCGACATCATCTACATCGACCCCTACGGCCGCATCGTCTCGATCGCGAAGAACGCCACGCCCAATTCCGACGCCATCATCCCCTCGAACGGGCCGGCGAGCGGCGTGCTGGAATTGCGCGGCGGACGGGCTGACGAGATCGGCGCCAAGCCCGGCGACAGGGTTCGGCACCCCTTCTTCGCCGAATAGCGCCTTGCGCGTTGCGGCGAAGAGGCGCGCGTGGCACACACCGCGCCTCTGGTTCGGGGTGTAGCGCAGCCTGGTAGCGCATCTGCTTTGGGAGCAGAGGGTCGGAGGTTCGAATCCTCTCGCCCCGACCATATTTCGCAGCGGATGTCGCGCCTCGCGCGACCTGTCCGCAGGTTGGTATCGAGGTTCTCATGCTCGCCCGCATCTATCGTCCCGCCAAGACCGCCATGCAGTCGGGCAAGGCCAACACGAGACACTGGCGGCTGGAGTTCGAACCGGCCACGGCGCGGACCATCGATCCGCTGATGGGCTGGACCAGTTCGGCCGACATGAACGGTCAGGTCCGGCTGGACTTCGATTCGCGCGAAGAGGCGGTCGCCTACGCCGAGCGCTACGGCATCGCCTTCCGCCTGCATGAGGCCCAGGAGGCGCCGGTGATCCTCAAGGCCTATGCCGACAATTTCGCCACCAGCCGCAAGGTGCCGTGGACGCACTAGGCTGGCGCTACCGCGCTTCGCGCTACTTGAGCGCATCGGGTTTGCGGCCGCCGCGCTTCGCGCTACTTGACCGGATGCCGCCTGGCTCTGGCGCCCATAGCTCAACCGGATAGAGCACCCGCCTTCTAAGCGGGATGTTGCAGGTTCGAGTCCTGCTGGGCGCGCCATCGGCAACCCGCCACGAGCGGGGCCGTTGAGGGGCGGTGAGAATCGCCACCTTCAACATCAACGGGATCAACACCCGTCTCGCCAACCTGCTGGAGTGGCTGGAGGCGGCGCGGCCGGACGTCGCCTGCCTGCAGGAGCTGAAGGCGACCGACACCCAGTTCCCGGCGGCGGCGATCGAGGCGTCCGGCTATCACGCGGTCTGGAAGGGCGAGCCCCGCTGGAACGGCGTCGCCATCCTCGCGCGCGACGCCGAGCCCGTGGTGACGCGGCGCAGTCTGCCCGGAGAGCCGGCGGACGGCCAGAGCCGCTATCTGGAGGCGGCGGTCGACGGGGTGCTGATCGCCTCGCTGTACCTGCCCAACGGCAATCCGCAGCCGGGGCCCAAATTCGACTACAAGCTGGCGTGGATGGAGCGGCTGAACGCCCATGCCGCCGACCTGCTGGCCAGCGGCGCGCCCGTGGTGCTGGCGGGAGACTACAATGTCGTGCCGACCGAGGCCGACATCTACAACAGCCGGTCGTGGAAGAAGAACGCCCTGCTGCAGCCGGAGAGCCGGGCGGCGTTTTCCCGGCTGGTGGCGCAGGGCTGGACGGACGCGCTGCGCGAACGCTATCCGGCGGACCCGCCGCCGTGGACCTTCTGGCAGTATTTCCGCGAGGCGTGGGAGCGGGACGCGGGCATGCGCATCGATCACCTGTTGCTGAGCCCGGCGGCGGCGAAGCGGCTGACCGACGCCGGGGTGGATCGCGAGGTGCGCGGGCGCGAGCGGGCCAGCGATCATGCGCCGACCTGGATCGAACTGGACTGAACGATGGCGCGACAGCTGAAGGTGTTCTGCTATTCCGACGGCTTCCACTCGTGGACGGTCGCCGCCTCGTCGCGGGCCAAGGCGCTGGAGGCCTGGGGCGTCAAGCGCGACCTGTTCAAGGACGGGGCGGCCAAGGAAATCGATATCGGCCCGGACCGGGCGGCGGCGCTGGCCGCGCCGGGCGAACTGATCGAGCGCGGCCTGGCGGTGGATATCGGCCAGGTGGAACGGACGACGGCGCCGAAGGCGAAGAAGGCGAAGGCGTCGGATGCGAAGGCGAAGGCTCTGGTCGGGACGCTGGAGGCCGAACTGGGCGCGCTGGATCTGGCGCAGGCGGAAGAGGCGGCGGCGGCCGAAGCCGAGCGGGCGGCGCTGGAGCAGCGCATCGCGGCGCTGGCGAAGCGTCAGGCGACGGTGCGCGACGCCCTGAAGGCAAAGCTGAAGGCGGCGCGGGCGAAGCTCAGCTAGCGGCGCGCCAGGCGGCGAGGCCGTGCTCGAGGTCGGCGATCAGGTCGGCGGGGTCCTCGAGGCCGACGTGGAGGCGCAGCAGTTCGCCGGCGAGGGTCGGCGGCGAACGGCGGAAGGCGAGCTGGCCGGTCTCATGGGTGATCAGACTCTCGAACCCGCCCCAGGAATAGCCGAGGCCGAACAGCTGCAGCGCTGACATGAGGACATGGGCCGCCGCTTCGGAGCCTCCCCGCATGACGACGCCGAAGATCGAGGCGGCCCCGGTGTAGTCGCGGGTCCAGAGGTCGTGGCCGGACGCGCCGGGCAGGGCGGGATAGAGAACCTCAGCCACTTCCGGCCGGGCTTGCAGCCATTGGGCGACTGTCAGGGCGGAGCGACCCTGTTCCGCATAGCGCAGCGGCAGGGTGCGCAGGCCGCGCAGCGCGAGCCAGGCGTCGTCAGGGGAGACCCGCCAGCCCAGATCCTCGATCGTCTCCGCGATTCGCCGGGCGATGGCCGGGTCGCTCACGGCGATCGAGCCCATCAACAGGTCGGAATGGCCGCCGACATACTTGGTCACCGCCTGGACGCTGACGTCCACGCCGTGCGCCAGCGGACGGAAGGCGAGGCCGGCGCCCCAGGTGTTGTCCATCACGGTAAGCACGCCGCGCTGGCTGCAGGCGGCGGCGAGCGCCGCAATGTCGAGCATTTCGAAGGTCAGGGAGGCCGGCGATTCGATCAGCAGCAGGCGGGTCCGGTCTGTCATGGCCGCGAGGATTTCGTCGACGGACGCGCCGGGGGCGTGAAAGGCGCTGGAGACGCCGCGCGCCCCCAGATGCCGTTTGAGGAAGCGCCGGCTGGGTCCATAGACCGCGTCCGTGGTCAGCACTTCGTCGCCGGGCCGGAGCAGGGCGGTCAGGGGCACGGTGACGGCGGCGAGGCCGGACGGCACCAGCCAGGCGTCGGCGGCGCCCTCCAGCCCGGCGAGGGCGGCGCGCAGTTCGCGGGCGGCCGACAGGTCCTCGATGCCGTAGACCGGACCGGCGCCTTCGTCGCGCATGGCGGCGGGATCGTCATTGAGCAGGGTCGAGGCGCGCTGGATCGGCGGGCTGACCGGCCGTCGTCCGAGGCCGCGACGGGTGGCGGGGGCGATCAGCCGGGTGCGGGCGCCGTGGTGGGATTGGTCGGACATGAGGGCCGGTCGAGGGTTGCGGTTCAGCCCCCAAAGGCCTCTAAAGCAGGCAGGGGCGCAAGGTCTGGAATGGCTCGGGCGAGGAGCGGAATGCGGACAGAAGTGGTGCGGCGACCGCTGGCGGCGGCAGGGATCCTGGCGCTCGCGCTGATGGCGACGGCCTGCGGCGGCGGCGATCCCGAGGTCGAGACCGAAAAGACGGCGGTCGTGGCGGCGACCGAGGCCCCGGAATTCGCCAGCCCGACCCTGCAGGCGATCAGGCAGCGCGGCCGGTTGAACTGCGGCGTGCACCAGGGACTGGTCGGCTTCGCCTACACCGACAACCGCGGCGAATGGCGCGGTTTCGACGCCGACTTCTGCCGGGCGCTGGCCGCGGCCGTGCTGGGCGACGCCAACGCCGTCCGGTTCGTGCCCTTGAGTTCGAGCCAGCGGTTCGACGCCCTGCGCGGCGGTCGCGTCGACGTGCTGTGGCGCGCGACCTCCTGGACCATGGCGCGCGAGGTCGTCGAGGGCGTCCGGTTCGCCGGGATCAACTATTACGACGGTCAGGGCTTTCTGGTCCGGCGCTCGCTGGATCTGGCCAGCGCGTCGGAGCTGAACGGAGCCCGGGTCTGCGTCCAGCGCGAGACGACCTCAGAGCTGAACGTCGCCGATTTCTTCCGCGCGCGGGGCATCGAGTACCGGGCCGTGGTGGCGGCCAATGAGGAGGCTGCCCGCACCGCCTACGCCCGCGAGGACTGCGACGCCCTGAGCGCGGACATCTCGGCCCTGGCCGCGGCGCGGACCCTGATGTCCAATCCCGAGCAGCACGCCATTTTGCCGGAAGTGATCTCCAAGGAGCCGCTGGGCCCGGCGGTCCAGCGCGGCGACGAGGCCTGGACCTCGATCGTCCGCTGGACCCTCAACGCCCTGATCATGGCCGAGGAACTGGGAGTCACGGGGGAGAACGCCGCCCAGTTGGCCGAGGACTCGCGAGACCCGCAGGTTCGCCGCCTCCTGGGCGTCGAGGGCGATCTGGGAACGTCCATGGGGCTGTCGAAGGACTGGGCGAGGAACGCCGTCGAAGCCACGGGCAACTATGGTGAAATCTTTAACCGCAATATCGGGCCGGATTCATCGCTCGACCTGGCGCGCGGGCTTAACGCACAATGGAACGCTCGGCCGGGCGGCCTGATCTACGCCCTGCCGATCCGATAACGACATCGGCCGAGGGCCGGGGGAAGACATATGGAAACGACCAAGCGCGGCGGACTCGCCCTGCACTGGCTGATGCTGATCGGCTTCATCGTCGGTCTGGGCGGCGGCCTGTTCGTCAATCTGGCGGTCGGCGCCGATGCGCCGTGGGTGCTGTGGCTGACATCGAACATCACCGGTCCGGCCGGGCAGATTTTCCTGCGCCTGCTGTTCATGCTGGTCATCCCGCTGCTGTTCTCGGCCCTCGTCATCGGCGTGGCCGAGATGGGCGACCTCAAGTCGCTGGGTCGGGCCGGGTGGAAGACCCTCGCCTTCACCGTGGCGGTCTCCGCCGTGGCGGTGCTGATCGGTCTGGTCATGGTCAATCTGTTCCGCCCGGGCGACGGCGTCGATCCGGTGCTGGCGCAGGCGCTGCTGGCGCAGGGCGCCGACGGCGCGGCCTCGATCGTCGGTAGCGCGCCCCAGACCATCAACCTTGGCCAATTCTTCCTCGACCTGATCCCGTCCAACGTCTTCACGGCCGCCGCCGAGAACCAGATCCTGCCGGTGATGGTCTTCGCCCTGCTGTTCGGCATCGGTCTGGTGATGGCGCGCAGCCCGGCGACCGACAAGCTGCAGGACGTGATCCTCGGCCTGTTCGAGGTCACCATGAAGCTGATCAATCTGGTGATCAAACTGGCCCCGTTCGCCATCGCGGCCCTGATGTTCAATCTCGCCGCCCTGTTCGGCTGGGACCTGCTGGTGCGGCTGGCCGCCTATGTCGGCGTCGCCGTCGGGGCGATGCTGATCCATATGTTCGTGGTCTATCCGCTGGCGGTCTGGGCCCTCGGCGGCATGTCGCCGGTCAGATTCTTCCGCGCCGTGCGCGAGCCAATGGTGGTGGCGTTTTCGACCGCCTCGTCCAACGCCAGCCTGCCGGTGTCGCTGCGCGCCGCCGAGGTCGAGCTGAAGCTGCCGCGCAAGATCGCCCGCTTCGTCCTGACGGTCGGAGCCACGGCCAACCAGAACGGCACCGCCCTGTTCGAGGGCGTGACGGTGCTGTTCCTCGCCCAGTTCTTCAACATCGACCTGTCGCTCGGGCAGCAGGTGATCGTGATGCTCGTCTGCATCCTCGGCGGCATCGGCACGGCCGGCGTGCCGGCAGGATCGCTGCCGGTCGTGGCGATGATCCTGGTGATGGTCGGGGTCCCGCCGGAGGGGATCGGCCTGATCCTCGGCGTCGACCGCTTCCTCGACATGTGCCGCACCACGCTGAACGTCACCGGCGATCTGGTCGCCGCGACCGTGGTGTCGCGCGGCGAGAGCGACGAACGGATCCCGGAAGGGCTGGCCGAGCCGACAGCGCCGCGGGGCTAGGGGTCGGCGACGACCGGCGTATCACGTCGTCCGCCCCATTCAGCCCAGCTGCCGTCGTACAGCCGTGACGGCCGGCCGAGGACGGCGAGGCCGAGGCTGAGAATGGCGGCGGTGACGCCGGAGCCGCAGCTGGCGATCACCGGCTGGTCCGGATCGACGCCGGCGGCCCGGAAGGCGGCCTCCAGTTCGGCGGCGGGCTTCATCGTCCCGTCGGCGTTCAGCAGGTGAGGGAAGGGCAGGTTCAGCGCCCCCGGCATGTGTCCCGACCGAAGGCCGGGTCGCGGCTCGGGGGCGCGGCCCGCGAAGCGGTCGGCGGCGCGGGCGTCAACGACCTGGGCCGGCCCGGCGAGCGCGCGCCGGACGGTCGCGAGATCGGCGAGCAGGTCCGGGTTCAGTCGCGCGGTAAAGGTCTCCGGGTCGGCCGGATCGGGCGGCCCGCTTTCAAGCGGCCGGCCCTCGGCGCGCCATTTCGGCAGGCCGCCGTCCAGCACCTGGACCCGCGCCGCGCCCATCAGGCGGAACATCCACCAGGCGCGGGCGGACGAGCGGATGCCGACGGTGTCATAGACGACGATGTGATCGGTCTCGCGCAGCCCCAACCCGCCCATGCGGGCGGCGAACGCTCCGGGGTCGGGCGCCATGTGCGGCAGATCGCTGTCCGGGTCCGAACTGGCCTCAAGATCGAAGAAGACCGCTCCGGGCAGGCGCGCCGCTTCGAAGTCCGGGCGGGCGTCACGACCGTCCAGATGCCAGCTGGCGTCGACCAGACGCAGGTCCGGCGCGTGCAGCTGTGCTGCGAGGTCGGCGGTGGAGATCAGCGGCGGGAGAGACGGCGTCATCCTCCCGCCCTAGCAGATCGGGCTCAGCCGCGCGAAAGCCCCAGCTGGATGACATTGGTCCGGGCCGAGCGGAATCCGGCTTCGCAATAGGCCAGATAGAAGCGCCACAGCCGGCGGAAGCGCTCGTCGAAGCCGCCCATCTGGCGGATGTCGCTCCACGCCGACTGGAAGCGCTCGTCCCACAGCCGCAAGGTCTCGGCATAGTCCTGTCCGAAGCGGTCGACCGCGCGCCATTCCAGACCCGCCGCCGCGATAACCGGCTTGAGGACGGCCTCCGAGGGCAGCATGCCGCCCGGGAAGATGTATTTCTGGATGAAGTCGGTGCGCCGGTTGTACTCGTCGAACAGGGCGTCATCCATGGTGATGATCTGCAGGCCGGCGACGCCGCCGGGCGCCAGCACGTCGCGGATCTTGCCGAAATAGGTCGGCCAGTATTCCTGCCCCACGGCCTCGAACATCTCAATCGAGGCGACGCGGTCGAACCGGCCCGGGACATCGCGGTAGTCGATCAGCTGGATGTCGACCTTTTCCGAAAGGCCGGCGTTGAAGATGCGCTGGCGGGCGAAGTCGTACTGCTCCCGCGAGATGGTGATGCCGGTCACCCGGGCGCCGACCTCGCGGGCGGCGAACTCGGCGAAGCCGCCCCAGCCGCAACCGATCTCGAGCACCGACTGACCGGACTGGAGGTCCATCAGACCGGCGAGGGAGGCGTATTTCTCGCGCTGGGCCGCGTCGAGGGCCATGCCGGACCGGGTGAACCGGGCCGAGGAATAGGTCATCGTCGGGTCCAGCCACGCGGCATAGAAGGCGTTGCCGAGATCGTAGTGGGCGTGGATGTTCTTCCTCGACCCGGACCGGCTGTTGCGGCGGCGTTTGTGCGACAGCCAGTTGAGCGCCCGCATCAGCGGATGACCGTCGAACAGGCGCTGGATGTGGTCATAGTTGTGGGCGAAGGATTCCAGCAGGGCGGCCAGATGCGGACTTTCCCACTCGCCGGCCATATAGCCCTCGGCGAAACCGATATCGCCTGAGGCGAGCACGCGGCGGGCGAAGCGGTAGTCCTTGATGTCGAATACGGCGGCAGGCCCCGGCTGGTCGCCTTCCAGCCGATGGATTTCGCCATTGGGCAGCAGGACGGTGAGGCGGCCGAAGGTCCAGTTGGCGGCCAGCAGGCGCAACAGCATCCTGAACCCGCGCGGCGTGCGGGCGGCGGTCTCGATGCGCTCGGCGGTGACCGACGTCATGACACGAAAGCTTGGGTATGGGCGGACCGCGCGTCAATCCCCCCCGGCGCCGCGAGAGGCGACGACCGAGGCGAGGGCGTCGAGGGCGCGCTTGCGGGCGAGCTCGTGATCGACGATCGGGCGCGGATAGTCGGCGCCGAGACGGACGCGGGCGTCGCGCAGGACCTCGGGCGGCGCGGTCCAGGGCGCGTGGAGCCAGCGGTCGGGAACCCCGCGCAGCTCCGGGACCCACCGGCGAACATAACGGCCGTCTGCATCGAATTTCCGTCCCTGGGTGATGGGGTTGAAGATACGGAAGTACGGTGAAGCGTCGGCGCCGGATCCCGCCACCCACTGCCAATTCTGCACATTTGACGCGAGATCGGCGTCGACCAGGGTGTCGTGGAACCAGGCTTCGCCCGCGCGCCAGTCGATCAGCAGGTGTTTGACGAGGAAGGAGGCGACGATCATCCGCACACGATTGTGCATCCAGCCGGTCGCCCACAGCTGGCGCATGCCGGCGTCGACGACGGGATAGCCGGTGCGGCCGCGGGTCCACGCCTCCATCGCGGCGGGATCGTTGCGCCACGGCATGGCGTCGTATTCGGGGCGGAAGGCCGTGTCCGTCATCTGCGGGAAGGCGTGCAGCAGATGGGCGGAGAATTCGCGCCAGCCGATCTCGGCGACGAATTTTTCGGCCTCGGCGGCGGGGACCCGTCCGGCGCCGGCGGCCTCGCGGGCGGCCTCCACCGCCCGCCACGGGCTGATCTCGCCGAAATGCAGGTGCGGCGAGAGGCGGCTGATCGCCGGTTCGGCGGGCAGGTCGCGGCCGACGCTGTAGGACTTGAGGCCGCGCGCGAGGAAGGCGGACAGGGCCGCCTCGGCGCCGGCCTCGCCTGGCGTCCAGTCGAAGCCGCCGGACCAGTCCGGCCGGGTCGGGTGCAGGCCCCAGGCGTCGAGGTCGTCTGATGTCACTCCCGTCGGCGTGGCGATTCGCGCCGGAGCAGCGGTGCGGGGCGGCGGCGCGGCGGCGCCGAGCAGGGCTTTCAGGAAGGGGGTAAAGACCTTGTACGGCTGGCCCGAACCGTTGAGGACCGAGCCTGGACGGGCCAGCAGCGTTCCATTCCAACCCTTGCAGTCGATCCCCTCGGCCTCAAGTCCGTGGGCGATGTCGGCGTCGCGGGCGAAAGCGTCGGGCTCGAACAGACGGTTCATGAAGACGACCCCGGCGCCGGTCTCCCCGATCAGACGGCGCAGCTCGGCCTCGCTGTCGCCGCGGCGCAGGAGCAGGCGCGAGCCGCGCTCCCGCAGATCGGCGCCGAGCGCGCGCAGCGACTTGTCCAGCCACCACAGGGACGCGGCCCCCATCCGGCGGACGCGCGAACCCTGATCGAGGATATAGACCGGGACGATCGGCCGCCCGGTCTCCACCGCATGGGTCAGGGCCGGGTTGTCGGCCAGCCGCAGGTCCTGGCGGAACCACAGGATCACGGGTCGGTCGTCGGCCTTGGTGGTCATGCGGTCGGGCTCCGTGATAGCTTGCGAACCTCAACGTCCGACGCCACCTGATCGCCGCATGAGTGCGGCATCAGCCGCGCCTCGCCAAGCCGCAAATCCGGGAAGCCTGTCTTGTCCAAGCCCAACGCCATCATCGACATCAAGGACGGCCTGAAGCGCCCCGTCAGCATCGGCGGCGGCCAGCGCATCGTCTTCATCGCCGGCCCCTGCCAGCTGGAGAGCCGCCAGCACGCGCTGGAAATGGCCCATGCGCTGAAGGAGATCGGTGAGCGGCTGAACGTCGGCGTGATCTACAAGACCAGTTTCGACAAGGCCAACCGGACCTCGGCCACCGCCGCGCGCGGCTTCGGCCTCGAAGGCTCGCTGCCGATCTTCGCCGAGATCCGCGGGGTCACCGGCCTGCCGGTTCTGACCGACGTGCACACCGAGGAGCATTGCCGGATCGCCGCCCAGGCCGTCGACGTGCTGCAGATCCCGGCCTTCCTGAGCCGCCAGACCGACCTGCTGCTGGCCGCCGCGGCGACCGGCAAGACGATTAACATCAAGAAGGGCCAGTTCCTCGCCCCCTGGGACATGAAGAACGTGATCGCCAAGGTCGTCGGCGCCGGCAATCCGAACGTCATGGCCTGCGAGCGGGGGGCCAGCTTCGGCTACAACACCCTGGTGTCGGACATGCGGTCGCTGCCGATCCTGCGCGAGATCGGCTGTCCCGTGGTGTTCGACGCGACGCACAGCGTGCAGCAGCCGGGCGGGCAGGGGACATCCTCGGGCGGGCAGCGCGAGTTCGTGCCGGTGCTGGCGCGCGCGGCCGTCGCCGTGGGCGTGGACGCGGTCTTCATGGAGACGCACCAGGACCCCGACAACGCGCCGTCCGACGGGCCGAACATGGTGCCGCTCGACCAGTTCGAGGCCCTCGCCGCCGATCTGATCGCCTATGACGACCTGACCAAGGCGCGCATGGCGAAGGCGGCGTGAGTCCGGGAGGCCTGGATCGATGAGACGGTCGAGGCTGACCTTGCGTCAGTGGGTCGGCTGGACCGGCATCGGGCTGGTCCTGCTGCTGACAGCCGCGCTCGCGGTCTGGCGCGGCGACATTCTCAGGGCGTGGCTCGACCCCCAGGTGCCGTTCCAGACCTATCAGCCGCCGGCGGCTCCCGACTACAGCCGGTCCGGAGCCTGGGCGATGATCGATGTGCGCGCGCCCGATTCCGGGCCCGCCGCCGTCTTCTTCGTGCACTCGACCACCTATGACGGCGGCTCGGACTGGAACGGCCCGATCGGCCACGCCGCGGCCGACGCCTATCTCAGTCGGGTGGTGCTGCCCAACTACGCCGGACCGTTCGCGCGACTCGGGCCGGTCAGCGCGCCGCGCTATCGCCAGGGCAGCCTCTACACCCGACTGACCCTGCGGGACGATGCGCGTGAGGCCCGGGCCTTCGCCTATGGCGATGTCGTCGCGGCCTTCGAGGCGTGGCTCGCCCGCCACCCGGAGGGGCCGCTGGTGCTGGCGGGGGTCGAGCAGGGCGGAGAATTGGTGGAACGGCTGCTGCGCGAGCGGGTGGCGGACGATCCCGCCCTGCGGGACCGCCTGGCGGCGGCCTATCTGATCGACGTGGTCGCCGCAGCGGACGAACTTTCGCCACGGATCCCGGCGTGTGAAGGACGGGATCAAACCGGCTGCATCGTCGGCTTCGCGCCCGTGGTCGAGGGCAATGACGGAGCCGCCCGGCGGCGTTTGCGAAGGGCCTTGGTCTGGAACGAGCGCGGCCAACTGGTGGACCTCGGCGATCGCCCGGCCCTGTGCGTCAATCCGGTGACGGGATCGACCACGATCGCGGCCGTACCGGCGCGCCAGAACCGGGGCGCGACCAATGCGACCGGCCTTGAATGGGGCGCCCACCCGGCCTTGCTGGCTCGCGAGATCGCCACCCAGTGCCGTGACGGCCTGTTGCGTTACAGCGAGCCGAAGCGCGAGTCTTTCAGAGACGCTGGAAGCTGGGCAGATCGGCGAAAGGCTCGTCCCTACAATCTCTTCTACGGGGATATTGAGGCCGACGCGCAGGCGCGTCTGGCGGCGTGGCAAGCGGAGCGCGCGACCTAGTCCACGCCCGGACGGTCGTTTCGCCAGTCGAACAGGGCCTCCAGCACCCTGACCGCCTCGCCGCGCGGCGAGGTCAGGTCCGGGTCGCGTCGCAGCACCAGCCGGGCGTCGTCGGCGGCGGTCAGCAGCAGGTCGCGGTGGCGGATCGGGTCGGCGAAGCGATAGGCGGGGAAGCCGCTCTGTTTCAGACCCAGGGGATCGCCCCCGCCGCGCAGGCGGAAATCCTCCTCAGCGATCTCGAAGCCGTCCTCGGTGCGGCGCAGGGTCTCCAGCCGGATGCGCGCTGTCTCGCCGAGCCCGTCGTCGCCGCCGCCGTAGAGCAGCAGGCAGGTACTGGCGGCCGTGCCGCGACCGACCCGGCCGCGCAGCTGGTGCAGCTGGGCGAGACCGAAACGGTCGGCGTGCTCGATGACCATGATCGAGGCGTTGGGCACGTCGACGCCGACTTCGACGACGGTTGTGGCGACCAGCAGCGGCGTGCGCCCGTCGGCGAAGTCGGCCATGACGACCTCACGCTCGGTCCCGGCCATCTGGCCGTGGGCGAGCCCCACTTCGACCCCCATGATCCGGCGCAGGTCGGCGGCGCGGGCCTCGGCGGCGGCGAGATCGGACGCCTCGCTCTCGGCCACCAGCGGGCAGATCCAGTAGGCCTGCGCCCCGCTGTCCAAAGCCGCCTTCAACCGTTTGGCGACCTCGCCGATCCGGGCCAGCGGGACCACGGCCGTGGTGACGGGGGTGCGGCCCGGCGGCTTCTCGGTCAGGCGCGACACCTCAAGTTCGCCGTACTGGGTCAGTTCGAGCGTGCGGGGAATTGGCGTGGCGGACATGGTCAGCAGATGGACGCCGCCGGTGCGCGGATCGCCCTTGGCCTGCAGGCGCTGGCGTTCGTTGACGCCGAAGCGGTGCTGTTCGTCGATCACCGCCAGCGCCAGGCGATCGAAGCGGACCGCGTCCTGGAACAGGGCGTGGGTGCCTATGGCGACCCGGGCCTCGCCGGACGCCAGGGCCGCCAGCCGGATCCGCCGCTCGGCGGGCGTGTCGCGCCCGGTGAGCAGGACGGTGGGCAGGCCGGCGGCCTCCAGCATCGGGGCGAGGCGCTGCCAGTGCTGGCGGGCGAGGATTTCGGTCGGGGCCATCAGGGCGGACTGGAAGCCGGACGCCGCCGCGTCCGCCAACGCCAGGGCGGCGACGGCGGTCTTGCCGGAGCCGACGTCGCCCTGCAGCAGCCGGCCCATCTGTTCGCCGGAGGCGAGGTCGCGGCGGATCTCGGCGATGGCCTGGATCTGGGCGCCGGTCAGGTCGAAGGGCAGGGCGGCGAGAAGGTGCGCCGACGGCTCGCCGGGCGTGATGACCGGCGCCGGGGTGATCTGGCGCGCCCGGCGGCGGCGGGCGAGGGCCAGCTGATGGGCCAGCAGTTCGTCATAGGCCAGCCGCTGGCGGGCAGGGGCGTCGGGCAGCAGGTCTGGTTCCGCGGCCGGTGCGTGGAGGGTCGCCAGCGCGGCGCGCCAGCCGGGCCAGCGGCGTTTGGCCAGCCAGGCCGGGTCCTGCCACTCCGGCAGCTCCGGGGCGTGTTCCAGTGCGGCCTGCACCAGTTTGCGGAGCACCCTCGAGGTCAGGCCCTGGGTGGCCGGATAGACGGGCTCGACGGCGGCGATGTCGTCGGCCTGGGCGAGGGTGAAGATGTCCGGGTGGGCGATCTGCACCTCATTGTTGAAGCGTTCGACCTTGCCCGAAACCAGCCGTCGCTCGCCCTTCGGCAGCAAGCGGTCGATGTGCTGGGCCGAGCCGCCGAACCAGATCAGATGGACGAAGCCGGTGTCGTCGGTGGCGCGAACCTTGATCGGCGCCCCGGGTTTGCCAGGCACGATCAGTCGGTCGATCATCACCTCAAAGACGCCGACCTGGCCTTCGGTCGCCGAGACGGCGGTCATGCGCCGGCGGACGATCAGGCCCGAGGGCGGCAGGAACAGCAGGTCGCGGACCAGCGGGCCGGCCAGTTTCTGGACCAGCGGCAGCACCTTGGGGCCCACGCCCTTCAGGGTGGAGACCTCGGCGAACAGGGGAAAGAGACTCGGCGGCCGCATCGGCGACAGCATAGCTGGCGAAAGCGCGTCTGGAACGCTATCTGACCGCACTTCATTGAAGTGCCCTGCGCTCGCCGCCTGTGTGCGCTTCTCACGACTTCACCGGGCAAGGATGCTTGTGGCCGATACCGACGCACGCCTGAAAGAGAGATTGGGCCGCATCGCCTTCCGGGCGTGGCGGCGGGGCTTCCGCGAGGCCGACCTCGTGCTGGGTCCGTTCGTCGATCAGCGGGGGGAGACGCTGGACGAGGCCGAGCTGGATGCGCTGGAGGCCCTGCTGGCGCAGGACGACGATCATCAGCTCTACGCCTGGATCATCGGCAAGGAGCCGACGCCGGCGATGCACGACACCCCGGTGATGGCGAAGATCCGCGCCTTCATGCGCGACCATGTGGCCACGGCCGTGGCCGAGGGGGCCGGCTGATGGACGCCCGGGTCCCCACGCGCGACGACCGCGAGCTGGGCGGGGCGCCGGAAGGCCTCGACGCCCTGACGGTGGCCGAACAGCTGAAAGCCGATGGCGGCGTCGGCGTGTTCGTGGCGCGCGACTACGCGCGTATGGGCGAGTTCGTTCAGGCGTTCCGATTCTTCTCCAATGACATTGAAGTCGTGGAGTTTCCGGCGTGGGATTGTCTGCCCTACGACCGGCTGAGCCCGACCTCGTCGGTCTCGGCCGAACGGATGGCGGCGTTGACGCGGCTGGCGCGGCATGATCTCGCCGACCGCCGCCCGCTGCTGGTGGTGACCACGGTCAGCGCGGCGACCCAGCGCACGCCGCCGCGCGAGGTGACGACCGGCGCCGGCTTCGAGACCACGGTCGGGCTCGATCTCGATACGGCGGCGCTGGAGCGCTATTTCGGCGCCAACGGCTATATGCGCGCCTCGACCGTTTCGGAAAAAGGCGAGTTCGCCGTCCGCGGCGGCGTCATCGACGTCTATCCGCCGGGCTTCGAGGAGCCGGTGCGGCTGGACATGTTCGGCTCCGAGCTGGAATCGATCCGCACCTTCGATCCCGCCACCCAGCGCTCGACCGGTCAGTTGCGCGCGGTGTCGCTGGCCCCCGTGTCGGAGGCGCTGCTGGACGCCGACAGCATCTCGCGTTTCCGCACCGGCTTCCTCGGCCTGTTTGGGGCCCCGGGCGACGATCCGCTCTACGCCGCCGTCAGCGAGGGCGCCCGGCGGCAGGGCATGGAGCACTGGCTGCCGCTGCTCTACGACCGGCTCGAAACCCTGTTCGACTATCTGCCCGATGACGCCCGGCTGTTCCTCGACAACCAGGTCGAGGCGGCGCGGGCCGAGCGCTGGACCCTGACGAAGGACGCCTGGGACGCCCGTCGCGACGCGGCCATGGGCAAGGGCGGGGCGGCCCACCGGGCCTTGCCGCCCGAGCGGCTGTACCTGCCGGAGAGCGACTGGAACACCGCCCTGGCGGGGCGCTGGGTGCGACGGTTGTCGCCCTTCCACGGCCCCGGCGAGGACGCCGGCGGCCGTCTGGGACGCAGTTTCGCGGCGGAGCGGGCCCAGGACAGCGTCAATCTGTTCGAGGCCGTGGCGCGGCACGCCGAGGCGGTGAAGGCGGCCGGCAAGCGCGTGCTGTTCGCCTCCTGGACCGAAGGGTCGTCCGAACGTCTCGCCTCGATGCTGGCGGATCACGGGCTGGAGCATGTGGTGGCGGTGCGCGACTGGGCCGATGTCCAGAAGGCGCCGAAGGACCTGTATCTGCGCGGCGTCCTGCCGGTCGAGCACGGCTTCGAGACCGACTCGATCGCCGTCATCTCCGAGACCGACATGCTGGGCGACCGGCTGGCGCGGCCGAAAAAGAAGCGGCGGGCGTCCAATTTCCTCGCCGAGGCCTCGGCCCTGACGACCGGCGACCTGGTCGTCCACCTCGATCACGGCATCGGCCGCTATGAGGGGCTGAAGACGCTCGAGATCCAGCAGGCGCCGCACGACACTCTGGAACTGCTCTACGCCGGCGACAGCCGGCTGTATCTGCCGGTCGAGAACATCGACCTGCTCACCCGCTATGGCTCGGACGCCGACGGGGCGCAGCTGGACCGGCTGGGCGGGGCAGGCTGGCAGGCCCGCAAGGCCAAGGCAAAGCAGCGGCTGCGCGACATGGCCGAGGGGCTGATCGCCTTGGCCGCCAAGCGGTCGCTGCGGTCGTCGGACCCGATCACGCCGCCGCAGGGACTGTTCGACGAGTTCTGCGCCCGCTTCCCCTATGAGGAGACGGACGACCAGCTGAACGCCATCGGGGATGTGCTGGAGGACCTGGGCAAGGGCACGCCGATGGATCGCCTGATCTGCGGCGACGTCGGCTTCGGCAAGACCGAGGTGGCGCTGCGGGCCGCCTTCGTGGTGGCCATGACGGGTCAGCAGGTGGCCATCGTCTGTCCCACGACCCTGCTGGCGCGGCAGCATTTCAAGACCTTCAGCGAGCGGTTCGCCGGCTGGCCGGTGACGGTGCGCCATCTCTCGCGGATGGTGACGGCGAAGGACGCCGCGGAGACGCGCGCCGGGCTGAAAGACGGCTCGTTCGAGATCGTCGTCGGCACCCACGCCGTCCTCAGCGAACAGGTTGGGTTCAAGGATCTGGGCCTTGTTATCGTTGACGAAGAGCAGCATTTCGGCGTCAAGCACAAGGAGAAGCTCAAGTCCCTCAGGGCCGACGTCCATCTGCTGACACTTACGGCGACGCCGATCCCCCGGACGCTGCAGATGGCGCTGTCGGGCATCCGTGAGATGTCGATCATCGCCACGCCGCCGGTCGACCGTCTGGCGGTGCGGACATACGTCACGCCGTGGGACCCGGTGCTGGTGCGCGAGGCCCTGCTGCGCGAGAAATACCGCGGCGGTCAGGCCTATTATGTCGTGCCGCGCCTGTCGGACCTGCCGGACATCGAGAAATTCCTGCGCGAACAGGTGCCCGAGATCAAATTCGTGGTCGGCCACGGCCAGATGTCGCCGACCCAGCTGGAAGACGTGATGAGCGCCTTCTACGACGGCAGCTACGACCTGCTGCTGTCGACCACCATCGTTGAGTCCGGACTGGATGTTCCGACGGCCAACACATTGATCGTGCACAAGGCCGACATGTTCGGCCTCGCCCAGCTGCACCAGATACGCGGCCGCATCGGCCGGGCCAAGGCGCGGGCCTTCGCCTATCTGACCACGCCGCCGAACAAGCCGATGAGCCTGTCGTCCGAACGCCGCCTGCAGGTGCTCCAGTCGCTCGACAACCTCGGGGCCGGATTCCAGCTGGCCAGCCACGACCTCGACCAGCGCGGCGGCGGCAATCTGCTGGGCGACGAACAGTCGGGCCATATCCGCGAGGTGGGGGTCGAACTGTACCAGCAGATGCTGGAGGACGCCGTGTCCGAACTGCGTCTCTCGGGCGAGGGCGGCGGGGTCGTCGACCGCGGCTGGTCGCCGGCCATCAACGTCGGCGCGGCCGTATTGATTCCAGAGGACTATGTCCCGGACCTCAACGTTCGTCTGAGCCTGTATCGCCGTCTGTCCGACGCGGAGAACTCGGAGACCCGCGAGGCCTTGGCCGCCGAGCTGATCGACCGGTTCGGCCCCCTGCCGGACGAGGCGAAACAGTTGCTGCGCATCGTCGGCATCAAGGCCAACTGCAAGACCGCCTGTATCGAGCGCATCGACATCGGGCCGAAAGGCGCGGTGCTGACGCTGCGCAACAACGCCTTCCCCAATCCGATGGGGCTGGTCGGGCTGATCCAGAAGAACCACGCCTTCTGGAAGATCCGGCCGGACCAGAAGATCGTGGTCAAGGGCGACTGGGACACGGCGGCCGAGCGGCTGAAGGTGGCTGAACGGATCACCACCGATCTCGCCAGGGTGGCCGGCGCCGCCTAGCTCTCGTGGGGCGCGGCGTTGTCGAAGCGCGCGTCCCACCATGCCTTCCAGCGCCCCTCGAGTTCGAAGAAGGCCGCGTCCGACAAGCCATAGGTGGTCAGGGTCAGCATGGTCGCGCCGCGCGGCCGCTTGTCCTCCTTCGGCGGGCTGTCCAGCACGACCAACAGGCCGTCGCCCCAGGCGTCGACCGTGACGCCGATCTGGTGGCGGGCGACGAACCAGACCTGACCGGCGGCGTCCGCGTCGGGGCCCAGCGGCATCGCATACGGTTCGCCCGGCGCCGGGGCCGCGTCGAGCCCCAGCACCGAACGGCCCAGTTGATCCTCGCGCGGCGGACCGGAGAAGAAGATCGTGCGGCGCGTCTGGCCCGCGTGTCGTGCGAAGGCGAAGGCCAGCTGCCAGGTGAAGGAAATCCAGCCCTCGATCATGCCGTCGAACACATCCGACCAGTCGCCGGCCGGGGCCGAGCGGACCACCCGCACGAGGCTGGTCGTATCGCCGGTCGCCTCGACCTCGTAGCGGTCGTTGACGCCGACGAATGTGACGACGCGGCGGGCTTCATCCGCCTCGGCGTGGGTGATGAAGATGAAGTCGATCTCGTCGGCGAGGGCCTCAGCGTCCCAGCCGAACCAGTTTTTGATCTGCGCCGGATCGCGCAGGGCGGCCCAGACCGCGTCGGCGGGGGCGGGGACGGTGACCTCGACGAGGACATGGTCTTCCATGGGCTTGGCGGCGTCGGTCATGGCGGTCAGTTCCTGGCTGGAGCGGCTTTGGTCAGGGCGGGATGGGCGACGGCGGTGAGGCGGTAGCGGCGCCCCGACGGGGCCGCGTATTTGCGGGCCAGGGCCGCCACGGCGGCGCTGACCTCTTCGGTGAAGGCGTCGAAATCGGCGGGAGCTGTGAAGGTCACATCGGCCTCGACCGTCAGCGTCAGCAGGCGCGACCCTTCGGCCGCCGCGTCCTGACGCATGCGGGCGACGTCGCGGACGAGGGTCGAGGCGGTGGAGATCAGATGGTCGGCGGCGTGCCGGTCCTGGGCTTCGACGGCGGCGGGATCGACGGGCGCCTGCATCAGGGCAGGGTCGAGGACATAGTTCTGCGCCGCCACGAACAGCCGCTCGGTGAAACCGCGCCGGCGCCGTTCCTCGGCCAGTTTCACAAGGCCGGCCGCTTCCAGGGCGTTGAGGTGATAGCCGATCTTCTGCCGCGGCATCCCCAGCTGCTCCGCCAGTCCGGCGGCCGAGGCCGGCTCGGTCAGGGCCGCGAGGATGCGGCGGCGGATCGGGGCCAGCGCCAGCAGGGCCGTATCCAGATCGTCGAGCAGGGCGGAGGGTCGGGCGGTCATGGCCCGAACCTGCATTAGACAACTATAATTGTCAAATGACCGTCAGGCGGTGGCCCGGATGTCATTCGAGGCGCGTTCCAGCACCCTTGCCGGGGACTCTCCCGGCGCCACCTCAGCCACGCCGACCTCGAACTCGACGACGAAGGGCGACCGGTCGGGGCCGGCGTCGAAGGCCGTGCAGCCGATCACCGCCGCGATCCGGTCGGCCGCGATCCGCCCGGCCGGACCGCGCGTGGCGGGCAGGGCGAGGGCGAATACATCGGGGGACAGCCGGGCCGCCGTGTCCTCGGTGCGGATCAGCCGCGACACCATGGCGCCGATCTGGGGGAGGGCGCGGTCCAGCCAGCCGCCCTTGCGCGCCTCGACCAGGGCCGGGGTCTCGGAGACTCGCAGCACCACGACGGACAGCGGGCGCCGCCGCAGACGGGCGCCGTCGGCGACCCGGGCCAGGTGGCTGGCGAACAGCTCCGGGGTGAACAGGCCGGTGGCCGGATCGGTCAGGCCCGAACCCCGGGCGCTTTCGAGGGCGCGGCGGATAGCGACGTGGCGTCGGTGATGGCGGGCGAGGGCGACGATGCGCCCGGCGGTCTCTTCCTCCGGCGTGTCGGCCGCGGCGACGTCGGCGAAGCCGCGGTTATACAGTTCGGACAGGTTGATCTCGCCCGAACCGCGCAGATAGAGCACCGCCGGGATGTGGTAGAGGCGGGTATTCCGCTTCATGCCCGAGGCGATCGACAGCGCCGGCGTGTGGTCCTCGGCGCCCCACAGCACGGTGGCGTCGAACGGCCGCTCATGCAGATAGTCGAAGGCGGTATAGGGCGTCGGGGCGGCCACGACGTCGCAGCCGCGCTCGGTCAGGGCGTTGGACAGGGCGAGGAAATGACGGTCGGGCTTGCCGGCGGCCAGCACCCGCAACGGGCTGGCGTCGGGCTCGGGGATCAGCAGTGGCTCCCCCCTCGATGCGAAGGTCGCCTCGCGCAGGCTGACCTCCTCCTCGGCGATGGCGGCCCGGACCAGCGTCTCCAGCCGCAGCGCGGCCTGGGCAGCGTGCGGGGCGGCGGACATGGCGATGTCGACCACGCCGGACGGCCAGCCGGCCGCGGCAGGGCCTATGGCGAGAACCGGAAGCCGGCGCGGCGACACCGTCTGGCGCAGGGCCGCGATGCCGCTTTCGGCGTCAGGCATCCGCGCGTCCAGGATCACCGTCTCCAGCGGCCAGTCGACCAGCGCCTGAATGGCGCCGGGCAGAGACCGCGCCGTGACGGTGCGCCAGCCCAGCGCGTCCAGCCCCTGGCACAGGGACCCGACCAGGTCGTCGTCAGGCGCGACGACCAGAATGCGCGGATCGGAAGTCAAAGGTGATGTCTCCAGCGGCCCCCCACCCGGGCCGGCTCTCAAGCGGTCGGACCATAGCGAGGGTCGCCGTGGAGAGGCAACCGGCCGGCATCCTTTCCCAGGCGGCGAAATGGGTTAAAGAAAGCATCATCAGGGGTGGGACGGGATTTCGGTTTGCAGGCCAGGGCGGACATCAATGAGGCCGTGCGCTGGGCCACGCCCGCGCTGTGGGGACGGCTGGCGGTCAAGGCGTTCGGGCGCAGCTGGGGTCGGGACGTCATGCTCTACACGGGCGGGGTGTCTTTCTTCGCCCTGCTGGCGGTGTTTCCGGCGATCGCCATCCTGATCGGCTTCTACAAGGCGGTGCTGTCGATCGGCCAGGTCAGCGAGCAGGCGGCGGCGCTGGCCGACGTCATGCCGCACGCGGCGCGCGCCATCTTCATGACCGAGATCGACCGTCTGGCCAACGCCTCGGCCCGCACCGTGTCAGCCCAGAGCGCCTTCGCCCTGATCATCGGCGGCTATGCAGCCCATCGCGGATTCAAGGCCTTGCTGGCCGGACTGAACCTTATCCATGATGAAACCGAGCCGCACGGCTTCCTCAAATTCAACCTGCTGGCCTTCTTCGTCGCCCTGTTCGCCTTCGCCCTTTTCACCGTCGTCTCGGGCGCCGTGGTGACCTCCCGCCTGCTGGAGCACACCGGGCCGGGCGCGGCCGCGGAGGGCGGCGGACTGGGCGCCGCCTTCGTCGGCCTGTGGCCCGCCCTCGGCCTGTGGCTGGGCCTGACCATGCTGTACCGATACGCCATGTCGCACCGGGCGCCCGTGGCCTGGGCCCCGGCCATCATCGGCGGCGTGGTGGCGACGGTGATGTCGACCATCTCGTCCTGGCTGTGCGCCATCTATGTCGAGCAGATCGCGCCGCTGGGCGCGACCTATGGCTCGGTGGGCGCCATCGTCGTCCTGCTGATCTGGCTGTCGTGGAACGTCAACGCCATCTTCTACGGCGCGGCCTTCGCGACCGAGATGGAGATCGTCCAGCGCTCCAGCGGCGCGCCCAGACTCGAGCCCGCCGATCCGCTGCCGGAATCGGTTGTCAGCCTGTCGGAGCGGCGGGCGTCTCGACCTCGATAGTCAGGACGCCGTCGGCCTCGGCGATCGAGATCACTGCGCCGCCCATGCCCGCCATCAGGTGCGGCACGTCGATCCGGGCCATGGGATCGGTTGCCAGCAGGGTCAGGCGAGCCCCCGGGCCGGCCTGACGAATGGCCTTCTGCAGCTTCAGGCTTGGCGTCGGACAGCGATGGCCGCGGGCGTCGACGATCATCCGCCGATCCGGTCCAGCAGCAGGCGCAGGGCGGCCCGGACGCTCTCCAGCCGCACCGCCTCGCGGCCGATGTCGCCGAATCGCCGCTCGAGGTGGACGAGGCCGACGGGGCCCGCCGCGGCGAAATGAACCAGTCCCACCGGCTTGTCCACCGATCCGCCCCCCGGCCCGGCGATGCCGGTCACGGCGACCGTGACCGTGGCCGCGGAGCGCGCCAGGGCGCCTTGGGCCATGGCCCGGGCCACGGCGGCCGACACAGCGCCATACTCGTCAATCAGTTCGGCCGGAATGCCGAGCAACTCGCTCTTGGCCGCGTTGCTGTAGGTGACGAAGCCGCGCTCGACCACGGCGGAGGATCCGGCGACGGCGGTCAGGGCTCCGGCGACGAGGCCCCCGGTGCAGCTCTCGGCCGTGGCGATCATCAGGCCGCGCGCGGCGGCCGTGTCGACCACCTGGCGGGCGAGGGCGTCGATGTCGTCGGGAAACATGAGGCGGGGCCTTCCGATGGGGCGGCGAGTCGGTCCAGGATGAGGCCACGCGCCCCGGTACGGCGCCAGCATACGGGGCGGGCATGAGCGACACCACTGGCGACTCCGACCTGTCTGTCCGCCCGGCCGACCGGCTGACCCCGCTGCTGTTCGCGGTCGCCATCTTCACCTCGGCTTCGCTGGTCTTCGTGGTCCAGCCGATGGTCACCAAGCTGGTCCTGCCGATGCTGGGCGGATCGCCGGCGGTGTGGAACACCGCCATGGTCTTCTTCCAGGCGGCGCTGCTGGGCGGATACCTCTATGCGCACCTGCTGCAGCGGGTGGCCTCGATCAAGGTCCAGGTGGCGATCCATCTCGGCCTGTTGCTGGTCGCCGCCCTGTTCCTGCCGCTGCGGATCAATGGAATGCTGGGCGACCCCGATCCGGCCGCGCCGATCCTGTGGCTGCTGGCGACGCTGACGCTGTCCGTCGGTGCGCCGTTCGCGGTGCTGTCGGCGACGGCGCCCCTGCTGCAGGCCTGGTTCGCGCGGGTCCGTGCCGGTCATGCCGATGGCCGGAACCCCTATGTCCTCTACGCCGCGTCCAACCTCGGCAGCTTCCTCGCCCTGCTGTCCTATCCGTTCGTGATCGAGCCGCTGACCAATCTGTTGGGGCAGAGGATGGGCTGGACCGGGGGGTATGCAGCCTTCCTGCTGATGGTCGCGGCCCTCGCCGTCGTGGTCTGGCGCCGGCGGCTGGATACGGCGAGCGAACCGGCGCAGCTGGCGGCGACGCCGGCCATCCCGTGGCGCGAAAAGGGCGTGCTGGTCCTGCTGGCCGCCGCGCCGTCCAGCCTGATGCTCGGCGTCACCGCCCACCTGTCGACCGACGTCGCCTCGGCGCCCTTCCTGTGGGTCGTCCCGCTGGCCCTGTATCTGCTGACCTTCGTCATCGCCTTCCAGGCGCGGCCGTGGATCCCGCTGCCCGTCACCCTGGTGCTGCAGGCCGCACTCGGGGCGATGGTGGTGCTGGTGGTGGCCTTCCGCACCCTCGACATCCGCGTCGCCTTCGTCATCCACATCCTCGCCTTCTTCGCGGCCGCCCTGATGTGCCACCAGATGCTGGCCGCCCGGCGGCCGCCGCCGGACCGGCTGACCGAATTCTATCTGCTGCTGTCGGTCGGCGGGGTCGTCGGCGGCGCCTTCACCGCCCTGCTGGCGCCGGTGATCTTCAACATGGTGTGGGAATATCCGCTGGTGCTGGTGCTGGTCGGCCTGGCGCGCCCGTGGGACCGCCGGCCGCTGCGCGGCGAGGAGATCGGCGCCCTGGTCGCCATCGCCGTGCTGACGGCCGCCGCCGCCGGCCTGTCAGGGTGGATGACCGCCGACCTCGACGCCTGGGCCGCTCTGTGGCGGATGATGCCGCTGTTCCCGCTGCAGACGCTCTGCATGCTGATCCTCGGTCCGGCGGTCGTCTGCGCCTTCCTGCTGCGCGACCGCGCCCAGGTCTTCACCGCCGCCCTGCTGATGATCGGCCTCAGCGCCCAGTTCATCGCCCGGGGGTACGACTACAGCTACACCGAGCGCAGCTTCTTCGGCGTCATGCGGGTGGCGAGCCAGCAGGACCCGGGGCTGGGCGGCGACGTCCATGTCCTGACCCACGGCACCACCTGGCATGGGTCGCAGGCGCGCGATCCCCGCTACGACTGCCAGCCGACGCTCTATTATCACCCGCGCACCCCGATCGGGCAGTCGGCCGAGATCGTCCAGGCCCGGGGTCCGGCCCGCGTCGGCGTGGTCGGGCAGGGGGCGGGGACCATGGCCGCCTACAAGCGCGCCGGCGACTCCCTGACCTTCTTCGAGATCGACCCGATGGTCGACCGCCTGTCGCGCGATCCGCGCTGGTTCACCTACATCTCCGACTGCGCCGTCGGCGAGGTCGACACCGTGCTCGGCGATGCGCGGCTGACGCTGGATGACCAGCCGCCGGGGACCTATGACCTGTTGATCATCGACGCCTTCTCATCCGACGCCGTGCCGACCCACCTGCTGACGGTCGAGGCCATCGAAGGCTATCTGCGGCTGCTGAAGCCCGAGGGGGTGGTGCTGCTGCACCTGTCGAACCGCAACCTCGAGATCGTCCTGCCGACCGTGGCGGCGGCCAGGGCGCTGGGCCGCCCGGCCCTGCACGGACTGTATGTCGACGACGGGTCGCTGCCAGCGATGGCCATTGCCTCGACCGAGGCCCTGGTGATCTCGCAGAGCGAGCTAGGCCTGGCCGATTTCCGCGGCAAGCCGGGCTGGCGTGAGGTCCCCGAGACCGACGTGCGCCCGTGGACCGACGACTATGTCAACATGCTGGGGGCGCTGTGGCGCGCCTTCCGGCCGCCGCCCGAACGGCCGTAGCTCAGGCCGGCAGCGAGATCGTCGCCACAGCTTGCGCGGCGAGGCCCTCGCCGCGGCCGGTGAAGCCCATCGCCTCGGTCGTGGTCGCCTTGACGCTGACCGCGTCGAGCGGAAGCGACAGGAGTTCGGCGAGGCGTTCGCGCATGGCCTGACGATGCGGCTTCACCTTGGGCCGCTCGCAGATCAGCGTCACGTCAACATTGACCAGCCGGCCGCCGCGGGCGTGCAACCGCTCGACGGCGTGGACCAGGAACCGGTCGGACGCGGCCCCCTTCCATTGCGGATCGGTGGGCGGGAAATGATCGCCGATGTCGCCATCGCCCATGGCGCCGAGGAGGGCGTCGGTCAGGGCGTGCAGGCCGGCGTCGGCGTCGGAATGGCCGATCAGCGTCTGGTCATGGGCGATCTCGACGCCGCACAGCCAGACCGATGACCCGGGGCCCCAGCGGTGGGCGTCAAAGCCCTGGCCGACGCGGGTCTGACGCGGGAGCAGGGCCTCGGCCATGGCGAAATCCTCGGGGAAGGTCAGTTTCATGAGTCGCGGGTCGCCGTCGACGACCCGGATCCGGCCGCCGGCGCGCTGGACCACGGTCGCTTCGTCGGTGGCGATTTCGTCAGCGGGCCAGGCCGCATAGGCGTCGAGGATGGCCTGGTAGCGGAAGGCCTGCGGGGTCTGGGCGCGCCAGAGGCCGTTGCGCTCGATCGCACCCGCCATCACGCCATCCTCGGCCCGGCGCAGGCTGTCGGCCACCGGCAGGGCGGGCAGGCCGCCGTCGGCGTCGGACAGGGCCTCTAGCACCCGGCGGATCACCGCCGCGTCCAGAATCGGTCGGGCGGCGTCGTGGATCAGCACCGGGCGGTCCGCCGCGCCGCCGAGCGCCGCCAGCCCGTTGCGCACCGAGTCGGCGCGGGCGCCGCCGCCCGGAGCGATGCGCCAGCCAGTCAGCCCCGCCAGCGCCTCGCGCGCCTCGGCTTCCGCCCCCGCCGGAATCACCACGACCAGGTCCTTGGCGCCCGCGCCCAGCAGGGCTTCGACCGACCAGCGGATCACCGGCTTGCCGCCGAGCGACCGCCATTGCTTGCCTCCGCCGGCGCGGGAACCGGAACCGGCGGCGACCACGATGGCGACGAAGGCGGGGAGGGGCGATGTCATCCCGGCCTTCTAATCGCCGCCGTCGTGCTTGACGAGGGCGACATGAACGGCGGTAAGGACCCGATGGCGAGTGGCGTGCAAATCGGAGACGTGTGGGTGCCCGGACGGGTGCTGACCGCGCCCATGACCGGCATCACCGACCTGCCGTTCCGGCGGCTGGCCAGCCGGCTGGGCGCGGCCTATGTCGCCACCGAAATGGTCGCCGCCGCCGAACTGGCCCGCGCCCGACCGGACGTGGTGCGGCGGGCCGCCGTGGGCGAGGGCCTGCCGCTGACGGTGATCCAGCTGGTCGGACGCGACCCGGACGCCATGGCCGAAGGGGCGTGCATGGCCCAGCGCGCCGGGGCCGACATCATCGATCTCAATTTCGGCTGTCCGGCCAAGGAAGTCACCGGCGCGGCCTGCGGCTCGGCCCTGATGCGGACTCCCGACCTTGCCTGTCGCCTGATCGAGGCTGCGGTGAACGCCACAACCCGCCCGGTCACCGTCAAGATGCGGCTCGGCTGGGACGACGCCAGCCGCAATGCCCCGGACCTGGCGCGGCGGGCCGAGGCGCTCGGGGTGCGGGCGATCACGGTACACGGCCGCACACGTCAGCAGTTCTATACCGGCGTGGCCGACTGGAACGCGGTCGGCGAGGTCAAGGCGGCGGTCAGCGTCCCGGTGGTCGTCAATGGCGACATCCTGACCGTCGAGGACGCCCGGGCCGCGCTGGCGGCGTCAGGCGCCGACGCCCTGATGCTGGGGCGGGGCATCTACGGGCGGCCGTGGCTGGCGGCGCATCTCGAGCGGGCGCTGGCCGACGGGACGGTGATGCAGGAGCCGGACGCGACGGCGCGGCTGGCCATCGTCATCGAGCACCTGCGCGCCTCGGTCGCCTTCTACGGCCTGCCGCTGGGCCTGAAGATGTTCCGCAAGCATCTGGGTTGGTACATCGAACAGGCGCCGTGGCCCGCCGATCCGCTGGACCGCCGGGCGGCCAAGGCCCGGCTTTGCCGCCTGGAGACGCCCGAAGCGGTCGAGTCGGCGCTGGCGGAGTTGTGGGATCCGGTGACGTTTTCGGGCAACTCATCTGTTGATATTTGGCCACAGTTCGCCGAAGCTGGAGCGCGATGACGGACACGCCCTCCACGCCAGCCGAAATCAACGCCCTCCCGCCCCGCGGCCCGGCGCGCTGGTTCGCCGACTGGTCCGAGGAACGCCGCCGCAACGCCTTTCTGATCGCCTACAGCCTCGCCTTTGTGATCACCGTGGCCGCCATCTGGCTGGTGGCGGTCGCGCCCGGGGCGAGCGGCGAGGGCGCCCGGGCCGTCGCCAGCCAGGCGGTGCTGGTCATCCTGGCCGTCAACCTGCTGCTGATCGGCGGCCTGGCCCTGGTGGTCGGTCGCCGGGTCTTCTCGCTGTTCCAGCGCCGGACCCACGCCGGAACACGGCTGCATCTTCGCTTCGTCACCCTGTTCTCTCTCGTGGCCCTGGTGCCGGCGGTGCTGATCGCCTTGGTGTTCGGCGTTCTGGTCAATCGGGGCGTGGATCAGTGGTTCAGCGGCAACGTCCAGGCCGCCGTGGAGAACGGCGCGACGATCGGCCGGGCGTATGTCGAAGATGTCTCGGCCGAGATGGATTCGGATCTGATCGTCATTTCCGAACAACTGGCCGGGGCCCAGCCGCTGTTCGAGAACCGCATCCAGTTCTCTGACGCGTTGGTGCAGATCGCCGACCTGTTCGGCTACCCGGCCATCTACATTCTCGGCGCCGAGGGCGAGGTTCTGGCCAGCGGCGAGGGCGCGAGCGCGCCGCCATATCTGGCGCCGCCGCGCGAGATGCTGGAGGCCGCCGCCGACGACGGCCAGCCGCCGCAGCAGATCACCGAAGCGCCCGACTCCGTCCGGTCGCTGATGGCGCTGCCGACCTATGGCGAGGCCTATTTGTATCTTGTGCGGCCTCTGCAGCCCGGGCTGATCGCGCAGATGCGCAACGGCGAGGCGGCGATCGTCGCCTACCGCGAAGCCCAGGAAAGCCGGGAGCGGATCCAGGCCGCCTTCGCTCTCAGCTATGTCGAGACGGCCCTGCTGGTGCTGGTGGGCGCCGTCTGGCTCGGCATGTCGGCCGCTACGGCGATATCCGCCCCGATCGGACGGCTGGTCGAGGCCGCGGACCGGGTGGCCGGCGGCGACCTGACGGCGCGGGTCGAGGGCGACGAAGGCCCAGGCGAGATCAAGACCCTGACCGCCGCCTTCAACCGCATGACCGGGGACCTCGAAGCGCAGCAGGCGGCGTTGAGGGCGGCGAGCGAGGAAGCTACGGGACGGACCCTGTTCATCGAGACGGTGCTTTCCGGCGTGTCGGCGGGGGTCATCGGCGTCGATCGCCTGCGCCGGGTGTCAGCGATCAACGACAGCGCCGTCGAGCTGCTGGCCCTCTCCGACGGCGAGATCATCGGCCGGCCGCTGGGCGAGGCCGCCCCCGAGCTGAGCGAGCTCGCCGGCCGGGCCGAGGCCCACATCGAGGAAGAGATCGACGTCAGCCGCGGCGGCGAGACGCGCCGGTTGCGCGTGCGGATCGAGGGCGGCGTCGGCGGCGAGATGGTGCTGACCTTCGACGACATCACCCGCCTGGTCACGGCCCAGCGCAACGCCGCCTGGCGCGACGTCGCCCGGCGCATCGCGCACGAGATCAAGAACCCCCTGACGCCGATCCAGCTGTCGGCCGAACGGTTGCGGCGGCGCTATCGCAGCCAGGTCGGCGACGATGTCGAGGTGTTCGACCGCTGCACCGAGACCATCATCCGCCAGGTCGGCGACATCGGCCGCATGGTCGACGAATTCTCGTCCTTCGCCCGCATGCCCGCGCCGCGCTTCACCGCCGAGGACCCGGCCGAACTGCTGCGGGAGGCGGTCTTCGCCCAGCGCGTGGCGGTCCCCGACATCGGTGTGGAGCTGGCCGAGCCCCTGCCCACGGTGACCCTGCAGGCCGACGGCCGGATGGTCGGCCAAGCCGTGGCCAATATTCTCAAGAACGCCGGCGAGGCCGTGGCGACCCGTCGGGCGCTGGCGCCGAAGCCCGGCGACGACAGCCTGCCTGGCATCTCGGCCCGGCTGGAGGTCGCCGACGACGTCGCCACCTTCATCATCGAGGACGACGGCATCGGCCTGCCCGACAAGGATCGGGACCGGCTGACGGAGCCCTATGTCACCACCCGCGAGAAGGGCACGGGCCTCGGCCTCGCCATCGTCAAACGCATCTGCGAGGACCACGGCGGCGAACTTAAGCTGGCCGACGCCGAGCCGATGTCCGGCGCGCGGGTCTGTCTGATCTTCCCCCTGAAATCTCCAACTGAAACGGCCGGCGCGGCCGGAGGCAAGGCCGCGAAGGCTTCCCGGTCCTCCACCGTCCCGGCCGGCGAATAGCGAGGCGACATGCGATCCACGGGAGCCGACATTCTGGTCGTCGACGACGAGGCGGACATCCGCGAGCTGGTCTCCGGCCTGCTTGAGGACGAGGGCCACGCCGTTCGCACGGCCTCCAACTCGGACGAGGCGCTGGCCGCGATCCGGGCGCGCAAGCCGTCTCTGGCCCTGCTCGACATCTGGATGCAGGGCGGCGGACTCGACGGGCTGGAGCTGCTGGATGTGATCAAGGCGCTGGATCCGGACCTGCCCGTGGTGATGATCTCCGGCCACGGCAATATCGAGACGGCGGTGACGGCCCTGCAGGGCGGCGCCTATGACTTCATCGAGAAGCCGTTCAAGTCGGATCGCCTCGTGGTGGTCGTGCAGCGGGCGCTGGAAGCGACCTCGCTGAAGCGCGAGAACCGCCGTCTGCGGGCCCAGGTGGCGGCCCCGACCGGTTTCATCGGCCGCTCGGCCGCGGCCCAGACCCTGCGCAGCACCATCGCGAAGGTCGCGCCGGCCAATAGCCGGGTGCTGATCTCGGGCCCGCCCGGCAGCGGCAAGGAGCTGGTGGCGCGCCAGATCCACGAGGCCTCGGCCCGGGCCCGCGGCGAGTTCGTCGCCATCGCCGCGGCGGGCATGACGCCCGAGCGTCTCGACCTCGAACTGTTCGGCGAAGAAGGCCACGACGGCCGCCCCAGCAAGATCGGCGTCTTCGAACGGGCGCACAACGGCACCCTGTATCTCGACGACGTCGGCGACATGCCGCGCGAGAGCCAGAGCCGCATCCTCCGCGTGCTGGTCGAGCAGCGCTTCCGCCGCGTCGGCGGCGAACAGGATGTCCAGGTCGATGTCCGGGTGATCACCTCGACCTCGCGCGACCTCAAACAGGAGATCGCCGAGGGCCGCTTCCGCGAAGACCTGTTCCACCGCCTGAACGTGGTGCCGATCCGGGTTCCGGCCCTGGCGGAGCGCCGCGAGGATATCCAGGAACTGGTCGACTATTTCATCGAAACCTTGGCCGTCTCGCAGGGGCTGCCCCGTCGCCGGCTCGGCGACGACGCGGTCGCGGTGCTGCAGGTCCATCCGTGGCCGGGAAACGTTCGCCAGCTGCGCAACAACGTCGAGCGGCTGCTGATCCTCGCCACCGGCGACGTCAACGAGCCGATCGGCGCCGACTCCCTGCCGCAGGAGGCGACCAACGCCGGCTCCAGCGGCTCGCTGGGAGCCGAACGCATCATCGCCCTGCCGCTGCGCGAGGCGCGCGAGGTGTTCGAGCGCGAATATCTGGCCGCCCAGATCATGCGCTTCGGCGGCAATATCTCGCGCACCGCGGCCTTCATCGGCATGGAGCGGTCGGCCCTGCACCGCAAGCTGAAGTCGCTCGGCGTGTCGCCGGCGCGCGGCGTCGTCGACGACGAGGAAGATGGAGGGATCGAGGGATGAGCCGGGTCGCCTATGTCAACGGCCAGTACCAGCCGCACGGCCAGGCCGTGATCCACGTCGAGGACCGCGGCTTCCAGTTCGCCGACGGCGTCTATGAGGTCTGGTCGGTGTTCGACGGCCGCATGGCCGATTTCGACGGCCATATGACCCGCCTGCACCGCAGCCTGAGCGAGCTGCGCATCGACATTCCGATGACCCGCGAGTCCCTGACCCGCGTGCTGCAGGAGACCATCCGCCGCAACCGGGTCCGCAACGGCATCGTCTATCTGCAGGTCACGCGCGGCACGGCGCGGCGGGACCATCCGTTCCCGGCCGAGCGCACCCCGCCCAGCGTCGTCGTGACCGCGAAGTCGATCAGCGCCGACCGCAGCGAGGCCACGGCGAAAAAGGGCGTCGCGGTCGTCACCGTCCCGGACATCCGCTGGGGCCGCTGCGACATCAAGACCGTCGGGCTTCTGGCCAATGTTCTGGCCAAGCAGCAGGCGCGCGAGCGGGGCGCCTATGAGGCCTGGATGGTCGACGAGATGGGCCTGGTCACCGAGGGCTCGTCGACCAACGCCTGGATCGTCGACGAGAACGGCAAGCTGCGGACGCGCGACACCCAGGCCAACATCCTGAAAGGGATCACCCGTACGGCGATCATGGCGCTGATCGAGGAAGAGGGCGTCGAACTGGACGAACGGCCGTTCAGCGTCGACGAGGCCAAGCGGGCGAAGGAGGCCTTCTTCACCGCCGCCGGGGCCTTCGTCATGCCCGCCGTGTCGATCGACGGCGTCACCATCGGCGACGGCAAGCCGGGTCCGATCACCACCCGCCTGCGCGCCCTGTACCTGGATCAGGCGCGCCGCGACGCCATCTAGGCGTTGCGGGCCCGCGCGGGCCGCGTCTAAGGTATGGGGCCGGACATCCGATCCAGCCCCGCGCCGCTCCCTCGGCCGGAGAACAAGCAAGAACAGGCTGAACCTGCCATGTCGCAAGACAAGTCCAAGAACCTTCAGGACACCTTCCTCAACAGCGTCCGCAAGACCAAGACGCCGCTGACCATCTTCCTGGTCAATGGCGTCAAGCTGCAGGGCATCGTGACTTGGTTCGACAACTTCTGTGTGCTGCTGCGCCGCGATGGCCAGTCCCAGCTGGTCTACAAGCACGCCATCTCGACCATCATGCCGTCGGCCCCGGTGCAGCTGTACGAACCGGACGCCGACGAGGACTGACGCGCTTCAATTCGGGCGGCGACGCACTATCTTTGCAACGATCCGGTTGAGGCCGGATCGTTCGGCGAGTCTGACGGTTGTTTGTCAGCAAGCCCCTCCCCGTGACGAAAGCGAACACCCCAGACTTGGCCAGCCAGCTAATCGACCACGCCGTCCCGCTGATCCGGGCGGTCGTCATCCATCCCGAACGCTCCGACTCCGGCGCCAGCGACAGCTCGCGCCAGTCGGTCGAGCGGCTCGAGGAGGCCGTGGGCCTGGCTCGCGCGCTGGACCTCGACGTGCGCGGCGAAGAGATCGTGCGCATCCGCAAGGTCACGCCCGCCACCCTGTTCGGCTCGGGCAAGGTCGAGGAACTGGCCGCCCTGGTCCGCACCGCCGAGGCCGAGGCTGTGGTCGTCGACGACGACATCTCGCCGGTGCAGCAGCGCAATCTGGAAAAGGCCTGGGACTGCAAGGTCATCGACCGCACCGGCCTGATCCTCGAAATTTTCGGCCGCCGCGCGCGCACCAGGGAAGGCCGGCTGCAGGTCGAGCTGGCCCGGCTGGACTATGAGAAATCCCGCCTCGTCCGCACCTGGACCCACTTGGAACGCCAGCGCGGCGGCACCGGCAACACCGGCGGCCCCGGCGAGACCCAGATCGAGCTCGACCGGCGCCTGATCGCCGACCGCATCGTCAAGCTCAAGGCCGAGCTGGAAGAGGTGCGCCGCACCCGCGGCCTGCACCGCAAACAGCGCCAGAAAGTGCCGTTCCCGACCGTGGCCCTGGTCGGCTACACCAACGCCGGCAAGTCGACCCTGTTCAACCGGCTGACCGGCTCGGACGTGGTGGCGAAAGACCTGCTGTTCGCCACCCTCGACACCACCCAGCGCACCATCCGCTTGCCGCAGGGTCGGCCAGCCATCGTCGCTGACACCGTCGGCTTCATCTCCGACCTGCCGCACGAACTGGTCGAGAGCTTCCGCGCGACTCTGGAGGAGGTCGGCGAGGCGGACCTGATCCTGCACGTGCGCGACATCGCCAGCCCCGACAGCGCGGCCCAGGCGAAGGACGTCGAGGCGGTGCTGAAACAGATCGAGACGCCGGAGGGCAAGACCCGCCGGGTGCTCGAGGTCTGGAACAAGATCGACCTGCTGGACGCCGACGCGCGCGAGGCCGTGCTGGGTCAGGCCGAACGCCTCTCCCGCGAGGGCAAGGCGGCGGCGGTGTCGGCCTGGACCGGGGAGGGGATCGAACAGCTGCGCGAGACGATCGCCGGCCTGATCGACGACGACCCGGAGACGGCGCTGGTGCTGGACCCGTCGCAGGGCGAGGCCCTCGCCTGGCTGTACGAGAACGGACGCGTCACCGGGCGCGAGACCGACGACACGGGCCGGACCCAGCTGGTGGTCCGGCTTCATCCGGCGGCCCTCGGGCGGTTCGAGCGGCAGTTTTCCCTAGCCCGCTGAATCGCCGGGATGAACGCCGATCCCTCTCATGTGTTAGGACGGTGTATTGAGGGGTCGCTCGCGGGTGCGCGGGCGCTGCAGGTGGGCTTGGTTGATGCCGAAGACGAACGCCGGGACGTCCAACTGGAACGTCGCCGACCTTGAACGGGGCCTTCTGGCCGCCGGGGTCGCGCTGTGGTCATGGAACGTCGATGACGACACCTTCGCCATGGACGACGCCGCCTTCGGGCTGTGGGGCATGGAGGTTCAGCCCACAGTCACCTTCGAAGACCTGTCCTCGCACATCCACCCGGCGGATCGTGACCGGGTGCGGGCCGCCTTCGCCGCCACCCGGGCGGTCGTCGGCCCCTATGAAATCGATTTCCGCATCCTCGTCGCCGGCGACGTCCGTTGGATATCCGCCCGCGGGCAGGGCGACGACCTCGGCATGGTCAGCCGCAAGATGTTCGGCATCTTCATCGACGTGACCGGGCGCAAGCAGGCCGAGGAAGGTCACGAGCTGCTCGCGGGCGAAATGAGTCACCGGGTCAAGAACCTGCTGGCCATCGCTTCGGGCCTGACGGCGATCACGTCCCGGTCGGTGGAATCGAGCGCCGACATGGCCCGCGAGCTGACCCAGCGACTCACCGCCCTCGGCCGCGCCCACGATCTGGTCCGTCCGCTGCCGGGCGAGGAAGGCAAGGCGGCCCTGCTGGGGGACCTCCTGTCCGTCCTGCTGGCGCCGTATGACGACCTCGGCGCCTTCAGCGGCCGCATCCGGGTCTCGGTGCCGCGCATGGGCGTGGGCGAGCAGGCGGCCAACGCCCTGGCCCTGATCGTCCATGAGCTGGCGACCAATTCGCTCAAATACGGCGCCCTGTCCGCCGAGACCGGGACCCTCGATGTCTCCTGCTCGGCGCATGACACCGAGCTGGTGATCGCCTGGACGGAACAGGGCGGCCCGCCAGTGCACCCGCCCAAGGGTAAGGGCGGCTATGGCAGCCAGATGGTCGAGCGCGCCATGGCCCGCCAGCTGGACGGCGCCATCGAAAAGGACTGGGCCGAGCAGGGTCTGGTGGTCCGCCTGCGGATGAACAAGGACAAGGTGGCGCTGTAGCGCCGCCCGTCTTCTCCCTGTCGCGGCGATGGGGAGGGGGACCATGCGAAGCGTGGTGGAGGATTAGCCCCGCTCGGCCGCCTTGGCGGCGTCCCACAGCCCGTCCATCTCGGCCAGGTCCGAATGCTCGGGCCCACGCCCGTCCTTCGCCAGCTCCGCCTCGATAAAGCCGAACCGCCGGACGAATTTCGCGTTCGCCCCGCGCAGGGCGTCTTCCGGCTCTACCCCCAGCTTCCGCGCCAGATTGGCGACCACGAACAACAGGTCGCCCACCTCCTCGCGCGCCTTGTCCAGATCCCCGGCGGCGATCTCGACGCGCAGTTCCGCGACCTCCTCGTCCAGCTTGTCGAACACCTCGTCGGTCGAGGGCCAGTCGAAACCGACACGGGCCGCCCGCTTCGTCAGTTTGGCCGCGCGGGCCAGCGCCGGCAGGCCGACCGGGACGTCGTCCAGCACGCCATGCTGGGCCTTGGCGGCGCGTTCGGCCGCCTTGATGTCTTCCCAACGGGCCTTCTGGGCCACACCGTCCGGCTTCGCCGCCTCGTCGCCGAACACGTGCGGATGACGGCGCTCCAGCTTGTCGGCGATGGCCTCAGCCACGTCGTCGAAGACGAACAGCCCCTGTTCCTCGGCCACGCGGGCGTGGAAGACGACCTGGAACAGTAGGTCGCCGAGCTCGGATTTCAGCTCGTCCATGTCGCCGCGCTCGATGGCGTCGGCGACCTCATAGGCCTCCTCGATCGTATAGGGGGCGATGGTGGCGAAGGTCTGCTCGACATCCCACGGACAGCCGCCGACCGGGTCGCGCAGCTTCGCCATGATGCCGTTGAGGCGGTCGACGGGGGTCACGCCGGTTCCGCCGCGCCGTCGCGGGCCTCAAGCGCCTTGCGGATTTCGTCATGCCGCGCCGGCGTCAGCGGATAGCCCCTGAGCACCAGGGCCGCCGCCGCCAGCAGCAGGCCGGGCACGAGGATGAACAGGATCTGCAGCGCCAGCAGCGAGCTCTCGCTGTTGCCCTCCGGTCCCGGCAGGGCGCGGAAGCCGACCCACTGCAGGATCAGATAGGGGATCAGGGCGACGACGTGGCCGATCTTGGTGGTGGCCGACAGGATGGAGAACATCAGGCCGGTCCGGTCGACGCCCGTATCCAGCCGGATCTCGTCGCCGGCGTCGGCCATCATCGCCCGCAGCAGGAACAGGCCGGCGGCATAAGGCAGGCCAGCGATGAACATGGCCGCGGCGGTCAGGGCGAAATTGCCGCCGGGAACCAGGGTCGCGCCGATGTAGAAGGCGGCGAACACCAGACTGGCGACGGCCAGCGCCTTGTCCTTGCCGATCCGCGTCGCCAGCCAGGCCCAGAACGGCGCCCCGACCAGTCCGGCGACGAAATAGAACAGCATGAACAGCGAGGCCTGGGTGTGGTCGTAGCCCTTGATCTGGCCGAAGAAGAAGAACAGCAGCGAGCCGGTGATGCCAGGCGCGACGCCCAGCAGCAGGTCGGCGAACAGCAGCTTGCGCACCGTCGTCTTGGCGAACAGGCCCAGATAGGCCTTCGGCCCGCCGTGCGGGGCGGCCCCCGCGTTGACCGGCTCGGGCACGACGAACAGGGCCAGGCCGATGGTGACGGGCAGGGCGATCATGATGGCCCAGCCCATGATGCGCACGCCGTCGGCGTAGTCGCCGAGGCCGGTCTTCACGACGATGGTCGGCAGGACCAGGATCAGGATCACGCCGATGATGTTGAACACCTGCCACCAGCCGTAGACCCGGCTGCGCTGGTCGTACTGCGGCGCCAGCACCGAGGCCCAGCCCAGCTGGCCCAGGGTGCCGATCGAGAAGCCGAGGTAGAGCACCAGCAGCCAGCCGAACAGATAGGCCGCGCCCGCGCCGGGCTGGACCAGGACGAACATCATCAGGGCCGACAGCATCAGGATCGGCGTCGAGATCGCCATCCACGGGCGGTAGCGGCCGAAGCGGGTCTTCGTCCGGTCCATACCCCAGCCGATGAAGGGGTCGAAGACGATGTCGATCAGCCGCACGGCCATGAACACCGCCGCGACCACGCCCAGCTCCAGCCCGACATAGGTGGCGTAGAACTCCGGCAGGGTGACGGGCAGGGCGACGCCGAAGGCCGCCAGCGGCAGGCACGGCCCGGAAAAGGCGGCGAGGATGGCGTTGGAGCGGCGCGGAACGCTGGCGGTCGCGTTGGTGGCGGTCGGGGCGGCGTCGGTCATGGACGGGTCCGAAGGCGTCGGCCCTGAGTCGGCCGCAGCGTCACCATGCCGCTTTTTGCGGTCCGGCGCATGGTCCTCGAACCGTGTCGTGGATGTCTCGCCTGTCGCCCATGTCCCGGGACGTGATGTCGTCCTTGTCCCGGGCGAATTGTCCCTGTCGGAACCGGCTTTCAAATGCGCCCCCTTGCCCTCGGCCGCCGGCTCGGGCTTGCTTCAATCATGGCCCTGACCCGTATCCTCCTGAGTCTGGCGGTCCTGTCGGCGGCGGTTGCCGCCGTCCCCGACCGCGCCGTCGCCCAGTCCCGCGGCGCCGAGATCTGCGACGGCGACGAGATCGAGTGGAGCGCCCCGGCGCTGGCCAACGCCCTGTCGCACGGCTCGCTGCAGTGGGCTCCGTTCGGCCCGACGGAGTGGGGCTGGGAAACCTATCTGCCGCTGATCCAGAAGGAGCTGGGCACCGGCTGCGCCCCCGGGTCGCCGCGTTTCGCCCGGGCGCTGGCGGACTTCCAGTACGCCAACGGCCTGCCGGCCACCGGCTGGTTCGATCCGGCCACCTTCCAGGTCTTCCGCGGCCTGTGGCAGCAGCGGCGGCCGTTCATCATGGAGCGGGTCCGCGAGCAGCCGTGCCCGGACCCGCCGCCGCTCTACCAGCTCGGCTACCTCGTCGAGTCCGAAGAGCACGCCGACCGGCTGACGCGCCTGTTGCGGCGCGACGTGCTGGCCGCCTACCGGCTGATGGTGGCGGCGGCGCGCCAGGAAGTGCCCGAGGTCGCCGCTGACCCGGAGCTGCTGCAGATTTTTTCCGGCTTCCGCGACCCGGAGGCCGACGCCGCCCGCTGCGCCGCCCAGGGCAATTGCGACGGCCTGCGCCGCGCCGTCTGCTCGCCGCACCGGACGGGCACGGCGGTCGATCTCTATGTCGGCCAGCTTGCCGGGCTCGGCGTCGACAACACGTCTCCGGCCAGCCGCCTGCATATGAGCCGCACCGCCACCTACCGCTGGCTGGTCCGCAACGCCCACCGCTTCGGCTTCGTCCCCTATGTCTATGAGCCCTGGCACTGGGAGTGGGTCAGCCCGACCGGCGGCTATGCCGCGGCCGCGGCGCCGTGATCCGGCCGCTAACGACCGGTGAGCGAGACCTCGCCCGCGAGGCCTTTGGTGACGACCTGCATAGCGACACCGTCCGGCTTCTGCCCGCGCCATGGCCGTTCAATCGCGCCTTCGTGCCCGGGCGCTGGTTTGGCCGCGAGTGGATCGTCTGGCCCGCCCGGTCCCTGCCGCCGGACATCACTGCGGCGCCGCTCGGGCTCCAGGCTCTGCTGATCCACGAACTGACCCACGTCTGGCAGGCCCAGCAAGGCGTCAATCTCCTGACAGGCAAGCTGCGGGCAGGGGACCGCCCCGCCTCCTACGCCTATCCAACGGGCATGGACTGTCGCTGGGCGGGACTGAACATCGAACAACAGGCCATGGTGGTGGAGCACCGGTTCCGGCTTCTTCGCGGCGGCGCGGTTCCGGCGCCGGTTGAGTTCTACGACCGCGTCTGTCCGCTGGGACCCCGGATCGGACGCTGACCCCGGGGGTTGTCTCTGGCGAGCCGGGCGCCTATCTGATACAGTACCGGTTGCGGTTCCAATCCTTCACCAGCGGAGAAGCTCATGCCCAAGATCCTGGTTCTGTATCATTCCACCTACGGCCACGTCGAAGCCATGGCGGAGGCGGTCGCCGAGGGCGCCCGGTCCGTCGAAGGCGCGGTCGTCGACATCAAGCGGGTTCCCGAACTGGTGCCGGATGAACTGGCCCGCAAGAGCGGCTACAAGCTGGAACAGGCGGCGCCGATCGCCGAGGTCGATCAGCTGGCCGACTATGACGCCATCATCGTCGGAGCGGGCACCCGCTACGGCACGGCGGCGTCGCAGATGCGCAACTTCCTCGACCAGACCGGCGGCGTCTGGGCCAAGGGCGGTCTGGTCGGCAAGGTCGGCTCGGCCTTCACCTCGACCGCAACCCAGCACGGCGGCCAGGAGACCACCCTGATCGGCCTCATCCAGACCCTGCTGCACCACGGCATGATCGTGGCGGGCCTGCCCTACGCCTGGGCCGGCCAGTCGCGCATCGACGAGATGACCGGCGGCTCGCCCTATGGGGCCACCACCATCACCGGCGGCGACGGTTCGCGCATGCCCAGCGAGAACGAGCTCGAGGGCGCGCGCTGGCAGGGCCGCTATGTCGCCGAGACGGCGAAGAAGCTGGTGGCGTAGTGCGCCAGCCCGCGCTCTTCTTTGGTCACGGATCGCCGATGAACGCGCTGGGCGGTCCCCATGCGGACGGCTGGCGCGCCCTCGGTCAGGCCGTGGGCAAGCCCGCCGGCGTGGTCATGGTCTCGGCCCACTGGGAGACCGAAGGACCGTACGTCACGGCGCAGTCCCGTCCCGAAACCATCCATGATTTTGGCGCTTTCCCGGACGAACTGCATGCGATGCAGTACCCCGCGCCGGGCTCGCCCGGGCTGGCCCGGCGGGTGTCGGAGCTGACCGGCGCCGCGCCGACCGAGGCATGGGGTCTGGATCACGGGACCTGGTCGGTGCTGACCCATGTCTGGCCCGAGGCGGACGTACCGGTCGTCCAGCTCTCGCTGGATCGTCGGCTGGACGCCCAGGGTCATTTCGATCTGGCGCGCCGGCTGACGCCGCTTCGCGAAGAAGGCGTGGTCATCGCCGGCTCCGGCGACTTCGTGCACAATCATCGTACCTGGAAGCGGGCGGGCGGCGAGCCCTATGCCTGGGCCACCCGGTTCAACGAGGCGGTCAAGGCGGCGCTGGTCCGCGGCGACGACGCCGCGCTGACCGCCTGGGTAGACCTCGCCGAAGACGCGCAGATGAGCGTCCCCGCCGACGAGCATTTCCTGCCCTTGCTGTACGTCGCCGCCCAGCGCCGGCCGGGCGACGACGTCAGCTTCTTCACTGACGTCATCGAGGGCGGATCGATCTCGATGACGGGCGTCCGGATCGGCTGATCAGGCGCGCTTCATCGCGGCGTCGACCGACCACGGCCCCGGCCCGGCGGCGACGAAATACAGCCAGACGAAGCAGTAGAGGGCGATCAGCTCGCCGCCATTGGCGAGCGGAATGGCCCCCTGTCCGGCGTGCACCGCCCAATAGCCGACGGCGCAGAAGCCGGCGGCGAGGAAGGCGACCGGCCGGGTGAACAGGCCGAGCACCAGCAATGTCCCGAAGAGCAGCTCCAGCGGCCCCGACAGGCCGGCCAGGCTGAGGCCCGGCGGCGGCAGCCCCTCAAGCGCGGGGAAGCCGAGCACCTTGGCGGTGCCGTGCGTGACGAACAGAAGTCCGGCGACGATGCGCAGCAGGCTGAGCAGCTGCGGCTGGTACGATGAGAACTGGCTGAACATGGAACCCTCCCTTTGTCAGGCAGGGACTGTGAGCCCGAATCAGCGTTCTCTCAAAGCGCCCTCAGGCCGCCTTGTCGAGGTCGACCAGCTGCTGGATCGCCACATAGTCGGTCTTGCCCGTGCCCAGCACCGGCAGTTCGTCGACCCGCAGGATCTTCTTCGGCACCGCCAGCTCCGGCGCGCCGTGGCTGCGCGCCCATTCGGCGAGACGGGCGACGTCGGCGTCCTTGCGGTCGGTGACCAGCACCAGCTTTTCGCCCTTGCGGGTGTCCGGGATGGAGACCACGGCGTGGCGCGCCTCAGGCCAGACGGCGCTGGCCAGACCCTCGACCGCCGCCAGCGACACCATCTCGCCGCCGATCTTGGCGAACCGCTTCACCCGCCCGAGGATGCTGATGTAGCCCTCGTCGTCGATCGCGACGATGTCGCCGGTGTCGTGCCAGCCGCCGTCGAGCGGCTCGATGACGTCGGGATCGTCGGGCGACAGATAGCCCTTCATCACATTGGGACCGCGCAGATACAGCCGGCCGCCCTCGTCGATGCCGTCGACGGGGTCCAGCCGCCATTCCATGCCGGGCATGACCTGTCCGACGGTGCCGGGCCGGTTGCGGTCGGGGTGGTTGACGGCGACCACGGGCGCGGCCTCGGTGGCCCCATAGCCCTCCAGCAGCTTCAGGCCGTGGAAGCGGGTGTTGAACAGGTGATGGGTCTCGTCCCGCACCCGCTCGGCCCCGGCGACGACGAACTGCACCGTCGAGAAATCGTCCGGCCCGGCGACGCGGGCGTATTGGTTCAGGAAGGTGTCGGTCGCGAACAGGACCGAGGCCTTCACGTCAGGCAGCAGTTCGACGATCTGTTTGGCGTGTAGCGGCGAGGGATACTGGAAGGCCTTGAGGCCCTGCAGCAGCGGCAGCAGCACCCCGCCGGTCAGGCCGAAACAGTGGAAGGTCGGCAGGGGGTTGAACATCACCCAGGCCGGATCCAGGGCGATGTGCTGCGCAACCTGGCGGCAGTTGGCGACCAGGTTCCACTGGCTCAGCACCACGCCCTTGGGCGCCCCGAAACTGCCCGAGGTGAACAGCACCACGCCCGGCGACGAAGGCTCGGTCTGGACCCGGAACCGCTTCGGCATCAGACCCGCCATCAGGCCGTACAGCTTGTCCGGCAGGCCGATCGACTGGCGCACGTCGTCCAGCCACACGACCTCGGCGACCGATTCGATATGGCCGATCAGATCGTCCAGCTTGGCCTGTTCGATGAAGCGCCGCGCGGTCAGCACCTTGTCGACCCCGGCGGCCTTGATCGCCGCCTTCACATTGAGCTCGCCCGAGGTGAAGTTGATCATCACCGGCACCCGGCCGTGGGCGTGCAGGCCGTAGAAGGTCACCACCACCCCCATGCTGGCCGGCAGCAGGATGCCGACCCGCTCGCCCGGTTCGGTCATGGCGGCGATCTTGCGGCCCAGCACGAAGGCGGCGCGGATCAGCCCGGTATAGGTCAGGGGCTTGCGGTCCTGGTCCTCCAGGATCTCCTTGTCGCCATAGGTGTCGCGGGCCGCGATCAGGGCATCGAAGACCGTCTCTTCGACGACCGTGGGGTCCAGGGGTAGGCGCAAAGACATCCTCCGTGGCGCGTTGACCGCGCCTTGGTTTGAGCGGGCAAACTAGAGGGCGGGGAGGGCGTTGAAAAGATAGGTTACCTTGCGTGAGCTTCGCCCTCGCCTTGCCTTCGCCCCCCGGAAGGACGACATAGCGGTTCCGCACAGCCCGGAGCCCGCGACGCCTTGGTCACGCTGATCGACACCCTGAGGAAGACGCCGGCCGAGTTGCGTCACCCGGAAAAGCAGAACCGGCCCGAGACCGCCGTGCTGAAGAAACCCGACTGGCTGCGCGTCAAGGCGCCCGGTTCGGGCCAGTACAACGCCACCAAAGCCATCGTGAAGGACAAGGGTCTGGTCACGGTCTGCGAGGAGGCGGCCTGCCCGAACATAGGCGAGTGCTGGAGCCAGAAGCACGCCACGCTGATGATCATGGGCGACACCTGCACCCGCGCCTGCGCCTTCTGCAACGTCAAAACCGGCCTGCCGCAGCCGCTCGACCCTGAAGAGCCCGGCAAGGTCGGTCTGGCCGTGGCCCAGCTGGGCCTCAACCACGTCGTCATCACCAGCGTCGACCGCGACGACGTCGCCGACGGCGGCGCCGCCCATTTCGCCGAGGTCGTGCGCCAGATCCGGCTGCAGGCGCCCAACACCACCATCGAGATCCTGACCCCCGACTTCCTGCGCAAGGACGGGGCGGCCGAGGTCATGATCGACGCCACGCCCGACGTCTTCAACCACAACCTCGAGACGGTGCCGCGGCTGTATCTGAAGATCCGCCCCGGGGCCCGCTACTTCCACTCCCTGCGCCTGCTGCAGATGGTCAAGGAGCGCGATCCCAACCAGTTCACCAAGTCCGGCATCATGGTCGGCCTCGGCGAGACCCGCGAAGAGGTCATGCAGGTGATGGACGACATGCGCTCGGCCGGCGTCGATTTCATCACCATCGGCCAATACCTGCAGCCGACGCGCAAACACGCGGCCATCGACCGGTTCGTCACCCCGGACGAGTTCAAGGCCTATGAGGCCATCGCCCGGGCCAAGGGCTTCCTGATGGTGTCCTCGTCGCCCCTGACCCGCAGTTCGCACCACGCCGGCGACGACTTCGCGCGCCTGCGCGCCGCCCGTCTGGCCCAGACCGGTCGCTGAGCCGCGATTGGCCGTCCACCGCGTCACCCGCATCCTGCCGTACACGCCCGCCCAATTGGCCGCGCTGGTCGCCGACGTGCGCGCCTATCCCGAGTTCGTGCCCTGGGTCACCGCCATGCGAACCTGGAGCGCGCGCGAGGAAGCGCCCGGCGTCTCGGTGCTCGACGCCGAGGCCGCCGTCGGCTTCTCCTTCCTCAAGGAGCGGTTCTCCACCTGGGTGCGGCATGACACGAACCGCGACAGGGTCGAGGTCGGCCTGCTGCGCGGGCCCTTCAAACACCTGAACAACCGCTGGGAGTTCTTCCCCGATCCGGCCGGGACGCGCGTCGAGTTCTTCATCGACTTCGCCTTCAAGTCGCGGCTGCTCGACGGCGTCCTGCACGCCAATTTTGATCGCGCGGTCGGCAAGCTGATGCACTGTTTCGAGGCGCGCGCGGCCAGCCTGTACGGCTCGAAAGCATGAGCTTCGACTTCGACGCGACGGTCGTGGGCGCCGGCGCGGTCGGTCTCGCCTGCGGCCGGGCGCTGGCGAAGCGGGGCCTGTCCGTGCTGGTGCTGGAGCGGGAGCCGCACATCGGCCAGGGCGTCTCCTCGCGCAATTCCGAGGTCATCCACGGCGGCCTCTACTATCCGACCGGCTCGCTCAAGGCGCGTTACTGCGTCGCCGGCCGCCGGCTGCTGTACGCCTTCCTCGACAGCCACAAGGTCGACTACCGCCGCTGCGGCAAGCTGGTCGTGGCCACCGACGAGGCCGAGGTCGCCCGCATCGAGACCATCTTCGACCTGGCCACGGCCAATGAGGTCGAGGCGCTGGAGCATCTGACCGGCGCCCAGGCGCGGGCGCTGGAGCCCGGGCTGAACGCCCACGCCGCCATCCTGTCCCCCGAAAGCGGCGTCTTCGACAGCCACGGCTATATGCTGGCCCTGCAGGGCGAGATCGAGGACGCCGGCGGGTCGGTCGTCGTCTCGACCCCGTTCGAACGGGCCGAACCTCTGCCCGGTGGCGGCTTCACGATCACCGCGGGCGGGGAGGGCGGGGCGGTGCTGACGACGCGCCTGCTCGTCACCGCCCCGGGGCTGGCCGCCCAGACCGTCGCCGGGCGGATCGAGGGCTATCCGCCCCTGAACATCCCGGCCGGCCATTTCGGCAAGGGCGTCTATTTTCGCCTGACCGGCAAGGCGCCGTTCGAGCGGCTGATCTATCCGCCGCCGATCCCCGGCGCCCTCGGCACCCACTATCGCAAGGACCTCGGCGGCCAGGCCGTGTTCGGCCCCGACCTCGTCTATGTCGAGACCGAGGACTATTCGGTCGACCCCGCGAGAGCCGCCGATTTCGAGCGCTACATCCGCCGCTTCTGGCCGGGGCTGCCGGACGGCGCCCTGACGCCCGACTACGCCGGCATCCGGCCCAAGCTGCACGGGCCGGGCGAGCCCCAGCCCGACTTCCAGCTGCGCGGCCGCGACGACCACGGCATCCCTGGCCTCGTCGCCCTGTTCGGCATCGAGAGCCCGGGCCTCACCAGCTCGCTGGCCATCGGCGAGGCCGTCGCCGACCTGCTGCACCATGACTGACCTCCGCATCCGCGACGCCGGCCCGGCCGACATCCCCGCGCTGCACCGGCTGATCGAGAGCGCCTACCGCGGCGAGGCCTCGCGCGCCGGCTGGACGACGGAGGCCGATCTGCTGGAGGGCCAGCGCACCGATCCCGCGGATCTGGCGGACATCCTCTCCGATCCCGATCAGGCCATGCTGGCCGCCTTTGCCGGCGAAGACCTGATCGGCTGCATCCTGATCGCCGACCGCGGCGCCGGCGTCGGCTATTTCGGCATGCTCTCGGTTCAGCCAACCTTGCAGGCCGGCGGCCTGGGCCGTCGGTTGATCGAGGCCGCCCATGCGGCCCTCCGCGAGCGCTTCGGCGCGCGGCGGGTGCGCATCTCCGTCCTGCCGCAGCGCGAGACCCTGATCCAGTGGTACCAGCGGCTCGGCTACGCCCCCACCGGCGAGACCCTGCCGTTCCCCTATGGCGAGCCGCGCTTCGGCCTGCCGCTGCGGGACGACCTGTCCTTCATCGTCATGGAACGCGCCTTGGCTTGACCATTCCGGCCTGAAGCCGCAATCGCGGGCCATGGAGATCCTCACGCCCCGGCTGACCCTGCGGTCCGCGCGCCCGGACGATCTGGCGGCGATGCACGCCGTCCTGTCGGACCCGCGCGCCACCCGCTGGTGGTCAACCCCGCCGCACGAGACCGTGGAGCAGACGCGGATCTGGCTGCGCGGCATGATCGCCAACGGCCCCGACCAGCCCGATTTCGTCATCGAACGCGACGGCGTCGTCATCGGCAAGGCGGGCTTCTTCCAGCTCCCCGAGGTCGGCTACATCCTGCATCCGGACCACTGGGGACAGGGGTTCGCCGGCGAGGCGGTGGCGGCCGCGATCGACCATGTGTTCGCCACGCGCGACCTCGACGACCTGATCGCCGATGTCGACCCGGAGAACGCGGCGTCGATTCGCCTGCTGGAGCGGCTCGGCTTCGTCCGCACCGGCTCCGCCGAGCGCACATGGGAGATCGCCGGCGAGTGGAAGGACAGCCTGTATTACGGGCTCTCGCGAGCGGATCGCGCCGCGCGCCTGCGGACTTGAACTCCCTGACGGGTTCAGGCATAAGCCCGCCCTCACGTGGCGGCTCTTTCGAGGGCCGCCGCAGTTGTTTTCGCGCTTTCACAAGCGCCCGACCTTAAGAAGATTGAGACGGACATGGCCGTTCCGAAGCGCAAAGTATCGCCCTCGCGTCGCAACATGCGCCGCGCCCACGACTCGCTGGGGACCAACCCCCACACCGAGGACAAGGACACGGGCGAGCTGCGTCGCTCGCACCACATCGACCTGAAGACCGGCACCTATCGCGGCCGTCAGGTCCTGACGCCCAAGGAAGACTAGGTCTTTCCACGGCCCGTCGAAAAAGTTTCACGGCGCGCGGTTTATCCGCGCGCCGTTTTCGTGCGTTGATGCTCCGAACTTGAGGAGTCTCCCCATGATCCGTCCCCTGTTGCTCTCGTCCGCCGTTCTGATGCTGGCCGCCTGTGGCGCGCCGGACTCTGAGCCCGCTCCGGCGGCGCCGCCCGCCGCTCCGGCCCAGCCGGCGGCCCCCGCGGCTACGCCCGCCACGACCAACGCCGTCACGGCCGAAGGCTGGGGGCCCCTGCGCGTCGGCATGACGCGCGCGGAGGTCGAGGCGGCGCTGGGCCCCGACGCAAACCCGAATGCGGTCGGCGGACCTGATCCGGCCTCCTGCGACACCTTCCATCCCGAACGAGCTCCCGAAGGGCTGACGGTGATGGTCGAGAACGGCGTCCTGACCAGCATCTGGCTGGCCCGCGAGGCCACGCTCAAGACCGACCGCGGCTTCGGCGTCGGCGATGAAGCCGCCGCCATCAAGACCGCCTATGGCGCGGCGGCGACCGCCTCTCCGCACAAATACAGCGAGCCCCCGGCGGAATACATCACCGCCTGGAGTAGCGGCGGCGGCACGGGCTATGTCCAGGACCCGGCGGCCCGCGGGATCAACTATCACATCGGCAACGACGGCCGGGTCCAGCACGTCGCCGCCGGCGGCCCCAGCATCCAGTACGTCGAAGGCTGCGCCTGACAACCGGCCTCCTGGGCGCGCGCCGTCCGGGAGGCCTGATTCTCAACCTGTTCCGTGACCGCGCGGCCTCGACCGCCCGTCGAGGCCCTGTCGTTCCATGAGAGCATTTCGTCATCTGCTCGCGAACAATCTGGTCGCCAACATCACCAATTTCACGGTGTGGTTCGCCCTGACCTTCTGGGTCTTCCTCGAAACCCGGTCCGTGTTCGCCACCGGCATGATCGCCGGCCTCTATCTGGTGCTCACGGCCGGGCTGGGCTTCTGGCTCGGCAGTCTCGTCGACCACCATCGCAAGAAGATCATCATGCTGGGCTCCAGCCTGGTCTCCTTCGCCTTCTACGGCCTGGCGCTGGCGATCCGCCAAAGCCTGCCCGAATCGGCCCTCGCCGACGTGTCCGGGGCGCCGCTCTGGCTGTTCGTCGGCCTCGCCATGGCCGGGGTCATCGCCGGCAATGTCCGCAGCATCGCCCTGCCGACGCTGGTCACCCTGCTGATCCCCGAGGACCGGCGTGACCGCGCCAACGGGCTGGTCGGCATGGTCACCGGGATCGGCTTCCTGACCACCTCGGCCGTCAGCGGCTTCCTCGTGGCCTGGGGCGGCATGCTCTACACCCTGGCCTTCGCCATGGGCCTGACGGCGCTGGTCTTCCTGCACCTGCTGTTCGTCCGCTTCGACGAACCGCGACCCGGGCTTGCGCCGGGGGAGGCGGAGACGCCCCGCCGCGTCGACATCGCCGGAACCGTCCGGGTCATCGCGGCCGTGCCCGGCCTGTTCGCCCTGATCCTGTTCGCCTGTTTCAACAACTTCCTCGGCGGCGTCTTCATGGCGCTGATGGACGCCTATGGCCTGTCGCTGATGGAGGTCCAGGCCTGGGGCCTGCTGTGGGCCCTCGTCTCCTGCGCCTTCATCCTCAGCGGCATCGTCATCGCCCGGACCGGCCTCGGCCCCAATCCGGTACGCACCCTGCTGCTGGCGAACCTGATCGCCTGGACCGCCGCGGCGGTTTTCACCGTCCAGTCCTCGATCCCCCTGCTGGCGGCGGGCTGCATCGTCTGGATGTTCCTCGGGCCGTGGGCCGAGGCGGCCGAGCACACCACCCTGCAGAAGGTCGTGCCGTTCGAACGGCAGGGCAGGGTGTTCGGCTTCGCCCAGTCGGTCGAACAGGCGGCCTCGCCGCTGACCGCCTTCCTGATCGCCCCCCTGACCCAGTTCGTCTTCATCCCCTTCATGACGACCGGCGCCGGCGCCGACGCGATCGGCGACTGGTTCGGGCGCGGGCCGGAGCGGGGCATCGCCCTGGTCTTCTGCCTGGCGGGCCTGTTCGGCGTGGTGGTGACGATCCTCGCCTTCAACTCGAAATACTACCGCCAGCTCTCGGCCGCCTACGCCCGCGGCCTGTCGCCCGACGCTGCCGTGGATCCCGGCTGAACCTACGTCCGATTTTGACGCAGGCGCATGCTCTCCTGGTTCGTGACCTCCGGGCCGGGTCTTTGACAAGTTCAGCACGCACGCCAGCCGATCGAGATGTCCGAAGTGTCCGAAAGTGTCCCACGAATTTTCCTCGGACATGGACACTTTCACCGGGTCTCCACGACGCGGAATCTCCGGGCCGCCGGGCCCTCTTCCTTGCCCCGCCCGGCCCGGGCGGGCTAAACCCGCCATCCATCCCCTCCGTGACAGAGCCGCCCCATGACCGACATCGCCGACATCGTCGCCCGCCAGATCCTCGACAGCCGCGGCAATCCGACGGTGGAGGTCGACGTGATCCTCGATGACGGCAGCTTCGGTCGCGCGGCGGTGCCCTCCGGCGCCTCGACCGGCGCCCACGAGGCGGTGGAACTGCGCGACGGCGACAAGGACCTGTGGGGCGGCAAGGGGGTCGGCAAGGCGGTCGACGCCGTCAATGGCGAGATCTTCGACGCCCTCAGCGGCATGGACGCCGAGGACCAGCGCCGCATCGACGAGGCCCTGATCTCGCTCGACGGCACCTCCAACAAGGCCCGCCTGGGCGCCAACGCCATTCTCGGTGTCAGCCTCGCCTGCGCCAAGGCCAGCGCCATCTCTTCGGGCCTGCCGCTGTACCGCTATCTGGGCGGCGTCTCGGCCCGCATCCTGCCGACGCCGATGATGAACATCATCAACGGCGGGGCCCATGCCGACAATCCGATCGACATCCAGGAGTTCATGATCCTGCCGACCGGCGCCGACAGCTTCTCCGAGGCCCTGCGCATGGGCGCCGAGATCTTCCATGCCCTGAAGAAGCAGCTCAAGGACGCCGGCCACAACACCAACGTCGGCGATGAGGGCGGCTTCGCCCCCAACCTGGCCTCGGCCGAAGAGGCGCTCAGCTTCATCACCCGCGCCGGACAGGCCGCCGGCTACCTCGCCGGCGAGGACTTCCACCTCGGCCTCGACGTCGCCGCGACCGAATTCTTCAAGGACGGCAAGTACGTCATGGCCGGGGAGGGCAAGACGCTCGAGGCCGACGCCATGGTCAACTACCTCGCCGACCTGTGCGAGCGCTTCCCCATCGTCTCGATCGAGGACGGCTGCGCCGAGGATGATTTCGACGGCTGGAAGCTGCTGACCGACCGGCTGGGCGATCGCATCCAGATCGTCGGCGACGATCTGTTCGTCACCAACCCGGCCCGTCTGGCCGCCGGCATCGGCGAGGGTCTGGCGAATTCGATTCTGGTAAAAGTCAATCAGATCGGTACCTTGTCCGAGACTCTTGATGCGGTAGATATGGCCCACCGGGCCGGCTACACCGCCGTGATGAGCCACCGTTCGGGCGAGACCGAGGACTCGACGATCGCCGACTTGGCCGTCGCCACCAACTGCGGACAGATCAAGACCGGCTCCCTCGCCCGTTCGGACCGCACGGCCAAATACAACCAGCTGCTCCGCATCGAGGAAATGCTGGGAGACCAGGGCGCCTACTACGGCGACGGCATGCTGCTGAAATAGGCCAGGGCCTACGGTCAAGCTACGGTTTGTTAGGCATTTTCGGTCAGGACTTGTTGATTGTGAGTCCACGCTCAGAAGGAGCGTCCGTCAGTGCCCGAGCGGATGAAGCCCTATTTGCCGTCAGCCATGCTGCTGCTGCTGATCGCCTACCTCGGGGTCCAGGCCCTGACGGGCGAGCGCGGCCTGCTGAGCGGTGGAGCCCGTGACGCCATGCTGCTGCGCCGCGAGGCCCAGCTCGCGGGAATTCTGGAGCAGCGCCGGGACCTTGAAATCCGGGTCCGATACCTGCGCACCGACAGCCTCTCGCGCGATCTGCTGGAGGAACGGGCCCGCGCGGTGCTCGGCTTCTCCGACCCCCGCGACTACGTCATCCGGATCGCCGCACCCGCTCCGGGAAACCCGGCCGCGCCCCGCGCGTGAACTTTGGTTACAGCCTGACCGGCGCACTTTGCGTTTCAGGAACGAAGGCTGCTAAACCCCCTTTCCGTAACGACAAGAGGCTCTGAACCGGGGCCCAGCCGGGAGATGACGGATGGCGAAAGCCCCCGCCGCCAAAGCTGATTCCAGCAAGGCGACAAACCTGCCCAACACGCCGACGGCCTCGAAAGAGGACCTGCTGCGCTTCTACCGCGAGATGGTCCTGATCCGCCGCTTCGAGGAGCGCGCCGGCCAACTGTACGGCATGGGTCTGATCGGCGGCTTCTGCCACCTCTACATCGGTCAGGAAGCGATCGCCGTCGGGGTGCAGGAGAGCGTCCGCCAGGGCCACGACAAGATCATCACCGGCTATCGCGACCACGGCCACATGCTGACCGCCGGCATGGATCCGAAAGAGGTCATGGCCGAGCTGACCGGCCGGATCGGCGGCTCGTCCAAGGGCAAGGGCGGGTCGATGCACATGTTCGACACCGCCACCGGCTTCTACGGCGGCCACGGCATCGTCGGCGCGCAGGTCGCGCTCGGCACCGGCCTGGCCTTCGCCGGCCGCTACCGTGGCGATGACTCGGTCGCCTTCATCTATTTCGGCGATGGCGCGGCCAATCAGGGCCAGGTCTATGAGAGCTTCAACATGGCCCAGCTATGGAAGCTGCCGGCCATCTACATCATCGAGAACAACCAGTACGCCATGGGCACGAGCATCGAACGCTCGTCCTCGACGACGCAGCTGAGCGAGCGCGGGTCCAGCTTCGGCATCCCCGGCGAACAGGTTGACGGCATGGATGTTCTGGCCGTGCGCGACGCGGTGGCCAAGGCCGTGAAACGCGCCCGCGAAGGCGGCGGCCCCTACATCCTCGAGATGAAGACCTACCGCTATCGCGGTCACTCGATGAGCGATCCGGCCAAATACCGCGCCAAGGAAGAGGTCGACGAGGTCAAGAAGACGCGCGACCCGATCGACCACGTCAAGCTGCTGCTCGACCAGGCCGGGGCGACCGAGGACGAATTCAAGGCTATCGACGCCGAGATCAAGACCATCGTCGCCGAGGCCGTCCAGTTCGCCCAGGAAAGCCCGGAGCCGGATCCGTCCGAGCTCTACACCGACGTCTATGTGGAGGCCTCAGCGTGACCGACATTCTCATGCCGGCGCTGTCGCCCACGATGGAAGAGGGCACGCTGACCAAATGGCACATCAAGGCGGGTGACACGGTCAAGGCCGGCGACGTCATCGCCGAGATCGAGACCGACAAGGCGACCATGGAGGTCGAGGCGGTCGACGAGGGCGAGGTCACCGACATCCTCGTTGCCGAGGGCTCCGAGAATGTGAAGGTCAATACGCCAATCGCCCGTCTGGCGGGCGAAGGCGGGGCCGCGGCTCCGGTCAACACCAGCGGTTCTGAGACGGCGAAGGCCGAGACCGACGCGCCCAAGGCCACGGCCGAAGGCAAGACCGGCGATCCCGAAAAAGCCCCGGCCCAGAGCCCGAGCCCGAAGGTCGAACTGCGCGATCCGGAAATCCCCGCCGACGCCAAACTGGTCAAGACCACCATCCGCGACGCCCTGCGCGACGCCATGGCCGAAGAGATGCGCCGCGACGACAAGGTCTTCCTGATTGGCGAGGAGGTCGCCCAGTACCAAGGCGCCTACAAGGTCAGCCGCGAACTGCTTCAGGAGTTCGGCGACAAGCGGGTCGTCGACACCCCGATCACCGAGCACGGCTTCGCCGGCCTCGGCGTCGGCGCCGCCATGTCGGGCCTGAAGCCGATCGTCGAGTTCATGACCTTCAACTTCGCCATGCAGGCGATCGACCACATCATCAACTCGGCGGCCAAGACCCTGTACATGTCGGGCGGCCAAATCCGCGCCGGCATTGTCTTCCGCGGCCCCAACGGCGCCGCCAGCCGCGTCGGGGCCCAGCACAGCCAGGACTATTCGGCCTGGTACGCCCAGGTTCCCGGCCTGAAGGTCATCGCCCCCTATGACGCGGCCGATGCCAAGGGACTGCTGAAGTCGGCCATCCGCGACCCTAACCCCGTCGTCTTCCTCGAGCACGAGATGATGTACGGGCTGGAGTTCGATGTGCCCGAGGTCGAGGACTATCTGGTGCCGATCGGCAAGGCCAAGGTCCGCCGCGAGGGGACCGACGTCACCATCACCGCCCACAGCCGCTTGGTCGGTTTCGCCCTGCAAGCCGCGGAGCAGCTGGCCGGGGAGGGGATCAGCTGCGAGGTCGTCGACCTGCGGACCTTGCGTCCCCTTGACCACGAGACCATCGTCGAGAGCGTGAAGAAGACCAGCCGTCTGGTCTCGGCCGAGGAAGGCTGGGGCCCGATGGGCGTCGGCGCCGAGGTTGTGGCCCGGGTCATCGAACACGCCTTCGACTACCTCGATGCGCCGCCCCTGCGGGTGCACCAGGAGGACGTGCCGCTCCCTTACGCAGCCAATCTGGAAGCCCTGTCGCTTCCCGGCGTGGACAAGATCGTCAAGGCGGTGAAGCGGGTGATGGCATGAGCCATCCATACGCCCTGCCGGAGCCGGCTGGAGTTGAAACGGCCCCCGCTGACGGCTCGGTTCTCGAGCTCGCCCGGGTCTGGCTGTCGCCCAACGGGCCGGCGATCATGGTGCGCGCGGCCTATGACGACCCCCGGGCCATGGGGATGATGCTGGCTGAACTGTGCTGGCATTTCGCCTATGCCTACGAACAGAAGGGCGGCCTGACCCAGCGTCAGGCGCTTGAAGCCCTCAAGCGCGGCTGGCTCGAGGGCCATGCCAACGGCGACGCCGCGGAGCAGCAGGGGACCGCCCGATGACCGATATTTTGATGCCCGCCCTGTCGCCCACCATGGAAGAGGGCGTCCTCACCAAATGGCACGTCAAGGTCGGCGACGTGGTCAAGGCCGGCGACGTGATCGCCGAGATCGAGACCGACAAGGCGACCATGGAGGTCGAGGCGGTCGACGAGGGCGAGGTCACCGACATCCTCGTTGCCGAGGGCTCCGAGGGCGTGAAGGTCAACACGCCGATCGCCCGACTGAAGGACGAGGGCGGCGCGGCGACCGCCGCTCCCGCGGCCAAGTCTTCTCCCCCCGCCAGCGGGGCGGGGGACCAGCCGAGGGCTGCTGGAGGGGCGCGCGCCGACACGCCGCCACCCGGTGGACATGCCAGCGGTCAGGGCGTGGCGACACCTGACGGCGTGAAGTCGGTCGAGGCCATCCTGCCCGACGCCCCGGCACGCGCCGTCTCGGGCGGCTCCCGTGTCTTCGCCTCGCCGCTGGCCCGCCGCATCGCGGCCCAGAGCGGTATCGACCTGTCCACGGTCAAGGGCACGGGCCCGCACGGCCGGATCGTCAGGCGCGATGTCGAAGGCGCGGAGAAGGGCGTGGCCAAACCCGCCGCCGCCCCGACGGCCGCGGGCGAGCCGCGCAAGGTCCAGTCGCTGGCCCAGATGGGCATCCCGGACGGCAGCTACGATCTCGTGCCGCTGGACGGCATGCGTAAGGCCATCGCCCGGCGCCTGACCGACAGCTTCCGCGACGTGCCGCATTTCCCGCTCAACATCGACTGCGAGATCGACGGCCTGCTGGCCTCGCGCGCCCGCGTCAACGCCATGCTGGAGAAGGACGGGATCAAGGTCTCGGTCAACGATTTCATCATCAAGGCCTCGGCCATGGCCCTGAAGGCCGTGCCGGAGGCCAACGCCAGCTATTCGCCGGAGGGCATCGCCCTGCACCACAATGCCGACGTGGCCATGGCGGTGGCCATCGACGGTGGTCTCATCACCCCGATCATCCGTAAGGCCGAGACCAAGTCCCTGTCGCAGATCGCCACCGAGTCCAAGGACCTGGCCAAACGCGCCCGCGACCGCAAGCTGAAGCCCGAGGAGTTCCAGGGCGGCACCTTCTCGGTCTCCAATCTGGGCATGTTCGGGATCGAGTCCTTCGCCTCGATCATCAACGAGCCCCAGGGCGCGATCATGAGCGTCGGGGCAGGGGGCCCCCGCCCCGTGGTCAAGGATGGCCAGCTGGCCGTCGCGACGGTGATGACCGTCACCCTGACCTGCGATCACCGCGTGGTCGACGGCGCCATCGGCGCGCGCTTCCTGCAGGTGTTCAAGGCGATGATCGAAGACCCGGTGACGATGCTGGCCTGACGCCATGACGGGGGAGGGCGCTGATCGCTGTGCGGATTGCAGCGCCTCCCTGCACGGGCGCTTCTGTCACCTGTGCGGCCACGACAGCCGCCCGCCGCCGCGGCGGCTGCGCGATCTTGCCGATGACCTGCTGGACAACGTCTTCTCGTTCACCACGGCGCTGCCGGTGACGCTGAAATCCATGCTGCTGACGCCCGGGGCAGTGCCGCGCGCGCACATGGACGGAGACCGGTCCCGCTTCCTTTCCCCGGTCAAACTGTACGTCACGGCCTCGCTGATCTTCTTCCTGTTCATGGGCCTGACGGGCGTCGTCATGTTGCAGGTGCGGATCGAGAAGACCGGCGACCCCTGGGTCCGGATCGCCAACGACGAAATCTTCGCCGGTGGTTTCCATGGCCTGCCCTACTGGCTGCAGCGGCCAACGAACGAAGCGCCGGATTCCGAGATACTCGCTGCACTCGAGGCCGCGTCGCGACAGCAGGAGGGCGCGGATGACTTCGACCGGTCATCCGTCATTGTCTTGCGCGAGTTCATCCAGAACCCGGCGTCCGTAAACAACGAAATCGCCACCTGGATGCCGCGCGCGCTCTGGCTGCTGATGCCGGTCTACGCCCTGTTGCTGTGGCCTCTGTATGCACGCGGGCGGTTGTTGATCGAGCATGTGATCTTCTCGTTGTGGGCGCACAGCCTGATGTTCATCCTGCTGGTGCTCGGCGCGATCTGGAACTTCCTCGGCGTCGGCCACGGGCTGTTGCTGGCGTTCGCGCTGTATCAGGTGTGGATCACCCGTGGCTTGCGGGGCTATTACGGCTCCTCCTGGAAAGGGGCGGTGCTCAAGGGCGCCGCGCTCAATCTGGCCTATCTATTTCTGCTCTGGCTGCCGCTCATCATCGCTTTCGCCATGTGGCAGGCGTCGGAGCACGTGCCGCTGTCCTACTGGTTTGAGGAGTGACCCATGGCTGAGTTCGATCTGGTCGTTATCGGTTCCGGGCCCGGCGGCTATGTGGCCGCCATCCGCGCCAGCCAACTGGGCCAGAAGGTCGCCATCGTCGAGCGCGAGAGCCTCGGCGGCATCTGCCTGAACTGGGGTTGTATCCCGACCAAGGCCCTGCTGAAGTCGGGCGAGAAGTACGAGAGCCTGTCGCACCTCAAGGAGTACGGCCTGTCGGCCGACAACGCCGGCTTTGACTTCGACGCCATCATCCAGCGTTCCCGGGGCGTCGCCGCCACCATGAACAAGGGCGTCACCTTCCTGATGAAGAAGAACAAGATCGAGGTGATCGAGGGGACCGCGAAGCTGGAGAAGGGCGCCCAGGCCCCCAAGGTGGTCGTCGACCTGAGGGCGGGCGGCACGCGGACAGTGGAGGCCCGGGCGGTCATTCTGGCGGTGGGCGCGCGCGCCAAAGCCATCCCGCAGATCGGGCTCGAGGCCGACGGCGATCGCATCTGGGCCTATCGCGAGGCCATGGCGCCGAAGCGGATGCCGGAGTCGATCGTGGTCATCGGATCGGGCGCCATCGGCGTCGAATTCGGAAGTTTTTACCGTGCGTTGGGAGCGGATGTTACGATCGTGGAAGCGGTCGACAGGATCATGCCGGTCGAGGACGAAGAGGTCTCAAAGGCCGCCCAGAAGGCGTTTGAGAAGCGTGGTCTGAAATTCCGCACCGGCTGCAAGGTCACCAAGGTGTCCAGGGGCGGGAAGGGGGTCCAGGTCGCCATCGAGGCCGGCGGCAAGGCCGAGACCCTGGAGGCTGAAGTCTGCATCTCGGCGGTCGGCATCACCGCCAACACCGACGGCATCGGTCTCGAGGCGCTGGGTGTCAACATGGAGCGCGGCCACATCACCATCGACGGTCACTGCCAGACCAATGTGAAGGGGCTGTACGCCATCGGTGACTGCGCCGGCGCGCCGTGGCTGGCGCACAAGGCCTCGCACGAGGGCATCCACGCCGCCGAGCACATCGCCGCCTACAAGACCCCGAACGTCCATTCGCCGATCGCCGGCTGCACCTACGCCCAGCCGCAGGTGGCCTCGGTCGGGATCACAGAGCAGGGGGCCCGCGAGGCGAAACGCGAGGTCAGGATTGGCCGGTTCCCGTTCCGGGTGAACGGAAAAGCCGTGGCCGCCGGCGAGATCGAAGGCTTCGTCAAGGTGATCTTCGATGCGAAGACCGGGGCCCTGATCGGGGCCCATATGATTGGCGCCGAGGTCACCGAGATGATCCAGGGATTCGTCACCGCCATCGCCATGGAGGCAACGGAGGAGGACATCCACGGCATCGTCTATCCGCACCCGACGATGTCGGAAGCCATGCATGAGGCATCGCTGGACGCCTACGGGCGGGTGCTGCACCTGTAGTGCAGGCAGGGCGGCGGCTGCGGCTCGCTAGCGCTTCTTGCCGAGCTCCGCGGCGATGTCCTTGACCATGCGACCGGCCTTGCGGTGCGCAGCGGTGATCTGGTCGCGGGTGACGCCCCAGCGCTTCATCCAGTATTCGACGGCCTGACGCTCTGACAGGTCGAGCCGGTCCTTGTCGATGAAGCCACGCTTGTCCTTCAGGCCCGCCATGGGTCGCTCCTTGTCCAGGCCAATCCCTAGACCGAGGGCCCCCGGATGGCGAGGTCGGAAACCAGACCTATGTTGCGCCTAAGATATATTATGCGAAACGGACGACCTCCCGGCGTTCTTCTGGCGGCCCGTACGTCGCTGTACGGGCCGCCACTTGACCAGGGCCGTCACCGAGGTGCGGAGCCTAGAACCGGAACCGCAGGTCGAAGCCGGCGCTGTGGCTGTCGGTCCGGTCGCCGGACTCGTTCTCATACCGCAGGCGCATGGACACGCCGTTGTCGGCGACGATGCTGAAATCCGCTCCAAGGCGCAACGTCTCGCGGTCAAGCGGCGTACTGATCACCGCCGGATCGGACAGCGGATTGGCCCCCACCATGCGGAACGGCGATTCAATCCGGTCCTCGGACTGGAACACGCCGCCGACGGTGAAGCTGAGCACGCCCTGCGCGCCCGGAGTGTCGGCGAAGATAAAGCCGAACTCCAGCTCCGGATTCACCGTCGTCAGGTATTGGGTGTCGGCAAGCCGTTCGACCCCGTTCCCGCCCAGGCCTTGCTCAGAGAAGCCATCCCCACGAAGGGCGGTGACGGAGGCCTGGATGGCCGGACGGACGAAGAAGTCACCCTGACGGAGCTGCCGGGCAAGGTGGGCCGAAAGCTGGGCGTACCGGCTTTCCGGCGCCGACGCACCGGTGGCGGCGCCGAAGATGTTCATGTTGCGGCTGGTGTCGACCCACTGCCACCCGCCCGAGACCGCCACTCCAGCCTCGAGGCCGTCGTCCTGGATGCGGCGCAGGCCGAGCCCGAGGTTGAGGGATTTGCCGTCGGAGATCGCGCGGTAATTGTCGACCTGCATATGGTCGATCTCGTCGTACCCGACGGCCGCGGCCACCGACCATAGCCCCTTCGCCGGTTGCTCGAAGCCGGCGCGCAGACGCACGCCATCGCTGATGGCGCTGAAATGCTGGAAGTCCGCCCCGCTCTCGCGGCGGGTCAACGCGAAGCTGGTCCACACGCATTGCTCGCCGGACTGGACGACGGGGTTGGTGCAGCCGAACAGTTCGTTCGAGAAGCTGTTGGCGGTGGCGAACTGCAGCTGAAGCGGCTCCAGATGGGGGCTGGGGTCCAGCTCGGTGAAGATGGCCGCGTAGATGTCCTCATCGCCCGTGCGGAGATTGCCGAGAAGCGCCGCCAGCCGTCCGATGCCCGATGACCCGCCGGCGATCAGCGCCGAGTCAATGCTGCCGCCCAGCGCCTGGCCGTTCTCGTTCAGGAAGTCCTGGCCGAAGTCGCTGACGAAGCCGAGGTGGACGCCGGCCGTATCGGCGCGGATGCTGTAGTCCAGCGCCAGGGTGTCCGAGATCAAGAGCCCGTTGTCGACCCCTGTCCCGCCCGTGGCGAAGAGCGTCACCTCGTCGTTGTTCTCGAGCCAGGTCAGGGTGATGTCGCCGGTTCCGTCGACCTTGGCGTCGCCGGTGACATCGACCCGGTCCGAGGCGTATGGGCCGAAGGCGACGTCGAATTCGAGGTGGCCGTTGGCGGTCTGGACGAAGTCACCATCAAGGGCGACCGTGTTGATGACCCGTGCCCCGTAGAGCAGATTGCCCGCCGGATCACCGGACCCGTCGAGGTCGCCGAAGACGTCGCCCGCCGCCAGATCCAGCGGGAAGGCCGGGGCGCCGAGACCCACCTGGAATTCGCCGTCGTTGACGAACTCGCCCTGGGCGGCCGGCTGGTCGCGCAGGTCGATGGTATCGAAGGCGATGAACGTGCCGTCGACGCCGTTGTGGAAGACGTTGTCGCCGCCGCCCAGATCGATGTCGCCAATGACCAGACCGTCGTTCTCGACCCGCTCGTCGCCGGCGCCTGTCTGGATCGCCAGACCCGAGACCGCCGAAATAGAGCCGGTGGTCTGGATCAGGTTTTGATCGCCGCCGTCGAACACCACGCCCGCACCGGTTCCGGCGCCGCCGCGGACGAGGCCGTCGGACACCAGGGTGATGTCTCCGCCGCCGCTGGCGCCGAGGCTCTGGGCGAGGATGGCCACGCCGCCGTCGCCGGCCGCGAAGACCTGGCCGCTGAGCCCGAGGTCGATGGCGCCCCCCTGCCCCGCGCCGCCGCCCGTTCCGGCGAAGACGCCGTCGACCCAGCCGCCGCCGCCGCCGATGCTCTGGGCGACAACACCGAAGGCCCCGTCGCCGAGCACATGGATGTCGCCCGTCTGGTCGAAGGCGATGGCTCCGCCGTCGCCGACATTGTCCGCGTTGAGCGCCACGGTCGGCGCCGTGAAGTCGCCGAACACGGCGCCGCCGCCGCCGCCGATCGATTGCAGGAAGACGCCATGGGCCCGCGCGCCCGAGGTGAAGACCTCGCCGGTGTTGTCCAGCGAAACCGCCCCGCCGGCGCCCGAGGCCCCGTTGAACCCGCCCAGGGTGATGTCGGGATCCGCGGCGCCGGACAGGCGGGCTTCACCGCCGCCGGCGCCGATCGACTGGACGATCAGGCCGATCGCGCTGTCGCCCGCAGTGGCGATCCCGCCGCTGAACAGGGCGTTGACGGCGCCGCCATCGAGGCCGGCGCCGCCGTTGGCTCCGAAGCTGACCAGCACGGGCACGGCCACGGGAAGCGCCTGGGGCGCCGCCACGAAGGCAGTCGTGGACGCCGCCGCCTCCGGGGTCCCGTCCTGCAGGATGATGCTGAGCGAGCCGCCGCCGCCGCCGATGCTCTGCAGGATGGCGCCGGGGGCGAAGCCGCCGGTGGTGGTGATCGAGCCGATGTGGCTGAGCGTGACCTCGCCGCCGGCTTCGTCCTGCCCGTTCTCGCCACCGAGGCTGGCGTTGACCGGACCGGGCACGGCGTCCTGCGGGACGGTGATGTCGATGACGCCGCGACCGCCGCCGCCGCCGATCGACTGGAACAGGGCCCCGGGGGTGTTGCGTCCGGTGGTGACGATGTCGCCGGAGTGCAGGCTGTCGATGTCGCCGCCGTTGTTGTCGATGCCGTCGACGCCGCCCAGCACGGCCTCGATGCCGAGCGGCGCGGCCGGGGCCGAGCCCGGATTGGCCAGAACGGTCTTGATGATCAGCGAACCGCCGCCGCCGCCGACCGCCTGGTTGAAATTGCCAACCCCATTCGCGCCGAGGACGCCGAGGGTGCCGGTGGTGTTCACCGTCACCGAGCCGGCGTTCATGCCGGAGGCCCCCTCCCCGCCCGCGCGGGCGGCGACGAGCGGATCCGCGGTGACCGTGTCGCCATGGATGTCGATGAAGGGAATCCCCGGCAGGCCGGTGATGCCGCTGAGATCCAGCGTCAGCGTGCCGCCGCCGCCGTTGAGACTCTCGGCTTTGATGGCCATCGAGCCGTCGCCCAGCACGGTGATGTCGCCGGAGTGGTTGACCACCACCTCGCCGCCGGCGCCGCCGGTTCCGCCGCCGAGCACGCCGATCAGGGCCGACAGGGTCGTGGACAGGGCCAGGGTGGTGGTCTCGCCGCCGACGCTGAAGCCCATCTGGGCGTTGCCGCCGCCGCCGCCGATGCTTTGGGCCACGATGCCGTGGGCCGCCGCGCCGCGCGTGATGATGCGGCCCGAGTTGTTGACCGTCACCCGGTCGCTGTCGCCGCCGTCGCCGCCGGTTCCGCCGATGGTGATCAGCGGCGTGCTCGAGGCCGCGCCGATCAGACCGGCGGCCGTGATGGCCAGTCCGCCATTGCCGCCGCCGCCGCCGATCGACTGGGCGAGGATGCCGTGAGCGCCGGCGCCGGCGGTGTCGATCAGGCCGTCGTTGTTGACCGTGACCAGGCCGCCCGTGTCGCCCGAGCCGCCCGAGCCGCCGACCGTCAGGCCGGCGACGAAGCTGTCGGACCCGCTGCGCAGGCCGGTGATCGAGATGATCGACGAGCCATTGCCTCCGCCGCCGCCGAGGCTCTGGGCGAAGATGCCGTAAGCGTCCGCGCCCTTGGTCACGATCTGGCCGGTGTCGGCCGGGCCAGTGGTGTGGTTGGTGACCGTCACCTCGCCGCCCACGCCGCCCGTGCCGCCCGAGCCGCCGATGTTCATGACGACCCGGTGGCTTTGCTGGGAGGCGCCGGTGCCGCCGGCCACGACATCGAGCACCACGCCCGCGTCGCCGCCGCCGCCGCCGATGCTGTTGGCGCTGATGCCCGTGGCCGCCCGGCCCTGGGTGTAGATCAGGCCCTCGTTCAGCACATTGACCGCGCCGCCGGCGCCGCCGGTCCCGCCCGAGCCGCCGATATTGACGTCGAACGAGTCATTGCTGCGCGTGCCTTGGGCGCGGAAATTGATCGCCGCGCCGCCGACGCCGCCGCCGCCGCCGATGCTCTGGGCCCGTATGCCGTGCGACAGCTCGCCCTGGGTGGCGATGACGCCCGTGTTGGCGACGTCGACGAGATTGCCCACCGCGCCCGTGCCGCCGGAGCCGCCGACATTGACCGATGCGGTCCGGGTCGTCGTGCCGGAGGGCACGCCGCCGACCTGGATGGCGATCGTCCGGGCGCTGCCGGCGAGGCCGCCGCCGCCGCCGATGGACTGGGCGAGGATGCCGTCGGCCCGGGCGCCGAGGGTAGCGATCTGCGAGGCGTTGTCGACCTCGACCTGCCCCGAGGTGGCGCCGACGCCGCCCGTGCCGCCCACCGAGACGGTGGCCGCCCCGGCGGCGCGGAAGATGACATTGCCGGCGCTGCCGCCGGTGCCGCCGCCGCCGCCGATGGACTGGGCGTGGATGCCGCGGGCGTCATTGCCACGGGTGGTGATGTCGCCGTCGGCGATGACCGAGACCTCGCCGCTGGTGGCGCCGACGCCGCCGTCGAGGCCGACCGCGATGGAGCCTCCATAGGAGGCCGCATCGGCCGTATTGGGACTCCGGGTGCCGGACGCGCCGACGATGATGGCGCTGCTGGCACCGCCGCCGCCGCCGACCGACTGGGCGAAGACGGCGGTGGAGTCGTCGCCGCTGGTGTCGATGATCCCGTCGACGTCGACATCGACGTTTCCGCCGGTTCCGCCGGTTCCGCCTTGCCGCCCGAGGGTGATGCTGAGCGAATTGGTGGCGAGGATGCCGACGGCCATGTCGAGCGACGTATTGCCGCCGCCGCCGCCGATGCTTTGCGCCCGCACCCCGTTCGACGCGCGACCGGAAGTGACGATGGTGCCGACGTGGTCGACCGACACATCGCCGCCCGAGCCGCCCGCACCGACGTCGCCGCCGACCGCGAGGTTCAGGGCCGTGGCGTTACGCAGCACGCCGAAGCCGATGTTGAAATTGGCGTCGCCGCCGCCGCCGCCGACCGATTGCGCCACCAGTCCGGCGCTGTTGGAGCCCGCGGTGACGAGGTCACCATAGTGGCGGACCGAAACCTCGTCGCCGCTGCCGGCGCCGGCGCCGCTGCCGCCGACCGTGATCAGCGCCGCCAGGGCGTTGTTGTGAGGGGTCTTGGCGGTCAGGGCGAAGGTGAAATTCATGCCGGCCCGGCCGCCGCCGCCGCCGACGCTCTGAGCCATCAGGGCGTCGGAGTTGTCGCCGAAGGTGCGGATCAGACCCGATGCCGGGGTCTCGACCCCGCCCACCATCTCATAGCCGCGCAACACCTCGACCGCGCCGCCGTGGCCGCCCGAACCGCCCGACCCGCCGACGCCGATCGAAGCCGGCTGGCCGAGGGGCGCGACCACGCCGGTGATGTTGATGCCGCCGACGCCGCCGCCGCCGCCGACGCTCTGGGCCAGCAGTCCCACGGAGCCGCCGGCGTATTCGACCGATTCCCAGGTGTCCTCGCCCGGGAGGGCGCCCACCTTGGGCTGGGCGTTGATGAAGATGTCGCCGACGCTGTCCACCGCGACGTCGCCGGCGTCGGCGCCATCGCCGCCCGAGCCGCCTACGCCGACGCCGATAGCGATACCATGGGCCCGGCTGCTGCTGCGTCCGAGGTGCACGTCGGCCGAAACGTTCAGGCCGCCCGAGCCGCCGCCGCCCGCCACGCTCTGGGCCAGCAGGCCGACCGATTCGAAGCCCTGGACCATGATCTGGCCGTTGTGGCGCGCGGTCACGTCGCCGCTGATGTTGCCCGAGCCGCCGAAGCCGCCGAGGCCGAAGGTCAGGGAAGGCTCCTGGCCGGCCGGATCGCCGCTGACGCCGCCTGAGATGTTGATGGCGCCGGACCCGCCGCCGCCGCCGACCGACTGGACCATCATGCCGCGCGACCGGGCTCCGGTGGCGAACAGGTCGGCGTCGTCATCCGCATGGACATCGCGGCCCACGCCCCCGGCGCCGCCGAAGCCGCCAACGCCCGCGGTCAGGACGCCGTCCATGGCCAGGCCGCCGGAGATGTTGATGCCGCCGACGCCGCCCCCGCCGCCAACCGACTGGGCGATCACCGCCGAGCGGTCGTCGCCAATGGCGCTGACCTGCACCCGGTCGACGCCCGGGGCCTGGATGGTGAGATCGACATTGCCCGCGTCGCCGCCGGAGCCGCCGAAGCCGCCGACGCCGATCGAGACCGATCGCGACGCGTGGGAGCCGCCCGGCACGACCAGTGAGACCTGGCCGGTGACGTTCAGCCCGCCCGAGCCGCCGCCGCCGCCGATGCTCTGGGCCACGACCCCGTGCGAGCCGTCGGCCATGGATTCATAGGCCGGTCGTTCGATGGTCTCGAACGACCCGGGCACGATCTGGTCGACGATATCGACGATCGCGGCCGGCAGGATGGTGGTCTGCGAGACCGCCGGAATGAGAACCACGGGCCCCGCGCCGCGAGCATGGACATTGCCGGTCACGACCGCCGTCACGTCGCCGGCGTCGCCGCCGCCGCCGCCGAAGCCGCCGAGGCCGAAGCCCAGCGAGCCGGCGGTTCCGCCCGACGACGCCGTCAGACCGCCGGACACATTGATCCCGCCATTGCCGCCGCCGCCGCCCACGCTCTGGGCCATGACGCCGTCGGAGTTGAGGCCGTCGGTCTCTGTGTCGCCGGTGCGGATCAGGGAGACGTCGCCGGCGTCGCCGCCGACGCCGCCGAAGCCGCCGATGCCGATCGAGCCGGTTCCGGCGGTCCCGGTGCTGAGCGACAGGGCGCCCGTGACGTTCAACCCGCCGTTGCCGCCGCCGCCGCCCAGGCTCTGGGCGATGACCGCGTCGGAATTGACGCCCGTGGTCGCATACTGGCCGATCACCGTGGCGTCGACGGCGCTGGCGTTGCCGCCGCCGCCGGCGAAGCCGCCGATGCCGATGCCGATGCTGGCGGCGGCGCTGTTGTTGACCGCGAAGGACGCGACGCCGGTGACATTCAGGCCGCCGTTGCCGCCGGCGCCGCCGAGGCTCTGGAGCATGGCGCCGTAGGATTCGTCGCCCGAGGTGGTGACATCGCCCGTCAGCACGCCGGTGACAGCGCCGGCATTGCCGCCGCCGCCGCCGAAGCCGCCGAGGCCGAAGCCGAGCGTGCCGGCGCCGCCGGTCGAGGCGCTGAGGCCCCCGGTGACGTTGAAGCCGCCATTGCCGCCGCCGCCGCCCACGCTCTGTAGCAGGGCCCCGTAGGACTCCCGGCCGAAGGTATCGATATCGCCGGTGAGGTAGGCGTCGACCGCACCGGAATCGCCGCCGTCGCCGCCGAAGCCGCCCACGCCGACGCCCAGGTTGCCGGCCGCGCCGCTGGCGATCGACAGGCTGATTCCGCCGGTGATGTTGAAGGCGCCGTTGCCGCCGCCGCCGCCAAGGCTTTGATAGGTCGCGCCAAAGGCGCTGTCGCCGAGCGTCAGGATGTCGCCCGCGACGCCGCCGGTGACGTCACCGGCGTTCCCGCCGAGACCGCCGAAGCCGCCGACCCCGACCATCAGATTGCCGGCCGCCGCCTTGGCCCCGGTGATGCCGCCGGTGATGTTGAAGCCGCCATTGCCGCCGCCACCGCCGACGCTCTGAACCAGCACGGCCGAGGCGTCATCGCCGCCGGTCCGGACGTCGCCCGTGATCTCGCCGGACACGGCCCCGGAATGGCCGCCGTCGCCGCCGCCGCCGCCGACGCCGACGCCCATATTGCCGGCCGCGCCCTTGGCCAGGGACAGGCCCGCAGTGATCGAGAAGCCGCCATTGCCGCCGCCGCCGCCGATCGACTGGGCGACTACCGCGCGGGAGCCGTCGCCCGTGGTCAGGGCCGCGATCAGGGTGTCCGTGGGGTCCAGCACACCGTCGTTGAGCTGCAAGGTGACCGCGCCGGAATCGCCGCCGCCGCCGCCCATGCCGCCGATGCCGACGCCCAGGGTCCCCGCCCCGGCTGCCGAGAAGGCCACATTGCCGGTGATCGCGAAGCTGCCATTGCCGCCGCCGCCGCCGACGCTCTGGGCCAGGACGCCGTCGCTGCTGCCACCCGCGGTCTGGATCAGGCCGGTGAGGTCGACATCGACCGCCCCGCTGGACCCGCCATCGCCGCCGCGGCCGCCGACACCGAGGCTGACGGAGCCGGAGCCGCCCGCGCTGCCGGCAATGCCGCCGGAGACGGTGAAGCCGCCGTTGCCGCCGCCGCCGCCGACCGACTGGTAGGTCACCGCCGTCGACCGGTCGCCCAGGGTGGTGATGTCGGAGGTCACCAGACCGCTGATGTCGCCGCCCTCGCCGCCGCCGCCGCCGAAGCCGCCGACGCCGATCATCAGATTGCCCGCGCCGCCCTTGGAGCCGGCGATGCCGCCGGCGACGCTGAAGCCGCCGTTGCCGCCGCCGCCGCCCAGGCTCTGGGCGAAGATGCCGGTGGAGTCGTCGCCGGTTGTCAGCACGTCGCCGTTGACATCGGCGATGACCACGCCGCCGTCGCCGCCGTCTCCGCCGCCGCCGCCGACCCCGACGCCGACATTGCCCGCAGCGCCCTTGGCGCCGGAGATCCCTCCGGTGACAGCGAAGGCCCCGTTGCCGCCGCCGCCGCCCACGCTCTGGGCCAGGATGGCGCGCGCGCTGTCGCCGGTGGTGTGCGCCGCCAGCAGAGCGTTGCCAGCGTCGGCCACGCCGGTGTTGACGCGCAGCGCAGCGCCGCCGGCGTCGCCGCCGCCGCCGCCGAAGCCGCCGACCCCGATCCCGACCGTGCCGGCCCCGCCCGCCGCGCCGGCGATATTGCCGGTCACGGCGAAGCCCCCGTTGCCGCCGCCGCCGCCGATGGACTGGGCGACCATGCCGTCGCTGTTCAGGCCCGCGGTCCGGGCTGCGCCGATGACGTCGAGCGTGACCGCGCCCGATCGGCCGCCCACGCCGCCCGAGCCGCCGATGCCGACGCTGACCGCACCGGAGGCGCCGCCGCTCGCGCCGATCGAGCCGGCGACAGTGAAGCCGCCGTTGCCGCCGCCGCCGCCGATACTCTGGGCGACGATGGCGTCCGCCTCGTCGCCCAGGGTGGTGGCGTCGCCCGTGACCGTCGCGCCGACCGCGCCGCCGAGACCGCCGCCGCCGCCCGAACCACCAATGCCGACCGAGACGCCGGCCCCAACCGTGCCGCCGCCGCCGATCGAGCCCGTGATGTCAAAGCCGCCGTTGCCGCCGCCGCCGCCGACGCTCTGGGCGAGGAAGCCGCCGGACTGGTCGCCGCTGGTGCTGACGCCGACCGCCGAGGCGGTCACCGTCCCGCCGTCGCCGCCGCCGCCGCCGGCCCCGCCGACCCCGACCGACAGGCCCGCGCCGACCGTGCCCCCGCCGCCGATGCTGCCCGAGATGTTGAAGGCGCCCGAGCCGCCGCCGCCGCCGATGCTCTGCACCATCACGGCCGTGGACTGCTCGCCCGTGGTCTGAGCCACGCCCTCGGCGTGGCCGATGACCGTGCCGCCGCCGCCGCCGCCGCCGCCGGCCCCGCCGACGCCGACCGACAGGGCCGCGCCGACCGTTCCGGAGCCGCCGATGGAGCCGGCGACATTGAAGCCCCCGTCGCCGCCGCCGCCGCCCACGCTCTGCACGATCAGGCCGCCGGACTGGTCGCCCGTGGTCAGGATGGTCGAGCCGGCCGATCCGGTGACGTCACCGCCCGCGCCGCCGCCGCCGCCAGCGCCGCCGATGCCGACCGAAACCGCGCCCCCGACGTTGCCGCCGCCGCCAATGGAGCCGGAAATGTTGAAGCCGCCCGAGCCGCCGCCGCCGCCGACCGACTGGATCGTCACGCCGGCCGATCGATCGCCCCCGGTCTGCACCGCGCCGCCCACACGGCCCGTGACCGTGCCGCCTGCGCCGCCATCCCCGGCGGCGCCGCCGACGCCCACGGCCGCGGCGAGGCCGACGGTGCCCGAGATCGAGACCGCGCCGGCGACGTTGAAGCCGCCATTGCCGCCGCCGCCGCCGACCGACTGGATCAGGGCCGCGCGGGAATCGTCGCCACCGGTCAGAATCGTCCCGTCGAACAGGGCGTCGACCGTTCCGCCGACCCCGCCGGAGCCGCCGGAACCGCCGACGCCCACGGCCGCCGCAGCCGAGGCCACGCCCGCGCCCGACCCGGCGAACGCGACCGAGAATCCGCCATTGCCGCCGCCGCCGCCCACGCTCTGGGTCAGGAATCCAGTCGAGAAGTCGCCCCGGGTCTCGATGGCGCCGCCTGAGCTAACCTCGACCAGCCCCCCCTGGCCGCCCGTGCCGCCGCTGCCGCCGAGCCCGACCGAGAAGGCCGCCGCCGCGGTTTCGCCGATGGCGAAGGAGAAGGCCGTCGCGAAGCCGCCGTTGCCGCCGCCGCCGCCCACGCTCTGGGCGAACACCCCCTGCGAAAAGTCGCCTTCGGTGAGGATGACCGCGTCGCCGTCCAGATCGACCTCGCCGCCGAGGCCGCCGAGGCCGCCGGAGCCGCCGATGGCGACGCTCGCGCCGATGCCGTAACCGGCCGAGACCTGCGCCGCGAAGCCGCCGTTGCCGCCGCCGCCGCCGACCGACTGGGCGAAAATGCCGCGCGCGCGGTCGCCCCGGGTGACGATCAGCGGATCGACGAGGGTCGGCGTCCCGCCGACATTGACCAGGCTTTGCGAGAGATTGACGTTGACGACGCCGCCGTCGCCGCCGTCGCCGCCCGCGCCGCCCACGGCCGCGCCGGCGAAGGCGCTGACCGAGACGCTGGCGCCGCCGTTGCCGCCGCCGCCCCCCACGGCCTGGGCGAAGATGCCGTGGGAATCGTCGCCGCTGGTGAACAGGCCGCCGCTGTGCTCGACCGTGATGATCCCGGAATCGCCGCCGCCGCCGCCGCTGCCGCCGATGGTGAGAAAGACTCCGCCCGTGGTGCCGCCGTCTCCGCCGCCGCCGCCGATCGACTGGGCCTGGATCGCGCTGGACAGATTCCCGGCGGTGGTGATGGAGCCGGTGTTGATCACGTCCACGTCGCCGCCATGGCTGGCCGCGCCGCCAGCGCCGCCGATCGAGACGAGACCGCCGCTGTGGCCGCCCGAACCGCCGCCGCCGCCCACCGACTGGGCGAAAATGCCGCGCGAATTCAGCCCGCCGGTTTCGATCTCGCCGCCGTGAGTGACCGAGACCTCGCCGCCGGCTCCGCCGCCGCCGCCCGTGCCGCCCAGGGACACGACGCCCCCGGAGCTGGACCCCGAGCCGCCGCCGCCGCCGACCGACTGGGCGAACAGGCCGTCGCTGCCGTCGCCGCTGGTGACCACGGAGCTCGAGTCGGTCGCCGTCACGGTGACGGCGCCCCCCGCGCCGCCCGCCGCGCCGCCGCCGCCGAGAGAGACGACGCCGCCGACCCCGCGCGCCGCGCCGCCGCCGCCGCCGACGGACTGGGCGAACACGCCCCGGGAATCCAGGCCGTCGGTGGTGACCTCGCCGCCGGTGGTGATCTGCACCCCGCCGCCGGCGCCGCCCGCATCACCCGACGCGCCCAGGGTGACCAGACCGCCCGAAGAGCCGGAGTCGCCGCCGCCGCCGCCGACCGACTGGGCGAACAGGCCGTAGGAATAGTCGCCGCTGGTGCCGACGAAGCCGCCGGTCTCCAGCTGGATGGTCGCCGAGCCGCCCGTACCGCCCGCGCCGCCGCCGGACCCGAGCGTGACCAGGCCGGCGGCGAAGCCGCCGTTGCCGCCGCCGCCGCCCACCGACTGGGCGAACAGCCCGTGGGAGCCCTCGCCGGTCGTCACGGTGCTGGAGCCGTCGCGGGCGATGATCGAGGCCGACCCGCCGTTGCCGCCGGCGTCGCCGGAGTCGCCGAAGGTGACGATGCCGCCAGAATTGCCGGCGTTGCCGCCCGAGCCGCCGATGGACTGGGCGAGGATGCCGTGGGCGGTGTCGCCCGCGGTCTCGATGACGCCGCTGTGGTCGACGGTGACGTTCCCCCCATTGCCGCCGGAGCTGCCGCCGCCGCCGGAGCCGATGATGCCATAGCTGTCCCCGCCGCCGCCGGCCGCGCCGCCCAGGCTCTGCGCCAGAATGCCCATGGCGCCGTCGCCGGACGTGGAGATCTGGCCCGAATGGGTGACATGGACCGTCCCGCCCTGGCCGGACGTGCCGCCGCCGCCGCCGCCGCTGGCGATGTAGCCCGTGCCCCCGTCCCCGCCGCGACCGCTCCGGCTCTGGGCGAAGATGCCGTGGGACTCGGCGCCGGTCGTGGTGACCGTCACCGACGCGTCGAGAGTGACTGAGCCGCCCTGGCCGGCCTGGCCGCCGCGGGCGCCAGGGATGTCGATCCCGTAGCCGTCGCCGCCCTGCCCGCCATTGCCGCCGACGCTGGACACGACGATGCCCGGCAAGCCCGCCGAAACGGTCTCGATGTCCCCCCAGCCGCTATCCACAACCTCGTTGACCGCCGGTCCGGTGGCGCCGTTGCCGCCGTTGCTGGGCGAAACCCCTATGGTCGCGCAGCCCAGCACGGGCACGCAGATCCTGACCCCGCCGCCGTCGGAGCCGTCGCCGCCGTCGTCGCCGCGGCGGGCCCGATCAAAATTATTGTTGTCGCCCGCAGCGGTGGGGAAGGTGAAGTCGCTGGCGCCCGAACCATTCGCTCCGTCCGGATCGGGGGTCACGCCCGCGATCTGTCCGGACTGGTCGGTCACCACGCCGAGCACGGTCGCGGCACCGCCGCTGTCCTCGACGGTCACGGTGACGGGATCGCCCGCCCCGTTCACGCCAACGACCGTCACTTCATAGGTTTCCCCCGTCTCGGGGTCGGTGAAGACGTCGCCCACGGTCGTGGCGAGCAGGATGAAATTGCCAAGATTGGTGCGAACGACAGCCGGGCTGATGACCTCGACAACCTGCTCGTTCAACCCGGTGGCGGGATTGAGCACCGGGTCGCCGACATTGAGGACGGGAATCGCGACCAGGACGGCCGGCGCCGCCGACAGGCTCGGAGCCGCCGCCGCCGCGAGCGGCGCGGACACCGCCGCGCTGGTGACCAGGATCAGGGCGATCCGTCGCAGCGCCCGGAGCAGTCGGCGGTTGCGGACTTCGTCGGACTTGCGCGCGCGCCGACGGCCATCAACCTGGGCCAGACGGTTGGAGAGCCTGCGCAGGGCGGAAGCCAGGGCGCGCGCCTCAGCGTCCTTCCGGACCGCCAGCAACGCAACCATCTCGTCGATCTGGGCGCGGGCCGCCTCCGCCTGGGTCCTGGGAAGCCGTTCCGGGTCCAGAGCCGATGTCAGATGGTCCACGAGGACCGCGACCCGGGCGAACCTCGAGCCTTTGTTGCTGCGCGCGTACATGATCTGCCCCCGGATTCGAACCACAGTCGGCGCAGTCGAAAACAGGAGGCAAGACGTTTCGCGTTCGAGTTGAACCTCTCCGCGAAACCAGCCCCGAAAATCCCCCGCGCGCACCCCTTAAGTAAAGGTTAACGCGAGACGCGGTTGTGCGCCACTGAAAGATTCGATCCCGTGGTTGTTCGGCGACCCCGCTTTGCGCGATGGGGTCAGTGTCGCTGAAGCCGGGCCGCCAGACTGGACGTGTCCCAGCGGGCTCCACCCATGGTCTGGACCTCGGCGTAGAAGCCGTCGACCAAGGTGGTCAGATCAAGGCGCGCGCCGTTTGACCGGGCCTCGTCCAGTACCAGGCCCAGGTCCTTGCGCATCCAGTCCACGGCGAAACCAAAATCGAACTGACCGGCGGCGGCGGTCTTCCAGCGGTTGTCCATCTGCCACGACTGAGCAGCGCCCTTTGATATCGCCTCATAGACCGCGTCGGTGTCGAGCCCCGCCGACTGGGCGAAATGAACGGCCTCGGCGAGGCCCTGGACCACGCCGGCGATGGCGATCTGGTTGACCATCTTGGTCAACTGGCCCGCACCCGGGGGGCCCATGAGTTTCACCGCCTTCGCGTAGTGCATCAGGACCGGCTCGACCCTGGCCAGGGCGTCGGCGTCGCCGCCCGCCATGACGCTGAGCTGGCCGGTCTCGGCCCCCGCCTGGCCGCCGGAGACCGGAGCGTCGATGAAGAAGGCCCCTTGCCCCGTCGCCCGATCCGCCATCTCGCGGGCGACGCGGGCCGAGGTTGTGGTGTGATCAACGATCACGGCCCCGCCGGCGAGGGACGGCAAAGCTGCGGCGACGACCTCGCGTACGTCATCGTCATTGCCGACACACAGGATGAACAGCTCCGCGTCGGCGGCCGCCTGCTCCACCGTCGCGGCGAACCGTCCGCCGGTTGCATCGGCCCAGGCGCGGGCCTTGTCGGGCGAACGGTTGAAGCCGGAGACGTCGTGACCGGCCTCGACCAGATGACGCGCCATCGGGCCGCCCATGACGCCGAGGCCCGCGAAGCCGATCTTCATGTCTTGTCCTCAGTCGCCAGTGCGGGCGCGGGTTCGGTCGCGGCGCCGTAGCGGCCGCGGTAGTAGGTCAGGGCGTCGCCGGGTCGGGTCTCGAAGCGCTCGACCGCGCCGACGATGGTCAGATGGTCGCCCATGACGATGCGTTCGCTGGCGAGGCAGTCCAGCCGCGTCAGGGCGTTCTTGAGGCGCGGCGGCTCGGGGCTGGAGCTGTCGAACTCCTCCGAGGACAGCCGGCAGACGCCCCAGGCGAAGCGGTCCGACATCTCGCGGTCCTCGACCGGCAGCACATGGACGGCGAATCGGTCGGCCCTGGCGAAGGCGTCGTGCCGCCATGAGGCGCGGTCGAGGCACCACAAGATCAGCGGCGGCTCAAGGGAAACAGAGGTGAAGGAATTGACGGTGATGCCGAACGGGCCCTCTTCCGTATGGGCCGTGATGACGCAGACCCCGGTCGCGAAGCCGCCTAGAGCCCGCCGATAGGCGGGAATGTCAAAGGCGTCGGGCGCATGGGAACGGGTCACCCGGCACGACTAGGCGAGGGTCGGACGCCCGGCAAGTTCGGAATCCGCATGACGCCCATCCGGGCGGGCGCCGGCCGGCGGGTTATCGCAAACGGGTTCTTAACGCCGACTGACGACTCTGGGGGCGAACGTAGACGTCTGGCGAGTCCCCCCATGTCCATGAGCGATCGTCCGGTCCTCATCAAGAAGGTCAAGAAGGTCGTTGGCGGCGGCCACCACGGCGGCGCGTGGAAGGTGGCCTATGCCGACTTCGTCACCGCCATGATGGCCTTCTTCCTGCTGATGTGGCTGATCAACACGACTGATCCGGAACAGAAGCGGGGCATCGCCGAATATTTCGCCCCGGCCAGCGTCTCGGCGACGACCTCGGGCTCAGGCGGCATTCTGGGCGGAACCTCGCTGGGGGACGACGGGTCCAAGGGTTCAGGCTCCCAGTCCATCATCAGCGAGCTGGCCCCGGAGGCTCCGCCTGATGCACCGGAAGACGCCGGCCAGAGCCAGAACCTCGCCGCCGCCAGCGAAAAAGCCCTGCGTGACGAGATCGCACGGCGCGAGGCGGCCGAGTTCTCGTCGGCGGCGGAATCGTTGCGTCAGGCGATGCAGTCCATGCCGGAGCTGGCGGAACTGTCGAAGCAACTGATCATCGACCAGACCCCGGAGGGCCTGCGCATCCAGCTGGTCGACCAGGAGGGGCGGTCGATGTTCGAGCAGAATTCGGCTCGTCCGAACGCCCGCGCCCAGTTGCTGCTGCGGGCCGTGTCGCGGGTGATCACGCAGCTGCCGAATCGGATCTCGGTGACCGGCCACACATCGGCGGCGGCGGGGTCGAACCGGGCCAGCGGGCCGAACGACTGGAGCCTGTCCTCGGAGCGGGCGAACGCCTCGCGACTGGTGCTGCAGGCGGCCGGCGTCGATCCGGACCGCGTCTACCAGGTGTCGGGCAAGGCGGGGTCGGACCCGCTGTATCCGGACGACCCGTCGCTGGCCGGCAACCGGCGGATCGCCATCGTGCTGCTGCGCGAGGCGCCGGTGCTGCCGACGGACACCAGCCTGTGACCGCGGGCCCGTCGCACATGCGTCGGGCGAAGGGGCTTGCGGCGCGACCCGACGCGGGGCCAGATCAGCGAATGTCGAAGCGGACGCCCAACTGTCGTCGGAATTGGGGAGGGAGCTGTCCCCTGTGACCCAGTTCGTCCCCACGCGTCAGCTTCGCTTCTACATGACCTCGGTCGCGCCCTGCCCCTATCTGCCGGGACAGACGGAGCGGAAGGTGTTCGCCAACCTGCCGTTCAGCGAGGGGGCGCACGTCAACGATGAGCTGACCCAGGCGGGGTTCCGGCGCAGCCAGAACATCGCCTACCGCCCGGCCTGCGAGGGCTGTGACGCCTGCGTCTCGGTGCGGCTGCCGGTGCCCGAGTTCCTGTTCTCGCGGTCCGAGCGCAAGGTGCTGAAGCGCAACGCCGACCTGACGCGCGACCTGGTCGAGGCCGAGGCGACGATGGAGCAGTTCGCGCTGCTGCGGTGCTATCTGCAGGGCCGACACCCGGGCGGCGGCATGAGCGCCATGGGTTGGCTCGACTATGTCGCCATGGTCGAGGATACGGCGGTGCGGACCCATCTGATCGAATACCGCCTGCCCTCGCCCGACGGCGGGCCGGGGGATCTGGTGGGGGTCTGCCTGACCGACCTGCTCTCGGACGGGCTGTCGATGGTCTACAGCTTCTTCGATCCGGCGCTGGAGGGGCGCAGCCTGGGGCGGTTCGCCATTCTGGATCATATCCGGCAGGCGGCGATGGTGCGGCTGCCGTTTGTCTATCTGGGCTACTGGGTCCGGGGGTCGAAGAAGATGGATTACAAGGCCGGGTTCCGGCCGCTGGAGCAGCTGACCCGGATGGGCTGGGAGCGGCTGCCCTAGCCAGTCATGGGCACTGAGGCAGCGTAGGGCGAGGCTGTCTCGATGGCCGTCCACGGCCCCGGATCGACCCCTCCCCCGAACTTGACCAGGGCGTCGACGCGTTTCTGGATCGAGGGGTGGGTGGCGAACAGGCCTTCGAGGCCGACGCCGTTCGGCTGGTTGTCGAGGAACAGCTGCTGCAGCTCGTCCGGGCCCTTGAGCGACGACCGGCCCTCGACCTTGCGCAGGGCCGAGATCATGGCGTCGGGGTTCTTGGTCAGCTCGACCGCGCCGGCGTCGGCGACATATTCGCGGGTCCGCGACAGCATCATGCGGATGACGATGGCGAGGGCGAAGCCGACGGCGGCGAAGCCGACGCCGATCAGGATCAGAGGCAGGGCGTTCTTGTTGTCGCGCCGACCGCCTCGCCCGGAATAGAGCAGGCCGCGAAAGACCAGTTCGGCGATGACGCTGATGATACCGGCGAAGATCGAGGCGATCACCATGGTCCGCACGTCCTTGTTGATGACGTGGGTCAGCTCGTGGGCCAGCACCGCCTCGAGCTCGTCGCGGGTCAGGGTGTTCACGAGGCCGCGGGTGACGGTGACGCTGTACTGGCCCTCGTGCAGGCCGGTGGCGTAGGCGTTGAGGCTGTCGTTGTCGATCACGCGCAGGGTCGGGGTGCGCAGGCCGCGCGAGATGGCGAGGTTTTCCAGCAGATTGTAGAGGTCGGGCTCAGACTTCCTCTCAACCTTCCGGGCCCCGGTCATCATGTCGATCATGGCCTGGCTGCCGAAGTAGGAGATGGCGAACCAGATGGCGGCGACGCCGAGCGCCAGGGGCACGGTGCCGCCCAGCCAGGAGGCGGCGAGCGCCATGTCGTCGCCCAGCCCCCTGCCCGTCCCCGGCAGGAAGCCGATGCCCATGAGGATCACCTGGACGCCGTAGATGATGCCGACCATCAGCACGGGGAAGCCGGCGAGCAGCAGGATCGACCGCGTATTGTTCGCCCAGATGTGGGTCTGGAGCCCGACGGCGGCCATTAAATCAGCTCCTTACGCCGAGAAGCTGACCTGGGGCGGCGCCGCGGTCATGGCGGCGCGATCGCCCTCGCCGACGTCGAAGAAGGGCTTGTCCGAGCCAAAGCCGACCATCCCGGCGAACAGGACGGTCGGGAACTGACGGCGGACGGCGTTGAACTCGCTGACGGCGTTGTTGAAGAAGCGGCGGGCGGCGGCCAGCTTGTTCTCGATATCCGACAGCTCGCGCTGCAGTTCGAGGTAGTTGGTGTTGGCCTTGAGGTCGGGATAGGCCTCGGCGACGGCGAACAGGCGACCCAGCGAGGCGGTCAGCATGTTCTCGGCCTGGACCTTGTCGTTGACCGAGGTCGCGCCGGCGGCGGCCGCCCGGGCCTGGGTGACGGCGTCGAGCGTGCCCCGCTCGTGCGAGGCATAGCCCTTCACCGTCTCGACCAGATTGGGGATCAGGTCCTGGCGTTGCTTCAGCTGGACGTCGATGTCGGCGAACGACTGGTCGGCGCGCTGGTCGAGGGCGACGAGCTTGTTGTAGGCGCCGACGACGACGAACAGGACGACGGCGACGATGACGGCGATGACGATCAGGGTGGTCAGCATGGCGGTCTCCAACCTCGGTCGATGATCGACCGTTCAGCGATTATCGGGCGCCGGGGGGGCGGCTCGATAGTGAAATCGGCGCAATCCCTGCGGCGCAGGCGGTCAAGGTCCGCGCCGCCCCCTCCACCGCCCTGCGGGCGGTCCCCCTCCCCATCGGAGATGGGGAGGTGAGCGGACCCCTCACCTCTCCACGAAGTGGGGAGGTGGCTCGACGGCGAAGCCGGAGAGACGGAGGGGGCGGCGCCGAGGTCATCTGAACTTCCTCAACCCCCTCGGCCCCTGCCGCCCCGCCCCGGCGCGTTTGCCCAGCCAGTCCTTCCAGTCGGGCCAGTTGCGGCGGCGGGCGCCGCCGTCGACCCATTCGGGGCCGTGGGCGCTGTCGAAGACCGTGACATCGGCGAGGCCGCCCTGTTTGTAGCTCTGCAGCTTGACGCCCTTGCCGCGGCCCATCTCGGGCAGTTCGGCGAGCGGGAAGATCAGGGCCTTGATGTTGTCGCCGATGGCGGCGACGTGGTCGCCGGTGACGCGCAGGGCGGCCAGCATCTCGCCATTCAGCACCTGTTTGCCGCCGCGCTTCTGGGCCAGCAGCTCGTCCTCGGGCGCGATGAAGCCATAGCCGGCCTTCGAGGCGACCAGCAGCTTGCCGCCCGGCTGGTGCATCAGCAGATTGACGATGTCGGCCTTCTCGTCGAGGTCGATCATCAGCCGCAGCGGTTCGCCATGGCCGCGGCCCGAGGCCAACTTGTCGGCGCCGACGGTGAAGATGCGACCATCGGAGGCGGCGACCAGCAGCTTGTCCGTGGTGTAGCCGGGCACGAGGAAGGCGAGGCTGTCGCCCTCCTTGAATTTGAGCTCGGACGGGTCCTCGACCTTGCCCTTCGCGGCGCGAATCCAGCCGCGTTCGGACAGGATGACGGTGATCGCCTCGCGCGGGATGAAGGCCTCGATCGAGGCGATGGCCGAGGAGTCGACGGCTTCGGCGATGGTGGTGCGGCGCGGCGAGACCATCGCCTTGCGCACGGCCTCAAGGTCCTTGCCGACCTGTTTCCACTGTTTGGCCGGGGAGGACGAGAGCGACTGCAGCGCAGCAAGTTCGTCGGCCAGCGCCTTGTATTCGTTCTCGATCGTCATTTCCTCGATCCGCGCCAGCTGGCGCAGGCGGGTGTCGAGGATGAAGTCGGCCTGGAGTTCGCTGAGACCGAAGCGGGCGATCAGGACGGCCTTGGGCTGTTCCTCCTCCCGGACGATGCGGATGACCTCGTCGAGGTTGAGGAAGACGATCCTCAGGCCTTCCAGCAGGTGCAGGCGCTTCTCGACCCGCTCGATGCGCCACTGGGCACGGCGCACCAGCACCTCGCGGCGGTGATCGAGGAAGGCCTGCAGACAGGCCTTCAGCCCCATGACGCGCGGCGTGCCGGTGGCGTCCAGAACGTTCATGTTGACCGGGAAGCGGACCTCGAGATCGGAGAGCTTGAACAGACTCTCCATCAGCACTTCGGGCTCGACCGTGCGCGATTTGGGTTCGATGACCAGCCGGATGTCCTCGGCCGACTCGTCGCGCACATCGCCCAGCAGGGGCGCCTTCTTGAGTTCGATCAGGTCGGCGAGGTCGGCGATCAGCTTCGACTTCTGCACCTGATAGGGCATCTCGGTGACGACGATGCGCCAGACGCCGCGGCCGAGGTCCTCGGTCTCCCAGCGAGCGCGCAGCCGCACCCCGCCCCGGCCGGTCTCATAGGCGTCGAGGATGGAGGCGTGGCCCTCGACGGCGACGCCGCCGGTGGGGAAGTCGGGCCCCGGGACGATGGTCGCCAGTTCTTCGGTGGTGGCGTCAGGGCGTTCCAGCAGCAGGTGGCAGGCGTCGATCAGCTCGCCGACATTGTGCGGCGGAATCGAGGTGGCCATGCCGACGGCGATGCCGGAGGAGCCGTTGGCGAGAAGGTTGGGGAAGCCGGCCGGCAGGACGATCGGCTCCTCGTCCTGATCGTCATAGGTGGCCTTGAAGTCCACCGAGTCCTGGTCGATGCCCTCCATCAGCAGGACGGCGGCGGCGGTCAGCTTGCACTCGGTGTAGCGCATGGCGGCGGCGTTATCGCCGTCGATATTGCCGAAATTGCCCTGGCCGTCGACCAGCGGATAGCGCTGCGAGAAGTCCTGGGCGAGGCGGACCAAGGCGTCATAGATCGAGGCGTCGCCGTGCGGGTGATAGCCGCCCATGACCTCGCCGACGACCTTGGCGCATTTGCGCGCCGCCGCCTGCGGGTTCAGCCGCATCTGGTGCATGGCGTACATGATGCGCCGGTGCACCGGCTTGAAGCCGTCGCGCACGTCCGGCAGGGCGCGGTTGGTGATGGTCGACAGCGCATAGGCGAGGTAGCGGCGCGAGAGCGCCTCGCTCATCGGTTCGTCGACGATGCGACCACCTTCCGGCGGCGGGGTGTGAACGGTCATGGGCCTTCGAATCGGCGGTCTGGAGTGGGAAGTCTAGCGACCATGTGTCCGTGTCCGTGGAAATTCATGGGACACTTTCGGACACTTCCGGATGACGATCCCCAGCCGGGGCGTCGCGGATGGCGTCGAGGCAGGCGCCGGTCTCCTCGCGGGCCAGCGCAGCGACGCGGCGATAGTCGGCCTCGCCCATCGCCCGGACATCGACATCGACCTTACGACGCAGTCGGGCCGTGGCTTCCGCCAGGCGGATCCAGGCGAGGGCCTCGGTCGGGCCGCTGACGGCTGCGCATTCGGCGGCGCGCCGGAAGGCGAGCCGGCAAAGGCCGACGCTGTCAGGCCGCAGCAGCAGCAGTTCGTCGTCCCGATCGGCGATGTGGCCGACGGCCAGCGACTCGCTGAGGGCTGACGGGTCGTACACCGACCGGTCGTTGGCCATCGCCCAGGCCTCGGCGGCCTCGACGCGCGGCGATCGCCAGCCTTCCGCGGCGGCGTGGCGTGAGACGGTGCGGATGTTCAAGCCGTGTCGCTCGGCGACGATGCGCATGGAGCAGCCGGCTTCATAATCGGCGCGGGCGGCGGCCCAGTCCTGGAGCGGGCGGCGGCTGTGGGGGGGTGGGTGGTGCTGTTTCATCCCAGCATTATCCCCCCGTTTCTTCCTAGGCTAATGATTCAGTTATTCTAGCGGGTCATGTCGTTGATCGGGCGCGCCATTTTGCTGACAACCCGTACATGTTTTCGCGGATTGTAAGCACAGCGTCACGGGTCAGTGTCACGCCTAGAGCCGCCCCGCCTCGGCCAGCTTGTCGATCATCCACACCCGCGCCGGGGGGATGGGTTTGTTCTGCGGGTGGAAGACGAACTGTTCGAGGAAATGGCCGGTCAGGGCGAGGCCGGCGCCGACGTCCCCCTCGCCCAGTCCGGCCTGGGCGCCGAGCATGAAGGGCGGCAGGGTCAGCAGCTTGTCGGCATAGGGAGCGCCGGCCTCGCGGCTGACGGCGCGGCCGGTGCGCGGGCTGACCCAGATCAGGTCCTCCATGGACCCGGTGACGGCGCAGCGCGACAGATCGAGGCCGAAGCCGAGATCCTCCAGCAGGCCCGCCTCGAAGCGAACGAAGATGGCTGGCCAGACGTCGGGCAGGATGAAGGCGCCCATCAGCGCCTCGAAGGCGAGGAAGGCGCCGGGGTGGGGCTCGCGCTCGGGCAGGGAGCCCTGGGCCACCGAGGCGGCGGCGGCGAGGCCGGTCAGGGCCAGCGGGTCGTCGAACAGGGCGCTGGGCCCCTCCCCGACCGGCTCCAGCCGGGCCGAGCCGAGATGGTCCGAGGTGCGGGCGCGATAGTCGGCGACGACGCGGGCGCCGGCCTGGAGGAAGGGTTTCATCTTGCGCGAGGCGCCGCCGGCGACATAGGCGGCGCGGCGGCCGTGTTCGGCGGTCAGCAGCTCGACGACCACGCCGGTGTCGCCATGGGCGCGGGCGGAGAGGACGAAGGCGTCGTCGATGAAATCCATGCGCGAGACCTAGAACGCGGGGCAGGACGGCGCCAGCGTCCTTGCGGGTGCGGCCAAGCGCCCCGTGCGGGATTCGTCACAAATCCCTGATGACCGGCGCCGGCGGCGTCGCCATAAGTTCCGCGTCCTTTCGGAGTGTTCCATGCGCCTGCAACGTCGCGATCTTCTCACCGGCTCGGCCGCCGCCGTCGCCTTCGCCGGCCTCGCCAGCAGCGTCCAGGCCCAGACGGCCGCGACGGAAGAGACCTATGTCAACGAGGTCGAGGGCTATGGCCCGCTGGTGCGCGACCCCAACCGGCTGCTCGACCTGCCCGAGGGCTTCACCTACCAGGTCATCTCGCAGAGCGGCGACACCATGGACGACGGCCTGTTCGTCCCCGGCCAACCGGACGGCATGGGCTGTTTCGATCTCGGCGGCGGCAAGGTCGCCCTGGTCCGCAACCACGAGCTCAAGGGCTCCAGCGGCCTGCACCGCAACATGGGCCCGGGCGGCTTCCATCAGGAGCGGATCGGCCAGCTGGATGCGTCGAAGGGGTTCGACACCTACAAGGACGGCCGCGCCCTGCCGGGCGGCACCACGACCGTGGTCTATGATCTGGAGAGCCGGCGCACCGTCAGCCAGCATCTGTCGCTGGCCGGGACCTCGACCAACTGCTCGGGCGGCCATACGCCGTGGAACAGCTGGCTGACCTGCGAGGAGACGCTGGAAACCGCCGCCGACGCCGATGTGACGAAGGCGCACGGCTGGGTGTTCGACGTGCCCGCCGCGGCGACCGGTCTGGTCGATCCGGTTCCGCTGAAGGCCATGGGGCGGTTCAAGCACGAGGCGGTCTGCATCGATCCGCTCACCGGCATCGCCTACCAGACCGAGGACGAGGGCGACGGCCTGTTCTACCGCTTCATTCCCGACACCCCGGGCGACCTGTCGAAGGGCCGGCTGCAGGCCATGGCGTGGCGCGACGCGCCGGGGGCCGACACCCGCAACCACGACGCCCGCGCCTGGTCGACCGGCGACTGGCGCGAGGTGACGTGGATCGACATGGACGACGTCGAGGATCCGGCCGGCGACCTGCGCATCCGCGGTCACGCCGCCGGCGCCGCGCTGGTGGCGCGCGGCGAGGGCATCTACTGGGGCGACGGCGAGCTGTATATGACGGCGACCTCGGGCGGGCCGCTGCGCGCCGGTCAGGTGTTCCGCTATGTCCCGTCGCCGGCCGAGGGCGGTCGCGGCGAGGCCCGCCGCCCGGGCCGGCTGCAGCTGTTCGCCGAGAGCGCCGACAAGCGGGTGATGAACATGGTCGACAACCTGGCCGTCGCGCCCTGGGGCCACCTGATCCTGTGCGAGGACAACTATTCCAGCGACACCCGCAACCACATCAAGGGCGTCACCCCGGAGGGCAAGAGCTATACGATCGCCCGCAACGTCTTCACCGGCAATTCCGAGTTCGCCGGGGCCTGTTTCTCGCCGGACGGTCAGGTGATGTTCGTCAACATCATGTATCCGGGCGTGACCTTCGCGATCAGAGGCCCGTGGACCTCGGTCCGGACGTAAACAGGCGCGGCTGCGAGCGGCGGACCAGCCACAGGTTGATGGTCGCGACCGCCAGCACCAGCGCGGCGCCGGCCTGGTGCAGGGCGCCGAGCCATAGCGGCACGGCATGGATCAGGGTGACGACGCCGAGCGCCGCCTGCAGCCACAGCACGGCGGCCACGGTGAAGGCGGCGAGGCCGAGGCCCTCGGCCAGCCGCCAGCGCCACGCCTGGACGGCGTAGAGGGTTCCGCCGATCAGCAGGACGTAGGCCATGATCCGGTGGTTGAACTGGACCAGGCCCTGATCGTGCAGGAAGGCCAGGGCGCCCATGCCCCACTCGACCGGCGGCAGGACCGCGCCGTTCATCAGCGGCCAGTCGGTATAGACGTAGCCTGCCTTGGCCCCGGCGACGAGGCCGCCCAGCAGGCACTGCAGGAAGACGGCGCCGAGCAGGATCGCCGCGCCGCGACTCCAGCCGACCGGATGGCGCGAGCGCTCGGCGCCGTTCCACGCCTCCAGCCCGGTCCAGATCAGGCCCATGAAGATCAGCAGGGCGAGGCCGAGGTGGACGGCGAGCCGCTCGGGGGCGACGTCGATGCGCTCGCTCAGGCCGCTGGAGACCATCCACCAGCCGATCAGCCCCTGCAGCCCGCCGAGGGCCAGCAGGACGGCGCAGCGGACGATCAGCCGCCGCGGCAGCCGGCGCATCAGCAGGAAGACGAAGAAGGGCACGGCGAAGACGAGGCCGATCAGCCGGCCCAGCAGGCGGTGGGCCCACTCCCACCAGAAGATGCCCTGGAATTCGGCCAGGCTCATGCCGGCGTTGACCTCGCGGTACTGGGGGATGGCGCGATATTTCTCGAACGCCTCGGCCCAGTCGGCGGCGTTCATCGGCGGCAGGGCGCCCATGATCGGCTTCCATTCGGTGATCGACAGGCCCGAGCCGGTCAGGCGGGTGACGCCGCCGACGACGACCATGGCGAAGACGAGGACGGCCGTGGCGAACAGCCAGAGGGCGACGGCCCGACTCTGATCGTCCCCGATGAAACGCTTCATTCGACGCCCGCCATCCCGACCGTTACACTGGGTGGCGCCGCTGGTCCGACGCCCGCCGGAGCGGTATGCCCGCCCCCGGTGGCGAGATCGAGTCGCTTTTCGGCGCCGGAGCGTCGCAGGTCTGGAGAACCCGGTTGCCCTATGCCGACATCGCCATCGCCGTTCTCGGCGCCTTCGCCCTGGCCTGGACGGCGGACCAGCTAACCGGCCGGCGCGGCCTGTTCGCCACCTCGCTGGTGTCCGGCGTCGCGGGTCTGGCCGGCTGGTTCCTGGCCGTGCGGGTGTTCGCCGTCTCGACCATGGACCAGTGGACCTGGGTCGGTTGGTCGCTGGCCGCCTCGGTCATCGCCCTGGCGGCCTTCTTCCTGTTCCGGAGCAAGCGCTGATGGGCCCGCGGACGCGCCGTTTCGTCGCCATGCTGGGCGTGATCGCCTTCCTCGTCTTCTGGATCTGGGGCGCCATTGCGCTGCGGGGTGTTTTGCCGCCGGGGCCGATGATCGACCTGCTGGTCTACGCCGTCGCCGGAATCGGCTGGGGCGTGCCGCTCTATCCGCTGTTCCGCTGGGCCGAAGGCGGCCGCAAGGGCTGACCCGGGGGTCGTGAAATCAACGGGATGGGGACCGGGTCAAGGGAAGATGGTCGGAGCGACAGGATTCGAACCTGCGACCCCTTGACCCCCAGTCAAGTGCGCTACCAGGCTGCGCCACGCTCCGAGAGGGGCTCCCTATAGACGGGGCGCCGTCGGCCCGCAAACCCAAAAGCGACCGGTCAGGCGGTTCTCGAAAGAACGGCCTCCAGCCGGGCCCGGGCGCCCTCCAGTTCGGGGAGCAGCTGGCGCAGCCGCAGGGCCGAGCCTTCCGTTGAAACGGCCGCCGGGGCCGGTGCGGGGGTTGGGGCGGAGGCCGGCGTCGCGGCCCCGTTTTCGGGCTCGAACGCGACGAGGCCGTCGGGGTCGCCATAGAGGGCCAGTCGCTTCAGCCCCTGTTCGCGGTGCAGGCGCTGGACGCCCTTGATGGTCAGGCCGTCCTCGTGCAGCAGCCGCTTGACCGCCTTGAGCACGACCACGTCCTGGGGACGGTAGAAACGCCGGCCACCGGCGCGTTTGAGCGGGGTGATGAAGGCGAATTTGGTCTCCCAGAAGCGCAGAACATGCTGCGGCGACCCGACTTCGTCGGCGGCTTCGGAGATGGTGCGGAAGGCGTTCGGACTCTTGGCCACAGGGCGTCAGGCGGTCACGACGGCGTCGTGAACCCGGCCCTTCATGATCTGCGAGGCGCGGAAGCTGATGACCCGGCGCGGATGGATCGCCGCCGGCTCGCCGGTCTTGGGGTTCCGGCCCATGCGGGCGCGCTTGTCGCGGACCTGAAAGACGCCGAAGCCCGACAGCTTGACCGTCTCGCCGCGCTCGAGCGACTCGATGATCAGCTCCAGCGTGCGTTCGACCATGGCCGAACACTCCTGGCGCGACAGGCCGACCTCCTCATGGACCGCCTCACACAGGTCCGCCCGCGTCAGGGTCTGGTGCTGAGCCAATGGTCCGCTCCCCTCGAAAAGTCCGTCGGCGCCATAAAAGAGCAAGCGCCTTCAAATGGAAAGGCGAAATACGCCCTACAGACGAAAGGCGCAGGCGCCCCAGGTCAGACCGCCGCCCATGGCCTCGGCCAGAATCAGGTCGCCGCGCTTGATCCGTCCGTCCCGGATGGCCGCGTCGAGGGCCAGCGGAATCGAGGCGGCCGAGGTGTTGGCGTGGGTGGCGACGGTCGAGATGACCTTGTTTTCGTCCAGTCCCAGACGATCGCCGACGCCCTTGATGATGCGCTGGTTGGCCTGGTGCGGCACGAACCAGTCGACATCGGCGACCTCGATGTCCGAGGCGGCGCAGCAGGCGGTGATCGCCTCGGCGATATTGACCACGGCGTTTCGGAACACCTGGTTGCCGGCCATGCGCAGATGGCCGACGGTGCCCGTCGTCGCGGGCCCGCCGTCGACGTACAGCAGGTCGGTCTTGGTCCCGTCGCAGCGCAGGGCGAAGCCGAGCAGGCCCTGATCGGCCTTGGTCCCCTGCCCTTCGCGCGGCTCGACCACCGCGGCGCCGGCGCCGTCGCCGAACAGGACGCAGGTCGAGCGATCGGTCCAGTCCATCAACCGGGTCATCTCCTCGGCGCCGATGACGAGGGCGCAGCGGGCGTTGCCGCGGGCGACGAAGCCGTCGGCGACGCTCAGGGCGTAGACGAAGCCCGAACAGACCGCCTGGATGTCAAAGGCGATACAGGTCGGGACGCCCAGCTTGCGTTGCACGATCGAGGCGACCGAGGGGAAGGTCATGTCGGGCGTGGTCGTGGCGACGATGATCAGGTCGATGTCGCCGACCTCGCGGCCGGCGTCGATCAGGGCCCGCTTCGCCGCCTCGACCGCCAGGTCACTGGTCGGCTGATCGTCACGCGCCTTGTGACGCTGGCGGATGCCGGTGCGCTCGACGATCCATTCGTCCGAGGTGTCGACGATCTTCGACAGATCGGCGTTGGTGACGACCTGTTCCGGCAGATAGGAGCCGACGCCGGTCACGGCGCTGCGAATGACGCTCACTGGGGGGTCTCCATGGCCGCACCCTCGGCGGGCGGCTGTTCGAGCACGAGGGTCAGACGGCTCAGGCTGTCACTGACCTTCTGAAGATAGTCGCTGCGGGCCAGATCGACCGCGATGCGGATGGCGTTGCCATAACCCACCGCGTCGGCGCCGCCGTGGCTTTTCACGACGATGCCGTTCAGGCCCAGCAACGGTCCGCCATTGATGGCGCTGGGATCGATCCGCTGGCGCATCCGCTTCAGCGCCGGCAGGGCCAGCAGGGCGCCCGCCTTGGCCGAGACGCTGGATGTCAGCGCCTCCTTGAGCAGGGCCGAGATGAACCGCGCCACGCCCTCGGCGGTCTTCAGCGCGATATTGCCGGTGAAGCCGTCCGTGACGACCACGTCGACCGTGCCCTTGGCGATGTCGTCGCCCTCGACGAAGCCCTTGTAGTCGAGCCCGAAGCCGCCTTCGCGCAGGATGCGCGCGGCCTCGCGCACCTCCTCATGGCCCTTCATGTCCTCGGAACCGACGTTGAGAAGGCCGATGGTCGGCCGTTCCGCGCCGTGCACGGCGGCATGGAAGGCCTCGCCCATGATGGCGAACTCGACCAGTTGTTCGGCGTCGCTCTCGATATTGGCGCCGACGTCCAGCACGGCGGTGACGCCGCGCAGGGTCGGCCAGCTGGCGACGATGGCCGGACGCTCCAGACCGTGAGCCGACATGCGCAGCAGCAGTTTCGAGATCGCCATCAGGGCGCCGGTGTTGCCGGCCGAGACGACCGCCCCGGCCTCGCCCAGCTTGACCGCCTCGATGGCGTTCCAAAGGCTGGAGCCCTTGCCGCGGCGCATCGCCTGGGCGGGCTTTTCAGTCATGGCCACGACCTTGTCGGTGTGCCGGACCTCGCAGACATCGTCGCCGAGGGCGAGCTTCGCCATTTCAGCGCGGATAGCGGTTTCGTCGCCGTGCAGCAGAAAACGAACGCCCTCGCCGCCGTGGCGCTGGCGATAGTCGCGCACGCCCGCCACCACGACGGGCGGGCCGTGGTCCCCGCCCATGGCGTCGAGCGAAATCAGTACTGGGGATGGCAAGCCGTTTCGACTCCGTCGCGCCGTCAGCCCGGCGCCGGTTTGGGGGACGATAGCGTCGCACCGGGGGGATGCAACCGCGCCGCCGTTGCGTCAACCTTCGTCGTCGGGACGAAGTTGCTTCAGGACCGCGAAGGGCGAGATCTCCGCCGGCTCCGGCGGCTGCACGAACTCGGCCCCGGGCTTGCGCGGGAAGGGATCCAGCTGCAGGGCCAGTTGCTCGACCGCATACTGCCCCAGATCCACCTGGCCGCCCTCGATCGGATCGGGCGATTCGTCGTCGAGGGTGATGACGATCTCATCGGACTCCTCATCGACCGCCTCGGCGAGGGACAGGGCGAAGGGGGCGTCGACCTCGACCGGCAACGGCTCCAGGGTGATGCCGCAGGTCTGGGCGAGGCTGGCCCGCACCCGGCCCGACAGCCGCCAGCCGGCCGGGGCCGGCGCCAGCGTCACCTCGGCCACGAAGCTGTCCAGCGATGCGAGGTCGAGCGCCTTGGCGATGCGGGTTCGGGCCGCCGCGTCCGGCTCCAGCCGCCGGGTCACGCCGGCGCCGACCTGATGCAGCCGCACCGGCTCGCTGTATGGCAGGGTCACGCCGCTCATTTGCCGATCTCCGCCCATTCCGGCCGCGTGGTCACGGCCGCGAAATCCTGCGCCGCCAGACGGGCGCGGCTGGCCACGGCATAGGCCGCCAGGGCCTCGCCCACGGCCGCATCGTCGCTCTCATACACATTGCGGGCCAGGCTGACGGACAGGGCGGCCGCGTCGGCCGCGCGCAGCGGCGGCTCCCACGCCGTCATCCGGCCATACATCGCCTCGCCCAGTCTGCGCATCTTCTTGCCGACCGAAATGTCGCCGACGCCGAGCTCGCGCAGGGCGTAGTCCAGCGCCGAGACATAGACGTCGAACAGGCCCTGGGCCGCCTCGGCGCCGCGCTCGCCCTCGTCGCGCAACCGCATGATCAGCAGCAGAACGTGCAGGGTGTAGAGCTCGAAACGGGCGTCGATCCGGTCGGACACCCCGAGGCGGGTATAAAAGCCCGGCTCGCGCGCCTGCCGCACCGCCAGTTCATACAGCGGCTCGCCGTTTCGCTTGCCGGGTCGGGATCGGAACAGATTCTGAAGCATGATCATGCGGCCCCTTTTCCGCCGCGCCGTTGAACTAAGGCTCGGCTCCGGTTAGGTCAAAGACCTTGTTCTCTCGCAGGCGCCGTCCATGCTCCGTACCAAGCTCCTTCTGGCCGCCCTGTCGGCCGCCGCCCTGACCGCCGCCTGCGCCCCCACGGTGGGCCAGAACGGCTTCCAGGCGATCGACGCCAAGCCCAATGAAATCATGGCCGGGACGGACACCAAACAGACCGTGCTGACCAAGCTGGGCACGCCGTCCACGACCTCGACCTTCGAGCGGGACAATATCTGGTACTACATCAGCCAGGTGACCGAGAAATACACCTACAACCCCGCCCGTGTGACCCAGCGGTCGGTGACCGAGATCACATTCAACGACGCCGGCCAGGTGGCGGAAGTCCGCACCCTCGGCCTCGACGACGGCCAGCAGATCGCCATGAACGGGCGCGAAACCCCGACCCGCGGGCGCCAGATGACCATTCTGGAGCAGCTGCTCGGCAACGTCGGCCGCGGTCAGCTGCCGCGCACCGACGAGGACGTCCCGGGCCAGCGCCGCCCCGACTAGACAACCGCCGTCGACGCCAGACACGCAAACGCCCCGGAGATCGCTCTCCGGGGCGTCTTTCGTTTGCGGTCCGCGCGGCCCGGAGGCCGCGGCGGAGGCAGGGATCAGCCGATGTTGCCGCTGGCCAGAACGGCCAGCAGCAGCAGGGCGACGATGTTGGTGATCTTGATCATCGGGTTCACCGCCGGACCGGAGGTGTCCTTGTAGGGATCCCCGACCGTGTCGCCGGTCACCGCGGCCTTGTGCGCCTCGGAGCCCTTGCCGTGGACGACGCCGTTCTTGTCGGTGAAGCCCTCCTCGATCACCTTCTTGGCGTTGTCCCAGGCGCCGCCGCCCGAGGTCATCGAAATGGCCACGAACAGGCCGGTGACGATGACGCCCATCAGCATGGCCCCGAGCGCGGCGAAGGCCGTGGCCTTGTCCGAGATGGCCAGCACGGCGACGAACAGGACGATCGGCGAGAGCACCGGCAGCAGCGACGGCACGATCATCTCGCGGATCGCCGCCCGGGTCAGGATGTCGACCGCCCGCCCGTACTCCGGCTTGACCTCCCAGGTCATGATGCCGGGGTTCTCGCGGAACTGGCGACGGACCTCCTCGACGACCGATTCGGCGGCGCGACCGACCGCCATCATCGACATGCCGCCGAACAGGAACGGCAGCAGCCCGCCGAACAGCAGGCCGACGACGACGTAGGGATTGGTCAGGGCGAAGTCGATCGGGCCCATGTTGGCGAAGAAGGGATAGGCCTCCGCATTGGCCGCGAAATAGTCGAGGTCGGAGGTGTAGGCGGCGAACAGCACCAGGGCGCCGAGGCCGGCCGAACCGATGGCGTAGCCCTTGGTCACGGCCTTGGTGGTGTTGCCGACGGCGTCGAGGGCGTCGGTCGAATGACGGACCTCGGAGGGAAGCCCGGCCATTTCGGCGATGCCGCCGGCGTTGTCGGTGACCGGGCCGAAGGCGTCCAGCGCCACGATCATGCCGGCGACGCCGAGCATGGTGGTGGTGGCGATGGCGATGCCGAACAGACCGGCCAGCTGGAAGCTGACGACGATGCCGGCGATGATGGTCAGGGCCGGAAGCGCGGTCGACTCGAGCGAGACGGCCAGGCCCTGGATGACATTGGTGCCGTGGCCGGAGACCGAGGCGTTGGCGACCGAGCGCACCGGACGGAAGTTGGAGCCGGTGTAGTATTCGGTGATCACCACGATGGCGGCGGTGACGGCCAGACCGACGAGGCCAGACCAGAACAGGTTCATGGCGGTGATCGGATCGCCGCCGATGGGGGTGACCACGGCGTTGTCCGGCATCAGCTGGCTGATCACCAGATACAGGGCGCCGACGGACAGGACGCCGGTGACGATCAGGCCCTGATAGAGGGCGCCCATGATGTTCTGCGACTTGCCGAGGCGGACGAAGAAGCTGCCGATGATCGAGGTGACGATGCAGACGGCGCAGATCGCCAGCGGCAGCAGCATCATGGTTTCGACATAGGGCTGGTCGCGGAAGAAGATCGCCGCCAGCACCATGGTGGCGACCGTGGTCACCGCATAGGTCTCGAACAGGTCGGCGGCCATGCCGGCGCAGTCGCCGACGTTGTCGCCCACGTTGTCGGCGATGGTCGCGGCGTTGCGGGGGTCGTCCTCGGGAATGCCGGCCTCGACCTTGCCGACCATGTCGCCGCCGACGTCGGCGCCCTTGGTGAAGATGCCGCCGCCGAGACGGGCGAAGATGGAGATCAGCGAGGCGCCGAAGCCCAGCGCCACCAGGCCGTCGATGACCTCGCGGCTGGTGCTTTCGAAGCCCATGCCCCCGGTCAGGACGGCGTAGTAGCCGGCCACGCCCAGCAGGGCTCCGCCGGCGACGAACATGCCGGTGATGGCGCCGGAGCGGAAGGCGAGGTCGAGGCCTTTCGACAGGCTCTCGGAGGCCGCCTGGGCGGTGCGGACGTTGGCCCGCACCGAGATCAGCATGCCGGCGAATCCGGCCAGGCCCGACAGGACCGCGCCGATGACGAAGCCGATTGCGGCCCACGGGCCGATCAGCAGCCAGGCGGCGATCAGGATGAGGACCCCGACCATGGCGATGGTGGTGTACTGCCGCCGCAGATAGGCCGAGGCGCCTTCCTGGATCGCGGCGGCGATCTCGCGCATCTTGTCGTTGCCGGTCGAGGCCTTCATCAGCGAGGCCGTCTGGACGAGTCCGTAGAGGACTCCCAGCGCGCCCGCGGCGATGACCAGCCACAGATAGTTACTCATGGCGTTTCCATACCCTGTGTAGCGGCGCCCGGACCCTTGGCGCGGCGGGCGTTATTCGCCTCTGTCCGCCTTCCGGTCCCCCCGTGCGCACCGGACGCGTGTTGCGTCCCTGGGGATTGCGGAGGAAACGTGCCGCATGCGTCGGTGTGACGCAACAGGGTTGGTGAACGCGGTTCAGCCGGCCCGGACGCCGGTGCGGCGGCGCGGCGCCTGGCTGAGGACCTCGACCCGGGTGACGGCGCCGCGTCCGGCGATGGTCGCGGCCGAGCGCATCAGGCTGGCGGACAGGGCGGCGGCGTCGATGCGGGTCCAGTCGTTCTCGACCACGAAGGGGGTGCGATGGCCGGCGCGGACCAGGGCGTCGCGCAGAAAGGCCGCCTTGGGCCGCATCGATTCGGGCGTCGCCGCGCCGCCGAGATGCAGCCGCAGCGAGACGAAGACATAGTTGCGGACCCGTCCGCCCGAGATGATCGGCAGGCCGACCCCGGCGATGCCGAAGCTGGCCCCGGACGAGGACGGAGCGTCGTCGGCCTCGGCCATGGTCGCGGCGGCGACGGACGGAAGGGCGACGGCGGCGGCGATCAGGTCACGACGGAGCATGGTGTGATCATGGCGCGGACGCCTTGAGATTTCGTTGTCAGCCGTGGGTGAAGCCGGGCCGGGCGATGGCGACCGGCTGGCCGGCGAACCGGGCCTCGATCCCCTGCCCCGCCACGACCCGGCCGAGGCGGGTCACGCGCAGGTGATGTCTGTCCGCTTCGCGGCGCAGGGCGGCCTCGTCGCCGGGGCGGGCGGTGAAGGCGATCTCATAGTCGTCGCCGCCGGTGACCAGCGCCTCCAGCGCCGCCTGTTCGTCGACGCGGCCGTCGTACCAGGCCTGGGCCGCGGCCGAGCGGGGCGTCAGTTCGAGATCGATCTCGATGCGCACCCCGCTGGCGTCGGCGACGTGGCCGAGATCGGCGACCAGGCCGTCGGAGACGTCGAGAGCGGCGCTGGCGTGGTCGCGGATGGCGGCGGCGAACTCCAGCCGGGGCGTTGGCGCGCGATAGTGGTCGATCAGGGCGGCGAGGCGGTCGGGCGCGAGCGACAGCTTGTCCGTCGCGGCCTGCAGGCCCAGCCAGCCGTCGCCGATGGCGCCGGTGACGTACACCAGATCACCCGGCCGGGCCCCGTCGCGACCGACGGTGCGGCCCTTCGGCGTCCAGCCCAGCAGCGTCATGGAGAAGCTGGCGGGGCCCGGCGTGACCACGGTGTCGCCGCCCAGCAGGGCGACCCCGAACGTCTTCTGGTCGGCCCGCAGGCCGTCGACGAAGGTCATCCGCTCGGGCCATCCGCAGCGGCCCGACCAGTGACAGGCCAGCAGATAGCCGAACGGCTCGGCCCCCTTGGCGGCCAGGTCCGACAGGTTCACCCGCATCAGCTTGCGGGCCACGGCATCCAGCGGATCGTCGGGCAGGAAGTGGACGCCCTCGACGATGACGTCCTTGGTCAGGACCAGGTCGTGGCCGGGCCGGGACGGGACGACGGCGACGTCGTCCTTCAGGCCCCGGGCCCATTCGGGATGGGCGAGGGGCGCGAGCAGCCGGCGGATGGTTTCGAACTCACCGGCGACGTCGACCGCGGCCATCAGCTGGCGCGGGCATCCCGCGCCACGCCGTCGAGGGCGGCGTTGACAAATTTGGCCTCGGCGTCGTCGAAGAAGGCCTTGGCCAGTTCGACGTATTCGTCGATCACGATCTCCTTCGGCACGTCCTTGCGCTGGCGCAGCTCCCAAGCCCCGGCGCGCAGCAGGGCCCGCAGGGTCGAATCGAGCCGCTCCAGCCGCCAGTTGGAGGCCAGCCGCGCCTTGACCGCGCCGTCGATGTCCTTCTGGCCGGCGACCACGCCGCGGACGATCTCGGCGAAATACTCCTCGTCAGCCTCGGCCAGGGGCTCCCCCTCGATGTCGGCGTCGAAGCGGTGGTTCGAGAATTCGGTGATCACGGTCTCAACCCCCTCCCCGGCCAGTTCCATCTGGTACAGGGCCTGGACGGCGGCGAGGCGGGCGACGGTGCGGGCGCGGCGCTGGCGGCTGGTCAGCTGCGGCTCGGCGCGCTGCTTCTCGGCCTCGGCGAGTTGTTCGAGCACGGATTTGAGGCTGGCGGGTTCGGTCACGAGGCCAGTCCTACGCGCAGCCGCTTGCGCAAGGCAATCAGGTCCAGACAGGCGCGGGCCGCGCCGCCGCCCTTGTCGCCCTCGCTGAGGCGGGCGCGGGCCCAGGCCTGGTCCTCGTCCTCGGTCGTCAGAATGCCGTTGCCGATGGCCAGGCCCTTGAGGCCGAGATTGCGCAGGCCGGCGGCCGACTGGTCGGCGACGATCTCGAAATGATAAGTCTCGCCGCGGATGACGCAGCCCAAAGCGACATAGCCGTCGTAGCGCGGCGCGGTGGGGAAGCGGCCGGCCTCCTCGGCCATGGCGATGGCCGTCGCGATCTCGAGCGCGCCGGGCACCGAAACGACGTCGAAATCGGCCCCCTGGGCGCGCAGGGCGTCCTTCGCCCCGTCCAGCAGGGCGTCGGCGAGGGCGTCGTAGAAGCGCGCCTCGACGATGAGAACGCGGTAGGGATCTTTCACGATGGGTCTTCTCCGTCCCGGGAACCGGCCATGTCGCGCCAGCCGACGATGCGCAGGCCGTAGCCTTCCAGCGCGGTGGGATTGGGGCGGGTCGCGCTCATGACGATCATGTCGCGGACGCCGAGGTCGAGCAGGATCTGGGCCCCCACGCCGTAGTTGCGGATCGACCGGTCGACGGCGGTCGGTTTCTCGACTCCGGAGAGCCGTTCGGCGAGGCCGTGCAGCTCGGGATCACGCAGGAAGACGGTGACGCCGGCGCCGTCGTGGTCGCTGATCGCCTGAAGGGCGCGCGGCACATAGTTCTGGCGCGCCTCGACATGGCCCAGCAGGTCGGCGGCGAAATCGACCTGGTGCATGCGCACGAGGGTCGGCTTGCCCGGCTCGATCTTGCCTTTGACGAGGGCGACGTGTTCGACGCCCTCGATGGCGTTGCGGTACAGCATCAGGCGGAAGGGCCCGCCGTGGACGCTGTCGAACGGGGTGTCCATGACCCGCTCGACCAGCCGCTCGGTGCGGCGGCGGTAGGCGATCAGGTCGGCGATGGTGCCGATCTTGAGGCCGTGCAGCTGGGCGAAGGCGACGAGATCCGGCATCCGGGCCATCGAGCCGTCGTCGTTCATGATCTCGCAGATGACCCCGGCGGGCGTCAGGCCGGCCATGCGGCTGATGTCGACGGCGGCCTCGGTGTGGCCGGTGCGGACCAGAACCCCGCCGTCGCGGGCGACGAGCGGGAAGACGTGGCCGGGCGAGACGATGTCGTCGGCGCCGCGGGTCGGATCGGCGGCGACCTGCACCGTGCGGGCGCGGTCGGCGGCGGAGATGCCGGTGGTGACCCCCTCCTTCGCCTCGATCGAGACGGTGAAGGCGGTGCCCATGCTCTCGCGGTTCTCGGCGGCCATCGGCGGCAGGCGCAGCTGGCGGGCCCGGTCGGCGGTAATGGCGAGGCAGATCAGGCCGCGGGCGTGGCGGGCCATGAAGTTGATCTGGTCCGGCGTGGCGAACTGGGCCGGGATGATGATATCGCCCTCGTTCTCGCGATCCTCGGCGTCGACGAGGATGTAGGGCTTGCCGTTGCGGGCGTCCTCGAGGATGTCCTCGATGGGGCTGATCGGGCTGTCGTTCATGTTGGCGGCCAGTTGCATCACGCCGTCTCCTGCCACCGCGCGAGGTATCGCGCCAGCATGTCGATCTCGAGATTGACCGCGTCGCCCGGTTTCAGGGCCCCGAGGGTGGTCGCTTCCCAGGTGTGGGGGATGATGTTGAGGCCAAACGTCTGGCCATCGACGCCGTTGACGGTCAGGGACACGCCGTCGACGGTGATCGAGGCCTTGGGCGCGATATAGCGGTGCAGCGGGGCCGGGGCCTCGATCTCGATGCGGTGCGAGCCGCCATCGGGGGTGATCGAGACGACCCGGCCGAGGCCGTCGACGTGGCCGGAGACGACGTGGCCGCCCATTTCGTCGCCGAGCCGGGCGGCGCGCTCCAGATTGACGCGATCGCCCTCGGCCCAGTCGCCGAGGGTGGTCTTCGACAGGGTCTCGCCCGAGACCTCGACGGCGAACCAACCGGGGCCCTTTTCGGTCACGGTCAGACAGCAGCCCGAGTGGCTGATCGAGGCGCCGAGGTCGATGCCGGCGGTGTCGAAGCCGGTCTCGATCTCATAGCGGCGGTCGCGGGCGGTCTGGCGGACCGAGCGGACGCGGCCGATGTCGGTGACGATGCCGGTGAACATTCAGACCCTCCCCGCGGGGGACGACCATTTCACCCGGGTAAAATACACGAAAGCACCGTCCGAACCGTGCGAACCGTGCGGATGGAGCGGCCCGGCGCCGCCGGCCGACACCGCTGGTCCATCATGGCGGACGCCTGCGTCAAAACCGGACGCAGGCGGGGACGGGCTAGCGGACGGCGTCATAGCGTTCCCACAGATCGTCGCCCACGGGCTCGGCCGACAGACGCCGGAAGGTGGGGGCGTCGGCCAGCTTTGCAAGACCGAGCGCGGCGATGCACGGCCTTCCCTCCCCGCCCAGAAGGATCGGGGCGCGGAACCATTCGATGCGATCGACCAGTCCAGCCCGGAGGAAGGACGCCGCCACCTGGCCGCCGCCCTCGATCAGCACCGAGGCCGCGCCCTTGCGGCGGATGGCGGCGAGGGCCGCGGCCGGGGTCGGGCGGCCGTCCTCGCTGTCGATCTGTTCGACGAAGGCGGCGCCGAGGGTCGCGGGCGTCGTGGCGGTGAGGATGAGGCTGTCGCCTTGGGCGACCTTTGCCGTCGGCGGGGTCCGCAGCCGGCTGTCCATGACCACGCGCAGCGGCTGGTCGACAGGGCGGCCCGGCAGGCGGACGGTCAGTTCGGGATCGTCGGCCAGCACCGTCTCGACGCCGACAAGGATGGCGTCATGGGCGGCGCGCAGGCGGTGGCCCTCGAGCCGGGCGGCCTCGCCGGTGATCCATTTCGACTCGCCGGCGGCGGTGGCGATGCGGCCGTCGAGCGAGGTGGCCAGCTTCAGCGTCACGCGCATCGCTGTGGCGGGGCCGCGCATCAGCGGGCGCCGGAGCCGTCGTCCGGGTCCGCGTCGCCCAGCCCCTCGGCGCCGAGGAATTTGGCGAAGTCGCCGGTGTGGCGGAAGTCCTTGTAGACCGAGGCGTAGCGGACATAGGCGACCTCATCGACCGACTTGAGCGCCTTCATGATGAAGTCGCCGACGGTCGAGGACGGGATCTCGGTCTCGCCGAGGCTTTCCAGCTGGCGGGTGATGCGGCTGACCAGCTGTTCGACCTGTTCGGCCTGGACCGGCCGCTTGCGCAGGGCGACGTTCAGCGACCGCTCCAGCTTGTCGCGGTCGAACGGGGTGCGGCGGCCGTTGCGCTTGAGGATCATCAGCTCGCGCAGCTGCACCCGCTCGAAGGTGGTGAACCGCCCGCTGCACTGCGGGCAGGACCGACGGCGGCGGATGGCGGCGCCGTCGTCCGACGGGCGGCTGTCCTTCACCTGGGTGTCCTGATGTCCGCAGAAGGGGCATTTCATCAGAGGCTTATCCGTAAATGGGGAAGCGACGCGTCAGCTCGCGCACCTCGCTGGCGACCCGCTGCGACACGCCGGCGTCGGCCTCGTCGGTCCCCTTCATCGAGTCGATGACGTCGGCGATCCAGTGACCGACCTGCTGGAACTCGCCGACGCCGAAGCCGCGGGTGGTGCCGGCCGGGGTACCGAGACGGACGCCCGAGGTGATGGTGAAGGGGGCGGTGTCGAACGGGACGCCGTTCTTGTTGCAGGTCATCAGGGCGTGTTCGAGGGCGGCCTCGGTGGCCTTGCCGGTGACGCCCTTGGGCCGCAGGTCGACCAGCATCAGATGGCTGTCGGTGCCGCCCGAGACGATGGCGGCGCCGCGCTCGACCAGAACAGCGGCGAGCGCCCGGGCGTTGTCGACCACCTGCTGGGCGTAGAGTTTGAACTCGGGCTTGAGCGCCTCGCCGAAGGCCACGGCCTTGGCGGCGATGACATGCTCCAGCGGGCCGCCCTGCAGGCCGGGGAAGACGGCCGAGTTGATCTTCTTGCCCAGTTCGAGGTCGTTCGACAGCACCATGCCGCCGCGCGGGCCGCGCAGGGTCTTGTGCGTGGTGGTGGTGACGACGTGGGCGTGCGGCAGCGGGTCGGGATAGACGCCGCCGGCGATCAGGCCGGCGTAGTGGGCCATGTCGACCATCAGATACGCCCCGACGCTGTCGGCGATCTCGCGGAAGCGTTTGAAGTCGATGTGACGGCTGTAGGCGCTGGCCCCGGCGATGATCAGCTTCGGCTTTTCGCGTTCGGCCATTTCAGCGACGTTGTCATAGTCGATCAGGCAGTCGCCCTGACGCACCGTATAGGTCACCGGGCGGAACCATTTGCCGGACTGATTGGCGGGCGAGCCGTGGGTCAGGTGACCGCCGGCGGCCAGATCCATGCCGAGGAAGGTGTCGCCGGGGGTCAGCAGGGCCTGGAAGACGGCCTGGTTGGCCTGGGCTCCCGAGTGGGGCTGGACGTTGGCGAAGGCGCAGCCGAACAGCTGTTTGGCGCGCTCGCGGGCGAGGTTTTCGGTGACGTCGACATATTCGCAGCCGCCGTAGTAGCGGCGGCCGGGGTAGCCCTCGGCGTATTTGTTGGTCAGGACGGAGCCCTGCGCCTCCAGCACCGCCTTCGAGACGATGTTTTCGGAGGCGATCAGCTCGATCTGCTCCCGCTGACGGCCCAGTTCGCCCTGGATGCCGCCAAAGATGTCAGGATCGGCCTCGGCGAGGGATTTCGAGAAATAGGCGTCGTGGGTGAAGGCGGTCACGTGAAGTCCCCGAAAACTGCGGCGCTTCATTTAGGCCTGTGCGGGCCCGGCCACAACATCTTGTGGGTCAGCGCGACGCCAACGCCCGCCGCAGCTTGGCCAGGGCGATGCGCTCCAGCCCTTTCGGCTCGGCGACGGGGCCGACGGCGGAGACCTCCACGCCCGTGGCGACGTGGATGGCCGAGCATTTGAGGTAGGGGCCGTTGCGGGTCAGTTCGACGATGACCTCGCCGAGATCGTCGGTCGTCACAGGCGCTTCAACGTCTGCAGCAACTCGACCGTATCCAGCTCGCCGTTCCAGTGACCGATCAGGGCCGCCTCGTTGAGCGCGATCCACTGCTGGACCAGCTTCAGACTGGCCCCGTCCAGCGGGCCTTCGATCAGGGTGGGTGTCGGGCGGATGCCGACGACGGCCATGTCGTCGATGTCGATCCGGTCGCCGGGCGTGCGGCACACCTTGACCCGGGCGTCGTGCCGGGCGTGGCCGCGATGGCTGACCCAGACGGTCATGGGCAGGCCGGTGTGCTTCGGGCGCAGGTTCGACATGAGAAAGAGATCTTCTTCCCCGGCCGGCGCGCTGGCGATCGGCTGCTGGACGTTCATGCGGTCAGCATATCGCGAATCCGCGGCTGGCGGAACGCCTCAGGCGACGGCAGGGAGACGCGCCACGTTGCAGTGGGTCCACAGCTTGTCCATGGCCCGGACGAGGTCGTCCATCATGGCGTCGGTGTGGTTGGGCGACGGGGTGAAGCGCAGCCGTTCGGTGCCCTTGGGCACGGTCGGATAGTTGATCGGCTGGACATAGACGCCGTGGTCTTCCAGCAGCATGTCGGAGATCATCTTGGCGTGGACCGGATCGCCGACGAACACCGGGACGATGTGGCTGACCGACTCCATCACCGGGATGCCGGCGGCGCGGAAGCGGGCCTTGAGGGCGGCGGCGCGCTCCTGGTGGGCCTCGCGCAGCTCCGGGTGGGCCTTGAGATGGCGCACCGAGGCGAGGGCTCCGGCGGTCAGGGCCGGCGGCAGGCTGGTGGTGAAGATGAAGCCCGAGGCCCAGCTGCGCACGGCGTCGACGATGACCGCGTCGGCGGCGATATAGCCGCCCATGACGCCGATGGCCTTGCCGAGGGTGCATTCGACGATGTCGATGCCGTCGAGAACGCCGTCGCGCTCGGCCACGCCCGCCCCGGTCTGGCCGTACAGGCCGACGGCGTGGACCTCGTCGAGATAGGTCATGGCGCCGTATTTTTTGGCCAGGGCGATGGTCCCGGCGAGGTCGGCGATGTCGCCGTCCATCGAATAGACGCTCTCGAAGGCGATCAGCTTGGGCGCCTCGGCCGGGGCGTCGGCCAGCAGGGTCTCGAGGTGTTCGAGGTCGTTGTGGGCGTAGATGTGGCGCTCGCAGCCGCCGTTGCGAATGCCGGCGATCATGGAGGCGTGGTTGAGGCTGTCGGAGAAGACGATCAGGCCGGGCAGGATGCGCTGCAGCGTGGTCAGGGTCGCTTCATTGGCGACATAGCCCGAGGTGAAGAGCAGCGCCGCCTCCTTGCGGTGCCAGCTGGCCAGCTCGGCCTCGAGGTCGACCGCCGAACGGGTGGTGCCGGAGATGTTGCGGGTGCCGCCGGCGCCGGCGCCGACCTGGTCGATCTCGGCCTGCATGGCCTCGAGCACGGCCGGGTGCTGGCCCATGCCGAGGTAGTCGTTCGAACACCAGACGATCACGTCCTGGGAGGTTCCGTCCTCGCGTCGGCGGATCGCCTTCGGGAACTGGCCGCGCACGCGCTTCAGGTCGGCGAAGACGCGGTAGCGTCCCTCGCTCTTGACCTGCTCAACGGCGGTCTGGAAGGCGGCCTTGTAGTCGTACAAGCGAACAGCTCTGCGGCGGCGAAAACTTGCGGGGTGATGCGCCGATCAGGCCGATTTGTCCATGAAACGGGCCGGACAAAACGCCGCAAACCCTTAATTGATAATGGTTCTCAGATTCTTTGGCCGCGCTCGTCAGCCCTTCCGGACCTCCCGACCCGACGCGGCCCGGTTAGTCCCGGGGCAGTTCGTCGAGCTTGCCGCGCAGCATCTGCAGGATGGCGGAAAAGTCGCGGCCGCCGTAGCCGAGGCCGTTGAACATCTGGAACAGGGCCTCGGTCTGGGCCCCCAGCGGGGTCGAGGCGCCGGATTTGGCGGCGGCGTCCTGGGCCAGTTTGAGGTCCTTGAGCATCATGGCGGCGGCGAAACCGCCCTCGTAGTTGCGGTTCGAGGGGGCGGTCGGGACCGGACCGGGCCACGGGTAGTAGGTGGTCGTCGACCAGCTCTGGCCCGACGACTTGGCGACGATGTCGAACATCTTCACCGGATCGAGGCCCAGCTTCTCGGCCAGGCCGATGGCCTCGCAGGTGCCCAGCATGGTGATGCCGAGGATCATGTTGTTGCAGATCTTGGCCGCCTGCCCCGCCCCGTGGTCGCCGGCGCGGAAGGTCGCGCGGCTCATCGGCTCCAGCGCCGCCTCGATGCGGCCGAAGTCGGGCTCGTCGCAGCCGACCATGAAGGCCAGGGTCCCGGCGTCGGCGGCCATGGTCCCGCCGGACACGGGCGCGTCGGCGAAGGCGTAGCCGGCGTCCTTGGCCAGGCCGGCGACCTTGCGGGCGGTGTCGACGTCGATGGTCGAGCAGTCGAGCAGCAGGGCGCTGGACGGGGCGGCGCCGATGATCTGCTCGGCATAGACCTTGAGCACATGCGGTCCGGCCGGGAGCATGGTGATGACGACGTCGGCGGCCTTGACCGCCTCGACGACCGAGCCGGTCGGGGTGCAGCCGGCGGCGGCGGCACGGTCGAGCGCGACCTTCGACAGGTCGAAGGCGCGCACCGTGTGACCGGCCTTCGCCTGGTTGGCCGCCATGCCGCCGCCCATGTTGCCGAGGCCGATGAAGGCGATGGTGTGGGTCATGGCGTCTTCTCCCGAATGATTTTCGGGAGGGTTAGCCCGTCGCCCGCCCGCTCGCCAGCGGCGCCGCGGGAATTCGCTCAGCCCGGCTTGCGGAAGCGCAGGACGAAGCGGTCGGTGCGGCCGCGGATGCTCTCGTCGAAGACGCTGAGGCTGTGGTCGTCGGCGGGGTTGGCGACGACGCGGGTCTCGCCGTCGAAGACGAAGCCGGCGGCCTCGACCTGACGGCGCAGTTCGGCCGATTCGATACGGTGCAGGGTTCCGGCGACCGATACGCCCGTGCCGGCGGCGGCCTGGTGGTCGAGCAGGACATAGAGGCCGCCCGGCTTGAGGGCGCGGAAGACGGCGGCGTTCATGGTCGGGACGTCGACGCCGAAGCGGGGGATGACGAAGTCGTGGTATTCCTCGCCCATGAAGACGACGTCGAGGGGGCGGTCGAAGGCCATGGTCTCGAGCGCGCCGGTGACGCGGCTGACGTTGGGATAGGTGGCCGAGAGGCTGTCCGCGTAGGCGTTCTCGCGCTCCGAAGTCTGGTTCGGCACGAAGGCGTAGACGTGGCCGGCGGGGCCGACGACGGGGGCGAACAGGCGGGTGAAGAAGCCCTCCTCGGGCCGGATGTCGGCGATGACGTCGCCCGGCTCAAGCCGGATGAAGGCCAGCATGTCGGCCGAGCGGCGCAGGCCATCGCGGGCGCGGTCGGCCTCGGGCCGGTCGGGGTGGACCAGGGCGGCGGCGTAAGTGTCTTCCGCCGGCGTCGTGTGGTGGACCACGGTCGTGGTCCCGCCGTCGGCGACGATGATGCAGCCGCTCAACGCCACGGCGGCGGCGAGCGTGAGTGCAATAGTCGAAATCTGGCGCATGGCGGCCTCCCCTGTTCTGGCGACCCCGATACGCCCCCGCTTTCAGCCCGGATGCAAGCCCCTTCGGATCAGGCCAGCGGCGTCCATGCCTCACCGGTCGGCGCCGGCGCGAACAGGGCGTCGAGGTCGGCGTCGCTGACCCCCGACAGGTCGGCGGGCGACCATATCGGGGCGTTGTCCTTGTCGACGATGACGGCGCGGACGCCCTCCTGGAAGTCGTGGGTACGGACGACGCGGCCGCCGAGGGCGTATTCCACGGCCATGTTGTCGGCGAAGGACTCCAGCGCCGCGCCAGTGCGCAGCTGGCGCAGGGTGACCTTCAGCGACTGCGGCGACTTGGTCTTCAGCGCGGCCAACTGGGTCAGGGCCCAGTCGGAGCTGTCGGCCTCGAGGGCGGCGAAGATCGCCTCGACGGTGTCGTGGGCGAACAGACGTTCGATGGCCGGCAGGTGCGGCTCGATCGGCGGCTCGCCGGCGTCGGTCTCGAGGCCGTCGGCGACGTCGACCGGATGGGCCGGGTCGGCGGCGAGGATGGCGCGGAAGGCGTCGAGGGCGTCAGACGGCAGATAGTGGCTGTGGATGCCGAGGAAGACGGTGTCGGCGGCCTTGAGCCGGGCCCCGGTCAGGGCCAGCCAGACGCCGGTCTGGCCCGGCAGGCGCGGCAGGAACCAGCCGCCGCCGACATCGGGGAACAGGCCGATGCCGGTCTCGGGCATGGCGTAGGTGGTGCGTTCTGTGGCGATGCGGACCACGGCCGGCTCGCTGATGCCGACGCCGCCGCCCATGACGATGCCGTCGACCAGGGCGGTGACCGGCTTGGGATAGTCGAACAGCAGGTGGTTGAGCTTGTATTCCGTGTCGAAGAAGGCCTTCGCCTCCGAAGCGTCCCCTGCCCCGCTTTCGGCGATCATGCGGATGTCGCCGCCGGCGCAGAAGCCGCGCTCGCCGGCGTGGTCGATCAGCACGGATTTGACCGCGTCGTCGGTGCGCCAGGCGAGGAGCGCCTCGATCATCGTCTCGCACATGGCGCGGTTCAGCGCGTGCAGCGCCTTGGGGCGGTTGAGGGTCAGGCGGCCGACGCCGGACTGGACGCGGACGAGGACTTCGGGTTCGGAGGTCATGACGGGGGATTAGCCGCGCAGGTCGAACACGTCCACGCCGGCGGCCAGCGCAACGGCGAGAAGCGATCCGTCCCGGGACGCCAGTGCGCCGTCAAGCCCGAGGGTCAAATACAGATAGCTGGCGTCGAACAGGCTCAGGCGCTTCGCCGCTGCGATGGACGCCAGCCTGTTGATTTCGTCGCGGTCCGGGGCGGGCGCCGTGTCGATCTCGAACGCCGCCAACTGGGCAAAGGCCTCGGTCAGGTCGAACGCCGCCTCCCGCCGCGCTTGCCGGACCAACAGATTGCCGACCTCCCAGTCAAACACGTAGGGGGCGACGAGACGCCAGGCGTCCAGCTGGTCGAGCAGCTCAAGCGCCGGACGGGTCGCCTGCGAGGCCAGCAGCCACGATGCCGCGGCGGAGGCGTCAACGACCAGGGTCTTCATCGCGGGCGATCGCCTTCAACTGTTCCCATGACAGGGCGGCCCAATCGGGATCCGGCGCCTGGCGGTCACGGAAGGCGCGGGTTCGCTCAGCGAGCTCCGTCGCCTTGATCCGGCGCGCTGTGGGCTCCGGGGCCAGCCGGGCCACCGGTCTTCCATGGCGCGTAATGACAATGACCTCGCCCCGGTGCTCAACATCGTCCAGCAGGGCCGACAGATTGGTCTTGGCCTCAAGCACGCCCACGGTTCGCATTCCACCCTCCTGACCAGAGTTCTGACCACAATAGCGGAACGATCTTGCTGGCGCTACTGCCGCAGCATCTCCCGCGCGGTGATCACGCGCATGATCTCGTTGGTGCCCTCGAGGATGCGGTGGACGCGCAGGTCGCGGACGATGCGTTCCAGCGGATAGTCCTTCAGATAGCCGTAACCACCGTGCAGCTGCAGGGCCTCGTCGGCGATCTGGAAACAGGCGTCGGTGGCGAAGCGCTTGGCCATGGCGCACCATTTGGTCTTCTCGGGGTGGTTGGTGTCGAGCGCCCAGGCGCCGCGCAGCACCAGCAGGCGGGCCGCCTCCAGCTGGGTGGCCATGTCGGCCAGTTTGAACTGGGTGTTCTGGAAGTCGGCGATCGGCTTGCCGAACTGTTTGCGGCTGGCGACGTATTCGATGGCGGTTTCAAGGGCGAGGCGGGCGCCGCCCAGCGAGCAGGCGGCGATGTTCAGCCGGCCGCCGTCGAGGCCCATCATGGCGTAGCGAAAGCCGTCGCCTTCCTTGCCGAGCAGATTGGCGGCGGGGATGCGGCAGTCGTCGAAGGCGACGATGGCGGTGGGCTGGCTGTTCCAGCCCATCTTCTTCTCCTGGGCGCCGAAGCTGAGGCCGGGCGCGTCCTTGTCGACGACGAAGGTCGAGATGCCCCTGGGGCCGTCGGCGCCGGTGCGGGCCATGACGACATAGACGTCCGAAGTCCCGGCGCCGGAGATGAAGGCCTTGGAGCCGTTCAGGACCCAGTGATCGCCGTCCAGCTTCGCCGTGGCGCGCAGGGCGGCGGCGTCGGAGCCGGAGCCGGGCTCGGTCAGGCAGTAGGAGGCGATCCGCTCCATCGACACCAGCGACGGGACATAGCGGGCGCGCAGGTCGTCGGAGCCGAATTTGTCGATCATCCACGTCGCCATATTGTGGATCGAGATGAAGGCGGCGGTGGAGACGTCGCCGCGCGACAGCTCCTCGAAGATGACCGCGGCCTCGACCCGGCCCAGGGCCATGCCGCCGTGCTCCTCGCCGGTGTAGATGCCGCAGAAGCCCATTTCGGCGGCGTGTTTCATGACGTCGACGGGGAAGTGTTTGGTCTCGTCCCATTCGGCGCTGTGGGGGGCCAGTTCGGCGTCTGCGAAGGCGCGGGCGGCGTCCTGGATGGCGCGCTGGTCGTCGGTGAGGGCGAAGTCCATGAAGCGTTTCCTGCGAGTCTTTCGTGGGCTTCTATCGGGACCAGTGGTTGGCGTCACCACACCCCCTTGCTTTCGTCATCCTCCGGCGAGCGCAGCGAGACCGGGGGACCCAGCTGCGCCGAAGGCGATCTGTTCACGCAGGCTGCCGCACACCGCGAGCTCCCGACAGGTTCGCGCTCACGCGCGCCGCTGGGTCCCCCGGTCTGCGCCGCTTCGCGGCTTGCCGGAGGATGACGAAAGCGTGGGTGTGGGATAAGGCACCGCCCATGACCCAGCCCTTCGCCCCCGCCGCCTTTCCCTATGCCCGTCCCCGCCGGCTGCGCAGCCAGCCGTGGGTGCGGCGGCTGGTGGCCGAGACGACGCTGACGCCGGCCGATCTGGTGTGGCCGCTGATCGTGCACGACGGGGCCGACGACCGGCTGCCGGTGGCCTCGATGCCTGGCGTCTTCCGGCTCAGCCCCAAGGCGGCCGCGGCGGCGGCGGTCGAGGCGCGCGATCTGGGCATTCTCGCGGTGGCGCTGTTTCCCAATGTCGACGGGGCAATCAAGGACTGCGTCGGCACGGGGGCGACCGATCCCGACGGCCTGATCCCGGAGTGCATCAAGGCGATCAAGGACGCGGCGCCGGAGGTCGGGGTGATCACCGATGTGGCGCTGGACTGCTACACCGACCACGGCCACGACGGGGTGCTGGAGGACGGCCGGATCGTCAACGACTCGACGCTGGAGCGGCTGGCCGAACAGGCCTTCATCCACGCCCACGCCGGGGCCGATGTGGTGGCGCCGTCGGACATGATGGACGGGCGGGTCCAGGCCATCCGCGAGGCGCTGGAGGCCAATGGCCTGCAGGATGTGATGATCCTCGCCTATGCGGCCAAATACGCCTCGGCCTTCTACGGGCCGTATCGCGACGCGGTGGGGTCTGCGAAGGCGCTGACGGGCGACAAGAAGACCTATCAGATGGACTACGCCAACTCCGACGAGGCGCTGCGCGAGGTGGCGATGGACATCGCCGAGGGGGCCGACGCGGTCATGGTCAAGCCTGGAATGCTGTATCTCGATATTGTTCAGCGGGTTAGCGACAACTTCAAAGTCCCGACTTTCGCCTACCAGGTGTCGGGCGAATACGCGATGATGCGGGCCTCCATCGCTAATGGCTGGCTCGAGGAGGACCGGGCGATCCTTGAGAGCCTGCATGCCTTCAAACGGGCCGGGGCCGTGGGCGTGTTGAGCTATTTCGCACCGCAGGCGGCGCGGTTGCTGGGGGCCTGACCGGCCTCTGGCCGTTCCGTCTGGCCTGTGTTATGTGTACATTTGTCTGACTGGATACACATCATGCGCACCAATATCGTCATTGACGACGCCCTGATGGACGAAACCCTTCGTGTCACCGGGCTCAAGACCAAGCGGGAAGCCGTGGAACTGGGCCTGCAAACTCTGCTGCGTCTGCGCAAACAGGCCGAAATCCGCCGTTTCCGCGGCAAGCTCGACTGGCAGGGCGACCTTAACGCCCTGCGCACCGACGTCGCGTGATCCTCGTCGATTCCAGCGTCTGGATCGACTATTTCAACGGCGCGCCGACCCCTGAAACCGACCGGCTGGACGATCTGCTGGCCGTCGAGCCAGTGGCGATCGGCGACCTCATTCTGGCGGAGGTGTTGCAGGGGTTCGGGTCGGACCGCGCGTTCAACGAAGCGTATCGGCTGCTGCTCACCCTGACGGTCATCGACATCGGCGGCGTCGACATCGCCGTTCAGGCGGCGCGAAATTTCCGCGCCCTGCGTCAGCGCGGCGTGACGGTGCGCAAGACCATCGACTGCCTGATCGCCACGCGCTGTATCGAGAGCGGTCATGCCCTGTTGTTCAGCGATCGCGACTTCCAGCCATTCGTCGAGCACCTCGGCCTCCAGGCCGTCTGACAGGTCGGGGGCGCGTCAGAGCGGCAGGCGCGCGCTCCAGCCGTCGAAGGCTACCTCGACATTTGGCGGAACGGCCGCCGCCAGGACGTTGTAATCCAGATCGATGTGCAGATTGGTCAGCACCGCGCGCCTGACCTGCGCCCGGGCGATCCAGCCCAGCGTCTTGTCGACATGGGCGTGGGTCGGGTGGGGCGTCCAGCGCAGGGCGTCGACGATCCACAGGTCGCAGCCGCGCACGGCGTCGATGGCGGCGTCGTCGAGGTCGGAGACGTCGCTGGAGTACGCGATTCCGCCGACGCGGTAGCCGACCGAGCGGATCGGGCCGTGGGCCTGGTCGAAGGTGACGACGGGGATGGGGCCGCCGGGGCCGTCGACGGACCAGGCCTGGCCGTGCGGCGGGATCGGGCGGGCGTCGAGGATGGCCGGATAGCCCTCGACGCTCTCGAAGATGTAGCGGAAGCGGCCGTGCAGGGCCTCATGGGTGGCGGCGTCCATGAAGGCGGGGATGCGGCGGCGGGTGCGCATGGCGAAGACGCGCAGGTCGTCGACGCCGTGGGTCTGGTCGGCGTGGTCGTGGGTGTAGAGGACGGCGTCGATGTGACGGACGTCGGCGGCCAGCATCTGCTGGCGCAGGTCGGGCGAGGTGTCGATCAGGACGCTGGTGACGCCCTCGGGGCCGTGGCGGCGGATCAGGGCCGAGCAGCGGGTGCGGCGGTTCTTCGGCTCGGACGGGTCGCAGTCGCCCCAGTCGCCGTCGCCGCGCGGCACGCCGCCGGACGAGCCGCAGCCAAGGATGACGACTTCCAGATCGCTCATGCGGCGCCCCCAGCTTCCGGCGGCCGCGGAATGCGGTCGAACAGGGCGAAGAAGGCGTCGGTGGTGCGGGCCTCGGCCTCGTCGCGCGACCAGCCGCGGATCTCGGCCAGCTTGTCGAGGACGTGGCCGACGTACGCCGGCTCGTTGCGGCGGCCGCGATGGGGCACGGGGGCGAGGTAGGGGCAGTCGGTCTCGACGATGATGCGGTCGGCCGGCATGGCGGCGATGATCTCGCGGACGTCGGCGGCGGCCTTGAAGGTGGCGATTCCGGAGACGGAGAACCATGCGCCCATTTGCGCCGCCTTTTCCGCCAGTTCGGGACCACTGGTGTAGCAGTGCATCAGGAAACGGAAGGGCCCCTTGGTCTGCTCTTCGGCGAGGATGTCGGCCATGACCGCGTCGGCCTCGCGGGTGTGGACGACGAGCGGCAGGCCGGCGCCCCGAGCCGCCGCGATATGCTGGCGGAAGACGGCGGCCTGGACGTCGCGCGGGCTAAGGTCGTAGTGAAAGTCGAGGCCGCATTCGCCGATGCCGACGATCCTGGGACGGGCGGCGAGCTCGACCAGCCGGTCGGCGGTCAGGTCGGCGTAATCCTTCGCCTCGTGCGGATGGACGCCGACGGTGGCCCAGATGTCGTCATGAGCCATGGCCAGGGCGTGGGTCGCCTCGAAGGTCGACAGCTTGTCGGAGATCTCGACCATCAGCCCTACGCCGGCGGCGCGGGCGCGGGCGATGACGGCGTCGCGGTCGTCGTCGAACTGGGGGGCGTGCAGGTTGACGTGGCTGTCGATCAGCATCAGGCGCGGGCCTTGGTGCGTTGCAGGTCGGCGAGCGCCCCGGCGAGGACGTCGGCGCGGTCGAGGTTGATGGCGGCGGCGCGGTCGGGCAGGTCGGACAGCCGCTCCCACAGCTCGGCCCAGCGGGCGCCCGACTTGCCCTCTTCCAGCGCGCGCAGTTTCACCGCGGCGATCAGCCGGTCCATCAGGGTCTCGAACCGCTCCTGCCCTTCGGGACCGCGGAATTTGTCGGCCACGGCCATGACGGCGGCGCGGTCGAGATCCGGCGCGGCGACCCAGGCCTGGGCCAGCTGATCGGCCTCGAGCGTCGCGCCCGAGGCGAGGGCGAGGGCCTGGCCGGGCGAGCCGGCGGCCATGCCAGCGATGCGCACAGCCTCGGCCGAGGGGACGCCGGTCTGGTTGCGGACCAGCTCCTCCAGCGCGTGCTGCGGCCAGACCGGGAAGGCCAGCCGGCGGCAGCGCGAGCGGATGGTGGCCAGCAGCCGGCCAGGGGCATGGGTGACGAGGAACAGCACACCACGCTCGGGCGGCTCCTCGAGAACCTTCAGCAAGGCGTTGGCGGCGTTGAGGTTCAGGTCGTCGGCGGCGTCGATGATGGCGACGCGATACTTCGCCTGCGATGGGCTCTTGGAGAAGAACTCCGGCAGGTCGCGGGCCTGGTCGACGGAGATGGACTTCTTCGTCTTGCCGCCCTCGACGGCGCGTTCGAGGATCAGCAGGTCGGGGTGGGACTGGGCGGTGATCAGCCGGGCGACGGGGTCGTCGGGCCGGGTCCCGAGCAGGCCGCGCGACGGGTCGGGGGCGGCGCCCAGCAGGCGGCGGGCGGCGCGCCAGGCGAAGGTCGCCTTGCCCGAGCCCTCGACTCCGCACAGCAGCCAGGCGTGATGCAGCCGGCCCTTGTCGAAGGCGTCGAGGAAGGCGGCCTCGGCGGCCGCATCGGGGACCAGGTCGAAGCGGTCGCGCGGGTGTTCGCTCACGGCAGGCGCGCCTCGACGGCGGCCCAGACCCGGGCCTCGACCGCATCCTGATCGCCGTCGGCGTCGATCACGACGCAGCGGTCGGGATGGGCGGCGGCGATGTCGAGGAAGCCGCGCCGAAGCCGTTCGTGAAACGCCAGCCCCTTGGACTCGAAGCGGGTCTCGAACAGGCCGCGGCCGAAGGCGCGCCTGAGCCCGACCTCGACCGGCAGGTCGAAGATCAGGGTCAGGTCCGGCTGGGTGGCGCCGACCACGGCGGCGTCGAGGGTCTCGATGAACGCGGCCGGCGCGCCGCCGCCGACGCCCTGATAGGCGCGGCTGGAGTCGGCGAATCGGTCGCAGACCACCCAGCGGCCGGCCGCGAGCGCCGGGCGCACAGTGCGCTCCAGGTGGTCCGAGCGGGCGGCGTACATCAGCAGGGTTTCCGTCATCGGCGACCAGCGGCCAGCGTCACCGTTGAGGGCGAGGGCGCGAATCTCCTCGGCGCCCGGGGAGCCGCCGGGCTCGCGGGTCTGGACGACGTCGAGGTCGCGGGCGCGCAGCCGTTCGACCAGGCGGGCGACCTGGGTCGACTTGCCCGTCCCCTCGCCGCCCTCGAATGTAATGAATTGGCCCTGGGTCACCGGCGCACAATGGCGGCGCCGGCCCGGGGCGCAAGGGTCTAGCCGCCGGAAATCATCGTCGCTTCGGGATAACCGCGCGAGATGACGGCGCGGCGGGAGCGCTCGGCTGTTCCGGCGTCGGCCCACGGGCCGACAAGGACGCGGTAACGGCCGGGGGCGGCTTCCTCGACCGTGGCGCTGCCGCCCAGCCGGTCGGCGGCGCGGCGCGCCTCGCGGGCGTCGGGCCAGGTCCCGGCCTGTATCCACAGGCCGGCGCGGAGCGCGGCCGCCGGCGCGGCGGCGGGCGCC
>NZ_JBKBMX010000005.1:0-191449 GCF_046295595.1 Brevundimonas sp. | reverse complement strand
CCGCGCCACGGCCGGAGCCGGCGTTGTGGCCGCCGGGCGCGCGGGAGCGGGGGTGGCGACCGGAGCCGCGACCGGCGCGGGCGCGGGCGTCACCGGCTCGGGGGCCAGATAGGTCGCGGGGCGCGGCGGGCCGCTGTTGAGGCTGCGGGTGACGTCCGACGACGGCGGCGTCTGCGGAGCGGTCTGAGGCGCGCTCTGGGGCGCGGTCTGGCCGTGCGGGGCCGTGGCGAGCAGGACGGCGGCGGCGGAGGCGGCGGTGATCATGGGCCGACTGTCGCGCCTCAGCCCATGAACGGCAAGGCCCTGAGCGCATAGGCCACGGCGGCGGTCACGGCCGAGGCGGCGACGGCGAGACCGGCGAACCAGGCTAGCCGCTTCCACAGCGGGCCGGACGCCTCTCCCGGCTCGGGCGGGGGTTCGATTTTAATGATAGCCGGCCTCCGGCGTGACCTTGCCGCGGAACACCCAATAGACCCATGCGGTGTAGCCGAGGATCAGCGGCAGGATGGCCACCGTGCCGACCAGCATCAGGCCCAGCGCATTGTCCGGCGCCGCGCCCTCGCGGAAGTCCACCGCATAGGGAACGACATAGGGGAAGAAGCCGACGGCGAGACCGACGTAGCCGGACAGGAAGACCAGCACGGCGCCGAGGAAGGGCCAGACGTGGGAGGCGCGGGCGACGCCGACGGCCACCGTCGCCAGTCCGGCGAGGCCGAGCAGGGGAATGACGCTGAGCGGCAGGAAGCGGGCGATGTCCAGCCCTGCCCCGGTCCAGCCCCAGCGTTCGGCGACGAGCGGGTGCACCACCAGGGTGGCGACGCTGACGACGAGGAGGAACAGGGCGGTCAGGCCGCCGGCGATCACCGCCCAGCGGCGGGCGTCGCCGTGGAGGGCGTCGGTGGTCTTCCACATCAGCCAGGCGGCGCCGAGCAGGGCGTAGCCGCACACCAGACCGACCGCGACCAGCAGGGTGTAGGGGGTGAACCAGTCCCAGGTGCCGCCGGCGAAGCGGTCGCCGGCGACCTCGACCCCCTGGATGAAGCCGCCGAGGATCAGGCCCTGGGCGAAGGCGGCGAGGATCGAGCCGACGGCGAACATGGCGGTCCAGAACGGCCGGCCGCGGCGCAGGCCGCGGAAGCGGAACTCGAACGCGACGCCGCGCAGGATCAGGCCGGTCAGCATCAGCACCACCGGCAGGTAGAAGGCCGGCATCAGGATCGAATAGGCCAGGGGGAAGGCCGCGAGCAGGCCGCCGCCGCCGAGCACCAGCCAGGTCTCGTTGCCGTCCCAGACCGGGGCGACGGTGTTCATCATCACATCGCGATCCTGCTGCGAGCGCGAGAACGGAAACAGGATGCCGACGCCGAGATCGAAGCCGTCGAGCAGGACATAGAGCAGGACGGCGGTGGCGATCAGCCCGGCCCAGACGAAGGGAAGATCGAGGCTCATGTCGGATCTCCGGGGACTTCGTCGGGCGCGGCGGCGAGCGGGGTGCCGGGCGCGCGCAGGCCTTCGGGCGAGGGCTCGACCTCGCCGATCTCCGGGCCTTCGGCGAGCAGGCGCAGAATGTAGATGGCCCCGGCGACGAAGACGACGGCGTAGACGGTGATATAGATCAGCAGCGACGTCAGGACCGAGCCGGCGGTCACCGGTGAAACGGCGTCGGCGGTGCGCAGCACGCCATAGACGACCCATGGCTGGCGGCCGACCTCGGTGACGATCCAGCCGGCGATGACGGCGACGAAGCCGGCCGGGCCCATGGCCACGGCGAAACGCAGGAACCAGCGGTTGTCGGTCAGCCGCTTGCGCCACACCAGCCATGCGCCCCACAGGCCGAGGCCGATCATCAGCAACCCCAGCCCGACCATGACGCGGAAGCCCCAGAAGACGAGGAAGACCGGCGGCTGGTCCTCGGGAGGGACGGCGTCAAGACCGGTCACCACCTCGCCGGGCGGGGCGACGATGATCCCGGCGCCCGGGATGGCGATCTCGAAATGGTTGGACTGGGTGGCGCGGTCGGGGATGGCGAACAGGACCAGCGGGTGGTCGGCTTTCGTTTCCCAATAGGCCTCGATGGCGGCCAGCTTCTGCGGCTGATGCTCTTTCGCCACCTCGCCGGACCAGTGGCCGGCCAGCAGTTGCAGGGGCGCGACCACGGCCAGCAGGCCGACGGCCATGGTCAGGGCGATGCGGCTCTCGCGCTGTTGCGGGTTGCGCAGCAGCTGCCAGGCCGAGGCGGCGCCGACCACCAGCGAGGTGGTCAGGAAGGCGGCCATCAGCATGTGCACGAGGCGGGACGGGAAGCTGGGGTTGAAGATCACCTCCATGAAGCTAGTGGCGATGAAGCGGCCGTCGGGGAGGATTTCGAAGCCTTGGGGCGTCTGCATCCAGCTGTTGGCCGAGAGGATCCAGAAGGCCGAGATGCTGGTGCCGACGGCGACCAGAACGGTGGCGAGGAAATGCAGGCGCGGGCCGACCTTCTTCCAGCCGAACAGCATGACGCCGAGGAAGGAGGCCTCGAGGAAGAAGGCGGTCAGCACCTCATAGGCCAGCAGCGGGCCGATGACGCCGCCGGTCAGACGGATGAACTCGGACCAGTTGGTGCCGAACTGGTAGCTGAGCACGATGCCGGAAACGACGCCCATGCCGAAGCTGATGGCGAAGACCTTCACCCAGAACAGATAGAGCGTCTTGAAGGCCTCGCGCTTCGTGAACAGCCAGAGGCCTTCCAGCACGGCGAGGAAGGCGGCAAGGCCGATGGTGAAGGCCGGGAACAGGATGTGGAAGGCGATGGTGAAGGCGAACTGCATTCGCGACAGCAACAGCGCGTCGAACTCCACGGCAGCCCCCTGTAAATAACCCTAAGACAAGTAGGGCCTTACACCCACGGCGACGCTTCGTCCATGCGCCTTCCGTCGCGCGGCGGAACGCCGCAATCGGGGAAGAGGTCAGGCGGCGGGAAGTTCCACCCAGAAGGCGGCGCCTTCGCCGGGTGTGGAAACCACCCCGATCGTGCCGCCCTGCAGTTCGACCAGCCGCTTGGCCAAGGCCAGGCCGATGCCGTGGCCCTCGACCGTCGAGCGCTCGAGGCCCAAGCGGTTGAAGGGTTCGAACAGCTGGGCCTGCTTCTCGGGGGACAGGCCGGGGCCGCGGTCGATGACCTCGATGCGGACGCCGTCGTAGACCTTGCTGGCGCGGAAGACGACCAGGCCGCCGGAGCCGCCGTATTTGACCGCGTTCGAGGCCAGGTTGCAGATCACCTGGGTCAGGCGCTGGGAATCGGCCAGGGCGATCAGGCCGTCGCCCTCGCTGACGACGTGCAGGCGCAGACCCTCGGCCTCGGGGCGCAGCAGGGTGGCGCGGCGCACGTCCTCGAGCACGCCGGGGATGTCGGTCGGACGCAGCTCGACCTTGACCGCCCCGGACTCGGCGCGGGCCATGTCGAGCAGGTCGTGGGACAGCGCCTCGACCTGGCGCGCGGTCTTGACCAGCATCTCGGCCATCTCGGCCTGGGTCTCGGTGACCGGACCCAGCTGGCCGGTCTTCCACAGCTCGCCGATGCCGATGACGCCCCCGACCGGGCTCTTGATCTCATGCGCGACGTTGGCGAGCAGGCGGGACTTGGCCTCGGAGGCCCGTTCGGCGCGGACCTGGCCGGCCTTGGCGCGGTCGGACAGGCGGTCGCGCTCTTCCAGCAGGGAGGCGACGAGGAGGATCGGCATACAGCCGAACAGCACCATCAACTGGGCCAGCAGGGCCTGATCGGCGAGGTTTGGCCCGGCGGAGAGGAAGGGGCCCCGGCCCATCATGGCGCCGCCGACGGCGGTCAGGGTGACGATGACCAGGGCGGTGGCGACGCCCAGCACGCGGAACCGCACCGCGAACAGGATCAGCACCGGAATGACGACAAAGGCGACCTGGACCCTGGACTGGACGAAGACGCCGATGCAGACCGCGACCAGCAGACCAAGCAGGATGGCCGCCTCTGCGGCGCGCAGCGGATGGCGCACGGCGATCAGATGGCGTCGGGTCAGCGAGAGGCCGAAGGAGCTGATCACGGCGATGCCGAGCGCGTGGCCGAACCACCAGGTCTGGAAGGTGTGCAGGACGCTGGAGCCGTCGATCAGCTGCAGGGCTCCGGCGGCGATGGCCGCGGCGGGGATCGGAGCGATGACCGCGGCGCTGAGCAGGAAGCGGCAGGCGCCGTCGACGGTGGCGAGATTGAGCGTCGGGGCGAACCGCCGCGCCAGCAGGACGGCCGTGCCGATCTCGAGCATGTTGACGGCGGTGAACAGGGCGCTGAGGGCGTAGGAATTGCCGGCCAGCAGCTCGCCGGCGGCGATGCCGGTGGCCAGCAGGCCGGCGAAACACAGGTCGTAGGACGGACCGCGCGCGCTTCTGAGCCAGACCGCGACGGCCACCCCGCCCGCGCCCCAGAGGGCGGCGACGAGGCCGGCGGTGCGGGCGAACTCGATGCCCAGCACCACCAGCACCAGCACGGTCATGGCGGTGAAGATCGGCGCCAGCGGCTCACGGAAGAAGGCCACGGCGCTGTTGACGGCGATCGCATCTCCGCGCGACCGGGCGGCGGCCGGAGGCGCCGCAACCGGTTGGGAGGGGTCGAGCGCGCGGCTCATGATCATGGGGGTTCCGGGGGAGACGGAGTTTGCGACGCGTTTACCTAGCCCGCCGCTTCCTAATATCCCCTGAAGGTCAGGCGGTTTTCGCCAGCGCCTCGTTGAAGGCCGGGACCGCCGCGGCGGGCCCGGCCGGCGCGCTCCAGACCGCCGCGCTGACGGCGACGAAGTCGGCTCCGGCGCGGGCCAGATCGCCGGCCGTGGCCGGGGTTATGCCGCCAATGGCGACGCACGGGATCTCGACCGTCTCCTGCCAGATCGACAGGATTTCGGGATCGGGCCGGTGCAGGGTTTCCTTGGTGGTGGTCGGGAAGAAGGCCCCGAAGGCGACGTAGTCGGCCCCGGCCTCGGCCGCGTCCATGGCCAGTTCGCGGCTGTCGTGGCAGGTGACGCCGATCATCGCGTCCGGCCCCATTACGCGCCGGGCCTCGGCCACGGCGGCGTCGGACTGGCCCAGATGGACGCCATCGCAGCCGGAACGGGCGGCGAGATCGGGCCGGTCGTTGAGGATCACGGCGACGCCGTGGGCGCGGGCGACGGGGGCCAGAGCCTCGACGGCGGCGAGGATCATGGCGTCGTCAGCCGGTTTCAGCCGGATCTGCAGGGCGGCGACGTCGCCGGCGGCGAGGGCGGCCTCAAGCTGGCCCGCGAAGGCGGCCAGGTCGGGGATGACCGGCGGGGTGATCAAATACAGCCGGCAGGGCGGGCGCGGGGGGACGACGGGTTCTCTGGCCATGCGGAGCAAGTGCGGCGGCGCGGGCCGGGCGTCAATCCCGCCTACGTACAAGACCGGAGTGCGAACGACTTGCATTCGCCGTGAACGGACTGGTATAGCGAACCATTCGCAATCTCATGGGTTCGCTCCCTTGTACGTCTGCAACTGCAACGGCCTTCGCCAGCGTGACGTGGCCCTCGCCATTGAGGCGGGCGCCTGCCGTCCCAAGGACGTGTTCGACCGCCACCAGTGCCGTCCGCAGTGCGCTCGCTGCGTCTGCGAGATGCGCCAGATGATCGACGACACGCGCCAGTCGTTCGCCCTCGCCGCCGAATAGGCCGGCCAATCTCCCACGGGAGATTCATTCGCATTTTCAATGTGGTGAGAAGTGTTCGCAGGTGAACACAACGGCTGTTTTCGTGTTAATTGCCGGGGACAGGCGCGGGTTGATCAGGCCGTCACGACGACGGACGTCCCGTGAACGAAAGAGACGACCATGAAGGGCGATCCCGCGATCATCCGCACCCTCAATGCGGTGCTGACCAACGAGCTGACGGCGGTCAACCAGTATTTCCTGCACGCCCGAATGTTCGAAAGCTGGGGCCTGAAACATCTCGGCCAGGTCATCTACGACGAATCGATCGGCGAGATGAAACACGCCGACAAGCTGATCAAGCGGGTGCTGTTCCTCGACGGCCTGCCGAACCTGCAGGACCTGCACAAGCTGAAGATCGGCGAGAGCGTGGTCGAATGCTTCGGCGCCGACCTGCAGCTGGAGCTGGGCGGGCGCGACACGGTGATCGCCGGCATCGCCCAGTGCGAGGCCGCGAAGGACTTCATCAGCCGCCAGATCCTGACCGAAATCCTCGCCGACACCGAGGAGCACATCGACTTCCTCGAGGCCCAGTTCAAGCTGATCGAACAACTGGGCGAGCAGAACTATCTGCAGTCGGCGATGACCGAGATCGCGCCGGACCGGTCGGCCACGGGGAACTGACCCCCGGCCCGCCCATTCCGCTCCCACGCTGCAAGGGAGCCCCGGCATGAGTATCGACAACGCCCTCGAAGACGCGCGCGACGTCGCGACGGACTTTCTCAACGCCGACGGGCGCGATCCGCGCCATGTGATAGTGGGGGTCGCCCTGACCGTAGGCTTCGCCCTGGCGGCGACGATTTTCGCGACGCGGACCCTGGCGCCGACGCGCGACCGGCCGGGCGACGGCCATGCGCCGGTGACGGAGCGGCCGCGCGGGCCGCTGAGTCTGATCCTGCCGGCGGTGTTTTCCGTCACCACCCTGTCGGCGGTGCGGGTGTGGAATGCGCCGCACGCGCGCGAGCGCACCGTCGCCATGGGCCTGTGGGCCGGGGCCCAGGCGCTGAACGCGGTGTGGATCGCCCTGCGGCCAGCCGGCCGGGGGCTGCAGATCGCCGCGGCCATGTCGTCGGCGGGCATGGCGGCCGCCTTCGCCCACGAGGCGCGCAAGATCGACCTGCGGGCCGGCCAGCTGGCCTCGCCGATCGGCGGCCGCACGCGTCTGGCCAACAAGGTCGAGGACCAGGCGACGGTGCACTGAGGGCCGACAGGCCGCGCCTTGCCGGGAGGCGCGGCTTCCTCTAGGGACTGCGGCCGTTCGCGCGCCGTGCGAGGCTTGCGCCCACCCCTTCCGAGACAGCGATGAAAATCAACGGCAACAACATCAAGCCCGGCATGGTCCTGCAGGTGAACGGCGGCCTGTGGGTCGTCACCAAGGCCAGCCACGTCAAGCCGGGCAAGGGCGGCGCCTTCGCCAACGTCGAGGCCAAGAACCTCGAGACCGGCAACAAGCTGAACGAGCGCTTCCGGTCGGAAGACAAGGTCGAGCGCGTCACGCTGGAGCAGAAGGATTTCTCCTATCTGTACGACGGCGGCGACAGCCTGGTGTTCATGGACGACGCCACCTTCGAGCAGATCGAACTGCAGAAGGACTGGGTCGGCGAGGACCGCATCCCCTATCTGCAGGAGGGCATGAAGGTGGTCATCGAGATGCACGAAGAGCGTCCGATCGGCCTGACCCTGCCCGACCACGTCAATCTGGAAGTGGTCGAGACCGAGCCGACGGTGAAGGGGCAGACCGCCTCGTCGTCCTACAAGCCGGCCATCGCCAACAACGGCGTGCGCATCATGATCCCGCCCTATATGGGCGTCGGCGAGAAGATCGTCGTGGACACCACCACCGGCGAATACGTCCGCCGCGCGGAATAGCAGTGATTAGTGGTTAGTGATTAGTGGTTGGCCGCGTCATCGGCGGCGCCCGACCTGCAATCACTAACCACTAATCACTAACCACTCGGCCCCGTTCGGGGCCGTTGAACTTCTCCGCACCTCCGGGCGACACGCCTTTTCAGGAGCTGCGGACCAGGAGATTCCCCCATGGCCCTCGCCTCCGCCCTCGTTTCCGTGATGCTGGACGCGGTTCGCAAGACCGCCCGGCCGATGCTGCGCGACTTCGGCGAGGTCGCCCAGCTTCAGGTGTCGCGCAAGGGTCCGGGCGACTTCGTCACCGCCGCCGACGTCCGCGCCGAGGACACCCTGTACGAACTGCTGATGAAGGCGCGGCCGGGCTACGGCTTCCTCGGCGAGGAGCGCGGCATGGTCGAGGGGACCGACAAGTCGCACACCTGGATCGTCGATCCGATCGACGGCACCACCAACTTCATGCACGCCATGCCGCATTTCGCCATCACGGTGGGGCTGCAGCGGACCGCGCCGGACGGCCATTCCGAGATCGTCGCGGGCGTCACCTACAACCCCGTCATGAACGAGCTGTTCTGGGCCGAAAAGGGCAAGGGCTGCTATCTGAACGATCAGCGCATCCGCGTGGCGGGGCGCAAGGACCTGTCGGAGAGCCTGGTCGCCACCGGCCTGCCGTTCATCGGCAAGATGGGGCATGCGCAGGCGATCAAGGACATCCACGCCATCGGCCAGCGCGTGGCCGGCATCCGCCGCCTAGGTTCGGCGGCGCTGGACTTCGCCTGGGTCGCGGCCGGACGGTACGACGCCTATTACGAGCGCAATCTACAGCCGTGGGACGTGGCGGCGGGCATCCTGTTCGTCACCGAAGCGGGCGGGGTGGTGACGACCATCGACGAGGACGGAAACCCGATGACGGGCGGCCAGATCCTGGCTTCGAACAGCGATCTGCACCCGCAGCTGCGCAAAGTGCTCAGAGGCTGATTTCCTTCCCCCTTCACGGGGGAAGGTGGCCGGCGGAGCCGGTCGGATGGGGGTGCTGGTTCAGCTGCGCCCGGCGGTTGGGCGAAGCGGCGCGGAAGCCGCCAACTGGACGGAGGGGTGTTTCACCCCCCATCCGTCGCGCTCCGCGCGCCACCTTCCCCCGCAAGGGGGGAAGGAAGATCATCAGCCTGTCACCTTGCCCCCCTACCCCGGAGCCATGTTCCGGATCATCCTGCTGGCCATGACGCTTCTGACGGCGGCCCCCGCCTTCGCCGAACCGCTGATCTTCGCCCACCGCGGCGCCTCGGGCGAGCGGCCCGAGCACACGCGCGCGGCCTATGTGCTGGCCATCGAGCAGGGCGCGGATTTCATCGAGCCCGATCTGGTGATGAGCCGCGACGGGGTGCTGGTGGTGCGGCACGAGAACGATATCGGCGGGACCACCGATGTGGCGGATCAGCCGGAGTTCGCGGACCGGCGCGCCACGCGGACCGTGGACGGCGTGGCGGTGACCGGCTGGTTCACCGAGGACTTCACCCTGGCCGAGCTGAAGACGCTGCGGGCGCGCGAACGGCTGCCGGCGCTGCGGCCGGGCAGCGCGGCGTTCGACGGGCGGGAGGGGATCCTGACCTTCGACGAGGTGCTGGATATCGCGTCGACGGCGGGCGTGGGGGTGGCGCCGGAGCTGAAGCATCCGACGCATTTCGCGGGGCTGGGTCTGGCGATGGAGGACGCGCTTGTGGCGGTGCTGGAGCGGCGCGGGCTGACGGGGGCGGATGCGCCGGTGCTGGTGCAGTGTTTCGAGGTCGGGGCGTTGGAGCGGCTGGCGCTGCGGATCGATACGCCGCTGCTGCAGCTGATGGCGCGCGAGGGCGGGCCGGCTGACCGGCCGGCGCTGACCTATGCGGCGATGGCGACGGCGGAGGGGCTGGCCGGGGTGGCGGCCTATGCCGGCTGGATCGGGGCGGATACGGCGCTGATCGAGCCCGAGCCGGGGACGCCGACGGGGCTGATCGCGGATGCTCATCGGGCGGGGCTGAAGGTGGCGGGGTGGACCTTCCGGGCGGAGAACGCCTTCCTGCCGGAGGGGGACCGGGTCGGGGATGATCCGGCCGGGCACGGTCGGTTGCGCGAGCGGCTGGCGCGGTTCGCCGGGTACGGACTGGATGCGGCGTTTATGGACCAGCCGGGGCTGCGGTAGCATCACCTCTCCATCGGCGAAGGCCGATGGGGAGGACAGACCGCGCAGCGGTCAGGAGGGGCCGGCGCCGGCCCATGTGGGTTCGCGCCGGACTCACTCACCGCCTGCGCCGCCCCCTCCTGATCATCGCTGACGCGCCGATCTGTCCTCCCCATTCGCCTACGCGAATGGAGAGGTGAGCGGTCAGCCGTTGATCTGGCCGAAATCCGCCACCCGGCCCATGACGGCGCGGACGTTGCCCAGCAGTTTCAGGCGGTTGTCGCGTTCGGCGGCGACATCCGAGTTGACCATCACCCCGGTGAAGAAGGCGTCGACCGGGGCGCGCAGGGCGGCGAGGGCGTGCATGGCGGCGGCGAAGTCCTCGGTCTCGAGGGCGGCGTCGACGGCGGTCGCGGCGGCGGCGGCGGCGAAGGCGAGCGTGGTCTCCTCGGCCGGCTGGCCGGGCAGGCCGGTCTCGACCATGCCGGTCGGGACGGGGCCCTTCTTCTCCTCGGCGCGCAGGATGTTGGAGGCGCGCTTGTAGCCGGCCAGCAGATTGGCCCCGTCGTCGGTGGCGAGGAAGGCGTCGAGCGCCTCGACCCGGCGGACGATGCGGACCAGGTCGTCGTCGCCGAGGGCGAAGACGGCGTCGACGAGGTCGTGACGCTTGCCCTGGTCGCGAAGGAGGACCTTCAGGCGGTCAATGAAGAACCGTTGCAGGTCGTAGACGGTCTCATCTCTGAGCCACAGGAGAGCTCGATCTGCGGGGAATGGGTAGTCGCCGACCTTGTTGAACTCGCGGTCCAGCGCCTGGTCGCCATTCATTCCATATTCGTTCAGCGCGATAGTCGAAGCGTTGAGTCTGTCGAGGAGTTCTTGGAGCCGAACCTCGCCGTGATCTTGAAGTTGACCAAGAAGAACATCTTCAAAAATCAGCATCCTGCCGATTATTCCAGACTGCAAAACCGGCTCAACGCCCTTGGACGTGAGGTCATAGAATCCAGTCCCGTGAAGCTCCTCCGTTCGGCGCTGTATCCACGCCGGAACAGCGTTTCGGGTATGTAGCCGGAAGCTCACGACGATGAGTTGCCAGAAGGTAGCGCGAACTTCGTTCTCCAGAAGCAACCGGATCACGCCCAGCGCCGCTCTCCGAAGGGCGAACGGGTCCTTTGAGCCGGTCGGCTTCTCGTCGATGGCGAAGAAGCCGACGAGGGTGTCGAGCTTGTCGGCGAGGGCGACGGCGACCGTCAGCGGGGCGGTCGGGACGGTGTCAGCGGGGCCCTGCGGCTTGTAGTGGTCGCGGACGGCGTCGGCGATGGCGTCGGAGTGGCCGAAGGCGCGGGCGTAGTAGCCGCCCATGACGCCCTGGAGTTCGGGGAACTCGCCGACCATGCCCGAGGTCAGGTCGGCCTTGGCCAGCTGGGCTGCGGCTTCGGCCTGATCCGGGTCGGCGCCGACCAGGGGGGCGATCTCGCGGGCGAGGGCGGCGATGCGCTCGACGCGTTCGGCCAAGGTGCCGAGCTTCGCATGGAAGGTGACGCCCTTGAGCTTGTCGTTCCAGACGTCGAAGCCGGTCTTGAGGTCCTCGTCCCAGAAGAAGCGGGCGTCGTTCAGCCGGGCCGAGAGGACGCGGCTGTTGCCGGCGGCGAGGGCCTGGCCGCCGTCGGAGGCCTCGACATTGGCGACGACGACGAAATGGGGGGCGAGGGCATGTGCGGCCGCACCCCCCTCCCCCGCTTCGCGGGTACTCCCCCCGGCGGGGGGAGATTGGCGGACGGCGAAATATTTCTGGTGCACCTTCATCGATAGGCGGACCACCTCGGGCGGCAGGTCGAGGAACTGCGGGTCCATGTCGCCGAGGATCGGGGTCGGCCATTCGGCGAGGCCGGCGACCTCGTCCAGCAGGCCGTCGTCGTCGACGAGGACGAGGCCCTTGTCGGCGCAGACCTTCCGCGCGCCGTCGAGAATGCGCAGCTTGCGGTCGGCGACGTCGAGGAGGACGTAGTCGGCTTCCAGCTTTTTGCGGTAGTCGGCGAAGTCCCTGACCGCGAACGGCCGGCCGGCGCCGAGGAAGCGGTGGCCCTCTGTGACGTCGCCGCTGGCGATTCCGTCGATGTCGAACGGCACCACCGAGCCGTCGAACAGGGCGACGATCCGCTTCAGCGGGCGGACCCAGCGCAGGGTCCCGGAGCCCCAGCGCATCGACTTGGGCCACGGGAAGTTGCGCACGATCTGGTCGACCATGTCGGGGATCAGGGCGGCGGTGGACTGGCCCTCGTGGCGGAGCACGGCGAACAGGACGCCGTCGCGCTCGGTCAGCTGGTCGCGGGTCAGGCCGGTCTTGCGCAGGAAGCCGTCCAGCGCCTGTTCCGGGGCGTTGGCGCGCGGGCCCTTGAGCTCCTCCTCGCGATCGGGCGTGGCCGACGGCAGGCCGTCGACGACGAGGGTCAGGCGGCGCGGGCCAGCGTAGGTGGTCAGGGCGTCGTAGCTGAGGCCGGCGGCCTTCAGGCGTTCGGCGGCCATGCGTTCGAGGTCGCGCGCGGCGCCGGACTGCATCCGGGCGGGGATTTCTTCGGAGAAGAGTTCGAGGAGGAACTGGGCCATTATGCGCGCCCCCTTTCCTGTTCGACCCATTCCGTGGCGCAGGCCTTACACAGGTCGCGGATGCGGCCGATGTAGCTCTGGCGTTCGGCGACGGCGATGGCGCCGCGGGCGTCCATCAGGTTGAACAGGTGCGAGGCCTTGAGGACCTGGTCGTAGGCGGGCAGGACCAGGGCCTGGCCCTGCGGGCCCTTCATGGCGAGGAAGCGCTCGACCTCGGCGACCATGTCCTCGAACCGGCGCTTCAGGCCGTCGACGTCGTAGCCGTGGAAATTCGCCTCGGACTGCTGGCGCTCGTTCTCGAGGAAGACCTCGCCGTAGGTCAGGCCCTCCTTGGTGAACTTCAGATCATAGACGTTGTCGACGCCCTGGACGTACATGGCCAGACGCTCCAGCCCATAGGTCAGTTCGCCCGAGACGACGTCGACCTCGATGCCGCCGACGCCCTGGAAATAGGTGAACTGGGTCACCTCCATGCCGTCGCACCAGACCTCCCAGCCGAGACCCCAGGCGCCGACGGTGGGGTTCTCCCAGTCGTCCTCGACGAAGCGGATGTCGTGCAGTTTGGGATCGATGCCGATCGCCGCCAGCGACCCCAGATACAGCGCCTGGAGATCGTCCGGGTTCGGTTTCAGGATCACTTGATATTGGTAATAGTGTTGTAATCTATTGGGATTTTCGCCGTATCGGCCGTCGCCGGGACGGCGGCTGGGCTGGACATAGGCGGCCTTCCACGGGCGCGGGCCGAGGGCGCGCAGCACCGTGGCCGGGTGCAGGGTGCCGGCGCCGACCTCGATGTCATAGGGCTGGAGAATGGCGCAGCCCTGATCGCCCCAGTATTTGTGGAGCGTCAGAATCAGGTCCTGGAAGGCGAGCGGTTCGGTGGTCACGGGTGGCTGTTTCGTCTGGGGGAGAAGGCGGCGGACCCTAGACGGACAGGCTTGAGCGGGGAAGCCCCGACTCCCTTCCCCCTTCACGGGGGAAGGTGGCCGGCGGAGCCGGTCGGATGGGGGTGCTGGTTCCGCCGATGGTCTGGCCGGGGACGAGCCAACCGGACGGGCCCGGTGCTTCACCCCCCATCCGTCTCGCTCCGCGAGCCACCTTCCCCCGCAAGGGGGGAAGGAATTTTAAGGGCGACCGTGCATCGTCCTTCCCATGAAGCAGATCGACCAGATGCGCCGGCGGGCTGCGCGCTATCTCGCGGTGGAGGCGGTCGAGATCGCCCCGGCGAAGGGCGTGTTCTCGCTGAGCTTCGACGACTTTCCAGCCACGGCGTGGAGCGAGGCGGGGCCGATCCTGGCGCAGCATGGGGTCAAGGCGACCTACTATGTCTGCGGCGGCCTGTGCGACGGCGTAAACATGGGCCGGGACCAGTACCGGGTCGTAGACCTGCAGGCGCTGCACGCGGCGGGACATGAGGTCGGGTGCCATACCTTCGGCCACACCAGCGCCCTGCGGATGGACGCGGCGGCGCTGCGGCTGAGCCTTGAGGCCAATGCGGCCTGGGTGGCGGAGCGGCTGGACGGGCATCGGATGACGACCTTCGCCTGGCCATTCGGCGACGCGACGGTCGGCGCCAAGCGGGTGGTGCGCGGGCGGTTCGATCTGGCGCGGGGGGTGCGCGACGGGATCAACGCCGGGCGCGAGGATCGGGCGCTGATCAGGTCTATCGGGCTGGAGAGCCGGCGGCTGCCGGGCTACGACCTCGAAGGGTTGATGACCGAGGCGGCGGAGCGGCGCGGCTGGCTGACGGCCTATGGGCACGATGTGAGCGACCGGCCAACGGACTATGGCTGCACGCCGGACGATCTGGACCGGGTGCTGCGGCTGGCGACGGCGGCGGGGCTTGAGGTGCTGCCGGTGGGGGCGGCGTGGGAGACGGTTCGCAAATAACCTTTCGTCATTCCGGGCGAAGCGCAGCGAAGACCCGGAACCCGGCGGCGCCGCGACGGCGGCGAAACACCGGACGTTGAAGTCGATGCACCGGCGCTCCCGACAGGTTCGCGCTCGCGCGCGCCGCTGGGTCCCGGATCGCGCCGCTGCGCGGCTTGTCCGGGATGACGAAAGCAATAGAGGGCGTTACGCCGCCTCGGCCAACCCCTGCGCCTTGCGCCCGTCAGCCCATTTGATCAGCGCCGCGCGCGGCCAGGCGACGATCCACGAGCGGGCGGTGTAGTCGCCCTTTTCGATCAGGGCGGCGCGGGTCGGGGAGCTGGTCGCGGCGCGTTGGGTGTGGATGTCGCCGGGACCCTGGTGGATCATGAAGGCGCCGTGCTTCAGCGGGTTGAGGCGCAGATAGGCGAGGCGCGGGCTGATCTGCTCCAGCGGCGGATCATAGAACCACGACGAGCCGAGCATGCCGGCCATGTCGGGGCGGCGCTTGAGGATTTCGGCGGCGGTGGCCCAGGCGCGGTCCCAGCCGGCCTCGTTGAAATCGGACAGTTCACGGCTCTCGGTATGGACCTCCAGCCACGGCTTCCAGGCCTGGGCGGCGGCGTAGGCCGGGATCACCGACCAGCCCCAGCCCTCGCGGGCGTGGCGCAGGACTTGGCCCGGGCCCATGGGCGACGACAGGTCGATCATCTGGGTGCGGGCGCCGGGGACGCTGAGGACCAGCGAAATGCGCACGTCCTTGGCCCAGAAGTCGCGGTCATACGGGTCGGGCGCGGCGGTGAGAAAGTCCGCGAGGCGGCCGATCCATTCCGGGTAGAGTTCGAGCGCGGCGGCCGGCAGGTCAGCGGCCGGGACGCGGGCGGGCATCTCAAGCGCCCAGATGGCGACGAGGGCGCGGCGGTGGTCGTCGTTCAAGTCGGCTCCGAAGGCGGCCTGCAGGGCCTCCTCGACGCGATGGCCGGGCTGGTCGAAATCCCAGTGCGGAGCAGCGGCGGCGGCCGCGTCCGCAGCGGCGCCCTTGAGGGCGTGGAGGCGGGCGCGGTCCTCTGGCGGGACCCGGTTCAGCACGGCCTCGAAGGTGGCCACATGGGCGGGGGCGAGCGTTTCCATGCCGCCATCCTGCCCGACAGCGGTTGGCCGACGGTTAAGGCGCGCACGAAAAAGGCGGCGGACCGGAGTCCGCCGCCTCTGTCATTTCACCTTCGAACCGATCAGTTCGGGGTCGGAGCCGGGTTGGCCGGGTCCTCGACGTGATCGACGTGGCCGTCGGTCGGGTTCTCGACCGGCGGCGAGGCGGTGGTGGTCACCGTCGCGGCAGGCTGGCCGTTCGGGGCGGTCACGCCCGTGGTCGCAGCGTCGGCGGCGGCCTCGGCCGCGCCGGTGGCCGGAGCCTCCGACGAGGTCGAAGGCGCGGTCTCGGCGTCGCCCTGGGCGGCGCTAGCCGGGTTCAACACGGCGTCGATCGGGAAGATGCCGCCGTTGCCGGCGTCGATCTCGGCCTGAACCACGGTGGCCGAGCCATAGGTGATGGCCTCGCCGGCGCCGTCGATCTGGACCTCAAGTCCGCCGGCAGTCGGGATCTCGCCCGCGGCGCCTTCGATCTGCGCCGTCGTCAGGTCGGTGACCAGCACATGGTAGAGCAGCAGATTACGCAGCTCCTGGGCGTTGGCGGGGTCCAGCAGGCGGGTGCGCTCGGCCTCGGGCAGGGCCGCGAAGGCGGCGTCGGTCGGGGCGAACAGGGTGATGGCCGGGCGGGTTGCCAGAGTCTCGGTCAGCTGGGCCTGGTCGAGGGCGGTCAGCAGGGTGGTGAACTCGCCGCGCGCCTTCAGCACATCGATGACGTTATTGGCGATGGCCGGCGCGGCGTCGGCGGCCGGGGCGGCTTGCGCCGGGGCGGCGGGCGCGGTCTGGGCCATGGCGGCCGGAGCGGTCAGCAGGGCCGCAGCGGCGGCGGCGGTGAGCAGAGTGTTGCGGAGCATGAGTATCCCTCTTCGTCGTCAAGAGACCGCGAGGCGTATCGTAGTGCGGTCGAGATGATGAAAGCCGCCCCGAATAAACCGTGACGCCTTCCTGAGTTCCATATTGGCATCGGCACGGGGCGAAACATCCGGCGACGAGAGGTCATCTCAAGGCCATTCCGGGGTGATCTGCACAATACCGACGATATGCGGCCACAAAGTCAGGCGCGGCGCGAACTAACCCAGATTCGCAGGCGCGATCCACCACCGGGGGTTATCCTTTGCCAGACTCCGGCCCGCCGAGGCGGCGGCCGCGGCCGTGTCGAACAGGGCGAAGACTGTGGCCCCGGAGCCCGACATGCGGACCAGACGGACATCCGGGAGGATCGACGCGGCATCGAGAGCGCGTGCGATGGCGGGAGCGCGGGCCACCGCGGGCGCCTGCAGGTCGTTGCGCTGCCGACCCAGCCAGTCGATGACGGCGGCGGCGTCCCAGCTGGACGGCGCGGCGGGGCGGTCGGCCAGCGACGGCGGCCCCGCGTCGAAGGCGCGGTAGACCTCGCCGGTCGGCGAGGCGACGCCCGGATTGATCAGCAGGGCCGGCACCGATGGCAGGCGCGGCTCGGGCGTCAGGATTTCGCCGCGCCCTTCGGCCCAGGCGGCGCGGGCGTACAGACACATGGGGCCGTCGGCCCCGACCGTCATGGCGATGTCGGCGAGGGCGTCATCGTCGAGCTCAAGAGCCAGCAAGTCGCGCGTCAGCTTGAGCGCCGCCCCGGCGTCCGAGGAGCCGCCGCCGAGCCCGGCGGCGATGGGCAGGCGTTTGTCGAGGGTCACGGCGACCGGCGGCTCGCCGAGGCCGGCGACGTCACCGAGCGCGCGAAGGGCGCGCAGGATCAGGTTGTCGTCGGCGCCGTGCAGCGCGCCGGCGAACGGGCCCTCGACCGTCAGGAACAGGCGGTCGGACGGGGCCACGGAGATCCGGTCCCCGACATCGGCGAAGGCCACCAGGCTGGCGAGCGGATGATAGCCCGCCTCATCGACGGGGCCGACGTGGAGGAACAGATTGATCTTGGCCGGGGCGAGGGCCGAACGCGGCGTCATGCCTCAGAATTGGCCGCCGGACAGGACGGTGCCGGTCAGGCCGTCGGTCAGCTTCTGCTCGACCTCGGCGCGGCGTTCCGGCTCGGGCTCGAGGGTCAGAACCCGGTTCCACTGCCAGGCCGCCTCGCGTCGGCGTCCGACCTGCCAGTAGGCGTCGCCGAGGTGGTCGTTGATCTCGGCGTTGGCGGGCTGTTTGGACACGGCTTCTTCCAGAGTCGTAACGGCCGCGTCGAACTGGCCGCGGCGATACTGGGCCCAGCCGAGCGAGTCCTGGATGTTGGCGTTGCGCGGATCGGCGGCGAAGGCGCGGGCGATCAGTTCGGCCCCCTGTTCGACGCGGCGGCCGCTGTCGACCCAGAGATAGCCGAGGTGGTTCAGCAGCACAGGCTCATTGGGCGCCATCTGCAGCGCGCTCCAAAGTTCCGCCTCGGCCTCCTCGATGCGGCCAAGCTGCTGCAGGGTGCGGCCACGATCGAAACGGACGTCAACAGACCGGTCGGCGGTGTTGACCGTCGGACGATCCAGAATGGCGAAGGCTTCGGCGTAGCGTTCGAGATTGTAATACTGGTTGGCCAGCAGGCGCGAGACGACGACCTGGTGCGGAGCCGCCTCGTCGGCGCGGATGAAAGCCGCGAGGGCCTCGTCCCCCCGCCCCTCCTCCTCGAGACTGAGGCCCAGGCCGACTTGGGCGCTGGCGTAGACGATCGGATTGGTCCGGCTGACCCGGCCGAAGGCGGCGCGGGCCGCGGAGTCCTGGTCCGCTTCCTTCAGGCTTTCGGCCAGTCTGAGGGTGACGGTGTCGTCCGGGTGCAGGGCCGCGGCGAGATGCAGGTAGATGGCCGACAGCTCATGCACATTGACCTGGCTGGTCTCGATCGCGGCGAAGGTCAGGGCGTCAGCGGCGATTTCAGCCGTCTTTGGCGCCGCCGCAGCGCGCCCCCCGCCTTTCAGGCGTTGCCCGGCCGCGAGGGCGCGGGGGTCGGGATTGCCGCCGGTCAGCGCCGCCGCATAAACCGCGAGCGCGTCGTCACGACGGCCGCGCCGCTCGAGGAAGGCGCCGTAGTGGACGCGGAACAGGCGCGCGCCATCCGGAACCGCCAGCAGGGCCTGGTACTCGGCCTCGGCCTCGGCGTAGCGGCGGCGGCTTTCGAGCAGTTGAGCCCGCTGGTCGCGCAGGACCAGTCCGCCAGCTTCGGTTGTCGGCGCCTCGACGGGACGAAGAGCGGTGTCCCAGTCGCCGCCGGCGGCCGCGACCGCGGGCAGCAGATAGGCGGAAACGGGGCCATAGGGCTCAGGGAAGGGCGCGCCGCGCAGTTGCGCCAGCGCCGCCTCGCCGTCGCCGTCGCGCAGGGACTGCACCACGCCGGCGAGGCGGCCGGCCCCGGCGAACAGCGGGGTATCCTCGACGAACGGCGCCAGCCGCACCACGGCGTCTATGTCGCCGGAGAACAGGCTGGCGAGGAAGGCCTCGCCGCCTAGCTGCGGCTGTTCCGGGGTCAGGGCCTGACTGCGGGTCAGCAGGTCCGCGCCGGCGGCCTGTTGACCCCGGAGGCTGGCGACCCGGCCGGACAGGTACAGGCCGTAGGCGGACTGGCCGTCGGCGGCGAAGGGCGCGGGAGACCAGACCTCGGGGATCGGGGGCCCGGCCGGTTCGACCGGCGCCGCCTCGGGCGTGGCCGTCTCCGGCTCGATGACGATCAGGGGCGCGCGGGCCGGGGCGGGCGCGGCGGCCGGCTCGGCGGCCGGCGCGTCCTGGGCGGCCACGGGCGCGGCGAAGGCCAGCAGGGCGCAGCCGGAAAGGAGCAGGCGAAGGGAGGAGTGGCGCATGGTCCCGACCCTTCCCCCATTATGCGGCGGCGGCAAGGCCTCTCCCTTTCGCGGCTGTCACATATTCGGATAGTTGGGGCCGCCGCCGCCCTCGGGCGTGGTCCAGACGATGTTCTGCGACGGATCCTTGATGTCGCAGGTTTTGCAGTGGACGCAGTTCTGGGCGTTGATGACGAAGCGCGGATCGGTCTTCGCCGCCTCGTCGCCATAGACCACTTCATAGACCCCCGCCGGGCAGTAGAGGCGCGCCGGTTCGCCGTATTCGGGCAGGTTGACACGGATCGGGATCGACGGATCCAGCAGCTTGAGGTGGGCCGGCTGATCCTCGGCGTGGTTGGTGTTGGAGATGAACACCGACGACAGCTTGTCGAAGGACAGCTTTCCGTCCGGTTTCGGATAGGCGATCGGCTTGTGTTTCGCGGCCTTTTCGGTCGAGGCGGCGTCGGTCTTCTTGTGCTTCAGCGTGCCGAACACGGAGAAGCCGCCGAACAGGGTCTGGAACCACATATCGAACAGGCCCAGCGCCCCGCCAAGGGTCGTGCCGCAGCGACTCAGCAGCGGCTTGGCGTTGCGGACGCGCTTGAGCTCCTGGCAGACCCAGCTCTTCTCCCAGGCGGTCTGGTATTCGACTAGCTGGTCCCCTGCCCGGCCGGCGGTGACGGCGTCATAGGCGGCGTCGGCGGCCAGCATGCCGGTCTTCATGGCGTTGTGGCTGCCCTTGATGCGGGGGACGTTCACGAAGCCGGCCGAGCAGCCGATCAGGACGCCGCCGGGGAACGACAGTTTCGGCACCGACTGGAAGCCGCCCTCGGTGATGGCGCGGGCGCCGTAGGAGATGCGCGTGCCGCCTTCGAGGTGTTCGGCGATCGACGGGTGGTGCTTGAAGCGCTGGAACTCGTCGAACGGCGACAGGAAGGGGTTCTTGTAGTTGAGGTGGACGACGTAGCCGACCGACACATAGCGATCGCCGAAATGGTAGAGGAAGCTGCCGCCGCCGGTGAACTCGTCCAGCGGCCAGCCGGTGCTGTGCTGGGCCAGGCCAGGCTGGTGCTTGTCGGCCGGGACCTGCCACAGCTCCTTGATGCCGATGCCGAATTTCTGCGGCTCGGCCGTGTCGCACAGGTTGTGGCGGGCCATGATGGTCTTGGCGAGGGAGCCGCGCACGCCCTCGGCGATGAAGACGTATTTGCCGTGCAGTTCGATGCCCGGCTGGAAGTCGCCGGTCGGCTTGCCCTCGCGGTCGATGCCGAAGACGCCGGCGACGACGCCCTTCACCCGGCCGGTCGGTTCGTCCCAGACGACGTGGCTGGCGGCCATGCCGGGGTAGACCTCGACGCCCATGCCCTCGGCCTGTTCGGCCAGCCAGCGGCACATGTTGCCCAGGGAGCCGATATAGCAGCCGTCGTTGTGCATCAGCGGCGGCAGCATGAACATCGGCAGGGAGGCCTCGCCCTGCGGGCCGAGGATCAGGAAGCGGTCCTTCGTCACCGGCGTGTCCAGCGGGGCGCCGCGCTCCTTCCAGTCGGGGAACAGCTCCTTCAGGGCGCGCGGGTCAAGGACAGCGCCCGACAGGATGTGGCCGCCGATCTCGGCGCTCTTTTCCAGCACGGCGACGGTGACCTCTTTGCCGTCCTTTTCCGCCCGCTGCTTGAGGCGGATGGCGGCGGCGAGGCCGGAGGGGCCGCCGCCGACGATGACGACGTCATACTCCATGACCTCGCGCTCGACACCGGCGAGGGCCGCGGCCGGCGGCAGTTTGTCGATCACGGCTTCCTGCCAGGCGTTGGCGGCGCCGCCCTCGATCGCGTTCTCGGCCATGGCTGAATTCCTCGTTGCAAGCAGGGTCTTGTGGTTTTCCGCTTATCGGAAGGTGACGCAAGGGTGGTCAAGGACTATCCCTGTCCCGACCCGCCCATGACGCCGCAGAACCTGGACATCGCCGCGACCGAAAGCCTCCTCGCCTTCTGGCGCGACGCGGGGGTCGACGCCTGTTTCGGCGACGCGCCGGTCGACCGGACGCACGTCGAGCCGCCGCCGGCGGTCAAGGCGGTGGCGAAGGCGACGGCGGCCGTAACCCCCGTGATCGATACGGCCGACGCGCTGTCGGAGGCGCGGCGGCTGGCGGCGGGGGCGGACACGCTGGAGGCGCTGGGGCTGGCGATCGCGGCCTTCGAGGGCTGTTCGCTGAGGGGCATGGGGGCGCGGCAGTCGGTGTTCGCGCGCGGCAATCCGCAGGCCGAGGTGCTGATCGTCGGCGAAGGCCCGGGGGCCGAGGAGGACGCGCGCGGCCAGCCGTTCGTCGGCAAGGCCGGCCAGTTGCTGGACCGGATGCTCGCCGAGGCCGGGCTGGAGGGCCGGGTGTTCATCACCAACACGGTGTTCTGGCGGCCGCCGGGCAACCGCACGCCGACGCCGGCGGAACAGGCGGTGTGCGCCCCGTTTGTCGAGCGGGCCTTCGCCCTGCTGAAGCCGCGGGCGGTGCTGCTGGTCGGGGCGACGTCCTCGAAGGCGGTGCTGGGCGTCGACGAGGGGATCATGAAGCTGAGGGGCCAGTGGCGCGAGTGGCGGCTGGCCGAGGGCGGGATCTCGGCGCCGGCCCTGCCGACCCTGCATCCGGCCTTCCTGCTGCGGCAGCCGATGGCCAAGCGTCAGGCCTGGGCCGACATGCTGTCGCTGGCGGCGCGGCTGGACAAAGACGCCGGGCTCTAACTCGCCGGGCATTAACCTGACTGACTCAAAACTGCCCCAAAAGGGGTCAATCCTTGACACGGGCCGGGGCGGTGGCGCCGTTCTGGCCTGACGACCGAACGAACAGCGCCGCATGGATCGAGTCGAGACGATCCGCATGACGCTCCAGGGGGGCCGCCTTAGTGACGATCCAATTCCGCCGCGCGTTTTTCGCGCCGACGACTGTTCTGGCGTTCGCCCTCGCCCTGGGCGCCGCCCTGCCCGCGCAGGCCGAGGACGACCCCCGGCATGGCGTGTCAGCGCTGAGCCACGCCGACCGTCTCAGCTACACCACCGCCTTTGACGCCCTGCGCCGCGGCGATCTCGAAATCGCCCGCGCCTCGGCCCGGCAAGCCAATGACCGCGTGCTGCTGGGCCAGGTGGAGTTCGAACGCCTGTTCCACGCCGACTATACGGCCACCTATGAGGAGCTGACGGCCTGGCTGGAGGAATATTCCGACCTGCCGGGCGCGCCGCGCGCCTATAATCTGGCCCTGCGCCGCCGGCCCGACGGGGCGCCCGAGCCGAAGCGGCCGCCCGGCGTCAGCGGCCGGACCTGGTCCAGCGTCTTCAGGGCCGGCGGGGGCGCCGATCCCGACGATCCGACCAAGGCGGCGCGCATCGCCCTCAACAACGACGATCTGCACGGCGCCGTGACGCTGGGCGAACAGATCGGCGACTGGTGGGTGGTCGGCCTGGCCCGGTACCGCTTGGGCGAATTTGGCAAGTCGGCGGCGGCGTTCGAGCGGGTGCTGGACGATCCGACCGAGGACGGCTGGGTGCGCGCCGGCGCGGGCTTCTGGGCCGCCCGGTCCGCCGGACGCTCGGGCCAGCAGGACCGGGTGCACGGCCTGCTGCGGCGCGCCGGGGCCTGGCCAGCGACCTTCTATGGCCAGATCGCGCTGCGGCAGCTGGGCGAGGAGCCGACGATCGAGAATCTGGGGCCGACGCCCTATCGCGCGGCCGGGGTGCAGCGCGCCGTCTACCAGTCCGAGGAGACGTCGGACGTGGGCGCCGACGAGCTGAACGAATTCATCCGCACCGACCATCGGGCCTGGCGCACGGTGGCCTATTCCGAAGTCGGGCGCACGACCGACGCGCGCGACGAACTGCGCACCGGCCTGCGCTCGTCGGTGACCGAGCGCGGGCGCCAGCTGTGGGCCGCCCTCGGCCGGGCGCTGGGCCCGCGGGTGATGGGCGTCAGCGACGACGGGCGGCGGATCGACGCCCACCGCTATCCGCAGCCCGACATTCAGCCGGAGGGCGGCTTCGTCATCGAACGCTCGCTGGTTTACGCCATCGCCCGCAAGGAGACCGACTTCAACGCCAATGCGCGGTCGCCGGTCGGGGCCTATGGGCTGATGCAGGTGATGCCGACGACGGCGGCGGAACTGGCCAGTGACCGCAGCTTCGTCTCGTCGCCGGAGCGGCTGTTCAATCCCGCGGTCAACGCCCGGCTGGGTCAGGCCTATGTCAGCAAGGTGCTGGCCATGCCGGCGATCAACGGCGACCTGCTGCGGGTCGCGGCCTCCTACAACGCCGGGCCGGGACCGATGGTCGCCGCGGTGCGCAAGCTGGGTCACGACGCCGATCCGCTGCTGCTGATCGAGACCATCGATGTGCCGCAGGCGCGCGACTATGTGGAGAAGGTCGTGGCGGCCTACTGGATCTACCAGCGGCTGAACGGGCGGCCATTGAACACCCTGGATGCGGTAGCGTCGGGCGCGACCTTGGCGCCGCTGGCGCTCGACTATGTGCCGCCGCCTGCGATCCAGCCGCTGGACGTGGCTTCCGCCGTGGCGACCAGCGGCGCGCCCTAGAGGCCGGCCAGCAGCAAGGCCGGCAGGCAGCAGGCGATCACGATCAGCAGGCCATAGACAAGCAGGGTCGGTCGGCGAGGCTGGGGCTGTTCGGCGGGCATCGACATGCTGACCCTGAACGCTGGCGCGTTGGCGAGACCCCCGGAATACCGTCGTTGTCTTAAGGCGGCGTTCGGGCGAGAGGTTAACGAAGGGCTTCCGCCGACCATTCGAGGAAGTCGGGCTGGGCCAGAAGGGCGTCGCGATAGGCCGCGGCCGAGCCGTCGTCGCCATACCGGGCCGGATCGATCTGGAAATGGCGGAAGCGGGCGGCGACCGGGGTGAAGAAGGCGTCCGGGACCGACCAGTCGCCGAACAGATACGGTCCGCCCGCGCCGAAGCGGCGGCGCATCTCCATCCACAGCGAGACGAGGCGGAGGATGTCGCGTTCCACGGCCTCGCCCGTCGGCGGCGGCGAGCGGTCGGGGCCGACCATGGTGTGATCCGGACCCATGCCGCAGTCGGTGCGCAGGGCCATGAAGCCGCCGTGCATCTCGCACGCCGCCGAGCGCGCCAGCCAGCGGGCGTGGGCGTCGGCGGGCCACAGCTTCGCCTCGGGATAGCGTTCGGCGCACCAGACGGAGATGGCCATGGAGTCCCAGATGGTCTCGCCCTCGACGGTAAGCAGGGGAACGAGGCGGGAGGGGGATATCCGCTCAAGCTCGGCCTGTCCGGCCGGGCTGTAGATGTCGATCTCGCGGACGGTGAAGTCGGCCTTGCAGCGCTTGAGCACCAGCCACGGCCGCAGGGACCAGGTCGAGTACAGGCGGGGCCCGATGATCAGTTCCATGAGTCGCTCCGTTGGTGAGGCGAGGAATAGACCGCGGCCCCGGCGGCCGCCATGCCCGCGAGGGCGAGTTCGCGAGGCTCTGCCACAAGCTGCGCTTGACTCGCGACGGTCGCGGACCGACACGACCGGCCCATGATCATCCGCTATTCCCGCCCCGACGCCCTCGCCATCTGGTCGCAGGAGACCAAATACCGGATCTGGTTCGAGATCGAGGCGCACGCCGCCACGAAAATGGCCGAACTGGGGGTGATCCCGGTCGAAGCGGCCGAAGCGATCTGGGCCAAGGGCAAGGACGCGGTGTTCGACGCCGACCGCATCGACGAGATCGAACGCACCACCAAACACGACGTCATCGCCTTCCTGACCCATGTGTCGGAGATCGTCGGCGAGGAGGCGCGCTTCCTGCACCAGGGCATGACGTCGTCGGACGTGCTGGACACCTGTTTCGCGGTGCAGCTGGCGCGGGCGTCGGACCTGCTGATCGAGGGCGTCGACCGGGTGCTGGCCGCGCTGGAAAAGCGAGCGCAGGAGCACAAGTTCACGCCGTGCGTCGGGCGCAGCCACGGCATCCACGCCGAGCCGGTGACCTTCGGCCTGAAGCTGGCCGGCTATCACGCCGAGTTCCAGCGGGCCAAGCGGCGGCTGCTGACGGCGAAGGAGGAGATCGCCACCTGCGCCATCTCCGGCGCCGTTGGCACCTTCGCGAATGTCGATCCGGCGGTCGAAGCCTATGTCGCCGACAAGATGGGCCTGGCGATCGAGCCGGTCTCGACCCAGGTGATTCCTCGCGACCGCCACGCGGCCTTCTTCGCGGCGCTGGGCGTGGTGGCCTCGTCGGTCGAGCGCCTCGCCATCGAGATCCGCCACCTGCAGCGGACCGAGGTGCTGGAGGCAGAGGAGTTCTTCGACAAGGGGCAGAAGGGCTCGTCGGCCATGCCGCACAAGCGCAATCCGATCCTGACCGAGAACCTGACCGGCCTAGCCCGTCTGGTTCGCTCGGCGGTGACGCCGGCGATGGAGAATGTCGCCCTGTGGCACGAGCGCGATATCAGCCACTCGTCGGTCGAGCGCGGCATCGGGCCGGACGCGACGATCCATCTGGACTTCGCCCTGCACCGCCTGGCCAATGTCGTCGAGCGGCTGAACGTCTATCCCGAGAACATGGCGAAGAACCTGAACCTGCTGGGCGGGCTGGTGCATTCGCAGCGGGTGATGCTGGCCCTGACCCATGCCGGCGTCAGCCGGGAGGACGCCTATGCCGCTGTGCAGGAGAACGCCATGAAGGTGTGGCGCGGCGAAGGGGCCTTCCTCGACTTCCTCAAGGCCGATGCCCGGGTGACACTGCCGGAGGCGCAGCTCGAGGCGCTGTTCGACATCGGCTACCACACCAAGCACGTCGACACGGTGTTCGCCCGGGTGTTCGGGGCAGCGTGACCCGCAAGGCCGGCTTCGCGCTCCGGTCGTCGACACTCACACGCGGCTGTTGATCCTCGGCAGCCTGCCGGGGGACGCCTCGCTGCGGGCCGGGCAGTACTACGGCCATCCGCAGAACGCCTTCTGGCGGCTGATCGGCGGCGTGATCGGGTCCGATCTTTCCGTCCTGCCCTATGGGGCGCGGCTGGCGGCGCTGGCCAAGGCCGGCGTCGGTCTGTGGGACGTCATCGCCAGCGCCGAGCGGCCCGGCAGTCTGGACGCGGCCATTCGACAGCCCGAGGCGGCCGACCTGCGCGGGCTGGTGCAGGACCTGCCAGACTTGCGCGCCGTGGCCTTCAACGGCGGCAAGGCGGCGAAGCTGGGCCGGGCGGTGCTGGCCGATCCGCCGGGGCTGGCGTTGATCGATCTGCCGTCGTCCAGCCCCGCCCATGCGCGGCCGCTGGCGGACAAGGCGGCGGTCTGGGCCCGGCTCGCGATTCACCTCGGCTGAGTCGACTGCGCGCACGTGTCGCGCCCCGAAATGAGCGGCCGACGCATCCTTTCGGCGGCTCGCCCATATCCGTCGGGTTAGCCGCGCGCATCGCGGTTCATAACCGGAGACGCACCATGAAACTTGCCCGCTACACCGCCCTCGCCGCCGTGTCGGCCGCCGCCCTCGCGGTCGCCGCCTGCGGCAACAACGAGACCGCTCCCGCCGAGACCGTGGCCACCGACACCGCCGCCATGGCGCCGGCCGCTGCCGAATCCGGAACCGTCGTGACCGTCGCCCAAGGCAACCCCGACTTCACCACCCTGGTCAGCGCGGTCCAGGCCGCGGAGCTGGCCGAAACCCTGAACGGCGCCGGTCCCTTCACCGTCTTCGCCCCGACCAACGCCGCGTTCGAGAAGATTCCGGCCGCCACCCGCGACTCGCTGATGGCGCCGGCCGGCAAGGAAGACCTGACCCGCATCCTGACCTATCACGTGGTCCCGGGTCGCGTTGACGCCGCGGCCCTGACCCAGCAGATCCAGGCGGGCGGCGGCACGGCCACCCTGACCACGGTGCAGGGCGGGACGCTGACGGCGCGCGCCGAGGCCGACGGCTCGATCACACTGACGGACGCCGCCGGCGGAACCGCCAAGGTCGTGCAAGCTGATGTGGCCGCCTCGAACGGCGTGATCCACGCGGTCGATACGGTGGTCATGCCGGGCTAACCGGCGACATCCGACCCGAAATGCAAAAGGCCGCAGCTGTGAGGCTGCGGCCTTCAGCGTGTCTGGTGGAGAGGCTTATTCGCCGTTGCGGATCTGTTCGCGGGCGACGGAGGCCAGCTCGTCCATCTTGCGGCGAATTTCGCCTTCCGAGACGGTCAGGCCGGCGCCTTCGAGGTCCTGGGCGATCTTGCGGAAGACGTCCTCCTCGCCCGGCTGTTCGAAGTCGGCCTTGACGATGGCGCGGCCGTATTCCTCGGCGCGATCGGCGTTCAGCCCCATCTTCTCGGCCGCCCACAGACCCAGCAGCTTGTTGCGCCGGGCGATCGCCTTGAATTCCTGTTCCTGATCGAGGGCGTATTTGGACTCGAAGCCCTTTTCCCGATCGTCGAAGGTCGTCATGGGCGTCTGCTGGCTCCGTCAGGCGGCGCGTGGCCGCGGGTCGAGCAGGTCTATAGCCCGCCCGGTGTGGAACGCAACGGAAACCCTGACGGGTCGGGACGGGTCGCCGTTTGTGTCGCAGCCCACGTTCCGCTAAGGGGAGCCCTCGAATTCTCCCGCTCGCCCGATTCCGGATCGCGCCGCCCAGACCACCGTGCTGGCCGCGCGTTTTTCGTTTTCTGGCGAGGCCCGCCCGGACCCACGATGATGAACGTCAAGCGCAAGAAGCTCTACGAGGGCAAGGCCAAGATTCTGTACGAGGGCCCGGAGCCCGGCACCCTGATCCAGTACTTCAAGGACGACGCCACCGCCTTCAACGGCGAGAAGAAGGCCCAGCTGGAAGGCAAGGGCGTCATCAACAACCGCATCAGCGAGTTTGTCATGTCGCGCCTGAACGGCATCGGCGTGACCAACCATTTCATCAAGCGGCTGAACCTGCGCGAGCAACTGATCCGCGAGGTCGAGATCATCCCGCTGGAGGTCGTCTGCCGCAACGTCGTCGCGGGCTCGATGAGCCAGCGCCTCGGCATCGACGAGGGCACGCCCCTGCCCCGCTCGATCATCGAATTTTATCTCAAGAAGGACGAGCTCAACGACCCGATGGTCACCGAGGAGCACATCACCGCCTTCAACTGGGCCACGACCCAGGAGCTGGACGACATCCTCGCCATGACGGTGCGCGTGAACGACTATCTGTCGGGCATGTTCGGCGCCGTCGGCATCACCCTGGTGGACTTCAAGATCGAGTTCGGCCGGGTGTGGGAGAACGACTTCAGCCGGGTCATCCTGGCCGACGAGATCAGTCCCGATTCGTGCCGCCTGTGGGACACCAACACGGGCGAGAAGCTGGACAAGGACCGCTTCCGCCGCGATCTGGGCAATGTGATCGAGAGCTACACCGAGGTGGCCCGCCGCCTCGGCATCATGAAGGATATGCCGACCGTGATTCAGGGGGGACTGCACTGATGGCGAAGGTCAAGGTTCACGTCTTCCTGAAGCCGGGCGTGCTGGACGTGCAGGGAAAGGCCGTCGAAGGCGCGCTGCACGGACTTGGCTGGGCCGGGGCGAACAACGCGCGCGTGGGCAAGCTGATCGAATTCGACCTTGAGGGCGTGGACGATCCCGCCGCCGAGGCGAAGAAGATGTGCGAGCAGCTGCTGGCCAACACGGTGATCGAAAGCTATCGCGTCGAGATCGCGTGAAACGCGGTCTGAAGCTGGTCGTCGCCCTCCTCGTCCTGGCAGGATGCATCATCTTCGCCTCGGCGCTGGCTGGCGGTCTGATGGACGACACGGCCTTCACGCCTGCGGCGAAGCTGGCGGCCCACTGAGGGCGACTCCAGGCGGCTTGCTGCGTTAGGTTCAACAGACCCCGGACGAGGACGCGCCATGCCCTTTACTCTCAGCTCGAACGACATCTCCGACGGCGGCGTGCTGCCGGACGCGCAGGTCCAGGCCAGGGGCAACACCTCGCCGCACCTGCAATGGTCGGGCGCGCCCGAGGGGACGAAGAGCTACGCGGTCACCTGCTACGATCCGGACGCGCCGACGGGCTCGGGCTTCTGGCACTGGACCGTGGCCAATATTCCGGCCGATGTGACTGAGCTGGCGACGGGCGGTCCGGTTCCGGCGGGGGCGGTCGAGGGCCGCACGGACTATGGCGAGCCAGGCTTCGGCGGGGCCGCACCGCCGCCGGGGCACGGGCCGCACCGCTACATCTTCACTGTCGTCGCCGTGGACGCGGACAGGCTGGAGGTCACGCCGGACGATTCCGGCGCGGTGTTCGGCTTCAACCTGCATTTCCACACCCTCGCCCGCGCCTCGATGACGGCGACGTACGAGAACCGCGGCTGACGGAACCGCAGCCTTTCGGCCGGGGTTAGCCCGGGCATGTCCGATTCCATCTTTTTCGACGGCTGGGCCGGCCCGCTGCGAATCCTGATCGTCGGCGTGCTGTCCTATGCGGCCCTGATCCTGCTCCTTCGGCTCACCGGCAAGCGGACGCTTTCCAAGCTGAACGCCTTTGACCTGGTGGTCACGGTCGCCCTGGGGTCGACCCTGTCGACCGCCATTCTCGACAAGAACACGCCGCTGCTGGACGGCTTGGCGGCCATGGCCCTGCTGGTGCTGCTGCAGTTCGTGGTCACCTGGACGATGGTGCGCAGGCCAAGCCTGCATCGGCTGATCCGGGCGGACCCGGTGCTGCTGATGGCGGGCGGGGCGCTGCGGCCCGACGCGCTGCGGCGGGAGCGGATCACCGACGACGAGGTGCTGCAGGCGATTCGCGATTCCGGCGGCCGCACCCTGGCCGACGCCGATGCGGTTTTCCTCCAGAGCGACGGCTCCATGGCGGTGATCTCCCGCGAGGGCTGAAGCCGCCCTGACATCGCCTTCGAACGGTGCTAGAGGCGCGGCCATGAGCGCAGCCGTCATCGTCTTCCCCGGTTCCAACTGCGACCGCGACTGCAAGGTCGCGATCGAACGCTCGACGGGCGAGACCGTCGACATGGTCTGGCATCAGGATACGGAGCTGCCGTCGGGGCTGGATCTGATCGTGCTGCCGGGTGGATTTTCGTACGGCGACTATCTTCGTTGCGGGGCCATGGCGGCGCAGTCGCCGGTCATGCAGGCGGTGAAGAAGGCCGCCGACGACGGCGTGGCCGTGATCGGCATCTGCAACGGCTTCCAGATCCTGTGCGAGGCCGGAATGCTGCCGGGCGCCCTGCTGAGGAACGCCGGGCTGAAATACGTCTGCAAGCCGATCAGCCTGACGGTCGCCAACGGCCAGACCCGCTTCACCGCCGGCTACCAAGGCCAGCGCGAGGTGATCATGACCCAGGGCAACGGCGACGGAAACTATTTCGCCGACGCCGAAACGCTCGCCCGGATCGAGGGCGAGGGCCAGGTCGTGTTCCGCTATGTCGACAACCCCAACGGCTCGGTCGGCGACATCGCCGGCCTGCAGAACGCGCGCGGCAATGTGCTCGGCATGATGCCCCACCCCGACCGGGCGTTTGAGGACGAGCTGGGGTCGGCCGACGGCGCGACCCTGTTCCGGAGCATCTACGCGGCGGCTTGAGGCCCAGACTAATCCGGGCTGCTGTCATCCTCGGCCGCGCCTTGCACGCCGATCGACTGGTCGAGCGCATCCTCGTCGCCAGCGTTCACCGAGACGCCATTCTCCAGATCCGGCTCCTCGTCGGCGGTGATGACGCCGCCCGGGTCGCGCTGGGCGCTGAGTTCGCGCGCGCCGAGGCCAAGGCCCTGTTCGCGGGCGCGGTCGGCCTGGACGGTGTCGGTCTCGAACGTCGGAGTCTCTTCGGGACGGTCGGTCTGGTCAGCCATGATGGTCTCCTTCTGCAGGGAGGAACCCGGCCCGCCCCGCCCAGGTTCCGGCGCGAATGAACCAAGCGGGTCCCGGGCGCGTAGAGTCGGGACAGCCACGCTGGCCGGAGCCGCCATGTCCTCGATCATTCGACCGAACCCCGCCCAGATGACCCGCCGGATGATCGTGCTGGCGACCACCGTCTTCGCCATCGTCATCGCCCAGGCGCAGATCCTGATGGGGTGGGGTCAGTCGCCGGGCGAGTTCTCGGCCGACAGCGATGAGACGCTGAGGGTCGCGGGCTACGCCTTCTCGATCTGGGGCGTGATCTATCTGGGGCTGCTTGTTTACGCCGTGCGGCAGGCGCTGCCGCAGACCGGCGAAAGCCTCTTGATCCACCGGTTCGGGTGGCCCTCGGCGGCGGCCTTCCTCGGGATCGGCTGGTGGATCGTGGCGGCGGCCTTCGACTGGGAGACGGCCACGGTGGTGCTGATTTTCGCCTCGCTAGCGGTGCTGCTGGTTCCGTTGATGATCCATGCCGGCGCGATCCGGCGGCTGGCGCGCGGCGACCGGGACCGCTGGATGCTTGTCTGGCCGCTGGCGCTGCTGGCCGGGTGGCTGACGGTGGCGGCGCCGCTGAACCTGTTGACGGTGGTGACGGGCAATGAAGCCCTGCCGGCGATGCTGAGCCCCACGGCCTGGGCGATGCTGGCCATTGCCGTCGTCGGGCTGGTGGCCGTGGGTGTGACGCGGCAGTTGCGGACGCTTGCCTACGCCCTGCCCATCGCCTGGGGCCTGCTGGGCGCCTTCGTCGCCGAGCAGGAGAGCAACGGGCCGCTGGCCTATTTCGCGCTTGTCGTCGCGGTGGCGGTGCTGGTTGCCGCGGTGATCCTGACCTTCCGGCTGCGATCGGGCGTCGAGCGCGCGGCCGACTAGTCGGCTTCGGGGTTCTGGCGCGGATCGTGATCGGGGGCGCCGATGTCGAAGGCGCCGCTCTCGTCGAAGCCGACGCTGCCGACGCCGACGGCCGAGCCGGTCAGGCGCTGGCGCCGGCTGGCCATGGCCTCGGCGGGCGCGGCGTCATCCATCGCCTTGGTGGTCTCCGGGTCGTTGGAGCGGTCCATCTGCTGATGATCGGCAGGCGTGGGCGCGGTCTCGGCCGGCGTGCGGGCCATCAGACCCCCTCCCCGTCGACGCCCTCGTCGTCATTGGCGGCGTGTTTGCTCAACCGTTCCACGGCGGCGCTGGCGCCGGCGTCGTCGGCGGCGATTTCCGGGGTGTCGGGGTCTTCGGGCGTGGCGGCGGGGTCGATGGGCTGATCGGTCATGGCGGCTCCTGTGGCGTCTGCGGACTCAATGAAGGGGCGGCGGCGATGTTCCCGTCGCGGACGGCTGACAGGCGCCCGAACTGCGGCTAGAAGGCCGGGCCATGAGCGCTCCGCAAAAGACCATGGCCGAACTGGCCGCCGAATACGGCCTGGCCCCCAATGAGTATCAGGTCGTCCTCGACCGGCTGGGGCGTGAACCGAACAACGTCGAACTGGGCGTGTTCTCGGTGATGTGGTCCGAGCACTGCTCGTACAAGTCGTCGAAGATCCACCTCGGCAAATTCCCGACCAAGGGACCGCGGGTCATTTGCGGACCGGGCGAGAACGCCGGGGTCATCGACATCGACGACGGCGACGCCTGCATCTTCAAGATGGAGAGCCACAACCACCCGTCCTACATCGAACCCTATCAGGGCGCGGCGACGGGCGTCGGCGGCATCATGCGCGACGTCTTCACCATGGGCGCGCGGCCGGTGGCCTTGCTGAACGCCCTGCGCTTCGGCGACCCGTCGCACGAGAAGACGAAGCGGCTGGTCAAGGGCGTGGTCTCGGGCATCGGCGGCTACGGCAATTGCGTCGGCGTGCCGACGGTGGGCGGCGAAACCAATTTCCACGCCGGCTACAACGGCAACATCCTGGTCAACGCCATGTGCGTCGGCGTGGCCAAGGCCGACGCCCTGTTCTATTCGGCCGCCCCGGCCCCGGGGCTGTCGGTGGTCTATTTCGGATCGAAGACCGGCCGCGACGGCATCCACGGCGCGACCATGGCCTCGGCCGAGTTCGACGAGGACTCGGACGAGAAGCGGCCGACGGTTCAGGTCGGCGACCCGTTCGCCGAGAAGCTGCTGATCGAGGCGACGCTGGAGCTGATGGCCTCGGGCGCCGTCGCGGCGATCCAGGACATGGGCGCGGCCGGCCTGACCAGTTCCTCCGTGGAAATGGCCGGCAAGGGCGCGGTCGGCATCGAGCTGAACATGGACGCCGTGCCCCAGCGCGAAGAGGGGATGACGGCCTATGAGATGATGCTGTCGGAAAGCCAGGAGCGGATGCTGGCGGTGCTGAAGCCGGGCCGCGAGGAAGACGGCTATCGCATCTTCAAAAAGTGGGGCCTGGACGCGGCGGTGATCGGGATCACGACCGACACGGGACGGCTGGTGCTGAAGCATCACGGCGAGACGGTGTGCGACGTGCCGCTGGCGCCGCTGTTCGACGACGCGCCTCTGTACGACCGTCCGTGGGTGCAGCCCGAGTTGCAGCCGCGTCTGGACCCCAAACAGGTTCCGGCGCCGGACAGCTGGGTCGATGCCGTGATCAAGGTGCTGACCTGCCCGGACATGGCCTCGAAGCGGTGGGTCTGGGAGCAGTACGACCGCCACGTCATGGCCGACACCTTGCAGGACTCCTCGACCGGCGCCGACGCCGGCGTGGTGCGGGTGCACGGCACGGACAAGGGTCTGGCCATGACCTCGGACGTGACGCCGCGCTATGTGCAGGCGGACCCCTATGAGGGCGGCAAACAGGCGGTGGCCGAGGCGTGGCGCAACCTGACCGCCGTGGGTTCGCGGCCGATCGCCATCACCGACAATCTGAATTTCGGCAATCCGCAGCGGCCCGAGATCATGGGCCAGATCGTCCGCGCCATCGACGGCATGGCCGAGGCCTGCCGGGTGCTGGACTTCCCGGTCGTGAGCGGGAACGTCAGCCTGTACAACGAGACCAATGGCGCGGCCATTCCGCCGACGCCGACGGTGGGGGCGGTCGGCCTGCTGACCAACTATGACATCGTCACCAGCTTCTCGGGGATGAGCGAGGGCGATGTGCTGGTGCTGATCGGCGATACGGTCGGCGAGCTGGGTTCGTCCATCTATCTGCGCGAGGTGCTGGGGCGCGAGGACGGGGCGCCGCCGCCGGTCGATCTGGCGCTGGAGCGCAAGACCGGCGACTTCGTCCGCGGCCAGATCGAGACGGGCGCCCTGACGGTGGTGCACGACCTGTCCGACGGCGGGCTGATCGGGGCGGCGGCGGATCTGGCGCTGGCTTCGGACGTCGGCGTCGATCTGGACGCCACCTCGGCGGCGCACGCCCACATCCTGCTCTTCGGCGAGGATCAGGCGCGCTATCTGGTCGCCGTGCCCGATGCGACGGACATCCTCGCGGCGGCGCAGGCGGCCGGCGTTCACGCCAGCATCGTGGGACGGGCCAAGGGGCGCGACTTCGCCTCGGGGGGGCCGGACGGCGACCTGTTCCGCCTGCCGCTCGACCACCTGCGCGAGATGCACGAGAGCTGGATGCCGGACTGGATCGAAGGCCGGGCATGAAGCGGGGCCTGACGGTTCTGCTGCTGGCGATCGGGCTCGCGGCCTGCGAGGGCGGCGGCGATCCGGTCGAACAGGCGCTGCGCGACGCTTCGGCCGAGCGGCAGGCCGCGGCGACCCGGACCACGGCCGAGCTTGAGGCGGCGCGCCCGGCGGACGGGGCCGACCAGGCCTATGTCGAGGCCGCCATCGAGGAGCACCGCGACGCCATCGCCAACGCCGAGGCGTCGCTGAAGGCGTCGTCCGATCCGGCGCTGCGCCAGCTGGCCGAACGGACGATCGAGACGCGTCGGGCCGAGATCGCCGCGCTGCAGGCGTGGAAGCCCGCTACTCCGCCGACCAAGTGACGACCGTCACATTTCCCGGCTAGGTCGGGGGCGGCACGCTCCGGAGGTTCCCATGTCGGCATTTGATTCCCTGTCCCGTCGCGGGCTGCTGTTGGGCCTCGGCGCCGGCGGCGCCCTGGTCGGCGGCGGTCGTCAGGCCTTGGCCGATCCTGTATTCGCGGAATATCCATTCCAGCTGGGCATCGCCGCCGGCGACCCGGCCGCCGACGGCTTTGTGATCTGGACCCGGCTGGCCCCGCGCCCGCTCGAGATCGGGCACGGCATGCCTTCCGCCCCCGTGTCCGTGAAATGGGAGGTCTCGACCCAGGCCGGCTTCGGCGCGATCATCCGCAGCGGCGAAGTCGTCGCCCGCCCGGAACTGGCGCATTCGGTTCACGTCGAGGTCGAGGGACTGGACCCCGATCGCGAGTATTTCTACCGCTTCAGCGCCGGGCGCGAACGCAGCGCCATTGGTCGAGCGAAGACCGCGCCGGCGGCGGGCGCCGCGACCGCTCAGGCGCGCTTCGGCGTGCTGGGCTGCCAGGCCTACGAGCAGGGCTTCTACACCGCCCACCGCAAGGCGGCGGAGGAGCGGCTGGACTTCATTTATTGCTACGGAGACTACATTTACGAAGGGCGCGGCAGCCGGACGTACAACGGGTCGGGCGGGACGTCGGAGAATCCGCGCCAGCATTTCGGCGGCGAGATCTATTCGCTGGACGACTACCGCCGCCGTTACGCCCAGTACAAGCTGGATGTGGATCTGCAGGCGAGCCACGCCTCGACGGCTTGGTACTGCACCTGGGACGACCACGAGACCGACAACAACTGGGTCGCGGCGCTGGATCAGGACGGCACCCCGCCGGAGGTCTTCGCCCTGCGGCGGCAGGCGGCCGCCCAGGCCTTCTACGAGAACATGCCGCTGCGCCGGTCGGCCTTCCCGCGCGGGGCCGACATCCAGCTGTACCGCCACGCGGCCTGGGGCGACCTGCTGGATCTGAACCTGCTGGACACCCGATCCTACCGCTCGGACCAGCCGTGCGACGACGCCTGGGGGTCGACCTGCGAAGCCGTGTCGGACGCCCGGGCCCAGGTGCTGGGCGAGGCGCAGGAGGCGTGGCTGTACCGCAATCTGGAGCGCAGCCAGGCGCACTGGAAGGTGCTGGCGCAGCAGATCATGGTGATGGATCTGGACCGCAAGGAAGGGCCCGAGCCGGGCTACAACCTCGACACCTGGGCCGGGTACCGCATTCCGCGCCAGCGGCTGCTGGACCGGCTGCGCGAGCGGCGCATCGGCAACACCGTGATCCTGACCGGGGACGAGCACCAGAACTACGCCGGCGAGCTGTACCGCGACAGCCGCAACCCGGAAGGGGCGCCGATCGCCTCGGAATTTGTCACCACCTCGATCAGTTCGTCGGGCGACGGGCAGGACCAGCGGGCCGACGGTCGACGCTATCTGGCCGACAACCCGTTCCTGAAATTCAACAACGCCCAGCGCGGCTATGTCGTCTGTGACGTGACGCCTGAGCGCTGGCAGACCGAGTTCAAGGTGCTGGACAAGGTGTCGGAAAAGGGCGGGACACTGAGCACGCGGGCGACCTTGGCGGTGGCCAGCGGAGACGCGCGGATCGTGGCGGCCTGAGCGTCTCTCAGCGACAAGGAATTCGACGACAAATCTGGCGCGAATCTGGACGCCGGATCCGTCGAATTCGGAGATAACGACTACGGCCCTGAACGCGGGTCCGGTTTCCCGTCAGCCTTCCGGCAGGTAGTCGTCCGGTTCGATCAGACGGAAGCCCGGGGTGGTCTGGACCATTTCGCGCAGCCAGGAGGCATGGCCCGCGCCATAGACCACCACGATGCGGTCTCCGGGTTCGGCGGCCTGCATCAGACGGGCGAAGATTTCGGCGTTGCGCGTGAACCAGCGGCCGTTCAGCACGGCGCCGGGCTGGTCGTCGCCGGCGCCGAACTGCATGAGAGCGTAGTGGAAGGCCTTGTCCTCCGCCGCCGGAACGGGGCCGTTCATATAGGCGAGAACCGAGCCGACATCGCGGGTCCGCTGCCGCTGTTCGAGATCGGCGACCTTGGCGGCGATCGTCGCATGCATCGCCGCGAGAGCCTCCGCCCCGCCATTGGCCTGGGCCCAGTCGTGCACGGCCTCGAACGGGAAGTAGGTCGGCTCGCCGTCGCCCTCCTGCTCATCGATCGCATAGACGCGGGTCAGGCCGGCCCGGTGGGCGAGGCGATAGCCGATCTGGACCCTCTCGTCGGCATTGGTCAGCAGGTGGCCGGGGGTGAAGGCCGGATAGCGATGATCCAGCATGGTCGTCTGATCGATCGCGACCCGCTCGACGGCGACGGCGGTCGGGCGGAAGCGGGCCATGCCATCGACGACGGCCTCCAGCTGGGCCTGTTTGTCCGGCGTCAGGACGGAGTCGATGCGGGCGTTGTGCAGGTCCCGACCCGGATTGTCGAAATGGTAGGTCCCGAGGATCATCACCTCGACCGGTTCGGGTTCCGGGGTCTGGGCCACGGCGGTGGTCGGCAGGGCGAGGACCGCGAGGGCGGCGAGGATCTTCAGCATCGGGAGCTCCGCGAAGGGTGTTTGCGGAGAGAGGCGGCGGCCTGTCGCGGCGGATGCAGTCTCCGCCATTAACTCTTCGACAGGTTCAGAGCGCCGGTATCGCCTGGCTCAGTCGCCCGCCGACCCGGATCGGCTCGACCCGCGTGGCCAAGCCGGTCCGGTCGTCGGTTTCGACATAAACGCCGCAGATGGTCGCCGGTCCGTGGGCGGGGGTGTAGCGACCGCCGGACAGGCGGGTGGTGAAGCGCCGCAGCGGCTCTTCCTTCTCGTTGCCGATGACGCTGTCATAGTCGCAGCAGCCGCCGGCGTCGGTCTGGTAGGCGGTGCCGCCGGGCAGGATCTGGCAATCGGCGGTCGGGACGTGGGTGTGGGTGCCGACGACGAGGGAGGCGCGGCCGTCGCAGAAATGGCCCATGGCCATCTTCTCCGAAGTCGCCTCGCAATGCATGTCGACGATGATGGCGTCGGCGGCCATGCCCATCGGACAGGCGGCCAGTTCCTTCTCGACCGCGCCGAACGGATCGTCGACGGCGTCCATGTGGATGCGGCCGAGGGCGTTCATGACCAGGACGGTCTTGCCCGAGTGGGTCTCGAAAAGGTTGGCGCCGGCGCCCGGCGCATCCATCAGGCGGGGATAGTTGAGCGGGCGGATCAGGCGCGGCTCGCGCACGATATAGGTCAGGGCCTCGCGCTGGTCCCAGCTGTGGTTGCCCAGCGTCAGGCAGTCGGCCCCGGCCATGAACAGCTCGCGGGCGGTGTTCTCGGTGATGCCGAAGCCGCCGGCGGCGTTCTCGGCGTTGACCACGACGAAGTCGAGCTTGAGGTCGCGCTTGAGCGCCGGCAGGTGGTCGGACAGGCCGTCGCGGCCGGACTTGCCCACCACGTCGCCGAAAAACGCCAGTCTCATACGATCTGCCTCATGCGGCGCCTCTATAGCCCCTCTCGGTCAGAACGCCATGCAGGCGGATATCGTGCGACTCGAGCGGCAGATTGTCCTGTTCCTGCCCGGCGTAGGCGAGACCGATGCGGATCACCTCCGGCAGGGCGGCGAAGGTGCGGTCGTAGTAGCCGCCGCCCTGCCCCAGCCGCCCGCCCCGGGCGTCGAAGGCCAGCAGGGGGGTGACGATCAGATCCGGCGTCACCGTCGCGGCCAGCGGAAACGGCGCGGGCACGCCGGCCTCGTCCAGTTCGAGCGGCTCGCCGGGCGACCAGCGGCGGAAGACCATCGGGGCGTCGCGCTCGATGACCACCGGCAAACACAGGGTGCGGCCGGCGCGCGCCAGGGCCAGCGCCAGAGGCCCGGCGTCCAGTTCGGAGCCGATGGCGCGATAGACGGCGACGACCTCGCCCGGCGGCAGGTCGGCGGCGTGGCCGGCGGCGCGGGCCGCGGCCTCGGGATCGAGTCCGGCCAGCCGCTTGCGCGTGGCCCGCATGGCGGCCCGGAGTTCGTGCTTGTCAGTCATGTCGGACTGGTAGCGCATCGGCGGCCCACTCCACCATCCTTCGGATGGTCCCCCTCCCCGGAGGGGGAGGAATGCGCTCAAGCAGCGATCGACCGCGTCCCGAGCGATAGCGCACAAAGGAGGGAAAGGGTGGCGGCGCCGCAAGAACCGTGAAGGACGTTTAAATCCTCTCGACCTGGGTAGCCAGGTGGGCGCCGTGTGCCCAGGCCCACGGGCCTGATCAGGGACAGCTCCCTTCGAGTGAATTAAGGTCGCGAGGAAATGTTGCCTTCGACGAGGGCCGCAGCAGGACCCGCCGTTGGACAAGATAGTCGCTTAGCCGGGGCGGAACAATGGCGCGGCTCAGAGTCCCTGGGCGATCTTTTCCAGCCGGGCGGCGACCGCGTTCAGCGCCTCGGCGACGCCGTCGGTCGCGGGCGGGGCGTCGGCGGGCGGGGTTCCGCCGTTGGCGCGGGCCTCGTGCAGCTCGTCGGCCAGCATCAGGCCGGCCATCAGGAACAGGCGGATGTCGCCGACATGGCCGACCTCGCCCGCCACCTGCCGCACATGGCCGTCGAACTGCCGGGCGAGAAGGCGGACGCGGTCCTCCTGACCATCGGCGCAGCCGACGGCGTAGGGGCGGCCGTTGATCTCGACGGTGACCGTCGCCATCAGCGGGCCTCCTGTTCGGCCAGGCTGTCGCGAATGGCGTCGGCGGCCCGGGCCAGCACCTCGGCGGCGTCGCGGCCGGCGGCCTCAAGCTCGTGGATGCGGATGCGGTCGGTTTCGCTGGAGGGCTGGGGCGCGAACAGGTCGTCGTCGGGCCCGCGGCCGGATGCGGCGGCGGCCCGGCTCTTCAGATCGAGCAGGCGCCGTTCCAGCAGCGCCAATGCGCGATCAACCCGGTCCTTGGCGGCCGATGCAGCGTCCATTCAGCTCATATCCTCCAGAATCCGTATAGAACCCGCTCGCGCGTCGGGGTAAAGCGGCGCGCCTCCCTTTTTCCGCCTTCCGACGAAAGGTCCCCCCGTGACCGACGCCAAAACCGTATCCGAAAAAGCCACGCCGAAGCAGATGGCGGACGCCATCCGCGTCCTGGCCATGGACGGGGTCGAAAAGGCCAAAAGCGGCCACCCGGGCATGCCGATGGGCATGGCCGATGTGGCGACGGTGCTGTTCTCGAAATTTCTGAAGTTTGACGCCAGCCAGCCCGACTGGGCCGACCGCGACCGGTTCATCCTGTCGGCGGGGCACGGCTCGATGCTGATCTACGCCCTGCTGCACCTGACCGGGTACAAGGCGGCGACCAAGGAGGAGCTGTCGAACTTCCGCCAGTGGGGCTCGAAGACCGCCGGCCACCCCGAGTTCGGCCATATGCCGGGCGTCGAGACGACCACCGGTCCCCTGGGCCAGGGTCTGGCCAACTCCATCGGCTTCGCCATGGCCGAGCGGCATCTGGCGGCGCGGTTCGGCAAGGATCTGGTCGATCACCGGACCTGGGTCATCGCCGGCGACGGTTGTCTGATGGAAGGGGTGTCGCAGGAGGCGATCGCCCTGGCCGGCCGCTACAAGCTGAACCGGCTGACGGTGCTGTGGGACGACAACGCCATCACCATCGACGGGGCGGTGTCGCTGTCGGACGCCACCGACCAGAAGGCGCGCTTCAAGGCCGCCGGCTGGGCCGTCAAGGCCATCGACGGCCATGACATGAAGGCCATCAAGGCGGCGCTGCAGTGGGCGACGCGTCAGGACAAGCCGACGCTGATCGCCTGCAGGACCAAGATCGGGCGCGGCGCGGCGACCATGGAAGGCAGCCACAAGACGCACGGGGCGGCGCTGGGCGCGGCCGAGATCGCCGCCACCCGTCTGGGTCTGTCGTGGACGCACGACCCGTTCGAGCTGCCGGAAGCCGTCGAAAAGGCTTGGCGCAAGGTCGGCAAACGCGGGGCCAAGGACCGCAAGGCGTGGGAAGCCCGGCTGGCCGCCTCGGCGCAGGCGACCGAGTTCACCCGCGCCATGAAGGGCGAGCTGCCCGAGGGGGCGTTCGCCAAGCTGGACGCGAAGATCGCCGAACTGGTCGAGACGAAGCCGGCCCAGGCGACGCGCCAGTCGTCGGGCGCGGCGCTGGACGAGCTGTTCGCCGCCATTCCGGAACTGGTCGGCGGCTCGGCCGACCTGACCGGGTCGAACAACACCTTCGTCAAGGGCACGCCGATCCTCGACGCGCCGACCTATGAGGGGCGCTACGTCAACTGGGGCATCCGCGAGTTCGGCATGGCCGCGGCGATGAACGGCATGGCCCTGCACGGCGGGGTCATCCCCTACGGCGGCACCTTCATGGTGTTCTCGGACTACAGCCGGCCGGCGATCCGGCTGGGCGCCCTGATGGGGGTGCGGGCCATCCATGTGTTGACCCACGATTCGATCGGTCTGGGCGAGGACGGGCCGACGCACCAGCCGGTCGAGCATCTGGCGGCGCTGCGGGCCATTCCGAACCTGTTGGTGTTCCGCCCCGCCGACACGGTCGAGGCGATGGAATGCTGGAAGCTGGCGCTGGAGCACAGCGACCGGCCGTCGGCCATGGCCCTGTCGCGCCAGAAGACCGACGCGGTTCGCACCGTCGCGGCGTCGGAAAACCTGTCGGCGCGCGGCGCCTATGAACTGCGCGGCGCCAAGGGAGAGGCGAAAGTCACCCTGTTCGCCACCGGCACCGAAGTGCCGCTGGCCCTCGCCGCCGCCGACCGGCTGGAGGCCAACAATACGCCGACTCGCGTGGTGTCGGTCCCCTGCTTCGAACTGTTCTTCCAGCAGGACGCCAGGTACCAGGCCTCGGTGCTGGGACGCGGCACGGTGCGGGTCGCCGTCGAGGCGGCGATCCAGCAGGGCTGGGAGCGGTTCATCGGCGAGGACGGCGGCTTCGTCGGCATGACCGGCTTCGGCGCCTCGGCCCCGGCGGAGGTGCTGTACGAGAAGTTCGGCATCACCGTCGAGGCCGTGGTCGCGGCGGCCAAGGCCCGTCTGTAGTGCGCGCCCGCTTCGCCGCCGTCGTCGCCGGTCTGGGACTCGCCTTGGCGCCGCTCGGCCTGCCGGCGATGGCGCAGTCGACGGTGGCGGAGACGCCGATCGTGATCGGGACCTCCTACGCCCTGCCCTCCTCGATCTATGAGGGCGAGCGGGAGATCAACGTCTGGCTGCCGCCCGGCTACGCCGGGGGCGCGGCGGCCTATCCGGTCCTGTATCTGCTGGACGGCGGCGCGACCTTCCAGGACTTCCACCACCTTTCAGGCCTGGCCCAGCTGGGCACGGTCAACGGCACGACGCGCGACGTGATCGTGGTCGGGATCGCCTCGGTGGACCGGCGCAACGAACTGGCGCTGCCGACCGAAGACCCCGAGCTGATCGCGCGCTATCCGACCCAAGGCCAGTCCGACCGCTTTCGCCGCTTCATCGCGCAGGAGGTCCAGCCCTTCATCGCGGGCCGGTTCCGGACCAATGGCGAGACGGCGCTGATGGGCGAGTCGCTGGGCGGACTGTTCGTGGTCGAGACCTTCCTCAAGGAGCCGCAGCTGTTCGACGCCTATGTTGCGGTCAGCCCGAGCCTGTGGTGGGACGGCGGCCGGCTGGCGCGGCAGGCCGGCGCCCATCTGCGGGACCATTCCAACGATCCGCGCACCCTGATCCTTACGCTCGGCGACGAGGGCACGGAGATGCAGGCGCCGATGGATGTTCTGGTCGCCAATCTGCGCGACCACGCCCTGCCCGGCCTCACATGGGACTTCACGCCGCGCCCGACCGAGAGCCACGCCACCATATACCACGGCGCGGCGCTCGACGCCTTCCGCCGGCTGTATCCGGCGCCGGCGCCGGCGCCATGAGCCGGATCGGCGCCGTCAGCCTGCTGGTGCGCGACTATGACGAGGCGCTGGCCTTCTATGTCGGCAAGCTGGGCTTCGAGCCCAGCGAAGACACCGACCTGGGCGGCGGGAAACGCTGGGTGCGGGTGACCCCCCGGGGTGGTGAGACCTCGCTGCTGCTGGCCAGGGCCACGACGCCGGAGCAGGTCGCGCGCGTCGGCGATCAGGCGGGCGGGCGCGTCTGGCTGTTCCTTGAGACCGACGACCTGATGCGCGATCATGCCGACTGGGCGGCGAAGGGAGTCGTCTTCCGGGAGGCGCCCCGCCATGAAGCCTATGGCAAGGTGGTGGTGTTCGAGGATCTGTACGGCAACGCCTGGGATCTGATCGAGCCGGCGCCGCCGGGAGCGGCCTGAAGGCGCATTTGGGGGGAGCGAGCATGGCCGACGCGCCGAGTCTGTTCGAATGGGCCGGGGGCCGCGAGGCGCTCCTGGGGCTGACGACCGAATTCTACCGGCGGGTAGCGCTGGATCCGGTCCTCGCGCCCGTTTTCAGCGCCATGGACCCCGATCATCCGGCTCATGTCGCCGACTTCATCGGCGAAGTGCTGGGCGGGCCGGCGCTGTACGACCCCTCGGGCGACGGCCATGTGCGGATGATCGGCCATCACCTGAACCGGCATCTGACCGAGACGCAGCGACGCCGGTGGTTCGATCTTTTGCTCGACACCGCCGACGCCGTTGGACTGGCGGGGGATCCGGAGTTTCGTTCGGCCTTTGTCGGCTATCTGGAATGGGGCTCCCGGCTGGCGGTGATCAACTCCCAGGCCGGCGTCGACCTGCCGCCGTCGTCACCCATGCCGAAATGGAGCTGGGGCGCGCCCGGCGGACCCTATATTCCGGAGACCACCGTATGAGCCGCATCGGCACCCCCCTGAGCGACACCGCCGTCCGCGTCATGCTGCTGGGCTCGGGCGAGCTCGGCAAGGAGGTGGCGATCGAGCTGCAGCGACTGGGGGCCGAGGTTATCGCGGTCGACCGCTATCCGAATGCGCCGGCCATGCAGGTGGCGCATCGCAGCCACGTCATCCCGATGACCGATCCGCAGGTGCTGGCCGGGCTGATCGCCGCCGAGCATCCGCACATCATCGTGCCGGAGATCGAGGCCATCGCCACCGGAGTGCTGGTCGAGATCGAGGCGGCCGGGCACGCCGTGGTCATCCCGACGGCGCGGGCGGTGCATCTGACGATGAACCGCGAGGGCATCCGCCGGCTGGCGGCGGAGGAGCTTGGGCTGCCGACCTCTCCCTACGCCTTTGTCGGCGGCGCGCTGGAACTGGCCGAGGCGGCGCACCGGATCGGCCTGCCGGTCTTCGTCAAGCCGGTGATGTCGTCCTCGGGCAAGGGCCAGTCGATGATCGAGGCGCTGGAGGACGCGCCCAACGCCTGGGCCCATGCCCAGTCGGGCGGGCGGGTCGAGACAACGCGGGTGATCGTCGAGGGCCGGATCGATTTCGATTTCGAGATCACCCTGCTGACGGTGCGGTCGATGCACCAGGGCGCGGTGCGGACCGACTTCTGCGCCCCGATCGGGCATCGGCAGGTGAAGGGCGACTATGTCGAGAGCTGGCAGCCGCAGGCGATGAGTCCGGCGGCGCTGGCGGCGGCGCAGGAGATCGCCGGCAAGGTGACGGACGCCCTCGGCGGACTGGGGGTGTTCGGGGTCGAGCTGTTCGTCAAGGGCGACCAGGTCTGGTTCTCCGAGGTCTCGCCGCGGCCGCACGACACCGGCCTGGTCACCCTGGCGACCCAGACGATGAGCGAATTCGCCCTGCACGCGCGGGCCATCCTCGGCCTGCCGGTCGACGTCAGCCAGCGGGACATCGGGGCCAGCGCGGTGATCTATGGCGGTCTGGATGCGACGGGGATCGCCTTCGAGGGCGTGGCGGAGGCGCTGGCGGTGCCGACCGCGGACCTGCGGCTGTTCGGCAAGCCCGAGAGCTATGAACGCCGGCGGATGGGGGTGGCGACGGCGCGCGGCGAGACGGTCGAACAGGCGCGGGAGCGGGCCCGCGAGGCGGCCGCGAAGGTCCGGCCGGTCCGGGGCTAGAGCGGGGCCGTGGCTAGAGCGGGGTCGGGGCCTCGACCCGCACCTGCGGCGCGGGGGCGAGGGCGGCGATGGCGATGTCGAGGACAGGGTCGACGCCGGCCGGGCCGGGGGCCGGAGCCGGGGCGGTCAGGTCGGGGGTGACGCCGCGCTTCTCCAGCCGCACGCCACCGGCGGTGATGAAGTCCGAGCGGCTGAGGCTGAGGCGGCCGCCATCGGGCAGGCGGCTGTCCTGCGAGATCAGCACGGAGCCGGCGGTCGGCTCGCCGACCACCACGGCGCGTCCCGCCTCCTGCAGGGCGGCGGGGGTCAGTTCGGCGGCGCTGCGGCTGTTGGCGTCAACAAGGACGGCGACCTCGTTCGGCGCCGGGACGGCAAGGTCGCCGCAGCCGCCGGCGGTCCTGAGCGGGATCGCCTGGCCCGAACGGGTGGTGCGGGTCGCCCAGACACGGTCGCGGGGCAGGAAGCAGCTCAACACCGCATCGGCCTCCAGCAACCGGCCGCCCGGGTTGCCGCGCAGGTCGAGGATGACATCCGTGTCCGGGGACAAACCCGTGAGTTGGCGGCCCATCCAGTCGCCGAGACCGACGTCGAAGGCGTCGACGCGCAGCACCGCGACGCCGGGGCGGGACAGGTCCGCCGTGAAGGGCGGGAGGGGCTGCAGGATGCGGGGTGTGATGGTCAGCGGTCGGTCCACGCCGGCCGGGTCCGAAAAGGCCAGGCGGACCGCCTGCCCTTCCACGACGTCCAACTCGGGCGACCAGGCGGCGGGACCGGTCGCATCCAGCCGCCAGCCGGTTGTGACGCCGGCCGCGGCGGCGGGAGAGTCGGCGCGGACCCTCTCGACGACATAGTGGCCCGGGGTTGCAGGGTCTGGTCGCAGGGTGACGCCGATGGCGGGCCGGGGCTGACGCAGGGTGTCGAGCCGTCGGGCCACGGCCGGGGCCGAGGCGCCGGCGTGCTCGTCGTCCAGCAGGCTTAGCATGTCGCCGAGAACCCGATACAGGGCCCGGTCGTCGGCGGCGGCGAGCGCCTGCGGCCGGAAAGTGCGGCGGGCGGCGCTCCAGTCGACGCCATGCAGGGCGGGGTCGTAGTACTGGCCGCGCACCTCGGTCCAGACGCGGTCGAAGACGCGCTGGTTCATCTTCGCCCGCTCGCGGGTGGGCCGGGGCGACACCTCGGCGGCCGCCTCCGCCGAAAGTGCGGCGGCCGGCTCACGCGCCAGAGCGGGCGCCGCGAGGAGCGCAAGGCTCATCGCGGCTGACCCGGTCAGTCGTACAAACAGGCGGCGGAGGTTCATCGACACCACGTTAGGGCCGCGGACCGCGGAACTTCAATCACGAAAGCGTCGGGCCGGATCAATCCTTGTCGCCGCCCGCGACGTCGAGGCGACGGGTTAAGACCTGGACGTCGCGACCGCCGCCCTGTTCCGCGTCCTCGATGAAGCCCGAGCGGTCGGCGTCCATGCGGGCGAAGGCGTCGCGCAGCGGCGCCGTGAACTCGGCCTCGCTGATCCTGCCGTCGGCGTCCTTGTCCATGTCGGCATGACCGCCGGGTCCGCCCGCGTGGCGGATCTCGAAGCGGGATTCGCCGCCCGGCGCGCCATGGACCGGGCCATGGATCACCATCGGTCCGCCGGAGCCGTCGGGCGTGCGGACGACGATCTGGTGCTCTTGACGAGTCCCCGCCCCGGGGCCGCCCGGGCGGCGCATTTCGAAGCGACGGGCGCCCGGCCCGCCCTCGGGGCCGCCGTGGAAGACCATGACATCCCCGTCGCCGGAAGGGCCGTGGCCGGCCGACAGCTCAGCCGTCGACAGGCGTCCGTCGCCGTCGGCGTCGATGCGGGCGAAATGGTCGTTCATCGGGGCGGAGAACTCGTCCCGCGAGACCTGGCCGTCGCCGTCCTTGTCCAGCGAGCCGGGACCATCGGGTCCGACGACGAGGACGCGGGTGTAGGTCTCACGCGGCGGCGGCGCGGGCGGGTCCTGCAGCAGGGCGGCGGAGAGGGCGATGAGGGTCAGCATGATCGGTTGGCTCCCGTTGATCAGGCGACGGTTCGACCATGGCGGCCTTGCCGGCGTGTTTCAGGCCCGGCGACATTGTTTCAGCCGTGAAATGACGCGGGCGCCGTGGTCCGTCACAATGGGCCCATGCAAGCCGACGCCGCCCCGCGCATTCTCGTCGTCGACGACGACCCCGGCATCCGCGAGGTGCTGACCGACTATCTGAACCACCACGGCTATGCCACCGAGGGGGCGGCGACGGCGGCGGAGATGGACCGCGCCATCGCCGCGCGGGCGCCCGACCTGATCGTGCTGGATCTGATGATGCCGGGCGAGGACGGTCTGTCCGTGTGCCGCCGGATGGCCGGCAAGGGGCCCCCGATCGTCATGCTGTCGGCCATGGGCGAGGACACCGACCGGATCATCGGCCTGGAGCTGGGGGCCGACGACTATCTGGCCAAGCCGTGCAATCCGCGCGAACTGCTGGCCCGGGTGCGGGCGGTGCTGCGCCGGCCCCGCGAGGCGGGCGAGGACGAGGTGCCGTGTCTGGCCTTCGCCGGCTGGCGGCTGGACCTGATGCGCCGCGACCTGACCCGGCCCGACGCGCGGACGGTGACACTGTCGGCCGGAGAGTTCGCCCTGCTGCGCGCCTTCGTCGAGCGGCCGGGCCGGCTGCTGACACGCGACCAGTTGCTGGAGCGGGCTCGCGGCGCCGACACCGACGTGTTCGACCGCGCCATGGACGTGCAGATCAGCCGCCTGCGCAAGAAGCTGGACGACGGGTCAGGGCTGGAGATGATCCAGACCCTGCGCGGCGAGGGCTATATGTTCGACGTCAAGGTCGAGCGGCGCCATGGCGCGAACCGGAGCGACACGTGAAGCGCCCCTCCTCCCTGCCCGTCCTGGTCCAGGTGGCGGCGTTGGCGACGCTGGCCGTGGTCATGTCTCAGGCGGTGGCGTTCGGGGTCGTGGTGCTGGCGCCCGAACCCCGGCCGGCCGGGTTCAGCATCGAGGCGGCGGCCGACGCCCTGATGGGGGAACCGGCCGAGACGTCGGACGGCCGGGCCCTGAAACGCCGGATCACCGACCAGCCGGTCTCGCAGGGCGGCGCCGACCGGGTCGACCCGATGGCGCTGGCGATCGCGGCCGGACTGGCCGAGCGGCTGGGGGTGGAGCGGGACAGGGTGCGGGTGGCGGTTGAGCACGGGTCGATGCGCCGGCCGGGCCCTCCGCCTGACGGGGGGTCCGGGCGGCCGAATTTTCTGGTCGTGCGGCCCGGCGCCGAAGGCAAATCCCTCGCGCTTCCGGCGCCGAAGACCGCGGAGCCGGGGTCGGGGTCGGAGCAGGTGACGGCGCAGATTCAGATGCGCCACAGCGCTCCCCGCGGAGACGACGGCGCCATCGAGATCAACTCGGCGACCCGGCAGTTCACCATATTGACGCATCGTCTGACCTTCGCGCCGTTCTCGGCGTCGGTGCGCCAGGCGGATGGACGGTGGGCCACGGTCGAGCCGCCGCGCGGCCTGCTGTCGCCGTGGCAGAAGCGGATGCTGCTGGCGCTGGGCATTTCGATGCTGCTGTTGGCGCCGCTGGTCTGGTGGCTGGCGCGGCGGCTGACGCGGCCCATCCGGGTGTTCGCCGAGGCGGCCGAGCGGCTCGGGGCCGACCCGGACGCCGCGCCGCTGGCGCCGTCGGGGCCCAGCGAGGTGCGCACCGCCATCCACGCCTTCAACGACATGCAGGGCTCGCTGCGCAACCATATGCGGCAGCGGAGCCAGACCGTCGCCGCCATCGCCCACGACCTGCGCACGCCCCTGACCCGGCTGCGGTTTCGCGCCGAGCAGGCGCCGGCGGCGGTGCGGGACAGGATGGCCGCCGACATCGAGGAGATGGACGCGTTGATCGCCCAGGCCATGGCCTTCGTGCGCGGTGAAACCACGCCGGATCGGCGCGAGCCGCTCGATCTCGGCCTGCTGGCGGCGGATTGCGCGGCGGGCTTCGCCGAGACCGGCGCGGATGTGGGCTTTGACGGCGATGGCCCCCTGCCGGTGGAGGCCGATCCGGCGGCGTTGCGCAGGGCATTGGCCAATCTGATTGGCAATGCGGTCAAATACGGCGGCGGGGCCCGGGTGAAGACCTTTGCCGAGAGCGGCCGCGCCGTGGTCGAGGTGGTCGATGACGGGCCCGGCCTCGCGGCGGACGAGCTGGAGGCCGTGTTCGAGCCCTTCCATCGCGGCGAGCGGTCGCGCAACCGCGAGACCGGCGGGGCGGGTCTGGGGCTGACGGTGGCGCGTCAGGCGGCGCGGGCGCATGGCGGCGACGTCGTGCTGATCCCGCGGGACGGCGGCGGGCTCACGGCGCGGCTCGATCTGCCGCTCGCCGGGGCGTAGGCGTTACAGTTGATCACGGCTTGTTACGGCCGCGGGGTTGAAACCCCGGGCCGCCGGTTCCATTGAAGCGCCAACCGTACATCCTCTTCAGGAGCCGCCTCATGACCGTCCGCGTCGCCATCAATGGTTTCGGCCGCATCGGCCGTCTCGTCCTGCGCTCGATCGTCGAGCATGGCCGTCGCGATATCGAGGTGGTGGCGATCAACGACCTCGGGCCGGTGGCGACCAACGCCCACCTGCTGAAGTATGACTCGGTGCACGGCCGCTTCCCCGGCACGGTCGAGCATGGCGACGACTGGATCGACGTCGGTCTGGGCAAGATCAGGGTCACGGCCGAGCGCGATCCGGCCAACCTTCCGCACAAGGAGTTGAACGTCGACATCGCCTTCGAATGCACCGGCATCTTCACCTCGAAGGACAAGGCCAGCGCCCACCTGAAGGCCGGCGCCAAGCGGGTGCTGGTCTCGGCCCCGGCCGAGGGCGCCGACAAGACCATCGTCTACAAGGTCAACCACGACGTCCTGACCGCCGACGACATCATCGTCTCGAACGGGTCCTGCACCACCAACGCCCTGGCTCCGGTGGCCAAGGTGCTGAACGACCTGTTCGGCATCGAGCGCGGCTATATGACGACGATCCACAGCTACACCGGCGACCAGCCCACGCTGGATACGATGCACAAGGATCTGTACCGCGGCCGCGCCGCCGCCCTGAGCATGATCCCGACCTCGACCGGCGCCGCCAAGGCGCTGGGCCTGGTGCTGCCGGCGCTCAAGGGCAAGCTGGACGGCTCGTCGATCCGGGTGCCGACGCCGAACGTCTCGGTCGTCGACCTGAAGGTCGTGGCCGGACGCGAGGTCACGGTCGACGAGATCAACGCCGCGCTGCAGGCCGCCGCCGACGGACCGATGAAGGGGGTGCTGTTCACCACCGACGAAGCTCTGGTGTCGAGCGACATGAACCACGTCGCCGCGTCCTCGACCGCCGCCCTGCCGCAGACGCAGGTGGTCGACGGCAAACTGGCCCGGGTGCTGAGCTGGTACGACAACGAATGGGGCTTCGCGACGCGGATGGCGGATACCGCGCTGGTGATGGCGAAGTTCATCTGATCCGTTGAACTGGAGGTGGGCTGCGCTCGCGATCCTGGCTCCTTTGGCCGGAATGGCGACGGCATTCGGAGGTCAGTTCGTATGGCAGGCAGCCACACTGCTTGCTCAGGGAGAACTGAAGGACGTCGAGTTGGCCTATTCGTGGGCCTTCGCGCCCGTCCCTCTTGCCGCCCTGTTGTGCGCCGGAATTTGGATGTGGGGCTGTGTCATGGTTCTGCGTCTGCCACGCACGCGCGCCGCCACCGGTCTTTTCAGGTCCTCGATTCCAGCCACCTTCTTTCTGCTGGGCGTTACCGCCTTCACTGCATGGTCAGTTTTCTAGTCAGGCCTCCAACATGACCTTCCGAACCCTCGACGACGCCCCCTCCCTCGCCGGCAAGACCGCGCTGGTTCGCGTGGACTTCAATGTGCCGATGGAGGGCGGGAAGGTGACGGAGGACACCCGGCTGCGGGTGGCGATCCCGACCATCGAAAAACTGCGCGACGCCGGGGCGAAGGTGGTCCTGCTGGCGCATTTCGACCGGCCGAAGGGGCAGCGGGTGCCGGCGATGAGCCTGCGGCCGGTGGTCGACGATCTTGAGCGGCTGCTGGGCGCGCCGGTGCGGTTCGCGGAGGACTGCGTCGGCGAAGAGGCCAGAGCGGTGATCGCCGACCTCGACGCCGGCGGGGTGGCGCTGCTGGAGAACGTCCGCTTCCACGCCTGCGAGGAGACCAACGACCCGGCGTTCGCGGCGCAGCTGGCGGCGCTGGGCGACGTCTATGTCAATGACGCCTTCTCGGCGGCGCACCGGGCGCACGCCTCGACCGAGGGGCTGGCGCGGCTGTTGCCGGCCTATGCCGGGGAGTCGATGCGGCGCGAACTCGACGCGCTGGACGCGGCGCTGGGCCATCCGAGGAAGCCGGTGCTGGGCATCGTTGGCGGAGCCAAGGTCTCGACCAAGCTGGACCTGCTGAAGAACCTCGTCGGCAAGCTGGACCGGCTGGCCATCGGCGGCGGCATGGCCAACACCTTCCTGTTCGCCCAGGGGATCGACATCGGCGGCTCGCTGGCCGAGCGCGACATGGCCGACACCGCCCGCGAGATACTCGCCGAGGCCGAGGCCCGGGGCTGCGAGATCCTGCTGCCCGTCGACTTCGTCGTGGCGACCGAGGTCAAGCCCGGCGCCGCCGCCCGCCCCGTGGTCGCGGGTCAGCCGCTGTCGGCCGACGACAAGATCCTCGACGCCGGCCCGGCCAGCGTCGCCCGGCTGGTCGAGGGCCTGACCGCCTCGAAGACGCTGATCTGGAACGGGCCGCTGGGCGTGTTCGAGGTGCCGCCGTTCGACACCGCCACGGTCGCGGTGGCCCACCATGCGGCGGCCCTGGCCAAGGCCGGGGTCCTGACGGCGGTCGGCGGCGGCGGCGACACCGTCGCGGCCCTGCATCACGCCGGCGCGGCCGACGACATGACCTTCGTCTCGACCGCCGGCGGGGCCTTCCTTGAATGGATGGAAGGCAAGCCCCTGCCGGGCGTGGAGGCCCTGCGCGCGGGCTGACGGGAGACTGTAACACTGCGTGACTTCCGGCGCCGGCGGCGTTAGATCACGCGCAAACGGAAACGCTCAGGAGGCACGGATGGATTTGGCGGCGCTCAACGCGGTGGCCCAGGCGATGGTCGCGCCCGGCAAGGGCATTCTGGCGGCCGACGAGTCCACCGGGACCATCAAGAAGCGCTTCGACGCCATCGGGGTCGAGAACACCGAGGACAACCGCCGCGACTATCGCGAATGCCTGTTCCGCTCGGAGCAGACCATGCGTGAGCACATCTCGGGCGTGATCCTGTTCGAGGAGACACTGTACCAGGACGCGAAAGACGGCACGCCGCTGGTCGAGATCATCAAGGCCGCCGGCACCATCCCCGGCATCAAGGTCGACAAGGGTGCGACCAAGATGGCCGGCTTCCCCGGCGAGACGGTGACCAAGGGGCTGGACGGCCTGTCCAAGCGGCTGCGGGCCCACTACGAGCGCGGCGCCCGCTTCGCCAAATGGCGCGGCGTCATCGACATCGCCGACGGCGTCCCGACCTGGGGCGCGGTCAAGTCCAACGCCCACGCCCTGGCCCGCTACGCCCGCATCTGCCAGCAGGAGCAGATCGTGCCGATCGTCGAGCCGGAAGTGCTGATGGACGGCTCGCACGACATCGCCCGCTGCGACGAGGTCACCCGCTGGGTGCTGCAGACCGTGTTCCAGGAACTGTACGAACAGCGCGTGGCGCTGGAGGGCATCATTCTGAAGCCGAACATGGTCATTTCCGGCAAGGGTAGCGTCCGTCAGGCGACGGTCGATGAGGTCGCCGAAAGGACGATCGCCGCGTTGAAGGCCACCGTGCCCTCGGCCGTGCCGGGCATCGCCTATCTGTCGGGCGGCCAGACCGACGAACAGGCCACGGCCCACCTCGACGCCATGAACCGCATCGGCGGCTTCCCGTGGAAGATGACCTTCTCCTACGGTCGCGCGCTTCAGGCCGAGCCTCAGCGGGCGTGGTCGGGCAAGGCCGAGAACGCCGTCGCCTGCCAGTCCGCCTTCCACCACCGCGCCCGCATGAACGGTCTGGCCTCGTTGGGCCAGTGGGAGAAGACGCTCGAGAAGAAGGCCGCCTGACGGCGCGGGCCGGCGCACAGGGCGCCGGCCGTTCCCTCACCAGCCGCCGTATTCGCTGCGGAAGCGCCAGCGGACGTCGCGGACATCGCGCTCGGCGTCGTCGACCTCGTCCTGCGCCCGACGCCAGTCGCGCTCGGTGTCGGCGCGCTCGCGGCGGAGCTCCTGAACGCGGTTGCGGGCCCGTTCGCGTTGTTCGTCGGTCAGGTCTTCGTCGCGGGCCTCGGCCTGTTTGGCGACGATCTTCTCGTCCAGCTCTTCAAGCCGGTCACCGAGGCTGTCGACCCGTCCGCGGGCGCTGGCCAGGGCCGCCTCGACCTCGTGCACGATCTGACCGTCACGGTAGGCCGGCAGGAAGTCCGCCTCCAGGTCGGACGGGCACACGCCCGCATAGGCCGAGCCCGAACGCCCGGCCTCGAACCCCCTCGCGGGCGTGCAGTAGTGCACCAGACCCTGACGGCGTCCGGCCGCATAGGCGGCGGGATCCGGCGCGACGCCATGCTCGGCGCAGGCCTTGGCGTAGTCGTCCAGCCGGCTCAGGGTCAGGCCCTGCTGGCCGTCGGCATAGCCCTGGCCGGACCAGTCCCCGGCCATGCACTGTTCGGCGCTCATGGTCGCGCAGCTGCCGAGCGCCAGCGCGGCCCCGCCGGCCGCCGCCGCAATTATCAGACGTCTCATGGTTTCGTCTCCCCACCCCTGCGTTCACCATGACTCAAATCCGGTCCACAGCCAAGCTTGAGACGTGTCGCGTCCGGCGCGCCGCGTGCTAGATCAACCTCCCGCCGCTGCCGGCGGCGGAGCGCATGGTGTCCGACGAGCCCTTGATCGAAGACGACGACGCGACCGTGCTGGAGGCCCGGCTTGAGACCGGCGGCGGACGGCTGGACAAGGCGCTGGCGGACATCTTCCCGACCCTGTCCCGGGCGCGGCTGCAGGCCCTGCTGGCGGAAGGGGTCGTCAGCCGGGACGGGGCGCCGGTTTCCGGTGGCTCGGCCAAGGCCCTGCCCGGGCTGTACGCCATCGCCATGCCGCCGGTGGTGTCGGCCACGCCGCTGCCGGAAGCCATTCGCCTGACCGTGCTGTTCGAGGACGCGGACCTGATCGTCATCGACAAGGCGCCCGGGATGGCCGCGCATCCGGCCCCGGGCTGCGAGACCGGCACGCTGGTCAACGCCCTGCTGGCCCATTGCGGCGCCTCGCTGTCAGGCATCGGCGGCGTCGCCCGGCCGGGGATCGTGCACCGGCTGGACAAGGACACGTCCGGGGTGATGGTCGCCGCCAAGTCGGACCGGGCCCACGCCGGCCTCTCGGCCCTGTTCGCGGCCCACGACATCGAACGCACCTACATCGCCCTGACCCGGGGCGCGCCGGATCCCGCGAAGGGTCGGATCGAGACGCTGATCGGTCGCTCGTCCTCCGACCGGAAGAAGATGGCGGTGCTGAAGAGCGGCGGCCGCAACGCCATCACCGACTATGTCGTGCAGGCGGTCTTCGGCCGCCCGGCCAAGGCCGGCGCGGCGCCGATGGCCGGCCGGGTCGCCTGCACCTTGCAGACCGGGCGCACCCACCAGATCCGGGTGCATCTGGCGTCGAAGGGCGCGCCCATCCTCGGCGATCCGGTCTATGGCTCGGGCAGCCCCGCCGCGCCCGTGCGCGCCTCCATCGCCGAGGCCGGCCTGAAGCGGCAGGCGTTGCACGCCGCGGTCCTCGGCTTCGTCCACCCGGTGACCGGCGAGGCGCTGCGCTTCGAAACCGCGCCGCCGGATGATATGACGAATCTGGAGCGCCTGCTGGTGGAGCTGTGACGCTCACTTAACGTTCAGGAGAGACGAAATGGCCGACGCCGACATCCGCGACAACGCCGAAGCCCATCGCTACGAGCTGCCCGTCGACGGCAAGGTCGCGGTGGTCGTCTACAATCTCTCCGGTCAGAACCTGATGATCACCGAGACCCTCGTGCCCGAGGCGCTGGAGGGTCAGGGCATCGCCAGCCGGCTGGCCAAGCACGTCATCGCCGACGCCCGGGCCCGGGATCTGCTGATCCTGCCGGTCTGCCCCTTCTTCTCGGCTTATCTGCAGAAGCACCCGGAACATGCGGACGTGGTCCATCCGACCTACCGCGGCATCCTTGGCCTGTAGGGCCCTGTGATGGGCCGGTTCCTGACGGGCCTTCTGGTGATGATGTGTCTGGCCGCCTGCGCTGGCGCGCCGCCTCAGACGCCACCATTGCGGGTCTTCTATCTGTCCCAGTCGGTCGGGTTCGTGCACGAGACCGTCCGCCGCCCGGCGGATGGACTGGCGCCGTCCGAGCTCGCGCTTCAGGAAATGGCGCGGGCCAGCGGCGCCTTCACGGTGGAACTGAGCCAGGACGCCCGTGACCTGACCCCCGACCGTTTGGCCGACCTCGACGTGCTGGTGTTCAGCACCACTGGCGCCCTGCCCATCGACCGCGAGACCTGGGCCGCTCTCGTCGCCTGGATCGACAGCGGGCGCGGTGGGTTCGTCGGCATTCACAGCGCCGCGGACACCGCCCTGGATTTCGAAGGCGGAGAAGCGGCGTGGACGGCCTTCCTCGGCGGTCGGTTCGATGGACATCCGTGGACGCAAGGCACGCCGATCGGACTGTCTAACCTTGAGCCTTCACACCCGCTGGCCGCGATGTGGCCCGACGGGACGGCCTATGCGGAGGAGATTTACCAGTACGCGGGCTTCGCCCCGGCCCGGGTTCGCGTCCTCCAGACCCTCGACATGGCCGCCGGCCCCCTGCGCCGTCCCTATCCCGTGCCCGTGACCTGGGTCCGTCAGATCGGCGAAGGCCGGCTGTTCTATACCAACCTCGGACACACGCCCTCGACCTGGGACGATCCCCGCTTCCGCCACCAGATCGTCGATGCGATCCGCTGGGCCGGGCGACGTCTGCACGCGCCCGTCGCCCCCAATCCCGCCCGTCAAGACGTCGCGGCGCTCTCCGCCTTTATGCTCGCCGAAGGCGTGACCCCCTCGTCGGACGATGGCGGTCTGCGCAGCCTTGGGAACGACATCCGGGGGCTGCAGGCCCTGCATCCTGAAAAACATCAGGGCGATGCATCGGCTTGGGACGCCGCCCACGGACGCATCCGGGCCGGGATAGACAGGTAAGTCTTGATTAAGGACTGACCCTTCGTTATACAGTCGCTCAGTCGGTGCAGTGGCGCCGGGGCAACGGTCACGCTTTCGTGTGACGATCCGCCTCTGACAAAAGCGGAAACCCGAACCTACTTCACCGGTTGAGGGGCGAGGCGACGGCGCACATCGGGTGGCCGTCTCCGCAGAGCCCGCTCGTTTCTTACGGTCGGAGGGACCAGTATGGCTGTAGCTAGATCACTCGCGGTGATGTCGCCTGAACAGGGGCTGTCGCGTTACCTGACGGAAATCCGCAAATTTCCGATGCTGGCGAAGGACGAGGAGTTCATGCTCGCCAAGCGCTGGACCGAACACCAGGACCCGGAGGCCGCACACCGTCTGGTGACGTCGCACCTGCGCCTCGTGGCCAAGATCGCCATGGGCTATCGCGGCTACGGCCTGCCGATTGGCGAGGTGATCTCCGAGGGCAACGTCGGCCTGATGCAGGCGGTCAAGAAGTTCGATCCGGACAAGGGCTTCCGCCTCGCGACCTACGCCATGTGGTGGATTCGCGCCTCGATCCAGGAATACATCCTGCGCAGCTGGTCGCTCGTGAAGATGGGCACCACGGCGGCGCAGAAGAAGCTGTTCTTCAACCTGCGCAAGGCCAAGAGCCAGATCTCGGCCTTCGAGGAAGGCGACCTGCGCCCGGAACACCTCGCCGCCATCGCCACCAAGCTGGGCGTGTCGGAGGAGGAGGTCACCAATATGAACCGCCGCCTCGGCGGCGACGCCTCGCTGAACGCGCCGCTGCGCGCCGATGGCGAGAGCGAATGGCAGGACTGGCTGGCCGATGATACGGCGGTCTCGCAGGAGACCCAGCTGGCCGAGGACGAGGAGAAGTCGATCCGTCGGAGCTTGCTCGAGGAGGCCATGCAGGAGCTGACCGACCGCGAGAAGCACATCCTGACCGAGCGTCGCCTCAAGGACGATCCGGTCACCCTCGAAGAGCTGGCCGGCCAGTATGGCGTGTCCCGCGAGCGGGTCCGGCAGATCGAGGTCCGCGCCTTCGAGAAGCTGCAGAAGGCGATGCGGGCGGCGGCTGAAGAGCGCAATCTGGTCGACGCCTGACCGACAGCGGCGGTGCCAGACCCGGCGCCGTCGCTTTCATCCCGCCTGCTTCATCGGCTCCGGCGCGGCCATGGCCAGCAGCGATCCAATCGGTGCGGCGAGCGTCGCCTTGCAGGCGGGCCCGGAGGCGAGGGTGACTTCCAGCGCGCCTACGGCGACCGCCAGCCGGGAATCCGCCGCCTTCATGGCCAGCGACTTCAGGGTCGCCGCCTGTTCGCGAATGGCGCGTACCGCCTGCATGGGATCCTTGTCGAACTGATCCAGAGCAGCGGCCAAAATCCGCATGGCCTGATCCTTCGCCGCCGCCATCGCGGCCGCGCCGCCGGCCGGACGGTCCGCCCGGCGCTTGCGATCGCCGCTGAACTCGCCGGAGTTGAAGCGCCGCCGGTCCGGTCCGACGTATCCGACGGCTTCGACCCAGTCCCGGGGCTTCAGCGCCACGTTCTCGATCCGCTTGAACAGGTCGGCGCTGGTAAAGGGCTTGCGCAGGAATTCGTGCACCCCGCTGTCGCGGGCGCCGAGGATCGTGCTGGCGGTGGCGTCGGCGGTGACCATGATGATCGGCGCGCGCCGGCAGCTAAGGCTGGACCGCCGCACGGCGCGCGCCAGCGACTCGCCATCGAGACCATCGCCGCCCCGCTCGGTGAAGATGAGGCCGGGCTCCAGCGCCTCCGCGGTCTGCATCGCCCGGGATTCGCCAGGTTCGACCACGATCTCGCCCGCGCCCATGCCCTTGATGATGTCAGTCAGCAGACGGGCGGCATGGGGGTTCGGATCGACGATCAGAACCCGCCGCAGGACCGGAACCAGCTTCGCCAGCACACGACGATCGGCAACAAACAAGGCGCGCCTCCAGTTAGGCGAACACACTTAGGCCAGCTCCGTTGAGAACCCTTTAAGCGCGGCGCTTCCGGGAGCCGGACATCATCCCTGGAAGGGGTCGTGCATCAGGATGGTGTCGTCGCGCTCCGGGCTGGTCGACAGCAGGGCCACCGGCGCGCCGATCAGTTCCTCGATACGGCGGACATATTTGACGGCGTTGGCGTTCAGATCGCGGAAGCTGCGCGCCGAAGCCGTGCTCTCGGTCCAGCCCTCCAGCTCCTCGAAGACCGGCTCGGCCGCCGCCTGCGCCTTCAGGCTGGACGGCAAATAGTCCAGCACCTCGCCGCCGATGCGGTAGCCGGTACAGATCTTCAAGGTCTTGAGGCCGTCCAGGACGTCCAGCTTGGTCAGGGCGATGCCGTCGATGCCGTTGATCGCCACCGATTGCCGGACCAGCACCGCGTCGAACCAGCCGCAGCGTCGCGCCCGGCCGGTATTGACCCCGACCTCGCGGCCCACGGTCGCCAGATGACGGCCGACCTCGTCGTCTAGTTCGCAGGCGAACGGCCCCTCGCCCACCCGGGTGGTGTAGGCCTTCACGATGCCGAGCACATAGCCGACGCCGCGCGGACCGATGCCGGCCCCGGCGGCGGCCTGACCGGCCACGGTGTTGGAGCTGGTCACATAGGGGTAGGTGCCGTGGTCCACGTCGAGAAAGGCGCCTTGAGCGCCCTCGAACAGGACCCGTTTGCCGGCGCGCCGGGCCTCGTCCAGCACCCGCCAAGCCGGCTGGACATAGGGCAGGATCTTCGGCGCGATCTCCAGAAGCTGCCGCAGCAGCGCGGCCGGATCGATGGGCTCGAGCCCGAGCCCGGCCCGGAGCGGATCGTGGTGCGCCCGCAGCCGCTCGATCTTGATCTTGAGATCCTCGGCGCTGGCCAGGTCGCAGACCCGGATGGCCCGCCGCCCGACCTTGTCCTCATAGGCGGGGCCGATGCCCCGACCCGTGGTGCCGATGCGCGCGCCCGGCGCGCTGGCCGCCGCTTCGCGCGCCACGTCGAGGGCCGGATGGATGGGAAGGATCAGGCAGGCGTTGTCGGCGACGATCAGCACCTCGGGGCTGATGGCGATGCCCTGGGCCTCGATCTTCTCGATCTCCCCGACCAGATGCCAGGGATCGACGACCACGCCATTCCCAATGATCGAGGGCTTGCCCTGCACCACGCCGCTGGGTAGCAGGGCCAGCTTGTAGACCTTGCCATCGACGACCAGGGTGTGGCCGGCGTTATGGCCGCCCTGGAAGCGGACCACCATGTCGGCCCGGTTCGACAACCAGTCGACGATCTTGCCCTTGCCCTCGTCGCCCCACTGGGCGCCGACTACCGCGACGTTCGCCAAGACGTTTCTCCGCTACCGGACTATCCGGGATGCGGGCGCAGCCTATAGCGGGGGAATCGGGCGGTGTCGTCCCGAGGCGCGGATTATTCCCCCAGCGCGGTTTCGAAGGCCCAGTCAAGCCACGGCGTCAGCGCCTCGACGTCCGCCGTCTCGACGGTGCAACCGCACCAGATGCGCAGACCGGCCGGGGCGTTGCGATGGCTCTCGACGTCGAAGGCCGCGCCTTCGCCCTCGACCAGCGCCTTGATGCGGGCCACGAACGCCTGCCGCGACGGCTCGTCCATGCCCGTCACGCGCGGGTCCACGATCTTCAGGCAGACCGAGGTCGTCGAGCGGATCGCCGGGTCTTCGGCAAGGTAGGCGACCCAGTTGGACCGCTGGACCCAGGCGTTCAGCGCGGCCGCATTCCGGTCGGTGCGGGCGATCAACTCTGGCAGTCCGCCGATCGACAGGCCCCATTCAACGCCGTCGATCCAGTCCTCCAGCGTCCAGACCGAGAAGGTGTTGATCATCGAGCCGGTCGCGAGCGCCGGGTCGAAGCCCTCGCCATTCCTCAGACGCAGCACCTTGGGGATGGGTCGGGGCGGCGTATAGCTGTCCAGACGCTGGATCGCCTTCGGCGACAGGGCGGCGACGCCGAGGCCCGCCTCCCCGCCCAGCGCCTTCTGGAAGCTGAAGGTCACGACATCCAGACGGTCCCACGGCAGCGGCATGGCGAAGGCCGCCGAAGTAGCGTCGCAGATGACGATCCCCTCCCGATCCAGGGCGATCCAGTCGGCGCCCGGCACCCTGACCCCGGCGGTGGTGCCGTTCCAGGGAAACACCAGATCCTTGGCGGGATCGACCCTGGATACGTCCGGGAACTGGCCCCACGGGGCGCTCAGGATCTCGGGGTCGAGTTTCAGGTGATCGCGTAGGTCCGTGGCCCAGACCTGACCGAAATTCTCGAACGCCAGCACCTGGACCGGCCGTTCACCGAGCATGGACCACATCGCCGCCTCGACGGCGCCGGTGTCCGACCCGGGCACATAGACCAGCCGCCAGTCGTCCGGGACCTGCAGCAGTTCGCGGGTCAGCCGCAGCCCCTGCGAAAAGCGATCGACCACCTCCGGCGCGCGGATGCCGCGCCCCAGCAGTTCGTGAGGCAGCGCTCCGCTGGACCAGCCCGGCCGCTTGGCGGTCGGGCCGGACGAGAACCATGGCCGGTCCGGTTTTGTGTTCGGTTTCCCTGCCATCAGTCCCGCCATGGCCGGTAGCCGCCCTTGTCACGCATGGCCTGGGCCAGCTTCGTCAGCCCGTCGTCGGCAGCCTCCGGCAACTGTATCATCAGCCGGGCCAGCAGATCGCCGCGCTTGCCGCCAACGAAAGCGCCCCGCCCCTTCAGGCGCAGCACCTTGCCCGAGCTCGATCCCGAAGGAATGGTCATATTGACGGTGCCCTCCGGCGTCCGCACCGGAATCTTGCCGCCCAGGACGGCGTCGGGCAGCGACACCGGCAGATCCATGGTCAGGTCCGCGCCTTCCCGCTGGAAGATGGGGTGAGAGGCGAGCTTCATCGTGATCAGGGCGTCGCCCGCCTCGCTTCGGCCGGACACGCCCGGCGCGCCCTGGCCGCGCAGCCGGATCACCTGCCCGTCCGCGGCGCCTTTCGGGATCGTCACATCGAGCGTGCGCCCGTCCGAAAACTGAATTCGCCGCGTCGCACCGGAGATCGAGTCCTCAAGGCTGATTTCCAGCGTCGCCTTGACGTCCTGACCGCGCGACGAAAAGCCGCCGCGGGCCCCCGAGCGCGCGCCGCCCCCGAACATGCCGCCGAACAGATCGTCGAGGTCGACATTCTCGAAGCCGCCGCGCTGGGCCCCCGCCTGGCCGAAGGGATTGCCGCCCGCGCCCGGGTGCGGCCCTCCGCCGCCGAAGCCCCGGAACTGTTCGCGTCCATCGGCGTCGATCTCGCCGCGATCAAATTTGGTGCGCTTTTCGGCATCGCCCAGCAGGTCGAACGCCGCCGTCACCCGCTTGAAGCGCTCGTCGGCGTCACGGTTTCCGAGGTTCTTGTCCGGATGCAGTTCCTTGGCGAGCTTGCGGAACGCCTTCTTGATCTCGTCCGCGCTCGCGCCCCTCGAAACGCCCAGTTCCTTGTAGGGATCGCCCGCCACGTTCGAGTTCGCTCCTGCGCATCAAAAGTCCGATCCGTCAGTTAGGGCATTCGCACCACAGCGCAAAGGCACGGCGCATGAATCTCTTCGCGGTCCCGGCTCAGCCCAGCCAGACACGCGCCTCGCCGCCCCATCCGTAACCGTCGCCCCACTGCGCCACGGCCGCTTCGGCCGCGATCAAACCGTCCGGAAAATCCGCCGCAAGACTGGCGGCTGAAAGGCCCGCGGAGCCTTCCTCGACGGTGATCGTCCGGACAGGCTCACCCGCATCGAGCAGACGGACGCGGAACCGCGGCGGGTCGGACGCCGCCGGCTCGCCCTCCCATCGATCGCCGTCGACCCGGGCCCGCGCCACCCATGTCAGATCCCGACCGCCGTCGGCGCGGGTGCGGCGCCGCAGATGGGCCGGGCTCCAGGGTCGGCCATGTTGGCCGGTGGCCGTAAACACCGCCTCGCTGACGGCGGGCCCGCCTGCGGGCGTGCCGATTTGCGCCGCCCGCCATAACAGCGGCAGGCCGCGTTCGGCCGCCGGCGACGGCATCCTCTCCGGCCCGGCCCCAAGAAACACAGCCAACGCGCCAGACGCCGCGCCCGCGGTATTGGCCGCCTCCGTTCCCTGCTGGCCGCGCAGCAAACCGGTCAGGCGCCAGACGTCGGCGCCGACCAGTTCGGCGGTCCTGAACTGGATGAGCTCCCACCCGTCTGTGGTCTCGACAGCCACGGCGTTGCCCCCGCCCAGCACAGCCAGAGTCGACTGGCTTGCTGGCGGGCGTCCTTCAACTCGAATGTCGAGGGCGTTGACCTCGTCCCAGCGAAAACGAACGCCGGGCGCCAGCGGAGCCGCGAGAACGCCCACGGTCGCGGGCTGCTGCACCTCCCCCCGGTCGGTGAGGCTGGCGGAATCCGGTCCGGCGAAGACGCGCGTGGGCCGCCACGGATCCGATGCGACGACCGCAATCAATCGCGCATCGCCCTCTGCGTCCATCAACGGCGGCAAATCCAGTATCCGGAGGAACGGCGCCCCGACGACAGCGGCCGGCTCGCCGGCGCCCGGAACGTCCAGATCCTCGCCCGTGCGGACGGCGGAAGCAGGCTCAAGCACCGCAGAGGGCGCCTCATCGCTGTCGTAGCGGGTCACCCGCCAGTCGCGGGCATCGCCCTCGACCGCGACCCCGTCGCCCGGCTCCAGCCGTATCGCTTCCAGCGGACCCAGCGAGACCGTCAGTCGCTCCTCCCGGCCGGCCTCCAACGCACGCACCGCCGCCGCCCGTGCTACAGCCTTCGAGCAAACGGCGGGCAGATCCAGATCGATCCCGCCGCCCTCGCCGTCCGCCCGCACGACGGCTGAACCCGTCTGATAATCGGCGCCGCCGTCGATGAATCTCACCCGGGCCGCACCCGGGCCGGCTTCCAGCCGCCGGGCCGCCCTTACGCTGGAGCCGACTTCAGGCACGGCCATGGCGTCCTGCGTCAGGATCAGCCCGGCGGGTTCTTCGCCGAAGATCGAGACCTGACCGCCGCGTTCCGCGGCCACCAGGCCCAACCCCGACAACAGCGGCTCGAGCGCGTCGCGGGTGCGCATCGGCCGGTCGATCACATAGCCCTGCACCTCGTCCCCGGGCGCGCCGATTTCGAACCCGCTCTCGGACACGCCGCCACGCTTCAGGATTTCCGCGATCAGGTCGCGGGTCTCTCCGTGCAAGCGTCCGTTCAGCCAATGACCCGTCCGCCAGGCCGGCGCATCGGCCCATACGTCCGGGCGGCCGGGGAAGGCCGGCCACGGCCGGGCGTCCCAGCACCAGGCGTCCGCCGCTTCCACCATCGGCCCGCCATAGACCGGAGACACCGGATTGTTCGCCCCGGCGCTGAAATGGCCAAGGATCGCCTCAAGCGCCCGGCGCTGCATCCGGTCATCGCGGGCGCCCGTCGAGACGGGCGGCAGGCTTCCCTCGGCGCTCTTGGGGTCCTGGAACAGGTTCGGCGCATTGCCGCCCCGGTCGACCGCCGCGCAGCCGAACTCGGTCAGCCGGACCGGCTTCATGCCCGCGACCCAGGCCGTCGGCGTCGCGCTCCGGACGCCAGCGGGCCGGTCGTGGTGGGCATGCGACCACCAGCCCTTCAGATCCTTGGGCCGGAACACCCAGTCCTCGCCATGGGCCGTGTCCATGATCGGGGTCCGGGTCTGCGAGGCCCGATCCGCGGAGGAGGCGTAAAACCAGTCGAAGCCCTCACCACCGGCCACCTGCGCCGCCAGTCCGGCCGGGTCATCCGGGCCGGCGAAAGTTCCACTGTCGACGCCCCCGGACCCGTCGCGCCAGTCCCCCAGGGGCGGGTACCAATCGATGCCGACGTAGTCGATCTCGGGATCCGCCCAAAGCGGGTCGAGGTGAAAGATCGCGTCGGCGCCCTCGTGGAAGCCGAAATATTCGGACCAGTCGGCGGCGTAGGACAGTTTGACGCCGGGCCCGACGATGGCCCGGCACTCGGCGGCGAGCGAGCGAAACGCCTCCACCGCCGGGAAGGCGCCGCCCGCGTCGCGCGTCCAGGTCAGCCCCCGCATCTCGGACCCGATCAGCAGGCCGTCCGCTCCGGTCTCCGCCGCCAGCGCCGCATAGTGCAGCGCCAGCCGCCTCAGGCCCCAGCCGTCCGCCTCGCCGAACGCCGCCGCCACATCGGCGCCCGCCGTCGCGCCGGTCTCGCCCCTGATCCGGCCCCGCCAGGGATAGGCCGCCTGCTCGGCCCCGCCATACGGGTCCAGCAGCCCGTTGCCCGGCGGCACGTCCATGAAGACAAACGGATACAGCGTCACCTCAAGACCCCGTGCCTTCAGCTCGGCGATCGCCTGCCGCACGCTCTCGTCCGAGGGTGTGCCGCCATAGGCCGGCCCGCCGCCGCTCGTCGAGATCAGATGGGCCTCGGCCCGGCCGAGGCCCGCGACGGACCACTGCAGCGGCTCGGTCGGTTTGTCCCTCCGCTCCACGCCCGGCCTGACCGTCAGGTGTCCAGCCCTGAGATCGTCGCCGAACCAGCCGATCACCAGACTGACCCGCTTGAGGTTCGGCGCCTGGGCCTGGAGCTGATCCAGGGACACGGCGAGATCGGTCCGGCCGTCGCCGCCATGCAGGTTTTCGGGCGTCGTCCGGGTCAGACCTTCGCGGCGCATCACCGCCTCGGTCGCCAGTACGAACTCCCCCGCGCCCGGGATCAGGCACACGCCCTCCAGCCTGTCCTCCAGCCGGGCTGCGGCTCCGCGTGGTCGCCGGAACACCTCGAAGGCCAGCTGCGGTGGGCGGTTGCCGTAAGGCCCGAGCGGCAAGTCCTCGAACACCACATAGGCCGTGCCGCGATAGGCCGGAGCGTCTCCCTCCACCGCCTCGATCAGGGGATCCGGCGCCTGGGTCTCCGAACCGTGATGCAGCCGAATGGTGACCCCGGTCAGGTCCATCGGCTGGCCGTCCGCCCAGACGCGGCCGATCCCGTCGATCGGCCCCTCGCACAGCGCGACGGCGAAGCTCAGCGAGTAGTCGTACTCGACCGTGCGCGGGCCGCCCTTGCCGCCGGACGAGGTCTTGCGTCCCTCAAGGAACCGGGCCGCCCAGATCACCTGTCCGGTGACCCGCGCCCGGCCGAACACACAGGCCATCGGCGCGCCTTCCGCCGTCCCCTGCAGCGCCAGCGCGCTCAGTCTCGGACCCTTCTGACGCGCCGGTTCCAGCCCGGCCACCAGACTGCGGTCCAGCAGGCCGCCCAGCGTCGCCCCGATCACGCGACCGACGCCGCCGCCCAGGGCGCCGCCCAGCCCGCCCAGCACCACCTGCGCCATCAATCGACCTCCCCGTCTGACGGCCAGGCGAACGCCGCCACCAGCCGTCGCCGCCACCACGAACCCATCCAGCTTTCGACCACGGCCCGGCCCCAGTAGGCGTGGATCATGCGCGGCTCGGCCTCATCCGCCAGCGCGCCCGCGCTCAGGATGGCGCAGTGTTTGGCCGGGCATCCCGGCGCCATTCGGAACAGCAGCACATCGCCGGCGCGGGCGCGGTCGACCGGGATCTCCTTCAGCCAGCGCCGCGCCGCCTGCAGCAAGCTCTCCTCGCCGCCGACCTCGGCCCAGTCGGGTCGATAGGGCGGCACGGGTCCCGGTTCGGCGCCGAACAACTCCCGCCAGACGCCGCGCACCAGCCCCAGACAGTCGGCGCCCTCGCCCCGCAGACTGGCCTGATGCTGATAGGGCGTCCCCAGCCACGCGCGAGCGGCCGCCACGACACGAACGCTCATCGCCGACTCCTGCCGTCATTGCGCCCGCCCTGAACCGGCGCCGCCGTCAGGAAGTCGTCGCCGGGGATATCGGGGAAGCCCTGGAAATTGGCCGCATTGCTGAATGTCGCGAGACAGGTCGCCCAACGCTTGTCGCAGACGGCGGCCGGGTAGTCCTCAAGGGCGACCTTGCACCGGGCACCGCCCAGCTGGGCGTCGCAATCGCGCCCATAGGTTCGCCCGACCACCCGTTCCAAGGCCGCCAGCGGCCCTTCCAGCTCAGCCGAAAAACTGTCGCCATCGCGCTGTATCCGGGCCAGCCGCGCCACCCACAGCCGCACCTTCAGATCCGGCCGTCGCCAGTCGACCCGCCACAGCGCCACCTCGGCCCTGTCGTACAGCCCGGCGGCGATATCGGCCTCGCGGGCCGCGTCGTCGTCCAGCACCCCCGAAACCGCGGCCGATCCGCAGCCGAGCCCGACCGCGCTCTCCGCCGCGCCGCCGGTCCAGCCGCTGGCCGCCCGACAGGTCACGCCGTTGATCTCCAGATCGCGATCATGGTCGGTGAACCCCGCCTCGACCCCGTCGGCCCGTTTCAAGAGCCAGGCATGGCACAGCGTCGCCGCGCCGCTCTCGATGCGGTCGACCAGCTCCTCCGGTATCTGGCGCATGCTTCAGACCCTCACCTCGATCAGGGGCACGGCCGCCATCCGCCCGGCCGCGAAGCTTTCCAGCGTCACGTCGATCCGGTCGGCGTCGAAGCGGACCGGGACGTCGAACTCGAAGCCCGCAGTGACCACTGCGCCAGCCCCGGGCGGGGCCGCGAAAGTCACGACGCCCGTCGTCAGCTCAATTTCAAACGCGGCAGGATCGGCCTGAACGCCGTCGACGGCGATCACCACCGTCCCGTCGACGGGCTTGTGGATCCGTCGCTCCGGCGCCGCCTCGTCAGCTCCGTATCGTTTGCCCAGCTCGAAGCGCGTCCTCGCCCCGTCGCCGACGCCCAGATCCTGGTCCAGCGGCGTGATCGCCTCGCTCGGCGCGCAGGACTTGAAGTCGGCGAAATCCCGGAAGCGAAAACCGTACAGCCGTCCCTGCCGCGCCTCGAAGAAGGCCGTCAGCGCCGCCATGTCGTCCAGCGACCGCAGGTTCGCGCCGATCAGATAGCGCCGCCGCCCCTGCGCCCACGGCGTCGATCTCCGCTCGAATCCCGAGCCCAGCGTCACGATCTCGGTGCGCCGCTCGACGCCGCCGGTCGATCCGAACGCCAGGCGCGCGGGCAGCCTCACCTCGTGAAAGGCCATCATCTCTCTCCGGAAACTCTAGAGGCGGCGTGCGCCGAGGGCGACCGCGCGGGCCAGCGCCTGGGCCACCTGCGCCTCAGATCTCAGCAGCGCTTCCGCGCCGCCATCGACCCGCACATTGACCGTCACGTTCGCTCCGCCCGAGGGCTCGATCGTCCCCGAGCTTCCCGGCCGGAACAGCTCCGGCCCGCGCTCGCCGACCAGATAGGCGGCGCCGGTCACAACCGGCCCGCCGTCCGCCCGCGCGCCCGAGAACAGCGATCCCGCCGCCTGCGCGATGGCCTCGGCCAGTCCTCCGGAACGGCCTCCGCCGGCCGCCGCATTGATCGTGGTGATCACGGCGCGCGCCAGCTCCGCCAGCGTGACCTCCCCGTCCGCCGCCGCCCGCGCCAGCGACCGGGTCAGGCTCGCGCCGGCCTTGTCGAAGGCGCTTTCGATCGAGGCCGCCGCCCGCTCCGCCGGCTCCCTCAGTCCGTCGAGGGCCGCGGCCGCCTCCGCCGCGCGGCGCGGCACGGCGTCGAGGCCGTCGGGATCGATCCGGTCAGTCATCGGGCCAGGCCTCCGCCATGCGTTCGAACTCGCTCCGCCCCAGCGGAGCGCTCGCCGGCGGCGCCTCCGTCAGCATCCGCCACTCCCGTAGCGACAGCCGCCAGAACGCCGGGGGCGCCACGCCCAGCAGCGCGGCGGTGCGCAGCATCGCGCTCCACGGCGTCCTCACGCCGCCGCCGCGAAGGCACGCGCCACCGCCTCCGCCGCCTCGCGTGGGTCGACCGGCGCCACGGCCAGCCGGTCCGCCAACGCCCCCTCGCCGCCGCCCCTCAGCAGCGCCGCCAGCACCACCGTCAGATCGCTCGTCGACAGCGCCCGCATCCGTTCGGCAAGGGCCGCGAGACCTTCGCACTCCAATGCCGTCTCCATCTCGGCCAGCGCACCGAGGGTCAGGCACAGACGCCGCTCCGCCCCCGCCAGTCTCGCGACGACCTCGCCCCGCGCGCCGTTGGCGACCATCACGCCGCGCCGAAGGTGATTTCGCCGGCGCTGGCGAGGCTGACGGCGAAGGTCGCCTCGCCCTCGTGCTCGCCGGCGTACTCCAGCGCGGCCACCAGAAACGGGCCCTCCAGCGTGCCGAAGTCCGGCACGATCAGCCGCCAGGTCCGCGCCGCCTGATCGAAGAAGGCCTCCCGGATCAGCGCGTCCGAGGCCGCGTCGCGGAAGATTCCCTGACCCGCCACGGCCGCCGACTTCACCCCCGCCCCGCCCAGCAGCTCGCGCCAGCGCCCGGCGCTGTCGCCGTCGGTCGCATCCACCGTCCGCGCGTTCAGCGACAGCGTCCGCGCCCTCAGACCAGCCACGGTCGTGAACACGCCCGGCGCGCCCTCGATCTTCAACAGAATGTCCTTGCCGCGTTGCGCCGTCATGGCTGCTCCTCCTCGGTGACGGCGCGCACCCGCAGCACCGCGAATGTTCTCAGTCCGTCGGGCGCCGGATAGACGTCCGCGAACCCCGGTCTCACGCTGATCGCGCTCACCCCGTCCGCCGCCAGGGCCGCGTCCGTCAGCGCCAGCCGCAGCGCCGCCAGCACCGCCTTGGCCTCCTCCGTGCCGCGAAACCGCGACACGACCGTCAGGGTCAGTCCATGCTCGACGCCGCAGCCGGAGGCGGCCACCGGGCGGCTCTCCGAACGGCCGATGAGCAGATACGGACAGCCCGGCCGGTCCGGCGGCGCGTCCCAGATCCTTGGCGGCTGGCCCAGCAGCGCGCCCAAGCCGGCATCGTCGCCCAGATGGGCGAGCAGCGCCTTCTGCAACGCCAGTTCATGGCTCATCGTGTCCTCTCCAGATTCAGGATCGCCTGCCCGCCGACGGTCTCGACCGATCGAATGCGCCAGTCGGCCCCGCCGAACTGCAGCACCCGCTCCACGCTCAACCGCGCGTCCGCGCGGGCTTCGGCCGTCATGAGCTCGATCACCCGCCCTCCGCCGGCCTCGCTCCTCTCGCGTCTTCGCCGGGGCCCGGGCTTCAGCCAGACAGAGCCCAGCGGCTCCCAGCTCACCGCCCGACCGCCATAGGGCGTCTGGCTCTCGACGCCCTCGAACAGGCCGGCCAGCACCCTCACAGCCGCACCGCCCGGTACGGCGCGATCCAGGCCTCGACCGGCTGGACCGGCATGTCGCCCTCGCCCCGCTCATAGGCGCGCAGCACCAGCATCAGGACGGCGAGCCGGAGCGGCGCCGGAGAGGCCGCATCGAGCGGCGCCCCCACATCGCCCTCGACCCGCGCGCGGGCCGCATCGATCAGAGCCTGGATCAGGCCATCCTCGGCGTCGTGCTCGACGCGCAGGAACAGCTTCGCCTCCGCCAGCGAGACGGGTGCGGTCATGGGAAACCTCGCTTTGTTCGATAAGGGCGAGGATCGAGGGACGGGGGACGAAGCCCGCGCGTCTCAGCTCAACCGCAGCCCGTTTAACCCGGGAGGTCGGAGCGAGGAGCGATCCTCGCCCCTCGCCCTCATCCCTGGACCCTCAGGTCGCCGCGAACTTCATCACCTTGATGGCGTCGAAATTCTGCACCCCGCCGCCGACCCGCTTGGTCGTGTAGAACAGCACATAGGGCTTGGCCGAATACGGGTCTCGCAGCACCCGCACCCCGGCCCGATCGACGATCAGATAGCCGCGCTGGAAGTCGCCGAAGGCGATGGCCGCCGCATCCGGGCCGATGTCGGGCATGGTCTCGATCTCGGTGACCGCATAGCCCAGCAGGCTGGCGGTCTCGCCCGGCCGCTGCGCCGGCTGCCAGATATAGGCTCCGTCGCTGTCCTTGAACTTGCGCACCGCCGACACCGTCTTGCGGTTCATCACGAACCGTCCGTTCGGCCGGTATCGCGCCTTGGGCGCATAGACCAGGTCGATCAGCCGGTCGGTCGGGCTGTTGGGCGCGAACGCCCCCGCCGCGCCCGAGGCGACATAGCCGATCTCGCCCCAGGCATGGTCCGCCTCGGCGACGATGTCGTAGCTGAGGAAGCCCTTGGGCTTGTTGACGCCGTCGCCGGTGACGAAGGCGCTGGTCTCCTGCGCCGCGAAGGCGTCCTCGACCTCCGAGGCCAGCCATTCGTCGAGATCGATCAGGGCGTCGTCCAGCAGGCTCTGCGTGGCCGCCGGGCTGGCGTACAGATCGGCCGAGGGGAACTCCAGCAGCGCCAGGGTGGCCGGATCCGTCTCCGGCCGCGCCGCCGTCTCGGCGACCCAGCCGGCGGCCAGGCCCGCCGTCGACACCGGCTTGCGGAACACACCCGCGCCGACAGTGCGGACGCTGGCGATCTCGCGCATCGGCGAGCCGGCCATCAGGCGCCGCTCAATGGCCCGCTCGGTCTGTTCCGGCACGACATAGCCGGCCGAATTCGACGCCGTCGACAGCCCCGCCTTCAGCTCCAGTCCGAACGACTGTCCCGTCTTCAGATAGCCGTCGAAGGCGCTCTTCTCCTCCCCCTTCATGGGGGAGGAGGCGGCGAAGCCGCCGGAGGGGGTCAGCCCCAGCTCCGGCCTCCGCCCCTCGCTGACCACCCGGTCCAGCCGCGCTTGGGCGCTGCTCACCGCCTGGTCGATCCGCGCCACCTTCTCCTCCAGCAGCGTATCGGCCGACGCCTTCCTCTCGATCTCGTCCAGCCGGGCGTCATTGGCCCCTTTGAACGCCTCGAACGCGGCCATCATCTCATGCATGGCGGCGCGCGCCTCGGGGGTGCCCGAGGCCGTCTTGGTCTCTTTCATGGTGTCTCCGGTTTTCAGGAACCGCGGGTTGCGGTCGGGATCGGGGCGCGAACCGCCCTCTTGAGAAATTGTGAGTCACCCGCCACAGCTGGCGGATCCCCGGGTCACACCGGGTATGATTGAGCGGGTAAGGTAGCCAGCGCGAACCGCGCCCCCGGCAACATCGGAAACGTAACCAGCGACACTTCCCACAGCGCCACCTCGACCAGCACCCGCAGCCGCCCCTCGCGCCGCGCCCGCTGGCTGCGGAAGCCGATCGACAATCCGTCCAGCGCCCCGGCCCGCGACAGGGCCTGGGCGAACCGCGCCTCGGCCGACCAGTCCATGATCCGGCCCCGCACCCGCAGGCCGCGTTCGTCCTCGACCATCTCGTCCCAGACGCCGACGATCGCGCGGCCCTCGTGCTGATGCAGCATGCGCACCCCGCGCGCGCCCGCCGCCGCAAGGCTGGCCGCGAACGCGCCCTTCGCCAGAACATCCCCGTTCAGATCGGCCACGCCCCACAGCGAGGCGTAGCCCTCGATCCCCAGGCCTGCGTCGCCGCGAAGAGCCTCGGCGCCCGGCGCCAATCGCAACGCCTTGTCAGTCATCCGGCTCACGACCCGCCCTCCAGTCGTATTTCGATCCGCTCCACCGCCGCCCGGGTCGCCTTGCTCTGCTCTTCCAGCCGCGCCAGCCGTTCCGCCACCTGGGCCTGGGCCTCGATCCGCTCCTCCAGCGAGGCGATGCGCGCCGCCGCGCCGCCGGCCCAGACCAGCGCCCCGGCGGTCTGCACCGCCAGGGCCGCCATCACCGCCACGGGGACCTTCCGCAGATCCATCACGCGCCCACTCCCGCCATCCGCCGCCGTTCCTCGTCGGTCAGGAAGCTCGCCGACTCCAGTCGCGCCCACAGGGCGTCCCGTTCCGGCTGCAGGGCCGGCACCCCGTCCAGATCCGCCTCGATCCTCGCTCCGGGGAAACGACTGCCCAGCCAGCCGGTCAGCGCCGCCGCCGTCTTCCTGACCAGCGGCGCGACCGTTCCGCGCCAGAAGGCGGCGTTGGCTTCGCGATAGTTGGAATAGGTCGCGTCCCCCGGAATCCCGAGCAGCTGCGGCGCGACGCCGAAGGCCAGGGCGATCTCGCGCGCCGCCGCATGCTTGCCGGCGATGAAGTCCATGTCCGCCGGCGTCCAGCTCATCGGCTTCCAGTCCAGCCCGCCTTCCAGGATCATCGGCCGCCCGGCGTTCAGGGTCCCGGCGTGGCTCTCGTCGATCTGCGCCCTCAGGGCGTCGAACTGCTCCGTCGTCAGCCGCTCGCCGTCCTTCGCGCCATAGACCAGCGCCCCGCTGGGCCGCGCCGCATTGTCCAGCAGCGCCTTGTTCCAGGCGCTCGAGGCATTGTGCACGTCGATGGCGAAGGCCGCCGCCTCCAGCGGCGAGAATCCGTAGTGATCGTCCGTCGGATGAAACAGCTTCAGCTGCATCACCGGCATCCACCCATCCGCCAGACGACCGATCCGCACCGAGCGACCGTCGACGGAATACTCATAGGCCTCCGGCCAGCCGCCGCGCCCCGGCACCACCTTCACCCGGTCCGGCCGCAGGACCCACAGCTCGTCCGGGGTCTCGTCCCCGACGGCCTCGGCATAGGCGTTCCCCGCCGTCTGCAGGCCGCCATACAGGGCCTCCAGCCATTCCGTTCCCGACTGCTCCGGGTTTGGCTGGGCCAGCAACCGGGCCAGCGGGTGATCGTCCCGCCGCACCCCGTCGATAAACACCGACAGCGGCGTCGAGGCCGCGGCTTCGGCGACCATCCGGACGCAGCGATAGGCCACGGCGTTGCGGGCGAACCCTTCGTTGGCGAGGCTCGCATAGTCCCTCGGCGTCCAGCGCGGCCGCCCCGCGCTGGTCAGGGCGATCAGCGGCCCGGTCCGGCTGTCCTTGATCTCGGGCGCGACAACGCCCCGCCGCCCCGCGAAGGGTCGCCGCCAATTCCGCATGATGATCTCCGGGATGTCTGGGGCGCCGGCGTCCTCGCTCCCTACCCGGGAGCGTCAGGGGACTTTCCGACCTGCCCACATCATACCGTCCCAGCGCCCTAGTACAGATAAAACGATTCGAGAAAAGCTTAGTCGCTTGATCTTTAACGCTTTAATTCTGATAACTAGACTATAGATTCGCGAATTGTAAGCACAGCGTCACGCGGGTCCCGTGACCTTGCGTTCAGGCCCTCTCGTCCAGTCAGCGCGGCTCCAGACCGCGCTCGGGGATCCATTCCGGCGCCTCGAAGTCGAGGGCGTCCTCGGCATCCTTCAACGCCAGCTCCGACACCGTCTGCCCCCGCACCGACACCCCGGCCTCGTGCACGCTCTCCGGGTCGCCCGAGACCAGCGGATGCCAGTTGGCCAGCCCTCGTCCCTCGTTGATCCGACGATAGGCGCACGACCCCGGCATCCAGCCCAGCGCCTCGATATTCCACGGCGTCAGCTTGATGCAGTCCGGAACCTGTTCCCGCCGGTTGGCGTAGTCGACACAGGTGCAGCGCGCGGAGTCGAACAGCTTGCAATGCACCCGGGTGGGCACGACCTTGCCCGTGTCCTCGTCCTCGAACCGCACCAGACAGCACAGTCCGCAGCCGTCGCACAGGCTCTCCCACTCCTCGCGGGTCATCTGCTCCAGACGCTTGGTCTGCCAGAAAGGCTTGGTCGCCGGGTCGGTACGCTCTACATCCACGCGCTCCCCATACCTCGCCTCCCGTCCGAAAGCACCCATGGCCTCCAAAGCCTCGGCAAGACCGCCCCTCGTCTCCCTCAAGGACGTCCGTCTCCAGGATGGCCAGCGCCCCCTGTTCGACGGCGTCGACATCGCGGTCGAGCCGCGCACCCGCGCCGCCCTCGTCGGCCGCAACGGCGCCGGCAAGTCCACCCTGATGAAGATGGTCATGGGTCTGATCGAGCCCGACGCCGGCGATCGGTCGGTCCAGGCTGGGGTCCGCTTCGCCTATGTGCCGCAGGAGCCGGACATCACCGGCGGCACCCTGCTCGACTACGCCGTGTCTGGCGACGCCCAGCCGTGGACCGCCGAGTCCTGGCTGACCACCTTCGGCCTCGACCCGGCCAAACCCGCCGTCAACCTGTCCGGCGGCGAAATCCGCCGCGCCGCCCTCGCCAAGGCCTTCGCCGAGGAGCCGGACCTGCTCCTGCTCGACGAGCCGACCAACCACCTCGACATCCTCGCCATCGAACTGCTCGAGAACGAGCTGATCAGCGCCCGTTTCGCCGTGCTGGTCGTCAGCCACGATCGCGCCTTCCTCAACCGCGTCACCCAGTCCTGCCACTGGCTGGAAGGCCGCCGTGTCCGCACGCTCAACAAGGGCTTCGCCGCCTTCGACGAATGGTCCACCAAGGTCCAGGAGGAAGAGGCCCAGTCCCTCCAGCGGCTGACCAAGACCATCGAGCGGGAAACCGAGACCTTTTACCGCTCCATCACCGCCCGCCGCACCCGCAATGAGGGCCGGGCCCGCTCGCTCGACGCCCTGCGCGCCGATCGCAGCGAACGGCTCAAGGACGTTCCGCGCGAGCTCCACCTCGGCGTCGACTCGGGCTCGACCTCCGGCAAGCTGGTCGCGGACCTGAAGGGGGTTTCCAAGAGCTTCGGCGACCGCCCGGTCATCAAGCCCTTCACCACCCGCGTCATCCGCGGCGACCGCCTGGCCATCGTCGGCCCCAACGGCGCCGGCAAGACCACCCTGGTCAAGATCCTGCTTGGCGAACTCGCTCCCGACGAAGGCACGGTCAAGCTGGGGGCCAACCTCGACCCCGTCTATCTCGACCAGTCGCGCGAGGGCCTGCGCAGCGACATGACCCTGTGGGACGCCCTCACCCCCGGCGGCGGCGACTCCATCCTCGTGCGCGGCATTTCCAAGCACGTCGTCGCCTACGCCAAGGACTTCCTGTTCCAGGAAGGCCAGCTGCGCCAGCCGATCTCGACGCTCTCGGGCGGCGAGCGCAACCGATTGCTGCTGGCCATCGCCCTGGCCAAGCCCGCCAACATGCTGGTGCTCGACGAACCGACCAACGACCTCGACATGGACACCCTCGACAAGCTGGAAGAGCTGCTCGAGGCCTACGACGGCACCCTGATCCTGGTCAGCCACGACCGCGATTTCGTCGACCGCCTCGCCACCTCGACCATCGCCATGAATGGCCGCGGCGACATCGTCGAAACCCCCGGCGGCTGGACCGACTTCATCCGCCAGAACCCCGGCTTCCTGCGCCCCGGCGCCAATCCGCGGCCGCAGGACAGGGAAGCCGCCAAACGGGCCGAGGCGACGCCGGCTCCGGCTTCGGTCGCGCCGGTGAAGCCGGCCAAGATGACCTTCAAGGACACCCACCGGCTCAAGGAGCTCGAAGGTCTGCTCGCCTCCCTCCCCGCCGACATCGCCCGCCACGAGGCGACCCTCGCCGACGCCGGGCTGTTCGCCCGCGACCGCAAGGCCTTCGACCGCGCCACCGCCAACGCCGAACGCGCCCGGTCCCTGCTGGCCGCCGCCGAGGAGGAATGGCTCGAGCTGGAGGCGAAGCGGGAAGCCCTGTCGACCTGACCCCTGCGCCGTGGTGATCGCATGTCCCTGACGGTTCATCAGCTTGAGCTTACTCCGGCGCAGACCCGCGCCGCCCGGCGGGTCAACGCCGGCATGGCCCATGCGCCCCGACTGAAGCTGGGCGGCTGGCGTCTGGCCGTCGGCATGCGGCTGAACAGCATGCTCAGCGCCGCCGCCGGCCGGATCAGCTCAACCAACCTGAAGCGGCGCGGCGTCTCGGTCTCGCTGGAGGTCATCCCCGGCCCCGGCGGGCCGCTGCCGCTCCGCCTTCTGGCGCCCGCCGGTCCGCCCCGCGCCCTCGTGGTGGACCTGCACGGCGGCGGCTGGGTCCTCGGCAGCGCCGCCCTGAACGACCGCCTGACCGGCCATCTGGCCGAGGCCGGACTGGCGGTGGCCTCGGTCGACTACCGGCTGCTCGATGAGGTCCGGGGGATCTGGATGCCCGACGCCGTGGCCGATTGCGTCGCCGCCCTCCGCTGGGCGACCGGCGAGGGACGCGCCCGCTTCGCCGTCGACCGCGTCTTCGTCGTCGGCGAGTCCGCCGGCGCCCATCTCGCGGCCCTCGCCCTGCAGCAACTCCGCGACCAAGGCGTCACGCCCCTTCCCGCCCCGGTCTTCATCCAGGGCGTGTTCGACCTCGCCGGAACCCCCTCGGTGCGAGAAGCAGACGCCCGCACCCTTCTGTTCGACGGGCCGAACCTCGTGCGCGATCTCGGCCGGCTCACCCCGGACCGGGACGAGGCTGGCCGGCGAGGGCCGGACGTCTCCCCGCTCTATGGCGACCTGTCGGGCATGCCGCCGGCCCTGTTCGTCACGGGCGAGGCCGATCCCCTGCGCGACGACAGCTGGCTTATGGCCGAACGCTGGTCAGCCCATGCCGCGACCGTCCTGCTCGAGGTTCCGCTGGCGCCGCATGGCTTCCAGCATTTCGTCGCCGCCTCCGCCGCCCCCGCCCAGGCCTTCATCCGCCGCTGGATCGATCAGGAGATGGCCGCGGGGCCTGTTTCTGTGGAAAAAGCAAATCTCTGATTCACTTTCGTGAATTCGCTCCGTCCACAGATATGCACAGGGTTGTCCACCGGGGTCGGGGCGGTTCCGCACAGCCGGCCGGATTCGGACGCTTGCCGTCTACCGGATTCGGCGCGAACGTCAACAGGCCGAGGGACACGGCGGCGCGGAAATCCGGGGAGACCCGGGGCTCAAAGCGGACCGGCCCGGCTCTCTGATCGAACGCACCGGGGGGTTTCGACCTTAACGGACGGGAGACAGGATCAAGGCCCAGTGGACTTTTCAAAGGCTTCGGCCGGCGAAAGCCTCGCGGGAACCGGATCGGGATCGATGGACGGCGCGGGGCTCGACCTCGTGGAACGCCGGAGACCAGGAGCGCGACAGGATACAGCCGACCATCGTCGGGGTTCGCCTCGCTGATGCTGACGCCAGGGTCCGGAACCTCAATGGCCAAGTCCAACCCGGACTTGGCGAGGGGACGAGGAAAACCGCTTGCGGGGATCCTCGTCCCCTCGCTCAATTCCGGCCCCGCCATGCGGCCTGGGCCGTCGACAATCCCGTGAGTTCTCGCCTACCTTGCCCCACCATCCGGGGGGATCTGTTCACATGCGCCTTGTCCTGACCTTCGCCGCCGTCCTTGCGTCAACGCCGGCCACGGCCCAGTCGGAGCCGCCGGAGGCCGTGAAGAGCGCCGAAACCTGCCTGCGCGAGAACGCGGCGAACGCTGTCCGCGCCAGTTCGGGCGCCGCCGACGCGGCGGCCTTCCTGATCGACTACCTGTGCGCCGGACCCGTCGAGACCGCCGCCCGCCACGCGCGCAGCACCAATACCCTGGCCATGCTGCGCGAGATGAATCTGAGCGAGGAGATGGGGGCCGAGGAGGACTGGCTCGCCGGGGCCGTCGTCGACCCGGTGACAGGGGAGCTGAAGATCAAGGCCGCTAAAAGCCCGGAGGCCCAGGGCGGGTTGATGGCGATGCAGATGATGTCGAGCCTGTTCGGCGGGGGTCAGAACGCGGATCCGAGGCCCATCGCGCTGCGCGAACTCGCCGGACGGCTGGTGCAGGACGCGCGCACCCGGCAATAGCGGCGTCAGGTTCACCACCCTTCCCTTCCCCCCGGCGCGGCCGTAAACCAAGGCCATGAACCGCCGCGGGAATCGCAACGCATCGCCTGACCGCCGCGCGCTCCTCGCCGGCGCCGGCGCCCTTGCGGCGACGACGGCCCTGGCCGCCTGCGGCCGGTCCGAGGCGCCGGTCGACGACGACGGCCGCGTCCGCCTGCGTTTCGCCACCGACTGGCGCGCCCAGGCCGAGCACGGCGGCTTCTACCAGGCGCTGGCCTCGGGCGCCTATGAGAAGCGCGGCCTGAACGTCCAGATCATCCAGGGTGGGCCGAACGTGAACGTGCCCCAGCTGCTGGCGTCGGGCGCCGTCGAACTGGGCATGGGGTCCAACAGCTTCATCCCGATGAACCTCGTCGCCGAAGGGGCGCCGGTGAAGGCCGTCGCCGCCTTCTTCCAGAAGGACCCCCAGGTCCTGATCGCCCACCCCGACCCGGCGCTGGACTCCATCGCCGACCTCGCCGGCCGGCCCATCCTGCTGGCCGACGCCTCGGTCAACGCCTTCTGGGTCTGGCTCAAGGCGAAATACGGCTTCACCGACGATCAGGTCCGCAAATACACCTTCAACCTCGCCCCCTTCCTCGCCGACGAGCGGGCGGTGCAGCAGGGCTATCTGACCAGCGAGCCCTATACGATCGAGAAGGAAGCCGGCTTCACGCCCAAGGTCTTCCTGCTGGCCGACGAGGGCTACCCCTCCTACGCCACCATGGTGCTGGCCCCGACCGCCTTCGCCCGCGACAACGCCCGCGCCCTGCGCAGCTTCATCGCCGCCTCGGCCGAGGGCTGGCGCGACTACATCCAGGGCGACGGCAAGGCCGCCGACGCCCTGATCCGCCGCGCCAACCCCGACATGACCCAGGACGTGCTGGATCAGGCCCGGGCCCGGCTCAAGGCCAACGGCATCGTCGACGGCGGCGACGCCGCCCTTTACGGCCTCGGCGCCATGACCGCCGAGCGCTGGCAGGCCTTCTTCGAGGTCACGTCCGAAGCCGGCGTCTATCCGCCCAACCTCGACTGGCGTCAGGCCTTCACGACCCAGTACCTGCCCGGCCGTGGCTGAGACCGGCGCGGCGCCCGCGGCGGCGCTGCGGGACGTCGTCGTCCACTATCCCGGCCGGCCTCCGCTGGGACCGCTGAATCTGTCGGTGGAGCCCGGCGAGATCGTCGCGGTCGTCGGCGCGTCCGGCGCCGGGAAGTCGACCATCCTGCGACTGCTGGCCGGGCTTGAAGGTCCCTCCGAAGGCGAGGCCGTTCGGGGATCAGGGCGCGGCCGCACCGGCTTCGTGTTCCAGAACCCCACCCTGATGCCGTGGGCAGACATCCGCGCCAACGTCGCCTTGCCGCTCGAGCTGGCCGGAACGCACCGCGACGTCGCCGGCCGCAAGGCCGCCGGGGCGCTGGAGGCCGTCGGCCTCGGCGACCGGCTGACGGCCCACCCGCGGCAATTGTCAGGCGGCATGGCCATGCGCGCCGCGCTGGCCCGCGCTCTGGTCACCGAACCGGACCTGCTGCTGCTCGACGAGCCGTTCGCCGCCCTCGACAGCGTCACCCGCCGTCGCCTCATCGAGGACCTGCACCGCCTCTGGACAGAGCACTCCCCGCGCCCGGCGATGGTCTTCGTCACCCACGATGTCGAGGAGGCCGTCTATCTGGCCGGTCGGGCCGTCGTGCTCGACGCCGCGACGGGTCGGGTCACGGCGGACCTGCCGTCTCCGGGAGCCTTTCCCCGACCCGAAGGCTGGCGGGCCGATGCAGGCTTTCGCGCCGCGGTGGAGCGACTGGCGGCCGGGCTGGAGCGCAGCATGGCGACGGCCGGCCAGAAGGAGAGCTCGTGACGCGCCTTCTCCCGCCCCTGTTGCTCACAGCCCTCCTGCTGGCGGTGTGGGAAATCGCCTGCCGCGCCCTGCACCTCCCGCCCTACCTGCTTCCCCCTCCGAGCGCGGTCGGCCTCGCCCTGGTTGAGCGCGCGCCCCTGTTGCTCTCATCCGCCGCCGCGACCTTCTGGATGGCTTTCCAGGCCCTGGTCGTCGCCTTCGGCCTCGGCGGCGGGCTGGCCCTCGCCGTGTCGCTCAACCAGACGACCGAACGGGCGGTCCGGCCGCTCGCCATTGCCCTGCAGGTCACGCCGGTGGTCGCCATCGCGCCTCTGGTGATCGTCTGGACAGGGCTGGACCACGCCGACCGCGCCGTCGTCGCCCTCGCGGCGGCGGTCGCCTTCTTCCCGCTGTTCTCCGGCGTCCTGACCGGCCTCAAGTCGGCCGATCCGGATCTGGAGCGGCTGTTCGATCTGTACGGCGCCACGCCTTTGCAACGCCTGCTCCGGCTGCGCCTGCCCGCCGCCCTGCCCTTCATCCTCGAGGGACTCAGGGTCGCCGCCGGCCTGTCGGTCATCGGGGCCGTGGTGGCCGAGTTCGTGTCCGGCTCGGGCGCGACCCAGGGCCTGGCGTGGCGGCTGCTCGAAGCGGGCAACCGGCTGCGGACCGCCGACATGCTCGCGGCCCTCGCCTGCCTGATGGCCATGGGTCTGGTGCTGAACGCCGCCGTCGGCGCGCTCGAACGCGCCGTGCGCCGGCGACTGGCCTGAGCCCCTCTCCGCCCACCCTCCGCCGTTAGCGGCGGGTTAAGCCCCGCCCCGCTACCGTGGTGCTCCAGTTCCCGCGTCCGGAGCCCGCCCTTGCGCCGCGCCTCGCCCCACGTCTCCGCCGCCCTCCTCGTCGCCACCGGGGTGCTGGCGCTCGCCAGCGGCGCCTCCGCCCAGTCGGCCGGCGGGTCGGCCGAGGCCCGGGGCCTCCGCTATCTGTCCTGGCCGGGCCGGGGCGAAGCCCCGACGCCCGCCCGCGCGGAGCCGGCACGGCCCGCCCCCGCCCGCACCGACCTTCGTCGTCCGAACACCGTCATCCCCCACGGCGGCTTCGCCCGCACGGAGGCTGCGCCCACGAGCCGTGAGGCCTCCTCCCCGGCCCCCGCGCGGCGCACCCTGACTCCGGCCAACGCCTGGCTCCGACCGACGGCGCCGGCGCCAGAATACGCGCCCGCTCCGGCGCCGACCGCCGTAGCGCCGCCCCCGCCTCCGCCCCCGCCTCCGCCTCGGGCGACACCGCAGCCTCGCTCCACGCCGGACTACCTCCCGGATCAAGGCCCGCGCGGCCAGCCGGCCCCCGCGGAGGTCGTCTATGCGTCGCCCGCCGCTGCGGACGCCGGGCCCGCGGCGGCCCCTGCCGACCCGATGGCCCCGCGCCGTGACGCGCCCATCTTCCATATGCAGCGCGACGCACCACCGCCTCCGACCTCCCCAGTGGCCGCCGCTCCTGCGGGCGAAGCCGCCCCCGAGCCGCGCCGCACCGTCGAGGTCGCCGCCTCGGGAGATGGCCCGCCGCGCCAAGGCGCCCGCTACTATTCCGTGCATCGGCAGAACGGTCGTCAGCCGGACGCCCTGGACATGCCGGCCCCGAACTATGTTGACGCCCTCGTCGTCAGCTCCATCGACACCATCGCCTCGCAGGACCTCGCCGCGCCGGCCGAGGGACCGACCCTGATCCGCGATCGCGATGGCAATGTTCGCTCCGCCCCGGCGGCATCCGACGGGGACCACCAGTGAGCGAGGCCTCCACCCTCTCGCGCCTGCCCGATCTGATCGCCCTCGCGGAGGAGGAGTCCAGCGAGAAACGCCGAACCCTGCTGCGCGAACTGACGGATCACTTCTTCGGCGGATCGCCACGGACCGCCGCCGAGGACGCCCTGTATGACGCCGTCCTGGTCAAGCTCGCCGACGACATGGAGACGGCCGTCCGGGCCGAACTGTCCACCCGCTTCGCCGACGCACCCGATGCGCCCCACACCCTTATTCGCCGCCTGGCCAATGACGAGGCCGCCGTCGCCGGCGCGGTTCTGGCCGCGTCGCCTGTTCTCACCGATGAGGATCTGCTGGGCGTGGTGCGCCGACACGGCCAGGACCATCTGCGCGCCGTCTCGGCCCGGCCCTCGGTGTCCGAAGCCGTCTCGGACGTGATCGTCGAGCGCGGCGACGACGAGACCCTCGGAACCCTGCTGCGCAACGACGGCGCCCGTCTCTCGCGCAAGGCGTCGGAGGCCGCGGTTGAACGCGCCCGGATCAATCCCGCCCTCCACGAAGTCACCGTGTCCAGGGCCAGCCTGCCGCCCGACCTGTTGAACGAGATGTATTTCGTGGTCGAGGCGCGGCTGCGGACCCGCATTCTCGAACAGAACGCCAGCCTCGATCCGGCCTTGCTGGAGAGCGCCCTCGCCGCCGGCCGGGCGCGGATCGCCACCGACGACGGCGCCTTGCCGGCCGATTTCGCCGAATGCTCCGCCTATGTCGAGGAGCTCAAGGCCGCCGGCCAGCTTACGCCCCAGATGCTGGCCCGCTTCCTGCGGTCCGGCGATCGCACCGGCGGTCGCACCGCCTTCCTGATCGCCTTGGCCCAACTGGCCGACATCGACTTCCACACGGCCCGGCAGATCATCGAACGGCGCGAACTGGACGCCCTCGCCGTCGTCTGCAAGGCGGCCGATCTCGATCGCGCCCTGTTCCTGACCTATGCCGTGGTGCTGCTCAACGACGACGGCGACGCCATGGCCAAGGCGCATTCCTACGCCCGGATGTACGCCGATCTGACGCGCGAAGCCGCCCTCAGAACCCTGCGCTTCTGGCGCATGCGGCGCGGCGCCCAGGCGGCCTGACCCCACATATGCAAAACGCCCGCCCCGTCGTCGGGGCGAGCGCTTCACTCCATCCTTCGGACGGGTCTACTTCTTGGCGCGGACGGCGGTGCGGGCGGGTTTGCGGCCGCCCTGGCCGAGGCCCATCTGCTTGGCCAGGTCCGAGCGGGCCTTGGCGTAGTTCGGCGCGACCATCGGATAGTCCTTCGGCAGGCCCCACTTGGCCCGGTATTCCTCGGGGCTCATATTGTATTTGGTGCGCAGGTGGCGCTTCAGCGACTTGAACTTGCGGCCGTCTTCCAGGCAGACCAGGTAGTCGGGCGTGATCGACTTGCGGATCGGAACCGCCGGCTCCTTGGGCTCGGGCTCCGGCTCGACCGCCCCGCTCGACACCTGGGACAGGGCCGCGTGGATGCTGGAGATCAGGCCCGGCACTTCAATGGCCTGGACGTTATTGTTGCCGACATAGGCCGAGACGATGTCGGCGGTCATCTCGAGCAGTTGCGAGTTGTCTTCCATGGGCGCGGCCTCATCTTCTGATCTGATCGTTTCAGCCGAGCGTTCACCGTCAGCCTGTGCAGCGCCTCAATAGAGAACGGGCCCGATTCACGCAATAGCGTATTCGTCATCTCGCAAATCGGGCATTGATCAGATTAACCGCGCTCTACTTGTCCGCGGTTTCAACGTCCGAAGTTTTCCGCCAGCGCCAACATCGCCGCCCGCTCCGGCGCTGAATACTCATCCACCCCGTCCTCCTCGCCATCGCGGATGGCCCTCAGCAAGGCCGGCGTCAGGGCCGAGGACAGGGACCAGTTCCAGTACCGCAACACCGTCTGCGCCCGGTCGACCGCCAGCATGTCATAGGTGATCTGGACCCGCTCCCACGCCGGGTCGGGCGATCCGTCGGCGGCGACCTCCGGCCGGCGCATCGATCGCCACAGGCCGGTCAGGTCCGATTTGCCCAGGCCGGTCGCCTTGCACAGTATTGCCAGCGGCTCGCCGCCCGGGTCCCCCATGATCTTGGCCCCGGTGATCGGCTTGACGCCCGACAGATAGGCGATCTCCGTCGCCACCTCGCGAGACAGACCCTCCCGCGCCGCGGCGTCGACCGCCTGCTCCAGGCCGCCGTAGGGGCTTTTCTCTATCGCCGCGCGATTTCTCTGCCGCCGCTCGATGAACTGCAACGCCTTGCGCGACACCGGGTCCTGCCAGTTTTCCTGAGCGGCCATGGCGAAGACGTCTTCCGCCACCTCCTGCATGACTTCCCGCGAGACGGCGAACCTCTGCAGGATGGTGCGGCGGTCGTCCGGTTCGCACCACCAGAACATGACATAGGCGCCGGACGGTCTCAGCTCGGGCCGCTTCAGCAGGTGGGCGCACAGCCCCCGGTCCGCCCGGCTCAGACTGACCACGCCCTCGACGGCGACCTGGCTCAGCCGGGCCGAGTTGTTCCTCAGCACGGCCCCGATCACCTGGCTCTCGCCGAAACTGAGCAGGGTCTCCGTCACCACCTCCGACAGCCCCCGCCGGCTGGCCATCAGGAACCGGTGCTCCGGCCCAGCGTCCCGCGCGCAGGCGACGAGGTCGGCGTCCGAGAGAGAGGCGCATTGTTCGATCAGCAGACCGGCGATGTCCGGCTCGTCCCTCAGCAGCAGCCGCGCCAGGGCGTTGGGCAGTTCGGCCAGCGGCGCCAGCCGCGCCGCCACCCGCTTGCGGTCCTCATGCGAGGCCAGACGCAGCATTTCGACCAGCAGATCGCCGGTCACGGCCCGCTCGAACGCATTGATCCGGCTGGTCGGCAGCGAGACCACATCGGCCAGCCGCTTCAACAGGGCGTGGCGCGCGCGAAAGCCGCCCTGCGGGGCGGCCTCCTCGGGCGTGGGAGCGGGCTCGGACATGTCGGCGCGAAGGCTAGGGCCTGCCGGTTAACCGCCCGTGACGGTGGACGACAGCGTCAAAGCCCTTCGAACAACGCCGTCGACAGATAGCGTTCGGCGAAGCTGGGAATGATCGCCACGATCGTCTTGCCGGCGTTCTCGTCCAGCGCCGCCTGACGGAAGGCCGCCACCAGCGCCGCGCCCGAGCTGATGCCGACCGGAATGCCCTCGACCCGCGCCGCCTTGCGGGCCATGTCGAAGGCGTCGTCATTGGAGACCTGCTCGACGCCGTCGATGACGGACCGGTCGACGATCGACGGGATGAAGCCCGCGCCGATGCCCTGGATCTTGTGCGGGCCCGGCTCGCCGCCGGACAGCACCGGCGAGGCGGTCGGCTCGACGGCGATCATCCGCACCGACGGCTTGCGCGCCTTCAGCACCTGGCCGACGCCGGTGATGGTGCCGCCCGTGCCGACGCCGGAGATCACGATGTCGACCCCGCCCGCCGTGTCGTTCCAGATCTCCTCGGCCGTGGTCACCCGGTGGATGGCCGGGTTTGCGGGGTTGTCGAATTGCGAGGGGATGATGGCGCCCGGCGTCCTGTCCAGCAGCTCATGGGCCATGGCGATGGCCCCCTTCATGCCCTTCTCGGCCGGCGTCAGCACCAGTTCGGCGCCCAGCAGGGCCAGCATCTTGCGGCGCTCGATCGACATGCTCTCGGGCATGACGAGGATCAGCCGGTAACCCTTGGCCGCGGCGACGAAGGCCAGGGCGATGCCCGTATTGCCGCTGGTCGGTTCGATCAGCACCGCGTCCGGGCCGATCCGTCCGGCCTGTTCCAGCGCGTCGATCATGGCCACCCCGATCCGGTCCTTGACCGAACCGATCGGGTTGAAGAACTCCAGCTTGGCCAGCACCGTCGCCTTGGGCTGATACTCGGCCGACAGCCGCGGCAGGCCGACCAGCGGCGTGTCGCCGATGGTGTCCAGAATGGACGCATAGATCTTGCCGCGCCCGGCTTTCAGGTGACGGGAGGGGTCGTAGGGGGCTTCGGACATGGCGGATCTCCGGGAGGGGCGTCCCAAGAGATAACCTTTCCGCGCGCCATGCAAAGAGGGGGGACAGGCGAAACTTCGTTGTGGCCGGGTTCGCGCCCCGGCCGATCGCGGCGCGGCACGGCCCCTTGGTCGCCGCAGGACCGCCTTTCACCCCGCGTTAACCATGTCAGCGCATCCCTGAACGCCTGTTCCCGGGGCTCTCTTCTTGCGCAATCTCGCCGCCGCCGTCGAAGCGATCGATCCGCTGGTCGTGACCGGCAAGGTCGCCGGCGTGAACGGCCTGCTGATCGAGTCCAGGGGCGGCCTGTCGCGCCTCGCCGTCGGGGCGCGGGCCGAGATCGACCGGGGTCGCCTCTCGCCCCTGCCCGCCGAGGTCGTCGGTTTCCGCGACGCCAAGGCCCTGCTGATGCCGTTCGGTCCGGTCGAGGGCGTCGCTCCCGGGGCCGACATCCGCATCATCGACACCGCCGCCAGCGTCCGCCCGACCACCGCCTGGCTGGGCCGGATCATCGACGCCTTCGGCCAGCCGATCGACGGCAAGGGCCCCCTCCCCGTCGGACCGGCCGCCTATCCCCTGCGCGCCCCCCCGCCCCCGGCCCATTCGCGCGGCCGCGTCGGCGAGCGCCTCGATCTCGGCGTCCGCGCCATGGACGTCTTCACCACCACCTGCCGCGGCCAGCGCCTCGGCATCTTCGCCGGCTCCGGCGTCGGCAAGTCAGTGCTGCTGTCCATGCTGGCGCGTCAGGCCACCTGCGACGTCGTCGTCGTCGGCCTGATCGGCGAACGGGGCCGTGAAGTCCGGGAATTCATCGAGGAAACCCTCGGCGAGGACGGCCTGCGCCGCGCCATCGTCGTCGTCGCCACCTCGGACGAACCGGCGCTGAAGCGACGCCAGGCCGCCTATATGACCATGGCGATCAGCGAATATCTGCGCGACCAGGACCTCGAGGTCCTGTGCCTGATGGACTCGGTCACCCGTTTCGCCATGGCCCAGCGCGAGATCGGCCTCGCCGCCGGCGAGCCGCCAACCACCAAGGGCTACACCCCGACCGTCTTCACCGAACTGCCCAAGCTGCTGGAGCGCGCCGGGCCGGGACCCGTTCGCCCCGACGGCACCACCGCAGGCCCGATCACCGCCCTGTTCACCGTGCTGGTCGACGGCGGCGACCATGACGAGCCGATCGCCGACGCCGTGCGCGGCATCCTCGACGGCCACATCGTCATGGATCGCAAGATCGCCGAACGCGGCCGCTTCCCGGCCATCGACGTGCTGAAGTCCGTCAGCCGCACCCTGCCCGCCTGCCAGACCCCGCCGGAGCGCGAGCTGAACAAGCGCGCCCGCCAGTGCCTGAGCGCCTACGCCAACATGGAAGAGTTGATCAAGATCGGCGCCTACCGCACTGGCGCCGATCCGATCGTCGACCGCGCCATCGCCCTCAACCCCGCGCTCGAGGCTTTCCTCGGCCAGGATCATCACGACGTGACGCGGTTATCGGATTCCTTTGACCGTCTGGAAACCATTCTGAACCAAGGAATGGTCTCATGACTGGAGACGCCGCATGACCGCCTGGGCCCAATCCCTGATCCGCATCTCCAACTATGAGGTCGAGACGCTGCAGAAGCGCCTCGCCGAGATCACGGCCCGTAGAGCCTCCGCCGAGATGCGCATCGCCGTGCTCCAGGCCGAGGCCGAGATCGAACAGGACCGCGCCCGCGACGACACCGAGGCCGCCATGCTGCTGCAGGCCTATCTGAACGGCTGGAAGCTGCGCAAATCCGCCGCCGAAGCCGATGTCGTCGAGATCGAGGCCGAGGAGTACGGAGCCCGCGACGCCCTCACCAGCGCCTTCGAGGAACTGAAGAAGTTCGAGCACGTGGCCGAGACGACCCGGCTCAGCCGCCTCGTCGCCGCCGGCAAGCGTGAAACCGCCGCCTTCGACGAGTTGGGCCTCAGGCGTCGTGCGGGCTGACCCGCCCCGTCTGAACCGCCGCGCCTTCCTCGCCGCGCCCATCGCCCTGGCCGCCTGCGACCGTATCGCCGCCGCCCCGTCCGTCGCCGACCCGGTCGCCCGCCCGCTGAAGTCCCTCGCGCCCTTCCCCTTCGGCGCCACAGGCATGACCTGGCAACTCGACCAGCCCGACTGGGTCGAACAGATGCTGCGCCACTGCTCCCAGCTGACGCCCGAGTGGGAGCAGAAGATGGAGCGCACGCTCGGTCCCGGCTTCACCTACGATTTCGGACCGTCCGACCGCGTCGTCGCCTTCGCCCGAGACAACGGCCTGCGCGTCCACGGCCATACGGTGATCTGGTATTCGCAGGGCGCAGATGTCTTCGACGACGCCACGGTCCCGCGCGCCCGCTTCGCCGCCGAATACGACCGCTACATCTCGACCTTCGTCGGCCGCTATCGCGGACAGATGGCCGGCTGGGACGTCGTCAACGAACCAGTGGCCGAGGACGGCGACGGCCTGCGCGAATGCCACTGGAGCCGGGCCCTCGGCATGGACGGCTACATGGTCCGCGCCTTCGAACAGGCGAAACAGGCCGATCCCGACGCCGTCCTGTTCCTCAACGAATACAATCTCGAGAACATCCCGGCCAAGGGCGCGACCTTCCTCAAGCTGGTCGAACGCCTGCTGAAACTCGGCGCCCCGATCGGCGGCATCGGCACCCAGTCGCACCTCAATATCGAGATCCCGGCGGGACAGATCACGGCCTTCATGCGCGACGCCGCCTCGCTCGGCCTGCCGATCCACGTCTCCGAGCTGGACTTCCCGATGCAGCGCGACGGCGGCCATCTGCCGGACCTGCGCTCCACCGCCGAACGCCGCGCCCAGCAGGTCGCCCGCGTCGGCGAACTGGCCGAGGCCTTCATGGCCCTGCCGGAACGCCAGCGCTACGCCTTCACCACCTGGGGCCTGCGCGACAGCGACAGCTGGCTGGTCCGCGCCGAAGGCAAGAACCGCCCCGACGAAAGCGCCCTGCTGCTGGATGCCGAGGGGCGGCCCAATCCGGCGTATCAGGCCGTTGCGGAGGCGTTCCAGCGCTGACCCTCTCCCATTGGGAGAGGGCTTGAGCGCACGGCGGCGTAGCCGTCGTTCTTGCGCGAAAGGGTGTGGGTCGATCATCAGCTTTCGGCGCAAGCCGCGTCGCCGTCCGGAGCGGCGGCTCTCGCCGACTGAACGGTCCGACCCTCATCCGACCGGGCTCCGCCCGGCCACCTTCTCCCATCGGGAGAAGGATCAGGTCGTTGCCGCCGCCACTCCCGCCGCCGCCAACGCCTCCAGCAACCCCGCCACCGCCACTTCCACCGCCGCCTGATCCCGCCCGCGCACCACCAGATTCGTCCCGACCTCCCCGACCGACCCGTGCCCGAACGGATAGCTGCCGTAGCTGATCTCGCGATTGGCCCGCGCCGCCGCGCTCAGCAGATCGGCCACGTCGCCCTCGCCGACCCCGGTCACCCGCACCGTCCGCGCGTGCACCACCGCACCCGTTCTCAGACGCGGCGCCACATCCTCCAGCATGGCCGTCATGATCTTCGGCACTCCGGCCATGACGAAGACATTGCCGATCTGGAAGCCCGGCGCATCGGTGACCGGATTGGCGATCAGCGTCCCGCCCTCGGGGACCCGCGCCATCCGCCGCCGCGGCGCATTGAACTCCGCCCCGTAGCGCCGCTCGAGGATCGCCAGCGCCTCCGGATGCTCCGACAGCGTCACGCCGAACGCGGTCGCCACCGCATCGGCGGTGATGTCGTCGTGCGTCGGCCCGATGCCGCCGGTGGTGAAGACATAGTCGTGCCCCGCCCGCAGGGCATTCAGCGACTCGACGATCTGGCCCTTGCGATCACCCACCGTCCGCGCCTCCAGCAGGTCGATCCCCAGGGCGCCCAGAAACCGCGCGATCGTGTTCAGATTGGTGTCCTGCGTCCGTCCGGACAGCACTTCGTCGCCGATGATCAGGACGGCGGCGGTAGGGGAAGTCTGGGTCATGCCCGCTCAATAGCCGATCCCCCCGGCCGCTGTCCCGGCTTCGCTGCGCCCCGCCCCGGCTTGCCTCAACCCGGCCTTGAGGTTTGTGCTATAGTCACCACCTGAGAGCCACGCCCACGCGACCCGCCGCCCCGAAAGCCGATCGAATGTACGAGACCCCCGAACTGGACAGCGACGCCTTCGTCCGCACCCACGAGATCCGCGTCCACGACGACGAGGCCTTCGAGGGCATGCGCAAGGCCGGCCGTCTGGTGGCCGAGGCGCTCGACATGATCACCCCCTTCGTGGTCCCGGGCGTGACCACCGGCGAGATCGACGACCGCATCCGCGAGTTCACCCTCGACCACGGCGCCCTGCCCGCCTGCCTCGGCTACAAGGGCTATGAAAAGACCGTCTGCACCTCGATCAACCACGTCGTCTGCCACGGCATTCCCGGCGACAAGGTCCTGAAGGACGGCGACATCGTCAACATCGACCACACCGTCATCGTCGACGGCTGGCACGGCGACTCCAGCCGCATGTACGCGGTCGGGAACATCAACGCCCGCGCCCGCAAGCTGATCGACGTCACCTATGACTCGCTCGACGCCGGCCTCGCCGTGATCAAGCCGGGCGCCACCTTCGGCGACATCGGCTACGCCATCCAGCAGGTGGTCGAGGCCAACCGCATGTCCGTCGTCCGCGACTTCTGCGGCCACGGCATCGGCCGTCTGTTCCACGACAGCCCCAACGTCCTGCACTACGGCCGTCGCGGCGAGGGTGCGACCCTCAAGCCGGGCATGTTCTTCACCGTTGAGCCGATGGTGAACCTGGGCAAGCCGCACGTGAAGGTCCTGTCCGACGGCTGGACCGCGGTGACCCGCGACAAGTCGCTGTCATCCCAGTGCGAACACACCATCGGCGTCACCGAAACCGGCGCCGAACTGTTCACCGCCAGCCCGGCCGGCCTGTTCCGGCCCAAATTCTGACCGGCGGACCGGCCTCGCCCGCCTGACTGGACGTTCCTCTTCTGTTCTGGCAACGTACGGCCGTCCTTCGGAGGCCGCCATGTCAGCCGTACTCCCCTTCCCGACCCCGGCCGTCGCGCCGCTTCAGAGCGCGCCGTCGGCCAACGTCGTCCCGCTTCCTGGCGCCGGCCTCTCCGGCCACCGCGAACGCCTGCGCGACCGCGCCCGCCGCGCCGGTCTCCACCACCTCCCAGACTATGAACTGCTCGAACTGTTCCTGTTCCGCAGCCAGCCGCAGGGCGACGTCAAGCCGATCGCCAAGGCCTTGCTGGTCCGCTTCGGCTCCCTCGCCGCCGTCCTCGCCGCCTCGGTGGAAGACCTGATGACGGTCCGGGCCGAAGACGCCAAAGGGCGGGCGAAAGGCGTCGGCGCCGAAACCGCCCTCGATCTCGCCGCCCTGCACGAGGTCGCCCGCCGGGTCACCATGGAGGAGGCCGGCAAGCGCACCGTCATCTCCTCATGGACGGCCCTGCTGGCCTATGTCCGCCTGTCGCTGCAGCACGAGCCGCGCGAACAGTTCCGCGTCCTCTACCTCGACAATCGCAACCAGCTGATCCTCGACGAAATCCAGAATCGCGGCACCGTCGATCATGCCCCGGTCTATCCGCGCGAGGTGGTGCGTCGGGCGCTGGAGCTGTCCGCCAAGTCGATGATCATCGTCCACAACCACCCGTCGGGCGACCCAACCCCGTCGCGACCCGATATCGAGATGACGCGCCAGGTCATCGACGCCGCAAACGCCCTCGGCCTCTCCGTCCACGACCACCTGGTGGTCGGCCGCGACGGCGTCGCCAGCTTCAAGCAACTGGGCCTGATGTGACCACCCTGATCACCGAACGTCTGACCCTGACGCCGGTCGCGGTCCCGGACTACGACGACCTGCGCAGCCTGTGGGGCGACCCCGCCTTCATCCAGCACATCTTCGCCGAGCCCCTGACCGGCGAGGACGTCTGGTTCCGCCTGCTGCGCGACATCGGCCACTGGGAGGCGCTGGGCCACGGCAACTGGACCCTGCGGCTCAGGGACACGGGCGAACATGTCGGCGGCGTCGGCGTGCTCGACTATCACCGCACGCTCGACCCGCCGTTCGACGCGCCCGAACTCGGCTGGGGCGTCGCCCCCCGCTTCCAGGGCAAGGGCCTCGCCTCCGAGGCCCTGTCGGCCGCGCTGGCCTGGTGCGACGACACGCTGAACGCACCGCGCACCGTCTGCATGATCTCGCCCGACAACGCCCCCTCGATCGCCCTCGCCCGCCGGGCCGGCTACGCGCCCTATATCGACACGACCTACAAGGGCGGACCCGTCACCCTGTTCCAGCGCGCCGCCGCCTGAAGGCGCGCGCATCAAGCGTCGCCATGCCGTAGCCAGCCATTAAGGTTTACGCGCCATTCTGGCCGGCGAATCCGGAGACCGCCCGCCCCATGCCCATGTCCGTCGAAGAGCTTCGCGGCCATCTGACCGAGGCCTTTCCCGACGCCGGGATCGTCATCGACGACCTCGCCGGCGACGGCGACCACTATCGCGCCCGTATCGTCTCCACCGCCTTCGCCGGCCTGCCGCGCGTGCGTCAGCACCAGCTCGTCTACGCCGCCCTCAAGGGCAAGATGGGCGGCGAACTGCATGCGCTGGCGCTCGAAACCTCGGCCCCGGCCAAAGCTTCCCCGGCAGGAGACTGAACCATGCGCTACCGTCCCTTCGGACAGGCGGGTCAGGCGGTCTCGGCGCTGACGCTGAGCCTCGGCCCGCGTGACATCGCCCGCGGCCCCGAAGCCGGCCGCGAACTGATCTATTCGGCGCTCGAGGCCGGCATCAACAGCTACCGCCTCGAGACCGCCGACCCGGTCTTGGCCGAGGTCTTGGGCCAAGCCCTCAAGCACGTCGACCGCAAGCTGGTCCAGGTCTCGCTGATGCTGGGCGCCGGCGACGGCCGCCGGGGCTCGCACCGCGACTTCTCGGCCGAGGGGATCACCTCCGCCATCGACCGGGCACTAAGCATCTCCGGCCTCGGCTGGTTCGACCTGGCCATCCTCGACGAACCCGCGGACCACGAACTGCCGCAGTCGACCCTCAGCGCCCTCAAGGCCCTGCGCGCCACCGAACGCGTCCGCCTGCTGGGCATTTCGGGCGAGGGCGAGGTGATGGACGCCTATGTCTCGACCGGTGCCTTCGACGTTCTGGCCACGCCCTTCCACGTCAACTCCCCGTGGCAGATCCGCTCGCGCCTGCGCGTCGCCCGCGAGGCGGACATGGCCATCTTCGTCTACGACTATTTCCCCGAGAGCCTCGACACGGCGAAGAAGGCCGCCGCCGTGCATCAGCCGAAGAAGGGCCTGTTCGGCTTCGGCGGCCCGAAGGAGAAGAGCAATCCGCTCGCCCACGCCGGGACCTTCGCCTTCCTGCACCGGACCAACAACTGGCCGGCGGAGGCCATCTGCCTCGCCTACGCCCTGACGGATCCCTCTGTCTCCAGCGTGCTGATCCGCGCCAGTGACGCCGAACGGCTGAACATGCTGGCCATGGTGCCCGACCGCGACATGCCGCCGGGCCTCGCCGCCCAGATCGAAATGGCCCGGGTCGCGGGCGCCAAGGCGGCCTGAGTCCGGCCTGGGCCGGCCGGCTTGGGACCTTCCGACGCCTTGACCCGGCCCCTTTGGGCGCCTAGCTGACGGCCTTCACTGAAAGGCCCGTTCCGTGACCGATCAAGCCGTCGCCAATCCCGTACACGCCTTCATCGCCGACACGGTGCAGCAGCACGACGTCGTCCTGTTCATGAAGGGCACGCCCGACGCCCCGCGTTGCGGCTTCTCCTCGCTGGCGGTGCAGATCCTCGACCACCTCGGCGCGCCGTTCGTCGGCGTCGACGTGCTGCAGGACGAGGGCCTGCGCGACGGGATCAAGACCTTCAGCGACTGGCCGACCATTCCCCAGCTGTATGTGAAGGGCGAATTCGTCGGCGGCTCGGACATCGTGCGCGAAATGTTCAACGCCGGCGAACTCCAGACCCTGATGGCCGACAAGGGCGTGCCCCTCGGCGACGCCGACGCCTGATGGCCCGGGCCCAGCTCGAGCCCCGGCCCGACCGCGAAGTCTTCGTCCTGCCGCTCGAGGTCCGGCCCGAGCACATCGACGATAACGGCCACGTCAACAATGTCGTCTACGTCGGCTGGCTGCAGGACGCCGGCATGGCGCACTGGAACGCCCGCTTCGACGAAGCCACCCGGGCGCGCTGGTCATGGGTCGGGACCCGCCACGAGGTCGACTATTTCCGCCCGCTGCCGCCGGGGGCCGTCGGGGTCAAGGCCCGCACCTGGGTCGGCGAGCCGCAGGGCCCGCGCTTCAATCGTTATGTGCGCATCGAGGACGGCGAGGGCCGGCTGTGCGCCCAGGGCGTGTCCGAGTGGGTGTTGGTCGACGCGGCGACCATGCGGCCGCACCGCATCCCGGCCGACATGCTGCCGACGTTCCAGGCGCGCTGAGGGATCAGCCGCGCGGCAGCTGGAACGGGTTCTCGACCGAGACCCGGCTGCCCGGCTCAAGGCCCATCTCCTGGAAGCTCCAGCGCATTTCCACGCCCTCGTCGCGCGGCTCGAGGCAGCGGTCTTCCTTGAGGCGGCGCAGGGTGATCACCGAGGCGTCGCCGGCGCGTCGCACCACCGGGGTGAGGTCGGCCTTCCGCGTGCACCCGTTCGAACTGACCCAGAACACGGCCTGATCCTGGACGATGGCGGCCGCATGGACCGGCTCGATCTGGCCCGGCGCGTCGGCCTCGACCAGCGCGGTCGTCGCCGACCGGTCGGTGAACCGGTCCACCACGGCGCAGGCCGACACGGCTGCGGCCGCGACGAACACGCCGACGAGCGTGATGCTCCGTTTCATCTCCCGGCCTCCCGCCGAAACCCTCAACAGCCACAATGTGCGCCTGTTCGCCCGCCGGGGGAACCCGGCTGGAAACAGAAGGGCCCCGGATCGCTCCGGGGCCCTTCCAGTCTGTACAGAGACCGTGGCTTACGAGGAGTAGTATTCCACGACCAGGTTCGGCTCCATCTTCACCGGGAACGGCACGTCGGCCAGTTCCGGCACGCGGACGTAGCGAACCGAGAAGCCGCGATCACCCAGTTCCAGATAGTCGGGGACGTCGCGCTCCGACGACTGCTGGGCTTCGATCACCAGCGCCATGGCGCGGGACTTTTCCTTGACCTCGATGACCTGGCCCGGCTTGACCCGGTACGAGGCGATGTCGACCTTCTTGCCGTCGACGGTCACGTGGCCGTGGTTGACGAACTGGCGGGCCGCCCACGGGGTCGGGACGAATTTGGCGCGGTAGACGATGGCGTCGAGGCGCGACTCCAGCAGGCCGATCAGGTTCTCGGAGCTGTTGCCCTTGCGGCGCGAGGCCTCGTCATAGGTCGCCGAGAACTGCTTCTCGGTGATGTTGGCGTAGTAGCCCTTCAGCTTCTGCTTGGCCTTCAGCTGCAGGCCGAAGTCCGAGACCTTCTGCTTGCGGCGCTGGCCGTGCTGGCCGGGGCCGTACGAGCGCTTGTTGACGGGGGATTTCGAACGGCCCCACAGGTTTTCACCCATGACCCGATCGAGTTTGTACTTGGCGCTATGGCGCTTGGACATAAGTCACTCTTTTCAATGATGCGGCCCGGTCCCTCCCCGGATGGAGGGACGATCTCAACGGCGGTACACGCATCGTCCGTGGTGGATCACGCAACGCGGCGAGCCGGTGGCGTGAAGGCGGCGCTTATGACGGCCGCCCCCCCGTGAGTCAAGGCTGGTCGGGCGATTCCGGGATCCACACGAAGCCGTCGTCGACACGCTGGAAACGGCCGACCCCCGGGAAGGGGAAGTGCACGCCGTAGATCCGCCGGGTCCCGGTCACGCCGCGCTCCAGCAGATCCTGGCGCGTGGCGACGGCCTTGGCGTTGTCGCTGTCCCACCCGTTCGTCCACTCCGGCCTTTGCACCGAGATGATCGAGCTGTGCATGGCGTCGCCGATGTACAGTAGCCGATCGTCGCCGGAGACGATCTCATAGCCGCTGTGCCCCGGCGTATGCCCGGCCAGCGGGACCGCCTTGATCGACGGCGTCACCTGGGCCCCCGGCAGGAACGGCTCGACTTTCGGCGAGATGGCGGCCAGCAGCGCGCCGGCCCCGGCCGCGTCGGCGCCGGCCCGGGCGGCGGCCCATTCCGGCGCGCTCATGCGGATCACGGCGTTGGGGAAGTTCAGGCCGCCGTCGGCTCCGACCAGCCCGCCGACATGGTCGCCGTGGGCGTGCGAGATCAACACGTCAGTCACCTGACCCGGCTCCACCCCGGCCGCCCGCAGCGAGGCGACCAGCTTGCCCTCGGTGCCCATCTGGCCGCCAGCGCCGGCGTCGATCAGCACCACCCGCTCGCCGTCGCGCACCAGCAGCGGCTGGATCGGCAGATGGATCGTCGCGTCGGTCACGCCCGCCGAGGTCAGCAGGGCCGTAACCTCGGCGACATTGGCCCAGGGGCTCATCTTGTCTGCGGCCGGAACCTTGAGGATCCCGTCGCGGAGCGCGGTCGCCTCCAGGGTGCCGATGCGGACCGCGCTGACATCCGGGCTGACGGTGGCGGGCGCCGCCGCGGGCGTCGCGGGCTCGCCCGCGGCCGGCTGGGCGTCCTGCGAGCAGCCGGCGACTCCAATCATGGCGGCCAGCACCACGCTCGCGGCGACGGTTTTGAACGATGGCGTCATTGGCGGGCCCTCCCCAAGTCAACACTCGATGACCTAGATAGGGCAAAATCAGGGCGCCGCCACCCCGCGTGCCCAGGAATTCGCGGGGACCGGGAAAATTCGCGACATAAAGAAGAGGCGTCACCCCGCGGCGACGCCTCTTCAGTCTTCGAACCGGCGGCTGGCCTATGCGGCGGCGGCGAACAGTTCGTTGGCCTTGTTCCAGTTCACCACCGTCCAGAACGCCTTCAGATAGTCGGGCCGGCGGTTCTGGTACTTCAGGTAATAGGCGTGCTCCCAGACGTCGGCGGCCAGCACCACGGCGCCCTTTTCGTCGGCCACGTCCATCAGCGGATTGTCCTGGTTCGGCGTCGAGGTGACCTTCAGCTTGCCATCCTGCACGATCAGCCAGGCCCAGCCCGAGCCGAACTGGCCGGCGCCGGCGGCGTTGAACGCCTCCTTGAACCTGTCCATCCCGCCGAGATCGCGGTCGATGGCGGCGGCCAGTTCGGCCGACGGTTCGCCGGTCTCGCCGACGGGGGCCAGCAGTTCCCAGAACAGGCTGTGATTCCAGTGCCCGCCGCCGTTGTTGCGCACGGCCTTTGGGGCCTTGGAGATGCTGGCGAACAGCTCTTCCAGCGACTTGCCCTGCAACGAGGCGTCGGCGTCCACGGCCTTGTTCAGATTGTCGACATAGGCCTGGTGGTGCTTGTCGTGGTGGAAGGTCATCGTCTCCCTGTCGATGGCCGGCTCCAGCGCGTCATAGCCATAGGGGAGGGGCGGAAGCGTAAAGGCCATGGAGAGGCTCCTTCGACAGGTTTCGGGGCCCCTCATCTAGGCGCCCCCGCCGCAAACCCAACCCTTGACGGCCCATTCCGCTCCGTCATTCCTCCCCCACAGGGGGAGGGGGACCATGCGAAGCATGGTGGAGGGGGTCTTGCCCCGGACACCGGCGGATGAGGTTAGCCCCCTCCACACCCCTTCGGGCGGTCCCCCTCCCCCTACGGGTGAGGATTGGGCAGATTGGCCTTCAGGCAGTCGCGCACGGCCCGCCGCAGGTCGCCGGAGGCCGAGACGAAATCGACGCCCTCGGCCTCGAACGCCGCCCGCGTCGCCGCGTCCAGCCCGTTCGGCAGCGCCTCGAGCACGCGCTTCTCCCCCTTGGGATGCAGGCAGAAGCCGACCTCGCGGCACAGGGCGGCGAACATTTCGGCGTGGTCGGGGGCGGATGTCTCGGTCATGCGTCCTGCTAGCACAAATCCTACGGCAACAGTCCGCTCAGCCAGTGCATAATGTTCAGACCGAACTGCACATTGCCCGGCGCCGTATTCATGCCGAACCGCTGGTGGGGCCGTCCGTCCGGATACCGCACCAGCTGGGCCGACAGCATGCCGGCCTCCCCCAGCACCACGACCCGGCCGTCCCCATGCCGGAACGCCAGCGCCTGCGCCGGCAGGGCCGGCGTCGACAAGGCCCCCAAAGCGTCCACGGGCGCCGCGCCGCTGTGCAGCCGGTCAACCAGCGCCTGTAGCGTCGGCAGGTCCGGCGCCTCCCGCGCGCCCACGGTCATCGGCAGCAGCGTCTCCGCCCCCGACGGTCCCTCGAGGGTCTGTCCGGTGAAGGCGGTCACGCCCGCAACCCGTTCCTCGGCGCTTCGCCCCGCCATGATCGGATGCGCCCCGAAGGCTTCGGGCGGATAGGACAGGTTGGTCGTCAGATCGGCCTCGCCGGTCATGGCGAAGGCGTAGCCCTTGCCCATCTGCACGCCGAACCGCGCCGCCAGCGCCTCCGCCGCCGCGCCGTGCGGGGCATGGTCGGCGATCAGCAACAGGCTCCCGCCGCCCTCCACCCAGGCCTCGACGGCCTCGATCTCTGGGGCGGTGAAGGCCGAGCCGCCGCCCTCCGGCTGGCCGGCGTTAGCGATCACCAGCACATCGACCCCGTCCAGCCCGCCCGCGTCGAATGGCGTGGTCCCGCCGCGCACCCGATAGCCGTCGGCCCGCGACAGGGCGGCGAACGGCGCATAGCGGCCGTCGACGGTATGGAAATTCCTGTGCGCCCCATCGATGACAACCATCGGGCCGTCGGCGGCGTAGGCCGGGCGGGCGACCGTCGGACGGAACTCCGGATCGGTCATCTGCTGCTGCGCCAAGGCGGGCGCGGCGACGGCCAGGGCGATCAGGCCCAGAGCAAGGGCAAGGCGTTTCATCGGACCCTCCGGTTTGCCCGGCTACCCTAGCACGCCCCGGTCAGCCCTTCAGCCGCGCCGCGTGAAAGGCCACATGGTCGGCGATGAAGCTGGCCATGAAGAAGTAGGAATGGTCATAGCCCGGCTGCATCCGCAGGGTGACCGTCTGCGCCGCCGCCTTCGCCGCCTCGACCAGCAGTTCCGGCTTCAACTGCTCCGCGAGGAAGGGATCGGCGTCGCCCTGATCGATCAGGATGTCGTCGAAACACCCCGCCCCGACCCCCTCTTCGATCAGCCGCCCCGCGTCGTGCTCCGCCCACGCCGCCCGATCATCGCCCAGGTAGGCCATGAAGGCCTTCTCCCCCCACGGACAGCGCGTCGGCGAGGCGATCGGCGCGAAGGCCGAGACCGAGCGGAACAGATGCGGATGCCGCAACGCCAGCGTCAGCGCCCCATGCCCGCCCATCGAATGGCCGCTGATCGAGCGCGCCTTGGTGGTCGGGAATTCCGCGTCGACCAGCCCTATCAGCTCATCGACGACATAGCTTTCCATGCGGAAATGCGGCGCCCACGGCGCCTCGGTGGCGTCGACATAGAAGCCCGCCCCCTGCCCCAGATCATAGGCCGGATCGTCGGCCACCCCCTCCCCGCGCGGCGAGGTGTCCGGCGCGACGACGATCACCCCGTGCTCGGCCGCGGCGGCGTAGGCCCCGGCCTTGGTGGTGAAATTGTCCTCGGTGCAGGTCAGGCCCGACAGCCAGATCAGCACCGGAAACGGCCCCTCCCCCGGCGGCGTGAACACCGACAGCGTCATCGCCGTGCCGGTGGTCGCGCTGTCGTGGCGCAGATAGCGGAGCGTTCCGCCGTGGACGATGTGGGTCTTCAGGGTTTCCATGCCGCTCGCATAACATCTCGCGGCGCGCCGGGGCTATCCGGGCCGATGCACCGCGCACACCTTGTTGCCCGAGGGGTCGCGCAGATAGGCCAGGTTCAGCGTGCCGAACGGGCCGTTGCGCTCGCCCGGCGGATCCTCGATGGCCTTGCCGCCGGCGGCGACGCCCGCGTCGTGAAAGGCCTGCACCATCTCCGGCGTCTTCGCCGCGAAGCCAATGGTGCCGCCGTTGGCGTGGCACGCCGGGTCGCCATCGATCGGCTTGCCCACAGCGAAGGCGCCGCGCGCCGTCCGCCACCAGTACCGCCCCTTTGGGTCCGGCCCGCTGGCCGGCTCCAGACCCAGCGCTCCCAGCGCCGCGTCATAGAATGTCCGCGACGCCTCGACGTCGTTCGCGCCGACGGTGATGTGGGTGAACATGGCTTCCTGCTCCCTGCGTTTGAGACAGTTTTTTTAAACAACTATCTCGCCAACGCAAGCCTCTAGAACACCACCACGCTTCTGATGCTCTCCCCCGCATGCATCAGGTCGAACGCCTCGTTGATGCGCTCCAGCGGCAGGGTGTGGGTGATCATCGGATCAATCTCGATCTTGCCGTCCATGTACCAGTCGACGATCTTCGGCGTGTCGGTGCGCCCGCGCGCCCCGCCGAAGGCCGAGCCGCGCCACACCCGGCCGGTGACCAGCTGGAACGGGCGGGTCGAGATCTCCTTGCCCGCCTCGGCCACGCCGATGACGATGCTCTCGCCCCAGCCGCGGTGGCAGGCCTCCAGCGCCTGACGCATCACCGTGGTGTTGCCGGTGCAGTCGAAGGTGTAGTCGGCCCCGCCGCCGGTCAGCTCGACCAGATGGGCGACCACGTCGGTGACCTCCTTCGGATTGACGAAATGGGTCATGCCGAAGCGCCGGCCCCACTCTTCCTTGGCGGAATTCAGGTCCACACCGACGATCATGTCGGCCCCGACCATCTTCAGCCCCTGGATGACGTTCAGCCCGATCCCGCCCAGACCGAAGACCACCGCGTTGGCCCCCGGCTCGACCTTCGCCGTATTGACCACCGCCCCGACGCCCGTGGTGACGCCGCAGCCGACGTAGCAGGCGCTCTGGAACGGCGCGTCCTTGCGGATCTTCGCCAGGGCGATCTCAGGCAGGACGGTGAAATTCGAGAAGGTCGAACAGCCCATATAGTGGGCAATGGCCTGGCCCTTGTAGCTGAACCGCGACGACCCGTCGGGCATCAGCCCCTTGCCCTGCGTCCCCCGGATCGCGGTGCACAGATTGGTCTTGCGGCTCAGGCAGCTTTTACATTGCCGGCACTCGGGCGTGTACAGCGGGATCACATGGTCGCCGACGGCCACGCTCGTCACGCCCGGTCCGACCTCGACCACCACCCCCGCGCCCTCATGGCCGAGGATCGACGGGAAGATACCCTCGCTGTCCAGACCGTCCAGCGTATAGGCGTCGGTGTGACAGATGCCCGTCGCCTTGATCTCGACCAGCACCTCCCCGGCGCGCGGCCCCTCCAGATCGACCTCGACGATCTCCAGCGGACGTTTGGCCTCGAAGGCGACGGCGGCGCGGGTTTTCATGGGCGGGGCTCCTTTGCGTTGCCGCTCTTCTAGGACAGACCGCCGATGCTATGGAACCGCATGGCGCACAGAAACCTCGTCATCCTCACCGGCTCCGGCATCTCCGCCGAGTCCGGCGTCCCCACCTTCCGCGCCGACGACGGCCTATGGATGGGGCGCCGCGTCGAGGATGTGGCGACGCCGCAGGCCTTCGCCCGCGACCCCGCCCTGGTGCAGGACTTCTACAACCAGCGCCGCCGGCAGCTGGCGACCGTCCACCCCAACGCCGCCCACCAGGCCCTCGCCGACCTCGCCGCGCGCTGGCCGGGCGAGATCCTGCTGGTGACCCAGAACGTCGACGACCTGCACGACCGCGCCCATGCCGCGACCCCGCCCGCCTCCGGCTTCGACCTGATCCACATGCACGGCGAACTGCTCAAGGCCCAGTGCAGCGTCACCGGCCGCGTCAGCGACTGGCCCGGCGACCTCGCCCCCGACCAGCCCTCGCCCTTCCACCCGCGCGGGACCCTGCGCCCGCACATCGTCTGGTTCGGCGAATTTCCCCTGCACATCGACCGGATCGAGCGCGCCCTCGCCGCCTGCGACCTGTTCGTCTCCATCGGCACCTCGGGCGCGGTCTGGCCGGCGGCCGGGTTCGTGCATCTGGCCAGGCTCGCCGGCGCCCGCACGGTCGAGCTCAACCTCGAGCCGTCGCGCGGCCGCCGCCTGTTCGACGAGGGCCAGTACGGCCCGGCGACGGAGGTGGTCCCGGCCTTCTGCGCCACGCTCTGAGCCTACCCCCGCGGCCCGAGCAGGATCATCGCCGCCCCGATCAGACAGACCGCCCCGCCGATCAGGTCCCAGCGGTCCGGCGCCGCCTTCTCGACCAGTCCCATCCACACCAGCGACGCCACGATATAGACCCCGCCGTAGGCCGCGAACGCACGCCCCGCCGCCGCGCTGGGGACCAGCGTCAACAGCCACGCGAAGGCGATCAGCGCCGCCACCCCGGGGATCAACCACAGCGGCGACCGGTCCAGCTTCAGCCAGGCCCAGAAGGCGAAACAGCCGGCGATCTCCGCCAGCGCCGCCAGCGGATAGACCAGCAGCGGCTTCACCCCTCGGCCGCCTTCTTCGCCGCCAGCTTGGCCAGCACCCGCCCCCGCCCCTTGGCGAGGGCATGGATCACCCCGCGGAAGGTCGCCACCTCCTGTTCCGAGAACCCGGCCCGGCCCAGCATGACCCGCAGGTTCTGGCTCATCGACGGCCGCTTCTCCGGCGGATGGAAGAAGCCGCCCCCGTCCAGCTCCGCCTCCAGATGTTCGTACATCCCGACCAGCAGATCGTTCGACGCCGGCGGCTCGCCCTCGCGGAAGCGCGGCGGCGGGGCGTCGAGGATCAGGGTGCGCCACTCATAGGCGTTGATCGCCACCGCCTGGGCCAGGTTCAGCGAATGGTGCCGCGGATCGATCGGGATGGTCGTGATCCCCTGCGTCAGGGCGATGTCCGTCGTCTCCAGCCCGGCCCGCTCGCCGCCGAACAGCAGCCCGACCGTCAGCCCCGAGGCCCGGTCGTCATACAGCAGCCGCGCCGACTCGCGTGGCGTGCGCACCGGCATCCGCGTCTCGCGCGGCCGGGCGGTGGTCGAGAAGACGGTGTTCAGATCGGCGATGGCCTGCGCCACCGTGTCGAACACCTTCACCCCGTCCAGCACCCAGTCGGCCCCCGAGGCGGTGGCCCAGGCCCGGTCCTGCGGCCAGCCGTCGCGCGGCGCGACCAGCCTCAGTTCGGACAGGCCGAAATTGGCCATCACCCGCGCCACCGCGCCGATGTTGTCGGCCAGCTGCGGCTTGTCGAGGATGACGACGGGCGGGGTCAGCTCACTCAAGACGGGTCAGTCCTCGCCATACATGGCCAGCCACGGATCGGCCGTCCCCGCCTCGACCTCGGCGACCTTGACCGCCGGCCAGCCGATCGAGTCATCCGCCGAATCCCGCCACGCCAGAACGAACAGGTCGCGCAGCTCCGACGCCCCCGCCGCCAGCCGCTCGATCACGAAGGCCCCGCCGCGCGCATCGCCCTCGCCGAAGCCGCCGGCCTTCTCCAGCGCATAGAAGGGCGTCACCTCGGCCAGGGTCGTCTTCAGATAGGCCGGGACCCGCGCGCGCAGATCGAACCCGTCCAGCGCCGGCGCCGCCATGGCCGCCTCGACCGCGTCCAGCCGCGCCACCCGGGCGGTGAAGTCGCCCTCGAACACGCCGTGCGTCTGGCGCGAGGTCGTGAAGCCTTCCGGGTTCGGCGTGTCGCGGTTCCAGCCGTTGTAGTGGATCGTCGTATGATGCGGCTGCGCCCCGTCGCCGACGAAATGGCCCAGATAGCCCATGTCGCGCAGGATCAGCGCCTCGCGCCGCAGCCGGTCCTCGCGATACCAGGCCCGCTTGCCCGGATCGGTCTCGCGCGCCTCGGCGGCGTCCAGCACCCGCCACGTCGCGAAGTCGCGCACCAGCTGCTGATAGCCGTCCATGATGGCGTAGGGCAGCCAGCCAGCGTCATCGACCTTGATCCCCGCGGCCAGCAACGCCGCGTCATATTCCGACTTCAGCCGCGGCAGGGCGTCGATCGGCATCCCCTGCGCGGTCATGATCCGGCCATCCTCCATCATGTCGACGAAGTGGGCCGTGTCGCGTTCCCGGTCGTGCGGCTGGCCGCCGCCCTTGGTGCGGTCCGGCTCGCGCGACAGTTCGCCGACCTCGGCCGCCGCCGCGCCCGTGCGCAGGAAGGCCGGCATCTCGTCCGGCAGGGCTCGCACCGCCGCCACCCCGATCAGCCGGTGCCCGGTGCTGCCCCAGGCAGAGGCCTGCAGGGCGAGGCCGCCGACGGCGACGAGGGCGACCGCGGCGATCAGAAAACGCTTCATGACAGGGCTCCGGCGAAAGACGCCGATGCTCTAGCCGATCCCGAACGCCGCCTCCACCCGTCCGACCCGCCGCCGGACCCTGGCCGGCCGGGTCAGAAATTCTGTGGATCGCGCCACGCCCGACATGACGTCCGTTTCGGCCCGGCGATAATCACGCCCGAGCACATCCAGCAACCACTTGACCTTCAAACAGTTGCCCGAACGAATATATCCATGAACAGTAAGCATCGCGCCCCAGCAAAGTGTTTCTGATCTGCGAATACAGCTGACAGGTTTTCGCGGCGTTGGCCAAACGCGATTCAGATGAACCATCACAAGGCGCACTTATCCACCGCATGACCGGACAGGAGGTCGCACGGCGGAAGGCGTGACTGGTTTTTGCCGCATTTATTGACGACAAGCCGCTCACCGGACGCGTCAGGGGCCGGGGCTTTCGTGAGTCTGATTCATGCTCGGCACAGCCGCTGCGCTCGCCCTCGTCTGGGCGATGGCCTTCCCGTCCGCGCCTGCGGTCGAGGCGGATCCCGTATCCTACGAAGCCGCGGTCGCGACCGGGCTGGGCGAGGAAACAACGGCGTCCGCGAGTGAAGGTTCCGACAGCGGCGTCGCGGGTCTGACCCCCGAGCAACAGGCCCTGATGGGCGAGGACGCCGACTGGACCGCCCGCGTCAATCTCTACCATGCCGGCGGCGGCGGAGCGACGGGCAACGACAGCCTCGGTTGCCGCCCGATCGCCATGCGCACCATCGCCACCGACCCGCGCTACATCCCGCGCCGCACCCGCCTGTTCATCCCCGAGACGGTCGGCCTGCGCATGCCGGACGGCACGCTGCACGACGGCTACTGGTACGCCTCCGACACCGGCGGCGCGATCAAGGGCCAGAAGATCGACCTTTACACCGGCCACGGCCGCGGCTCGATGCAGCCAGCCATGCGCTTCAACCAGCGCCGCCTGACCCTGATCGACGCCGGCCGCTTCGACGGCTGCCCGCCGTCGTGGGACGCCCAGCCCAGCCAGACCCTGATGGCCTCGGCCGTCAGCAACGTCGGCTCACGCTAGGCCGATTTCGCCAACCGGCGTATTGCGAAACCGCTTCGGCGGGCGCACCCTCCTCCGGTCTCCGGGGAGGGAACCATGAAAGCCGCCGTCGCCGTCGCCTTGCTTTGTCTCGCGTCCTCGGGCGCCGCCGTCGCCCAGGACGCCGGCGTGCCCTTCCAGGACCGCACCGACCGCGTGCAGCTTCAGGCCCGGCGCGGCCCCAGCCTGTTCCGGCCCGGCTTCGGCATCGGCGAATACGTCGGCTCGGCGTCGGCGCGCGCCTCCAGCACCGCCATTCCGTTTCGCCGCAGCGCCCACGCCAGAACCTCGCTCACCCTGACCGCGCCCTCCCTCTCGGGTGAAGTCCAGGCCGAGTGCGAGGGCGGCGAGGCGCGCACCCGCATCCTCTGGGTCACCTTCGAGCGCGAAACCCTCGCCTACAACTGCACCTTCTCCGGGGCCGCCCCGGCGGGCGCCGCCTTCACCCTCGCTCTGAGCCGTCACGGCAACTGGCTGCAGCGCCTGCAGCAGCCGCAACGGGCCGGCGAGCTCAACTGGAACGGTCAGATCTACCGCGCCGAGACCCGCTACGTCGAAGGCCTGCCGTGGGGCGGCGGCAATGTGCTGGGCTATGTGTTCAGCCGCGATGGCGTCGATATCGGCGGCGTGGCCCTGGGCGGCATGCGTCCGACCTTCTATCTCCCGCCCGCCGGCTCCACTGACCGCGACGCCGTCGCCGTGCTGGGCGCCATCCTGTTCAGCTTCCAGGACCCGGGCCGGCCGTCGGGCTAGAACCGCCGCTGGCCGCTGACCGTCTCGAAGAACATCCGCCAGTCGCCCATCAGGCTCCACAGCGGATAGCGGAAGGTCGCCGGCCGGTTCTTCTCGAAGAAGAAATGTCCGACCCAGGCGAAGCCGTAGCCGATCAGCGGCATGGCCAGCAGCCACCACGGGTTCCGCGTCATCAGGGCTGCGACGGGCACGAGCAGCACCAGCGCCGAGCCGACCACATGAATCCGCCGGCACGTCCGGTTGGAGTGCTCGTGGATATAGTGCGGATAGAAGGCTGAAAAGCTCTCGAAGCGTCCGCCCGCCGGCTCTTGCGTGCTCATCCGCCGACGATGACTCTGGCGCGGCCCGGCGGCAAGTCCGCGCGTCACCATCCGTGATCCCGTCCCACGCCCGTTCGGTCTATGCTGTCGTGATGAGCCCGCTGACCGCCTCGACCGCCCTGCTCGCCGCCTTCGCCCTCGCCGCACCGGCCACGGCCCTTGCGCAGGCCCCCGAGGGACCGCCCGGTCACCAGCTCGTCTGGGCCGACGAGTTCGCCGCCGACGGCCTCCCCGACCCGGCGTTGTGGACCTACGACACCCACGCCAACCGCACCGGCTGGTACAACAACGAGCTTCAGTACTACGCCGCCGAGCGACCCGAGAACGCCCGCATCGAGGACGGCCGCCTGATTATCGAGGCCCGCCGCGAACGGCTGGACAGCGCCGCCGACCATGGCGGTCAGGACTACACCTCCGCCCGCATGCTCAGTCGCACGGGCTGGACCACGGGCGTCTTCCAGGCGCGGGCGAAACTGCCCTGCGGCCGCGGGACCTGGCCGGCCATCTGGATGCTGCCGGTCGATCTCGAGACCTGGCCGGGCGACGGCGAGATCGACATCATGGAGCACGTCGGCCACCGCCGGGGCGTGGTCCACGGCACCGTCCACACCGGCCGCTACAATCATGTCGCCCGGACCCAGCGCGGGGCCGAGATCGCCGTCCCCGACGCCTGCGGTGCCTTCCATGTCTATGAGGTCCGCTGGACCCCCGAGGCCATCGACTTCGTCCTCGACGGCGCGCCCTACTATCGCTTCGCCAACGAGGGCGCCGACCGCGCCGCCTGGCCGTTCGACCGCCCGTTCCAGCTGATTCTCAATGTCGCCGTCGGCGGCGACTGGGGCGGGGCCGAGGGCGTCGACGAAGCGGCCTTCCCGCAGCGCCTGGAAATCGACTGGGTCCGCGTCTGGCAGGCGGAATAGCGCTCAGCCGGCCTCAGGCGGCCCGTCGCTCCGCCTTGGGCGGCAGTTCGAACCAGCCGGTGAAGCGCACGAACGCCGCCGGATCACCCGCGACCGTCAGCCCCGTCAGCGCTTCCGGCGCCGGGCCATAGACCGCCGCCGCCACCGCCTCCGGCGTCCCCGTCACCACCGCCTCGACCCCCTCGGGCTCCGCCCGAGCCGCGTGCAGCATCCCGTCCGCCACCCGCACGACGAAGCTCTCTGCCCCGAAGCGGAAGCCCAGCGCCGTCCGCGCCGCCCCCGCCTTGCCGGCGTCGAACATGGTCCGGAACGACAGCATCAGCCCGACCGGGCTCAGCGGCAGGGTGGCGTCATGGTCCGGCGAACGCGCCGCCCACCGCCCCATGGTCTGGATGATCGGCTCGGCCTCCAGTCCCCACGGCGTCAGCTCATAGACCTGCACCGAGGCCGGCGGCGCCAGCTTGCGCCGCACCACCACCCCTGCCGTCTCCAGCCCTTCCAGCCGCTGCGTCAGCACATTGGCGCTCAGCCCGGGCAGGCTGCTCCTCAGATCGCCGAACCGCTTCGGCCCCAGCATCAGCTCGCGCACCACCAGCAGGGCCCAGCGCTCGCCGAGGATCTCCAGCCCCAGCGCCGTGCCGCAGGCGTCCTCATAGCGGCGCCCATGGATGTTGGTTATTTTTTCTAACTTCATACTTGCTATATCTAACTGATCGCGGCATGACTCTCAAGCCGCGCGGGGCCGTCCCGCGCACCGACCCACCCGGGCTCAAGCAGCGAGGGACCGCGTCCCGAGCGTTTAGCCCCCCTCAAGACGGGCTCAAGCAGCGAGGGACCGCGTCCCGAGCGATAGCCCCCAAGCGGAGCGAGCGAGATGAGCTACATCGACGGATATCTGGTGCCGGTGGCGGCGGCGCAAAAGGACGCCTACCGCGCCATGGCCGAAAAGACCGCCGTCATCTTCAAGGACTGCGGCGCCCTGCGCGTGGTCGAGGCCTGGGGCGACGACCTGCCCGACGGCAAGGTGACCGATTTCAAACGCGCCGTGAACGCCGTCGACGGCGAGAATACGGTCTTCTCCTGGGTTGAATGGCCCGACAAGGCGACCCGCGACGCCGGCATGAAGACCTTCATGGAGCATCCGGACCTGAGCGGCATCACCGAAGCGCCCTTCGACGGCAAACGCATGGTCCTCGGCAGCTTCGTCGCCATGGTCGATGCCTGAACCCGGGCTCAGCCCCCTGCCATCCTCACCCACAAGCCGGGGCCCAGGCGGCGAGCGACCGCGTCGCCAGCGCTAACCCCCATCAAGAAAGCGGAGCGTCAGCAAACCATGCCCTTCCTCGACATCACGGTAATGCCCGTCCCCACGGCCAACAAGGCCGCTTATCTGGAACACTCGCGCCAGACCACGCCCTTCTTCAAGGAGCTGGGCGCCGTCGCCGTCACTGAATGTTGGGGCGAGGACATCCCCGACGGCAAGGTCACCGACTTTAAACGGGCCGTGGCCCTGCAGGATGGCGAGACCGTCGCCGTCGGCTGGATCACCTGGCCCGACAAGGCCGTCCGCGACACGGCGTGGGAAGCGTTGATGCAGGACGAGCGGATGATGGCCCTCGACATGCCGTTCGACGGCAAGCGGATGATCTTCGCGGGCTTCGAGGTCGTCGCCGAAAACTGACCCCTGGGCGGACCGGCGGCCCTGGTCCCGGCAGTGGCCGGATCGCCGCCAGATCCTGGCCGTCGCCGACTAGTGCCGACGACGGTCGACGCCCACTGGAAGACACTCACCGGTTGGCGGCCTCCGTTCACCAGTTTCGTTGCCGCCGCCTTCAGTCTTCACCCCCATCCTGCGGCGTCCATCCGGGAGACGCCGATGCAAGCCCACGCCATTGCCGCCGCCGGCCTCGCCACGGCCACGGCCCGTTTCGAGGCCAGCGCCCGCCGCACCGCGGTCGAGCCGCTCGCCGACCTCGCTGGGGAGGCGGCCGAACGGATCGGCGCCGAACTGGCCGTCAAGGCCAACGTCTCGGTGTTGAAGACCGCCGACGACATGACCGGCGCCCTGCTCGACATTCTGGCCTGACGCGACCCATAGTCGAAGGCGATCCCAAGCGGACCATGCGCCGTGGGCTCGGCGACCGTCCCGCTTTCGGGCTGTTACGACGTCCGTTGCTGGCGCAAAGCCCCCCTACACCTCCTTCCCCCAATCCTCCCCGCTCCTCGCAGACCGTGCTGCGTCTGCATCCGCCCGTCCGGGCTGTCCGGCGGCCGCGGCGGCCGCAGCTCGCTGTCCGCGCGACGGGGACAAAACCGGCGGGACAGGCCGGCCCGGAATCACCGCCGCCCTACCGGCAGAACCGCGTCTCCGTCGCCTCCAGATGCAGGTGGTCGGCGTGGACGGCGTTGTAGTCCGGGCTCAGCGTCGTGCCGAAGATGCGGCAGGCGTCGTCGCGGATGCGGCGCAGGAAGCGCGCCTCCGGCGCATCCCCGGCCCAGTCCGCCTTCACCGTGATGCGCCGGCCGTCGCGCAGCCGCACCCCGGCGAAGTCCAGCGCCGCCGCCTGGGCGTGGGCGCTGACGCGGTTGCTGACGCCGCCGTTGTTGATGTTGCGGCAGGCGTAGGCGCCCATGTGGTCGATCTGGACCACGTCCGAGCCGAGGATCTCGCGCGCCGCCGGCTCCAGCGACTGCCGCCGCCACAGGCTCAGGGCCAGGGCGGTGCGGCAGGTCATCTCGACGTCGCCTGGCGCCATGCGCGCCACCGTCCCCATGTCGGGGCCCAGCACGCCGCCGCCGCTCAGACCGCAGGTCGGCGTCGTCGCGCGATCCGGCGTCGGCCGGAAGGTTACGCGCGCGGCGGTCAGCTGGGCCATGCATTGCTGCAGCGCCGCGCTTTCGCGGATCACAGCCGCCCGCGTGGCGGCGTCGATCGGCCGGTCGATCAGGGCCCCGACCAGCGGGGCCTCGTTGCGCGACGGAGCGGCCGGCCAGCCGGCGGCCGCCGGCCGCTCGGCCAGCAGCCGGCTGCACCCGGCCAGCAGCAGGGTCGTGGCGGCGGCGGCGGCCAGGAGGCGAAGGGCGGGGCGCATGCATGGACGCTACGGTGATTTGCGGCGGCGGAGAATCCCGGACTGTGCCCAACATTCCGCCCATTCCGTTACACACGTCGCGCGCCGCCAAAGTTTACCCTTCTCCCCTTGTGGGAGAAGGTGTCTCGCGAAGCGAGACGGATGAGGGGTATGGCGGACCAGACGCGACGCCTCCGGGCCAAGATGACCTTCGCGGAAATGGCGATGTGGAAGCTCCTGCGGGATCGGCGTCTCGAAGGCCTGAAATTTCGCCGACAAACCCGGATCGGGCCGTGGATCGCGGACTTCTGCTGCTACGAGCTCAAGCTGGTGATCGAGCTGGACGGCGGCATTCACCATCTGCGCGAGGAGCAGGACCGGCTACGCGACGCCAATTTGCAGCAGCGGGGCTTCACGGTTCTGAGATTCGGCAACGAGGCTGTCCTGACCAACCCCACTATCGTGTTCGACGCCGTCCGCCGCCACGCGGACCGACCACCCCCTCATCCGTCAGGCTTCGCCTGACACCTTCTCCCACGAGGGGAGAAGGATGCAGAAAAAAGGGAGCCTCCTTCCGGAAGCGACCCTGATCTGATCCCTGACCTCAGCTGTCCAGGAACGACCGCAGCTTCCGCGACCGCGACGGATGCTTGAGCTTCCGCAACGCCTTGGCCTCGATCTGCCGGATCCGCTCGCGCGTCACCGAGAACTGCTGCCCGACCTCTTCGAGGGTGTGGTCGGTGTTCATGCCGATGCCGAAACGCATGCGAAGCACCCGCTCCTCGCGCGGCGTCAGCGACGCCAGCACGCGGGTGGTGGTCTCGCGCAGGTTCGACTGGATCGCCGCGTCGATCGGCAGGATGGCGTTCTTGTCCTCGATGAAGTCGCCGAGGTGCGAGTCTTCCTCGTCGCCGATGGGCGTCTCGAGGCTGATCGGCTCCTTGGCGATCTTCAGCACCTTGCGCACCTTCTCCAGCGGCATGGCCAGCTTTTCGGCCAGTTCTTCCGGGGTCGGCTCGCGGCCGATCTCGTGCAGCATCTGGCGGCTGGTGCGGACGATCTTGTTGATCGTCTCGATCATGTGCACCGGGATGCGGATGGTCCGCGCCTGGTCGGCGATCGAGCGGGTGATCGCCTGACGGATCCACCAGGTGGCGTAGGTCGAGAATTTGTAGCCGCGGCGGTACTCGAACTTGTCGACCGCCTTCATCAGGCCGATGTTGCCCTCCTGGATCAGGTCCAGGAACTGCAGGCCGCGGTTCGTGTACTTTTTCGCGATCGAGATGACCAGGCGCAGGTTGGCCTCGACCATTTCCTTCTTGGCCTGACGCGCCTCGCGCTCGCCCTTCTGCACCGTCTGGACGATGCGGCGGTAGTCGTCGATCGGCAGGCCGGCCTCGGTCGCCACGGCGGCGACGTCGCCGCGGATCTGGGCGATCTGGGCCTGTTCATTGTCGCTGAACTTGGTCCAGCGGACGCCCATCTCCTTGACGTTGTCGGCCCAGTTGGGGTCCAGCTCGCGGCCGAAATAGGCCTTGAGGAACTCCGGACGCGAGATGCCGTAGCTGTCGGCGAGGCGCAGCAGCCGGCCTTCCAGCCCCATCAGCCGCTTGTTGATCGCATACAGCTGCTCGACCAGGGCCTCGATGCGGTTATTGTTCAGCTTCATCGTCTTCAGGCGGCCCGAGATGGTCGCCGTCAGCGTGTCATAGGCCTTCTGGTCCTTGGCCGTCAGGGTCTCGCCCTTCAGACGCGCCTCGACCAGCTTGTCCTGCAGCTTGCGGAAGCCGCCGAAGTCGCCGGCGATCGCGTCCAGCACCTCCATGACGCCATCGCGCAGCTCCGCCTCCAGCGCCGAGATCGACATCCCGCCGCCATCGTCGAAGTCCTCGTCCTCCTCGTCGTCCTCCTTGTCCGCATCCGCCTCCTGAGAGATCGCGGCCTCCTTGGCCTCGGGCGAGCCCGGGACCGGCTGCTGCGGCTGGTTGTGCGGCAGGGACGAGGGGTTCAGCACGCCATAGGTGGCGTCGAGGTCGATGACCTCGCGCAGCAGGATGCGGTTGTTGGCCAGTTCGTCGCGCCACACCATGATGGCCTCGAACGTCAGGGCGCTCTCGCACAGCCCCGAGATCATCGCGTCGCGGCCGGCCTCAATGCGCTTGGCGATGGCGATCTCGCCCTCGCGGCTCAGCAGCTCGACGCTGCCCATCTCGCGCAGATACATCCGCACCGGGTCGTCGGTGCGGTCGTAGGCGGCCTTGGCCGGGGCTTCGGCGACCGAGGTTTCGGCGGCGGCGGCGACCTCGGTGCTCTGGCCCTCGGTCGCGTCCTCCTCGGCCTCGACGACGTTGACCCCCATCTCGGACAGCATCGCCAGCGTGTCCTCGATCGCGTCCGGCGTGACCTCCTCGGACGGCAGCACCTTGTTCAGGTCCTCCATCGTCACATAGCCGCGCGCCTTGGCCTGTTTGATGAATTTCTTGACGCCGGCGTCGGTGAGGTCGAGCAGCGGGCCGTCGCTCTGAACTTCGGCTTCCTGCGTCTCGGTCTGCGCACTCATTCAGTCTATCTCCAGGTGGAGGGCTGATCAGGCCGTCCGCCAATACAACGTGTGGCGGGGTCGTTGGTTACGATCCCGCGCTGTCTTCCCAAATCTCACCGGTTTTGATCGCGCGACGCAGGACGTCACGCTCGGCCTTGAGCCGGCGAAACGCCTCGTCCTGCCCCGGCACGCCACGCGCCGAAGTCAGGGCATCCTCCAGCGCCGCCACGCGGGTTAGCGCGTCGAACGCCTGCGACCATCGGATCCGCGCCTCGCCGAGGGGCTTGTCTATGGCCAGGAAGGGCGCGCCGGACTTTGCCGCCGCCTTCTCGACCTCGTGCATCAAGACGCCATGACCCGATTGCGCCAGATGGCGTCGCAGGGCCGCCGAGTCAAGGTCTTGCCCCGAGAAGCGCAGGCGGACCATCTCCTGAGCAAGACCATCGAGAGCCGGATCTCCGAAGCCGTGCGCGGCGATCGCCTCCAGATGGTCGTCCATCCGTTCGGGGTCGTCGACGGCCCCGTGGGCCAGCGCGGCGGCCACCGGCTCGATTGAGCGCGACAGCGACTGCATCGCCTCGGCCCCCTCGGCGGTCTGACCCAGTTTCGGCGGCGGCCCGGGCCGCCAGCGGCCGCCCGCCCCCGTCGCCGGTGAGGCGGACGGCGCGCGCCGGACCGGAAACAGGGCGTCGAACCGGTCGAACAGTTCGCGCCGATATTGCTCCGCCAGATCCTTGTCCTGCACCGCCGAGGCCGCCTGGCGCAGCCGCCCCTTCAGCCCCGCCCGCCGTTCCGGCGTATCCAGCGGCTCGGCCTCGGCCTCCTTCTGGAACAGCACCTCGGCGAAGGTCCGCGTCGCCGCCAGCGCCTGGCGCAGCGCCGGCGCCCCCTTGTCGCGCAGGATGTCGTCCGGGTCCTGCCCCGCCTCCAGCAGGGCGAAGCGGAACGACCGGCCGGACTTCAGCTGCGGCAGGGCCCGGTCGATGGCGCGATAGGCCGCCCGGCGCCCCGCCGCATCGCCGTCGAAACACAGCACCGGCTCGGACGACACTCGCCACAGGCGCTCCATCTGTTCTTCCGTCAGGGCCGTGCCCATCGGCGCCACGGCCGGCAGGCCCGCCCGCTGACAGGCGATCACATCCATATAGCCCTCGACCACGATGATGGCCTGACTGTCGCGGCTCTCGGCGCCGAGAATGCGCCGCGCCTCCGGCAGGCCGTACAGGGTCGCCCCCTTATGGAAGAGCGGGCTCTCCGGCCCGTTCAGATATTTGGCGCGGTCGTCGGGGTTCATCGCCCGCCCGCCGAACGAAACGATCCGCCCGCGCGCGTCGAGGATGGGGAACATCAACCGGTCGCGGAACCGGTCATAGGGCGTCCCGCCGCCCTCGGGCGCGATCAGCATGCCCGCCTCGACCAGATCGCCCGGCTTGGCGCCGCGCTGGACCAGGGCGGTCTTCAGCCCCTCGCGGTCGTTGGGCGCATAGCCGAGGCCGAACCGCTCCCACTGATCCTCGGGCAGGCCGCGCTTCTCCAGATATTCGCGGACCGCCTTGCCCGGCGAGCGGCGCAGATTGGCCGCGTACCATTTCTGCGCCAGGTCCATCCAGTCGGTCAGACCCTGCTTCTTCGCCTCGCGCTCGGCCGCCTGCGGGTCCTCGGCCGGCAGGGCCATGCCCGCCTCCCCGGCCAGCCGCTGCACCGCCTCGACGAACGACAGCCGCTCGGTCTCCTGCAGGAAGGAGATGACGTCGCCATGCTTGCCGGACGAGAAGTCGTGGAAGAAGCCCTTGTCGTCATTGACGAAGAAGGACGGCGACTTCTCCTTGGTGAAGGGCGACAGGCCGACATATTCGCGGCCCTGCCGCTTGAGCTTCACCGTCCGCCCGATGATGTCGGACGGCCGAAGGCGGGCCTTCAGTTCTTCAAGGAAGCGATCATCGAAGCGCACCGCCGTCTTATAGCGTGCGACTCACTCCAGCGGGGGCATTTACCCCCTGTTAACCACAATGGCCGGATTGCGCGCATAACCGCCTGATTGTGCGCATATTTTTTTCCGACAACGGAACAGTCCACAGGCCTGTGGATTAACCATGTCGCCGTCGCGAAGCTCGACGGAGTCTGACGCCGCCGGCCAGAAGCGCCACGCGGGTCGAGGAAAGACCGCTTCTGATGTTCATCGCCATCGCCCGCCCGGCGGTGGAGCCCCACGGTCCCGACGCTGTCGCCGTCCCCGGCTCCCCCGCCATCGCCGACCTGTCGCCACGCGCCCTGCACGCCCGCCTGCTCGAGAACGCCGCCCTCCGTCGCCAGCGCGGCCAGGAGCGGCTGCGCAGCAACCGGATGGCTGACGCCGACTACTGGCTCAACGCCGCGCCGGTCGCCATCCGCAAGGCCAGCGCCCTGCGCGAGGAAAAGAGCTTCGCGCCCCTGCCCTGACGATCGGCCCGGCGGAGGCGACTCCCGCCGTCGACCGGGGGCCGCCGGCTTGCGCCCACTCTAGCGAATGGACGCTCCCAGCCAGCCGCCCGGCCGCTCGAGGTTGAACGCCCCGCTCTCCTCGGCGAACAGGTTCAGCAGGTAAGGCGTGGCCGGCGCCGTGGATGGCCAGCACCCGCTTGCCGGGGTCATCCGCCAGCCGCACCAGGCTCCAGTTGAGCTTCAGCTGAGGCTTAGCCTCCCGGCTCCCGCATGACCCGTTACGAATCGATCAGGCGACCGGTGGGGCTTGATCGCGCCTGGCCCGGTCGTCCGCGTGGGACGCCCGTCGCCACTCGCGCTGGGCAGCGGCGTCCCACATTCGCACCAACGCCTCCACCGCCTGGGCCAGCGCGCGCGCCTCGCCCGCGCGGCCGTTGCCGACCAGCCATGTGGCGCGGTGCAGGGCGAGTCCGAGCGCCAGTTCCGGATCCAGTTCGGACAGGTCGGAGATGTCCGCGGGCTCCGCGAGCGGCGTGAGCCCTGCGCCCGGATCGTCTGCGCCGCCCCGGACCGGCTTCAGGTCCAGCCGTTCGGCGATCCGGGCGCGGGTCCAGCCTTCGGCCATGGCCCGACGGCGCAGATTGGACAGGCCGACATCAAAGCGGCGGGCGACCGACGGGGCGGACTCCCCGGCGACATAGGCCTTGCGAACCTGCGCCCAGGTCTCCGGCCCGCGATATTTGCGCAGACGATAGTGCTCCATTCCACAACGGTCGCACGCCGTTACGTCAAAAACGGACGTAGGCTCCTGTTTGCCCCCTCCCGCCGGGAGAGGGTTCTGCAACCTCAGTCGCCGCACAATTCTTCATGGCCGATCTAACCAGACTGCGCCCGTGTTTGCGGCCGCCGTATGGTCGAAATCGTCCCCGGCTGGTCAGCCGTGCGCATAGTCCTGGATCGGTCGCACATCCAGATCGCCGGCCTTGATCGCCCCGATCGCCTGGGACGCCGCCAGCGCCCCCGCCGCCGTAGTGTAATAGGGGATCTTCATCATCAGCGCCGTCCGACGCAGGCTGAAGCTGTCCTGCAGCGACTGCTTGCCCTCCGTCGTGTTGAAGACCAGCTGGACGTCGCCGTTCTTCATCGCGTCGACGATGTGCGGCCGGCCTTCCAGCACCTTCTTGACCAGCCCGACCTCATAGCCACGCTCGGTCAGATAGCTGTGCGTCCCCGCCGTGGCGATGATCGAAAAGCCCTCGGCGATCAGCGTCTTCACCGCCTCGACGATGAACGGCTTGTCGTCCTCCTTGACCGAGACGAAGGCGCAGCCGGCGACCGGCAGGATGGTGCCGCCGCCGATCTGGCTCTTGGCGAAGGCCCGGGCGAAGGCGGGGGCCATGTCGGCCTCGCCCTCGCGCTTCCAGTCCAGACCCATGACCTCGCCGGTCGAGCGCATTTCGGGGCCGAGGATGGTGTCGACCCCGGCGAAGCGGGCGAACGGGAAGACCGCCTCTTTCACCGCGATATGGTCATAGGGTTTGTCGGCCAGGCCGAACGACTTTAGCGGCACGCCGGCCATGACCTTGGCGGCGATGGCGGCGATCGGCTGGCCGATGGTCTTGGCCACGAACGGCGCCGTGCGGCTGGCGCGCGGATTGACCTCCAGCACGAAGATGCGCGGGTTTTCGCTGTGCGGCTCCTCGATGGCGAACTGGACGTTCATCAGGCCGCGCACCTTCAGCGCCCGGGCCATGGCCTCGGTCTGGCGCTTCAGCTCGGCCACCGTCTCGGCCGACAGGGAATAGGGCGGCATCGAACAGGCGCTGTCGCCCGAGTGCACCCCGGCCTCCTCGATGTGTTCCAGCACGCCGGCGACGAACACCGTCTCGTCGTCGCACAGGGCGTCGACGTCGACCTCGGTGGCGCGGTTCAGATAGTGGTCGATCAGCACGGGGTCGTCGCCCGACACCCGCATGGCTTCGCCGACATAGCGGTCCAGCTGTTCGCGGTCGTGGACGATCATCATGCCGCGTCCGCCCAGCACGTAGGAGGGGCGCAGCACGACCGGATAGCCGACCTCTTCCGCCTTCTGCGCGGCTTCCTCGGCGCTGCGGGCCAGGCCGTTGGGCGGCTGCATCAGGCCGATGTCGTGCAGCATGACCTGGAACCGCTCGCGATCCTCGGCCAGGTCGATGGAGTCGACGCTGGTGCCCAGGATCGGCACGCCGTCCTCCTGCAGCGCATGGGCCAGCTTCAGCGGCGTCTGGCCGCCGAACTGGACGACCACGCCGATCAGGTTTCCGTTCGAGCGTTCGACATCGATCAGCTCCAGCACGTCCTCGGCCGTCAGCGGCTCGAAATACAGCCGGTCGGAGGTGTCATAGTCGGTCGAGACGGTCTCGGGGTTGCAGTTGACCATGATCGACTCGACGCCGATGTCGGCGAAGGCGAAGGCCGCGTGGCAGCAGCAGTAATCGAACTCGATCCCTTGCCCGATCCGGTTCGGACCGCCGCCGAGGATGATGGCCTTCTTGCGATCGGTCGGATTGGATTCGCACTGCGGAACCTGGCCGAGGGCGCCGGTCTCATAGGTCGAATACATATAGGCCGTGGCCGAGGCGAACTCGGCGGCGCAGGTGTCGATGCGTTTGAACACGGGGCGCACATTCAGGCCGCGGCGGGCCTTGCGCACGGCGGCCTCGGTCGTGCCGGTCAGCTGGGCGAGGCGGGCGTCGGAGAAGCCCTTGGCCTTCAGCTTGCGGAAGTCGGTGGGCTCGGTCGGCAGACCGGTAACGCGGATGTGGCCCTCGGTGCGCACGATGTCGGCGATCTGGCGCAGGAACCACGGCTCGTACGAGCAGGCGGCGTTGACCTCCTCGACCGACAGGCCGTGGCGGAAGGCCTGGGCGATGACGAGAATCCGGTCCGGCGTTGGCTGGCCCAGCGCCCGCACCACGGCGGCGCGGGCCGAGGCCTCGTCCTCGACGTCGACGACGCCGTCGATGTCGATCTCGTTGAAGCCGGTCAGGCCGGTCTCCAGCCCCCGCAGGGCCTTCTGCATCGACTCCTGGAAGGTCCGCCCGATGGCCATGACCTCGCCCACCGACTTCATCGAGGTCGACAGGGTCGCCTCGGCGCCGGGGTATTTCTCGAAGGCGAAGCGCGGGATCTTGGTGACGACATAGTCGATGCTGGGCTCGAACGAGGCCGGCGTGACCATGGTGATGTCGTTGGTCAGTTCGTCCAGCGTGTAGCCGACGGCCAGACGCGCCGCGACCTTGGCGATCGGGAAGCCGGTGGCCTTGGACGCCAGCGCCGACGAACGCGACACGCGCGGGTTCATCTCGATCACCACCATCCGGCCGTCGGCGGGATTGATCGCCCATTGCACGTTCGATCCGCCGGTCTCGACGCCGATCTCGCGCAGGACGTTGATCGAGCCCGTGCGCATCCGCTGGTACTCTTTGTCGGTCAGAGTCAGGGCGGGGGCGACGGTGATGGAGTCGCCGGTGTGCACCCCCATCGGGTCGATGTTCTCGATCGAGCAGATGATGATGCAGTTGTCCGCCTTGTCGCGGACCACCTCCATCTCATACTCCTTCCAGCCGAGGACGCTTTCCTCGACCAGCACCTCGGTGGTCGGCGACAGGTCCAGGCCGCGTTCGACGATCTCGCGGTATTCCTCGACATTGTAGGCGATGCCGCCGCCCGTGCCGGCCAGCGTGAACGACGGGCGGACGATGGCGGGCAGGCCGACGAAGGCGAGGGCGTCCTCGGCCTCGTCGATGTGGTGGATGGCCTTGGAACGCGGGCTTTCCAGCCCCAGCTTGTCCATGGCGTCGCGGAATTTCTGGCGGTCCTCGGCCTTGTCGATGACGTCGGCTTTCGCGCCGATCATCTCCACGCCCCATTTCTTCAGCGCGCCCGAGGCGTCCAGCGCCAGGGCCGTGTTCAGCGCCGTCTGGCCGCCCATGGTCGGCAGCAGGGCGTCGGGCCGCTCCCTGGCGATGATGCGCTCGACGAACTCCGGCGTGATCGGCTCGATATAGGTGGCGTCGGCCACCTCCGGGTCGGTCATGATCGTGGCCGGATTGGAATTGACCAGGATGACCCTATATCCCTCGGCCTTCAGCGCCTTGCACGCCTGGACGCCGGAATAGTCGAATTCGCACGCCTGTCCGATCACGATGGGCCCCGCCCCGATGATCAGTACAGATTGGATGTCTGTGCGCTTAGGCATTGTTTTTACAGAACTTTCAGTTCGTCACGACCGCACACTCCCAGCCGTCGTAGTCCAGCTGGAAGGCCGCGGCCCAGGATTGCATCATGGAGGACACCGGGCCGAACGACCCCTCGTCCACCGCCATCGTCGTCTCGAGGATCGTGCAGTCGTCCTGCCCCCGCGTCAGGAAGCCGGCCCGTTTGGCGACCTCGGCCAGATCATCGTGATCCCCCGCCCCATAGAAGTAGAACAGGGTGTGCCGCGGCGTGACGCCGCTGTCGCCATGCGCCGCGAGAGACGCCCGAACCATGGCGTCGCGCTCTTCGTGAGGGACGTCGTCATGGGTCAAGGCGGGCTGTTCTCCTCGCGCGCGCGAGCCCGGCGCGGGCCCTAGAGCCGGCGCCAGGCGCTTTGGTTGTCGGTTAAGCGGCCCGTCTAAAGACGGGGCGACGGCGGAGCAAGCGCTTATCCGTCCGACCGCCCGTCGATCCAGTCCGGCAGAGCGGCGATGCTGTCGAGCGCGCCATAGCGCGGGTGGGCTTCCGGCGCATCCGCCAGTTCATGCGCCCAGGTGACAACATACGGAATGTGCACGGCGTAGGCTCCGGCTTCCAGCGCTGGAAGGACGTCGGACTTCATCGAGTTTCCCGCCATCACCGCCTCGGCAGGGCCCGTACCGTGACGGGCGAACACCCTGTCGTAGGTGGTGCGGTCTTTCTCCGAGACGATCTCCACAGCGGCGAACAGATCGCCGAGGCCCGAGGCCGCCAGCTTGCGTTCCTGGTCCAACAGATCGCCCTTGGTGATCAGCACCAGCCGGTAGCGCTCCGACAGCCGCGCCAGGGCCTCGTCGACGCCGGGCAGGGTCTCGACCGGATGCGCCAGCATCTCGCGGCCCGCAGCGAGGATTTCGCGAATGGCGCCGGCGGGCGGCTCGCCATCGCACATCTCCATCGCCGTCTCGATCATCGACAGGGTGAAGCCCTTCACCCCATAGCCGTAGAGCCGCAGATTGCGCCGTTCGACTTCCGCCAGCCGCGCCTCGATCAGGGCGTTGTCGTGATCCGTCAGCAGATCGAGAAAGCGCGCCTGGGTCAGCCGGAAGACGGTCTCGTTGTGCCACAGGGTGTCGTCGGCATCGAGGCCGACCGTGGTGATGGTCATGGGCGAATCCGGTTGCTGGCCTCCCCTCCTCTCCCGCAGTCCGGCGATGGTCAACGGCCTTTGACCACGTTCGTAAGCGATGTGTTTTCACCTTGAGGCGCTGCGTGCTTGCGGGGGGCTTTCTTTCGACCGGCTGGAGTGAGCGGTCATGAGGAACGACCCGGTTTATCCAGCAGCCTTCGGAGGCCCGCTGGGCCATGACACGGCCGACGACGGCCTCAGGGAAGCGATCGCCCGGATCGGCGAGCGGCGGTCCTACGCTGCCCCCTACGAGAGCCTGACCTTTACCCTGCTGACCCGCGCACGGCGCGAACTGATCGTGACCCTGGCGGCGCAGCCGGTGTTTGATCTGGCCCGGTCCACGCCGGTCGCTCGGCGCATCCGCAGGAGCGTTCGGCATCGCGGCGGCGAGAGCGCCCTGATCGGCCTCGGTCGGCGCACGCTGGAGGCGGCGGACCTGATCAGCATCGACACCCAGACGCTCAGGAACGGGCTCGACCTGCTGCGGTTGGGAACCGACGACAGCGGGGTGCTGCCGGCCTTCTGGCGCACCGTGGCGTCCAGCGGCGGACGGTTTGACCTGCTGTGCGCGGAGATGCAGCACGAGTCGGCGCCCGGAGCCCTTCTGGTCGAGGTCATGGGCGGGCTGGAGCAGGCGCCCGCCGACGCCATCCAGGAAGCGATCCAGCATTTCGAGACCGGATCGCTGGGGATGATCCTGCATATCGCGCCAGACGCCGGCGCGGCGCGGCGGCTGGCGCAGGTGCGGGCCCAATGCCTGGCCATCGACTTCGCGGGCGTCGAGCATGAAAGCGCTCGCGACTGGCAGGCGGCGGCGCAGCTGATCGGAGCCGCCCGCCAGGCCTGCCCGCAGCTCATGCTGCTGAACCTGCCCCCTGATCGGGGTCTGGCGGCCCAGGCGGCCGGAGCGACGCACGCGGTATTCGCGGGCATGAACCCCGTCATCGTCTGAGGACGGTTGACGCGACGGCGAGAGGAAGGCCTTGGTCGGCCATGACCAACACCTCTCGTCCCATGCCTCTGGCGGAGCCGGCGCTGACTGACGGACACAAGCTCGGCTGGGGGCTGGCGGCGCTGGTCGTCGCCGGCAACATGATCGGATCCGGCCTGTATCTGTTGCCGGTCAGCCTCGCGCCGACCGGTGGTTCGGCGCTGATCGGCTGGCTGGTGGCGGCGGTGGGGGCGGCGACGCTCGCGCTTGTGTTCGGTGCGCTGGGACGGCTGCGGCCGGAGGCGGACGGGCTGGCCGGGTTCGCCGAGAGCGGGCTGGGCCGGTTCGCCGGCTTCAACGTCTCGCTGGCCTTCTGGTCGGCCTGCCTGATCGGCAATGTCGCCGTCGCCGTTGCGGCGACCGGCTATCTCGGCTTCTTCTGGCCGATCCTGAAGGACCCGATCGCGGCGACCTTCTGCAATCTGGCGATCATCTGGATCGCGACCGGCGCCTATATCATCGGGGCGAGGACGGCGTCCTGGCTGGCGGCCGCGGCCCTGGTGGTCGGGCTGATCCCGATCGTCATCGCCATGGTGGCCGGGGCGCGAGCCTTCGATCCGGCCCTGTTCGCCGCGTCGTGGAGCCCGTCGGGGGCGCCGCTGTTCGAGACCGTGCCCGCATCGCTGGCCATCATCTTCTGGGCCTATCTGGGCGTCGAGAGCGCCGCCGCCCTGTCCCACCGGGTGCGGAATCCGGCGCGGGATGTCGGACGCGCCTCGATCGCCGGGGTGGGGCTGGCGACCGCGGTCTATGTCGCCGCGACCGTTTCGGTGTTCGGGGTCATCCCGCTGGCCGAGATCGCCGCGTCCTCGAGCCCCTACGCCGATCTGGCGCAGCGCGTGTTCGGCGGGTCGATCGCCGGCCTCGTCGCCGTCTGCGCCATCATCAAGACGATCGGCACGGTCGGCGGCTGGGTGATGATGGGCGGAGAGACGGCCCGGGCGGCGGCCCGGCAGGGCTATCTGCCGTCGGGCTTCGGCGCCGGAGACCGGACGCCGGTGGCCAATCCGCTGCTGGGCGCGGCCATCATGAGCGTGGTCACCGTGCTGTCGGGTCAGCCCACCCTCGGCGAGCAGTTCGGCCTGCTGGTCGGCGTCGTCTCGGTTCTGACGCTGACCGTGTACGGCGTCTGTTCGGTGTCGCTGTTCCGGCTGGCGCGGCGGTCGCGGGCGCAGATCATCGCCGTGGCGGGTCTGGCCTTGCTGCGGCGGCCGTGGCCTTCGCGGCGCCCGGCTATGTCGTCCCCTCAGTCGGATTCTTCGTCCTGACGAGCGTCATATGGTTCGCGGTAATGCGCCGCTCCACGGCGCCGGTTGACCCGGCAGCAGGCGACGCCTAACCACCGCGCCGTTTGCTCGCCGGGATTCGGTGTTAGGGAGCCTGCCATGACCACCCAGCTTCTTCCCGGCGTCACCGGCGTGCTCGCGCTGGCCGACGGAACCGTCCTGCAGGGCCTTGGTTGCGGCGCGACCGGCTCGGCGCTTGGCGAGGTCGTCTTCAATACGGCGATGACCGGCTATCAGGAGATCCTGACCGACCCGTCCTACATGAGCCAGATCCTCGCCTTCACCTTTCCACACGTCGGCAACACCGGGGTCAATGTCGACGACGTGGAGCAGATCGGCGGCGGGGCGGACACCTCGGCGCGGGGCGCCATCTTCCGCGACCTGCCGAGCGATCCGGCCAACTGGCGCAGCGACAGCGATTTCGACGGCTGGATGAAGCGGCGCGGCGTCGTCGGCCTGGCCGGCGTCGACACCCGGGCCCTGACCGCGCGCATTCGCGAGATGGGCGCGCCGCACGCGGTGATCGCCCACGATCCCAACGGTCGTTTCGACCTCGAGGCGCTGACAGCCCAGGCGAAGGCCTGGACCGGTCTGGTCGGGCTGGATCTGGCGAAGGATGCCTCGACTCTGCAGTCGTTCGACTGGAACGAGGGTCTGTGGGAGTGGCCGGAAGGCCATCCGCGCGTCGATGCGTCGGACCGGTCGGTGGTGGTCGTCGACTACGGCGTCAAACGCAACATCCTGCGGGCCCTGGCCTCGACCGGAGCCAGGATCACCGTCGTGCCGGCCGACACCACCGCCGAGGCCATTCTGGCGCGCAATCCGGACGGGGTGGTGCTGTCCAACGGTCCGGGTGACCCGGCCGCGACCGGCGTCTATGCCGTGCCGGAAATCCGCAAGCTGGTCGACAGCGGCAAGCCGGTCTTCGGCATCTGCCTCGGCCACCAGATGCTGGCGCTGGCGCTGGGGGCGAAGACGGTCAAGATGGATCAGGGCCACCACGGGGCCAACCACCCGGTCAAGGACCTGACCACCGGCAAGGTCGAGATCGTGTCGATGAACCACGGCTTCACCGTCGATCGCGACAGCCTTCCGGACGCGGTGGTCGAGACTCACGTCAGCCTGTTCGACGGCACCAACTGCGGCATCGCCCTGAAGGACCGGCCGGTGTTCAGCGTGCAGCACCACCCGGAAGCCTCGCCGGGCCCCGCCGACAGCCTGTATCTGTTCCAGCGTTTCGCGGATTCGATGAAGGATTGAGGCCGTCGCGCCCCCGCGAGGGGTACGGAATGACAGGGTGCGCATTCAAAAAATGCATCGCGCCGAATGCGTCTGAACAGATGCATATGCGTCGCGGAGCGGAACCGGGCCTAGCGGCGGCGCCGGCGGGGCATTCATGCTGTGAAAGACCAGGCCCCGTGGGGCTTTGGGCATGGAAGCACAGCCGTGCGTCAAAAGCGGACGCAGGCGCAGGGAAGCTGCTTCTAGAGCGCCCGCAAAGACGTGCGGGAAGACCGGAAAGTGGCCGGAAGTGTCGGGATGACAGGGTACGGGTTGGCAGGGTTCAGAGGCCTTGGCGGCCGCGCGGACCCCGCCTGAAAAATTCTTAACGGGTCAGGCGGGGGATGGAGAGTTAGGGGTCCGAAAACCGTCACCGGAGCCCTTCATGTCGCAGCGTCTGTTGTTCGCTCTCGCCCTGTCGTTGCTGACCACCGCGCCTGTCGTGGCCCAGACGCCGGCGCCGCAAGCGGCGCCCCTGGTCAGCGAACGGCGCATCGACCAGCGCCCGGCGCTGATGGTTCTGGGCACGGCGCATCTGGCCAACAACAATCGGGATGTGCTGCGCACCGACGTCGATGACGTTCTGAGCCCGGGCCGACAGGCCGAGATCGAGGCGGTGGTCGAGGCGCTGGCCCGATGGCGGCCGACCCGGATCGCGGTCGAGATCCAGGCGGCCGATCAGACGACCCTGGACCGCCGCTACGCCGACTATCGCGCCGGGACCTACGCACTGACGGCCAGCGAGATCGACCAGATCGGGCTCCGGCTGGCGGCCCGACTCGGGCACGAGCGGGTGTATGGCGTCGACTGGAACGAGATGCCGCCCGGCGAGGAAGCCGATTACAACTGGATCGAGGGCGCCGAGGCCGCCGGCGAGCAGGCGCGCATGGCCGCGCTGCGGAGCCCGGCGCGGGGCCAACAGCTGACGGAGCTGGTCCAGTCCCGGCCCATCCCCGAGTGGCTGGCGGTGATGAACACGCCCGATTATCTGCTGGGCATGCACCGCGTCTATTACGACTTCGCCCTGCTGGGCGGGCCTGACGTCAATCAGGGCGCCAACTGGGTCGGGGCCTGGCACGGGCGCAATCTGAAGATCTTCGCCAACTTGGTGCGGCTGGCGGACGACCCGGGCGAGCGGGTGCTGGTTATCTACGGCGCCGGTCACGCCTTCCTGCTCAATCGGTTTGCGGAAGAGAGCTGTGCGTTCAACCTCGATCGACCGGGCGACTGGCTGGCGCCGGCCGTCCGTTGATCCTGAACCGGCGAGCCCGCCCTGCCGGTCGGGCGTCAGGTCTGACGCATCACCGCCGGGCCGCCCATCAGCGGATCGCTGACGGAGTCGGCGCCGGTCTCGATCCGGCCGGCGAGGCGTCTGCGAAAGCCGCCCGGTCCGCGCAGGAGGACGTCGTACCAGCCGTGCCCGGCGACGCCCAGGCGCCGCACCGCGTGTTCTCCCGGGGCGACGGTCGTCCGCCACGGAGTCTCGCCCGGCCGGTAGGGGTCGGCGGCGGCCTCGACCGGCACGGCAAGCTCGTCGCTGTTGAACAGGGTCAGACCCAACTCGCGCGACCCGGGATCGACGGCGGCCGCAAGGCGGATAGCGTCGCGCCCGGCGTGGCCGATGAAATGACGGTGGAAGCCGTTCGGGCCCAGCACCCACAGGTCGTAGGCGCCCACCTCCCAGCGGTCCTCGAGCGCGGCGCCGGCGCCGACGGTGTAGCGCCGCGGCGGGCGCTCCAGACGCAGCCGGTCATAGACGTGCAACACCGCCGCCGCCGGTCCGATGTTGCGCAGGGTCAGGACCAAGCCGCCGTCGCGGCGCGCCTCCCCGACTTCAAGGGCGTAAGGCAGGGCGCGGGAGCGTCGGACGCCAGACGCCTGGACCGGCGCGGCCGGCGTCGCGGGGGTGGCCGGGGTGGTGCGGCCCGGCAGGGCGGCGGCGCGGGCGGCGAGGGACCCGGTCGGCGGCAGGGGCGGCATGGGGGCGTTGGGGGTGCGGAAGTCGAACGCCCCGGTCAGGTCGCCGCAGACCGCGCGCCGCCACGGCGAGATATTGGGCTCCATGACCCCGAAACGGGTCTCGATAAAGCGGATCACCGAGGTGTGGTCGAACACCTCGGAGCTGACCCAGCCGCCGCGGCTCCACGGCGAGACGACGTACATCGGCACGCGCGGGCCCAGGCCATAGGGGCGGCCGACGAACTCCGGCCGTTCGGTCGTGGCCTCGCTGGCGGTCGTCCGCAGATGGTATTCGCCCTCCGTATCGACCGTCGAGGCGCCGTGGCCTGGGGTCGGCGGCGCGGGCGGCGGCACGTGATCGAAGAAGCCGTCGTTCTCGTCGAACATGACGAACAGGACGGTGCGGGCCCAGACGGCGGGATCGGCGGTCAGGGCCTCGATCACCCGGGCGGTGTAGTCGGCGCCCTGGGCCGGGCTGGACGGGCCGGGGTGTTCCGAGGCCGCGGCCGGGGCGACGATCCATGACACCTGCGGCAGGGCCCCGGCGATGACGTCCTCGCGCAGGCCGTCGAGGGCGCGGGTGCTCAATCCCAGTTCGGCGAGGCGCGGATCGGCGCCGGGCGTGCCGGCGTGGCTGTCGCGGAAGGTCTGGAAGCCGGCCACCGGATTGTCGGTGAAGTTGTCGGCCATGTCCTGATAGATGCGCCAGTTGACGCCGGCCCGCAGGAGCCGCTCCGGATAGGTGGTCCAGCGATAGCCGTCGGGATGGCCGCCGTCGGCGACGAGCGCGTCGTGCGAGTTGGAGATCGAGGGCCCGCCCAGCTGGCCGCCCGGGTCATTGGTCCCGCTCCACAGGAACAGCCGGTTGGAGTTGGTCCCGGTCTGGATCGAGCAATGGTAGGCGTCGCAGACGGTGAAGGCCTCGGCCAGGGCGTACTGGAACGGGATGTCCGTCTCATTGAAATGGCCCATCGAATGTTCGGTCTTGGCGACGGGCCAAGCGCCCATCCGCCCCTCGTCCCAGGCCGCCTGGGCGTCGGGCCAGCTGTGCGGCGTGCCCTCGACCCGCATCAGGCGGAAGTCCTGCGCGGTGTTCAGCGGGAAGGGCGCGATGACCGGAGGCCACCCCGGGCCCGGGGTGTTGGCCTGGACCCAGACGGTGGCGCCCGACCGGCCGGGGGCGTCGGCCACGGGAATGGGGAAACAGTCGCCGAAGCCGCGCACGCCGCGCATGGCCCCGAAATAATGGTCGAAGGAGCGGTTCTCCTGCATCAGGATCACGACGTGGGCGACGTCGGCCACGGTGCCCGTGCGGACGTCGGCGGGGATGCTCATGGCCCGGGCGATGGCCGGCGCCAGCGAGGCGGCGCCGGCGGCGAGCAGCAGGCGACGGCGGTCCAGCGTCATGCGGTCGTCCTCCCCCGACCACCGGGAAAACGGCGATCCGGCATTCGTCCTAGAGCCGCTATGCAAACCGGCGATGACGGCCGGCTGCCCGCCACCGTTCGCTAGATCCCCGCGGCCGGGTCGGGCTCGGCGACGGCGTCGCGGCCCTCGACGATCCGCGCCGCGGCGAGGTCGCCGGTGACATTGCCGATGGTGCGGAAGATGTCGGGGATGACCTCGACCGCCAGCAGCAGGGGCAGGACTTGGATCGGCACGCCCATGGCGAGGCAGATCGGGGCGATGGAGACGAAGAAGCTGACCTGGCCCGGCAGGCCGACCGAGCCGATGGAGATGGCGATGGCCGTCAGGCCGCCGGCGATCCAGGCGGCGGGGGTCAGGTCGACGCCGTGCAGATGGGCGACGTAGATGACCACGGCGAGGTTGGCGACCGGGCTGGTGATGCGGAACACCGCCACCGCCAGCGGCAGGACAAGGCCCGCCGTGGCGGTCGAGACGCCGAGGGTGGTGCGGGCCTGTTCGACCATGGCCGGCAGGCTGGCGAGAGACGACTGGGTCGAGAAGGCCACCACCTGGGCGGGGATGATGCCGCGAGCGAACCGGGCGAGGCTGATCCGGCCCCAGGGCGCAGCCACGGCGTAGATCAGCAGGATCAGGCCGACCTGGGCCAGCACCACCATGGCGACGTAGTGGCCGAGGGTGCCCAGGGCGCCGAGGCCGGCGTTCAGACCGACGCCCATCGACAGGGCGAAGACGCCGATCGGGGCGGCCAGCAGCACCCAGTGGACGATGATGATCATGGTCTCGGACACGGCCTCGAAGAAGCCGACCAGCGGCGCCCGGCGGCTGGGACCGAGGCGGGTGACGGCGAAACCGAAGGCGATGGCGAAGACCACGATGCCGAGGATGGCGTCGTCGGCGGCGGCGCGAACGGGGTTGGCCGGCGCGAGATTGGCGAGGAAGGCGGCGACGCCCCCGCCTTCCGCACTGTCCAGGACCACCGCGGCGTCCGGCGCTCCGGCCAGCAGGACGGCGGCGCCGGCCGGATCGATCGGCCACAACAGATGCAGGGCCTCGGAGGCGAAGAGGGCGTAGACCGTGGCGCTGACCAGCAGGATGGCGAACACCATCAAGGCCTTGAGCGCCAGCCGGCCGGTGGCGGCCGCGTCGGCGATCGAGGCGATGCCGGTGACCAGCAGGCTGAAGACCAGCGGAATGATGGTCATCTTCAGGGCGTTGAGCCACAGGGTCCCGATCGCGCCGATCAGGTCGGCGGTCCCGGAGCCGCCGGGCAGGCCCCAGGCCTGGGCGGCGGCCCCGGCGAACAGGCCGGCGAGCAGGGCGATGAGCACCCACAGGCTGAGGGACATCAGGGCGGAACGGAGTCGGGAAGCGGCCATCGGACAAAGCTAGGCGCCGCCGACCGGTTTGGCCATCCATCGCGTGCGTCGCCGTGAACGATCGTTAACTCGACCGCGCGCCGGACGCATCGCAAGCTGAGCCGTGGGAAGGTCTCGGGAGGGGCGGATGCGACGGATGAGGACGGGCTTGGGCTTCTACGGACTGGTGTTCGTGGCGGGGTTCGTGACCTTCGCCGTGCACGAGGGCGGCCACTGGCTGGCGGCGGTGCTGCTGGGGCACGAGGCGTATTTCGGGCTGAACAGCGCCGGCGCGCGCGGGACGGCCAGCACGGTGGATCAAATGATCATCTCGGCGGCCGGGCCGGCGGTGACCCTGCTTCAGGCCCTGATCGCCTTGTGGCTGGTGCAGGCGCGGGCCAGCGCGGCGGCCTGGGTGTTTCTGTTCTGGGCCGCCTTCATGCGTTTCATGGCCACGGCGATCAGCCTGTTCCACGCCAATGACGAGGCGCGGATCAGCGAGTGGCTGGGCTGGGGGATGTGGACCCTGCCGGTGCTGGTCACCGGGGCGCTGATCGCCCTGCTGGCGGTCGGGACGGTGCGGCTGAAGGTCGGGTGGAAGACGCTGGTGTTGACCTGGCTGGTCGCCTCGGTCGCCGTCAGCGCCGTGGTCGGGGTGGACATGATCATGCCGCGCTGAGGTCGCCGAGGGCGGCCGCGACCTGCTCCGCGGCCCGCTGCAGGGCAGCGGCGTCGAGCGATCCGAGGTCGATCACCGCCCGTTCAGGACGGTCCCGGCCCTGAGCCTGCCGCCGGTAGGCCGGATCGTAGTGGTGGACGATCAGTTCGGCGGCGAGGGCGCCGATCTCACCGGCGGCGGCGAGGGCGCGCCACTCCGCCACCATCTGCTTGCCGATGTGGCGCGGCAGGCGGGTCAGGGCGGCGTCGAGCGCCGACGGGTCGGCGGCGATGGCGGCGTAGTCGCGCACGGTGCGGGCGGCGCGGACCGCGACCGGGGAGTCGAGGCGGATGACCGGGGCGGCGGCCATGGCGGTCCACAGAGACGGCGGGACGACGCGGGCGCCGATCTTCGAGCTCTCGGCCTCGACCAGCACGGGACGGGCGGGGTCGAGGCGGGACAGGGCGTCGTGCAGGCGGCTTTCGAAGGCCTTCTGCGACGGCTGGCCGCCGGGCATGGCCCCGAAGAGGGAGCCGCGGTGGGCGGCGAGGGCCTCAAGGTCGAGGGTCTGGACGCCGCGCGCGGCCACGGCGCCGAGCAGGGCCGTCTTGCCGGCGCCTGTCGGGCCGTCAAGCAGGACCAGCCGGTGCGAGACGGGCGCGTCATAGACGGCCGCCTTCACCTGACGCCGCCAGGTCTGGTAGCCGCCCTCAAGCAGGGTCACGGGCCAGCCGACCTGGTCCATGACCGTGACCATCGCCCCCGAGCGCTGGCCGCCGCGCCAGCAGTAGACCAGCGGCTGGAACGAGCCGTCGCGGTCGCCGAGGGCGACTTCCAGATGCGCGGCGATGTTGCGGGCGACGAGGGCGGCGCCGTGGCGGCGGGCGAGGAATTTGGAGCCCTGGTCATATTCGGTCCCGACCGCGGCGCGCTGGGCGTCGTCGAGGACCGGCAGGTTGATCGCGCCGGGGATGTGGTCGAGGGCGAACTCGGCCGGGCTGCGCACGTCGATCAGGGCGTCGAAGCCGTCGCGGGCGGCGGGCGACAGATCGACGCTGCGGCGGATCATGCGAGGACGCGGACCCGGGGCGGGCCTTCGACCACATGGCCGACGACGGCGGCGCGGTCGAAGCCGTCGGCGCGGGCGAGGTCAAGCAGGGCATCCGCTTCGCCGGCGGCCACGGCGATCAGCAGGCCGCCGGACGTCTGGGGATCGGCGAGCAGGTCGATACGCCAGTCGGGCAGGCCGGCCGGCAGGTCGATGGACGCGCCATAGCTGTCGCGGTTGCGGCCCGAGGCGCCGGTGCGGACACCGGCGGCGGCGAGGGCCTCGACGCCCTGTAGCAGCGGCGGCTGGGCGGTCAGTTCGACGGCGAGGCCGGAGCCGCGCGCCATCTCCAGCGCATGGCCGAGCAGGCCGAAGCCGGTGACGTCGGTGACGGCGTGGACGCCGTCACGGCCGGCCAGCCGGGCGCCGAGAGTGTTGAGCCGGGTGGTCGAGGCGATCAGGGCGGCGTAGCCGCCCGGGTCCAGCCGCTCTTGCTTGAAGGCCGCGCTGAGCACGCCGACGCCGAGCGGCTTGGTCAGGATCAGGACGTCGCCGGCCCGGGCGCCGCGATTGGTCAGGACATGATCGGGATGGACCAGGCCGAGGGCGACGAGGCCGTAGATCGGCTCGACGCTGTCGATCGAATGGCCGCCGGCCACCGGGACGCCCGCCGCCGCGCAGACCGCGGCCCCGCCCTGCAGGATGCGGCCGATGGTCCCGGTGGACAGGACGCTGACCGGCATGCCGACGAGGGCGAGGGCGAAGATCGGCATCGCCCCCATGGCGTAGACGTCGGACAGGGCGTTGGTCGCGGCGATGCGGCCGAAGTCGAACGGATCGTCGACCACCGGCATGAAGAAGTCGGTGGTGGCGACGAGGGCCTGCTGGTCGTTCAAACGCCAGACGGCGGCGTCGTCGCTGGTCTCGGTCCCGACCATCAGATCGGCGAAGGGCCCGGCCAGCGGCATGTCCCGGAGGATGTCGCGCAGCACGGCGGGGGCCAGCTTGCAGCCGCACCCGCCGCCGTGGGCGAGGGAGGTCAGGCGCGGCTCGATCGGGGTCATGAAGGCAGGTCTGGGCGAAACCGCGGGCGAACTCAACAGGCGGCGTGGCGCGATTGAACGGTCGGGCCCCGGCCGCGTTTTGTCGGGCTGAAGGAGACCGCCTCATGCCCATGCCCAAACTCGCCACCCTGATCGGCGGCCTGCTGCTCAGCCGGGGCGGACGTCGCGTGGCCGGCCGGCACGCCGGCAAGCTGGCGCTGGCGACCCTCGCCTACGAGCTGTGGCGCAAGCGGCAGGACGAGCGCGCCGGGGTTCCGCCGCGTCAGGAACAGAGCCAGAGCCATCCACGCCAGCGCTGGAGCGGACGCCGCCGCTGATCTTCGCAGTTGCGAAACGCGGTATTTGCCGTTGAATGGCGGGCTTGAGCAGGGGCCCGCCATGATCACCGTCCACCATCTGAACGATTCCCGATCCCAGCGTGTGCTGTGGCTGCTGGAGGAGCTGGGGCTGCCGTATGAGGTGACGCGGTATCAGCGCGACGCCAAGACCATGCTGGCACCGCCGGAGCTGAAGGCGATCCACCCGCTGGGCAAGTCGCCGGTGCTGGATGACGGCGCGGTGCGGGTGGCCGAGACCGGGGCGATCATCGAATATCTGCTGGAGGCGCACCCCGGCTCGGGCCTGCGCCCAGCCCCGAACACCCCTGCCGGCCGTCGCTACACCTACTGGCTGCACTATGCGGAGGGCTCGGCGATGACGCCGCTGCTGCTGAAGCTGATCTTCAGCCAGATCCCGAAGCGGGCGCCGCTGCTGGCGCGGCCGGTGGCCAAGGGCATCGCCCGCAAGGTCGAGGACGGCCTGATCGCGCCGCAACTGAAGGCGCATACCGCATACTGGGAGGCCGAACTGGCCCGGTCCGAATGGTTCGCGGGCGACACGTTCTCGGCCGCCGACATCATGATGAGCTTCCCGGTCGAGGCGGCGGGGAGCCGCGTCGGCTATGGCGCCGACAAGCCGAAGCTGAAGGCCTTTCTGCAGCGGATTCACGCCCGGCCGGCCTGGCAACGGGCGCTGGAGCGGGGCGGGCCGTACAGCTACGCCTGAGCGTCGCGGCATCCGGGCATTGGCGCCGAAGCCACAGTCGGGCGTCGGCGGGCGTGGCGGCGGCGCAGGGCGGCAACTCCGGCGCGCGCCAACCGTTAACAGTCCATGCGCCTGAGAACCATTCAAGTCATCGCCGCCCTGATCGCGGCCGTCGCCTTCGTCCTCGCCTTCATGGCGGCAGGCGTGTTTCTGATCTCCAGCCTGTTCATGGCCGTGGGTCTCGCCGCCGTGGCCTGGCTGGCCTGGAGCATGGTCAAACGGGTCAAACTGTGGGGCGATATTCAGGGAATCCGGGCGCGTCGGCGGAAGCCCGCCGCGTAAGCCCACGATCCACCGGACGCCTTGCCCCTTGAACCCGGGCGCAGGGCGCCCTACCCTCTTGGGCCGGTCGCGTGCGCCCAGCGACCTCTGTGCCGAGTAAGTCTGTCAGTCGGGCAAACCAAGAAACTCACGACATATGGAAAAAGTGCCGATGACGGCCGAGGGCTACCGCGCCCTCGACGATCAGTTGAAGCAATTGAAGTCGGTCGAGAGGCCAAGCGTAATCGCGGCCATTTCGGAGGCGCGCGAACACGGCGACCTGTCCGAAAACGCCGAGTATCACGCGGCGAAGGAACGGCAAGGCTGGATCGAAGGCCAGATCGCCGACATCGAGGACAAGATCAGCCGCGCCCAGGTTATCGACGTCTCCAAGCTGAGCGGCGACCAGGTGAAATTCGGCGCTACGGTCACGGTGGTGGACGAGGACACCGAGGAAGAGGGCCGCTACCAGATCGTCGGCGAGCATGAGGCCGACGTCCGGGCGGGCAAGATTTCCGTCTCTTCGCCGATCGCGCGTTCGATGATCTCCAAGGAGGTCGGCGACGTGGTCGAGGTCAACACACCCGGCGGCGTGAAGGCCTACGAAATCCTCAAGGTCGAGTGGAAATAGGGACCGACAGGCCCCCGCTCACGGTCTGGGTCGTTTCCGACGGCCGGGCCGGCATCGAAAATCAGGCGCTGGGTCTGGCGGAAGCCGTCCAGCGCCTTTTTCCGTCCGTGATCACCGTCAAGCGCATCCGCTGGCGCAAGGCCTTCGACAGACTGCCGTCGGCCCTGAAGGCGACGTGGATGCTGGACCCGTCGTCCGATCCCGCCACGCCCGGGCCCGGCGAGCCCTGGCCGGACCTGTGGATCGCCGCGGGCCGGGCGACCCTGCCCCTGTCAGCGGCGGCGCGGCGCCGGTCCGGCGACCGCGCCTTCGTCGTCCAGACCCAGGATCCGCGCTGGAAGCGGGACGTCTACAATCTGGTCGTGGTCCCGGCCCATGACGCACTCTCCGGCCCCAATGTGCTGTCGATCACCGGCTCGCCTCACCGGGTGACGGCGGCGCGCCTGGCCGAGGGCGCGGCGGCGTTCGAGGGCGTGCTGAAGCCCCTCCCCCGCCCGCGCGTGACGGTGCTGGTCGGCGGGCGGTCGGCCTCGTTCGACCTGCCCGAGGGCCATGCCGCAGAACTGGCCGACCGGATCGCGGACGCGGTGGCCGCGGCGGGCGGGTCATTGATGCTGACCTTTTCGCGGCGGACGCCCGATGCGGCGAAACAGGTGATGACGGCGCGGCTATCCGGCCTGCCCGGGACTATCTGGGACGGGACCGGGCCGAACCCCTATTTCGCCTTCCTGCACTTCGCCGACCATGTGCTGGTCACCGAGGACAGCGCCAATATGGCGGCCGAGGCGGCCTCGACCGGGAAGCCGGTGCATATCCTGCCGATGGTCCCGCTGAAGTCCGGCGGGAAATTCGCCCGACTGCACGCCGACCTGCGCGAACGCGGCGCGGCGCGGCCTTTCGACGGGACGCTGGCGGGGTGGACCTATGCTCCGCTGACCGAGACGGAGCGGGCCGCGCGGGTGGTGCTGGAGCGGATGGGGCGTCCGGCGGCGCCCTAACTGTCTCCCTCCCCGTCCCGGGGAGGGTGGCCGCGCAGCGGCCGGGTGGGGGCGGCGGCTTCGAGCTGCGCGACGATCCCGGCCAGCACGCCATCAAGGTTGTCGCGGATCGCTGCGTTGTCATAGCGAAGCGTGGTGAACCCCTCGCGCGCGAAAGCGGCATCCCGGCGTCGGTCTTGCTCAACCCGCCAGTCGTGACCGGACCCGTCGACCTCGACGATCAGTCGCCGGTCGAGGCAGATGAAGTCAGGGTAGAAGCCCAGCATCGGGTGTTGACGACGGAAGTGAAAGCCGCGCGCCCGCAGGCGTCGCAGCGCTACCCAGAGGCGAGCCTCTGGAGGGCTCATCGTCTTGCGCATGGCGCGAGCCTTGGCGACGACGGGCATAAGCGGGTCTCCTACGCACCTATAGATTGCGCGTTGCAGAGTTCAGTGCAAGCGGCCGCCCCCACCCGGTCGGCGCTGCGCGTCGACCACCCTCCCCCGAGGGGGAGGGAGATTCTTAGTCGCCGCCGCCGCCGTCCGAGCCACCGTCGTAATCATGACGATGATCGCTGCCGCCAGATCCGTCGCCGGCGTCCCCTTTGCGGCCTTTCTTGCGGGCGTCCATGGTCAGGCCGATGGCCACGCCGACGCCCATCCCGACGCCGATCCCGACAGCCAGATTGCCCATCGCCACACCCAGACCGGCGCCGATGGCCAGGCCGAGGGCACTGCCGACGCCCATAAAGCTGCGACCCTCCATGAGTCTTCTCCGTCGCATGGCTGTGAATGGATCACAGCCTAGCATCGCGCGAAGCGGAATCAGCGCCTAAATAGACGCCATGAGCACTCCCCGAACCGTTCGCGTCGCCATCATCGGCTCCGGCCCCGCCGGCTGGACCGCCGCCATCTACGCCGCCCGCGCCCTGCTGAACCCCGTCGTCATCGCCGGCCTGCAGCCGGGCGGCCAGCTGACCATCACCACCGACGTCGAGAACTATCCCGGCTTCGCCGATGTGATCCAGGGCCCGTGGCTGATGGAGCAGATGCGCGCCCAGGCCGAGCATGTCGGCACCGAGATCATCGAGGACGTCGTGGTCAAGGCCGACCTGTCCCAGCGGCCGTTCCGGCTGACGCTGGACTCGGGGACCGAACTGCTGGCCGAGACGGTGATCATCTCGACCGGCGCCCAGGCCAAATGGCTGGGGATCGAGAGCGAGGCCAAGTATCAGGGCTTCGGCGTGTCGGCCTGCGCCACCTGCGACGGCTTCTTCTATCGCGGCAAGGACGTCATCGTCGTCGGCGGCGGCAACACCGCGGTTGAGGAGGCGCTGTTCCTGACCAATTTCGCCTCGAAGGTGACGGTGGTGCACCGCCGCGACGAGTTCCGGGCCGAGCGCATCCTGCAGGACCGGCTGTTCTCCAACCCCAAGGTCGAGGTGGTCTGGGACTCGGCCATCGATGAGATCCTCGGCGAGACCAACAGCTTCGGCGGCGTCAATGTCACCGGAGCGCGGCTGAAGAACGTCAAGACCGGCGAGACCTGCGACCTCGCCGCCGACGGCGTGTTCATCGCCATCGGCCACGCCCCGTCATCCGAGCTGTTCGCCGGCCAGCTGGAAACCAAGCAGGGCGGCTATCTGGTGGTCAAACCGGGTACGGCGGCGACGGCCATCGAGGGCGTCTGGGCGGCGGGGGATGTGACCGACGACATCTATCGCCAGGCGGTCACCGCGGCGGGCATGGGCTGTATGGCGGCGCTGGAGGCGGTGCGTTACCTGTCCGAGCAGGACCACAAGGCCGAGGGCCATCCGATCTCGCACAAGGAAGCGGAGAAGATCGGCGTCTGGTGAGACGGTGACGCCGTCGGCTCAGGCGAACAGCTGCAACTCGGGCGGGGCGTATAGCACCGGCGCGCCGGCGCGGCGGCCGAGCGCATAGCCGACGCACTTCTGGACCGCGGCCTCGTCTGTCGGCTTGCACAGCACGCCGATGGCGCCCGCCACGCCGCCGCGAACCATGCCGGGGTTGGCCGTCATGAACAGAACCGAGACGCCGAGTTCCTCACCCAGCTCGCGGGCCAAGGCGACGCCCGTAGGACCGTCGGAGAGGTGGATGTCGACCAACGCCAGATCGACCTCGGTCTCCCGCGCTACGGCGCGCGCCGTAGCGGCGTCTGCGACCGTCCCCACCACCTGATGGCCGAGATCCTCGAGGACGAAGCGGAGTTCCATCGCCACGAGGGCTTCGTCTTCGATGATCAGGATACGCGCGGTCATCAGGATCAGTCAGTTCAAATGTTCGCCGCCGTACAGTGGCGATGCAGGGTTAGCGTGCAGTCGTACCAGCGGTTCCGTCATCAGCCATTTAACGCCGCGCGGCGGCGGGACAGGGCGGTGGCGGGGAGGTCCGCTATGACCTGCAAACCGGACAACTCCCAATTTCGTTCCAGCCGACCGCCGAGCTGGCCCTCAACCGAGAGGCTGGCCAGAGACGAGCCGAAGCCGACATGCGTCGGCGGTCCATCGAGGAACGGCCCGCCGGTTTCCGTCCAGGTCAGGACAAAACGGTCGCCCAGACGGCGGGTCTGAAGCGTCACCCGCCCCCCCTCCTGCGACAAGGCGCCGTACTTTGACGCATTGGTCGCCAGCTCATGGAACAGCAGGGCGACCGAGGTCGCGGCCTGGTCGTCGAAGGTGGCGTCGTCGCCGCTGACAACGATGCGCGGGGCGCCGTTCGGGTCGCTGTAGGCCTTGAACAGATCGGCGAGGAAGGCGTGCAGCGTCATCGAGCCGACGGTCGGCTGCGAGGTCTCCGTGTGAGGGCGGACGAACTCATGCGCCCGCGCCAGGGCGTTGATGCGGGTGCGCACCGCCGCGGCGAAGGCCTTGGCCTCGGGGTGCTGACGCGCCGACAGGGCGATCAGGGCCGAGACCACGGCGAAAATGTTCTTGATCCGGTGGCTGAGTTCCTGGCTCAGCAACTCCTTGGCCTGATCCGACCGCTTCAGATCGTCAATGTCGGTGCAGGTGCCGAACCAGCGGGTGATCTCCCCCGCCTCGTTGCGGATCGGGCGCGCGCGCCCGAGGGTCCAGCGGTAGACGCCGTCATGGCGGCGCAAACGGTATTCGATCTCATAGGGCTGGCCCGTCTCGAGGCTCTGGCGCCAGACCCCGAAGGCCCGCTCCTGATCCTCGGGATGGAACATGCCGTTCCAGCCCTCTCCGTCGGTCGAGCCGGCCGGAACGCCGGTGAACTCGTACCAGCGGGCGTTGTAGTAATCGTGGAAGCCGTCCGGCTGGGTTGACCAGACCATCTGCGGCATGGACTCTGCGATGGCGCGGAACCGCGTTTCGCTCTCGGCGAGTGCGTCCATGGCGCGCTGCAGTTCGGCGTCGCCGCGACGGCCGGCGGCGAGGGCGCGGCGCAGGTTGAGCATCCCCATGACCTGACGCGCCAACACCTCCAGCGCCTGGGTCTGCAGGGCGGTCAGACCTTCGGGCCGGGGTTTGGTGTCGAGCACGCACAGGGTGCCGAGCGGCAGGCCCTCCTCGGTCCTGAGCACGACCCCGGCATAGAAGCGCAGCCCTTCCGTCCCGGTGACCAGCGGATTGCAGGCGAAGCGGGCGTCGGCGGTGGCGTCCGGCACCACGAGGCGGTCCGACTCCAGCAGGACATGGCGGCAGAAAGAGGTTTCCAGCGGCGTTTCACTGACGCCCAGGCCGACCTCTGACTTGAACCACTGGCGATCGGCGTCCACCAGGGTGATCACCGCGATGGGCGCGTCGCAGAGGCGGGCGATCAGCGCCGTCACATCGTCGAAGTCGGCCTCGCGACCGGTGTCGAGGATATCGTAGGCTCGCAGCGCCTTGAGCCGATCGTCCTCAGTCCAGGTCGTCATCGAGGGTCCATGATTGTGCGCCCCGACACCGAAACGCCGCCAGCTTGACTAATGCGAAGCGCGCCCGGGCGTTGCAGTAAGGGACTATTAGGAAGGCTGAGGGGGATTGTCAGGAGGCGGGCCGGCCGACTTCCTCGACGTCCAGGACGGTCACGCCGGGCGTGGCGGCCGACGGGGCGGGCGCGGGCCTGGCCGGTTCCTCGAAGTCGGCCAGACGCTGGTTGATCTCGGCGATCTGGTCGCGGGTCGGCTGCTGACGTCCGCCGAGGGAGACCACGCCGACGACGCGGGTCTGGCCGTCGATTTCCACCGTCCGCATGGCGGCGTCGCCGCCGGCGGCCGCCTCGGAGAGGGCGGCCTCGGCCTCGGCCGCCGAGGCGAGATCGATGCGGGGACGGGCGAAGCGCGCCTCGTCGATGCGCGGCTCGCGACCGGCATAGGCCTGACGGAAGGCCGCCGGCTCGCCGTACACGCCCTTCCAGCGATAGAAGATGTGCGCCCCGATCTGGGTCAGCTTGTTCAACGTCGGGGCCCACCATGGGTGGACGTAGTCGGCGTGGTAATGGGTGGCGGTCCCGACCTTCGTGGCGACATAGCCGCCCAAGGCCTGCTCGGCGACACGGGCGGCCCGGGTCCAGGCCCAAGCGACGGGGCCCTGGGCCAGCGAACCGTCGCAGGTGAAGCTGAACTGGCAGCCGGTGACGCGCTCGGCGCCTTCATAGACCACGCCGCAAACGGTGTTGGCGTAGTTGGGATCGCGGACCCGGTTGAGGATGACCTGGGCCACCGCCTCCTGGCCTTCAGTTGGCTCGAGCGCCGCCTCGTAATAGATGGCCTGGGTCAGGCAGCGGACGGCGCGGCGGCGGTCTTCGGCCGTGGCCGGCTTGAACGGGAACGGCTGAGCGGGGCGCAGCAGGCCCGAGGCGGGCATGGCGGCGTTCAGCTTGTGCGCATCGAGGCCCGAGGCGCCGAAGTCGAGCGACGGCTTGCCGCCGAGGGACAGGGTCTCCCAGCCGGGGGTCAGGCCGTACAGGGCGGCGCGGCGCTCGCCCGGATCGTGACGCAGGGCGACGGCGATCTGCGACGGCGTCATGCGGGCGGTGATGGCGGCGAGACCCTTGGCGCCCCGGTCGCCGTCGGTCAGCTGACGCACGGTCTCGGCGCGGCGGTCGATCTCCGGGCGAACGGTCGAACTGGCGGCCATGGCCACGCCGATGGCGGCCAGCGCGGCGGGCGCCGCGGCGGCGAACCGGCGGCTGGTCTTCAGCAGCGATGTCCAGTCAGACCTGACCATTCGAACTCCCGGCTCCGGCGAGGACGCCGGACCGTTTGCGATACGCTTCAAGCGAGGCGGTTTTCAGGCGGAAAACCACCGCTCGGTCAAGACTCAACGCTCGCCGAGGGTGGAACGCAGCATCCAGGCGAATTTTTCATGCGCGGCGAGGCGCTGGGTCATCAGATCCGCAGAAGCTTCGTCGCCGGCGGCGTCCGCGGCCTCGAAGGCCTTGCGGGCGGTGGCGATCAGGGTCTCGTGGTCCTGCATCAGCTCCTTGAGCATGGCCTGGGCGTCCTTCTCCGGGTCGCCGTCTTTGATGGCGGTCAGGTTGCCGAAGGCCGAATAGCTCTGGGGCGCGAGGACGCCGAGGGCGCGGACCCGTTCCGCGATATCGTCCAGCGCCGCCCAGATGTCGCGGTACTGCTGCTCCAGCAGATTGTGGAAGCTGAAGAACTCCGGCCCGCGGACGTTCCAGTGATAGCCATGCGTCTTGAGGTAGACGGCGAAGCTGTCGGCCAGGACCTTGGTCAGCTCCTGCGCGACATCCGTGCGGTCGGCCTTCGAAAGGCCGGTGTCGATCTTGGCGTTCATGCTGGCTCCTGGTGTTGTAAGGTCGTCACTGGAGGTAAGCACGACCGGCCTACGTGCAAGCCGGAACCGAAGCAGTCCAACAAAAGCCAAGCTTGCCGGAACGCAAGGGCGACCGATACGTTGCCGCAGATCGCGTGCGCGCGAGCGGGGGCTGAATGGGCGCGGTCGGGGTGTTTCGGCGAGTGTTTGACATAGAAGCGGGCCTGACGCGCCTGGCGCGGGTGCGCTCCAGGCCTTGGTGGGCCTCGGTGCTGATCGGGATCGGCTGCGCGGCGGTCATGCTGCTGCTTCGGATGGCCTTGGCGGCCTTCTACGCCGACGTCACCGGATTCATGATCCTGTTGCCAGCCGTCATCGTCGCGGCGCTGGCCGGTGGACGCATTGCGGGGGTGGTGGCAGTCGCCGTCTGCCTGTTCGGCGGCTGGGCGCTGGTCGGTTCCGGCTCCATGGGCGCGGGGGTGAGCAACCGACTGGGCGTTGTAGCGACGACGAACTTCATCGTGGTCGGACTGTTCTGCACCCTCGTCGCCGCCGCCCTGCGCAAGGTTCTCGGACGGCTGGACGCGTCGATCGAGGCCCTGCGCCTGTCCGCCGACCGGGCTACCGACAGCGAGCGCCGCCTGTCCCTGATCAGCGAGCAGGCCCCGGTGATGCTGTGGATGAGCGACGAACAGGGACGCTGCGTCCACCTCAACGCGGCGCTCAAGCGCTTCTGGGGCGTGGCGGACATAGACGGTACGTTCGACTTCGCCGCCTATATTCACGAGGAGGATCAGGAACGGGTCGCGGCCGGCACCCGGGAGGCCGCCGGGCGCGCCGCGCCGTTCGAGGTGGAAGCCCGCTTCCGGCGCGCCGATGGGGTTTGGAGAATCCTGCACACCGAAGCGCGTCCGCGGATCGACCCGGACGGGCGTTATCGCGGCATGATCGGCGTCAATGTCGACGTCACCGACGCCCGCTCGGCCGAGGCGGCCCTGCGCGAAAGCGAGGCCCGCTTCCGTCTGATGGCGGACACGGCGCCCTCGCCGGTGTGGCTGACCAACGCCGGGGGAGAGGTCGAGTTCGTCAACGCCGCCCTAATCGCCTTCTACGGACGTCCGGCGAACGACATTCTGGGCCACATCTGGCGCGAGGCCATCCACCCGGACGACGTCGAGGGGGTGAACGCGGTTCAGGCGGAACGCCGCCCCGACCACCTGCCCTACGCCTTCGAGGCGCGTTTCCGGCGGGCGGATGGCCTGTGGCGCTGGATGCGCGTCGCGGTGAATCCCCGCTTCGATGCGGACGGAACCTTCAGGGGCTACGTCGGCATGTCATTCGACGTCACCGATACGCACGAGGCGATCGAGCTGATCGCGCGGCAGGAGCGGCGTCAGTCGTTCCTGCTCGCGCTGGCTGATTCCCTCCGCGACCTGACCTCGCCGGACGCGGTCATGACCGCGGTGGAGCGCGCCCTCGGAACCGAACTGCAGGCCCAGAGGGTCGGGTACGGCGAGGTCGACCAGGACCGCCAGCAGGTGTCGATGAGCCGCGACTGGACGGCCGATGTGGTCAGCGCCCAGGGACTCTTCTCGCTGGAGGATCTCGGGGCGGAGTTGATCTCGGACCTTTCTGAGGGCCGGCCGGTCCGCATCGCCGATGTCCGGCGGGACCCCCGCACCCAGGACGCGGTCGAACTGCTGGAGCGGTTGCAAACTCGCTCCCTGATGCGGGCGCCCCTGATCCGCGGCGGACGCCTGCGCGCCTTCCTCTATGTGCACGACTCCCGGGTCCGGGAGTGGACGGACGACGAACTGGAGCTGCTTCAGGAGGTCGCCGGCCGGACATGGGCCGAAATCGAACGGACGCGCGCCGAGGCCGAAGTCCGCGAAAGCGAAGAGCGGTTTCGCGCCATCGCCGACACGGCGCCGGTGTTCATCTGGGTGACGCAACAGGATCGCAGCCGGGCGTTCGTGAACCAGGCCTATGTCGCCTACAGCGGCGGCTCATATGAAGATGCCCGGCTTCTGGACTGGCGCGCCATCATCCATCCCGACGATCAGGATCGCGTCCTCGAGGACTCCCTTGCCGGCGAAGCCAACCGCCAGCCTTTCTCAATGGAGGCGCGCTACCGCCGCCATGACGGTGAATACCGGTGGCTGAAGTCCTTCTCCCGGCCCCGGTTCGGAGCCGATGGCGATGTCATCGGCTTTGTCGGCGTCGCCTTCGACGTCACGGACATTCGCGAGGCACAGGCGCGCCTGCTGGAATCCGAGACCCGCTTCCGCACTGTCGCCGACAGCGCACCGGCGCTGATCTGGATGAGCGATGTCGACAGCGTCATCACCTTCGCGAACCGCCGCTACCGAACCTTCTTCGGTCTCGGGGCTGAGGACGCCTTGGGCTACGGCTGGCGGCGGCTGGTTCACAGCGAAGATCTGGCGAAATTCGAGGCCGACTACAGACGGGCCTTCAAGGTCCGTGACCGGGTCGAGGGGCTACTTCGGGTGAACCACCCGGTGCTGGGTCTGCGCTGGCTGCGCTGCGAAGGCGTGCCGCGCTTCGACGGCGACGGTCGGTTCCAGGGCTATGTCGGGGCCAATATCGACGTCACCGAGGCCAAGCGGGCCGAGGACGACCTGAAGCGGATCAACGAGCTGCTCGAAGAGCGGGTCGGCGAGGCGTTGGCCGAGAAGGCCAAGGCCGAGGCCGACCTGATGCATGCCCAGCGGATGGAGGCCGTCGGACGTCTGACCGGCGGGGTGGCGCATGATTTCAACAATCTGCTGACGGTGGTGATCGGCGCGCTCGACATGATGCTGAGGGCCCCCGACAACGCCGCGCGCCAGAAGAAGCTGGGCGAGGCGGCGTTGTCGGCGGCGCGGCGAGGTGAGCGCCTGACGCACCAGCTTCTGGCCTTCTCACGGCGCCAGGCGCTGCGGCCGGAGCCCACCGACCTGAATGAGCTGATCCGCGAAAGCGAGCCCTTGCTACGCCGGGCGCTGGGCGAGGCCATCGACTTCAAGCTGAAGCTGCGACGCGGCGGAGCGCGGGTCAGCGTCGATCCGGCCCAGTTTGAAGCCGCCCTGCTGAATCTGGTCGTCAACGCCCGCGACGCCCTCGGCGACCGGGGCAAACTCAGCATCCAGACCCTGACCTGCCCGGTGGCGCCGAGCGAGATCGCCGAGCTTCCGGCGGGCGATTACGTCTGCGTCATCGTGTCCGACAACGGCTCAGGGATGGCGCCCGAGGTTATCGAACGCGTCTTCGAGCCCTTCTTCACGACCAAGCCGGTCGGCAAGGGGACGGGGCTGGGGCTGAGCCAGGTGTATGGATTCGCGCGGCAGAGCGGCGGCGGCGTGAGGGTGACCTCGACCGTCGGTCGCGGCACGGAAATCCGTCTCTATCTCCCGCCGCTGGCGGAAACGGAGGGCGTCCTGCCCTCCACGCCTGCCGCGGAACTGCGCACCGTGGCGGCCGGCCGCCGGCTGTTGCTGGTCGAGGACGATCCCGGCGTGGCGGCCGTCGCCCAGGAACTGCTGGAGGGTCTGGGACTGGAAGTTCGAGCGGCCGAGAACGGGCCGCACGCCCTGGAACTGCTGAACGAGGAGCGGTTCGACATCATGCTGTCGGATGTCGTCATGCCGGGCGGCATGACCGGCATCGAACTGGCGCGTGAATGCGCTCGCGTGTGGCCGGACATGCGCATCGTGCTGACGTCGGGCTATGCGGGAGACGATGTCGACGCGGCGCTGGCGGACGCGCCATGGCCGTTCATTCGCAAGCCCTATTCGGGCCAGCAACTGGCGGCGGTGTTGGGCGATAGCGAGGACGGGACCGCCTGACATCGGCGCGCCCCCGGCATGCGGCGACGCGCCCTGACGTCGACCTAGCGCTGCCGCGCCTTGCGAGCGGCGTAGCGCTGGTCGCGGGCCGCCTTCTGTTCTTCCTTGGAAAGCTGTTTGCGCTCCTTGCGGGCGGCGCGCTTCTCGGCCTCGACGGCCTCAAGAGCCTCGTGGTCTGCGGCCAGACGGGCCGCCTCGGCCTCGGCCTTCTGGCGACGGACCTCGGCCTTCTCGAGTTCGCGCTGCTGGCGCAGGGCCTCTTTCTCGGCGGCGCGCTTCTCCTGCAGCTTTTCGAACTCGGGGTCGGGCGCGGCGGGCTTGGGCTTGAAGCGGGCCAGCAGAGCCTTCTTGGCGTCCTGCTGGGCGGTGATGCGGTCGTTGAAGCCGGTTTGTTTCAGATCTCTCATGCGAGCGGTCGTCGATGTCCTTGATGATTTGTCAGGTGCGCGAACGCGCAGGGCGAGCGACGCTCAGCCAACGCCGGGTGGGCTAAGCCCATATGGGGGTGAAAATCAAGGTTGCGAGGCGGAGAACAGCCTCCGCCCCGCAATCGATCTTACACTGTGTCAGTTCGGCTTCTCGGCCTGACCGACCGCGGCGCCGGCCGCGCCCCCCACGGCGGCCCCGACCGGTCCGGCCACCACCGCGCCGGCGATGGCCCCGGTTGCGGCCTTCTGTTCAATGGTGTGGCCGCACGCGGCAACGCTGGCGGCGGCGACGGCTGAAGCGAGGATCAAGGCAGTGCGTTTCATGGGAAGCTCCTGGATATCGAGCCCAAACGCCGCCACGGCCAAGGTGTTCCGGCGACAGCGGCTCAAGATGACGCCTCCGACGGAGGCGAAACGATGACAATAGTTCCCATGGCCGGCAATCACCAATGGGTCCTTGGAAACCGCGCTATGTTGAGCTTGGGTCACAAAATACAGTATCAGACTCACTCACTTGGTAGATCATCCATTCGCGACGCGTGAACAGCTGGGGGATACCAGAGCGTGACCCGCGTATGTTTCAGCGCACATGAATCTTGCGAATCAACCACAATGACGCCATAAATGGCTGGCTTAAGGCGCGTCCCGACGAGCCAGCCTGTTCGCTGATCGTTGTTCTACCGCAGCCGGGCCGCGACCGAAGCGTCGCCCCCGCCGCGAGACTACCCGGGGGCGGCGCTGCGCCCTGCTGTACAGGATTGAGCCTTTGTCCAAACCCTCGCATTCGCGTGCGACGTCTCCTGCCGAACGCAAGGCCAGAATCCGGCCGGGCGCGGCGGCGGCGACCTTCGGCGCGATGGTGGGTCTGGCGATCGGTTGCGCCTATCTGGGCGGCGCCGCGGCCAAGGCGACGACGGTGCGGGCCCAGGCCGAGCGAATCGAAAGCGCCACCGCCGCCGGCTTCACCGAAGAGGCGCTGGCCGCCGCCGCGGGCGGTCTGGACGAAAGCGCCCTGACCATCGCCCGCCGGCACGACCCCTACACCGTGGCCGGTTCCGCCCAGCGCGACCGTCAGGCCGAACTGCTGACCGCCCGTCTCGAGCAACTCCGGGCCCAGTCGCCGGAAAACAGCCTGCGCCGTGTCAGCCTGACCGGCCCCCTCGCCGCCCAGCCTTTCCGCCTCGGCGGCGCTCTGGACGCCTCGCGCGATCTGGAATGCCTGACCCAGGCGGCCTATTACGAAGCCCGCGGCGAGGGTCGCGAGGGTATGAAGGCGGTGGCCCAGGTGGTGCTGAACCGCGTTCGTCACCGGGCCTTCCCCAACAGCGTCTGCGGCGTCGTGTTCCAGGGCGCCGGGCGGCGTACGGGCTGCCAGTTCAGCTTCACCTGCGACGGGTCGATGCGCGGCCCGGTCAACAGCGCCGCCTGGAACCGGGCCCGCGACATCGCGTCCAGCGCCCTGTCCGGCAGCGTCTACGCCAGCGTCGGCAACGCCACCCATTTCCACACCACCGGCGTGTCGCCGCGCTGGCGCCACTCGCTGGTGCGGGTCAGCCAGGTCGGGGACCACCTGTTCTATCGCTTCGGCGGACGCTCCGGCTCCGGCGCGGCGTTCAGCTACGCCGCCCGTCCGTCGACCGAGGCCGAAGCGCCGCGCCTGATCCAGGCCAGCCTCGACCCGGGCGGCGCCGTGCGCGACGCTGGCGCCATCGCCTATAATCTGCTGCTTGCCCAGGAAGGCGGCGACACGCCGGTCCCGGCCGCTGCCCCCCCGCCTTCCGCGGCGCCCGCGACGCCGGCCGTGAAGATCAAGGAACCGGCGAGCGCGTCCCCCGCCGCGCCCCCGGCCGCACAGGCCACGCCCTCCGCCTGAGGCAAGACCCACGTCGGCATCCTCAGCGGTGACGCTCGTCAACCTTCCACTCGGTCAGGAACGCGCCCCGAAGCGGGCCAAAGCGGTTTACGCGCGGGTTTCCATCGCGCGGACGCGGGTCATCTCCCGGCTCCACGGCGCGGGGCGTCCGCAACTGCGCGGCCATCCTAACGGGCCTGGGCGGTGGTGTTCTGCTTGATGTTGGCGAACCGCCCCTGTTGGTCGGTGTTGACGTCGGCGTCGCCCGGCTGGCCGTCGTGGACGTTGGTTCGGCGGTCGCGGCGATCCGGCGCATCGCCCGAGACATCCGGCTTCTCGCCCGGGACGCTCTGTTCTTCAGCGGGGATTTTCGGGGCCTGGGTCATGGTCTGCTCCTTGGGGCGTGTTCAGGAAAACGGGACCCGGCGGCGGCCGTTCCTTACCGCCGCGCTTTCAGAGCGCGTCCAGACCGACATCCAGCGACGGGGCCGAATGGGTCAGCGCGCCAACGGAGATCACGTCCACGCCGGTCGCGGCGATGGCGCGCACCGTCTGGAGGTTCACCCCGCCCGAAGCCTCAAAAATCGGCCGACCGAAAGATGAGGCGCCCGCCCGGGCAACGGCGGCGCGCAGGTCGTCGAGGGAGAAGTTGTCGAGCATGATCACGTCTGGCCGTTCGGCGAGGGCCTCGTCCAGCTGATCGAGGCCGTCGACCTCGATCTCGATCCTGACCAGATGGCCGGCCATGGCCCGGGCGCGGCGGATGGCCTCGCCGACGCCGCCGCAGACGGCGACATGGTTGTCCTTGATCAGGATGGCGTCATCCAGACCGAAACGGTGATTGACGCCGCCGCCGCAGGCCACGGCGTGCTTCTCCAGCGCGCGCAGGCCGGGGGTTGTCTTGCGGGTGTCGGCGATGCGCGCGGCCGTCCCCCCGACGGCCTCGACATAGGCGCGGGTCAGGGTGGCGACGCCGCACAGCCGACCCAGCAGGTTCAGCGCCGTCCGTTCGGCGGCGAGGAAGGCGCGGGCGTCCGCCTCGGCCTCGACCAGCACAGCGCCCGCCTCGAAGGCGTCGCCGTCGTGGGCCTTGAGATCGATCGCGGCCGTGGGGTCCATGGCCAGGAGCGCGAGCCGGACGCAGTCGACTCCGGCCAGAACCCCGGGCTGACGCGCCGCAAACACCGCCCGCATGCGCGCGCCTTCGGGGATGCAGGCCTGGGCGGTGATGTCCCCGGCGCGGCCGAGGTCCTCGGCCAAGGCCATCCGCACGACCGGTTCGATCAGCAGGTCGGGCAGTCGCCGGATCATGGTCGTCTCGCTCATCCGGCCATCGCCGGGGTTCGGGCCCGCAGCCGGGTATGCCGGGCCTCGGACGCGGCGGCGGGGAAATCGGTCCGGTAGTGGCCGCCGCGGCTCTCGCGGCGCGCCAGGGCGGCCTCGACGATCAGCCGGGCGGCGACCAGGGACGCGGCGTCCGGGTTCCGCGCATCGAGCCGATCCAGCACCGCCAGGGCGCGGGTCAATCCGGCGGCGGAACGCATGACCCCGACCTCGTCGCTCATGGTCGCGCGCAGGGTCTGCAGATCGGCGTGCGAGAGGTCGGGGGCGGCGCGAGCCGGGAGCACCGGCCCGGAGACCGGCGGCGCCCCGGCGGCGGCCCGCCCGGTGCGGCGGCCGAAGGCGGCGGCCTCGAGCAGGGAGTTGGAGGCCAAGCGGTTTGCGCCGTGAACGCCGGTGGCGGCGCATTCCCCGACCGCGAACAGGCCGGACAGGGTCGTGCGGCCGTCGGGCCCGGCGGCGATTCCGCCCATATGATAGTGGGCCGCCGCGGCGACAGGGATCGGCGTCTGGCGCGGGTCCAGGCCAGCCCGCATGCAGGCGGCGAAGACGGCGGGAAATTCGTGCTTGAAGGCCGGGCCGATGGCCGTGCGGGCGTCGAGGAAGGCGCCGCGGCCGTCCATGCGCGCGGCGTGCACCGCACGCGCCACGACGTCGCGGGATTGCAGGTCGGCGTCGTCCGCCTCTCCCAGCAGGAAACGTCCCCCACGATCGATCAGCCGGGCGCCCTCCCCGCGCAGCGCCTCGGTGGCCAGCGGCATGGGGTCGAGGCCGACGTCGATCGCGGTCGGATGGAACTGGACAAACTCGGGGTCGAGGACTTCGGCCCCGGCCTGAAAGGCCAGCGCCATGCCCTCGCCGAGCAGCTCGGCCGGGGTGGTGGTCCAGGCGAAGAGGCCGCCGGCGCCGCCGGTGGCCAGCACCACCGCCGGGGCCAGGACCTGGACCCGCCGTCCGTCGCGCTCGATCACGGCGCCGCGGATGCGGCCGGTTTCGTCCTGGATCAGGCCGCGCAGCCGGCCGTTCTCCCACACCTCGATGTGAGGGGCGGCGCGGGCCGCCGCCACGAGGGCGGACAGGATGGCGCGACCGGCGCCGTCGCCGCCGACCCGGGCGACCCGCGCCCGCGAATGGGCCGCTTCGAGGCTGACGGCGAAGCCACCCGCCGCATCTCGGTCGAACGGCGCGCCCAGCGCAGCCAGCCACTCCACGGTGGCGCGGCCATCGGCCGTGAGCAGCCGCGCGGCCTCGGTCTCGACCAGACCGGCGCCGGCGGCCCGGGTGTCGGCGGCGTGCAGCGCCGGCGTGTCGGCCCCGGACAGGGCCGCCGCCACGCCGCCTTGGGCCCAGGCGGAGGATGAGGCCTGAAGCAGGGGCGCCGGGGTGACGACGAGGACCTTGCGCGGCGCGGCCTCCAGCGCGGCCGAAAGGCCGGCCAGCCCACCGCCGATGATCAGCGGGCCGTCATGTTCGATACGGTTCAACGACCGATGCCGAGATAGCGGCCGGCGATATCGAGGGCGACCGGCAGGGAGCCGCCACCGAGCGGCATCAGGGCGGCGAGGCCGACGCCGACGCAGGCCGCCGTGGTGATGACGAAAAGACCGACGCTGAACGCGGATTCGCGTCCGCTGAGCGGCCGGCCGTCCGGACGCCACGCGCCGCGCTTGAGATGGCCGATCAGGGCGATCGCCAGAAAGGCCGCCAGAATCCAGCGGCCGGTGACGACGCCCCACCAGACGATGAGGGCGCCCACCGCCAGCATGGCCAACTGCTCCACCCGGGGGTGGATCCGCGCGAGCACCGGTCCGAGGGCCTTTGAGCCGTCCAGCGGCGGCGCGGGAGCGAGGTTGATCAGGTTCACGGCGGCGATCACGGCGGCGCCGAGCAGCCAGGCCGCCTGCCCCGTGGCGACGAAGCCGGCGAAGAAGGGGATAGCGGCGAGCAGGCCGAAGGCCGGGCCGGCCAGCGAGACCAGCACGCCGTGCCATTCGCTCTGCGGCAGTCGCTGGCTCTTCGCCAGGCCGCCAAGGAAGGGAATGATGTAGATTCGGGCCGGGCCCATGCCGAGCCGGTTCATCGCCAGAACGTGGCCGTATTCGTGGACCAGCAGGCCCCAGATCAGCGCCACGGCAATGACCCAGCTGCCGCTGATCCACCAGATGAAGCCGCCCAGCAGCAGGGTGGAGACCGCCGCCCAGACCGGGTTCTGACCTTTGTCCAGGGGTGACTCGGCGGCGCGAGCCGGTTCCGGCGGCGCGGGCGCGGCGGCGACATCTTCGGGGCGCGGGTCCCAGGGACCCGGGCGGCGGGGCGTGTTGCTTTCGGTCATGCCCGTGACTTGGCCTCGTCCGTCCGCAGCCACAAGGCCAGGACGGCGGGAAGCCGCAGGGACTTGCGATCGAGCGCAGCGACGGCGCGGACCGGCGGACCGTAGTGCATCAGATCAGCTCCACCGCGACATGGTGTTTGGCCTTGACCAGGTCATAGCGGGCCGGGACCGGCGGCGGCGGCAGGTCGATCATCCGCTGCACCGCCAGCCGGGCGCGCTCGGCCATCTCTTCGGGCACTGTGACCTCGAAATGCATGTGAAGCAGGCAGTCGCGGATGTTCTCCAGGGTGATCCGCTTCATATAGGGGCACATGTTGCAGGGGCCGATGAAGCTGACCTCGGGCACGTCGCCCTGGATGTTGGCGGCCATCGAGCATTCGGTGATCAGCACCACCTGCTTCGGCTTGCGGCTGGTGATGTAGTCGGTCATCGCCGCGGTAGAACCGGCGAAGTCGGCCGCCGATAGCACCTCCTCCGGGCACTCGGGGTGAGCCAGGATTTCCGCGCCCGGATAGGCTTGGCGCATCTCGGCGATGTCGGAGGCGGTAAACCGCTCATGGACGATGCAACGGCCCTTCCAGGCGATGATGCCGACGTTGGTCTGGGCCGCGACGTTCTTCGCGAGGAATTCGTCCGGGATCAGGATGACGCGCTCGACGCCCCACTCCCTGGCCGCCCATTCCACCACCTGCACGGCGTTGGCGCTGGTGCAGCAGATGTCGGTCTCGGCCTTCACATCGGCCGTGGTGTTGACGTAGGTGACCACCGGCAGGCCCGGATAGCGCTGCTTGATCAGCCGCACGTCGGCGCCCGTGATCGCCTCGGCCAGCGAACAGCCGGCTTTCAGATCGGGGATCAGCACCGTCTTGTCGGGCGACAGGATCTTCGAGGTCTCGGCCATGAAATGCACGCCGGCCTGGACGATCACCTTCGCCGGCGACCGAGCGGCTTCCTTGGCCAGGCCGAGGCTGTCGCCGACGTAGTCGCCGACGCCGTGGAAGATCTCGGGCGTCATATAGTTGTGGGCGAGGATGACCGCGTCGCGCTCGCGCTTCAGGGCGTTGATCTCGTGGATCAGGGCGGCCTGGGCCGGCCATTCGATCGGCGTCACATGATCCTTGACCTTGGCCCACACCGGCGCGGTTTCCCGGGCGAGGGCCTCAGACAATCCGAACATTCCGTCCGCCATGGCAGTCCTTTTGCTCGATCTGAGCAAATCAGAGGTCCAAAGAACGGCGGAGGCCGTGAGAGGCGTCCGCCGACTTATGCTCACTTTCAGCATAAGCAGGAGCAATCTAGGCCGTCAGGGCAGGAAATCAAGAGGCGTACGGCGTTTCCGAGCCATCAAGTGAGGGCTCCTTCATGCCTGAGCAGCCACATCTTCCGCTCGAGTCCGCCAGCATAGCCGGTCAGGGAGCCGGTTGAGCCGATGACCCGGTGGCAAGGCACGATCAGGGCGACCGGGTTCTGGCCGTTGGCGAGGCCGGCGGCGCGGACGGCGCGGGGCGCGCCGATGGCGGCGGCGAGCTGGCCGTAGCTGCGCGTCTGGCCGGCCGGGATGGCGCGCAGGGCGGCCCAGACGGTGCGCTGGAAGGCCGTCCCGCCGGTCTTGACCGCGAGATCGTCCAAAGCCGCGAGATCGCCTTCGAAGTAGGCGGTCACGGCCCGGCGCACGGGGTCTGGCGCGCGGCCGGCCTCAAGCACGAAGCCGGGGAGATGACGGGCGAGCAGCCGCAGCATCCGCGCCTCATAGTCGGCGAAATCGAGCGCCCGGACGGCGCCGTCCGCGTCGGTCACCAGCAGGACCTCGCCGATGGGCGCGGCGATCCGGTCGAGGGTCAGGGTTTCAGGCTGCGCGTTGGGCATCACTCTTCTCCATCAGGTCCGCGCCCGTGATCCCGGCCACGGCGAGATGCAGGGCGCCGTAGGCGCGCCATGGCCGCCATGCCGCGGCGCGGGCGGCGAGGGCGGCGTCGTCGAGGCGGTCGTTCGGCGGTTCGGGGCTGTCGTCGATCCAGTCGCCCGGCAGTCGCAGGCCCGGGCACCCGGCCAGCAGCGGCTTGAGGACCGAGTCGGCCGACAGGTCGCGGGCTATGGCGTCGGGGTCGGCGGACAGGTCGAACACGCGGCGCACCCGGGCAAGCACGCCCGGCAAGGCCTTCAGGTCGGCGATCTCGACGCAGACCGCGACCCGGCCCGGTTCCGCCGGCTCGACAGTGACCGAGCCGTCCGCTCCGTCGATCGAGGGCGTCAGCGCGCGGGACCATTTGCGGCCGTCAACGCGGTCGCCCCGGGCGGCGAGGGCGGCGAGCATGGCGTCCCAGTCATAGGGCGGGCGGTAGGAGAGGGCCAGGCGGACGCCGCCGTCGTGCACCCGGTCGCCGCGGCGGCGCAGGGCCGAGGGCGGGCGGTCGTAGAGAGCCTGGAAGGTCTCGTTGAAGCGGCGGACGCTGCCGAAGCCGGAGGCGAGAGCGACCTGGGCCATGCTGAGGTCGGTCTGGTGGATCAGCGCCTTGGCCAGCAGGACGCGGCGAGTCTGGGCGACGCTGACGGGGGCGGCGCCGAGGTGCTGGCGGAACAGGCGGCGCAGGTGGCGCTCGCCGACGCCGAGACGGCCGGCGAGGGCGTCGACGTCGCCCTCATCCAGCGCCCCGGCCTCGATCAGGGCGAGGGCGCGGCTGACCGTGTTCGAGGTGCCACGCCAGGCCCCCATGTCGGGCGCGGTCTCGGGACGGCAGCGCAGGCAGGCGCGGAAGCCGGCCTCCTCGGCCGCGGCGGCGGTGGGGACGAAAAACATGTTCTCGCGCTTCGGCGTCCGGGCCGGGCAGACCGGGCGGCAGTAGATGCCGGTGGTCTTGACGCAGCCGAAGAAGCGGCCGTCGAAGCGCGCGTCCCGCGTCAGCACGGCGCGGTAGCAGGCCTCCTGATCCAGATCGCGGACGGTGTCCATGGCGGCAGGATGATCTCTGCCCGGTCGCGAGTCTCGCGGTTTTCGGACACGGCGGCTCAGGCGGCGGGGCCGGGGTCGGGTCTGGCCATCCGCCACAGGTTGGCGAAGATCTTGAACACCAGGCTGATGGCCGAGATCGCCAGCGCCCAAGTCATGATCAGCGACAGGGTGCTGGCCACCCCGACCAGATCCTGGCTGCCCTCGCCGAGCGCCCGCAGGCGGCCGAAGTCCAGCAGAACCCAGTCGCCGGCGATCTGCGCGGTCTCGCCGTCGCGGGTCAGGGTGAACCAGTGGCCGGCCTCGAAGATGGCCCAGGTCAACCAAAGGCCGGCGCCGGCGATGACGATCTGGGCGGCGGCGCGCATGCGGATCGCGTGGGGGCGCGCCAGGCTGGCCAGGTCGATGGCCATCTGGGCCAGGGCGTAGAACAGGATCGGGCCGTACAGGGCGGTCCAGACCGGCGCTCCGGTGACCGCCGCATCCTCGCCGCGCAGGCCGACACGCAGCAGGCCGGGGAAGTGGAGGAGGCCGATCCACCAGAGGACGAAGACGCCGACGGCGAGGAAGGAGAAGAGGTATTCCCCGCCCGGCCAGCGCACCGGCCGAAGCCGCGGCGCCCAGCTCGCCTTCGCAGGCCGGGTTTTGCCCATGGCCACACCCCAGGCCGCGGGGTCGGACAGGCCGAAGGCCGACAGTTCGTTGACCCGCCATTGGGTCATCCAGCGCGGCCGGTAGCCGACATGCTCCATCACCGCCCCGGCGACGGTGACGATGCCGATCAGGGTCAGGCCGGAGCTGATGAAGCCGTTGATCGCCTGGCTGATCGACTGGCCGGGGTCGGCGTGACCGCTGACCAGATTGAGCAGCAGGACGAGGGCCTGCACCGCCGCCATCAGCAGCAGTCCGGCCTTCACCGCGAACAGCCAGTAGGGGAAGAGCTCGGGTCCGATCAGGGCGTCCGGGCCCTTGCGATAGCGGGCGGCGACGACCAGGGGATGGCCGATCTCGTGCAGGATGGCTTCCTTCTCGTCGTCGGTCAGGGCGCGGCCCAGCTCCTCCTCCTTCGCTTCGAAGCGGCTGAGGATCAGGTCGCGCAGTTCGGCGATGATGTCGGCGCGTTCGTCCTGCCCGAGCTGGGCGGCGACGGCGTTGAGGTAGCGATCGATCAGGTCCATGGCGGTTTCCCCTTCAGCCCCGGTTTTCAGAGAATCTTGTCGAGCGAGGTGTTGATGCCCCGCCATTCGTCGGCCAGCGCGGCCAGCATTTCGGTTCCGGCGGCGGACAGGACGTAGAAGCGTTTCCGGCGCTTCTCCTCCTCGCGCCATTCGCTATCCAGCAGGCCCTGGCTCTCGAGCCGGCGCAGCAGGGGGTAGAGGGTCGATTCCTCCATCTCCAGACCATCGGCAGCAAGGGCCTGACGCAGGGTGTAGCCGTAGCGCTCGGTCCGCAGGCAGGCGAGCACGGCCAAGACCAGAGAGCCGCGGCGCAGCTCCAGCCGCATCGATTCAAAGAGGTCCGGATCGACGCTCATGCTGGTGCCCTGTCCGCCACATAGTGTGTGCCACACAGTGTATGGCGCATACTGTATGACGCTGTCAATCACCGTTCTTCAGACGGGCGTTTTCAGCCGCCCTTGGCGCGGCGGCGGAAGGCGTGAAGCAGGGGCTCGGTGTAGCCGTTGGGCTGGGTCGCCCCCTCGAAGACGAGGGCGCGGGCGGCGGCGAAGGCGAGGCTGTTCGCCGGGTCGGGGGCCATGGGCTGGTACAGGGGATCGGCGGCGTTCTGGGCGTCGACCTTGGCGGCCATGCGCAACAGCGCCGCGTCGACCTGTTCGGGGGTGCAGACGCCATGCAGCAGCCAGTTGGCCATGTGCTGGGAGGAGATGCGCAGGGTGGCGCGGTCTTCCATCAGGCCGACGTCGTGGATGTCGGGCACCTTGGAGCAGCCGACGCCCTGGTCGATCCAGCGGACGACATAGCCGAGCAACCCCTGCGCGTTGTTGTCGAGCTCCTCGGCGACCGCGGCGTCGGACCAGTTCTGGCCGGCGGCGAGCGGCGGGGTCAGCAGGGCGTCGAGGCCGGGGACCGGGCGGGCGGCGATGTCGGGGCGCAGGGCGAAGACGTCGGTCTGGTGATAGTGCAGGGCGTGCAGGGTGGCGGCGGTCGGCGACGGCACCCAGGCGGTGTTGGCGCCGGTCTTCGGATGGGCCGCCTTCTGGTCCAGCATCTCGGCCATGCGGTCGGGCGCGGCCCACATGCCCTTGCCGATCTGGGCCCTGCCGTCGAGGCCGCAGGCCAGGCCGATGGCGACGTTGCGAGCTTCGTAGGCGGCGATCCAGGCGGAGGTCTTGATGTCGCCCTTGCGCACCATCGGGCCGGCCTGCATCGCCGTGTGGATCTCGTCGCCGGTGCGGTCGAGGAAGCCGGTGTTGATGAAGACGATGCGGTCCCGAACCGCGTGGATGCAGGCGGCGAGATTGGCCGAGGTGCGGCGCTCCTCGTCCATGACGCCGACCTTGATCGTGTGGCGGGCGAGGCCCAGCGCGTCCTCGACGGCGTCGAACAGGGCGTCGGTGAAGGCGCACTCTTCCGGGCCGTGCATCTTGGGTTTGACGATGTAGATCGAACCGGCGCGGCTGTTGCGGACGGCCCCCTGCCCTTTCAGATCGTGCATGGCGATCAGGCTGGTGACGAGGGCGTCGAGGATGCCTTCGGGCGCCTCGGAGCCGTCGGGCAGCCGGATCGCCGGGGTGGTCATCAGGTGGCCGACGTTGCGCACGAACAGCAGTGAGCGGCCGGGCACGGTGATGGTCGAGCCGTCGGCGGCGGTGAAGGCGCGGTCGGGGGCGAGGGTGCGGGTCAGGCGTTCGCCGCCCTTGGTGAAGGTCTCGACCAGGTCGCCCTTCATCAGGCCGAGCCAGTTGCGGTAGGCGGCGGTCTTGTCGGCGGCGTCGACGGCGGCGACGGAGTCCTCGAGGTCGACGATGGTCGACAGGGCGGCTTCGAGCAGGACGTCGGACAGGTCGGCCGGGTCGTCGCGGCCGATCGGGTGGTCGGGGTCGAACACCACCTCGATGTGCAGGCCATGGTGGCGGAACAGGCGCGAGCGATGGGTGCGGCCGACGTATTGGGCGGGGTCGCGCAGGGCGAGGTCGCCGACGGCCCCGGGCAGGTCGGACCAGGAGCCCTCGGCCAGCGGGACCGCCGCGTCGAGGAAGGCCTTCGCCCGGGCGACGACGCGGGCGCCGCGTTCGGGATCGTAGCCGCCGGCCGGCGGCAGGTCGCCGAGCGCGTCGGTGCCGTAGAGGGCGTCATACAGGCTGCCCCAGCGGGCGTTGGCGGCGTTGAGCACGAAGCGGGCGTTGAGGACGGGCACGACCAGCTGCGGGCCGGCGAGGGTCGCGACCTCGGCGTCGACGTTGTGCGTGCCGATGGCGAAGGGGGCGGGTTCGTCGACGAGGTAGCCGATCTGGCGCAGGAAGGCGGCCGTGGCGGCGGGGTCGTGGGGCTGGCCGCGGCGGTCGGCGTGCCAGGCGTCGAGGCGGGCCTGCAGGTCGTCGCGGACGGCGAGCAGGCGGTGGTTCTGCGGGGCGAAGCGGGCGAAGACGTCGGCGGCGCCGGCCCAGAAGCGGTCCGCGTCGAGGTCGAGGCCGGGGAGGACCTCGGTCTCGATGAAGGCGGCGAGGTCTTCGGCGACCTGCAGTCCGGCGCGCGGCGTCATCGACATGGGCGTCTCCTTCTGGGCAGGCCTGTAACATTCCGTGATGACCCGGGGGAAGTCGAGGGGGATTTGCGATTGGGGCATGACTCTTCGCCGCCTGCGGACAGTCGGGGATGGGAAGGCGTGCGGAGCGCCGGGCCTGCGCCCGGAGTTCGTTGTGGTGTACCGTTTCGACGCAGACTGACACTCCGCGTGGAGGCGGACGGAAGCTTGCGTCGGGTGGCGGTCTTATCGCCTTACCGCAGCGCCTCCGGCGGGCGGGCCGTGCTTGCGACACAGTCCCCGGACCGGGCGAGTATCCCCCTCGCCCCTGACATCGCATCCGGCCTTTTCCTCAGCCGGACAGACCCCGGGCGTTGGCGATCCTGAGCTGACCGCCGGGAACCGGGCCCCCGCTTCTCCACATCCCGCCGCCAAAGGACGCAAGGCCTTTGCGCCTCCCCGTTCGACGGGACAGGGCGCATTTTACGGGAGGCCCGCCCTAGTACAGACAAAGCGGTTTGAGAAAAGGCTAGCGCGTTGAATATGAACGGGAATATTTTGATCACTAGACTATAGATTCGCGGATTGTAAGCACAGCGTCACGGGCCTCACCTCTCCATTCGCGAAGCGAATGGGGAGGACAGATCGGCGCGTCAGCGACGATCAGGTGGGGGCGGCGCCGGCGGTGAGTGAGTCCGGCGCGAACCCACGTCTGACGGAGCCGCCCCCTCCTGATCGCTTCGCGATCTCGTCGTCCGGTCGCCTCCGGCGACCGTTCCTCCACCCCATCGGCCTTCGCCGACGGGGAGGTGAACGCTGTCACGGCCTCCCCATTCGCCTTCGCGAATGGGGAGGTGAGCTGACAGCGCGCGCCCCGGCCTTGACTTGGCCGTATTGACGCGTCACTTGTGCTGCATCGCACAATCGCGATCGCCGTCCGCCTCCAGCGCGTGTGGGTCTTCCGAACCGGAGACCTGACTGTAGCAGCGGCCGGTCCTCCAGAATTCATTCGCTGCCCGGACACGCGGGGCGGCGCCCGATCCACCCCGACGATGTCACGCTGACATCCCATCGGGACTGGCGGTGCGCGGCCTTAGGCTTGTCAGCCGGTCGATGCGCGTCGCCGCATACGCGAAAGAACGTTCCACGTGAGCAACAAGACCTTCGACACCATGGGCCTGAATCCGGCCCTCCTGCAGGCGCTGATCTCGGAAGGCTATACGACGCCGACGCCGATCCAGCAGCAGGCCATCCCCGACGTCATGGCCGGCAAGGACCTGCTGGGCATCGCCCAGACCGGGACCGGCAAGACCGCCGCCTTCGCCCTGCCGATCCTGCACCGCCTGGCCGAGAACCGCACCCCGCCGGTGCCGCGCACCACGCGGGTGCTGATCCTGTCGCCGACGCGCGAACTGGCCAGCCAGATCGCCGAGAGCTTCAAGAGCTATGGCAAACACCTCGGCTTCCGCGTCGCCGTGATCTTCGGCGGCGTCAAATACGGGCCGCAGGAGCGCGCCCTGCAACAGGGCCTCGACGTCCTGGTGGCCACGCCCGGCCGTCTGCTGGACCATATGCAGCAGAAGACCCTGGACCTGAGCCGCACCGAAATCTTCGTCCTCGACGAGGCCGACCAGATGCTGGACCTCGGCTTCGTCAAGCCGATCCGCCAGATCGTCAGCCGCATCCCGGCCAAGCGCCAGAACCTGTTCTTCTCGGCCACCATGCCGACCGAGATCGGCAAGCTGGCGGGCGAGCTGCTGAAGGACCCGGTCAAGGTCCAGGTGACGCCGCAGGCGACCACGGTGCAGCGCATCAACCAGTCGGTGATCCACATCGAACAGGGCCGCAAGCGCGCCCTGCTGACCGAGATGTTCTCGGACGCCCGCTTCACCCGCTGCCTCGTCTTCACCAAGACCAAGCACGGGGCCGACAAGGTCGCGGCCTATCTCGAAGCCGGCGGCGTCGAGTCGGGCGCCATCCACGGCAACAAGAGCCAGCCGCAGCGCGAGCGCACGCTGGAGGCCTTCAAGAAGGGCAAGCTGCGGGTGCTGGTGGCGACCGACATCGCCGCGCGCGGCATCGACGTCGACGGCGTCTCGCACGTGGTCAATTTCGAACTGCCGTTCGTGCCGGAAGCCTATGTCCACCGCATCGGCCGGACCGCCCGCGCCGGCGCCGACGGCACGGCGATCAGCTTCGTCGCCGGCGACGAGATGAAACTGCTGCGCGACATCGAAAAGGTCACGCGCCAGAAGATCCCGGCCATCGACCGCCGCAACGACAAGGCCCTGGGCCTGCTGGACGCCTCGATCATGGCGGCCGGCGTCGGCACCAAGGCGACCATGCCGGACCGCGAGGACCGTGACGGCCGGGGCGGCCGCGGCGGCGAGCATCGCAACCGCAATCCGCGCCGCGACGGCGTCAAGCTGGAAGGCGGCGGGCAACCGCACCGCGTCCGCAAGCCGGGCCCGGGCCGCGACGTTCGGCCGACGCCGGAACGCGCCTTCGACCCGCTGGCGCGCGAGCGTCCGCGTCCGTCCAACAACGATCCGCGTCAGGGCGGCGGCAATGTCGCTGTGGCCGTGGCGGCCAAGCCGGACGGCGAGATCAAGCGCCGTCCGCGGCGCCGGCGTCCGTCGAATGGCGGACAGGGGTATGCGTCCAAGGGGTAGGGCTTAGGGTCCAGGGTCTAGGGACTAGAACGAATAACGCCCGCCGGAGCGATCCGGCGGGCGTTTTCGTGCGCGACGATACGCAGCGGAACTGCGCCGGAAATTCAGCCATTGAGACCGGAATGAGCCAGATCCCCCTGCGATTGCCTGCGCCGCTCCACCGGCGGATTGAGACAATGGCCGGAGCCTTGATGCGGGCCGACGGGATGGCGGTGGATTTCGCCGCGCCGGCCGGGGCGCCCGCCCTCGCGGCGCCGGACTCGGTGTCCTGGCGGGTGTTCAAGAACCCGGTCGCCCTGTTCATCGGCGGGGTGGCGGCGGTGCTGCTGGAGCTGGCCGAGCCGCGCGTGCGCTCGGGAGTCTGGGACCATACGAGCTTTCGCACAGAGCCGGTGACGCGGCTGAGGCGCACCGGGCTGGCGGCGATGATCACCGTCTATGCGGCGCGCGAGACGGCCGAGGCGATGATCGCCGGGGTCAACCGCCGCCACGCCCGGGTGACCGGAACGGCGGACGACGGCGCGGCCTATGCGGCCGACGATCCCGAACTGCTGGACTGGGTGCAGGCCACGGCCTCGTATGGCTTTCTGCAGGGCTACCACCGGTTCGTGGCGCCGCTGTCGCCGGCGGAGCGCGACCGGTTCTACGCCGAGGCGGAGCCGGCGGCGCGGTTGTACGGGGCGCTGAACAGTCCGATGAGTGAGGCCGAAGTGGAGCGGGCCTTCGACGCCATGGCGCCGAAGCTGGCGGCGTCGCCGGTGATCCGCGAGTTTCTTGAGATCATCCGCAGGGCCCCCGCCCTGCCCGCCGGGATGCGGCTGGCGCAGCCGCTGCTGGTGCGGGCGGCGGTCGATGTGCTGCCGGGCTGGGCGCGGGCGCGGCTGGACCTCGCCGACGAGGGTCTGGCGCCGTGGGAGCGGCCGGTGGTGCGGGCCACGGGCCGGGCGGCCGACCGGCTGGCGCTGGAGACGCTGCCGTCGGCCCGGGCCTGCGTGCGGATGGGGCTGCCGGCGGACTGGCTGTATCGACCGGAGGCCGCGGACCGGTCCTGATGGTCGCGAGCCGGCCGCAGTCCCTCAGAGGATCTCGTAGTGGATCGGCTTGAATGAGTGGTTGTTCGACTGCAGGGCCGAGCAGGCGGTCAGGCCGATGATCAGGTCCATTTTGGCCTCGAAGACGGTGAAGTCGCCGGCCTTGCTGAGCGGCGGTTCGACCGTCAGGGCGCCGGTGGCGCCGTCGACGGGCACGTTCATGAAGACGTTGAAGGCGGTCGGGATCTGGTCGGGGACGACGCCGTACGGGGCGAGGGCCTCGGCGAGGTTGCCGAAACAGCCGCGGTGCGGGTCCGTGTCGCCGTAGATGATGCGGAAGGTGTCGGCCGAACAGGGCGTCAGCAGGAAGTCGTGGCGGCCGACCCGGTCCTCGCCGATGCGCAGCATGACGTTGGAGCGGTTGGAATAGAGGGCGTCGCCGGTCGTCAGATAGATGCGGCTGGCGTAGTCGAGGGTGCGGCCGGAGGAGATGACCTCGGCGATGTCGTGCCGGTTGAAGGCCAGCAGGTCGCTGACCTGTTCGCCGCGCGGGTCGATGACCTTGAGCCGCTGGCCGGCCTTGAGCTCGAAGGCGACGCCGGAGCGGGGCGGGATTTCATTCGGCATGGCGGCATTTCACGGACTGGGGGTCGAAGGGGGCGGACCAGGACTCGTCGACGGCGCGGCCGCTGTACTGGCGCGCCTCGGAGGTCTCGCCATGGCGGGCCAGCATCGGATTGACGGCGCCGGCGAGGGTCACGTCGCGCTGCAGGATGCTGGCGCGCAGTTTCTCATAGGTGCCGGCGGCGCGCAGCATTTCGAACTGGCGGTGCAGGTTGAAGACCACCGCCGGGGTGTGGAAGCGCCGCGCCGGCCGGCTGGCGCCCGGGTGCATGCCGACGGCGAAGAAGGCCTCGCCGCCGAAGCTGAGCGAGAAATGCGGGCTGTTGGGGTCCGGGTCGACGGTGGCGTCATAGGGCACGCCGTTGAAGGCGTCCTTGTCGGCGAGCGACTGGATGCGGTCCCACATGGCGCGCTCGAAGGCCAGTTCGTCGAGGTCGCGCGGGCCCTCGAAGATGACGACGAAGCTCTGGAACAGGGTCGGGTCGACGGTGAAGCGGCGAGCCGCCTCGAACAGGCCGGGGTGGATGCGCAAGTCGTCCCAAGACGAGGTGATGTCGCGGGCGACGATGATGTCCATCTGGCTGCGCGCAAGGGCGGACTTGGCCCCGACGCAGGGAAAGGCCTGGTCGCGGACGAAGCTCTCGAAGGCCTGGGCCAGCGGATGGTCGTTGGTGGTGACGGCGGCGGTCATGCGGATGTCCGGTTGGTCAGCAGGTGGACCGAGTAGAGGTTTTCGCTGTCGGTCCAGGCGTCGAGGGTGCGCCAGCCAGCCCGGGCGGCGAGGGCGGCGAAGCTGTCGAGGGTGTATTTGTGGGAATATTCCAGCACGATCGGCTGTCCGGCCGGCAGGTCGAAGGTCTGGCCGGCGATGGTCAGCGACAGGTCGCGTAACGGATAGATGCCGGCCTCGATGCGGTGGGCCTCGGTGTTGTAGATGGCCTCGTGGCGGAAGTCGGCCTTGTCGAGGTCGGCGCCGAGCTCGCGGTTGATGCGGTCGACGATGTTGAGGTTGAAGTCCCAGATGGCGCCGCCCGGGTCGTTGTAGGCGCGGCGCAGGACCTCCGGGTCCTTCTGCAGGTCGACGCCGGCGAGGAACAGGCTGTCGGGACCCAGCTGGCCGTGCATGCGACGCAGGAAGGCCTCGCTGTTTTCGGGCAGGAAGTTGCACAGGGTCGTGCCGGGGAAAAAGCCGAGCACGAGGCTGTCGCCGACGATGGCGGACAGGTCGAAATCCTTGGTGAAGTCGGCGCTGATCGGCACGACCTCAAGGTCGGGATAGTCGCGGCGGATGGCCGCGGCGGACGCCAGGAGCTGGGCTTGGGAGATGTCGACCGGGACATAGCGGGTCAGGTCGGGCATGGCGTCGAGCAGATGGCGGACCTTGACGCTGGCGCCGCTGCCCAGTTCGACGAGGCTGCCGCCGGCGCCGAGGGCGCGGGCGATATCGGGGCCGTGCGTCCGCAGGATCTCCCGCTCCGCCCGGGCGCCATAGTAGTTGTCCGAGGCGACGATGCCCTCGAACAGGGCGGCGCCGGCGTCGTCATACAGCCATTTGCTGGCCAGCCGGCGCGGCCGCAGGGACAGGCTGTGCGCGACGGAGGCTGCAAAATCGAAATCGGCGAGGTTGGGCTCGGCGTCGAACACGGCGGCGGTATCCTGGGCTCGGGGGAGGCGTCAGCACGCGTGGCGGCGGCGACGGGGCCCATGTAACGTTGTGCGCGGGGGGCTGTTCCCGATGGTCTCGGGGGACCGGGCCGGGCCGGAGCCGGGCTCAGGCCGCGAGCGGCAGGGCGGTGGGCGCCACGGCGCGCTCGATCCGGCTGACCACCCGCTCGCCGGCATGGACGCTGACCCGGGCCCAGCCGGCGACGGTGTCGGCGACCTCGAGCGCACGGGCGCGCGCGGTCAGGTCGTCGCGCGCGTCCAGCACGCACAGCTCCGCCACCGGTTCCGCGTCCGTGCCGACGATGCAGTAGTAGCTGTCCATGGAATCCTCGCCTTGGGCGCAGTGAACTACCCGCGACACGACTCGTTCCTGTGACGGCTTTTCGACCGTTTTCAGAAACGAAAAACGGATGGCGCCGTGCGGGCGCGGGGATTGCCCGAACGGCCGTCCGGTGAATAATATTGCGATGCACCATGAAATGCTGCGCCGCAGCATCCATATGGGATGCAGGGCCCTGTCGGCCTGTGAGGAGTCTTCATGCCCCGTCTCGGCCCGACCGTCGCCGCTCTCAGGATGCCGCGCATGCCCGGCGCGGACGCCGCGGGCGCCGGCAGACTCCGGACCGTGGCGGGATCCGGCTCCAATCCCGGCCGGCTGGTGATGAAGGTGCATGCGCCGGTGGATCGAGGACCGGGCGCGGCGCTGGTTGTCGTGCTGCACGGCTGCACCCAGACGGCGGAGGAGTACGCCGCCGCCGCCGGCTGGCTGGACCTCGCCGACCGCTTCGGCTTCGTCGTCATGACGCCGGAACAGGCGAGGCCGAACAATCCGAACCTGTGCTTCAACTGGTTCCAGCCCGGCGACATCCGGCGCGGCGCCGGCGAGGCGGAGTCGATAGCGCAGATGATCGCGCACACGGTCGGCGCGTACGATCTGGATGCGAGCCGGGTGTTCATCACCGGCCTGTCGGCGGGCGGGGCGATGACCTCGGTGATGCTGGCGACCTACCCGGAGCTGTTCGCCGGCGGCGCGATCGTCGCCGGCCTGCCCTTTGGGGTCGCCGCGTCCGTGCCCGAGGCGATGGAGGCGATGGCGATGACGGCCGCGCCGTCCGCCGCGACGCTGGGAGCCGCCGTGCGCGGCGCGAGCGCTCACGCCGGGCCGTGGCCGACCGTCAGCGTCTGGCACGGCCAGGCGGACCGGGTGGTGCGCCCGGCCGCCGGGGAGGCGGTCGCCGCCCAGTGGCGCGCGGTGCACGGCGCCACGGGGCCGGCGCAGACGGCCCGCACGCCGGACGGGCGCGACTTCCTCGTCTGGCTGGCGCCGGACGGCGAGCCGGCGGTGGAGCTGCATCGCGTCCCCGGCCTTGGCCATGGCGCGCCGGTCAGGGCGACCGGACCCAACGGCTGCGGCCACGCCTCGCTCTACACGCCGGAGACGGGGGTTTCGTCCAGTTTCGAGATCGCGCTCGGATGGGGTCTGGTCGAACGGGACGCCGCGGCGGCGCCGTCAGGGACGCGCCCGCCGCCCCGTCCGGCGGCTATGGAGCGCCCGGCGCCGGTACGGCCTGGCCCGGCTGACGGCGTAAGCCGGGTGATCAACGACGCCTTGCGCGCGGCGGGTCTGCTGCAGTGAGCCTCGCCCCCGAAGGACGAGCGCCCTGCCCGGCCTGAACCGGGACGAGGGTTGCGCCCGCCGTCAAAACTCCCCGGCGATCCCCACTCTGAAGGCCGCGTTGTCGCCGCCGCCGTAGGAGAAGCCGGCCGTCAGCGCGAGCGGGGCGTCGAGATCGAGCCGGCGGGCGATCGCGCCGCCGATGGCCTGTTCGTCGCGGTAGGTCGCGCCGTTGAGGACATAGCTGGTCCGGCCCGGCCGCGAGGGGATCGGGGCCGTGCCGATGGCGATGGCGGTGGCGACGCCCCGGCGCATCTCGCGACGATCGGCCCGCATCTGCTGGTCGAGCTGATCGATCGCGGCGGGGCCGAAGTCGGCCAGCGCCAGATTGCCCCCGGCGTCCGCGGTGACATAGCGGGTGTCGCCCGACTGCGCCGCGCGGCTGGCGGTCGAACCGATGCCGGCCAGGGTGTAGGTCGAGCCGGCGCCGCCCAGCGCGACCTGTCCGGGGCGGCTGGCCACGGAGCCCTCGCCGATGGCGACGCTGCCCGCCGCGTCGGCCCGGGCGCCGAAGCCGAGGGCGATCGCGGAGCGGCCATTGGCGATGCTGTCGGCCCCGAGGGCGATCGCGCCGTCGCCGGTCGCGGTGTTGTCGGCGCCGATGGCGACGGCGCCGCGCCCGGTGGCGATATTGGGATCGCCGATCGCCACGGCGCCGGCGCCCGAGGCGCGGTTGCCGGCGCCGATCGACACGGCCGCGCCATTCTCGGCCACAGCGTCGGTTCCGATGGCGACCGAGCGCGCGCCGCTGGCGACCGAGCCGCTGCCCATGGCCATCGCATTGGCGCCGCTGGCCAGAGCCAGCGGGCCGGTCATGTTCATCTCGACATAGGCGGTGCGGGCCAGGGCGCGATCGGCGGAGGTCTGGGCGGCGGCGGCGTTGACCAGGGCGTTGTCGGCCACCGAGCGGGCGAGACTGGCGTCGATCGCGGCGTTGTTCGCCGCCTGCTGGGCGGCGTCGGCGCGCACGCCGGCAGAATCGGCGGTGCGCTGGGCGGTCTCGGCGTTCGCGAGCGCGGCCTGCGCCGTCTGCGCCGTCACCGCGCCGCTCGCCAAGGCCTGATTGGCGAGGTCGCGCGCCTCGTCGGCGCGGGCCTGTGCGGCGACGGCCTCGCCGCGCGCGTCGGCGGCTTCGATCGCGGCGAAGTCGGCGCGCGATTGCGCCGCGGCGGCGTGGCTCAGGGCGGTGTTGGCCGTGCCCTGGGCCGCGGCGGCTTCGCTGCGCGCGATGTCGGCGGTGGCCTGGGCCGTGTCCGCGGCGGTCTGCGCCGTGGCGGCGTTGGCGAGGGCGGTGTCGGCGGTGCTTTGCGCCGCCGCGACGTTCGCATTGGTGGTGAACAACTGCCCGCCGGTTACGGCATCGGTGGAGTCCGCCGTCAGCGTGCCGGCGCCGACATTGACGATGCGGCGCTGCGTCGTCGTGTTGCCGACCGAGACCGTGTCGGCGACGTCGGCCAGAGACCCCGCGCCCAGCGCCACGGCGCCCGAGGCCGACGCCCGGGCCGAATCGCCGATCACGGTCGAGTTGACCGCCTCGGCGCGCGCTTGCTGGCCAAGGGCGACGGCGTTGGTGGCGCCGCCATAGGCGGCTCCGCCGAGCGCGATGGCGCCGCCGGCGCCGACCGCGGTGCCGGCGTCGGAGCCGATGGCGATGGAATCGCCGCCCGCCGCGGTCGGTCCGGGGCCGCCCTGAAAGCCGCCGCCGATGGCGATGGCGGAATTGCCGCTGGCGTTGGCGGTGGAGCCGAGAGCGACACTGCCGGTGGTGGCGGCGCTGCTGCCCTGGCCGACGGCGGTGGCGTTGGTTCCGGCGGCGCTGCTCGAGGCGCCGAGGGCGAGCGCGCCGCCGCCGGCGGCGCTGGCGTTGTAGCCGATCCCCACGGCGCGGGCGCCGCCGCCGCTGGCGATGGTCCCCAGGGCGATGGCGTCAAGCCCGGAAGCGCGCGTGAACTCGCCCGCGTCGGCGATGCCGTCGCTGTCGAGATCGATCCAGCCGCCGATGGCGACGCCGCGGGTCTGGGTGGCGGAGGCGGATTGGCCGATGGCGACACTCTGATCGCCTGTCGCCGAGCTGTTATAGCCGGCCCCGACGGCGCCCGCCGCAGAGCGCGCCCCCGAGCCGAGGGCGGTTGAGCCGACGCCGTTGGCGAGCGCCCCCGCGCCGAACGCGCTGGAATAGTCGAAATAGGCATTGGCGGAGGCGCCCAGGGCGGTGGTCCATGCGGCGTTTGCGAGGGCGTAGCGGCCGATCGCCGTCGCCATGTCGTCGCCCGCATAGGAATTGTAGCCGAGGGCGACGGTCTCGTTGGCGTTGGCCGAGGCGCTGGCGCCCATCGCCACCGAGCGCAGACCGATCGCGCTTGCATAGGGGCCTATGGCCGTTGCGAGATCGTCATTGGCGAGGGCCTGAACGCCGAGCGCGACGGCGTCGGCCCCGATGGCCGACGCATCGTTGCCGACGGCCGTGCCGCGGTCGCCAAGGGCGTTGGCTTCACTACCCATGGCGGTGCTGCCGTCGCCGGTCGCGTTCGCGGTCGACCCGATCGCCGTGGCGTCCGGCCCGGCATCGGCGTCGTTGCCCACCGCTGTTGAATTCGCACCGAAGGCGTCCGCATTCGTCCCGCAAGCGACCGAATTGACGCCCGTCGCGGCGCCCGACCCGCAGGTCTGGGCCGCCGCGGGGGTCGCCAGCATGGCCAGCGCCATGGCCCCCGCCAAACCGAGCAGGCACCGGCGGAGCGCTTGGCCCGAAACCCGAAATGCGATCATCAGAAACCCCTCGTTTCCTGCCGCCTCATCCGCGGCGTTTCAGCGATTTCTTAACAAACCGGGCCCGTCGGTATAAGGGCCGAATTACATCGGTCCATGAGAGCGCCCTCGACCGGCCGACTGTTCGATCGCACCTTCACGGGGCGCGAAAAAAACGCCCGCCGGAGCGATCCGGCGGGCGTTCGTCGTTGTGGGCTATCGCTCGCCTCGCGGAGGCTCGCGGCTTGAGCCGACCTAGGCCGCGACGGTGATCGGCGCCGAGGATTCCGACGGGTCGCGCAGGACATAGCCGCGGCCCCAGACGGTCTCGATGTAGTGTTTGCCGCCGGCGGCCGTGGCCAGCTTCTTGCGCAGCTTGCAGATGAAGACGTCGATGATCTTCAGCTCGGGCTCGTCCATGCCGCCGTACAGGTGGTTGAGGAACATTTCCTTGGTCAGGGTGGTGCCCTTGCGGAGCGAGAGCAGCTCCAGCATCTGGTATTCCTTGCCCGTCAGGTGGACGCGGTGACCGTTCACCTCGACCGTCTTGCCGTCCAGGTTCACGGCGATCTCGCCGGTGTGGATGATGGCCTGGGCGTGACCCTTGGAGCGACGCACCACGGCGTGGGTGCGGGCGATCAGTTCGTCCTTGTGGAAGGGCTTGGTCATGTAGTCGTCGGCGCCGCCGCCGAAGGTCTTGACCTTGGTCTCGATCTCGGAGGAGCCGGACAGGATCATCACCGGCGTATTGACCTTGCCGACGCGCAGTTGGCGCAGAACCTCAAGGCCGTTCATGTCGGGCAGGTTGAGGTCGAGAAGGATCAGGTCGTAGTCATAGATCTTGCCGAGATCGATGCCTTCCTCGCCGAGGTCGGTGGTGTAGACGTTGAAGCCTTCCGACTTCAACATCAGCTCGATGCTCTGCGCGGTCGCATGATCATCTTCGATAAGCAGGACGCGCATTGATGCCCTCCAAGGCAGAGCTTAAGCTTGAGTATGACTGACCCGTTTCCGGGTAACCTTGTTCGAACGTTAACCGGGTAAAACCTTAAGAAGGGTTAACGCCTGTCCCAAAACGAATCGTAGGCTGATTTGCGAATCGGCGTCGAGAGTCGCGAGTCAACGGCGCGCGAATTTTAACGAATTGCCGCCCCGCGTGTCTGATACGTCCGATTTCGACGGATCGTAGACATATATTCCTATTCCGGACCCGTCGCCGCTGGGTCCGCAGAATGGGAGAGACGTGGTGGACGAAGCACTGGCGAAAATCTGGCGCGAGGACCGGATCCGGGCGGGACTGGCCCTGCAGCTGGTCTCGGCCTCGACGGGCGTGCCGCGCGAACGGATGGAGACGCAGGCGCGGCTGGAAGGTCGGGCGTGCCGGGCCCGCTGGCTGGCGATGTATCTGGCCTATGTGACCTTCAACTGGCCGATGGACCGGGTTGGCCACGCCTTCGGGCTGAACCGGGCGACGGCGGCCGCCGCCTGCCGCTGGGCCGAGGACGGGCGCGACCTCCCGGCGCTGGACGACCTGCTGGACCGACTGGAGCAGAGCGCCCGGGCGGTGCTGGAGGCGCCGGCGTGCGAGCTGACCGCATGAGCGGCGAGGACCGGCGGGCGCGGCGGCTGCTGGCGCGGCCGGGCGGCTGGATCGAGGCGGCGGGCGACGGCGGCTATGCGCTGCGCGTCGGCCGGGACCGGCGCGCGCGGGTGCTGATGAGGCTGGACGAGGCGGGCTGGCGACGGCTGGTCGACGATCCGGGGCTGAAGGCCCGGCCGGGCGGAGGCTGGACGGCGCGGACGAACCCTGCCCAGGCGGAGGCGCCGGCGGCCGGCCGGCCGGGGGTCACCGAGGGCGTGCGGACGGTGATGGACGGCGACGGCCGGATGCGGTCGCACCGCGCCAATCTGACGGTCTCGCCGATCGCCTGGCTGTCCGGGCGACGCGACGCGGACGGACGGCCGTGGATCGAGCGGGCTGAGCGGGCGGCCGCCGAACGGCTGGCGGCCGACGCCGAGATCGCCCTCGCCGGACCGTCCTTGACGATGCGCTGGGACGCCCTGCCCCGCGCCGGCGGCGGCTCGGCGGCGCGGGTCGAGCCGGGCGACCGGGCCATGGCGGCGGCGCGGCGGGTCGAGGCGGCGCTGGCCGCCTGCGGGCCGGGACGGCGGATGGTCGAGGCGGTCTGCGTCCACGCCAGCGCCCTGCAGGCGGCGGAGCAGGACCTGGGTCTGCGCCGCCGGTCGGGCAAGGCGGTGCTGAAGGCGGGGCTCCGGGCGTTGGCGGGGTATTACGGGATGGGGTGAGGGAGGGATGAGGGATGAGGGATGAGGGATGAGGGATTAGGGATTGGGGCAGTGACTGGACTGCCCGCAGCTTGGCCTTGGCCGCAAGAAGTCCCGCCACGCCGAGCCCCAGTCCCGGATCGCTCATCCCTCATCCCTCATCCCTAATCCCTAATCCCTAATCCCTGAGCCGCCAGCGCCGCCTCGCGGATGCGGCCGACCATGCTGTTGAGGCCGTTGGCGCGCTGGCGCGTCAGGGCCGAGGGCAGGCCGAGGCGGTCGAGGGCGGCGCGGGCGTCGAAGGCGAGGATCTCGGCCGGGATGCGGCCGGAGTACAGGCGCAGCAGCAGGGCGATATTGCCCTTGGACAGGGCGCTGTCGCTGTCGGCGCGGAAATGCAGGCGGTCGCCCTCGCGCCGGACGGCGAGCCAGACCTGGGCGGCGCAGCCGGGCACCTTGTTGGCCTCGGTGCGATCGGCCGCGGGCAGGGGTTCGAGGTCCTTGCCCAGCTCAATGACGTATTCGATCCGGCCCTCCCAGTCGCCGAGCAGGTCGAACTCCTCGACCAGTTCGGCGAGGGCGGCGTCGATGGTGGCGTCGGGGTCGTGCATCGGGGGCAGATAGGCCGCGCCGGCGTTAACGACAACCACGCCGTCGCTCCCCAGATTTCGGGCCGCCGGCCGTCGCGGCGCTCCCCTGTGACGGGTGTGCGCTTTGGACGACTCGCCCGCGGGGCTAGGCTCGACGGCCGGGCGTCCCTGTCCCGTCGTCCGCCATGGTCCGCCCCGCCCTTGAATCCCGCCGCCGACACCGCCGCCCCGGAGACGCCGACCGCGCGAGAGCCCGGCGGCGACCTTCCGGCGCTGGCCGCCTGGCACGCCGGCTGGGCCGTGGCGGCGGCGCTGCTGGCGCTGGGCGCCCGCTGGCTGGACGGGGTCGAGGGGCCGGTATTCTACGGCGTGCTGGCGATGGTCGTGCCCGGGGTCGCGGGGCTGGCGCTGCTGCAGCGCGACGGCGGCGCCGAGCGGATGACGCTGCTGGGGCTGTGGGGGCTGGCGGCGGCGGTGGCGGCGAGTCTGTCGGGGGGGCTGACCGGACCGCTGGCGGGGTTTGTCTTCCTGCCGTTGACCGCCGGACTGGCGCTGGGCGGGGTGCGGCGGGTGCAGTTCGGAGCGCTGGCGGTGGCCTTCGCCGCCCTCGCCGGACTGGCGGCGGCGGGGCTGGGCGTGGCGGGCCCGCACCTGCCCGTGCTGGCGGCGATTTCGGCTGCCCTGACCGCCGGGGCCGCGGCCCTGGCCGTGCGGCTGTCGTGGCGGCAGGGCGAGGCGCGGCTGGCGGCGGCGGAGGGCGCGGCGGCAAGGGTCGAACGGCTGCTGGCGGCCCAGCCGGGACTGACGCTGGTGCTGGAGCGCTCCGGCCGGGTGCTGGCGGCCTATGGCGCGCCGCCGCCGGCCCTGCCGGTCGACCCCCTGTTCGAACTGGGACTGATCGCGGCGGCGCACGCGCCCGACCGCCCTCGCCTGCTGGCCGCCATCGACCGGGCGCTGCAGGGGCAGGACGCCTCGGCCACCTTCGCCCCGCGTATGGCGCTGGACCGGCGGGTGCAGCTGATCCTGCGGCGGCTGGACGAGCCGGGGCATGAGGCGCCGCGGCTGATCGCCCAGGCCTTCGACGGCACCGGCCAGTATGTCCGCGAACTGGGGCTGGAGACGGCGCGGGCCGAGGCCGAGGCGCGCGAGGCGGGCAAGAGCCGCTTCCTCGCCAATATGAGCCATGAGTTGCGGACGCCGCTGAACGCCGTGCTGGGCTTCTCGGACATCATGCGCCAGCGGCTGTTCGGACCGATGCCGGACCGCTACGCCGCCTATGTCGACAATATCCACGAGGCCGGCGGGCATCTGCTGGAGCTGATCAACGACGTGCTGGACGTGTCGAAGATCGAGGCCGAACGCTATGTGCTGACGCTGGAGCGGTTCGACGCGCGCGAACTGGTCTCGGCCGCCATCGCCCTGGTGCGGGTCACGGCCGAGGACAAGGGCGTGTCGGTGTCCGGGGTGCTGCCGGCCGAGCCGGTCGATGTCTCGGCCGACAAGCGGGCGGTGCGGCAGATCGCGCTGAACCTGCTGTCCAATGCGGTGAAATTCACCCCGGCCGGCGGAACGGTGACGGTCACGGTCGAGGCCGTCGGGCCCTATCTGGAGATCGTCGTCGCCGACACCGGCGTGGGCATCGCGCCCGAGGATGTGCGGCGGCTGGGCCGGCCGTTCGAACAGGCCGGAGCGATCGAGCAGCGGCGTCAGGGCACGGGTCTGGGCCTGTCGCTGGTGCGCGCCTTCGCCGAACTGCACGGCGGGCGGATGAGTATCGACAGCACCCTGGGCGAAGGCACGGCGGTGACGGTGCGCCTGCCGGTGGTTCAGGTGGCGCGGGTCGCGCACGAGGGCGGGGCGCAGATCATCCCGCTGCCGCTGGCGGGCGGGAAATAGGCCCTACCACCCTCTCCGCTTCTGCATGACGAAGCCGATGACGCGGGCGGCGGCCTCGAAATGCTCGCGCGGGATGGTCTCGTCGATGTCGACGGCGGCGTAGAGGGCGCGGGCCAGGGGGACGTTCTCGACGATCGGCACCTTGTGCTCGCGGGCCACCTCGCGGATGCGCAGGGCGAGGGTGTCGACGCCCTTGGCGACGCAGACCGGAGCGGCGTCGCCGGCCTCGTAGCGCAGGGCCACGGAATAGTGGGTCGGGTTGGTGACGATGACCGTGGCCTTGGGCACGTTCTGCATCATCCGCTGGCGGCTGCGCTGAGCCCGGATCTGCTTCAGCTTGGCCTTCACATGCGGGTCGCCTTCGGACTGTTTGTAGTCCTCCTTGGTCTCTTCCTTGGTCATCTTCATCCGCTCGGCGAAGCGGTAGCGCTGCCAGATGTAGTCGGCCCCGGCGGTGAAGCCGAGGAAGATCAGGGCCGACACCATCAGGGCGATGGCGAGGTCGCGGGCGAACGGCAGGATCAGGGCCGGCGACATGGCAGCGAGGTTTTCGAGCTCCCGCACATGCGGCTTGAGCACCAGCCAGCAGATCACGCCGACGGCGATCAGCTTGAGGAACGTCTTGATGAACTGGACCAGGCCGTCGGGGCCGAAGATGCGTTTGAAGCCCTTCAGCGGGCTGACCTTGGACCAGTCGGGCTTGAGCTTTTCGGCGGTGAACAGCAGGCCGGACTGGGCCATGTTGCCGCCGGCGCCGCCGAGAATGGTGGCCAGCATGACGGCGCCGAGGAAGGGAGCGACGGCCCACAGGGCGCGGACGCCGATCTCGACGCCGGCCCCGGCCTCGAGGCCGCCGGTCATGGCGTGCGGCTCGGCGATGAAAGGCAGCAGCTGGTTGGCGATCGAGGTGGCGAACCAGCCGCCGGACATCAGCACGACGGCGGCCGCGCCCATCAACGACAGGGCGGCGGCGACATCGGGCGATTTGGCGACATCGCCCTTCTTGCGCGCATCCGCGAGTTTTCGCGGTGTCGCCTCTTCTGTCTTCGAGTCGGGATCCGGCGCGTCAGCCACCGGCGCCTCCGACGAAGACATTGGCCAGGGCGCGGTAGCGGTCGATGAAGACCGTGCCCAGAACGCCGAGGCTGAGGGCGAAGATCGAAAGGCCCAGGATGATGCTGAGCGGGGCGGCGGCGAAATAGACCTGGAAGGCGGGCATGACCCGGCCGACGAGGCCTGACGCCAGGTTGAAGATGATGGCGAAGACCAGCACCGGCGCCGACAGCTGGACCCCCAGCATGAAGGCGTCGCCGACCGTGCGGACGGCCATGGTGGCGAAGTCCTCGGTGACCAGCGGCCGGACCGGGGCGATCAGCTCATAGGAGCCGACGAGGCCGGCGATGAACAGGTGATGGGTGTTGGTGGCGAAGATCAGGGTGGTGCCGAGCAGCATCAGAAAGGCCGAGATGGTGCTGCCCGGCTGGGCCTGCATCGGATTGGCGGTCTGGGCGAAGGCCAGGGTGGTCTGCAGCGCCACCACCTCGCCGGCCGTGGCCAGCACCGTCAGGAAGCTGCGCAGCAGGGCGCCGATGGCGAGGCCGACAAGCACTTCGCGGATGATCCAGCCGGCGAGGCCGCCCAAGGTGGCCGGCAGGGCCGGCAGGCTGCCGACGACCAGCGGCCACAGCACCAGCGAAATCAGCAGGGCCAGGGACAGGCGGATGCGCGGCGGAACATAGCTTTCGCCGACGCCGGGCAGCATCAGCAGGATGGCGCCGATGCGGGCGAAGATCAGGGCCCCTTGCCAGACCTGATCGGCGGTGGCCCAGGGCTCCACGCCCTACATGCCGGCGATGCGCGCGGCGATGGTCCGCATGAAACCGCCCAGCAGCGCCCCCATCAGCGGCAGGAACAGCAGCAGGGAGACGAAGATGGCGATGATCTTGGGGGCGTAGACCAGGGTCTGTTCCTGGATCTGGGTCAGGGCCTGGAACAGGCCGATGACGACGCCGACGACGAGGCCGACGATCAGGATCGGCGCGCACAGCTGGATGGTCAGCCACAGGGCGTCGCGACCCACATCCAGAACTTCCGCGCCGTTCATTCCACGCCCCGAGACTACGCGGGCCCATGGCGGGCCCTTCACTACCGGGCAGAAAATGCCGGGAGCGTGGTTAACGGGCCGTTAGCGACGCGCCTCGCCATGTGACTGAAGGTCCGCCTTCTCGCACAGGGGGAGATGCATGTATGGGTGCGGCATGACCGACACCACCGTCTCCCAGGCCGAGGCCGAAGCCGCCGTTCGCACCCTGATCCGCTGGGCCGGGGACGATCCCGACCGCGAGGGGGTGCTGGACACGCCCGCCCGCGTCGCGCGCAGCTACAAGGAGCTGTTCGCCGGCTATGAGGTCGACCCGCGCGATTATCTGGAGCGGACCTTCGAGGAGGTCGGCGGCTACAACCAACTGGTGGTGCTGAAGGACATCCGCTTCGTCAGCTTCTGCGAGCACCACATGCTGCCGGTCGTCGGCGTGGCCCATGTCGGCTATCTGCCGACCGACCGGGTCGTCGGCATCTCCAAGCTGGCGCGGGTGGTGCGCGGCTACGCCCGGCGGCTGCAGATCCAGGAGAAGCTTACATCGGAAATTGCCGTCGCCATCGAGGAAGTGCTGCGGCCCCAGGGGGTCGGCGTGGTGATCGAGGCCGAGCACAGCTGCATGACCCTGCGCGGCGTCAACGCCCCCGGCGCCAGCCTGACCACCAGCCATCTGAGCGGGGTGGTGCGCGACGACCCGCGGACGCGGGAAGAGTTTCTGCGGCTGGTGCGGGGGTAGGCCGGCTCTCGTTTAGCCTGCCGCTAACCCCGCCTTCATCGCGACACCGTCAGACTGCCGCCATGCGCCGCCTGCTGCCCCTCGTCCTGATTCTGGCCGGCTGTGGCGACGCGCCCGAGCCCGCGCGCCCGCTCGTGCCGGCGAACCTCGACCATGAACAGCGACTCCTCGCCGTCGCGATGAGCTCGCCCTGGCGTGTCGAGGACGAAACCTACGGGCCGACGACGACGGCCGACCCCGGCCCGCTCGACAGCGTCGCGCCGTTCTCGCCCCATACGGCTCCGGATCATGTGGTGGTCATGGAGTCCGTGGGCGCCGGCGCGGGCGAACACCGGACGGTGCGCCGCCACGACGACTGGGTCCTGGTCAACGATGTGCACGTCAGCCTGACCCGTCCTCTGTTGGTCCGCTACAAGCGCGCGCCGGGCGGAGGCTACAGCGAGATCTTCCTGTTCGCTGACGGAAACAGCGCGCTTCCGCACGGCGGGCGCGCGACGGGAGAACGCCGCACGATCCTGGGCGAGACCTGCGAAGTCTGGAGGCTGAATACCTGGCGCCGAAGCTGCCTGACGCCGGACGGGATTGAGCTGTGGCGCACTGACCACCGCGTCGAGCACCGCGCCGTCAGCGTCCGGCGCGAGCCGGTCCCGGCCACGCTCACGACTCCGCCGGACGATCTGCTGGATCCGGCGCTCTGGCCGCTGTCACGACCCCGGGCGGGCGCGGACTCGGTCGAGGTGATCCTGAGCAGCGGCCTCGAGCGCTCTCGCATAGGAAGTGGGAGGAGGTATCGTCGCGTGGGCTCAGTCGAACGGGTCGATGAACCCCGCTCCATCAGCGTTCTCGACCGCGAGAGCGGTGCCTCCGTCCATCTGACGATAGACCCGCACGGCGGCTACGAGCGCCTGAGCCTGCTGGCTCCGCAAGCCTACGATATGAAACCCCGCCTCATGGAGCGTCACGCGCCCCTCCGCATCAACGGCCTCACCTGCCGGTGGCACAATATGGAACCCCACCCGACCGACGGCAGCACGAGCTTCTGCCTGACGCAGCACGCGGTTCCGCTGAGAATGACCACGACCACCTGGGGGCACACGGCGCAGGACCTCGTCGCCACCTCGGTCATCCGCGGGCGGCTGTCGCCGGAAGATGTCGCCCTGCCCGCGGCGGTGCTCGCGCCGGAGAACTGGGGCCTGCCGTCGTCGCCGTGAACGGCCCGGTCCTTGCGGAATTCGCCTCCAAGGAGACGTTTCCAATGGCCTGGACGGCGATTTCGACCCGGAATGAGACACTTCCCATCGTCAGGGGGGGATGGCTCGACGCCCTGCGTTTCATTGTGGCCGGACTGATCATCCTGCACCACTTCCAGGGTTCGGGGCCGGTGGCCCTGGCCGAGGGACTGCATCCGGTGTTCGAGCGGGGCGGCTTCCTGCTGACCAATTTCTTCCTGATCGACAGCGGCTATGTGCTGATGCGGGTCTATGGCGCCTCGGTGGCGACGGGCCGGATGTCGGGCGGCGATTTCTTCCTCAAGCGGTATCTGCGGGTCGTGCCGGCGCATCTGATGATGGGGCTGACCCTCGTCGGCCTGGTCCTCGCCAGCACGGCGCTGGGCGTCGCGCCGCGTTCGCCGGAGTGGTTCCGCTGGGACCAGCTGTGGGCGCAACTGACCCTGACCCAGGCTTACGGCGTGCCCGGCGGCTATGGCTGGAACGCGCCGAGCTGGTCGATCTCGGCCCTGATCGGCTGCTATCTGGTGTTCCCGTGGCTGCTGAAGGGCGTCATGCGGCTGGGGCCGTGGAGCGTGCTGGCGCTGGGCGTCGGCGGCTATCTGCTGGCCAACCAGCTGAGCTGGAGCCTGCTGGGTTATCCGGTCTATCAGATGCCGATGGGCTATGGCTTCGTCCGCGCCCTGCCGCTGTTCGCGCTGGGCGTGGCGCTGGCCTGGTTCGCGCAGAAGGTCTGGATCTCGCCGCGGCTGGCCGGCTGGGCCGGGATCGGCGCGGCCTTGCTGCTGGCCTTTGTGCAGGCTTTCGACAAGCACGCCCTGGTGTCGCTGGCCTGTATCGCGGTCATCATCCTCGCGGCCGGCGCGACGCCGACGCCGCGGCCGTCGAAATGGGTCGAACGGGCGGCGCAGGTCTCGTTCGCCATGTTCATCACCAATGAGGTGGTGCGGATCGCATGGTTCGGCGTGACCAATGTCGCGATCGCCCGCTTCGCCCTGCCGGTCGCGGCGCAGTGGGCGCTGTGGGCCGGCGGGGTGCTGGCGGCCTTTCTGTTCGCCTTTGCCTTCCACCACGCCATCGACAATCCGCTGCAGTCACGCATCCGCGACTGGCTGAAGGGGCGCTCGCGGCGGCCGAGCGGGGTCACCCAGCCGGTGGTGTCGCTGGAGGGCTGAGCCGTCAGATCGGCATCCGCATGATCTCCTGATAGGCGGAGATGACCTGGTCGCGGACGGCCATGACGGTTTCCAGCGAGGCCTCGGCCGAGGAGACGGCGGTGACCACATCGATCAGGCTGCCCTGACCCTGGACCATGGCGGTCATCTGCGTCTCGGCGGCCTTCGAGGTCCGGGTCATGTCGCCCATGACATTGCCGAGCAGTTCGGAGAAGCCGGGCCCGCCCGCCGCGGCGGCCGGCGCCGTCGGCGTGGCCCCGCCCTGGATCGCCGCATAGGCCTTGGCCGCCATCAAGGGATTCATCGTTCAGCCTCTATTGCTTGAGCAGGTCGAGGGTGCGGGTGTCCATCGACCGCGCCGTCTCGATGACGTTGAGATTGGCCTCGTAGGCGCGCTGGGCCTCGCGCATGTCCATCGCCTCGACGAGGGTGTCGACGTTGGGGCGCAGGACATAGCCCTCGGCGTTGGCGGCCGGATGGGTCGGGTCGTATTCGCTCTTGAAGTCGCCCATGTCTGGACGGACCTCGGCGAGGGTGACGCCGGTCACGCCGTCGATCTCGCGGGCCTGGAAGACCGGCACCTGCCGGCGATAGGGTTCGCCGCCCGCCACCAGCGCCGTGGAGTTGGCGTTGGCGATGTTCTCGGCGATCACCCGCATGCGCGACTGCTGGGCCTTGAGGGCGCCGGCGGCGACGGCCATGGCGCCGTTGCGGGGCGGAACGGGATCGGTCATCGGTTATTCCTCACGGGATCAGCGGCCCCTGTCAGCGCCCGGGCGCCTTGGCCGCCATGCGCAGCATCTGCATGGACTTCTGGTAGAGGCCGATGGCGGCGTCATAGGCCATGCGGCTCTCGGCCATCTTCAGCATCTGCTCCTCGACCACGACGGAGTTTCCGTCGAGCGTGGTCTCGGAATCGGGGGCCTTGTGGGCGTCGAAACGGGCCGCCGGCCCGGCCGGCGCGATATGCATGGCGCTGGTGCGGGTCATGGTCAGCCGCCCGCCCCCGCGCAGGGCGGCGGCGAAGTCGGTCGGCTGTTTGAGATCGCGGCTGGCGTAGCCGGGCGTGTCGGCGTTGGCGACGTTCTCGGCGATGACGCGCTGGCGCTCGTCCAGCCAGGTCAGCCGGCCCTTGATCTGGCCAAGCAGCGGCAGGTCGGTGATGGCCACGGGGTCTGCCTCCCTCTCCACGGATGCACGCGACGGGCGCGGGCGCGAGTCGCCCACGGGTCGATGGGCAGAAACTGCCGCCTCCATGGTTAATGGGAGGTTATCTCAACCCCGCGTTAACCATGATCGCCGAAGGCTGGGGCGCCGGACATGCTTCGCCGGCGGGGCTGTCGCATGAATTTTCTCGATCTGCTGCGGGCCGTTTTCGCCCTCGCCTTCACTCTCGGCATCATCGGCCTGGCCGCCTGGGCCGCGCGCCGCTATGCGCCGCAACTGCTGGCCCGGCTCAGCGCCGAACGCGGCGAGCGGCGCATGGCCGTGGTCGAGACCCTGGTGCTGGACCCGGTGCGCCGGCTGGTGCTGGTGCGAATCGACGGCGAGGAGCGGCTGCTGATTCTGGGCGAGGGCCGCGAGCTGATCGAGCCGCGGGGACCGGGGGCGGACACGTGACCCTCAGGGACGTCTTCGTCCTGCCCAGCCGCGCCGAACTGAAGCGCGCCGCCGTTCTGTCCTTGCTGACCACCGGCTTCTGCCTGCTGTGGCCGCTGGCGACGCTGGCGCAGGAGGCCGCCCAGTCGGGCTCGGCGATCAATATCGATCTCGGCACCGGATCGGGCCTGACCGAGCGGGTCGTCCAGCTGGTCGGCCTGATGACCGTGCTGTCGCTGGCGCCGTCGATCGTGATCATGACCACCAGCTTCGTCCGCATCATCGTGGTGCTGTCGCTGCTGCGCACCGCCCTCGGCATGCAGCAGTCGCCGCCGAACGCGGTTCTGGTGTCCCTGGCCCTGTTTCTGAGCGCCATCGTCATGGCCCCGACGTGGCAGGACTCCTATGATTCGGGCATCCGACCGCTGCTGGACCAGCAGATGGAGCTGCCCCAGGCCTTCGATGCGGCGTCGGAACCTGTGAAGATTTTCATGCTCGGTCAGGTGGACCCGGACGACCTCGCCCTGTTCACCCGACTGTCCAATATCGAGGCCGCCACGGTCGCCGCCGACCTGCCCCTGCGGGTGGTCACCCCGGCCTTCATGATCAGCGAGTTGAAGCGCGCCTTCGAAATCGGATTTCTCCTTTTCGTTCCGTTCCTTGTGATCGATCTGGTGGTCGCCAGCGTGCTCATGTCGATGGGTATGATGATGCTGCCTCCAGTGGTGATTTCCCTGCCGTTCAAGTTGATCTTTTTCGTCCTCGTCGACGGCTGGAGACTGGTCGCCGGGAGCCTGGTCGAGAGCTTCCAGCGGGCCTCCGGATCCGGGTGAATCCCCAGCCCGTGGGGGTTTGAACGGCAATGCCGCTTGCCAAGGGAAGAAAAACCGGCGTCAATCCGTCCGTCATCGCCCCTGAATCACGGGGCGAGCTTCAATCGGGAAACGACCCACAATGACCACCCAAGCTGAACTCATCGCCGCCGTCGCCAAGGACGCGGGCGTTTCGCAAGCCGACGCCGGCAAGGTCCTGACCGCCATCGTCGAGAACATCCAGAAGTCGCTGACCGCCGGCGGCGACGTTCGCATCTCGAACCTCGGCGTGTTCGACACCGCCGCCCGCGCCGCCCGCGAGGGCCGCAACCCGGCCACCGGCGCGACCATCAAGATCGCCGCCTCCAAGGCCGTGCGCTTCCGCGTGTCGAAGCCGCTCAAGGACGCGGTCAACAAGTAAGACCTTAACCGGTCAGGCGGCGGGCCTCGCGGGGGCCGCCGCCGCTGCCTGGGGACGGGCGGGGGCCGCGGGTCGGTCTCCGCCCGTTTTCCGTCGGAGGTCGGCCTTCATGGTCGAAACCCAGCCAGCGAAGGTGTCGGCCGAGGCGCTGAGGGCGGCGAAGTCGCCGACGTCCGGTCCCCCGCCATGCCCCGTGTCGAGGGCGATCGAGAGCGCCGACTTCGCGCGCGCCCCGGCGATGAACGGCCGGTAGTTGCGGGACAGGCGGGCCAGGGCGCCCGCGTCCCGGCCCAGCGAATAGCCGACGCCGGCGCGGATCAGCCGGGCCTCCTCGTCCGCCGTCAGGGGCGCTGGATCCTTGAAGCGGTCGCCGAGCCGGGCCTCGTAGATCGCGGCCGCGCCCGCCCATTTCTCCTGCTTCCACAGCACCTCGGCGCGGACATCGCGCGCTTCCGGCGTGGCGTCGGAGCCCAGCACCTCAAGCGCGTGATCGTAGCGGCCCAGCTCGGTTAGCGCCCGGGCCTCCAGCGCGCGGCGCTCGGCGTTCAGGGGCGTCGGCAGCAGGGTGGTGCGCGAACTCCAGATCGCCTGCAGCGCCGCCTCGGGCTGACGGTCCATCAGATAGACGGTGGCCAGATCGGTGGCGACCTGGGCCTTGGCCACGCCCTCGAGGCGGTTGTCGACCTGGTATTTGAGCAGTTCGGCGGCCTGGTCGAGCAGGTCGACGTCGACGAGACGACGGGCGAGACGGCGGACCATTTCGTCGCCGTCGGCGCCGATCGGGGTCAGTTCGCGGAAGTCGTAGAACAGGCCGAGGGCCTGGACCGGCTGGAGGCCGTCGGCCCCGCCCTCGAGGAACAGCATGCGGAAGGCGGCGCCGAGGTCGGCCTGGATCTCGGAGGCGCCGGCGAGGCGCTGCAGGCCGGGCCCGGCGCCCTTCAGGGCGGTCAGGGCCTCGCGATAGAGGCCCTGCGACAGGTAGAGCTGACCCAGCTGGCGGATCACGGCCAGTTCGGTGGCGTCGCCGCGCCAGCGCCAGCGCAGGCTCTCGAGGGCGGCGGCGGCGGCGACCGGCTTCATCGTCCCCTTGGCGAGGGACAGGCGGACCACGCCCAGTTTGGCCGGCACGGCGACGGCGTCGAGCGGGGCGCGACTGACGGCATTGTAGACGGCGAGCGCGCGGTCGGTCTGGCCGTCCAGCTCGAACAGCCGGGCCTGAACGAGGCGGGCGGTGAGCTGGTCGGCGGCGGGCGCGTCCTGGCTGAAGCTGTAGGCCAGCAGGGCGCGGGCGGCGTCGAGGTCGCCGGTCTCCATGGCCGAGAAGGCGTGCGCCGCCCCGAACCGGGCGCGCCACGATTTGGGGAAGAGGTCGACGGCCTCGGCCCCGGCGGCGAAGGCCTGACGCGCGGCGACATGATCGCCGCGGGCCGAGGCCATATAGCCGCGCCAGACGGCCGAGGCCGGGTCGCCGGCGACAGCGGCGGAGGCGAAATCGCCCTGGGCCTCCTCGAAGCGACCGATCGAGGCGCGGGCGGCGCCGCGCAGGCCGCGCAGTTCGGGCTCGCCGGCCATATTGGGGGCCTGGGCGACGATGGCGTTGAGCACGCCGACCGCCTCATAGCCGAGGCCGGACCCGACGAGGAAGCGGGCAAGGGCGAAGCGGGCCTCGACCGGGGCGCGGGGGTCCTCGCCGGCGGCCACGGCCTCGGCCGAGGCGGCGTCCTGAAGCTGGCGGTGACGAGCCAGGAAGCCGGCATGGCCCGGGTCGGCCCATTCGGTCAGGATCAGGCCGGGATGGCGGGCGCGCTGCGGGGCGCCGGCGGTGGCGGGCGCGGCGTCGAGGCCGGCGGAGGGGGGCGACAGGGTCAGGCCGCCGGGCCGGCTGAGGGTGACCAGATCGCCGTCGGCGTGGACGGCCAGGTCGGCGGCGGCGGTCTCGACCGCCAGGCCGTGGGCGGTCGGCAGCAGGCCCAGGTCGACCGTCTTGCGGCGGGCGGCGAAGCCCTTGCCGGGGGCGAGGGCGGTGACGGCGGCGAAGCGGTCGCCGACCAGCGGGTCGGTCAGCCAGATCGCCTTGGTGGCGCCGGCCATGCGGGCGATGAGGACCGGCTTGCCGGTGTCGTCGCGCTCGACCTGGACGCCCTCCACCGCGACGGGCTCGCCGCCGATCGAGACGGTCCAGGTCGAGCCGCTGGCGACGGCCGATACCGGGGCCCCGGCGGGGGCGGCGACGCGCACCGCGACGTGGTCGGGGCCGGCGGTCCAGTGGACGTCGGAGGCGGGGCCCAATTGGGCGGCGCCGGACATGTCCAGTCGGGCCGGCGTGTCGAAGACGATCCACACCGCCTCGCCGCGCCGGAAGACGGCGGCCCCGACCGGCGACGGCCACTGGAAGGCGAGGCTGACCTTGCCGGAGGTCGCCCGGGCGACGACCGGCACCGCGCGGGCGGGGCTGGCCCCGGCGGCCGCGGCGGGCGGGGCCTCGGCGTAGAGGTTCAGATAGACGGCCCCGTCGGCGCTGCCGGAGCGGGCGTCAGCCCCCTCGGTCAGGGTCAGGACCAGTTCGGTGGCGCCCGGGACCGCCCGGGTCTCGACCTTGCTGACGCCCTTGGGCGGATCAACCTTGAGACGCGAGACGTCGGGGGCGGCGGTGGAGCCGATGCGGACGATGACCTGGTCGCCCTCGCGCCGCACGCGCGAACGGGAGCCGACCACGCCGGCGAACTCGATGCGGGTAAATTCGGCATTGGCGCCGATGCGGATGGTGATCGGGTCGAGCGGGGCGGTCGCTTCCTGGGCGAGGGGCGCCAGCGGGGCGAACACGATCGCGCCGGCCGCGGCGGCGGCGGCGGTGGTTCGCAGGATGCGTTTGGTCGAGGCCCCGGACATGCGCGCGCACCCTCGCGCGAGCCGCCTTTCAACGCAGTTAACGGTTGGTGACCGCCTGTTCCAGCAGGCGCAGGGCCGCCCGCAGACAGTCGAGCCGAACGGCGCCCCGGCCGATGTCGCCGAAATGGTGCTCTTCGTGCCGGGTCGGCGCTCCGGTCGCGGCGAGGGCGAAATGCACCCGGCCCGGCTCGTCGTCGTCCCCGGCGCGGCCGGCGAAGCCGGTTACGGACACCGCCAGACTGGCCCCGGAGGCCCGCAGCGCGCCCTCGGCCATGGCCCTCGCCACCGGTTCGGACACGGCGCCGTGCTGTTCGATCAGCCGCAGCGGGACCGCCAGCTCGTCGGCCTTGGCGTCATTGGTGTAAACGACATAGCCGCGCTCGAAGACGTGCGACCGACCCTCGACATCGGTCAGGACCGAGGCGATCAGCCCCCCCGTGCAGCTCTCGGCCGTGGCCAGGCTGAGACCGTGCTGGTGGGCCGCCTCCAGCACCCGGGCGACCAGGGCCTCGATGTCGTCGGTCAGGGCGGGGTTCAGGGTTTCGGTCATGCTGGCGCAACGGCCGCCCCGCCCCCGCGTTCCCGCGACAATGAGACGGCTTGCGAGGCCGGTCCGCCGGGCCGACATCAAGCCTCCCGATCGTCAGGACACGCCGTGACCGACCCCGACTATCCCCGCCTGAACACACTCGCGACCGGCCTGCGCTGTCGCTGCCCGCGTTGCGGCGTCGGGCCGTTGCTGCAGGGCTATCTGACCATTCGCGGATCCTGCCCCGCCTGCGGTCTCGACTACAGCTTCGCCGAGCCGGCGGACGGGCCGGCCTTTTTCGGCATGAGCCTGGTCGGCGTGGTGGGCATGGCGCTTTTCATGTGGTTCGAATTCAGCGTTCACCCGCCGATCTGGGTGCATATGGTGGTGACCATGCCGCTGCTGGTGATCGGCTGCCTCGGCGTGCTGCGGCCGCTGAAGGGCTGGCTGGTGTCCGAACAATACATCCACAAGGCCGCGCCGCCCGAGTTCGAGAGCAACGGCAAGCACGGCGACGGGTCACGCTGGCGGTAAGACGCCCAGAATTCGCGGCAACCTTAACGAACTACCCGCGGTTAAGCTAAAAGACTGAGTTCTTTTTACTCAGCGTCGCCGTTGTATTCGCCGCGCGTGGTGATTCTCGCACCGTCGTCGTTTTGCTATATTGAGTTACCGTTTGACGAAACTCAAATCGGTTCGACTCTATATCATCCTTCACTGCTAAGCTTGTATTTGTGAAACCATGGAGAGGCAGCCGCTCCCGTGCCAGTTTCTTCTTCTCTGCGCGTCACACCAGAAATGATTACTGCGTTAACCATGATGGTTAATCATGACGTTAAACACGTCTTTAATCGAACGCTGTTCCCCTAGACGCAGAAATTAAGCACGCGGGGGAACAGTCATGGTTGACGAAGACGGCATGGCGCGGCGGTACGGCAGTCCGCGCGCGGTCGTCGGCCCCGGAGGCGCGCCGACGCGGCGCGCGTTCGGGGCGCCGTATGAGAGCATCACCTTCCCGACAGCCACCCGGGCGCGCGCCAATCTGACCATCACCCTGGCGGCCCAGCCGGTGTTCGAGCTGTCCACCTCGACCCCGGTCAGCCGCCGGCTGCGCCGGTCCATCCGCCGCTGCGGCGAGCGGACCCTGTTCGAACGCAAGACGCTGGAACTGGCCGATCTGAGGCGGATCGACGCCCTGACCCTGCAGCACGGCATGGAGTTGCTACGGCTGGGGCCCGGCGACTGCGGCATCGTCCCGGCCTTCTGGCGGTCGTTGACCGAGAATCGCGCAAGCTACGCCCTGCTGTGCGCCGAGGCGCAGCACAGTCCCAACCCCGGCAGCCTGCTGGTCGAGGTGGTCGGCGGCCCGGAACAGGCGCCGCTGGACGTGATCGACGACATCACCGGCCGGTTCGAAACCGGATCGCGCGGCCTGATCCTGCACATCGCGCCGGACATCGACACGGCCCGGCGACTGCGCGGGGCGCGGGTCAGCTGCCTGGCCATCGACTTCGCCGGGGTGGCCCATGACGGGGCCCGGGACTGGCAGGCCGCGGTCGATCTGATCGCCGCGGCGCGCCAGAGCTGCGGCCAGATCCTGCTGATCAACCTGCGGCCGGAGCGGGCGCTGGGAGCGCAGGCGGCCGGAGCCACCCACGCCGTCTTCGCCACCCTCGAGCCGCGGATGGTCTGACGGCGCGGGCGGCGGCCGGTCGGGCTAGAATGGCACGACCAGTTTGGCGGTGAAGCTCTGCTCGCGGGTGATGTCGCCGTCGCGCCGCGCATAGTCGAACCGCACCGCACCGCCCCGGCCGCTGGAGATCTCGAGGCCGAGGCCGGTCTCCAGCACCGTCTCGTCCTCCTGGATCCGGGTCTCGAACAGGCCGGTCCCCATCGGCGCGCTGACGAAGCCGGCGTTGACCGCGGTGTGGGCGGTGTCGAGCCGGTGCGAGACCCCGATCCGGGCGGTCGGGCGCAGGATCATGCCGTCGCCGAACGGCAGGCCGGCCCCGGTCTCGACGCCGACGCGCACCCGCCAGTAGTCCTCGCGCTCCCCCTCGACCGACAGGGCGCCGGGGCCGCCGCCCTGTTCGACATAGGCCTCGCGGTCGACCGCCAGGCCGTCGACCTGGGCCATCGGGCGGATCCAGCCGGACTCGTCGCCCCAGTCGCCCGTTGCGCGCACGCCGACGCCCCAGGCGGTCGCCGCCTGTTCCGAACGGGCCAGCGACGGCGTCGGGATCGCCACGCCCCGCCGCAGGTCGGTCTCCGACCAGCCGACGGTGGCGAAGACCGCGAGGTCAGCCAGACGCCCCGGGGCCTTGATCACCGCGCCCAGCTGGCTGCGGCGGATGTCGCCCGTGCCGGTGTGGTCGGCGAGGGTGACCTTTTCCCGTTCAGCGCCGAGGGCGACGCCGGCGCGCAGGCCGGCCCCCACCGGCGCCTCGACGCCGAGGGCGAAGGTGTCGATCGCGCTGTCGTAGCCGGACGCCGAGGCGTCGGCGTCGCGCTCGACCTCGCGCCGACCGCCGCGTCCCCAGACACAGCGTCCGTCGGCGGCCTCGACGCGGGCGGCGCCGCTCATCGGCGAGCAGCTGAACAGGCTGTCGGAGAAGCGGGCGTGCGAGCCGAAGTCGGCCGAGGTCGAGGCGGTGTTCAGCTGCGGCGACAGATTGTCGTACAGCGCCTTGAGCTGTTCCGGATCGACGACCTGGAGGATCAGATTGGCGATCGGCCGGAAGGCCGGCGTCCCGCCCGCGTCCTGGATGCGGCCGATATAGTCGCCGAGCGCCGCGCGGTTGCCGGAGAGCCCCGGCAGGTCGGGCGAATAGTCGATGTCATAGACCAGACGCAGCCGGTCGCCCTGGCTGTGATGGACATCCTCGAGCGAGAACTGGACCACCAGCGACTGCGGGGCGATCAGCGAAATGCCGGACAGGCTCAACTGGTCGGCCGAGATCAGGTCTGTGGCGTGCCGCCCGGTCGCCAGCTGGTCCAGATTGGCGACATCGGCGACGACGGTTCCTTGAAGCGCCGCCGTGCCGACGACGCGCAGGGTGTCGCCGATGCTGGTCAGGGCGTCGTGTTGGAACAGCAGACGCCCGTCGGCCGACTGGGCGTAGTCGCCGGTGATAACTGTCGGGCCGACGTCGTCGCCGCGGATGGAGACCAGACCGGCGTTGTGCAGCGTATTGCCGGCTCCGAGGCGGAGCACCAGACCCGACCACAGGACGCCGTCGACCTCGTTGATCAGCCGGTTGACGCCGTCGCCGAGGTCGATGTTGCCGGAGATCAGGCCCCGGTTCAGCACCGAGTCTTCGGCGGTCGAGCCCCGCACGGCGTAGCCGGCGACGCCCTCGGACGCGGCGATGACGCCGTCGTTGCGCAGGCTGTTCCGGCCGTCCGCCGCCTCGCCGTCCATGAACCAGACGGCGCTCGCCATCGTCCCGGCGCCGCCGAAGACCCGGGCGCCGCGCGCGACCTCGACGAGGATGTCGCCGTCGCCGGCGATGCCGGCGCTCTGCACCCGCACGCCGTGGGCGCCCTCGCCGAAGGCCATTACGTCGCCGTCAACCGAGACGTGGACATCGCCGCCGACGCCGGTCCCGCCGGTCGACTGCGCGAACACCGCGTCGGCATAGGCCCCGCGGGTGACGACCTCGCCGGTCGTGACCCGGACCGCGCCCGCGTCGCCGGCCCCGCCCATGCTGCCGATCCAGTTGGCGAGGCTGTCGAAGATGTCCGGCGTCACGGGCGTCTGGATGCCGACACGGCCACGCACGCCGCCGCCGCCGCCGACCGACTGGGCGAAGATGCCGACGGCGCCCTCGCCCTCGGTGAGGACCGAGCCGGTGTTGGTGACGGTGACAGCGCCGCCGTCGCCGCCGGCCCCGCCCGCCCCGCCGATCGGGACGGCGATGCCGAAATTGTAGAAGCCGAGGCGCGGATCGTCGCTGAGGGGCTCGGCCATGGCGCGGTTGATATTGCCGCCGATGCCGCCGCCGCCGCCCACGGACTGGGCGAAGATGCCCGTCGAGCCGACACCCTTCGTCGACAGGACGCCGTCGTTGGCGACCTCCACGACGCCGCCGTCGCCCGAGGCGCCGCCCCGGCCGCCGACGCCGACGCGGCCGGTGGCGCCGGTCGCGCCGACCCCGCCGCGGCCACCGCCGCCGCCGACCGACTGGGCGAAGATGGCCTCGGCATAGCCGCCGAGGGTGGCGATGTCGCCGCGATTGTCGACCGAGATCGCGCCGCCTTCGCCGGACGCCCCGCCCTGGCCGCCGACGGCGACATTGGCCGTGACCCAGAAGGTCGAATAATCGGGCACGGCGCCGCCGATGGTCACCGCCAGATCGACCGCCGAGGGGACCAGACCGCCGAGGCCGATGACGCCATTGCCGCCGAAGCCGCCGCCGCCGCCGATCGACTGGGCGGTGATGCCGAGCGAATTCTCGCGCTCCAGCAGCAGGTCGCCGCTGTTGGCCACCGTCACCGCGCCGCCGTCGCCGGCCACGCCGCCCTTGCCGCCGACGCTGGCCGACAGGGCCGAGCTGTTGCCGGCGTTGGGGCTGCCCTTGCAGACCAGGGGCAGGCCGCAGCCCTCGCCGATGATCATGTTGATGTTGTTGCTGGCCCCGCCCATGCCGCCGCCGCCGCCGAGCGACTGGGCGAACAGGCCGTGGCTGTCGGCGGCGCGGGTCCAGATCGCGCCGCTGTTGCGGGCCTCGACCTCGCCGCCGTCGCCCCCCGTGCCGCCATTGCCGCCCATGGTGACGTTGACGCTGAGCACCCCGACGCCGGAGTTGGCCCGGGCGCCGTTTCCGGTCAGCAGGACGCCGAGCGCGCCGCCGCCGATGCCGCCGCCGCCGCCGATCGACTGGGCGATCATGGCGGTGGAGCTGACGCCGAAGGTGCTGAGCGCCGCGGTGTTGTCGAGGCGGACGTCGCCGCCGTGGTTGCCGGAGCCGCCGGCGCCGCCCATGATCAGCTGCATGCTGATGGCGGACGAAGCGGTGGCGGCGTTGATCCCGGCCCCGGCCGAGAAGCCGCCGACCCCGCCGCCGCCGCCGACCGACTGGGCCATCAGGGCGGTGGCCATCAGGCCGTCCGTATGCACCGATCCGTCATTGTCGAGCAGGACGTCGCCGCCGAAGCCGCCGGTTCCGCCGTCGCCGCCGAGGGCGACCTTGAAGGCCTTGCCGCCCTGGGCCGAGAGGGAGCCGGCGAAGCTCCAGCCGCCCGCGCCGCCGCCGCCGCCGGTCGACTGGGCGTAGACGCCGACCGCATTGTCGCCCTCGGTGCGGATCTGGCCGGTGTTGGCGAGGCGGATATCCCCGCCGTAGGCGCCGTCGCCGCCGATCCCGCCGACCGAGCCGGTCAGGTTGATCGAGCGGTCGCCGGTCTGGATGTCGAAGGCGGCGGCCGAGCCGCCGGCCCCGCCGGACCCGCCGATCGACTGGGCGAACAGGCCATAGCTCCAATCGCCATCGGTCAGGACGTTGATCTGGTTGTCGAGGTCCACGGCGCCGCCATAGGCGCCGTCGCCGCCGGCGCCGCCGACCGCCAGCGAGACCGACAGGGCGGTGCTGCTGCGTCCGCCGTTCAGGGCCATGGAGAAGCCGCCCTCCCCGCCCGAGCCGCCGACCGACTGGGCCGCCACGCCGAAGGCGCCGACGCCGCGGGTGCGGATGAAGTCGGTTCCGGCGACCGGACGGGTGGCCAGATCGATGGCCCCGCCGTGGGCCCCGGCGCCGCCGCCGCCGCCCACGGTGACATTGAGGCTGCCGCCACCCTGGACATTGACGCTGAGGCTGCCGGCGAGGCCGCCCTGGCCGCCGCCGCCGCCGACCGACTGGGCGAGGACGGCGTGCGAGCCGTCGCCCTCGGTCCAGACCGAGCCGGCCGAGGTCAGCGACACCGCGCCGCCGATCGAACCGTCGGCGCCGAAGCCGCCGACGGTGAAGCCGAAGCTCGGATAGGCGCTGGTCCCGGTGCCGCGCAGGGCCGCGCCGCCGGCGCCGCCGCCGCCGCCGACCGACTGGGCCAGCACCCCATAAGCGCGGATGCCGCGGGTCTGGACGGCGCCGCTGTGGTCGAGGACGACGTCGCCGCCCGAGTTGCCCGAGCCGCCGAAGCCGCCGACATTGGCGTCGATCTGCCAATTGCCGCCGCCGGTCAGTTGCAGGGCTGCGCCGCCCGAGCCGCCGCCGCCGCCGAGCGACTGGGCGACGATGGCCGAGGCGAGGTCGCCGCCGGTGACGAACAGGCCGCGGCTGGTCAGATCGACCGCGCCGCCGACGGCGCCGATCCCGCCCGAGCCGCCGGCGTTGGCGTTGAGGTTGAACGAGCCGCCGCCGCCGCCCTGCAGCGACAGGGCCGAGCCGCCCTGGCCGCCGCCGCCGCCGACCGACTGGGCCAGCAGGGCGTTGGCGCTGGCGCCGCTGGTCTCGATCGAGCCCTCAAAGCGGGCGGTGACGGTTCCGCCCGAGCCGGCGACGCCGCCCGAGCCGCCGAGGCTGGCCGAGATATTGGGCCGGCCGCCGGTGCCGGTCAGCGCCAGGGCGAGGCCGCCGGAGCCGCCGCCGCCGCCGACCGACTGGATCAGCGCGCCCGTGGCGAGCTCGCCGGTGGTGACCAGAGCGCCGCGGCCGTCGAAGGTCACGGTTCCGCCGTCGCCGCCGGCTCCGCCGGTACCCCCCAGTCGGGCGTTGACGGCGGCGCCGGCGAGGCTGACCGCCACCCCCGCCGTAAGCCCGCCCGCGCCGCCGCCGCCGCCGACCGACTGGACGATGAGGGCGTGGGCTCCGGCGCCGGCGGTGGTCGCCGCGCCGTCGAATCCGACCTCGACCGCGCCGCCGTGGCCGGCCCCGCCGCCAGAGCCGGACATGCCGAGGTTGGCGGTCAGGGGCCCGCTGACGAACGAGGCTGAGGCGGTGAAGCCGCCGGACCCCCCGCCGCCGCCGACCGACTGGGCCAGCAGGCCGTAGGACAGGTCGCCGGTGGTGGTCAGGTCGCCGAAGTGATCGACCCGCACCAGGCCGCCGTCGCCGCCCGGGCCGGCCTCGCCGCCCAGGGCGAGGGTCGCGGAGGTCAGGCTGGAGGCCGCGCCGGAGACGGCGAACCCGCCGGAGCCGCCGCCGCCGCCGACGCTCTGGGCCTGCAGCGCCGCCGCGTTCCGGCCATGGGTGACGAGGTCGGCGCGGGTCCGGACCTCGACATCGCCGCCGCTGGAGGCGCGTCCGCCGCGGCCGCCGATGGCGCCGCTGAGCGCGACCTGGTCGGAGCCGGCCGCGGCGATCGACAGGCCGCCGTTGCCGCCGCCGCCGCCCACCGACTGGGCGAACAGGCCGGCGGCGAAATCGCCGGAGGTCTCGACGCCGCCGTTGAAGGCGACGTCGACGTCGCCGCCGGAGCCGCCGGTTCCGGCCGAGCCGCCGAGGCTGGCGCTGATCGACCCGATATAGCCGGCCGACAGGGCCGCGCCGAGGCCGCCGGAGCCGCCGCCGCCGCCGACCGACTGGGCGAACAGGCCGACCGAACGATCACCCTCGGTGCGGATCATCGCTCCGGGCGCATCGGCCGCGAGGCCGGCGTTGACGCTGACCGCCCCGCCGTCGCCGCCGCCCTGGCCTTGCCCGCCAAAGGCCATGGCGAGGTTGAGCGACAGCGAACCGGCCGCGCCGCCCGAGCCGCCCCCGCCGCCGACCGACTGGGCGAACAGGCCGTGCGCCTCCGCGCCCTCGGTGTGAAGGCCGCCGGCCAGCCGGGCCGCGACGTCGCCGCCGTCGCCGCCGTCGCCGCCGGTCCCGCCCATGGTCAGGACGGCGCCGAGGGCGAGGCCGCCCGAGCCGCCGCCGCCGCCGACCGACTGCACCAGCATGGCGGTCGCGGTGTCGCCGCGCGTTTGGATCTGGCCGGTGTTGGAGGCGATGACGGAGCCGCCATCGCCGCCGCCCCCGCCCGTGCCGCCATGGCTGACCAGACCCAGGCCGCCGCCGGCGACCCCGCCGCCGCCGCCGACCGATCCCGCCCACAGGCCGTAGGACTGGTAGCCGTCGGTCGTCAGGTCGCCGGCGTTGTCGACCCGCACCGCGCCGCCCGCCCCGGCGTTGCGGCCGTCCCCGCCATAGGCTCCGCCGAAGAAGCCGAGGCTGGACGCGCCGCCGCCGCCGAAGCCGCCGATCGACTGGGCCATCACCGCCGCGGCGTAGCCGCCGCCGGTGGCGACGTCGCCGAAATTCTCGATCGTCGCCGCGCCGCCGTCGGCCGAGGCCCCGCCGCCGCCGCCATAGGCGCCGTAGATGGCGGTGGCCGCGCCGCCCTGGCCGCCGCCGCCGCCGACGCTGGAGGCGAACAGGCCGCCGGCGCGCTCGCCGCCGGTCTGGATGGCGGCGCGATTGACGATGGCCACCGCCCCGCCGCGTCCCCCGGCCCCGCCGTCGCCGCCGGGCGTATCTCCGCGACTGTCGGCGTCGCCGCCGCGCCCGCCCTGGCCGCCGGCCGAGACCGCCACC
>NZ_JBKBMX010000004.1:67979-210414 GCF_046295595.1 Brevundimonas sp. | reverse complement strand
TGAAATGCCTGAGGAGCGGCGTCTGCCTGTATTGCGGCGACCCCGCCTCGGCGCATGATGTCGAACTCCCACCGGCCTTGTTTCCCGTGCTCTATCGGCTCGCCCAGCAGCACGCCGTGACGCCGGACGCTCCGATCTGCACCGAATGCCGCCGGGCCACGGCCGGCGCAGTTCTGACCACACCGGGCCAAAAGCGCCGCATCGTTCACGCCGCGATCCGGCGTCGCTATGCGTCGGAACTTCGGACCGCAACGTGGGACGCAGATGAGTTGGAGGACCTCGGCTACGGGCTCAGGACTGCGGTCGATGGAGGGGCGCGTCAGAAGGCGCGACAGCTAAGACGGCTACGCTGGCCCCGCTAAATCCGGGTACTGGACAAACAACACTCGATGCTCTGCAGTCCCCCTGAGGCGGGGAAGACATTCGCGCGTTAGTTGGTCTCCCGCCCGACGAACCGGGGTTGTGCGAAACGACAGCACCTGGAGCCCGGCATTGACGGGGCCAACAATCTGAAGGCCCGGCATGCCGGGCCAACAACCGAACATCTATGCCAGCAAAGGTATCGCATGACGAAAACCGACACTTCTTCATCCAACACCCTTTTCATCGAAGTCTCCGGCGCGGGTCTGGCGGAGGTGGATGGCCTCTACATTCCCTCGACCGCGCCGCCCGCCCAATCCGAGTCCGGCACCCTGTCCAGCCCCGGCTTCTGGAACGGCAAGCCCGCCTGGGACCGCGCCGACGGCAAGGCCGCGCGCAGCCCGGCGATCTCCTATTCCAACAGCTACAAGTCGTGGCGCATCTCGCGGCTCGACGGCCATCTGGCCTATGAGATCACCTGCGACGACGCCCTGCCGCCCGCAGACCGGCCTTGGAACGTCTACAAGATGGGGGTCGCCCCGGCGCCGTCCTTGACCCTGCACCATGGCGATCCGCGCCTGCCCGCCCCCCAGCCGAACATCGTCTTCATCCTCGGCGGTCCCGGCGCCGGTAAGGGCACAATGTGCGAACTGGCCAAGATCCAGCTGGGCTGGACCCACCTGTCCACGGGAGACCTGCTGCGCGCCGAACTGAAGGCCGGGGGCCCGAGGACGGCGCTGATCAAGTCATACGTCGACGCCGGCACACTGGTGCCCGACGAAATCGTGGTCGGCCTGCTGAAGGACGCCATCGTAAAAACCATCCGCGGGACGGGCGACGTCAACTTCCTGATCGACGGCTTCCCGCGCTCGTTCGGCAACATGGACGCCTGGTACAAGGTCTTCGGCGACGACCGCGACCTGCCCAAGATGATCTATTTCGAATGCCCGCTTGAGGTGCTGACCGGGCGCATTCTGGGGCGGGCCCAATATTCGGGCCGCAGCGACGACAATGTCGAAAGCATGAAACAGCGCTTTGACACCTTCAAGGCCGAGACCCTGCCGATCGTCGAGCACTTCAGGGGCCTCGGCAAATGCGTCGAGATCGACACCAGTCAGGATCGCGAGACGGTTTACGCCCTGGTCCGCGCGCAGCTCGCGGATCAGACCGACAGCGACAGTCTGGCGCGTCCGCTCAGCGAGGAGGCCGAGATGCTGCTGGGCCTGCGGCCTTACCCTCGCAAGACCTGACCCGGACGGCCTTGCACCGCGCGGCCTGTGTGCGGGGCGCGATGCAAGGCGAGGCCTATGCGGCCCTCGCCAGATCGTTCGCCAACTCTTCAAGCATGAAGGTTTCCCGCTGGATCGACAGGCCCATCGTGGCCTCGAGGCGCTCCATCACGCCGCGATTGTGGGCGAGGGCCTCGTCAAGCTCCACCCATACCGGCCGCATCCCGTTCGCGGTCTCGTAGGCCTCCATCCTTGTGGCGCGCAATTCAGGATCGATGTCGCATAAGAAGAAGTGCGACGTCATGTGCATCAGATCAAAACCCGACCGCCGATGCGGCCGCAGCTCTTCGACGTAGCCGTAGTCCCGCTGCACGCGAACGTTGCTGGCGCCAGTTTCCTCTTCAAGCTCGCGGCGCAGGCCGTCGATCAGGTCTTCGCCCTCGGCGACCCCGCCGCCCGGAAAACTGAAATCGTTGTATCGCTCTGTGAACAGCAGCAGGATCAATGTCTCGCGCATCACGATGCCGCGCGCCGCACGGCGGGTGAGGGTGGCGCCCGTCAGGGCCTCGGCGTCGGGATGGACGAGCTTTTTGATCAGTCTCATGGCGCAGCGTTGTCAGCCAGAAACCCGTTGAGGGGTCAAACGGATTTCGAGGTTGAGCCGTCGGCCGCGGTGAGAGCGCCACGGGCGAGAGGGGGTCAGGAGTGCATCACCGGGTGCAGGGAACGTAGAGCGGATCAGTCGACTGGGACCTTTACGCCGAGCATGGGCTGTGGGGCCCGCCACCAGCAATCTCGTTGAACCGATCAGTCCGAAGCGGTCGTCGTCTCCAGCCAAGCGCGGAAATCCCCCATGGCGCCGGTCTCGGCGCGGGACCGCAGACGTGTCAGCCAGTAGCCGCCCAGCGAGACGTCAACAGCGAACGGCCGAACCAGCCGCTCGGTCGTCAGATCGCGCGAGAACATGCACGCGGGGGCCAAGGCGACGCCCGCGCCGGCCTCGGCGGCGGCGACCATGATGGCGGAACTGTCGAAGACCGGGCCTTGCAGGGGCGGGGACGCCACGCCCGCCGCCTCGAACCATCGTGGCCATTCGTCGGCGCGGTAGGATCGCAGCAGCGTCTCGCGCGTCAGGTCAGCGGGCTCGGAAACGCGGGCGGCGAGGGCCGGTGCGCACAGGGGTGTCAGCGGGGCTTCCAGTATCGGGTCGGCATGCGTGCCGTGCCACGCGCCGTCGCCATAGCGGATCGCCATGTCCAGGCCTTCCCCGGCGAGGTCGACGCGATTGTTGTTGGTCATCAGGCGCAGGTCGATGTCCGGCAGTGCGCGCCGGAAGTCGTCCATCCTCGGCAACAACCAGCCCGTGGCGAAGGTCCCGACCACGCCGACCGTCAGCACGTCCCGCAACCGCCCGCCTGCATAGCGGTCCAGTGTCGCGCCCATACGATCGAACGACTCCGCCAGCATCGGCGCGAGCGCCTGTCCCTCGGACGTGAGCGCCAGCCCGCGCGGCAGGCGGCGGAACAGGCGGACGCCCAGCTTCGTCTCCAGCTGCGCCACCTGATGGCTGACGGCGCCCTGGCTGACGCACAGCTCGATGGCTGCACGGGTGAAGTTCAGGTGGCGGGCCGACGCCTCGAAGGCGCGTAGGGCGTTAAGGGGGAGCTGAGCGCGATCCATAGCAAGGCATTAGCTGAGTTCATGCCTGTGTCCAGATATGATGCTTTGCGCCGCCTGCTCCGACCCACCACCCTCCGTATCACACTCACGAGGGAGAGAGCGATGAAGCGGATACAGGCGGCGAGCGCGGTCGCGCTGGCCATGCTGCTGGGCTGCACGACGGCGGAATCGCAGGTAGCGACGCCGGGCCACGCGGATCCGCTGTTGCAGCCGATCGCGCCCGACTACGCACAGCGATGGCTGGGTCCGCAGGATCCGGTCCGTGTCTACGGCAATACCTGGCTTGTGGGCTTTGAGGGGCTGACCGTCGGTCTGATAAAGACGTCTGACGGCCTGATCCTGGTCGATGGCGCCGTTCCCCAGGCGGTTCGGGACATCGAGGCCAATCTGACGAAGCTCGGCTTCTCCATCCGGGATGTGAAATACATTCTCAGCACCGAGCCCCACTGGGACCACTCCGGCGGGATGGCGGCCCTGGCGCGCGACAGCGGGGCGCAGGTCATCGCGGGGCGCGAAGCGGTCCAGAGCCTGCTGCAGGGACGAAGCACCGACGACGATCCCCAGCACGGCGAACTGGCCTCGATGCCGCCGATCGCCGACGTGCGGGGCGTCCGCGATGGCGAGACCCTGACGCTCGGCGACGTCACCGTCACCGCCCGCGCCACGCCGGGCCACACGGCTGGCAGCATGAGCTGGACCTGGCGGTCATGCGAGGACGGCCTGTGCAAGGACGTGGTCTTCGCCGCCAGCCTGAACCCCATTTCGTCCGACGGTTACCGCTACCTGGCCCACCCGGCCCTGAGCGAAAGCTTCCGGCGCACGTTCGCCATGGTCCGCGCCTTGCCGTGCGACATCCTGTTCTCGTCCCATCCTGGCGCCTCCGGGCAGGACGCTCGCCACGCCGCCTTCACGCGTGGCGAGCAGCCCAATCCCTTTGTCGCCCCGGAGGCCTGCCGAGCCTATGCGGACCAGTATGAGCGCAAATTTGACGGGCGCCTGGCTGAGGAGCGGGCCGGGATCGTCGATTGAGCGCAAAAACCGGGGGCGTCCTCTGACTTCTTCCACCAAAGTCTTGCGTGGGGGCCATCACTCACCAAAGCGGAACTGGGGGAGGTCCACTCCGGCTCTCAAGCCGACGTAAGCCAATTCGACCCGAACGTCCGGTTTTCGGTAACCGGCCACTGTCCGCTGCTGGGGGGAGTCAGACGTGCTGCTGTGAGGCCCAAGGCCATTACGAGAGACTCACTGGCTAGCGTGCGCGTAAAGGTAGAGGGTCTTCAAAGAAGTTCAGTAGCTGCGCGGTGCGGACAATGTGGAATTTGTGGGTCTCGGCGGCCATCGGACTATCGTTGCTGGCACCGGGGATGAGCGCAGCCAGCCAAGCGGCGGATCACCTGCCGAGCCATCCAAACGCGGCCTGCAGCGCCACTGGTGGACCGGTGAATGAGGGGGGCTTCGTATCTATCGGCGGAATCCTCCAGTGGGTGACAGTTAATGGCGACGATTGCGACAACCCAGTCGTGCTGATGGTGCATGGCGGGCCAGGGAATCCCAGCACGCCGTATGCCGACGCTGTCTATGGCAGCTGGAGCGGTGAGTTCACCGTGGTTCAGTGGGACCAGCGTGGCGCCGGCAAAACCTACGCCGCCAACCCTCCGGCCGAAGACGAGCGCCTGACGATTGAGCGGCTGACGAATGACGGCGTTGAGGTTGCACGGTGGGCGCTCAGACGGCTGGGCAAACGTAAGGTCATCCTGATGGGCGGTTCGTGGGGTTCCGCCTTAGCCGTGCACATGGCCCAGGCTGAACCGGAACTATTCTCCGCCTATATGGGAACGGCACAGCTGGTGAGCCGCGATGGTACGCTTGCCAGCTATCGGCGGACGCTTGAGCTCGCGAGGGCCGCAGGCGACGGAGACACCGTGGACCGACTTGAGGCGCTCGGAGCTCCGCCGTGGAGTAATCCGCGAAACTCTGGGATCCTGCGTCGTGCGACGCGGAAGTACGAAGCATTGGCAACGGATCCGGCGCCCGCTGGCTGGTTCACCGCTCCGGGAGCTGGGTACGATACGCTCGACTACGAAGCTGCCTACGAAGCGGGCGAGGAATACTCCTATATCCAGTTCGTTGGGATGGAGGGTGACGGGATCGTTTCCCGGCTAAATCTCCACGACACGGGACTTACGTTCGAAATGCCCGTTTACCTGCTGCAGGGTGATAATGACCTGGTTACGCCGCCGGAGATCTCGCGAGCCTATTTCGATACCCTGACCGCACCGCACAAGGAGTTCATCCGTCTGCAACGGACAGGCCATGATCCCAATCAACGGATGGTCAACGCTCAGCTTGCGGTGCTGCGGGGCCTTCGCGCCGAGTGATCGGGACGGTGAAGCGTACTGACACAGTCGCCCACACCTCGGCCCGTCAACGGATGCCGCGTTGCTGGCGAGCGATCCTCCTTCCAAGACTGGCTCGTCCGTCGAATGTCGCCTTCCTGGCGCGACGACAATGCCCGGTTCTGGCGCAGTGAAGACGTTGGACGATCATAGAGGTGACGGTACCGTCTCGATACGATTGCCAATATGTCGGTATGGATTTGTCGGCATTTGAAGCGGCGGTGAGATCATGATCGCCGCGCCTTAAAGAGCCAGCACTGTGGTGCGCCTACCGATAGACAGTGACATCACTCAAATTTTATCGGGGCCAATTTCTTGTTTGTTTTCAAAAGCCCCATTCCGATGACGGTAGCGCTGACGGCGTGCGCGGACGATCAAGGAAAAAGCGCTGGAAAAACATCACCTTCTCGTCAGTTGAACCATCGAGTGGGAGTGAGGGGCGGCGGGCAGGCGGGGCGGCTCTGGCGTCAGCCGCGTTGATCCGACCGGTCAGTAGGTCCAGGTCAGGTCCAACCCCCACATTCTGGGTTCGGTGAGGTTGACGAACGGCGTGCCCAGGGTGGAGGCGGTGATGTTGTTGACCCCGGTCACATACTGGTTGTCGAACAGATTGTTGACGTAGACGCCGAGCTGATAGCGCTCGCTCGGCGTCCGCCAGTACAGGCGAAGGTCCGTCCGGTTCTGGGCCTCGGCCGGGTCGAACCAGGGGGTCTGCAGGCACGAGCCCTGGCCCGTCGAGGTGGTGTTGCACCGACCCTCGCCGCGATACGCATGGATCAACTGCATGTCGATCGAGCCTTTTCCAGCCAGGTCGTGGCGATACGAGACGCCCGCCGCCGCCGACCACAGCGGCTCGCCCGTCGGTTGCCCTGAAAGATCTTCGGTGCTCGTCACCTTCCGCTTGTAGGTCGCGTCGATGTACTGGGCGTTGGCGAACAGGCTCAGCCCCTCGACGGGCTCCATGTCCAGCTGCATGTCGACGCCCCAGGCCTCGTCGTCGCTGGTCTCGATCAGATACTGCGGCACGCTGGATCCCGCCGGCGTGACCAGGCGGATCGATTGCTTGCCGTCATAGTCGTACTGGAAGGCCGAGATATTGAAGCGGGCGTTGGCGCCAAGGTCGCTCTTCAACCCGATCTCGAAATTCTGGACATCCTCGTTGTCGAAGCGTGAGGCGACCTCGACGCTGTTGAAGCCGCCGGCCTTGTAGCCCTTGGCGTAGGAGAAGAAGACCATGGCGTCGTCGGACAGCTGGTAGTCGGCAACGAAACGCGGACTCAGATTCTCCCACGTATCCGACAGCTCGCACTCGACGCCTTCCTGCACCGTGACGCCGTTGTCGCACGGAACGCCGGCCAGGCCGGACAGGTCGAAGACATAGTCGGCGTACAGATAGCCGAGGGCCGGCCCCATATAGGTGGTCAGCACGAAGTCGACCGTCGGGTCGCTGAGCACCGCGTCCAGCCCGGGCGCGATGCGCCGGTCGTTCAGCCAGCGGAAGGTCTTCTCGTCGCGCGTATAGCGCAGGCCGAACGTCAGGTTCAGCTGGTCCGTCGCAGCCCAGATCACGTCGGCGAAGACGGCCGTCGCGTCGAAATCGCCCTCGTTGATCATATCCTCCTGCCAGCCATGGCCGAGGGTGCTGGCCGGAATGGAGGCCGAGGCGAGGATCATGTCGGCGAGCGAGAACAGCGGCGCGCCGGCCGCATTGGTCAGGATCGTATTGATGCTGTCGGTGGTGGCCCAGGTGTCGCTGCGCTGGTCGGCGTGCTCGGTGTAGTAGCTGGCGCCGGCGATCCAGTCGAACGCGCCCCATTCGCCGTCGAGGCGGAATTCCTGGTACCAGGACCGGTTCCGTTCCCGGTTGTTGGTGTCGAAATACAGGTCCGGGCGATTGGTGCCGTCCTCGTCCTCGCGGTTCTCGGTGACGAAATACCGGCCCGAGGTCAGGGAGGTGAAATCGATGTCGCCGAAGGCGTGGGTGATGGTCAGCGTCCCCTCGTCGAGGCGGCGCGTCTCGTGATTGTCGATGACGTCGTTGAGGACGCGTTGCTCGAACGGGTTGGTGTAGTCCGCCGGATCGGACGGGAAGGCGGGCAGGACGGGCGCCGCCGGGATGGGGGCGACGCCGATCGCCGGACGCGCATCCTGGTCGATCTCGTCGTGGGTCCAGCTCAGGATCGCCCGGGTCCGGGGCCAGACGTCCCAGCGCAGGGCCGCCCGGGCCGCCCAGTTGTCCTCGCGGTCATAGTCCGCGCCGGTGGCGGCGTCGGTCAGCCAGCCGTCGCGGCGGTTGACCAGCGCATTGACCCGCAGGGCCATGACGTCGTTGATCGGCAGGTTGATCAGGCCCTCGATGCGGCGTTTGTCGTATTCGCCGAGCCGGAGGCCCAGCCGGGCCTCGAACGCGTCGCCGGGCTTGTTGGTCGTGATCGACACGGCGCCCGCGGCGCTGTTGCGGCCGAACAGGGTGCCCTGCGGCCCCTTCAGCACCTCGATCCGCGCGACATCGCTGAACGCCAGCAGGCCCGCGCCCGACCGGGCCGCATAGACGCCGTCGACATAGACGCCGACCGCCGGGTCGGTGCCGACGCCGAAGTCCGACGTCGAGACCCCGCGAATATTGTAGCGCGCCTGGGTCGGGCTGCCGTTCGAGACCGACAGGCCGGGCACGAAGGCGGAGATGTCGCCGATGTCGTCCGCAGCCAGCGCCTCCAGTGTCCCGGAAGTGACCACGCTGATCGTGATCGGCACATCCTGAAGGCCCTGTTCGCGTCCCTGGGCGGTGACGATGATCTCGTCCAGGGACGTCGCGTCCTGCGCCGTCGCCAGGCCTGGCGCCGTCAGCGCGGCCATGGCCACGCCGGCGGCAAGCGTCGCCTTCAGACAGAGTTCCATCCGGATCATAAACAGCCCCTCCCTATTCCCCAGACGACACGAAACAGAATATTATTCCGTTTGACAAGGGGCTGTGCAGCTCGATGGCTTACAGGGCCGACGGGTCGTGATAGACGGCCTGCTGAATCGGAGGAGAGGACGACGTCAGTGGGCCCGCGCGCGCCGCAAGAGACCCCGACGCTGGAACGGCGCACGGCGCCGATGCAGCAGCGTGCGCGCGACCGGATCGACCGCGTTCTGGCGGCGACCGAATTCCTTCTGGCCAATACGTCCGTTGACACGATCACGACCAGCACCATCGCCGCCGAGGCCAATGTGCCGGTCAGCTCGATCTATCGCTATTTCCCGAACGTCTTCGCCATCTACAAGGAGCTGTTCGAGACGCGGGTGGCGCAGCTGCATACCCGCATCGCCGAGATTCTGGAGAACCCGCGGTTCACGTCGTGGCGCGAGCGCCATCTCGAGGTGATGCTGGCCCTGCGAAAGACGCTGAACGAGGATCCCGCCTATCGGCCGCTGTTTCACCTGATGCTGACGACGCGCGAGCTGCGGATCGTCAAGGAACAGGCCAATGCGCAGATCGCGGCCTATCTGGCGGCGCGCTGGGAGCGGGGGCTGGACGGCTTCCACGGCGGCGCGCCACTGGCCGTCGCGCGCATGGCCACCGAGATCTTCACCTCGTTCGAGACCCTGACCAGCGGCGAGGCGCAGTCGGACTGGACCGACCGTCTGTTCACCGAGGCCACGGTGGCGCTGGAGCGGTATCTGTCGGCCTATCTGGAAGACCGGGCGGCAGCGTGAGACGCGGCGTCAGGCCATGCGCCGCAGAAGCGCCAGCTTGGCCTTGCTGAAGGGCGGATAGCGGATGCTGGCGTCGAGGGCGAAGCCCCGCCTCAACACGGCCCGCCGGTGGCTGAAGGTCTCGAAACTGAACCGCCCGTGATAGGCGCCCATGCCGCTGGCCCCGACGCCGCCGAACGGCAGGTTCGGATTAGCCATGAAGACCACCGTGTCGTTGATCGTCGCCGAGCCTGATCGCGTCGAGGCGATGATCCGGTCGGCCACCGCCGCATCCCGGGTGAAGGCGTAGAGCGCCAGCGCCGGGGGACGGGCGTTGATGGCCGCCAGCGGCCTGTCGAGCGCCTCGTATGGGAGGACAGGCAGGATGGGCCCGAAGATCTCCTCGGCCATCACCGACGCGTCTGCCGCGACCCCGGTCAGGATCGTGGGGGCGACATAGCAGGCGTCGACATCGGCCTCGCCGCCGATCACGGCCCGGCCGTCGGCCAGCAGGGCCTGCAGGCGCGCGGCGTGGCGCCGGTTGACGATGCGCCCGAAGTCCGGGCTCTGCTTCGGGTCGCGACCAAACATGGCCGTCACCGCCCGCTTCAGCTCCTCCAGCAGCCGGGCCTCGACCGCGGCGGCGACATAGACGTGATCCGGCGCCACGCAGACCTGGCCGGCGTTGAGGAAGCGGCCCCAGACGATACGCCGCGCCGCCACCGCCAGATCGGCCGTCTCGTCGACGATGCAGGGGTTCTGGCCGCCCAGTTCGAGCACGACCGGCGTCAGATGTCGGGCCGCGGCCGCCATCACGACCCGACCCACCCGTTCCCCGCCCGTGTAGAAGATCAGGTCGAACCGTTGGGCCAGCAGGGCTGTCGAAACGTCCGCCTCTCCTTCGACCACGGCGAAGGCGCGCGGGTCGAGGTAGCCCTCCACCAGCTGCTTCAGCAGCGCCGACGACCGGGCCGCCAGTTCCGAGGGCTTGATGACGGCGCAGTTCCCTGCAGCGATGGCCCCGACCAGCGGCGCCAGCACCAGCTGGAAGGGATAGTTCCACGCCCCGATGATCAGGGTCACGCCGTAGGGCGCAGCCTCGATGAAGCTCTTGCCGGGCTGGATCGCGATCGGCGTCGCGGTCCGGTGCGGCCGGCTCCAGCGACGGAGGTGTTTTCGCGCGTGCGCAGCCTCCTTGCGGACGAAGTCGATCTCCGCCGTACTGGCCTCGCCGAACGGCTTGCCGAGATCGGCCTTCAGGGCCTCGGCGATGGCAGCCTCGTTCTCGACCACCATCCGTTCGAGCGCGGCGAGCTGACCCTCCCGCCAGGCAAGATCGCGGGTCAGGCCGCTGTTGAAGGCGCCGCGCAGGGTCTGGAGGACCGCCACGACCTCGACCGCAGCCGTCGTTGCCGGGGCAGGGGGCTGAACCGTCTCTACCGACATGATCCCTCCATTGAATCGATCCAGAAGCGGACGAGGGCGACGCCCTCGGTGTGGCGGGTCGATCGGCCGATCTCGGGCATCATCGCGGCGGGGTTGGTCGAGGCCATGCGCCAGGGAAGGATCGATGCGTCGGCGTCCCCCGGCACGATGTCGAAGCGGAGGTCGCCGGTGCCGGCGCCGGCGGCGACCGGCAGCTTGCAGACGCCGTAGTTCCCGGAGACCGGCGTGGCGACATCCAGGTACAGGCCCGAGGTGTCGGCCGGACCGTCGGGGTTGTGGCAATGGCCGCAGTTGACATCGAGATAGGCCCGCGCCCGCGCCTCGGGCGAAGCGGCCGTGTCGGTCCACGAGACGTCCGCGGGCGCCGCCTTCGGATCGGCGAGGCCGCGCAGATAGCCCATCGTCGTGAGACGGGTCAGCTGGTTCTGGACCCCGCCGGAATAGGCGAAATCGCGGTTGAGCAGGCGCGCCTTGGGGCCGATCGGGTGGATGACGCGCGTGGCGACGTTGGTCGCATGGCAGGCGGCACACTGCGTCACGTTGGGCACGATGTAGGAAAAGGGTTCGTCTGTGCCGTCCTGGCGCGCCAGATTCAGCGGGACCACCGCCCCGACCCGGTGCAGGACCGCGTCGGTCTGCGCCTCGTTCCACAGATAGGTCAGGGCCGCCCAGCCCTCCGGCCGATGGATCAGCAGCCGGGTCTCTACCATGCGCACCTGCTTCAGCTTCAGCCCTTCGCCGTCGTGGATCAGCGTCTGGTCGGCCTGCTGCAGCACCCGACCCCCGGGGCCGGTCTGGTAGAAGAAGGTCTTGGTGATGACCGTCCCGACCGGGAAGGACAGCACGTCGTCGGGATTGTAGTCGGCCGAGGCGCCGGCCGGCATCCAGATCGTCCGCAGCTTCTGCGCATAGTCGGTGAACAGCGGCGTCGTCAGGTCATAGGGCGTGACGCGCTGGCCCAGAACCAGGGCGTCGCCCGACACCTGGACCATGCCCCAGTCCCGGAGGGATTTCGGATTCTCGGTCGCGAAATACGTCGGATCGACGAGCGGCGAGGGCGGCGAGCGGGTGCAGGCCGCCGCTCCGGCGACAAGCAGAAGGCAAAGCGCAAGCAGACGAAACCCGGTCATCGGCCCGCGTCAGGCTGCCGGCAGGGTGACGGGCGAGAGCCGCGGCAGGGTGCAGCGGTGCGGCGCGATGTCGGTGTTGGGCTTGGCGTATTTGTTCGGGCCGTCCACGTTCAGAACGCCTGCCTCGCCGTTGTCGATGCAGATGCGCAGCGCTGCGGGCAGCTGACCGTTCACAAGGCGGGCGGGATTGACGTAGCCGTCCCAGACGATGTCGGGGAAGCGGCCCGTCGGCCCGAACATGGCCACGCGCAGCGCCTGCAGGTCAACGCCGTCGGGCGAGTTGCCGCCGCCGCTGAAGCGGTTGTCCTTGATCAGGATCGATTCCGGATAGGGGTCGAAGTCGCCGCTCATGGCGCTGTCGGAATAGCCGGCCGAGAACAGGCTGGAGATGATGATGTTGCCGGTCTTGTTGTCGGCGATCTCGTTGTCGAAGATCTCGACCTGGTCGTTGGAGTTGACGATCACGCCGGTGCCCGCCGGCACGCTGGCGACCGGGGTGCCGGCGTGGCCGAAATTGCGCGTGTTGTTGGCTATGGCGCGGCTGTTGTAGACGCGCGTCCGGTAACCGGCCTGCTGCAGCTGGGGCATGTTGAAGACCAGAATGCCGCCGGTGTTGTTGGTGGCCAGGTTTTCATAGACGTCAGCGTCGATGCAGTTCTCGATCTCGATACCGGCGACGTTGTATTCGGCCCGGTTTCGGCGGACCACCACGTTCCGCGACTGGCCGACATAGATGCCGGCGTCGGAGGCGCCGATCGCCACGCTGCCCTCGATCAGGACATTGCGGGTCTGCACCGGATAGATGCCGTAGGCGCCGTTTTCCGTCTTCGGTCCCTGGGTCCATTCCGTGCGGACCTTGCGCACGATGATGTTCTCGCCCTCGTTGATCTTCAGGGCGTCCCCCTTCGTGTCCTCGATGGCGAGGTTCTCGATGGTGAAATTGCTGGCGGTGACCAGCAGGCCCTGGGCGCCGGCCGCCTGATTTCGGAAGTTCAGGATCGTCTTGTCCATGCCCTGACCGCGAATGGTCACGCCGTCGACGGCCAGGCTCAATCCCGTATCGATGGTGAAGACGCCCGCCGGAATTTCGATCACCGCGCCAGGCTTGGCGTCGATCAGAAGCTCCATCAGCTCGGTCTGGTAGGTGGTGTTGGCGTTCGAGAGGTCGGTCCCCTTCTGGGCCGGCTTCGACCCGCAAGCGCCCAGAACCAGCACCAGCACGACCGGCAGCCACGTGCGCATCTTCATGATTTCCCCCTCCGGAACGCTGTGAACGTTAGCCCGGGGGCGAGGTTTTCATAACGGCAATATTCCCGCAAGACGAAAAAGAAACTGTTTCTGTTTTTGCCAGGCCGGCAGGCCAGTCGACGGTGGGCGGACCAGGCCAGGCCCGGTGGCATGGGCCCGCCATCCGTCGTGAGGATCCACCGGAAAGGATCATGCGTAGCCGCCGGTCATCGTCAGCGCGCCAGGCGAACGACAGCCCCTTCCGCCGCATCGGACACGCCGTCGGCCAAGGCCCGCACAACCTTCGCCGCGGCTTCCAGACCCTGGTGCTCGACGATGCGGATCCACGGCGAGGCGGGGTCGATGACGCGTTCGAAGAAGGCGCGCTGGTCGGAGAAGAAGCGCTCATAGAAGGCGCGTAGCGTCCCCCGGTCCCGGTGAGCGTCCAGACAGGTGGCGGCGAAGAAGAACTCGGGTCCCGGTCCCACCAGCTCGGGATCGTCTTTCGGGAAGGCGTCGCCCTGGGTCGAGCCGACCAGACAGTCATAAGTAAGGTCCGGTCCGAAACGGGCATGGACCCGTCGGCGCAGCTCGGGATCGCCGGCGAGGTCGAGGTACAGGGTCGGGATCCCGGAGGGCAGGGTCTCGACCTCGTCATAGCCCCAGACCGTCTGATAGACGCCCAACCCCTCGACAAACGCCCGGTTGCGATCGCCGGTCAGGGCGATCATCGGCATGTCGTCGCGCGACAGGCACCAGGCCGCGCCATAGGCCGTCTTCGACGAGGCGCTGGACAACACGACCTGTTTCGCGCCGAAGAAGTCGTGCTCGCGCAAGAAGTCGATCGCCGTATAGGAGGTGATGAACAGGGGCCGAAACAGGACCTCCGGGTTCTCCAGCTCGGCCGCATAGTTGGCGTCTGCGGCGCATAATACATAGCGGTTGTAGATGTCAGGCACGGCCTTGCGCCAGGGCGCGGCGTCGGCGAACCCGCCGCGGCTGATCTTTTCAGCCTGGACGACCAGCCGGTCAGCCATGGGGAAATAGCCGAACACCCGCGCTCCGACCTCGATCCCGGCAGCGCGGGACGCGACGACTTCGGCGAAGCCCCAGACCGGCATCAGGCCATAGTCGTCGCGCCCGGTCGGAAAGACCCGCCAGTAGCCGATCGCGTCGCCATAGGCGGCGTAGGTGATGTTGTTCGTCGTCAGGGAGAACCGGTCCAGCGCCAGCACGACCTCGCCATCGCCCGGCCCGGGGACGACGACGGAATCGAGCAGGGTCTCGCCCCAGTCGGACTTGCGGGTCATCAGTCGGCGGTTCAGATCGGACATGGGGCCTCCTCAAGCGGTTCCGCGTCCGGCCAGCCTTAGCGAAAAACGAGGTTGACGCAGGAGAAGGATCGTCGCGCGAAGCGGGATTTCTCCACGGGCGTCGGGTCGGGCCTTAAGGCGCTCCTGACGGCCCGCCGGGCGGTCTAACGGCGGGATCGCGGTCGATCGCCGCGAACCAGGGCTTCGACTTCATCCAGGGACACCTCGGCATTGTCTCCCGGGGTCGTCATCGCCAAGGCCCCGTGCGCGGCGCCCAGATCGACCGCGGTCTGCGCCTCCGAGCCGCCGAGCAGGCCATGGATGAGCCCCGCCGCGAAGGCGTCGCCACCCCCGACCCTGTCCAGCACCTCCAGACGGCGCCGGGCGACAGACGCGAAGCGCCGGCCGTCGCGCAGGTGAAACACCCCCTGCCAGGCGTTGATCGTGGCCGAGACGGGATCACGCAGGGTGTAGGCCACCGCCTTGAGGCGCGCGCGGCGGCGGCTGACGGAGGACCGTCGTCCATGGGAGTGGCGCGCGCGCTTGCGGGGCCGAGATCCAGCCCGAGGCAGCCGGCGAGGCTGAACTCGTCGGCGAAGACGAGATCGCGGGCGTCGACGATGGCGCGGCTGACGCGACGGGCCGAGTCCGCATCGGGATGGCTGTCCCAGAGGCTGGCGCGGTAGTTGAGGTCTGGTGCGCGCTGCCAATGCTGCCTCGCGGCCGGGGGGCTGAGCTGAATTCCAATGTCGACGTCACGGCGCGGCGCCGCTGCGCGGGGCGGCGAAAAATGCGGACCGGGCGTAGAGCGCCCTTTAACGCCTTTGGCGCAATCGCTGTTCGGCGGACGCTGACAAATCCGTCCTGGTCCTGAAGCGATCCAGGACGACGGGAGGGCGCTCCCGTACCAGGAGCCGGAGCGCGAAGATGACCATCCACCCTGCGGATCCGCGCCAGCGCGGTCCCGACGGCGAAGCAGGCGTCGCGCCCGCGCGCATATTCGGCATCGGAACCGTGTTGTTGCTGGCGGGTGTTCAGTTCGCCGCCTTCGTCGATCGGGCCATGCCATCGGTTGTCGCCCAGCCGCTGAAGGACGCGTTCGGCCTGACAGACGGACAGGTCGGCGCCCTTCAGGGGCCGGCTTTCGCCCTGACCTATGCTGTGGCGATGCTGGCGGCGGGGCATTGGGCCAGGCGCATCGAACCGTTTCGGTTGATGGCGGCCTGCGTGGCCCTCTGGACAGCCGGCGGAGTCGCCTTCGCCCTGGCGGACAGCTACCCCACGCTGATCGCGGCCCGGATGGTGCTGGGGATAGGCCAAGCCGCTTTCGCCCCCGCCGCTCTCATGGTGCTCGGTTCGGCGGGCGTCGCGATCGGCAGGGCCCGTGCCGTGTCGATATTCACCACCGGATCGGCGACGGGTCGCAGCGGGGGGCTCCTGCTGGGCGGCGCCCTCCTGGTCGCCGCGAGCGGCGCTTCGATCATGGATCTGGCGCCCTGGCGGGCCGTCAGTCTGGCGCTCGTCCTGCCGAACATCGCCTTGATCGCGGCCCTCATGGCGCTGTCGGGGCGAGGCGGGTTCGCCGCGCCGGACCCCTCGGTCGGGCTCGGTCAGGCAGCGAGATGGTTGTCCGGGGAGGGTCGGGGCGTGCTCGGCCTGTTCGTCGCCGGCGCCGGCTGTGTCATTTCGGTCCAGGCGACGGGGGCGTGGATGCCGTCCATTCTGCACCGCTCGTTCGGCCTGCCGGTTGGCGAGGCCGCGGTGCTGGTCGGCCTTATCGTGCTGGGCGCGGCCCCCGTCGGGCACCTTTCGGCCGGTTGGCTGCTCGCTCACGAACGGATGCGGGGGCGCAGTCCGGCATTGCCGATGGCGACCGGGCTGGTCGTGGCGATGATCGCTGCGGTGGGTCTGTCGGTCGCCGTATCCCTGTCGGTGACCATCGCGGCCATGGCTGCTCTGGTCGCCGGCGGCGGCATGGCCGCGACGACCGCCCTGATCGGGCTGCAACCTCTGGCGCCGGATCGCTACCGACGCGCGGTCAACACCCTGTTTCTGGCGGGGGTGTCAGTCGTCGGCGTCGGGCTGGGGCCGTGGATCACCGGGGCCCTCAGCGACCGGAGCTCCGCGAGCGCCGGTCTGACCACCTCATTGGCGCAGCTGATCCTCGCGGTCGGGGTTTTCGTCGTGGTTCTCGCCCTGCTGCAAGGCGGACGCTGGAAGCCCGGCCGGTTCGACGCTCCCCCGCAGCGCTGACGGGCGTTTTACGCGCGGACGGGGGGCCTCCGGGCCGGCGCGCCGAGAGACCGATGTTCGCGTGAAAGGGGAAATATCTAAGATCAAAGAAGATTTTCGCACAATCCACTGTCGCATACCCAGATCTGGCGACGCTTAATAATTTCTTAACTGTCAGACCACCGCCAGCGAAATCGCCGGGGGAACCCGCGGCGCGGGAGGCTCGCGGTGATTAACGGACACGACGCAAATATCGGCGGTGAGCCGATGTGGGCACGGCCCGCTGCCCGCTATCTGCAGTCGCTGGCGGCCGTCGTTCTCGTTGCCGGGGGCCTGACCATGGCGACGCCGGCGACGGCCCAGTCGGTAGCGTCGATCGATATCCATCTTGCCGCCGTGATCCCGGAACGCTGCGGATTCAGTCCCATCGTCCAGGCCGCCGACGTGGCCGCCGACCTCGAGCAGGCCCAGATCCTCAACTTCGTCCTGCCGCTCGACTGCAACACGCCGTTCGCGGTCGGGATCAGTGCCGAGCACGGCGGTCTGGTCAATCTGACCAGCGCGCCCGACCGGTCGGGCTATGCCTTCGCCAAGACCTATGGCGTCCGACTGACGCTGCGAACCAGCGACGGCGAGGTGCGCAGCGAGCGCTGCCTGTCGACGGATATCACGATCGGCGGGACCTGCGCCTTCGCGTCGGATCAGCCGGGTCGCGGGCTTGGTTCGGGCGCGGGCGTCGCAGCCCCCGGCGACGTGACCCTGACCATCGACTGGCCCGACCAATCGACGCTGAACCGGCGGCTCGCCGCCGGGGACTACAGCGACACCATCACTCTCGTCGTCGGCGCGCGCGCGTGAACGCCGCGTTTTGTCGAGCCGCATTCGCCGACCGCGCCCTGTGGTCGTCGATACCCTCGAGGGGCTTGTCGCCGCTCGAAACCACGCCGGGATTCTCCGGCGATTCAACTCAAACGGAGACTATCCCATGAAGAAAACCCTGTTCGCGGCGACTTCCGCCGCCGCCCTCATCCTGTCCGCCGGCGCCGCTTCGGCGCAGGACAGCCAAGCCGTCGCCATCAACGCCAGCGTCGCCAACAAGTGCGGCGTGTCGGCCCAGGCGACGACCGTCACCCTGTCGACCGACCTGACCGATTCGGAAGCCAAGGTCCGCTCGGGCGTCACCACCGAGATCGCCGACGCCCTGAACGGCGCCCGCATCATCGCCTTCTGCAACGGCGTGAACAGCAGCGTCACCGTCGAACGCGCCGTCCTGGCCCGTAACGGCTCCTCGGGCAACGGCCTGGTCGACGGCGGCTTCGCCCAGTTCATCCGCTACAACTTGGACGCCTCGATCAACGGTCTGGCCCTCGACAGCACCAGCGGCGCCGGCGCCTCGACGGTCGCCCAGCGCTTCGGCGGTCACGTCAGCCTGTCCGACAGCAACACCCACGTCCGCTTCGCCCAGGCCACGTCGGGCGGCGCCGCCGTGGCCTCGGCCGGCGGCTCCAGCCCGACGGCGATCAACTGGTCGTCCAGCACGGATCGTAGGCTGGCTGCCGGCACCTACACGGGCTCGGTCAATGTGATCGTGGCCCCGGGCGCCTAAGCCTCTGAAACGCCCTTCCACGGAAGGGCGACTGGTCGGACCGGTCTCGAAAGGGGCCGGTCCGATACTTTCTTGACCCATCCAGGTGCGTATCATGATCCCGTTAGCCGTACGGCGTTTCGCCGGTGTGCTCATTGCGGCGGCGGCCCTGCTCGGGTCTGGCATTCCCGCGTCCGCGCTGAACGTCCAGCCGGTGATCATCGACCTGCTGTCGACTGGCCGTCGCGCCTCGACCGTGCTGACGCTACAGAACACCTTCGCCACAACCGTGCCGGTCGAGCTCTCGGCGCATGTGCTCAAGATCGTTGACGGCGAACTGAAGGAGACCGAGGTCGAGGCCGAGGATCTGCTGATCTTCCCCGCCCAGGCGACCGTGCGTCCAGGCGAGTCGCAGGCGTTCCGGGTCCAGTGGGTCGGCGACCCCGAACCCGAAACCAGCCACCATTTCTTCGTCACCGTGGCCCAACTGCCGGTCGAGTTGCCGGAAAACCAGAACGCCATCCAGGTGCTCTACAATTTCAAGGTTCTGGTCAGTGTCGGGGCGCCCGGGGCGACGGCCGAGCTGGCCGTGCAGTCGGTCGCCATCGCCGCCGACGAGGCCGGCGTCGGCCATCCCGTGCTGACCGTGAGCAATACGGGGCGCACCTATGGCTATGTTGGCAAGCATCGCATGACGCTGGTGCAGCGCGCGCCCAACGGCGACGAGATCCTGCGCCAGACCTATGAGCCGGAACAGATCCAGCAGTTGATGGGCCTCGGACTGGTGCCCTCGGGAACGACGCGCCGCCTGCCGATCAACGTCGCCTTGCCGCAGCCGACCGGCAGTCTCTCGGTCGAGCTGACCCCCGTGGCGGACCGGTGACCGGATGAGCGCAGCCCCAGTCCGGCGGGTCCCGTGATCGACGCCCTCCCTCCGAGTCACGTGGCGTCGTCGGCGTATCTCGCGTCCGAAGTCATACAGACGGCGCCGCCGCTGCAGGCCGGGCTGAACCCGACCGGCCGCGACATTCCGCTGGGCGGGCCGCTCAGGGACGGCGCCTTCATCGTTGGCGAGATCGACTACGTCCTGACCGCTGACAACCGGATCCTGATCGAGACCCGGCCGCTGCTCGACCTGATGCAGGCCCTGCTGTCGCCGGCGGCCTGGCAGGCGCTGGCCACTGTCCTGGGCGAGCGGGAGCAGGTGTCGACCGACGAACTCGGCGCCGTGGGCTATCCCGTCGTCTATGACCCCGGCACCTTCGGCCTGATACTGTCGATCAATCCTGACGCACGCCCCCGCAACAGCCTGAGCATCTCCGGCGGGCGCGCGTCGTTTCAGGGACCGGTGGCCCAGCCCGCCGCGCTCTCGGCCTATGTGACCGGCTTTCTGACGTCCGACTACGTCCACGTGGGCGAGGATGCGGGATTTGGCACGCCCAGCCTGCTGATCGACAGCGCCGTCCGCTTCCGCGGCGTGGTGCTGGAGAACGAGGCGACGCTCGACGGGTCGCTCGTCCGGGAGGGTACCCGGCTGGTCTATGACGACCCCAGGCGGACGGCGCGCTGGACCGCCGGCGACCTGCGCCCGCAGTCCCGGGGCTTCTCCGGCGCAAACCCGCTGGCCGGTCTGTCGCTCGAGCGGGTCTACGCCGACCTTGATCCGCAGCGAAACGTGCAGCCTCGCGGGCAACGCGCCTTCACCCTGGTGCGGCCCTCGACTGTCGAGGTCTTCATCAACGGGCGGTCCGTACAGCAGACCCGGCTCAACCCCGGCTCCTATGACGTCAGCGACTTCCCCTTCGCCCAGGGCGGCAACGACGTGCGCCTGGTGATCCGGGACGACACCGGGGTCGAGAGCGTCGTCTCCTTCTCCATCTATTTCGACCGCAGCCTGCTGGCCGCCGGCCTCACCGAGTTCGGCCTCTATGTCGGCTCGGAGACCGAATTCGGCCAAGACGGTCGGGAGTACACCAGCGAGCCCGGCGCGTCCGGCTTCTACCGGCGCGGCCTGTCCGACGTTCTGACCGCCGGCGCCAATTTCCAGGTCAACAGCCGGGGCGCGGTGGTCGGCGGCGAAGCCGTCTGGGCGGCGCCGCTGGGCACGATCGGCATGGATCTCGCCGTTTCCAGCGTCGAGGGCGTGGGCGAGGGCTATGCGCTGAACCTCGGCTATGAGCGGGTCTTCGGGGCCGACGAGCCCGGCGCCCGGTCGATCGCCGGCACTTTCCAGGCCACCAGCGAGTCGTTCGCCACCCCGGGTGTCGATCTGGCCGACAACCCCTTCGCCTATGAGGCGGGGGTCACCTATTCGCAGTCGATCGGCACGACCCAGTATGTCTCCGGCGACGTCTTCTATTCCGTCGGTCGCGGCGCGCGGGAGGACCAGGGTTCGGTCCGGGCCAGCTATGGCTGGCGAGCCAACAGCCGGTTGATGTTCAACGCCGAGGCCATCTACGAACACCGTCGGGACGAGCGGGAGTTCGGGATCCGCTTCGGGCTCACCTATCGCCTCGGCCAGTACGCCAGCGTCAGCGCCGAGGTCGACAGCCGGCGGGACAGGGCGCGGCTGGGCTATCAGACCTCGCGCGGCCGGGGCGTCGGCTCATGGAGCGCCGCCGGCAATCTGGACGCATCCGAAAGCGCGACGGGGGCGAACGCCTCCTTTACCGCCATCATGAACCGCGCCGAGATCGGCGGGTCGCACCTGACCTCGTTCGACGCCGGCAGTGGCGACATCTCGGACCAGCGCACCACGCTTCGGGCCGGCGCGTCGCTGGCCTTCGCCGACGGCGTCGCCGCCGTGTCGCGGCCGATCTACGACAGCTTCGCCCTGTTCCGCGCGCACCGCACGCTCGGCCAATCGGCGGTCTATGTGGAGCCGCGCGACAACGCCTATACGGCCCGCTCGGGACTGCTGGGCGCCGCCGTCACGCCGGAACTCAGCGCCTATTCGCCGCGCACGGTGACGTTCGACGTGCCCGAGGCGCCGACGGGCTATGACATCGGCGCCGGCGTCGTCCAGGTCCTGCCTCCGTACCGTTCGGGATATCTGGTTACGGTCGGGTCCGACTATTCGGTGTCGGCGACCGGCCAACTGGTGACCGCCGACGGTGGGCCGCTGCGTCTGCAGGCGGGCCTGGCCTTCGAGGTCGCCCGGCCGGATCGTCCCGGCGTGCGGATGTTCACCAATGGCTCGGGCCGGTTCGCGGTCCAGGGACTGCGGCCGGGGCTGTGGCGTATCGAGGCCGGACCCGAGGGCTCGCCTTCCTATGTAATCGAGATTCCCGAGGGCGCGGACGGCCTGGTCCGTCTGGGCGCCGTTTCCCCTGAAGGCAGCCGATGAAACATCTTCTTCTGTCCGGTCTTTCCCTGATTGGCCTGGCCCTCGCCCCGGGGATGGCCCAGGCCGGCTGCGCCGATTTCGCCTCGGCCGGAACGGGCCTGTCGATCCAGTACGACCCGTTCTCGAACACCCCCGTCAATCGGATCCTGACCCTGCGGGTCAGTCGAGTGACGCCCTCGGCCACGTCGGTCCGGTTCATCGTCGTGGACCCGAATCCCGCCGCCGGCGCGTCCCGCCTCGGCGTCGCCGGCCCCGAGGGCTACGACATCGCCTGGACGCAAGATGCCTCGCAGCCGGTCTTCTTCCATGGCGCGGAACAGCCCAACGCCACCAATGGCGCGGTCGTATCGTTCGGCTCGGGTCCGTCCGGCGATGTGGTCCATGAGACCTTCCGCCTTTCCGTTCCGGCAGGCCAGTCGGTGGGGGCGGGCGACTACTATGAGCCGCTCGAGATCCGCTATGTCTGCTATTCCGGCAACGACCGCCTCGACGGAGTCGAGGTGCAGTCGGCGGGGCGGGTGGCGATCGATCTGGAGACGCCGGAGATGATCTCGGCCTGGGTCGGCTCTGTGGGCAATCGCCGCGGTGAGATCGACCTTGGCGTCTTGGGTCGGGGGCAAGGCTCCGCCACCGGCGGTGTGGTCATCACCGCTCAGTCGACGTCGCCCTACGAGATCAGCGTCGGCGCCAAATGGGGCGTGCTGCGCCGGAGCGAGGCGGACGCCACCGGCCTGCCGTATTCGATGCGACTGGGCGGCCTGTCGGTGGAGAGAGGGGACACGGTCGTCTGCGACCGCACCCCGGCCCCGAGTGGGCGCAGCCACGCGCTCCAGATCGGCGTGAACGGAGAGGATGTGATGACCCGTCCCGCGGGCGCCTATAGCGATGTGGTCACCCTGACGTTCGCGCCAAGGCTGGGTCTGGCGGCCCAGTCAGGCTGCTCGGCCGCCTAGAAAACGGCGCCCTTGGCCTCGGCCCGCAGGGTCAGGTCGAGGCTGGTGGCCGCCGAGGACAGGACGATGCCGACCTCGCGCTCACGGGCCGCGGGGCCGTGGCTGTCGACGATGACGGTGGTCGAAGATGTCGGCGAGATCGGGATGCGCTGGCCATCGACGACCATCCAGGCGTCCTGCAGGCCGACCGGGTGGCTGAGCACCAGACGATAGCCGTCAACGTTGTTGCACAGCTCCGTCATGCGGCCGAGACGGGTCTCGCCGACCTCGAAGCGGGGTGCCGGCGGCCCCCCGACCTCGACGCGGCAGATGGTGCCGACCCTGCCGTGGATGCCGATGCTGACGCCGTCGGCCGCGGCCGGCGTCGCCGCCAGCATAGCCGCCGTCGCGGTCAGGGCGATCCTGGTGTGCCGGGCGTAGCTCATGGCGCGAAACCTCCGTCTCAAGGTTCCATACTGCGACGCCCCGACTGAAAACCGCTTTAACCGGGATGGTCAACCGCCGTTTACTCTACCTGACCTCGACCATCCACGACGCCCACCGGCGTTTCATCAGGGCGACGGCCTGGCCCGGGTCATCGACCATCCGCCGGTAGGCGGACATGGAGATGCCAAACCGTTGGCGGAACGCGACGGCGAGGTCTTTCTCGCTGCGAAACGCGAATCTCTCCGCCAGCGAGGCGAAGCTGCTGGTGTCGTCCGGGCGCTCGAGAGTCGTTCGGACGGCGGCTAGGCGCCGGCCGGTCAGGAAGGTGTCGACCCCGCCATGCGGTTGCAGCAGTCGATACAGGGTAGCCCTCGACACGCCAGACGCGCCGACGATCTCGGCGGCGTTCAGCGACGGGTCCTCCAGCCGTCGTTCGATCACGCGCTGCACGGCTTCCCGGCGATTGAACTCCTCCCGGCGATGGCCGGCGGCGCCGCCCGCCGTTTGCGGTCCGATGGCCACACTCAGCAGTTCCACGAAGGTGCGCGACAGGGTCGGCAAGGAGTCGTGCTCAAGGCGACCGGCATGCGACGCGAGGGACTGAAGATAGTCGGCCAGCAGGGCGCCCTTGTCCGCCTGGATCACCATACCGTGCAGCCCGTTCGAGGTGCCCGCCGCGGCCTCGATGAGGTCGCGCGCGACGCTGACGGTGACGAGACGTCCGTCAGACACCGTCGTGCTGGTTGGGTGGCGCAGGTCCTGGAGCGCGATCTCGCCCGGCCCCAGCAAACCAAAACCGCTGGCGGCGCTGCCCGTCATGGCTCCGTCCAGCACCAGGTGCAGGGTGAAGTGGGAGAATCCCGTGCCGGCGACCCGCTGCGCCGTGCGGCTGTGCCCGACGCCCTTGAGCCGTCTCGCGAACAGTATGAGCCGGTCCAGTCTGTAGGCGGTGACCTCGGCCGAGAGGCCGGATGCGGCGCCCACGACGTCCGCGCCGTCCGAATAGAGCTCCCGGTAGTCGGCGAGGGCCTGGGCTGGGCTGGCCCCTTCGGTTGAGAAAGAAAAACTCTCGATCAGCCTATGCCGCGGCGCCGGGGACAGCAGGTTCACTCGGTAATCCAGAAACTAACTACATTCGGATCGGGATGATCCGAGGTGGCGCGGGAAAACTGCGGTTCGGGTCGCGCCGGTATGCCAGCCGCAGTCTCAACCGTGAGATGCGATACGCAATACCCATCCTGGGGGATTAAAACGCTGATATCGGCCGACCATTCCTTGTACTGGTTCCGCCGAACTTGCTTACTCCATCCAACCTTGCCGCGAACGGTGGCTACTCTGCAGAAGGCCGGCCGCAGACAGATGCTTCGCATCTGTCCGAGTGGTTCCAGAGGCTGTCGCGGCCAAGCTTTTTCGTGCGCCCCGACACCCTCGAGATCGTCGATATGAACCCCAGCGCCCGCCGGATGCTTGAAGCCGGCGGGGGTGTGAGCGCGGCCGGCGGACGGCTCGTTCTCGGCGGCAAACAATCAACCGAGCGGTTTCGAACCTTCGTGGATGGTCTGGGCGAGGGCCCGGCGGCCTATGCGACAAGCGGCGGCTCGAACGCCGATCATGTCGTCCTGCGCGTTGAAAAGGTCCCCGATGCCGGACTCGTCGCCATCCAGACCTTTCCAACCGCGCTGGAGGACACCCTCTGGGCGGACACCCGCGCGATCTTCGGCCTCACCAAGTCTGAGGAGCGCCTGCTTAGGGCCCTGATGGGCGGCGCGAATGCGGAGGAGCTTGCCGGCGTGCTCGGCATCAGCATCGAGACCGTCCGCACCCACGTCAAACGGTCGTACGCCAAGATCGGCGTCGCCAACCGCGAGCAGTTGTTCGCAACCATGGCGTCGTTTCGCCTGCGCCGCTGAAGCTGGCGCCGGCCCTGGCTTGATGGAACGCGTCCTGGCACACCCTGGTTGTCCTGGGCCTGACGGTCTACAAGAAGGTCACCCAGCACTCAGATTGCCCTTCATCCCCAGGTCCACCTAACCGGGTTCAGGGTCGCTGCGCCCGGGAAGTGGAATGTCCTCGCCCAAGGCGTTGCGGATGTAGAGAAGCTTGATCCAGACGAGGCCGACCACCAGCAGCGGCGAGGCGAACACCACGCCGAGCGGGCCGAACAATGTGCCCAGACCCAGCACGCCGAACAGGGTCAGAACGGGCGGAAGATCAACGGCGCGCTTCTGGATGAAGGGGTAGATCAGATTGCTCTCGATCTGCTGGACGATGAAATAGACCGCCACGGTCAGCAGGATCATCTGCGGTCCCTGATCCAGCGCCAGAAGTACGGCCGGGACGACGGACACGATTGGCCCGACGATCGGCACGAAGGCGGCGAGGCCGGCGAACAGGCCCAGCGCGACGGGCGACGGCAGGCCGATGAACGCCGTCCCGATACCGGTCAGAACGCCGACCACCACCATGTCGGCGAGCGTTCCCATCAACCAGAGCCGCAGCGCCCGGCCGCTCTCATTGGCAGCTTCGCGCAAGGGCTCGCGCGGTTGCGGCGGGACCAGCAGCAACAGGCCGTCCCTCATGCGCCCGGGCTGGGCGGCGAAGAACAGGCCGGCGAACACCACGAGCAGCAAATTGGCCCCCGCTCCGATCACCGCCATCACATATCCGCTGACCCGTCCCACCATGCTCTGCAGGTCGGGGGCCGTCGCGGCGCCGTCCAGCTGGCCGGCCAGTTGCGGGCCGAACGGCAGGCTGGCGAGAAGCGCTTCCAGCTCCGCCAACGACCGGGGAATGCGGTCGGCCAGGGTGTCGACCTGGGCCGCAACCGTAGAGCCGAACAGCCAGCCGGACCCGGCCAGCACCGAGAAAATGGTCAGTGAAGCCAGGATCAGACTCAACCCCGTGCCGAGGCCGGTGCGCTCGCGGATAGGGTCGGCGAGACTGCGAACCAGAACCGCGATGATGACGGCGGCGAAGGCGAGCAGCAGGACATTGGCCAGCTTCCACACGAGGGCCATCAGAACGATGAGTCCGGCGATGAACAGCGCCTTGTGCACGAAGCCCGGATCAAGGCCGGGGGAGGGGCGGGCGGTCTCGCTCATGGTTCAGACGTCCAGGCCGTAGGGATCAGGGAACAGCATCGGTCCCGTGTCGGACGCCAGCGCGGTGATATAGGTCAGGTAGATCGGCATGGGCTTCCCGAGGCGCACATAGGTCGGACGTCCGGCGTCCCGCACGGGCGGCAGCGGATGAGGGACCAGAAAGTCCACCAGCCGTCGGTAATCCTCGACCCGCACGCAGCCGGCGCTGAGCGTCCGGCGCGCTCTTGAGAACAGATGGCGGTCGGGGGAGTCGTGCAGATAGATGCCGGCGTCGTTGGTCATCACGAATTTGGCGGAGCCCATGGCGTTCGCCGGCCCCGGCTTCTGACGAACGGGGACCTCCAGCCGGCCCGCCGCGACGGCCCACCAGTCGATCTCGCCGGCGGACACGGGCGTCGCGTCGTCGTCCCAACCGGACATGACTTCATAGCCTGCTTTCGAAATGCTTCGGCCCCGGGAGCGCGCGGCCGCGGGCGCCAGACGGGTTCGCACCACGTCCTGCGGCAGGTTCCATCGAGGATTAAGGACGACGTGGGTCAGTTCGGTCGTCATTTGCGGCGTCGGTTGACGAGCCTGTCCCACGACCACGCGCATGGAACCCTCGATCCGACCGTCCCGCACCATCCACAGTCGCGCCTGCGGAATGTTGACGAGGACAAACGTGGGTGGAAGCGTAGCCTCGACAGCCCGCAGGCGTCGGGCGTTTGTCTCAAGGCGGCGGTCCGGCGTCCCCCGTGCAGAAGCCTGTCCCCGCGGGTCCTGCATTAGCATGGCGGCAAGCGACGGCGTCCCGGCGGTGGGCCGGCTGGCGGCGCCCGCGCTGACCGGCATATGGGGGACGGCCGCGGATCCGCCGAGTTCGCCAGCGCTCGCCAGCCAGAGCGCCGCCGCGGAGATCGCGGCGGCGGCCCATGGACGGCGGTCGGGCACCTCGCGCGCGCTTAGCCGCGTTCGCCGGTGCGGCGCATTTCAGCCGAGGTCGCGCCCGGCATGGCGGCCGGATCCTGCGAGACCGTCGCCGCCGCGGGGGCGCCCTGATCGGTCGCGGACGGCGCGGCCGTATCGCCATCGTTGGCCGCCGCGGGGGGCGCGTCCTGCTCAGGCGTGTTCGTGACCGCGCCGCGGTAATCCACCGATACATTCATGGTGGCGCCGTCGCGCGTGGCCGTACCCTGCCACAGGCCATCTTCGGTCAGGGTCATGGGCGAGACGTCGGTATAGCCGGCGTTTTCGACGTGTCCGCGGGCCTGGCCTTCAGTGAAGGAGTTGGCGCCTTCGGTCTGGGCGGCGGTGGTGCCGGTGTTCAGGTCTTCATTGATCGCGGCGTTCCGCGGCTCCTCTGACTCCGAGCAGGCGGACAAGGCGGCGGCCGCCAACAGGGCGGGTACGGCGATGCTCATGCCAAAGCGCATGGTGGTTCTCCTGATAGTGTTCGAGATATGACCAAAACCGTGCGCGGCTAGGATGGTTCCGTGTGCAACAAAAAAACGCCGTCTGGTATAAGCATAATATTCGATAATCTGTAGAATATCACAACAGAAGCAAAAGGCATTTACTGCTATGTTTTCTGTAGAGCTGCCAGAGTAACTCCACTATCACGTCTATGTTATTTTATTTCGGACCGTTCCGTTGAACGAAATCCGGCTGGTCTGGTTGTGAAAGGGCAACCTGAACCGAGCCAGCGCCCGACGAACCGATCTGGTTTCTCGTTGGTGCGGCCATCCCGGAAGGACCATTCAATCATGCGGACCATCACACGACTTTTCGACCACCACTCCGACGCGCTGGATGCGGTGCGCAGCCTCGAGACGGATGGTCGGGTCAGCGATATCAGTCTTGTCTCGAACAACACCGAGCAATGGCACACCGCCGGCCAGACGACCGAGCACTCGCCCGACCACGATGACGATACCAAGGCCGGTGAAGGCGCGGCGACCGGCGCTGGCGTCGGCGCGGCGCTGGGCGGCGGCGCGGGCCTGCTGGCCGGGCTGGGCATGCTGGCCATCCCCGGGGTCGGCCCCGTGGTCGCCGCCGGCTGGCTGGCCGCCACGGCGGCGGGCGCCGTCGGCGGCGCGGTCGCCGGTGGCGCGACCGGCGGGCTGATCGGAGCCCTGACGAAGGATGGGGAGAGCGAGGAAGATGCGCACGTCTACGCTGAAGGCGTTCGCCGCGGTGGTTCGCTGGTCAGCGTGCGTGCGGAGGATGACCGTGTCGACGACGTTGTCGCCACACTCGAGCGTCACGGCGGCCAGCTCGCCGACGCTCGCGGCAAGGCCTATCGCGAGCAGGGCTGGAAGCAGTTCGACTCGTCTGCCGAACCCTATGGCCGCGACCAGGTGTTGGCCGAGCGCGCGCGTTATCAGACGCGCCCGGTCGCCGGTGAAGGCCGCAGCTTTGCTACGGTCGACGCCCGCGACACAACCATGGCCGATGAGCCCGGCCGTACAACCCGGCCGCTCGGCAGCGATTCGCCGTCGCGCTTCTAGGATCAAATCTGTTGACGACGAGGGCGCCGGCTAACCGGCGCCCTTTCGTTTGTCTGCGAACGTGAAGACCGGAGTGCTGGACGGCAGATGAGAGACGGAGAGTCCCTGTGAAGGTGCGACTGATCCTGGCGCTCGCCTTTGCTTGGGCGCTCGGCCTGGCGTCCGGGCCGGTTGCGGCCCAAGGCGCCAGCGCCGGCGTTCGCCTGGACGGGCGTGAGGTCATGCGTGTGTCGGGGGACAGCGCGAACCAGTCGGCCAATCGCGCCCGACGCGTGGAGGCGCGGCTGTCCGCCCTGACCAATAGCGCCCGGATCCCGCAGCCCGCGAGGGTTGTCGACATCGATAGCGACGAGCCGAGGATCGAGGTCGGGGGGCAGCCGGTGGTCACCGTCACGCTCATGGACGCCGCCGAGGAGGCGACTTCGCAAGCCGCTCTCGCGCGCCAGTGGGCCATGTCGGTCGATCTGGCCCTCGCCGAGGCGCGTGAGGCTCGCCGGTCGCCGGGCGGGCGCTACTGGGCCGAGGCGCGGGGCTCGGCTGAAGCCGCGCTCCAGCGGCTGGGCGCATCGACGGTCAGCATTGTACCGCGCGCCGCCGCCGCCCTGCTGGTCGTCCTGCTGTTCTGCATGATCGCCTCGGTGCTCAGGTTCGCCCTGCGTCGCGCCCTGCCGCTGGTTGTCAGGGATCCGACGCGTCAGAGCCTCGTGCGGCAGATGACCTATTTCGGCCTGGTCGCTCTGGGACTGGTGGTGGCGGCCGACGTTCTCGGCTTCAGCCCCGGCTCGGTCGTGGCCGGGCTGGGCCTCACGGGTCTGGTGCTCGGATTCGCGCTCAAGGACATCCTGTCAAACTTCGTCAGCGGCCTACTCATCCTGGCGCTGCGCCCGTTCCACATCGGCGACCAGATCGTCATCGGCGAGTCCGCCGAGGGCACGGTCGAGCGCATCGAGCTGCGGGCGACCCAGATCCGGACGTACGACGGCCGGGTTACCCTGGTGCCAAACGCCGAGGTCTTCACCTCGCGCATCACCAACAACACCGCCGATCCGGTGCGTCGCGGCAACGTCCGGTTCCGGCTTGGCTATGAGGTCGACATCCAGAGTCTGGTCGCCCTTCTGCCGGCCGGGGCCGCAGGCGTCGAAGGCGTGCTCGAGACGCCGCCACCACGGCTGAGAGTCCGGACGCTTGACGCCTCCGACATCGAGTTCGACCTGGCCTTCTGGACCGACTCGCGGCGGTCCGATTTCCAGGACACGGGGTCGCTGGTGCGACGCCGGGTCGTCGATCTTTGCCGCGAGGCGGGCGTCGGTTTGCCAAACCCGGACATTCGGCTGATTCAGCGATTGCCGGACAATCCGGCCGACAGAGCTTGAGACGGCGAGACGCCAGCGGGTCCGGCGTGCGCGCTACACCGATTTTTGAGACGAAGGAGAATGCCTTGGGACAGCTGGTCGATGGAGAATGGCGGTCCGACGAGGTCTTCGCGGACGCGGACGGTCGCTTCAAGCGCAAGGAGAGCCGGTTCCGCAACCGGGTCACGGCCAATGGCGAGCCGGGGCCGGACGGGGAGGGCGGTTTCAGGGCGGAACCGGGCCGCTACCACCTCTACGTCAGCCTTGCGTGTCCGTGGGCGCACCGCACCCTGATCATGCGCCGGTTCAAGGGCCTCGAGGACATGATCGACGTCTCGACGGTGCACTGGCTCATGCGGGAAGACGGCTGGACCTTCCAGCCCGGTCCCGGCGTGACCGGCGATCCGATCCACGGCTTCGACTATCTGCACCAGGTCTATACGGCGGCCGACCCCGGCTACACCGGCAAGGTCACCGTGCCGGTCCTGTGGGACCGGCAGCGCGGGACGATTGTCTCCAACGAATCCGCCGACATCATCCGCATGTTCAACAGCGCCTTCGACGGCGTCGGCGCCGCGGCGGGCGATTACTGTCCCGAGGCCTTGCGGGCCGAAATCGACGCGGTGAACGAGCGCGTCTATTCGACCCTGAACAATGGCGTCTATCGCGCCGGTTTCGCGACAAAACAGGAGGCCTACGAAGAGGCGGTGGGGCCGCTGTTCGACACCCTCGCCTGGCTGGAGCAGCGTCTTGAACGGTCCGAGTGGCTGACCGGCGACCGCCTGACCGAGGCCGATATCAGGCTGTTCACCACCCTGATCCGCTTCGATCTGGTCTATCACGGCCACTTCAAATGCAACCTGCGCCGCATCGTCGACTATCCCGCGTTGTCCCGATATCTGCGCGCCTTCCATGCCCTGCCGGGCGTGGCCGATACGGTCAATGTCGAGCACATCAAGCGGCACTATTACGAAAGCCATCGGCAGGTGAACCCGTCGGGCGTGGTACCTGCGGGCCCCGCGAACTGGATCTAGCGTCCGTCATCACTGTGGGCCCCGTCGACGCGCCGCCCGCACGACCGCGGGGCCGGCGCAGCTTGCGGGCGAGCGAACTATTCCATTATGCTGGAAGTATGGAAACCGAGTCGGCCCTTTTCGCGCTCGCCGCCCTGTCCCAGGCGACCCGGCTTGAGACCTTCCGTCTGCTGGTGCGTCACGAACCGGACGGTCTTCCGGCCGGTGAAATCGCCCATCATCTGGCGGTGCCGGCCAATACCATGTCGGCCCACCTCGGCGTGCTGGCGCGCGCGGGGCTGGTCGCCTCCGAGCGGCGCGGACGGTCGATCGTCTACCGGGCCGATCTCGACCGGTTGCGCGGCCTGCTGCTGTTCCTGCTCACTGACTGCTGCGGCGGCCGGGCCGACCTCTGCGAACCGCTTCTCAAGGACCTGGCGCCGGCCCGCGCCTGAGGATTGCCGATGGACGTCGTCATCTATCACAACCCCGCCTGCGGCACGTCCCGCAACACGCTGGAGCTGATCCGGCATGTGGGACTCGAGCCCCGGGTCATCGAGTATCTGAAGACGCCGCCGTCGCGGGCCGAGGTGGCCGATCTCGCCGCGCGCGCCGGCGTGCCGCTGCGCGACCTGTTGCGGGAAAAGGGCACGCCCTTCGCCGAGCTAGGGCTGGGCGACCCGGCCCGCTCCGAGGAGGAGTTGCTGGACGCCATCGAGGCCCATCCGATCCTGCTCAACCGGCCGATCGTGGTCTCCGCCATGGGCGTGAAGCTTTGTCGTCCATCGGAGGCCGTTCTCGATCTGCTGCCGGCCGAGGGGCTGAAGCCTTTCATCAAGGAAGACGGCGAGGTCGTGATCGACGCCGACGGACGGCGGGTGGCCCGGTGATCGACACGCCTGTCGTCGACACGCCGAAGGCCGCACCGCGCCGGTTATCCTTTCTGGACCGGTGGCTGACCCTGTGGATCTTCGCCGCCATGGCGGGCGGCGTGGCGCTGGGAACCGTCATTCCGGGCCTGCCGGTCTGGCTGGACAGCCTGTCGGTCGGCACGACCAACATCCCGATCGCCATCGGCCTGATCCTGATGATGTATCCGCCGCTGGCGAAGGTGAAATACGAGGCCTTGCCGCGGGTGTTCGCCGACAAGCGGGTGCTGGCCCTGTCGCTGTTCCAGAACTGGGTGCTGGGACCGGTGCTGATGTTCGCCCTGGCGGTGATCTTCCTGCGCGACTACCCCGAGTACATGACCGGGGTCATCCTGATCGGTCTGGCGCGCTGCATCGCCATGGTGCTGGTGTGGAACCAGCTGGCGCGCGGCGACAACCAGTATGTGGCGGGACTAGTCGCCTTCAACTCGATCTTCCAGATCGCCTTCTTCAGCCTCTATGCGTGGTTCTTCCTGACGGTCCTGCCGCCGGTGTTCGGCCTTGAGGGCAGTGTGGTGGATGTCGGCGTCTGGACCATCGCCGGGGCGGTGCTGGTCTATCTCGGCCTGCCGTTCGTCGGCGGCTTTCTGACCCGCCGGGTGCTGATCGCGCGCAAGGGCGCCGACTGGTACGAGGACCGCTTCCTGCCGCGTATCGGGCCGATCACCCTGATCGCCCTGTTGTTCACCATCGTCGCCATGTTCAGCCTCAAGGGCGGCGAGGTCGTCGCCCTGCCGCTGGACGCGATCCGGATCGCCATTCCGCTGACCATCTATTTCGGGGTGATGTTTGTGGTCAGCTTCCTGATGGGGCGGCTGATCGAGGCCGATTATCCGCGCACCACGGCGCTGGCCTTCACCGCCGCGTCCAATAATTTCGAACTGGCGATCGCCGTGGCCATCGCCGCCTTCGGCCTGGCGTCGCCGGTGGCCTTCGCCGCGGTGATCGGCCCGCTGGTGGAGGTGCCGGTGCTGATTCTGCTGGTGCCGGTCGCCCTTTGGCTGGGCCGGCGCTTCTTCCCCGAGACAGCCCCGGCGCGGGAGGCCGGCTGATGGATCGTCTGCGCGACCTGCCCGATCCCGACCACCTGCCGGCGCTCAACCCGGCCTTTCTGTGCAGCACGCCGGCGTCGGGTCTCGGACCGGAGGATCACCCGCCGCGCATCCTGCTGCTCTATGGCTCGTTGCGGTCGCGGTCCTATTCGCGCCTGTGCGTCGAGGAGGCCGCCCGGCTGCTGCGCTTCATGGGCTGCGAGACGCGCATCTTCGATCCCTCCGATCTCCCCCTTCCAGGATCGCCCGGCGACGACGACCATCCGGCCGTCCGGGAGTTGCGTGAGCACGCCCTGTGGTCGGAAGGCATGGTGTGGTGCAGCCCCGAACGGCACGGGACCGTCTCGGGCCTGCTGAAGCTGCAGATCGACCACCTGCCGCTCAGCATGGGCGGTGTGCGCCCGACCCAGGGGCGGACCCTGGCGGTGATGCAGGTGTCCGGCGGGTCGCAGAGTTTCAACGCCGTCAACACCCTGCGGCTGCTCGGCCGCTGGATGCGGATGATCACCATTCCCAACCAGTCCAGCGTCGCCAAGGCGTTCGAGGAGTTCGACGAGGCCGGCCGGATGAAACCGTCCAGCTATTATGACCGGATCGTCGATGTGATGGAGGAACTGGTGCGGTTCACCGTCCTGACCCGCCCGCACGCGGGCCGGCTGGTCGACCGCTATTCAGAGCGCAAGGCGTCAGGCAAGATGATCGACGCCGGCACGGACCTTTCGTCCATCGCCATCGCCGCGCAGCCGTAACGCCCCGGGTCGGAGATATCCGGCCGCCCTCGCACCGCGCGAAAAGAAACACACCACTGGTTGCACGTCGCATGTCGGGTTTCGCGCGCTCGACCGTCTGAATGACTGAGGCAGGGTCCCCGATGGCAACGCTCGCGGAAATTCTCAAAAAGGCCCGACGGGCCGTCATGCGGCAGGGGATCTCTGATCAGGACGCCGATGAGCTTGTGCACGAGGCGTATCTGAAGGTGGATCAATATCAACGGCTGCACGCGGTCCAGTCCCACGAAGCCCTGCTGGTCAGGGCCGCGGTGAATCTGTCGATCGACCGTCAGCGCCGCAGCCGGCACATGCCGCTGGCCGACGGCGCGGAGATCCACCAGATCGTCGACGCCGCGCCGGATCCGGCCCGGATCGTCGAGGCGCGGGCGCGGCTGCGCCAGGTGGCGGCGGGTCTGGAACGGCTGCCCGAACGGACTCGCCGGATTCTGCTGAAGCGCCGCCTCGAGAACATGAGCTACGCCGAGATCGCGGCTTCGGAAGACATGTCGGTCGCCGCCGTCGAGAAACTGGTCGCCCGCGCGACGTTGCAACTGATGAACTGGATGGCGCAATCGTGAGCCCGGCCACCCCCTCCCACAGCATCGACGCGGACGCCGCCGTCTGGCTGGCCCGGCTGCATGGCGCCCAGGAGGAGGCCGTGAGGCCAGCCCTGGACGCCTGGCTGGCGGCCGACCCGGCCCATGCCGAAGCGTTCGAGCGGGCCAATGAAACTTGGGCGATCCTGCCGCGCGCGGCGCGATACGGACAGGAGGAGCTGTATCCGCCCGCGCCCGTCGCTCGACGGCGGATGTGGTACCCGGCGGCCCTCGCGGCCTGCCTGGCCGTAGTGGTCGGTTTCGGCGCCCTCTGGTGGTCGCTGGCGGACGCCGGGGCCTATGCGACGGCCCCCGGCGAACAGAAGGTGGCGACGCTCGCCGATGGCAGCCGCATCGCGCTCAACACCGACACCCAGGTGGATGTTCTGTTCAACGCGGAGCAGCGGCAGATCGAACTGGATCGCGGCGAGGCGATGTTCGAGGTCGCGCATGACGCCGAACGGCCCTTTGTCGTGGTCGCCGGCGACACCCGCATCCAGGCGCTCGGCACCGTCTTCACGGTCCGGCGGACCCGTGACGACGTGGTCGTCACCCTGATCAAGGGGAAGGTCGCCGTCTCGCACGACCGCCCGCGAACCGGCGGCGCGGCCGAGGCGCCCCTCGTGCTGCGGCCGGGCGAGAAGCTGACCGAGCCGTTGCACGGTCCGCGCCGGATCGAACCCGAGTCCGTGGAAGTTGCGACCGCGTGGCGGCGCGGTCAGACCGTTTTTAGCGAAACCCCGCTGGGAGAAGCCGTCACCGAGCTGAACCGCTATGGCGGCCCGCCGATCATCGTCGACGACCCGCGAGTCGCGGCCCTGCCGGTCTCAGGCGTGTTCGCGACTAATGCGCCGGACTTCGCCGAAGCGGCCGCGACCCTGCACGGGCTGCGGATCGAGAAGGAGGGCGACACCCTGCACATCACGCGCTGACGGGTGGTGATTTTTTTGTGTCCCGATCGTGTCGGTTTTGCGGCCGCGCTGCGTCTACTCTTATGGGGTCCGATGGGATGGGGCTCCCATGGGGGGATTCATGTATTCACGCACACTGGCCATGTTGGCCGTCAGCGCCAGCACGCTCGTTCTGGCGACCCAGGCCCAGGCCCAGGCGCTCTATGCTTTTGATCTGCCGGCCCAGCTGCTTGAGACCTCGCTGCGCGCCATCGCGGCGCAGACCGATACCAATGTCGTGTTCTCCGGCGAGGAACTCCGGGGCAGGGCGGCGCCGCCGCTGCGCGGGAGCTTCTCGGCGCGGGCGGCCTATGAGACCGTTCTACGCGGCTCCGGGCTGAGGCTCAGCGTCACCGACGGCGGCTCGTTCGTGGTCAATGGCGCTGCGACCGGGCAGCAGGTCCGGCAGGGCCCGGGTTCGCTGGTCGGCCAGGTCTCTCTCGCCGACGGCAATCGCGGTCTCGACGGCGCCCTGGTGCGCATCGTCGAGACCGGCCAGACCACCAGTGTCGACGACTTCGGCAGCTTCCGGTTTCCGTCCCTGCCGGCCGGGACCTACACCGTCGAAGTCTCGTTTCTGGGTTACGACACCCTCGTCGAGACGGTGACCATCTCGCCCGGTTCGGCACAGGCCCAGGTTTTCACCTTGGGTGGGACCTCCGTCGGGACGGTCGACGACGTCCTTGTCTACGGCTCGCGCAGCGCCCGGGCCAATGCGCTCAACCTGCAGCGGACCGCCGAGAACAGCGCCGACGTGATCTCGGCCGACGACCTGGGCAATTTCACCGGCACGACCTTCTCGGAAGCGCTGCGCCGGGCGCCGGGCGTGTCCTTCCAGCGCAACTCGGTGACCGGCGACGGGACCAATGTGATCGTGCGGGGCCTCGAGCCCGACATGAACGCGGTCAAGCTGAACGGTCTGAACCTGCCGGTCGGCAACGGCGTCGGTCGGTCCGCGGATCTGTCGAACCTGTTGGCCGATTCCGTCAGCCGGATCACCATCAACAAGTCCCTGCTGCCCAGCCAGGACAGTTCCGGCACCGGCGGTCTGATCGAGATCGAGACGATGTCGCCGCTTGATCGGCCCGAGCGCTATATCAACATGCTGGTCGAGGGCGGTCAGGCGCCCGACGACTTCGGCAGCGACTATCTGGCGTCGGCCACCGTCGCCGGAACGTTTGGGGAGAATTTCGGTGTCAGCGCCTCGGTTCAGTATCGCAAGCACTCGACCCGCTCGATCGCCTATGACGCGGGGAGCAACGGGGGACGTCTGAACTTCGGCCGCTATCTGCCGCTCGACGCGAACGGCGACCCGATCATGACGCTGGACGCCGTGAATCCGCTGCTCAACTTCCCCTTCACCGACGGCGAGGACCAGGGATATCCGGGCGGCCTCGTCACCAGCTTCTTCCACAATGAGGCCGAGACGCTCGCCGCGACGCTCTCCGCCGAGTGGCAGATCGCCAGCCATACGAACCTGAAATTCGACTTCCAGCACGCCGAGGCGCGGTCCGACTTCTTCTCCCTGTCGGACACCTTCTCGACCGCCGCGGAGTATGTCGTGCCGCCGGGCGGCACCAACGCCCTGCTGACCCTCGACCTGACCCCCGGAAACGCCGCCATCTCGCGCTCGCAGAGCTATGCCTACGATCGGGACGTGCGGCAGATCACCGACACCTACAGCGTCAACGGCAAGACCACTCTCGGCCAGTTCGAGTTCAAATATCTGGCTGGTTACGCGCACGGCACGGAGCGGCATCCGGCCAGCTTCAGCACCCAGCTGCGGATGCCCGATACGGATGCGACGGCGGCGCTGTTCCTGCCCGGTGCGGTCGACCCGGACACCGGCGTCATCATCACCGGTTTCGGTCCCCGCAGCGGCAGCGGCATACCCCTGCCCCTGCTCAGCAGCGAGGGCTGGGCCCTGGTCAACGACACCTCCGCCTTCACCATCGACAACGCCAGCGGACAGATCGACGAATCCGAGGGCAGCAATGATCGCTATACGGCCAGCGGCAGCGCGCGTTGGACCTCGGGCGGCGGCTTCCTGAACTATGTCGAGGTCGGAGCTCTCTACGAGCGCGCCGAGTTCCGCAGCGACCTGGTGCGCAGCCAGCTCGGCGGCAATATCCCGGTGTCGGCTCTGGGCTTCGCGTTTGAGCCTTCGGACCTGACGCGCATCGGAATAGCGGCGCCCGGATTCTCGACGCTCAGCGAGGGCACCCTGCGCGACTTCGTCGAGAATCTGGACAGCTATGTCGCCGGCGGTTCGGGTCTGACGCTGACGCCGATCGTGCCGCATCCCGACCAGGGCAACGAGACCACCGAGGAAACCAATTTCGCCGCCTATCTTCAGACGCGGATCGACATCGGCAAGCTCGAGATCATCGGCGGCGTGCGCTACAACCGCACCAGGCTCGAAGCCAGCAATCTCAACTTCCCGGTCTATATCGGGCCGATCCTGCCCGAGAATGGCGGCGGCGTCGGCGTCGACCTGACGTTCCAGAACGAGTTCACCCGACTGGTCACCCAGGAGGCGGTGGCGGAAGATGTCCTGCCGCGCGTGCTGTTCAACTATCGCGTCAACGACGACCTGATCTTCCGCGGCGGCTATTTCCTGTCGGTGGCGCGACCGGCGATCGGTCAGCTCTCCAGCGAGACCCGCATCTCCTTCGTCAACTTCCCGATCCCGGGTCCGGAAGGCGTCAAGCCGATCCTGCAGATCAACAGCGGCAATCCCGATCTGAAGCCGGCGACCACCGACAATTTCGACCTGAGCGTCGAATACTATTCCGGCATTGGCATCATCAAGCTGAGCGGCTTCTACAAGCGGATCGACAATCTGCTGCAGACCAATATCACCAACGGCCCCGCGGTGCTGGCGGCGGTGACCCTGCCGGATCACCCCTATTTCAATGGCGCGCCCTATTTCGACCCGGCCAACCCCAGCTCGGTGTTCATCACCGGCGGCAGCCCGGTGAACAGCGACGAGGTGGCGGAGATCTGGGGCATCGAGGCCCAGATGGAGCGGCGCTTCGACTTCCTGCCGGGGATCTGGAGCGGGCTCGGGGTCTTCCTCAACCACACCTGGACCGAGAGCTCGCGCTCCGACCAGTATAACTGGGCCTACGACCCGGTGCCGGACAACGTCTACACCTTCAACGACCTGCCGTTCGTGCAGCAGCCGGCCCATTCGGGGACGGCAGCGCTGACCTACAACAAGTACGATATCGATGCGACGCTGGCCTACGGCTATCAGTCCCGGGCGCTGAGCCTGTTCCAGCCGCGCGGTCTGAGCGTCTACAGCGAAGGCGTCCAGACGCTGGACTTCCGGGCCGAATACTATCTGCGCCCGCAGTCGGGCAGCTACCGCATCTATGTCGAGGCCAACGACCTGCTCAACGGCACGGACGACCCCGACCTCGAGCAGACCTTCGGCGGGGAGGGCGGCACGCCGAAATACTATACCCGCGCGACCTACCTGGGCGGCCGCAGCTTCAAGATCGGCCTTTCGGCGACGTTCTGATCGCGCGCTCCACTCTGCCTGCGGCCGGCGCGTCGATGATGCGCCGGCCGCCTTTCCTACGTCAGGACACACGATGAAGAAGATGATGCTGGTGCTCGCGTCCGCCGCGATGGTCCTCACGCCCGCGGCGAGCCTGGCGCAGACCGCGCCGCAGGAAGCCGCCCTGATCCCCTACGAGCAGTTCACCCTGCCGAACGGGCTTCGCGTCGTGGTCCACGAGGATCACTCGACCCCCAAGGTGGCCGTGGCGGTCTGGTACCACGTCGGATCTATGAACGAGCCGGCCGGCAAGTCCGGTTTCGCCCATCTGTTCGAGCATCTGATGTTCAATGGCTCGGAGCACCGCGACGACGAATACATGCCGCCGCTGCAGGAGATCGGCGCCTCCGCCGTCAACGGCGCCACCTCGCTGGACCAGACGTATTACTACGCCGTGGTCCCGACCGGGGGGCTGGAGCGGGTACTGTGGCTGGAGTCGGATCGCATGGGCTATCTGCTCGGCGCGGTCACCCAGGCCAAGCTGGATGAGCAGCGCGGCGTCGTCCAGAACGAGAAGCGGACCTACGAGAACCGCCCCTATGCGATCATGCCGGAACTGCGAGCAGAGGCGCTGTTTCCGGCCAATCACCCCTATCGCCATTCCGTCATCGGCTCGATGGAAGACCTCGACGCCGCCTCGCTGGAGGATGTGAAGGACTGGTTCCGCCGCTACTACGGCGCGTCCAACGCGGTGGTGACGCTGGCCGGCGATGTGACCATCGAACAGGCGCGCGAGCTGATGACCCGCTATTTCGCCAGCGTCCCGCCGGGGCCGCCGGTCGGGCGGATGACGGAATGGACGCCGCTGCTGGACCGGGTGAAGACCGAGGTCGTGGCCGAGAATGTCCCGGAGACCGCCATCGCGTGGAGCTGGCCGGTGCCCGGCAGCGGCTCCGACGAAAGCCAGGCCCTGCGCATGGCGTCGTCGGTGCTGGGACGGGGCCGCCTGTCCCGCCTGCACCAGGCTCTGGTGTTTGACCGCCAGCTCGCCACCAGCGTCTCGGCCAACTACGAGAGCTCGGCCATCGCCGGCATCTTCACCATCGACATGCGGCTGAAGGCCGGGGTCGACCGGGCCGAGGCCGAGACGGCGCTGCAGGCGGTGCTGTCCGAATTCCTCGCCGAGGGCCCGACGGCGGAAGAGCTGGAGCGGATCAAGATCGGCGCCTATGGCGACAACGTCCGCTCGCTGGAGTCGCTGTATGTGCGCGCCATGATGCTGTCGGGCGGGATGATGTTCGACAACAATCCGGGCGAGTTCGAACGGGATCTGGCGCGGTTCGACGCCCTCGAGGCCGGTGAGGTGAAAGCCGCCTCCCAGGAATGGCTGAGCCGGCCGAACTACCGGCTGGCGGTGGTGCCGCAGGCGACTTTCGCGGCGGGCGAGGATCTGGCGGACCGCAGCGGATTGCCCGGGATGGGGCCGATGCCGGCCCTGACCCTGCCGCCGGTCCGCGAGGGACGGCTGTCGAACGGCATCCGGGTGATCCATTCGCAGCGCGAGGGCACGCCGACGGTCGAGATCGTCATGGGCTTTGACGCCGGCGGCGCCGCCGATCAGGCGCTGAAGCCCGGCCTGCAGGGTTTTGCGGTCGGGCTGATGGACGACGGCACGGGTGACATGACCGGTCAGGAGTTCACCCTGGCGCAGGAGATGCTGGGCGCGCGGATGTACGCCTACAGCGACTCCGACACGACGAATTTTGCGGTCTCGGCCCTGACCCGCTCGCTGGACGAGACGGTGGCCCTGTGGGCCGACTACGTCCGGGATCCGAGCTTCCGCCAGAGCGATCTGGAGCGCGAGCGGACCATGGCGCTGTCGGGGCTGCAGCAGGCGCTGGTCGATCCTGACAGCATCGCCGGCCGGGTCTTCAGCCATCTGGTCTATGGTCCGGATCACGCCTACGGCGCGCCGCTGGCGGGTCGGGCGGAGACGATCGCCTCCTTCACCCGCGACGATGTCGAGGCCTTCCACCAGAGCTTCATCCGCCCGGACAACGCGGTGATCTTCGCCGCGGGGGACGCGAGTTTCGACGAGCTGATGGCTGTGCTGGAGAAGGGCTTCGGCGACTGGCGCGCCCCGGCCCTGCCGCGGGGCGAGAAGACCATCGCCGCCGTCGCCGGCCAGACTGCGCCGCGCATCGTCCTGGTCGACAAGCCCGGCGCCATCCAGTCGGTGATCCGGGTCGGGCAGGTCGCCCCGACCGGGCTCGATCCGCGCAATTTCGATCTGGAGGTGATGAACGGCGTGCTGGGCGGAGGCTTCACCGCCCGACTGAACATGAACCTGCGCGAGCAGAGGGGCTGGACCTACGGCGCCAACAGCTACGTCAGCGAGGCCCTCGGGCCGCAGGTCTTCGCCGTCTCGACCAGCGTGCAGACCGACCGGACCGCCGAGGCCCTGGCCGAAATCGCCCGCGAGCTGAACGAAATCGGCGGGACGCGCGCGGCGACGCAGGCGGAGCTGGACCTGTACCGGCGCGGCGAGGTGCTGACCCTGCCGGACCGGTTCGAGACCAACAATGCGATGGTCGGCTATCTGCGCCACGTGACCCGCTTCCAGCGGCCGTATGAGTGGATCACGACTCTGCCGGACCGCTATGCGGCGGTGACTCCGGAGACGGTGACGCAGGCGGCCGGGATCCTGAATCCGGCGGCTATGACCTGGGTGATCGTCGGCGACCTGTCGAAGATCGAGGCCGGGGTCCGCGCGGCGGCGCTGGGCGAGGTCGAGGTGTGGGACGCCGAGGGCGCTCGGCTGCGCTGAGTCCACGGCGACGGGTCGAAAGGCTCGAGCCCCTATCCCGTCGGCCGGTGGGCGGACGGGAAGGGCACGATGGATTCCGACGGCCCGGTCTCCCCGGTCCGGGCGAGGGCCGCCTGCATCAGCGCCAGCGCCTCCTGCACCAGATAACGCATCGCCGCCTCGGCGCCGGCCGCGTCGCCCGCGAGGATGGCGTCGGCGACGCGCCTGTGGTCCTCGATGCTGGCGAGGCTGACGCCCTTGTAGGAGTTGGTCTGACGGATGCTGAAGCGCAGGGCCGTCTCGATCAGCTCGCACTGCTGGGCGTAGAAGCGATTGCCCGTCGCCTTCAGCACCGCCGAGTGGAAGGCGATATCGGACTCCAGCGAGTCGTCCTCGCCCCGGCCGGCGGCGTCCATCCGCTCGATCGCCTCGGCGATGCGGGCGCTCTGGGCGGGGGTGGCGGAGAGGGCTGCAAGGCCGGCCGCGGCTGGTTCGATCCCCAGCCGGACCTCGGTGAACTCGATCAGCAGCGGCAGGGAGAAGCGCCGCTGCAGCATCCAGCGCAGCACGTCGGGGTCCTGCAGGTTCCAGAATTCCTCGGCCTGGATCCAGGTGCCCTGCCGCGGGCGGGCCCGCAGCAGGCCCTTGGCGGTCAGCATCTTGACCGCCTCGCGGACCGCCGAGCGGCTGGCCTGGTAGCGCTGCGCCAGGTCGAACTCGACGGGGAAGGGGCGGTCGGCATAGGCCCCGGTCACGATCGCAACGCCCAGGTCGTGGACGATGCCGTGGGTCCGCGTGCCGCTGTGCCTGGAGGCCGTCATAGGTTTTCCATAGCCCCCCGCATCCTGCCCGACGAGTCCTGTCCACTGTCGCGCCTGCGCCATGGGTGAAATGATTTTCATATATTGTCAGACAATTCGTTGACATTCGGGGCGGCCAAGGTTTCTTTTCTCGGGACAGCGCCGGGCACACGGCGCGTCGGGGAGAGCGAATGGACGCCAGGGCCACGCCATTATCGGGACGTCTGACCGCCGATCGCCGTACGCTGCTGCTTGCGGCGGGCGCGACCGCGCTGGCCCGCGCGGTGCCCGCCGCCGCCCAGTCCCGGCCTGCCCCCGAGCCCGGCGCCCGCGAGCGGCGCAAACTGGCCTTCGACTGGCGATTTGCGCTCGGCCATGCCTCCGATCCCGATCGGGACTTCGACTTCGGCCGCAACCAGCGGACCTACGCCAAGGCGGGGACCGAACTGGCGACTGCGGTGGCGGCGGACTTCGACGATTCGGCCTGGAGCCGGGTGCAGGTTCCGCACGACTGGGCCATCGATCTTCCCTTCACGCCCAGCCCGGCGCCGCCGCCGGACGGCGAGGAGGACCCGCGCGCGGCGCACGGCTTCAAGCCTCTGGGTCGCGAGTATCCGGACACCAGCGTCGGCTGGTATCGCCTGCCAGTCGACATCCCGGCGGAGATGGCCGGGCGGCGGCTGTCGCTGGAGTTCGACGGCGCCTTCCGCGACGTAGTGGTCTTCCTGAACGGCTTCATCGTGCACGAGCACGAGGGCGGCTATACGCCGTTTTCGGTCGACATCACCGACTTCGCCACGCCGGGGCAGATCAATCAGCTGGCCGTGCGTGTCGACGCCAGTCTCGGCGAGGGCTGGTTCTATGAAGGGGCCGGCCTGTATCGCCACGTCTGGCTGACAGCGGTCGATCCGTTGCACGTGCCGCAGTGGGGCGTCACCGTCCGGGCCCGGCCCAGCGGCGCGGGCGCGCGGGCGGAGCTGATGGTCGACGTCGCCAACGCCTCGGCGGAGCGGCGCGTCTGCGAGGTGGTCTGCACGATCAAGGCGCCCGACGGGACCGCCGTGGCGGAGGCGCGGGCGCCGCTGACCCTCGGGGCATGGGACGCGGGCAAGGCGACCCTGGCGGCGGCGTGGGACGCCGCGCCGCTGTGGTCGGTCGAGACGCCGCGGCAGCACACCCTCGTCACCGAGATCGTCGCCGACGGCCAGGTGGTCGACCGGGTCGAGACGCGGTTCGGGGTCCGCACGGCCCAGTTCGACGCGAAGCGCGGCTTCCTGCTGAACGGCCAGCCGCTGAAGCTGCTCGGCGCCTGCTGCCATCAGGACCACGCCGGGGTCGGCGCCGCCGTGCCCGACCGCCTGCAGGTCTGGCGGATCGAACAGCTGAAGGCGATGGGCTGCAACGCCTATCGCGCCTCGCACAATCCGCCGACGCCCGAATTGCTGGACGCCTGCGACCGGCTGGGCATGCTGGTGATCAACGAGACGCGGCGGATGTCTTCGGACGCCGCCGCCCTCAACGAACTGGCCATTCTGGTCCGCCGCGACCGCAACCGCCCCTCGGTGATCGCGTGGTCGATTGGCAATGAGGAACAGGCCATCCAGGGCACGGCCCGGGGCGCCGCCATCGCCCGCACCATGAAGCGACTGGTCAACCGCCTCGACCCCACCCGGCCGGTCACCGCGGCCAAGGACCAGGCGTTCGGCGAAGGCATCTCCCCGGTCGTCGACATCCTCGGCTTCAACTACCGCACGCCGCAGATGGAGCCCTATCACGCCCGGTTCCCGGACCAGCCGATCCTCGGCTCCGAGACCGGCAGCACCGTCTCTACGCGCGGCGAATACGTCCGCGACGACGCGCGCCACATCGTGCCGGCCTATGATCGCGAACACCCGTGGTGGGCCTCGACGGCCGAGGACTGGTGGACCCTCGCGGCCGAGCGGCCCTATATCGCCGGCGGCTTCATCTGGACCGGCTTCGACTATCGTGGCGAGCCGACGCCGTTCAACCGCTGGCCCAGCGTCGCCTCCTATTTCGGGGCGATGGATTCCTGCGGCTTCCCCAAGGACAATTATTGGTACTACCGCGCCTGGTGGCGGCCAGAGCCGCTGCTGCACCTGTTCCCGCACTGGAACTGGGCCGGGCGGGAAGGGGAGGCGATCGACGTCTGGGTCCATTCCAATCTGGATCGGGTCGAGCTGTTCCTGAACGGCCGCTCGCAGGGCGCCAAGGACGTCGCGCGCAACCGCCATCTGGAGTGGGCCGTGCCGTTCGCGCCCGGGGTGCTGGAAGCGCGCGGCTGGAAGGACGGACGTCTGGTCAGCCGGGTCCGGCGCGAGACCGCCGGACCGGCCGCGCGGATCGAGCTGACCGCCGACCGGGTCCGGCTGTCGGCCGATGGCGAGGACGTGGCCATGGTCACCGCCCGGGCGCTGGACGCCCGCGGCCGGCCCGCGCCGCTGGCCGACGACCGGGTCGTGTTCGAGATAGACGGACCCGCCCGCGTGATCGGGGTCGGCAACGGCAACCCTGTCAGCCATGAGCCCGACCGGGCCAGTTCACGCCAGCTGTTCAACGGCCTGGCCCAGGCCATCGTGCAGACCGATCGCCGCCCCGGCCCCATCCGTCTGACGGCGCGGGCCGAGGGGCTGCGCGCCGCAACGCTCGAGCTCGATTCCGGCGGACGGTTCCGGACCACCAGACAATGACAAACCGCGCGACACTGCGTGGACGAGGGGAGGAGACGAGGATGACGATTCACAGGAAGACCCGGACGGGCGTATCGGCCATGGCTCTGGCCGCCGGGCTGGCCTTGCCGGCGGCGGCCTGGGCCCAGGACCCGCCCACCGTCCAGGAGGAGCCGACCGAGGTCGAGGAGGTGATCATCACCGGCATCCGCGCCTCGCTGCGCGACGCCATCGAGGTCAAGCGGCGCTCGGCCCTCGTGATCGAGGCGATCTCGTCCGAGGACATCGGCCAGCTGCCGAACGTGACCATCGCCGAGGAACTGGTCCGCCTGCCCGGCATCAACGGCACCCGCGACCGCGGCAACCAGAGCCAGGCGGCGATCCGCGGCCTGGGCCCGCGTCTGGTGCTGGGCCTGGTCAACGACCGCGAGGTCGCCTCGTCCGAGCCGGACCGGAATGTGCGCTGGGAGATCTATCCGTCCGAGGTGGTCTCGGGCGTCGAGGTCTATAAATCGCAATCGGCCGACCTGATCGCCGGCGGCGTGGCCGGCACGATCAACATCCGCACGGTCAAGCCGCTGGACTATTCCGGGCCCGCGATCGCGGCCAGCGCCGGCCTCGTCTATTATGAGTCCGGCGAGAACCTGCCGGATTACGATCCGCTCGGCTATCGCGCCGCCGCCAGCTTCACCGGCCGCCTTTCCGACACGCTCGGCGTCAATCTGGGCGTCAGCCGCCAGGAACAGCGCAACGGCTTCGCGTCGTTCCAGGGCTGGGGCTTCAATGACGAGGAGACCGGCGGGCAGCCGGGCGACATCGACGGCGACGGCGATCTGGACGCCACGCCCTGGGGCGCCCAGACCGAGGTCAAGCGGCTGGCCGAGGACCGCACCGGCGTCAACGGCGCCCTGCAGTGGCGTCCGAACGCCGACTTCGAGCTGAATTTCGACGTCCTGTATTCCCAGATCGACATCGGCGAGGATCAGAACCAGGCTTGGTACGGCCGCAACGGCGCCATGGGCAACTGGGCCGGCGGATCGGCCTGGGCCTACAATGACCCCGGCGCCTCCTGGACCATCATCGACAACACCGTGGTCGCGGCCAACCTCCCGTTCGTCTCGGTCACCAACGTCGTCGCCCGCTATGAGGAGGACAAGACCCTGTTCGTCACCGGCCTGAACGGTCGTTGGACGGCGGGCGACTGGACCGTGCTGGGCGACCTGTCCTATTCGAAGGCCGAGCGCGACAACACCTGGCAGGCGGTGTTCACCGAGGTCTATCCGAACTGGCTGGCGTTCGACATGCGGGCCAGCGTGGCCCCGTCGGTCACGACCAGCTCCGATCCCGCCGATCCGACCCTTCAGGCCCTCCCGACCTGGGTGCCGGGTCAGACCGACGGCGGCCATCTGGAGGACGAACTGATGGCGGGGCGGTTCGACGCCCGGCGCTACCTGGGCGACACGGGGATGACCGAGGTCGCGTTCGGCGCCCGCGTGTCGGACCGGTCCAAGGGCTACCGCATGACGCAGTGGTTCCAGGCGCCGATCATCGCCGCCCTGCCGGCCGATCTGCTGAGCAGCTTCACGGTCGACGATTTCGAGGCTCCGCCTCTGCTGAACGGCGATTTCGACGCCCTCGCCCAGGCCGCCTATGGCGGCTTCGTCGAGCCGGCCAATGCCGAGGTGCTCGGTTCGGGTTGGGACGTCGAGGAACAGGTCGCCGAAGCCTATGTGAAGGCCGATTTCGTCAGCCAGTGGGGCGGCCTGCCCGTCACCGGCAATGTCGGCGTCCGGGTGGTCGCGACCGAGACCACCAGCAGCGGCTATGAGTCGGTCAACGGCGGTCCGCTGACCCCGGTCAGCATCGACAACGACTATGTCGAGGTCCTGCCCAGCCTGAACCTGACGGTCGAACTGGCCGAGGACCGGCAACTGCGCTTCGGCGCGGCCCGAACCATCGCCCGGCCGCCGCTGGACGAACTGCGCGCCGGCCGCACCCTGTGGAACACCGCCCCGCCGCCCACCGGCAGCGCCGGCAACCCGCTGCTCGAGCCGTTCCGCGCCACCCAGTTCGACCTGTCCTACGAATGGTATTTCGCGCCCGAGGCCCTGTTCGCCGCGGCCGTCTACTACAAGGACGTCGACAGCCACATTGGCTATTCGACCCGGCCGGTCGAGATCGACGGCGTGACCTACAATGTCACCGGCCCGTTCAATGGCGACGGCGGCGGCATCTCGGGGGCGGAGTTCACCTTCCAGACCCCGTTCAGCTTCATCCCGGGCCTGCAGGACTTCGGCATCTACACCAACCTGGCCCTGGTCAATTCCGACGTGAAGGAATTCTACCCCGCCAACGACCCGCTGGAGGGCACGGGGCTGGCGGAGCGCACCGCCACGATCGACCTGTGGTACAGCAAGGGCCGGTTCGAGAGCCGGCTGGGCTACAAATATCACAGCCCCTTCACAGTCATCGACGGCTGGGACGGCTCGGCCCTGCGCACGCTGGAGAGCGAGGGCATCCTCGACTTCAGCGCCTCCTACCAGGTGTCCGACCAGGTCGGGCTGCGCTTCCAGGCCGGCAACCTCACCGACGAGCCGGTGCGGGTCCACTACGACAACAGCCCCGACCGGCTGGCGCGCTACGACCACTATGGCCGTCGCTTCAGCTTCGACATCACCCTGCGTTACTGACCTCACCCGCGGGCGGACCAGCGCCGCCCGCGGGCCCTTGCCCGGTAGAGTTCCATGATCCGTTTCCTCACCCCGGCGCTGGCCGCCCTGACCGTCGCTGCCGCCGGGCCCGCCGCCGCCCAATCCGTCTTCTATTTTGGCGCGGACCTTTCGTATGTGAACGAGATGGAGGATTGCGGCGCGGTCTACCGGGTCAATGGCGAGGCCATGGATCCCTACCAGCTGTTCGCCGAGGCCGGCACCAACCTGGTTCGCGTGCGCATCTGGAACGACGCGGAGTGGACCGACTACTCCGACCTCGACGACGTGCGCGAGACCATTCGCCGGGCGAAGGCGGAGGGCATGGAGGTGCTGTTGGACTTCCACTATTCCGACGACTGGGCCGACGGCGACAAGCAGATCGTACCCAAGGCCTGGCGACCGATCCGGGATGACGTCCCGGCCCTGTCGCAGGCGCTGTACGACTATACCCGGGAGATCCTGTCCGCGCTCGACGCCGACGGGCTGATGCCGGACCTGGTCCAGGTCGGCAATGAGACCAATCCCGAGCTGATGGGCGAACTGTACTGGAAGGAGACCCGTCCGGGCATCAACTGGCCGCGCAACGCCGCCCTGCTGAACGCCGGCATCCGCGCCGTCCGCGACGCCGGCGCGGCCAGCTCGGTCCAGCCGCTGGTCATGCTGCACATCGCCCAGCCCGAGAATGTCGAGCCCTGGTTCGCGGCGGCCGCGGAACATGGTGTCACCGACTTCGACCTGATCGGCGTCAGCTATTATCGCAAATGGTCGACGCAGGGGCTGGAGGGGCTCGGCGCGACGATCAACCGGCTGCGGCATCGCTATGCGGCCGAGGTCATCGTCGTCGAGACCTCCTATCCGTTCACCAATGAGGGCGAGGACGCCTCGCCGAATTTGCTGGGCCCCGACACCCTGCTGCCCGAGTATCCCGCGACCGAGGACGGCCAGCACCGCTATATGGTCGATATCACCCAGACGGTGAAGTCGAATGGCGGCGTCGGCGTGGTCTACTGGGAGCCGGCCTGGGTCTCGACGCGCTGCTCGACTCGCTGGGGCGTGGGGTCGAACTGGGAGAACGCCACCTTCTTCGACTGGCGCCGCGGCAATGAACTGACGAAGGCGGCGCAGTACACCCGCCACGCCTATGTCGAGCCGCAACCGGTCACCATCGGCGTTCGCCGGGCCGCGGGAGAGACGGCCCCGCTCTGGCTCTGGGGCGATTTCCTCGGCTCCAACGAGATGGTGGTTCGGCTGACCCCGGACGCCGGTGACCCGGGCCTGTGGACGTTCGAGACCGACCTCGCGCCCGGACGGGCCATCCGTTACCAGGTCTTCGACCGGCGGCCGTTCGATCAGGGCCTGCTGCCGGGCGCCGACGGCTTCGTCCACGCGGTCGTGGGCGCGAGCGGATCATCGCTGATCCACGGTGGCCCGGCCCCTCAGGCCAGGTAGACCCGCAGGCGGGAGGCCGGCTCGACGAACAGGGACCTGGCAGTTCTTAAGGACCCAGCACCAGATCGTCCCGATGGATCGCCACGCCGGGGCCTTTCCAGCCCAGAAGGGTCTCGAACTCGCGGCTGTGCCGCCCCTGAATGCGGCGGCAGTCGACGGCGGCGTAGGCGGTCAGGCCGACGCCGAGCGGACCGGACGGGCCGACCACCCGGACGCAGTCGCCCGCGTCGAAATCGCCCTGCACCTCCGCGACACCCGAGGCCAGCAGGCTGTTGCCGCCCGCCAGGGCGATCGCCGCGCCCGCATCGACCACCAGCGCCCCGGCGGGCTCCAGACTGCCGGCGATCCACTGTTTGTAGGCGGTCATGGGCGTGGCCGGCGCGGCGATGAGGGTCGCCTTCGCCCCCTGCGCAAGGGCCGCCATCGGGGCGTGGGCCACGCCCGACAGGATCAGGGTCGAGCAGCCGGCCGAGCGGGCGATCCGCGCCGCCATCAGCTTGGTGGCCATGCCGCCCGTGCCGACGCCGGTCTGGAGATTGGGCCCCTCGGCGGCGGCCGCCGCCTCCGGGGTCAGATCGGCGAGAAACGGGATGTGGACGGCCGCCGGATCGCGGCGAGGGTCGGCGGTGTAGAGCCCATCGACGTCGGACAGCAGCACCAGTACATCGGCCCTCGCCAACTGGGCGGTGCGGGCGGCCAGCCGGTCGTTGTCGCCATAGCGGATTTCCTCGGTCGCGACGGTGTCGTTCTCATTGACCACCGGCACGACGCCGAGGGCCAGCAGGGCCTCCAGCGTGGCCCGGGCGTTGAGCCATCGCCGCCGCCGCTCGGTGTCCTCGCGGGTCAGCAGGATCTGGGCGGCAACGAGGCCGTGGCCGGCCAGGGCGGCGGTCCAGGCCTGCATCAGCATCGACTGGCCGACGGCGGCGGCGGCCTGCTTCCGGTCCAGCTGGGCGCCCGGGGGCAGGTCGAGACGGCGACGGCCCAGAGCCACGGCGCCGGACGAGACGACGATCACCGCCTTGCCCTCGGCCCTGACCCGCGCGACCTCGGCGGCCATGGCCTCCAGCCACCCGGCGTCGACGTCGCCCCGCTCGGGGTCGATCAGCAGGGACGAGCCGATCTTGATCACCACGCGGCGCGCGTTCGCCAGCGCCCGACTCGCGTCGCGAAGGTTGTCCGTGTCACTCGCGGCTTCGGGGCGCATGGCGTCACCATGGCGTCCCGCCCGGTTGCTGCCAAGGCTTCCTGCGGCGCCAGAATGCGGCCAGCCCCTGTTGCATCGCCCTCGTCGGGACGGTCAAATGCCGTCGGCCATGCCCGGCCGCTGGAACGCCGATGGTCGTGTCATCCGCCTACATCAGCACGCGTGGGACCTCGCCGGAGGTGGATTTCGCCGGCGCCCTGCTCGCCGGGGTCGCGCCGGATGGCGGGCTTTACGTTCCCCGTGAGTGGCCTGCGTTGCCGCAGCGCCCGGCCGATCCCGACGCCGCCGCCCTGGCCTCGGCGGTGCTGGCGCCGTTCATCGGCGGTGCTCTGCCGGCCGGCGCGCTGGATCGGGCCACGGCGCGGCTGTCCAATCAGTTCCCGCGGCCAGAGGCGACGCCGCTGGTCGAGGCGGCTCCCGGCCTGTTCGTGCTTGAGCTGTTCCACGGGCCCACGGCGGCCTTCAAGGACTACGCCATGCAGATGGTGGCGGTGCTGGCCGAGGCCGCCCTGTCCGTCCGCGACGAACGGCTGCTGCTGGTGACGGCGACCAGCGGCGATACGGGCGCCGCCGCCGTGCGCGCCTTCGGCGGCGTTGAGCGGATCGATCTGGTGGTGCTGCACCCGCTGGGTCGGGTGTCGCCGGTGCAGCGGTTGCAGATGACCACCACCGGCGCCGACAATGTCCTGAACCTCGCCGTCCGCGGCGATTTCGACGACTGCCAACGGCTGGTGAAGGCCCTGCTGAAGGACCCGGCACTGCGCGCCGCGCGCCGACTGAGTTCGGTGAACTCGATCAACTGGGCCCGTCTGGCCGGGCAGATTCCCTACTATGCCAGCGCCGCCCGCGCCCTCGGCGCCGAGGCTGAGAAGGCGACCTATGTCGTGCCGACCGGCAATTTCGGCGACGCCTTCGCCGGATGGGCCGGGCGGCGGATGGGTCTGCCGATGGCCGGCCTCGTCGCAGCCACGAACCGCAACGACGCGCTCGCGCGGGCTCTGGAGACCGGCGTCTATCAGCAGGCGGCGGCCCATCCGACCGCCAGCGTCAGCATGGATGTGCAGGCGCCCTCGAATTTCGAGCGGTTGGTGTTCGAGGCCTCCGGCCGGGACGCCGACCTGACGCGCGGCCTGTTCGAGGACTTCGCCCGCGACGGCCGCGTGACCCTGCCGGGCGATCTGCTGGCGGCGCTGCGGCGCGAGGTGTCGGCGGTTTCGGTCAGCGAGGCGGAGACGGCGCAGGAGATTGCCCGCACCTGGGCCGAATGCGGCCGGGTGATCTGCCCCCACACGGCCGTGGCCCTGCATGCCGCGCGGCGGCTCGACGTGTCGGCCGGCCCGGTGGTGGCGCTGTCGACCGCCCACCCGGCCAAGTTCCCGGAAGCCGTCGAGGCGGCCCTCGGCTTCGCGCCGGAGCGTCCGCCCGAGCTCGAGGGACTGGAGGGCCGCGTCGAGCGGTTCGAGACGGTGGAGCCGACGCTGGAGGCCGTGCTGGCCGCGATCGGCGCGCGCTGATCAGGCGGCCAGCGCCTCTCCCGTCCACCAGTCGAGCCGGCGCAGGAAGGGGGCGGGGTCCTTGGGCGTGACCAGGGCCGCCGGGTCGTGGAACAGTCGGTCGTGCAGCCGGGTCAGGGTGAAGCGCACGGCGGCGACAGCGCCCAGTTCGGGGAGGGCGGCCCGCTCGGCGGCGCTGAGCGGCCGGACCGCTTCATAGCCCGACTGGAAGGCCTTCAGGGCGGCCGGAAACGGCGCCCCTGTGGTGTCGAACCCCCAGGCCGACAGGGCGATGGCGAGATCGTAGGCGAGGGCGTCGACGCAGGCGAAATAGAAGTCGATCAGGCCGCTGGGCACACCGTCCTCGAACAGCAGATTGTCGGGAAAATAGTCGGCGTGGATGGGGCCGCGCGGCAGGTTTGCGGCCGGGTCCGGCGCGCCCTCGGCGACCCACGGCGCCAGCCGCTCAAGGATCCGTCGATCGCCGCCCGCGGCCCGCGTGTCGCACCGCCCGAACAACGCCCGGCGGGCGGCGGCGCCCACGGGATTGGCCCGCACCGCCGGATAGTCGGCCGCGGCCAGGTGCAGGCGGGCCAGCAGGGCCCCGCCGGCCGCCTGATCGGCCAGCGACAGCTCCGTCTTCGCGGTCCCGGGCAGCCAGTTGAGGATGGCGGCGGGCCGGCCGTTCAGTCGCCCGATCGCCTCGCCGTCGGCGTCGACGAGGGCGCGGGCGCAGGGCAGGCCGCGCTCCGCCGCATGCCGGGTCAGGCCGAGACAGAAGGGCAGGGCGGTCTCATCGGTCCGGGCCTCGAACAGGGTCAGGACGAACCGCCCCTGATCCGTGTCGAGGCGGTAGTTGGTGTTCTCCACCCCTTCGGCGATCGGCGTCAGGGCGCGCAGGGCCCCGAGGCCGAAGCGGCGAATGAAGGGTTCGGCCTCGGCCTCTTCCACGGGCGTGAACACCGCCATGTCAGGCGTCCTGAAGCGCGAAGCGGCGGGCGGCGAGCTCGGCGAGGTCGGCCAGCAGGCTTTCCGCCGTGGCCCAGCGCCCGGCGCCGCGCCCGCGGCAACGCACCGCCGATCCATCCGGGCCGATGACTTTCAAGGCGTTTCGCTCCCCGTTCAGCGCGGCGAACAGCGGATCCAGCGCGCCGGCGACCAGTCGAACCTCGGCGACGACCCGGCCGTTGTCCAGACGGCACCGACACAGCTGGCGCGCGCCCGGCGGCGGCGGCGCGTCCTGGGACAGCACGTCGCGCGGGATATCAGCCTCGTCCGGCATCACGCCGAAGGCTTCGAACGCCAGCAACCGCACCTTCGCTGCGGCGTCGAGGCCTTCGAGGTCGGAGGACGGATCCTCCTCGGCGAAGCCGGCGGCGCGCGCCTCGGCCAGGGCCTGGTCGAACGACGCACCGTCGCCGAGGCGTTCGAGCATGAAGTTGACGGTGCCATTCAGCACCGCCTCGAAGCCCGTCACCGGCCCCTCGGCGCGGGCCGCGCGCAGAGTCTCGACCATCGGCGCGCCGCCGCCGATCGAGGCCGACCACAGCAGTTTCGCCTCATGCGCGTCGGCGAGGGCCAGCAGGCCGGCGGGGTCTCGGCTGACAGCCTGTTTGTTGGCGCTGGTGACATCGACGCCGCGCTGCAGGGCGGCGCGGATCACGGCATGACCGGCCTCCGCCTCCGACAGGGCCTCCAGCAGGATGTCCGGGCTGCGGTCCAGCAGGGCGTCGGCAGTGTCCACGAGCAGCGGCGCGAGCGCCTCGGCCGGGAAGCCGGGGATGTCGCGCGCCTTGGCGGGATCGCGCACCAGCACGCCCACGACCTCGACGCGAGGGTCGCCGAGCAGGCGCGACAGCGCCCCGCCGCCGACGACGCCGCAACCGGCGACGGCGACCTTCAGCCGTCGGCGCGGGGGCACGCGGCGCGGCGGCGCGCCCTCGGCCCCGATCGCCGTGCGGTGGCCGTCGGCGTGGTTGCGCACCTCGACGCACAGCCGCCGCGACTCGGCCAGATCGAGGGCGTCCGGCTGGACCAGACCGCCGCCCAGCGCCTTGGCCTCGGCCCAGCTGGCCTGGTCGTAGCGGCGGGCCTCCGGATCGGCGTTGGGGTCGCGGTCGTAGAGGCCGTCGACGTCCTTCACCAGCTGAACGTGGTCGAGGCCGAGCTCGGCGGCGAGGAACAGGGCGGTCAGGTCCGAACCGCCGCGGCCCAGCAGCACCGCCCGGCCGTCGGGGCCGAGGGCGCCGAAGCCCGGCACCACCACGACCTCATGCCGTTCCAGGGCCCGCTCCAGCGCGGCGCGGTCGAGGGCGATGGGGCGGGCGTGTTCGCACGGCCCCTCGGCGAGGATGCCGAGCTCGCGCACCGTCAGCGTCGCGGCGTCCAGTCCGATGCGGTCGCAGGCCAGCGCCGTCAGGGCCGCCGACCGCTCCTCGCCCTGGACGACATAGGCGGGCAGCAGGGGATTGTCGTGGGCGAGGCCGAGCAGACGCGCCTCGGCCAGCAGCCGGTCGGTCTCGTCGGCGAAGGCAGAAACCACGGCGACGACCCGGCGGCCGCGCCGGACCTCGGCATAGATGTCGGAGGCGACGGCCGGCGCATCGGCGGGACCGGCCAGCACCGAACTGCCGAATTTCATCACCACCACGGGTGCGCCGGGGAGGGGGAGGACGGCGGCGGACGCGGGTTTCGGTCGGAGGAGGGCGAGGCTGGGCATGGTGGGGCTTTCGAATGAGGCTGAATGGGGAAGGGCGGAAATGAAAAACCCCGCCCGGGGGTCCGGGCGGGGTTGGGTTGGGGCGATCCTGAGTTCCGGTGCGCGCTAACCTGTCCCCGCCATGGGCGTGGTGATGGTGCCGATGGTGCCGGTCGTACCGAGGCCGCTGGCGCGCACGGCCACGCCGCCGCGCGAGGCAGTCGGGCGAACGGCGAAGAGGGCGGCGGAACGGTTCAAGGGACCGGGCTCACATTGAAGTCGAACGACAGGCTGCGGATGGAAACGCCCGGCGTCAACCCGCACGGCAAGATTATTGCCGGACAGGCCCCGAAATCGGCACTCGGGCCGACTGATCCGCCCTGAGTGCGCTCCGGACGACACGCTTTGACCCGCGCGCCTCATGCCCAGTGCATCTGGATGCGGTGCGCCGCGGCCCAGTGGATGGCGCGAAGGCCGTCGATCACGGCGTTGGCTGCGGCGCGCGTGCCCAGCGTCCCGCCCAGATCCTGGGTCACGGCTCCGGCCGACAGGACGGCGGCGACGGCCGCCTCGACCGAACCGGCCTCGTCCTCCAGCCCGAGGCTGTGACGCAGCATCAGCGCCGCCGACAGGATGGTCCCCACCGGGTTGGCCTTGTCCTGACCGGCGATGTCGGGGGCCGAGCCGTGGATCGGTTCGAACAGGCCCGGGCCGTCCGTCCCCAGCGAGGCCGAGGGCAGCAGGCCGATCGAGCCGCCCAGCACCGAGATCTCGTCCGACAGGATGTCGCCGAACATGTTCTCGGTCAGGATCACATCATATTCGCGCGGCTTGCGGATCAGATGCATGGCCATGGAGTCGACCAGGGCGTGCTCCAGCTCGATGCGGGGAAATTCCTCGGCGTGGACGCGGGTCACGACCTCGCGCCACAGCCGGCTGGTCTCCATCACATTGGCCTTGTCGACCGAGGTGACCTTGCCGCGCCGCAGCTGGGCTGTCTTGAAAGCGGCGCGGGCGATACGCTCGATCTCGGGGACGGTATAGACGCACAGGTCCGTGGCGCGGTCGGCGGTGCGGGTCTTCTCGCCGAAATAGATGCCGCCGGTCAGTTCGCGGAACACGATCAGGTCGACGCCCTCGACGATCTCCTGTTTCAGCGGCGAGCGGTGGGCCAGCACCGGCGAGACCTGCAGCGGGCGCAGATTGGCGAACAGACCCATGGCCTTGCGCAGGCCCAGCAGGCCTTCCTCCGGCCGGCGCGCGCCGCCGTCCCATTTGGGACCGCCGACGGCGCCCAGCAGCACGGCGTCGGCGGCCAGACAGGCGCTGACCGTCTCCGGCGGCAGCGGATCGCCGGTCGCGTCAATGGCCGCCCCGCCGATCAGATGCTCCCGAAAGCGGAATTTGTGGCCGAAGAAGTCGCCGACGACGGTCAGCACGGCCTGGGCCGCGTGGGTCACCTCGGGGCCGACGCCATCCCCGGGCAGGACGACGATCTCATAGGTGCGGGAAGCGGGCATCAGGCGGTTTCCAATTCGTGGGCGGCTTCGAAGGCCGCGATGTCGGGCAGGCGGGCTTGCAGCCAGCCCAGGGTGTCGACGCCGTCCAGCAGGCAGCGGCGGGCGAACCGTTCGACGGTGAAGGGGGTCGGCGCGGCGTTGCCGCGGCGGATCTCTCCGGCCTCCAGGTCGATGGTAACCGGCTGGTCGGGAAAGGCGGCGAGGTCGTCCCACGTCGCCTGATCGACCTCGATCGGCAGCAGGCCGGTCTTGAGGGCGTTGGAGGTGAAGATGTCGGCGATCGAGGTCGAGATCACCGCCCGGAAGCCATAGTCCACGAGTGCCCACGGCGCGTGTTCGCGCGACGAGCCGCAGGCGAAATTCGGGCCCGCCAGCAGGATGCGCCGCTCGGCGGGATCGATGCGGTTCAGCACCGCCTCGGGCTTGGGCGTGCCGTCGGTTTCATACCGCCAGTCGTAGAAGGCGGCCTTGCCCAGACCCTCGCGCGAGGTGGTGGTCAGGAAGCGCGCGGGGATGATCTGGTCGGTGTCGATATTGGCCTGGCTGAGCACCACGGCCTTCGATGTCAGCGCTCGAAAGGCTTCAGGCATCGACGCCCTCCTTCAGATAGACGCGCGGGTCCGTCAGCACCCCGGCGATGGCGCTGGCGGCGGCGGTGGCGGGGCTGGCGAGGATGGTGCGCGCCCCCTTGCCCTGACGGCCTTCGAAATTGCGGTTCGAGGTCGAGACCGCCAGTTGCCCGGGCGCGACGAAATCGCCGTTCATGGCGATGCACATCGAGCAGCCGGGCAGGCGCCATTCGGCTCCCGCCTCGATGAAGACCCGGTCCAGGCCCTCGGCCTCGGCGTCGCGGCGCACGGCCTCGGACCCCGGCACCACCAGCATGCGGACGCCCGGGCTGACCTTGCGGCCGCGCAGCACCTCGGCGGCGGCGCGCAGATCCGGCAGGCGGCCGTTGGTGCAGCTTCCCACGAAAACGACGTCGACCGGATGGCCGGTCGTCGCCTCCCCGGCGGCGAAGCCCATATAGGCCAGCGCCTTCTCGTCCGAGGCGTCGCGCGGCGCCGGCACCAGGGCGCCGATCGGCGAGCCGGCGTCCGGCGTGGTGCCCCAGGTCGCCATCGGCCGGATCGCCGCTCCGTCGATCTCGACCTCGGCATCGAACACCGCCCCGGGATCGCTCTTCAGTGTCAGCCAGTCGGCGGCCGCGCGCCCGAAGGCCTCGCCCGCCGGCGCGTAGCGGCAGCCCTGCAGCCAGGCGACGGTGACGGCGTCCGGGGCGATCATGCCGGCCCGGGCCCCGGCCTCAATCGACATGTTGCAGACCGTCATCCGCCCTTCCATGTCCAGCGAGCGGATGGCCTCGCCGGCGTATTCGATGACATGGCCCGAGCCGCCGCCGAAGCCGAGACGGGCGATGATGGCCAAGGCCACATCCTTGCCCGAGACGCCGGGCTGCAACCGGCCGGTCACGGTGACCCGCATGGCCTTCGGCTTGCGCTGCAGCAGGCATTGGGTCGCCAGCACATGGCCGACCTCCGAGGTACCGATGCCGAAGGCGAGAGCCCCAAAGGCGCCGTGGGTCGCCGTATGGCTGTCGCCGCAGACGACGGTCATGCCGGGCCGGGTCAGGCCCAGCTCCGGTCCCATGACGTGGACCACGCCGCGATCGTCGCTGTCCCAGCCCGCCAGCCGGATGCCGTGGCGGGCGCAGTTGGCTTCCAGCCGCTCGACCTGGGACCGCGCCGCGGGGGTGACATAGGGCCGCTCGCCGTCGGCCCCGGCGGGCAGGGTCGGGGTCGAATGGTCGAGGGTGGCGAAGGTGCGATCGGGCCGACGAACCGGCAAGCCGCGCGCCTCGATTTCGCTGAAGGCCTGCGGGCTGGTGACCTCATGCACCAGATGCAGGTCGACATAGAGGACGCCCGGGGTGTCCACCGTCTCCGGCGCGACCACGTGCCGGTTCCAGACCTTGTCGAACAGGGTCTCAGGCATGTTCGACCTCGCGCTTCGGCGCTGGGGCCGGCGTGGCGATGGGCTCCAGCCAGCCGAACCGGTCCGGCGTGCTCCCGTCGAACAGGCCGCGGAAGGCGGCGTTGACCGCCTTCGTCACTGGCCCCGGACCGGCACAGCGGGTCGGAATCCCGTCGACCGAGCGCACCGGGGTGATCTCGGCCGCCGTGCCGGTCATGAAGATCTCGTCAGCCACATACAGGGCCTCGCGCGGCAGGATCTGTTCGCGGGTCTCATAGCCGAGGCCGCGGGCCAGCTTCAGCACGCTGTCGCGGGTGATGCCCATCAGGATGGAGGCTGCGGCGGGCGGGGTGATGATCTCGCCGTCCTTGACGAGGAACAGGTTCTCGCCCGCCCCCTCGGACAGCCGGCCGTCGGTGCCCAGGGCGATGCCCTCGCCGAAGCCGCCGACCCGGGCCTCGCGGCCGATCAGATAGGAGGACAGATAGTTGCCGCCCGCCTTGGCCCCCGAGGGCACGGTGTTGGGGGCGATGCGCGACCAGCTGGCGATGCAGGCGTCTACGCCCTTCTCCAGCGCCTCCTCGCCCAGATAGGCCCCCCACGGGAAGGCGGCGATGGCGACGTCGGTGTTCATATTGTCGGGAGCGGGCGTCACCCCCATGCCGCACGGGCCGAGGAAGGCGATCGGGCGGATGTAGGCCGACCTCAATCCGGTGGCCCGAACGACGGCGCGACAGGCCTCGATCAGCTCATCCTCCGTATACGGAAGAACGAAATGATACATCCGGGCGCTGTCGAACAGCCGCCTGACATGGTCGGTCAGGCGAAAGCCGCGCGGCCCGTCCGGGGTGTCATAGACGCGGATGCCCTCGAACACCGAGGTGCCATAGTGGAGCGCGTGGCTCATCACATGGATCTTCGCGTCCGCCCAGGGCGTCAGCTCGCCATTGATCCAGATGTGTTCAGCCAGCGGCCGCATAGGCGGGCTCCTCTTGACGGGTGACGGGTCGCGCGGCCTCAATGATGGCCAGCAGTTCGTGGTCGTTGATCTCGCCGATCTCGTCGGCGCGGGCCTTGAACCCGGCGAAGGCGGCGGCCAGATGCAGCCCGGTCACCGGCTGGCCCAGGGTCTCGGCGCGCTTGGCCACGGCGTGACGGCCCGAGTGCTTGCCCAGCACGAACCAGGTGCCTTCGAAGCCGACGTCCTGCGGCCGCATGATCTCATAGGTCGACGGGTCGGCCATCATGCCGTGCTGGTGGATGCCGGCTTCGTGGGCGAAGGCGTTCAGGCCGACGATGGCCTTGTTGCGGACCACCGGCGTGTGGGTGATCTCGCTCAGCAGCCGGCTGGCGCGGACCAGATGGGTCGCGTCCACCCCGGTGTGCAGGCCATAGCGATCCGAGCGGGTGCGGATGGCCATGACCATCTCCTCGATCGAGGCGTTGCCGGCCCGCTCGCCGATGCCGTTGATCGCGCCCTCGATCTGACGCGCGCCGGCCTCGACGGCCGACAGGGAGTTGGCGACGGCCATGCCCAGGTCGTCGTGGCAGTGGGCCGAGAAGACGACCTGCGGAAACCGGGCGCGGACGCTGGCGATCAGGTTGCGGAAGAGGTCGCCGATCTCGCCCGGCGTGGAATAGCCGACGGTGTCGGGGATGTTCAGGGTGGTGGCGCCCGCCCCGGCGGCGACCTCGCACACCTCCGCCAGGAATTCCGGCTCGGTGCGGATGGCGTCCTCGGGGCTGAATTCCACGTCCTCGAACCGGGTGCGGGCATAGGCGACGGCGCGGCCGGCGGCGGCCAGCACCTCGGCCTTCGACATCTTCAGCTTGGCCGAGCGATGGATCGGGCTGGTGCCCAGGAAGATGTGGCAGCGCCGCTCCTCGGTCCCGCGCAGGGCGCGGTAGGCCGCGTCGATGTCGGCCTCGTTCGACCGCGCCAGGGAGCAGAAGACGGGGCCCTCGACCTCGCCGACCACGCGGCGGACGCCTTCCTCGTCGCCGGGCGAGGCGGCGGCGAAGCCGGCCTCGACCACGTCGACCTTCAGCGCGGCCAGCGCCTGGGCCATGCGCACCTTGTCGTCCGGCCCCATGGAGAAGCCGGGCGCCTGCTCCCCGTCGCGCAGGGTGGTGTCGAAGACGACGACCTTGTCCGGATCGGCGGCGACGGCGGTCTGGACCCGGGTCATGCCGCTACCTCGGGATGGAAGGCGGCGGCCGGGGGCGTGATGCGGGTGACGCCGAACAGCTTGTCGATCTGGCGGCCCAGTGTGTGCGGGCAGCGGCCGTCGTCGCGGCCGCGCACGGCCAGTTCGACGCGGCGTCCATGGCCCTCGTCGCTCAGCGTCATACCGTCGATGTGGAAGCCGCGGCGCTCCACGAGACCGATCAGGCGCTGGAGCGAGCCGTCGGCGCGGTCGATATGCAGGTGCAGGGTGTCAGCGGTCATGTCAGGCGCCTTCCATCATTTCGGCATTGCTCTTTCCGGGCGGGACCAGCGGCCACACGTTCTCCCGGGGATCGATGATCACGTGCGCGAGGCAGGGGCCGTCGGCGGCCAGCAGGCGGGCGATCCCGGCCGGGACCTCCTCGCGCCGGCTAATTCGGAAGGCCTCGATGCCGAACGCCTCGGCGACCCGAACGAAGTCCGGATTGTCGGACAGGTCGATCTCCGAATAGTTGCCGGCGAAGAACAGCTCCTGCCACTGGCGCACCAAGCCCAGCGAGCTGTTGTCCAGCAGCAGGATCTTCACCGCGACGCCGTAGCGGCGCAGGGTGGCAAGCTCCTGGACGTTCATCATGAAGCCGCCATCGCCGGCGATGACGACGACCGTCGCCTCCGGATCGGCCAGCTTGGCGCCGATCCCCGCCGGCAGGCCGAAGCCCATGGCCCCCAGGCCGCCCGAGGTGATGTGGGCTTCCGGCTTCGAGAAGCGGCAGTGCTGGGCGGCCCACATCTGATGCTGGCCGACGTCGCAGGCGGCGACGAAATCGTCTCCCGCCGCTTCTGACACGGCTCTCAGCAGGGCAGGGGCGAAGACGCCTTCGCCGGGCGCGTCAGCGTATCGGAAGGCGGTGCGCCGCATCCGGCTGGCGCAGTGGATCATCCACGGATCGATGGTCAGGGTCTGGCCCGCCAGATGCGCGGTCAGGGCCTCGACGCCGGGCGCCAGTTCCCCGGCGACCGGGATCCAGGTCTCGCGCAGCTTGCCGATCTCCGAGGCGTCGATGTCGAAATGGATGACGCGGGCGTGGGGGGCGAACTCGGCCAGCTTGCCGGTGGCGCGGTCGTCGAACCGGGCCCCGAAGACGATCAGCAGATCGGTCTCCTGCACCGCCTCATTGGCCGCGCGCGTGCCGTGCATGCCCAGCATGCCCTGGAAGCCGGGGGCGTCCGTGGGGATGGTTCCCAGGGCGTTCAGGGTCGCGACCGAGGGAATGCCGGTGGCCTCGGCAAAGGCGCGGACCTGGTCCGTCGCCCGGCCGATCTTCACCCCGCCGCCGACATAGATCAGCGGCCGTCGGGCCTCGCGGATCGCCTGGGCCGCCGCGGTGATGGCGTCGTGGTCGATCGGCGTGACCATGTTCGGATAGGGGAAGCCGAAGTCCTCCGTCGTCGCGGCGACCTGCACGTCCTTGGGCAGGTCGATCAGGACGGGGCCGGGGCGGCCCGAGGCGGCGATGTGGAAGGCCTCCTCGACCGCCGCCGGGATGTCGGCCGGATCGCGCACCAGGATGGAGTGTTTCACGATCGGCAGGGTGACGCCCAGGATGTCGATCTCCTGGAAGGCGTCAGTGCCCATGACGCCTTGGGCGACATTGCCGGTGATGCAGACCATGGGGATCGAGTCCATCATCGCATTGGCGATGCCGGTGATCAGATTGGTCGCCCCCGGACCGGAGGTGGCCAGGCAGACGCCGACCTTGCCGCTGCGGCGGGCGTAAGCATCGGCGGCGAAGGCGGCGGCCTGTTCGTGCCGGACCAGGATGTGGCGCAGCGCCGACCCGGCCAGGGCGTCATAGACCGGCATGATGGCGCCGCCCGGATAGCCGAACACGACCTCCACCCCCAGCCGCTCCAGGGTGGAGACGAGCAGGCGGGCTCCGCTTCGGGACGCGGCGGCGGGCTCGGGAACGCGGACGGCGGAGGCGGTCATGACTCAGGCGGCTTCCGATTTGGGGGCGTGCAGCCAGGCCATGCGTTCGCGCAGCTTCGCCCCGGTGATCTCGATGGGTTGCTCGCCGTCGGCCTTGACCCAGGCGTCGTAGCGGGGCTTGTCGGCCGCGTTCTCGGCGATCCATTCGCGGGCGAACTGACCCGACTGGATCTCGTCCAGGATGGTCTTCATGCGGGCGCGGGTTTCGTCGGTGATGACGCGCGGGCCGGACTTGACCGAGCCCCATTTCGCCGTCTCCGAGATGAACTCGTTCATCTTGGTGATGCCGCCCTCGTAGAACAGGTCCACGATCAGCTTCAGCTCGTGCATGCACTCGAAATAGGCGATCTCGGGCTGGTAGCCGGCTTCGACCAGGGTGTTGAACCCGGACATGACCAGCTCCTTGGCGCCGCCGCACAGGACGGCCTGTTCGCCAAACAGATCGGTCTCGGTCTCTTCGCGGAAGGTGGTCTCCAGCAGGCCGCCGGTCGCGCCGCCATTGCCCCGGGCGTAGCCCATGGCGCGGTCGCGGGCCTTGCCGGTGGCGTCCTTCTCGATCGCGAACAGGGAGGGGACGCCGCGTCCGCGCTGGAACTCGCGCCGGACCAGATCGCCCGGCCCCTTGGGCGCAACCAGGATGACGTCCATGTCCTCGCGCGGCGTGATCCGGCCGTAGATGATCGAGAAGCCGTGGGCGAACAGGATGGCCGCGCCCTGTTTGGCGTTGGGCTCGATGATGTCGCGATAGACCTCGGCTTGGACCATGTCCGGGGTCAGGATGGCGATGATGTCCGCGTCGCGGACGGCCTCAGCCGGCTCGGCGGTGGGGACGCCGTCGGCGGTTGCGTTGCGCCAGCCCTTGCCGCCGTGGCGGACGCCGGCGACCACGTCGTGGCCGGAGTCCTTCAGATTCTGGGCATGGGCGCGGCCCTGCGAGCCGTAGCCGATGATGGCGATGCGCTGGCCGGCGATGGCGCCGGGGCGGATATCGTCATTGGTGTAGATGGTGATGGCCATGGTTCAGGCGTCCTCTCGGGCGGGATGGGCTTCGGTCTCAGCGGGACGCTGCACCGGCGGCGGATCGGGAATGGTCACCGCGCCCTGGGCGGCGGAGGCCACCGAGGCGCGGTATTTGGCGAAGACCCCGTGCGCCGGGCGGAGGCATTGGGGCGCGAACTCCGCCCGGCGCTTCGCCAGATCGGCGTCGACGTCGATCCGGCGGTTGGCGACGTCGATGGCGATCCGGTCGCCGTCGCGAATGAGAGCGATGGGGCCGCCGGCCGCCGCCTCGGGCGACACATGGCCGGCGACGAAGCCGTAGCTGGCGCCCGAGAAGCGGCCGTCGGTGATCAGGGCGACATTGTCGACGCCGCGCCCCTTCAGGGCGGCGGTGACCTGCAGCATCTCGCGCATGCCGGGCCCACCTTTCGGCCCCTCGTAGCGGATGACGATGACGTCGCCTTCGCCGACCGAGCCGTCCTGAACCGCGTGGAAGGCGTCCTCCTCGCTGTCGAAGACGCAGGCGGGGCCTTCGAACCGGTCGACCTTGTGGCCGGTCAGCTTGATCACCGCCCCGTCGGGCGCGACGTCGCCATAGATGACCGCGTAGCTGCCGCGCTCCATCACGGGCGCGGCGAAGTCGGTGACGACCTGCTGGCCCGGCGTCTCCTCGGCCTCGGCCGCCTCGGCGAACAGGCTGCGGCCGCTGACGGTGGGGGCGTTGACGATCTTGCCCGCCGCCGCCATCCGTTGCGTTACCAGCCGCGTGCCGCCGGCCGCGAACAGATGCGAGGCCAGGAAGCGGCCGCCGGGCTTCAGGTCGCAGATCACCGGCGCGTCGACGCAGGCCTGGTGGCAGTCCTCGATGCCGAACTCGACGCCGGCCTCGGCGGCGATGGCGGTCAGGTGCATGACCGCGTTGGTCGAGCCGCCCGAGGCCGAGACCGCGGCGGCGGCGTTCCTCAGGCTGGCCCGGGTGATGTATTTGCGGGCCGTATCGCCGGCGAAGGCGCGCTCGACGATCAGCCGGCCGCAGCGTTCGCCCTCGGCGCCCTTGGCCGGATCGACGGCGGGCACGTCGTTGGCCCCCATCGGCGACAGCCCCATGACCGTCAGGGCCATGGCCATGGTGTTGGCGGTGAACTGGCCGCCGCAGGCTCCGGCCCCGGGACAGACGGCGCTTTCGACCGCCTGCAGCCCGGCGTCGTCGAGCGCGCCGGCGGCGTGGGCGCCGATGGCTTCGAAGATGTCCTGGACCGAGACCTCGCGCGCGCCGATGCGGCCGGGCAGGATCGTCCCGCCGTAATAGACCAGACCCGGGATATCCATCCGCGCCAGGGCCATGGCCGCCGCCGGAATGGTCTTGTCGCAGCCGACGATGCAGATGACGCCGTCCAGCTGGTGGCCCTCGACGGCCAGTTCGATGGAGTCGGCGACGACCTCGCGGCTGATCAGCGAGGCCTTCATTCCGGCGGTGCCCATGGAGATGCCGTCGGTGACGACGATGGTGTTGAAGTCGACCGGATAGCCGCCCGCCGCGATGACGCCCGCCCGGACGTCCTTCGCCAGCCGGTCCAGATGCATGTTGCACGGCGTTACCGACGACCAGGTGTTGACCACCGCGATCATCGGCTTGTCGAAGTCGGCGTCCTGCATGCCCGCAGCGCGCAGATAGCTGCGCGCCGCGGCCCGGCTGGGGCCGGCCGTGACGGCACGGCTGCGCGCGTTCGGGGCGCGGCCGTCCGGTCCGGGTCGTGAGGTGAAATCTTGCGTCATTGTCGAGGTCGGTTCCGGGAAAGGTCTGGACCGCGCGCAACAAAAAACCCGCTTCCTTTCGGGAGCGGGTGGCTACGGGCGATCCTGAGGGGGCTTGGGCTCAGGTTGCGTGCATCCACACCGCTCCGGGAAGGAGCAGCAGCGATACAGCGAGAATAAGGATGCTGAGGGCGTTCAGGGCGTCGGGCGCACGCGTCGCGGCAATCGCCGAAACGGCGATGGTGCGGTCAGCGATGTGGGCGCGGTAGGCCACGTCGACACTCCAGTTCAGCCATGAGGTAACCATGGTCTGCTGCGATGCACAAGATGGCTCCGCAATAAGTTTGCGCTGAAGCGGAGAAACGCCCCGATGGCAGCATGAATTGCCCGCGATGCCGGCCGCGCTTCTTGCCGGAACTGAAATGCAAATTTCGGGCGCGGCTTGCGGTTCGCCGGGCCCGTCGGCAAACACGCGTCATGACCCAGACCCTCTACGGCATCCCCAACTGCGACACCGTCAAGAAGGCCCGCGTCTGGCTGGATCAGCACGGCGTCGCCTTTCACTTCCACGACTACAAGAAGGCCGGCGTCGACGAGGCCCGGTTGCGCGGCTGGGTCGCCGAACACGGCTGGGAGACGGTGCTGAACCGCGCCGGCACGACGTTCCGCGCCTTGCCCGAAGCGGACAAGGCCGGTCTGACGGCCGACCGGGCCGTCGACCTGATGCTGGCCCAGCCGTCGATGATCAAACGCCCGGTGCTCGACCTTGGCGGCCGCACCCTGGTCGGCTTCAAGCCCGAGCTCTACGCGGCGGCTCTGGGCTGAAAGCCCGGCCTCAGCGGTTCAGCGTGAACTGCGCCGCTTCGCCGGCCTGGGCGCTGGGGGCCAGCCACACGTCGAACAGGCCCGGCTCGACGGTCGGCTCCAGATCCGGGCCGAGGAACAGCAGGTCGGCGAAGGTCAGCGGAATCGACACCTCGACCGATCCCCCCGCCGGCACGATGACGCGCCGGAACCCTTTCAGCAGCCGCACCGGCTGGGTGATCGAGGCGGCCCGGTCGCGGATATAAAGCTGAACGACTTCAGACGCCTCGCGCGAACCGCTGTTGCTCAGGGTGACCGTCGCGGTGAGCCCGCCGTTCCACGCCATGGTCGGCGCCGACAGCCGCACCGCCGAATACGCCACCGGCGCATAGGTCAGCCCATGGCCGAACGGATACAGGGCGGTGTTCGACGTCTCGCGGAACTGCGCCTTGAAGCCTTCGCTGCGTGAGGCCGCCGGACGTCCGGTGCTCTTGTGGGCGTAGTGGAACGGCGACTGGCCCGATAGATGCGGAAAGCTGACCGGCAGTCGTCCGGTCGGCGCATGGTCGCCGAACAGGATATCGGCCACCGCGTGGCCCGTCTCCGAGCCGAGGAACCAGGTCGCGAGGATGGCCGGGGCGTCCTTGACCGCGCCCGACAGCTCCATCGCCCGGCCATGCCGCAGGATCACCACCACCGGCTTGCCCGTCGCCGCGACCGCCTCGGCCAGGGCCAGTTGCGGCTCGGGAATGCCGATGTCCGCCCGCGACTGGGCCTCGGCCGACATGTTGGTGCTCTCGCCGATCGCCAGCAGCACGACGTCGGCCTGCGAGGCCGCGATGACCGCAGCCTCGATGCCGCCGTCCAGCGGCGCCTCGACGTCCGAGCCCTTGACCACGCTCAGCGAGGCGCCATCGCCCATGGCCGCGCGCAGGCCCTGCTCCAGCGACACGGCCAGGGTTTCGTCCTTGAAGATCGACCACGGCCCGAAGAGATCGGCGCGGTCGGCCCCGAACGGGCCGATCAGGGCGATGCGCTGGCCGGCCTTGGCCAGCGGCAACAGGCCGTCGTCGTTCTTCAGCATCACGATCGATTTGCGCCCGGCCTCGCGCGCCAAGGCCAGATGCTCCCGGCTGCCGGCCACCCGGCGTTCGGTGCGCACGTCCGAGCCGCGATAGGGGTTTTCGAACAGGCCCAGCGCCGCCTTGGTCATCAGCACCCGCCGCACCGCCTCGTCGACGCGCGCCATCGGCACCTCGCCGGCCTGCACCAGTCCGGGGATGTGTTTGATATAGAGGCCGCTCTTCATCGACATGTCGACCCCGGCCATCAGGGCGAGGCGCGTCGCGTCGCGGTCGTCGGCGGCATAGCCGTGGGCGACCAGCTCCTGTTCCGAGGTGTAGTCCGAGACGACGAAGCCGGTGAAACCCCATTCCCCGCGCAGAATCTCGGTCAGCAGCCATTTGTTGCCGCTGGTCGGCACGCCGTTCAGGTCGTTGAAGCCGCTCATCGTCGACAGGGCGCCCGCGTCGAAGGCGGCCTTGAACGCCGGCAGATAGACCGAGCGCAGCTCCAGCTCGCTCATGTCGGTCGAGTTGTAGTCCAGCCCCGCCTGCGCCGCGCCATAGGCGACGAAATGCTTGGGACAGGCCAGCAGCGACGACCAGGCCTTCAGGTCATCACCCTGGAAGCCCTTCGTCCGCGCGGCGGCGAACAGATTGCCCAGCAGCACGTCCTCGCCCGAGCCCTCGACGACCCGGCCCCAGCGCTGGTCGCGGCCGATGTCGACCATCGGGGCATAGGTCTGGTGCACGCCCGCCGCCCCGCCCTCGACCGCCGCCGCCCGGGCGGTCCGCTCCGCCAGATCGACGTCCCAGCTGGCGGCCTCGCCCAGCGGGACGGGGAAGGTGGTCTTCAGGCCGTGGACGATGTCGGCCGCGAACAGCAGGGGAATGCCCAGCCGGCTGTCCTTGACCGCCATCTCCTGCACCAGCCGGGTCGTCGCGGCGCCGACGCCGTTGAACAGCGCCCCGATGCGGCCGGCGCGAATCTCGGCGGCGGTCTCTTCCTGGCTGGCGTCGAGGGTGTCGCCCGGATTGACGCCCTCGGGCCGCCAGCGGAACGGATCGTTCTGCAGCGTCAGCTGGCCGGCCTTCTCCTCGATGGTCATGCGGGCGATCAGGGCGTCGACCCGCGCGAGATTGGCCTCGACCTGCGCCGCAGCGATCCGCGGCGCCATCATCAGCCCCGCCGTCAGGGCGCCTCCGGCGAGAAGCGCGCGGCGGGTCGGGGCGGGGAGGGGCGGGTGACGCATGTAACCGGTTCCAGCTTGCAGATGACGCAGGACTAAACGGCGCGCGTCTCCCCGCCTACCCTAGGCCGATCACAAGGCGTTGCTTGGAACGCGGACCGCGTCAGCCCTCGACCTCGGTTTCCGGGCGGTCGTGGCCATCAGCCCGCTCGGTGATCCAGCGACCCGAGGCGTCGGCGTATTCGATCAGGGTGTCCTCGTCCGGCGCCCTCTGCTCGCGCGCGGCGGCGACGGCGCCGGCGCGGGCCGAGTCATGATCGGGATAGGTCTCGGAATAGGTGTCGCCCAGCCGGTAGGCCCAGCCCCCGTCGTGTTCGACGATGCGATAGGTGATCTGGACCATCAGGTGTCTCTCTGAAAAAAGTGTCGACAGGGCGGTTCCCGGACGAACGCGAGGCCGGCGGGGCAGTTGCAGCGCAGAGCAGACCCGGCCGGGTGCGCTGATTGCGAAATGGGCTGACTGTCGGGCGTCGTCAACGCCCCGTCCGCCTCGCGCCAGACCTTACGAAAGTTTCACCCGCCGGACCGCATCCGCGGGGCCCTCCCGCCGCCTCTTGTCGTCAGAAGGCCGAAGCATCACGCTCCGGTCTGGAAACAAGAGGGGATACCCGCATGGAAGACTTCATCCCGCTGTTCGCGATCTTCGCGGTCTTCGGCACCATCACGGCCATCATCGTCGGCCCGACCTACCTCAAGTCGCGCGAGCGCCACGAGATGCAGGCGACGGTGCGCCACGCGATCGACAAGGGCCAGGACCTGCCGCCCGAGATCATCGCCGCCCTGAGCAGCGAGGCGGCCAGCAAGCTGTCTTCAAGAACCCGCGACATCCGCCGCGGCATCATCTGGTTGGCGGTCGGCATCGGCATCGCGGCGTTCGGCGTGATCAACGGCACGCCCTGGAACGGCGGCGACGACTGGAACGGCAATGTCGGCGACGGCCTGCTGGGCTTCGCGGCCATCCCGATCACAGTTGGCCTCGCCTTTATCGTCCTCAGCTTCTTCAACCCGAACAAGGAATAGGCCGAAGTCGGACGGGGGACGCAACATGACCCAGGCGCTGGTCGACCGGCACGACGTCGAGCTCGCCGCCCTTGCGGCGGCGGGCGGACGGCGGGAGTTCGGAGAACTGGTGCGCCGCCACAGCTCGGCGGTGCGCGGTCTGCTGCGGCGGATGGGGGCCCAGCCCTCGCTCGCCGATGACATCGCCCAGGACGCCTTCATCCAGGCATTCCAGCGGTGCAGCGAGTTCCGCGGCGAAGGAACCTTCGCGGCCTGGGTCAAGCGGATCGCGGCGCGTCTCTACATCAAGCGGGTCGCCAAGGAAGCCCGCTATATCGCTGAAGTTGAACAGGAAGAGGTTGTCTCCGTTGCCGATCAGGCGGGCCTGATGGACCTCGACGAAGCCCTCAGGACGCTCAGCGAACCCGAACGGCTCTGTGTCTCTCTTTGTCACGGAGCGGGCATGGCGCATCCCGAGATCGCCTCCGCCCTGAATTTGCCACTCGGCACGGTGAAGTCTCATGTCAAACGTGGTCTGGATAAACTCCGCGCGCGGCTCCAGCCGGAGCCCGCACAGCCCCTGGGGAGAACGCAGCATGTCGGCTGACGAGTTCGATCCTTTCGTCGAGCGTCTGTTCGCGAGGGCCCCGGCCATGCCCGACGCATCCCTGTTCACCGCCAAGGTCGAGCAACGGCTTCAAAAGGGCTCCCGGGTGCGCTTCCTCGCCCTCTCGCTGGCCGGATTGGCCGGCGGCGCGGTGGCCGTTCGCGAAACCATGTCCATCGACATCGATCTCGGCGCCCGCGAGGGCGTGGTGGCCGGCGACGCCCTCGGTCAGGGCCTCCAGTCTGCGTCCCTCAACATTCAGGGAGCGGTTCAATCCGGCCTTGAGCAGGTCGGTCTCGCCAATCTCCAACTCGGATCCATGGGCGGCATGCAGCTGTTCTGGATCGCCGCGGGCGCCCTGATCGTCCTCGCGGCGGCCGGGGTGATGAAGCTGTCGCAGGAAGTCTGATCCGACCCCGAGGGTGACGCCGGGCGGGCGGCCCTCTATCTACGGCCCCCAAGTCGGAGGCCGCCCATGTCCAGCCAGAAGCAGGAAACCATCAAACGCCTGACCGTACCGGACATCCGGGCGCGCAAGGGCGGCCAGCCGATCGTCATGCTGACCTGCTATGACGCCCCGACGGCCGAGATCATGGATCCGCACTGCGACGTGCTCCTCGTCGGCGACAGCCTCGGCATGGCGGTCCACGGCCTGCCCAGTACGGTCGGGGTGACGCTGGAGATGATGATCCTGCACGGTCAGGCGGTCATGCGCGGCACCCGGCGCGCCCTGGTCGTCATCGACATGCCCTTCGGCAGTTATGAGGCCGCGCCGGAGACCGCCTACGCCAATGCCGTTCGCGTTCTGAAAGAGACGGGCGCGCAGGCCGTGAAGCTGGAAAGCGGTGCGACCGCCCCGGCGACCATCGACTATCTGGTCAAGCGCGGCATCCCGGTCATGGGCCACGTCGGCCTGTTGCCACAGTCGATCAATATCGATGGCAGCTTCCGGGCCAAGGGCAAGGAAGAGGGCGAACGCGCCCGCATCCTCCAGTCCGCCCGCGACACCGCCGACGCCGGCGCCTTTTCGGTCGTGATCGAGGGTGTGGCCGAAGGCCTGGCGCGCGAGATCACCGAAACCATCGACAAGCCGACCATCGGCATCGGCGCCTCCGCCGCCTGCGACGGGCAGGTTCTGGTAGTTTCGGACATGCTGGGCCTGTTCGACTGGACGCCGAAATTCGTCCGCCGCTACGCCGATCTGCGCGGCGAAATCGGTCGGGCGGTCGCCGCCTACGCCGATGATGTCAGGGCCCGCCGTTTTCCTGCCGAAGTCGAGACCTACTTCTCGAAAAAGCCGGTTTCCCCCTAACGGCCGCGTTGCGGCGGGGGATGCGAGTCTCTAGGGTCCGGCCGGTTGGATTTTCTGCGACTTTTGGGGCGACTTATCCGTGGTTGATGTCTTCGATCAGGTCGAGGAGGAGCTCCGCTCCGATCGATACAAGCGGCTCGCCCGCACCTGGCTGCCGGTTGTCGGCGGCGTGCTTCTCGTCGCCCTGATCGCCGCCCTGGCCTGGTGGGGCTGGCAGACGATGGAGACGGGCAAGGCCGACAAGGCCTCGATCGCCTATCAACGCGGCCTCGAATCGCTTGAGGCCGGCAACCCCACCGGGGCGGACGCCGCCTTCAAACAGGCCGCCGACGAAGGCAACGCCGCCTACAAGGCGCTGGCCCTGCAGCATCGCGCCGGCATCGCCGTCCAGCAAAACCGCATTCCCGCCGCCGTCGAGCTGTTCGACGAGGCCGCCGGCGCCGCCAGCGACGCCCTGTTGCGCGACGGCGCGGCCCTGAAGGCCGCCCTGCTGCTGATGGACACCGCCCCCCTCGCCGACATTGAGGCCCGTCTCGAGCCCCTGACCGGGGACGACCGGCCGTTTCGCGCCTTCGCCCGCGAGGCCATGGCCATGGCCCAACTGCAGAACGGCCAGGCCGCCGAAGCCCGCTCGACCTTCGTGGTGCTGAAGAACAGCCTCGACACCCCGCGCGAGATCAGCCAGCGCGCCGGTCTGGCGATCGCCTCGATCGACGCCGGGACGGCCGCGAACCTCAAGTCCACGGTTGACGCCATGGCCGGGTTGGAAGCTTCCGCCGCCCGCGCCGCCGCCCCGACGCGACCGCAGGCGGGCGCGGCCGCTCCGGCCCAGCCGGCCCGCCCGTGAACCCCGTCATCAGGACGTCCGCCATGAACCGCGTGCTTAAAGTCGCCCTGCTTTGCGGGCTCGCCGTCACCGTCGCTTCGTGCGGCACGGTCCGCCGGGCCCTGCCGTTCGGCCTCGGCGGAGGCGACGAACCGCAGGCGACAGCGACCGCGGGCGCGCGCGTCTCCGTCCTTGAGTTCGAGCAGCAGCTGGCGCCCTCCGCCGCCCTGTCCGGCCGCGAGTTCTTCCTTCCCGGCCCCCAGCCGGCGACGGCCTGGACCCAGCCGGGCGGCAATGCCGAGAACGCCGTCGAGCACGTCGCCGCCGCGGCTGACTTCGCCGTCGCCTGGCGCCGCGACATCGGCGCCGGCTCTGCGGCCCGCCGGCAGGTCATGTCGCCGGTCGTGGCCGATAACGGCCGCGTCTTCGTCATGGACGGCGAAGCCACGGTTACGGCGGTTGATTCAGGCAGCGGATCAGTGGCCTGGACGGTCAGCGTCAAGCCGGACGAGGCCGAGTTCCGCCGCAGCATGTTCAGCCTCGGCCTTGGCGGTAGCTCCACCGGCGGCGGCTTCGGCGGCGGCGTGGCGGTCGGCGGCGGCAAGGTCTTCATCTCGTCCGGCTACCGCACCATCACCGCCGTGGACCAGGCGACGGGGGCCGTGATCTGGACCACCCCGGTCGATGTCCCGGTTCACGGGGCCCCCACAGTCGCGGGCTCGCGCGTCTATGTCGTCGACGTCGAGAACCAGCTGTTCGCCCTCGACGTGAACACTGGCCAGCAGGTCTGGACCTATCGCGGCCTTCCCGAACCGGCCCGGATCATGCGCGCCTCCAGCCCCGCGGTGACCGGCGATACCGTCATCGCGCCGTTCTCGTCCGGCGAACTGGTCGCCCTGCGCGCCGCAACCGGCCAGGCGGCCTGGCAGCAGGTGCTTTCGCGCACCAGCCGCACCAGCGCCCTGTCCGAAATCCGCGACATCGCCGGCCGCCCCGTGGTCAGTCGTGGCGTCGTCTACGCCGTCGGCCATTCCGGGGTGATGTCGGCCATCGACGTCCGGACCGGCCAGCCGAAATGGCAACTGCCGATCTCCGGCGTCAATGCGCCCCTGCCGGCGGGCGACGTCGTCTATGTCGTCTCCAAGAGCGGCGAACTGACGGTGGTCAATCGCGAGTCGGGGCAGGTCTACTGGACCCGCGACCTCAACGAGGGCCGCGAGCGTCAGGAAGGCGGCGTCTTCGGCTGGTGGGATCGCACCGTGCGGCCGATCTGGTCCGGTCCGTTGCTGGCCTCCGGCCGACTGGTGCTGACCAACTCCTATGGCGAACTGGTCGCCTTTGATCCGAAGACGGGCGAGCAGACCGCGACCCTCAAGCTCGGAGCGCCGGTCTACCTCGCGCCGGCCGCCTACAACGGCGCCCTGTATGTGCTCACCGACGAGGGACAGCTGATCAGCATTCGCTGACCCTTGGCTCCCAATCTGCGTTAGAAGGCCGACATGGCTCTCAAAGTCGCCATCGTTGGCCGCCCGAACGTGGGCAAGTCGACACTGTTCAACCGCCTTGTCGGCAAGCGCCTCGCGCTGGTCGACGATCGCCCGGGCGTGACCCGTGACCGTCGCTACGCCGACGGCAACATCGGCGATATGGATCTGACGCTGATAGACACCGCCGGCTACGAGGACGTCACCGACGAGAGCCTTGAGTCGCGGATGCGTGAACAGACCGAGGCGGCGCTGGAAGACGCCGACCTGATCCTGTTCATGATGGACGCCCGCGAAGGCGTCACCGCCCTCGACCGCATCTTCGCCGACCGCCTGCGCCATCAGCACAAGCCCGTCGTCCTGCTGGCCAACAAGTCGGAAAGCCGCGAGAGCGGCGGCGGCATCGGCGAGGCCTATGCCCTGGGCTTCGGCGAACCCGTGCCGATCTCGGCCGAGCACGGCGAGGGCATGGCCGACCTCTACGCCGCCATCGTCACCGCCAGCGCCGACATCTTCATCGAGGAGGTCGACGAGCCCGACAAGCCGATCCGCATCGCCATCATCGGCCGTCCCAACGCCGGCAAGTCGACCCTGATCAACCGCCTGATCGGCGAGGACCGGATGCTGACCGGCCCCGAGGCCGGCATCACCCGCGACTCCATCTCGGTCGACTGGGAATATGAAGGCCAGAACATCCGTCTGGTCGATACCGCCGGCATGCGCCGCAAGGCGCGGGTGCAGGAGAAGCTGGAGAAGCTGTCGGTCGCCGACACCATCCGCACCATCACCTTCGCCGAGGTCGTCGTGCTGGTGATGGACAAGGACGACGCCTTCGACACCCAGGACCTGCAACTGGCCGATCTGGTCGAGCGCGAGGGCCGGGCCCTGGTCTATGTCGCTGCCAAATGGGACCTCGAGACCGAGCCCCAGGCCCGCCTCGCGAAATTGACCCAGATGGCAGAGGACAAGCTGCCCCAGCTCAAGGGCTCGCCCTTCGTCGCCCTGTCCTCACACAGCGGCCGCGGCGTCGAACGGCTGATGCCGGCCGTGCTGCAGGCCCACGCCACCTGGTCGGTCAAGGTCAAGACCAAGGACCTCAACACCTGGCTGGCCCTGGCCACCCAGAGGCATCCGCCCCCCGCCGTCGACGGCAAGCGGATCAAGCCCAAATACATGGCCCAGACCAAGGCCCGCCCGCCGACCTTCGTGCTGATGGCCAGCCGCGCCGAAGCCATGCCCGAGCAGTACAAACGCTATCTGGTCAACAATCTGCGTGAGAGCTTCGACCTGCCCGGCACGCCGATCCGGCTGATCGTCAAGGCCGGCAGTGAGAACCCCTATGCGCCGGGCGGCTCCAAATCGGGCCCGGAACGGTACAAGGGCGACGCCAAGACCGCCCCGCGCCGCGTGCTCAAGAAGGCCGAGAAGGCCGACCGGCTCTCGAACCTCCCCGGCAAGGCGCTGGAGCAGAAGAAGGCCGGCAAGGGCAAGACCAAGCCGCTCGCCGGCCTCAAGTCCAGCGCCAACAAGAAGGCCGGCTCGTCCGTCGCGGTCCAGAAGGGCGCGCGGGGCGGGGCCCGTCAGGTGTCGCGTTCGGGCCGGGTCCGCACGGGCCAGAAGCACGTGCCGAAGAAATAGCCCCGGTCCAAGCTCGAACAGGCGCGGCCAATCCCGTCCTCCAGTACGCCCGGATTTGACCCCGGGCGGCGGCGTGTCAGAGTAAGTCGATGCTGATCCTCCTCGCCGCCGCCGTGATCTCCGCCGGACAGGATCCGGTGGCGCCGCCGCAGGATTGCGCCAGCCCTGCGAACACGATCGAGATGAACGATTGCGCCGCGGCGGAGGTGGCGGCCGAAGAGGCCCGCATGGCGGCCTATCTCGCCGCCTCGATCAAGGTGCTGCGCGACGAGGCCGAAAGCCCGGAACTGGCCGCGGCGGTTGTCGCTGAACTTCACGCCAGCCAGACGGCGTGGCAGGCCTATGCCGACAGCGCCTGCCGCACCGTCTATACGCGCTGGCAGTCGGGCACGATCCGCAACCTGATGGCGCTCGGCTGCCGCGAACGCCTCACCCGGGAGCGCACCCACACCCTGTGGGCGGACTATCTGGGCTACATGGACAGCACGCCGCCGATCTTGCCTGAGCCCTTGCCGCTTCCGCGTAACGCCGGCGATTAGATCAGGGCCGCCACGCCCGGCCCCTGGCTCCAGTCCTTGAACCTCACCTCCAGCGGCGGCTCCAGATCGCCGCGCGCCAGCTCGACCACCAGCGGGCCGATGGCCGAGGGATGCACGACCGTCTCCGGATCCTCGCCCGGATAGGCCTGGGCCCGCAGCTGGGTCCGCATCCGGCCCGGATCGACGATCGACACCCGGATCGGCATGGATTCGATCTCGTCGGCCCAGCATTTCATCAAGGCCTCGGCCCCGGCCTTGGTCGCGGCATAGGCGCCCCAGAAAGCCTTGGGCGCGGCGGCGACGCTGGTCGTCACATGGATCACCCGGCCGGCGTCCGACGCCTTCAGCAGCGGCTCCAGCGAGCGGATCAGGCGATAGACGGCGGTGAAATTGGTTTTCTCGACCTTGGCGAAGCCGCGCGGGTCGGCGTGGCTGACCGGCGTCAGGCCCTCGGCCCCCATGGTCGCCGCCGCCTGCACCCAGATGTCCAGTCGGCCGAAGCGCTCGAAAATGGCCCCGCCCAGCCGGTCGATGGCCCCGCCGTCGACCAGATCGAACGGGATCAGGGTCGCATGCTTCCCGGTCGTGGCGAAGATGGCGTCGTCCAGCTCTTCCAGCCCGCCCTGTGTCCGCGCCGTGGCGATCACATGGGCCCCGGCCTTCGCCAGCGCCAGGGCGCTTTCATAGCCGATGCCGCGCGAGGCCCCGATGACGAGGGCGATGCGGTCTTTCAGGGGAAGGTCTGACATGGCGGCCTGATAGCGCGCCGCCGCGCCGGCCGAAAGCGAAACCGCTTCAGAGGCCCGGCGCGGGCTGCCACAGGCTGACGCTGACGCCCTGGTCGTCCGACACCACGGCGGTTCGTCCGGATTCGCTGTCCGAGGGTATGGCGGCCTTGCCTCCCAGCTCCACCACGCGCTCGCACAGGGCGTCGACATCCTCGACCCGGAAATACAGGTTCGAGCAATCCCGCGCCCGCTCCAGCTTGGTCAGGCCGAAGGCCGGCTCGCTGTTGGCCACATGGGCGTATGTCGGATGCGACGAAGCCTCATCGAAGGTCCATCCGAACAGGGCGCTGTAGAAGGCGCGCGCCTTCTCGATATCCGGAACGCCGATGGTGAAATAGCCGAGCTGGGTCATCGCAGGCTTAAGCGCTCACCAGCAGCGAAAGTTGCCGCGCCGCGACCTCGCGCCCGCCTTCCTCGATCTCGCGATCCAGCAGACGGGTCGGGTATTCCCCGGTGAAATAGTGGTCCGTGAACTGCGGATTGCGCGGGTCGCGCGGTCCGGCCTCCATGGCGTCGTACAGGCCGTCGACCGACAAGAAGCCCAGCGAATCGACCTCGAGGTGAGCCCGCATCTCTTCCAGGGTGTGGTTGGCGGCGATCAGCTGGTCCCGCTCGGGCATGTCGATGCCGTAGAAATCGGGCCACAGGATCGGCGGCGAGGCCGAACGCAGGTGCACCTCGGCCGCGCCCGCCGCCCGCACCGCGCGGACCAACTTGACCGAGGTCGTGCCGCGCACGATCGAGTCGTCGATCAGCACCACCCGTTTGCCCGCCAGCACCGAACGGTTGGGGCTGTGCTTCATGCGCACGCCCTTCTGCCGGGCGCCCTGGCTGGGCTGGATGAAGGTGCGGCCCAGATAGTGGCTGCGGATGATCCCCATCTCATAGGGAATGCCGCTCTCCTGGGCGTAGCCCAGCGCCGCCGGCACGCCGGAGTCTGGCACCGGCACGACCACGTCGGCCTCGACCGCATGCTCGCGGGCCAGCCGCTGGCCCATCCGCTTGCGCACCTCATAGACCGACTGGCCGTTCACGATGCTGTCGGGGCGCGAGAAATAGACGTACTCGAACAGGCAGGGGCGGGCCCCGCGGGTCGGGAAGGGCTTCAGCGACTGCAGCCCGTCCTTGTCGATGACCACGACCTCGCCATGCTCGACATCGCGCTCGAAGGTCGCACCGATGGTGTCGAGGGCGCAGGTCTCCGAGGCCAGCACCCAGGCCCCGTCCAGCCGGCCCAGCACCAGCGGGCGGATGCCCAGCGGGTCGCGCGCGCCGATCATCTTCGACCGGGTCTGGCAGACCAGGGCGTAACCGCCCTCGATCCGGCCGAGGGCGTCGATGAAGCGGTCGACGATCTTGGCCTTCCGGCTGCGGGCGATCAGATGGAGAATGACTTCGGAGTCCGAGGTCGACTGGAAGATCGCCCCCTCGCTGACCAGCTGGTTCCGCAGGAACAGGAAATTGGTCAGATTGCCGTTGTGGGCGATGGCGATGCCGCCGCTGTCCAGATCGGCGAACATCGGCTGGATGTTGCGCAGGAACGAGCCGCCCGAGGTCGAATAGCGCGTGTGGCCGATGGCGGCCGAGCCGGGCATCCGCTCGGACAGGTCGGCCCCTCCGAACGCCTCGCCGACCAGACCCATGTGCCGTTCGGTGTGGAAGCGCGCCTCGTGCACGCTGGCGATGCCGCAGGCTTCCTGACCGCGATGCTGCAGGGCGTGCAGGCCGAGGGCCACGACCGCGGAAGCGGCGTTGGGTTCCGCGCCCCACACGCCGCAGACGCCGCACTCGAGGCGTAGCTGATCGTCATCGGGATCGCGCCAATGCTCGCGGTGAAGGACGGGTTCGGCGATGGAATGGGGCATCGTCGGGGCTCCGATGACCGGCAAGGGCGACTAGGGGGCGACGCGCGGGGAGGTAGGCCCCGATTGCGTCGGGGGCAAGGCTTCTTCGCGGGAAAACCCTTTGCTTACGGACGAAGTCACGACCGGCGTCAGGGCGTCGGCGCCGCGGCCGATGCCCGGCAGGACGATCTGGATGGCCCGGGCGGCGCCGGCGGTCAGCGGGCGCAACGCCGCCTCGGTCAGCCAGCGCGGCGTCTTCTCGCCCGGCATGGCCGCGACGACGACCAGATGGATGGCCCCCAGCAGCACCAGCGCCCGTCCCGCGCCGATGAAGATGCCGACGATCCGGTCGACGCCGCCCAGTTGCGGATGGGCCTGGGCCCGTTTCGACAGGATCGAGCCGAAGATGCGGATGCCGAAATAGATCAGCAGGAATGAGGCGACAGCGGCCAGAATGGCGCCGGCCCAGTCCGGATCGATCAGCCCGCGCCCGATCGGCGCCGTCACCGGCAGGGCCACCAGCGCCAGAAAGGCCGCCAGCACGAAGCTCAACAGGGTGATGATCTCGCGCGTGCCGCCGCGCACCCAGCCGGCGGCGGCCGAGGCCAGGATGACCAGGATGGCGATGACGTCGAAGCCGGTCATGGGCGCTCGGTACAGGGGGCGATGATCTTCAGTAGCGGTTTTGCGAGATTCGTTCGACCGCTTCCGTCAGCCGGTTCACCGCCGTCACCCTGACCCCCTTGTCCTTGACCGTCAGCACCGGCGACAGGGCCTGGTCGAAGCCCAGCTTCTGCGCTTCCCGCAGCCGCGCCTCGGCCCGCCCGACGGCGCGAATCTCGCCCGACAGGCTGATCTCGCCGAACACCACGCAGCCCTGCGGCAGGGGCATGTCGGTCGCCGAACTGACCAGCGCCGCCGCCGCCGCCAGATCGGCCGCCGGTTCGTTGATGCGCAGCCCCCCGGCCACGTTCAGATAGACATCCTGATCGCCGAAGCCGAAGCCGCAGCGCGCCTCCAGCACCGCCAGCACCATGGCCAGCCGCCCCGTGTCCCAGCCGACCACCGCCCGGCGCGGCGTGCCATAGGCCGATTTCGACACCAAGGCCTGGACCTCGACCAGCACCGGCCGCGAGCCTTCGATGCCGGCGAACACCGCCGCTCCCGGGGCGCGGTCCTTGCCCTCGCCGAGGAACAGGGCCGAGGGATTGGCGACCTCGCGCAGCCCGGCGTCGCCCATCTCGAACACCCCGATCTCGTCGGTCGCCCCGAAGCGGTTCTTGCCGGCGCGCAGGATGCGGAACGGATAGCCGCGCTCGCCCTCGAAGCTCAACACGGCGTCGACCATATGCTCGACCACGCGGGGGCCGGCGACCTGACCGTCCTTGGTCACATGGCCGACCAGCACCACCGCCACGCCCTGCGACTTGGCCAGCCGCACCATCTCCCCGGCGCAGGCCCGCACCTGGGTCACCGAGCCGGGCCCGGCCTCGTGCGCGTCGGACCACAGCGTCTGGATCGAATCGACGATGACGATGTCGAATTTCTCGCGCTTCAGCGTGCCGAGGATCTCGCGCAACGCCGTCGCCGAGGCCAGCTCCACCGGCGCCTTCTCCAGACCCATCCGCTTCGCCCGCGCCCGGATCTGTTCGACGGCCTCCTCGCCCGAGATATAGGCCACCCGCCGTCCCGACAGGGCCGCGCGGCCGGCCACGTCCAGCAGCAGGGTCGACTTGCCCACGCCGGGATCGCCGCTCAGCAGGATCGCCGAACCCGGCACCACCCCGCCGCCGCAGACCCGGTCGAACTCGGTCACCCCGGTGACGATGCGCGGCGGCTCGGGCGTATCGGACTGCAGGGTCTCGAACTGGACCCCGCGCGTGCGGCTGCTCGCCGCCGGCTTCATCGCCCCCGGAGGGGCCGAGCGGCTTTCCTCGACGATCGAATTCCACTGACCGCACGCCCCACACTGGCCCGACCACTTGCCGTGGACCGCCCCGCAGGACTGACAAACATAGATTGCACCGTCTCGAGCCATGCTGTTGGCTTACAGGAGTCGCTGGCGACGGGGCAGGGGGCTCTGGCGAGCGTACGACCGATATTGACGTATCAGGAGAGACGGTGTCCGAGGCGACCTTCATCAAGCTGTTCATCGCGGTCTGGCTCTGCGCCATGGCCTATGCCCTCAGCGCCCTCAAGCTGGCGCTGAGGGTTCGCCATCTGAAACGGCAGGGCTTGGCCGCGGAGGCGCCGGAGGTCTTCCACCCCTTCGACGGCGTTCGGGGCATCTTCTGGCTCGTGACCGGCCGCTACGACGAGCTGAACGACCCGATCGTCACGCGCTGGGCCGGTGTCGCCCGCGTCCTGTTCATCCTTGTCTTCCCGATGGTCCTCATCCTGTTCGCCATAGCGGGCTCACAGATGGGCCACTGGTCTCAGCCGACGTAGCGCCGGGGCACGCGCGACCCGATCGAGGTCAACAGCTCCCAGGCCACGGTGCCGGCCGCCGCCGCGGCGTCGTCGATCATCCGCTCGCCGCCGAACAGCTCGACCCGATCGCCGACGGCGACATCCAGTCCGGTGACATCGACGGCGCAGACATCCATCGACACCCGTCCGACGATCGACCGCAGCGTGCCGGCGACGGCCACGGCCCCGCGCGGGCTGTAGCTGCGCAGCACGCCGTCGGCGTAGCCCGCGGCGACCGTTGCGATCCGCGTCGTCGCCGTGGCCGTGAAGCCCCGCGAATAGCCGACCGTCTCTCCGGCCGGCACGTCGCGCAGCTGCAGCACCTCGGCGGTCAAGGTCGCCACCGGCCGGATCCGCTCGTCCGGCCGTCCCTCCGGCCCGCCGCCGTACAGGCAGATGCCGGGCCGGCTGGCGTCGAACGCATAGGACTCGCCGAGGAAGACGCCGCCCGAATTGGCGAAGGACCGCAGCACCCCGGGATAGCGCGCCGCCGCCGCCGCGAAGGCGTCGCGCTGCCGGGCGTTCATCGGCTCCGCCGGATCGTCGGCGCAGGCGAGATGGCTCATCACCAGCTTCAGTTCATCGAAAGGTTCGGGCGCCGTCCCCGCGCCAAAGCCCAGCCGGTTCATGCCGGTGTCGATCTGGACGCCGCAGGCCCCGCCGCCCGCCGCCCGCCATTCGGCCAGCTGGGCCTCGGTGTTCAACACCGGCCGCAGATCGGCTCCGCGCAACCGAGGCGCCCGTCCGGTCAGGCAGCCATCCAGCACATAGATGGCCGGACCGACGCCGAGAGCGGCGCGCAAACGCTCGCCTTCGGCCACTCGCGCGACAAAGAAGGTCCGGGCGCCCTCCGCCGCCAGCCGCCGGGCGCAGGCCTCGGCGCCCAGGCCATAGGCGTCGGCCTTGACCACCGGGTGTACGGGCGCGCCGCCCACGGCCTCAAGCGTGCGGAAGTTGGCGGCGAGTGCGTTCAGATCGACGGTCAGCAGGGCGGGGGCGGACATGCCCCATCTAGGGCCACGCTGTTGTGCGATGCAACAGAAGCGCTAGAGCCGCGGGAAGGCGATGCCGTCGGCGTCGAACAGATGCGCCTGTCCCGCCGCGACATCCAGGCTCAGGGTCTCGCCTACGGCAGGCCGGGCATTCCCCGGCAGCAGCACCGTCAGCGCCGTCTCTCCCATCGTCAGATAGGCGTAGGTTGCGTGGCCCAGGGTTTCGACGAAGGTGACGGTGGCGCTCAGGCCGTCACCCTCGCCGGACAGGCCAAGGTGCTCGGGCCGCACGCCGAGGGTCACTGCATCCCCGGGGGCGGCGCGGGACGCATCGACATCGACCCTGAGGCTTTCGCCCGCCGCCGTTCGCACCGTCGCGCCCCCGGCGGAAGCCGTGACGATCTGCGCCGGCAGGAGGTTCATCTTCGGGCTGCCGATGAACTCGGCCACGAACCGGTTGCGCGGCCGTTCGTACAGTCCCATCGGCCGGCCGACCTGCTCGATCCGGCCCTCATTCAGCACCACGATCCGGTCGGCCAGGGTCATGGCCTCGACCTGGTCGTGGGTGACATAGACCATGGTCGTCCTCAGCCGCTCGTGCAGGCTGGCGAACTCGTAGCGCATCCGCACCCGCAGGGCGGCGTCGAGGTTGGACAGGGGCTCGTCGAACAGGAACACCTGCGGTTCGCGCACGATGGCCCGGCCGATCGCGACCCGCTGACGCTGGCCGCCCGACAGGGCCTTCGGCTTGCGCTCCAGATAGTCGGTGATGTTCAGCGTTTCCGCCGCCCCGCGCACCCGCCGGTCGATCTCGGACTTGTCCAGCTTCGCAAGTTTCAGTCCGAACGCCATGTTTTCATAGACGTTCATATGCGGATACAGGGCGTAGGACTGGAACACCATGGCGATGCCCCGGGCGGACGGCGACAGGTCGCTGACCGGCCGCCCGCCAATGGCGATCTCGCCCCCGTCCAGCTCCTCCAGCCCGGCGATGGTGCGCAACAGGGTGGACTTGCCACAGCCCGACGGCCCGACGAAGACAAGGAACTCGCCGTCGGCGATCTCCAGATCGATGCCCTTCAGCACCTCCGTCGTGCCGAAACGCTTGGTCACGCCGGTCAGCCGGACGTCCGCCATCGATTTCCTGCCCGTCGCTTCTTGCTTTGCCGCCACCGTAAACGGTTACAGGTCCGGATCAACCTGACGGCCAAGGTCAAGGCCGGATCAGCGCGGGGTCTTGCCCTTGTACGGCGCGCGGGGCTCCGCGGGCTTGCCGCGCGCGTCCCTGGGCGCCCACGGACGGTCGCCGCCCTTGGGCTTGCCCTTCCACGGCTTGTCGCCCGCCGGGGCCGGCGCGGCCTCGGCGTCGGAGCGCGGCGCCCACGGCGTCTTGCCCTCGGCCGCCGGCTTCTTGACCCAGGGCTTCTTGCCTTCGGGCGTCGGATCGCCGGCCGTGCGCTTGACCCACGGCTTCTTGCCCTCGGCCGCCGGAACGGCGTCGTCGCGCTTCGCCCACGGCTTCTTCTCACCGTGCGGCCTGTCCTCGCGGGCCTTCCAGGCCGGCTTGTCGCCGTCCTCGCGCTTGACCCAGGGTTTCTTGCCCTCGGCGGGGGCGGCGTCGTCGCGTTTGACCCAAGGCTTCTTGTCGCCCTGCGGACGGTCCTCGCGCGGCTTCCAGGCCGGCTTGTCGCCGCCTTCCTCGCGCGCCTTCCACGGCTTCTTCTCCGGGCGGTCGCCGCCGGCGCCGGGCTTCTTGTCCCAGCGGCTGACCGGCTTCTCCGACGGACCCGGCTTGATGGCCGGATCGATCTTGACGCCTTCTTCCAGTCCCTGGGCGATGGCGGCCTCGAACTTCGCCTGCATCTCCAGGGTGATCTCGAACTTGGTTTCGCGCTCGAAGATCTTGATCGAGCCGATGTCGCGCTTGGTCACATGGCCCAGGCGGCAGATGGTCGGCATCAGCCATTTCGGATCGGCGTTCTTGTCGCGGCCGATGTTGATCCGGTACCAGACCATGTCGCCGCCGCGGGCGAAGTCCGTATAGGGCACGTCCGGCTGGCCCTTGTCGTTCTTGCCGGTCGCCTGCTGGCGTTTCATCCGCTCGTCGTCGAACACGTCTTCCGGCGCCGGCAGCTTCTGCTGGTACAGGCGGATCAGGGCCGCGGCGACCTGTTCGGGCGTGGTGTTTTCGAGCAGCTGCCGACCGAGGGCGAGGGTGTCCTCGTCCTCGACCGGCGCGGTCAGCACCGGATCAGCCAGCATCCGTTTGCGGTCGTTGGCGACGATCATCTCGGCCGAGGGCGGGCCCGACCATTCGGCGTTGATCGAGGCCGACTGCAGCATCAGCTCGACCTTGCGGCGACGCGTATAGCTGACCAGCAGGACCGACACGCCCTTCTTGCCGGCCCGGCCGGTGCGGCCCGAACGGTGCAGCAGCCCGGCCTTGTTGACCGGGGTCTCGGCGTGGATGACCAGGCCCAGATCGGGCAGGTCCAGTCCGCGGGCGGCGACGTCGGTGGCGACGCAGACCCGCGCATGGCCGTCACGCAACGCCTGCAGCGCCTCCGACCGCTGACTCTGGGTCAGTTCGCCCGACAGGCCGACGACCGAGAAGCCGCGCTCGCGCAGCGAGGCCGTCAGATGCTTGACTCGTTCACGGGTGTTGGCGAACACCAGCGCGCCCGGGGCTTCGAAATAGCGAAGCACGTTGACGACCGCGAGTTCGATCTCGTTCGGCGCGACGCGGATCGCCTTGTACTCGATGTCGGCGTGCGAGACGTTGCCCGCCACCGTGTCGATGCGCAGGGCGTTCTTCTGATAGGTCTTGGCCAACTGCACGATGTCGCGCGCCAGCGTCGCCGAGAACAGCAGGGTCCGGCGCTCGGCCGGGGCGGCGTCGAGGATGAAGGTCAGGTCTTCCTGGAAGCCCATGTCCAGCATTTCGTCGGCCTCATCCAGCACCACGGCCTGCAGCGTCGACAGATCCAGCGAGCCGCGCTCGACGTGGTCACGCAGGCGGCCGGGCGTGCCGACGACGATGTGGCAGCCGCGGTTCAGCGCCTGACGCTCGACCTTGGGATCCATGCCGCCGACGCAGGAGACGATCCGCGCCCCGGTCTGGGCGTACAGCCACTGGAGCTCGTTCGAGACCTGCAGCGCCAGTTCGCGCGTCGGCGCGATGACCAGCGCAACCGGGGCGCCGAACTCGGCGAATTTCTCGGCCTCGCCCAGCAGGGTCGGGGCGAGCGCCAGGCCGAAGGCGACGGTCTTGCCCGAGCCCGTCTGGGCGCTGACAAGCAGGTCGCGGCCGCTGCCGTCCTCGTTGAGGGTCGCTTCAAGAACGGCCGACTGAACCGGGGTCGGCTCGGCATAGCCACGGGCGGAGAGCGCGCGGTCGAGCGCGGGATGACTGGCGGGGAAGGGCATGGAGTGGTCCGTAAGGCGCCAGGACGGCGCGCGCCAGCCCAGGCGGGCGGCGGGGCGCTCGTATGTGCGCGGATCAAGGCCAAAGCGCGGCGGCCGGCCCTTTTGGCGCCCGTTATTGTATCGACCTTGGCGCCCGTCCGCCTCAGTCCCTAGCGCGGACGGTTGCAGGCCTCGATGAGGCGAGTCGCCATGTCCAGATCGCCCTCGCTCCGGGCTATGCCCACGGCTTCATGACAACGACCGCTATTTGCGAGGGCCGCTAGCCGTGCGGCTCGCTCGCGTCGTTCCGGAAGCGCACGAGCTTCCTCGGCCTCTGCGCGCTGTATGGCGCGCTGCTCCGCGTGGAGCTGGTCCATGGCGCGGGTCGACGCCGACCGGATCCGTCTCGGTGTAATAGGTGGGGCGTTGCGTAAACTACCGGGCGATGGCGACGCTGTGGGTGGTGGCGGCGCCTGCTGACTGCTTGCTTCCGTGGCGACGGAGCAGACGAAGGCTGCTACGACGGCTGTGATGATGATGCGCATTGGCATCGTTCTCCCGCTTTTCCGTGACGTTGGCGTGTCCGCGAAGAAAAGGGTCGCGTATCCGCCGGAGCATCGATCCAGACTAGTTCGATCCGCTGCTGCAGGCCTCGACCAGACGGGTCGCCATGTCGAGATCGCCCTCCCGGCGGGCGATCCTGACGGCCTGTGAGCAGTGGCCGGTGTTCGCCAGGGCGGCCAGCCGCTCGGCGCGCGCACGCCGCTCCGGACGCTCCCGTTCATCTTTCGCCGCTGCGCGTTGCCGTTCCGCAAACTCGTTGTGGAACTGATCCATCCCGCTGGCGCGCACCTTCATCGGCATCACGAACATCGGGGGGCCCGGCACAAACACCGGCGGGGGTAGCGGGGCCGGCGGCGGAGCAGGCGGCGGCGTCTGCTGGGCGTTTGCTCCCGCGGCGATAGAGGCGGCGGCGGCCAGGGCGATGGCGGCAATGGTGAGGCGCATCAAGGCAATCCTTCCACTTGTCAGCACGGCGACGATCGGCCGCCTATCCACGTTAGATTACGCGGCGGAATTGCCGGTTTGTCAACGCTATTCGCGGTTCGAGTGCGGGAGCGGGCGTCTGCAACCTTTGGAATCATTTCCGGCGGGCTCGTCGGCGGCCGATGGAACGTGGCTACAGCCCGAGTGCCGATCGGATATCCCGCCAGTCGATGTATTTGAAATTCTGCGTCCCGGAGTCGTTGATGTCGTCCTGAACGACCACCAGACCCTCGGGGAAGGCGTCGCCGACACGGCCGCCGCGGGCGTCCAGACCGTCGGTGCCGGTCACCCGGTCGACCGCGCCCTCGACGACGATGAAACGGCCGACGTAGGCTGGCCGGGCCCCGTCGACGCGCCAGACCGGGAAGCCCGAATCACCCTGGCTGGAGGCGATCAGATAGCGGGCGGCGCCGTCCTCGATGATGGTCAGGCCCTCGGCGTCGGCGACGAGGACCCCATCCTCGATCGGCTGTACCTGCGAGCGGGCGGCGCCGGCGGCGGGGTCGAGGTCGTAGCGCCAGACGCCGACGTTCTCCTCGGCGATGTAGAGGGCGTTGGTCGCCTCGTCGGCGGTGCAGCCTTCCGAGATCGTGCCGATGTCGAAGCGGCGCGCCTCGCGCGTCACCGGCCGGCCGGCGGCATCGACGGTGAGGATGAACTGGCGGAATTCGCCCTCGTGGCCGACCAGAATGGCGTGCAGCTCCGAACCGCGTCGGGCGAAGCAGAAGCCGTAGGGCTCGACCACATCGGTGGTGATCGCGCCCCAGTGACGGACGCCGGCGTCGCTGGTCGGATCGAACAGATACAGCGCCACGCCGGTCTTGCCCGGGGTGCGGTCGCTGGCGCCCAACACCACCTGTGACCGGCCGTTGACCGTCAGGCCCTCGGCGATGTCGACATTGTTCAGCAGACCCTCAGGCAGGAACTGCAGCACCGCCCCGTCCAGCCCGTAGATGTAGAGTCCCGCCTTCTTGTCGGTGCCGGCGACAAAGCCGGGCGTCGATACGCCGCCGATCCGCACCGGCGTCGCCGAACTCCAGATGGCGGGGTCGTCGGCGGCGTCCTGGCCGGCGGTGCCGACCGACGGGGTTTCCAGCCGCGCGGAAACCGGGGACCCGGCGCCGATGAAACCCTCGCCTTCGCCCTGGTAGTCGACCTCGCCGGTGGCGCAGCCGCACAGAATGGCCGTCGAAGCGGCGATCAGGGTCAGGGTCCGGAAGGTCATTTGGGCGGCCTGTGAAGGTTGGCGATCGCCGTGCGGAGACCACGGGGCCGCGCCGAGGTCAAGCAAGGCCCGGTGACGGTGCGGTGGCGATTGCGTGAATCTCGCTCCGTACCGGGAGCAAGCGTCACGCCGTCGTCCGGAAAACGCCAACTCCGGTTCGCGAAATCGTCGCGGAGGCGTCGCCGGTACAGCCTAGCTGGGCCGGGAGAACCGGCGACCGCGGGGGCGCCGGGCCACAGGAATGCCTGACATGAAATACGCCCTTCTTCTCGGCGCCGCCTTCGCGCCGCTTCTTCTGGCCGGCGGCGCCCTGGCCCAGGACGCTGGTCCCCAGGACGTGACCGCCGTCGAGGACGTCCTCGTCAACGGCGAGATCGTGTTCCGCAACCGGACCACGGACGAGAACCCGATCCTCTCCTACGACCTCGAATATTTCCAGCGCTTCGAGCCGGTGTCGGTGGGCGAGATGCTGAAGCGCGTGCCCGGCGTCACCTTCACCTCGGACGTGCTCGAGTTTGACGGCGTGTCGATGCGCGGCCTGCCGCCCGGCTACACCAACATCCTGATCAACGGCCGGCGCGCGCCGGGTGGCGAGGACGACGGCGCCTTCATGGTCGATCGCATCCCGGCCGAACTGGTCGAGCGTATCGAGATCATCCGCAGCCCGCGCGCCGACCAGCCGTCCGACGGCGTCGCCGGCGCGATCAATGTCGTGCTCAAGGAAGGGGCGCAGCTCGAGGGCGGCGCCCTCCGCGCCGGCGTGCTCGTCAATGCTGACGGGGAGGCCCGCGGGGCCGGCTCCATCTCCTGGGCCGGCAACACCGAGAACACCTCCCTGTGGGCCGCTCTCAACTACCAGGGCCGGCGCAACCCGAAGGAAAAGCGTTCGGAGCGTTATGACGACCTGCCCGCCGATGGCGGCGTGCTCGACAATATCGAACTGCAGGACGACACCCGCGACGGCGAGGACCTGTCCGCCAACGCCGAGCTGACCGTGCGCTTCGACCGCGGCCGCCTGCGCTTCAACGGCCTGGCGGTCGACACCGATCGCGACGAGGACGAGACTTCGCTGACCTATGTCGACAACGGCTCGGGCGTGTTCGACGAACTGGACGGCACCGAAGTCCAGGCCGAGCGCATCAGTCAGCAGAGCTACGCCCTCGGCGTCGACGGCGAGTTCGAGGTCGGCCCCGGCGAGCTGGACCTCAAGGCCGGCTGGTCGGGCTTCCGCGACGAGACCACGGCCCGCCTCGACGTCGCCGATCCGGGCGACCCGCTCGAACTCGACGAATACGTCGAAACCGAGATCACCGACGACGAGTATGAGTTCGGCGCCGCATACACCTTCGGCCCCGACTCCCTGCGCCTCAAGCTCGGCGCCGACTACCTGACGAAAGAACGCGACGCCGCGGTTGTCGAGTTCGATATCGACAACGGCGCGGTCGGCGACCCCGATCCCGAGCCCGGCGCCCTCTACACCATCGAGGAAACCCGCTTCGAGCCCTTCGCCCGCCTGACCTGGCAGCCGAGCGACGCCCTGACCGTCGACGCCGGCGTGCGCTATGAGTCGATGGAGCGCGACGTCACCAGCGACCTCGGCGTCGTCTCGTCCGAGGCGGAAGAGTTCTTCCCGTCGGTGCACCTGACCTGGTCGCCGAACCAGCGCGACCAGTTCCGCGCCTCCTGGGCCCGCACCCAGCGCCGTCCCGACTACAGCTTCCTCGCCCCCTACCTCGCCAGCGAGGAGCCGGCCGACGAGGACGCCCTGCAGGGCAATCCGCTGCTGGAAAGCGAATTCGCCACCGGCTTCGACGTCGGCTACGAGCGCCGCCTCGGCGCCCGCGGCATCTTCGGCGTCAACGTCTTCTATCGCGAGATCGAGAACCTGATCGAGCTGACCGACACCGGCACGGAAGTCGACGAGGACGGCGGCCCGGTCGATCCGGGCGACGACGCCTACAACCTGGTCGAGCCGCGCAACATCGGCGACGGCACGACATGGGGCGTGGAGGTCGATCTGTCGACGCCGCTCACCATGGTCGGCCTGCCCGAGACCGGCGTCTTCTTCAACTACACCTGGCTGGACAGCGAGGTGACCGACCCGTGGACCGGCGTCGAACGCCAGTTCCGCAACCAGCCGCAGAACGTCTGGAACGTCGGCTTCATCCACAACCTGCCGACCTGGGGCGCCAGCTTCGGGGCCAGCCTGTACGGCCGCGACGAGGGCTACGAGTCGGGCCTCGATGAGCTGGTCAAGGTCGAGTACGACCAGGACCTCGAGGCCTTCGTCGAGAAGCGTTTCGGCGAGCGCGTCGTGGTCCGCCTGTCGGCGCAGAACCTGCTCGACAAGGAGAAGCGCGAGACCTTCATGAAGTACGACGGCGACTCGATCGAGGAGATCCTCGACAACCGCGCCAACGGCGACCTGGACGAATACGAGCTGGAAAGCGAGCGCTCGGGCGTCCTGTATCAGCTCACCGTGCGCGCCGCCTTCTGACCACGCGCCGACGACGAAAAGGGGAGGGGGCGGCTCAGAACGCCCCCTCCACCTGCAGCGAAGCGTCGGCGTTCTCGATCACCCCGAGGCTGGCGGGCTGGAGGCCATGGGTCGTCTCCAGCGCGGCCAGCCAGCCGAACACCTCGGCGCTTGTCGCCCGGGCGATGCGGAAGCCCAGCCGGCCGGACGCGTCCATGCCGGTGGTGAGCTCCAGTCCCGCCGCCGTCGCCGTCTGCTGCAGCACCGGCTCCAGACCCTGAACATCGGCCCCGCGCGCCTTGCCGCCGGTCGCCGGCGCCAACCGGCCCAGGGCGTTCTGCACCTCCACCTGATCCGCTTCCGCCCGGGCCCGGTCGCGCCCGGCCTCGTCGCGCCAGGCGTTGAGCGGCCGGATCACACCCAGCCACAACACCACCGCCGTCGCCAGCAGGGCCATGCCGATCAGCATCTGCTGCTCGCGCCGCGTACGGCCGTCCCACGCCTGTTGCAGCTGGGCGATGATCCGGTTCATGGGCGGGCTCCGATGCTGATGTCGCTGACCACCCGGCCGTTGTCCTCGAGGGTGGCGGTCTCGGTCACGGTCATGCCGGCCTCGCCCATCCGCTGGTCGATCGCCTTCATGTCCGACCAGGTCGGGTGGCTGAGCGTCGCCCTGACCCCTTCATCCGCGCCGGCCGACAGCATGTCGAGCTCGGCGCCCTCGACGCCTTCCACGGCGGTGAACAGGGCGGCAGCGGCGCCGGTGACTCCGCCCGGCGGCGGTGCGACGGCGGCTCTCGCGCGCAGGGCGGCGACCGGGTCCGGCTGCTGCGCCAGCTCGGGGTCGGCGACGGCGATCGCGGCGACGGTCCCGGCGTCCAGCCGGCGGACCACGCCGTCGTCGCGCACCGCCGCGGCGGCGATCAATACCAGCGGCGAGACGACCAGCGCCGCGGCGAGGCCCATGGCCCTGCGCCAGCGGCCGCGCAGCACCGTCCGCTCGCGCGCGCCGTTGTCGAACAGATTGATGGCCGGGAACCGCGCCGCCGTGGCCAGCGCCCGCTCGACCGCCGCGGGGTCCTGCACCGCGACCACGCGCCGGTCGGCGGCGACCAGCTCGACGAGATCCGGCTGGACCGTGGCGGCGAACTGACGTCCGCGCAGCGCCACCGCCTCGCCGAAGGTCACCGCCAGCAGGACGTCGGCCTCCTCCGGCTCTGGCAGGGTCAGCATGTCCGGCACGAGGGCGTCGGCGCGCACGCCCAGCGCCTCCAGATAGTCCGACCAGGCCTGCAGCAGGCCGTGGCTGACCACCGCCACCAGCCGCGGCTGGTCCAGCCCCGGCGGCGGTCCGACCACGGTCGCCACCCGGTCCGGGGTGACGGCCAAGTCCTCGCGCAGCCGCCAGGCCGCCGCCGCGCGCAGCTGGGCCGCCCCGCCGGCCGGCAGCTCCAGCCAGCGGATGCTGACGTCGGCGCCCGGGCAGACCGCCACGGTGCGCATCGCTTCGGGCCGCTCGGGCGGGTCCAGCTCCAGCACGCCGCGCTGCAGCACGCCGCCGTCGGCGGCGACGATCATATAGGGCGCGGCCTGGCCGGGCAGGGTGGGGATCAGGATCAGGCGGATCGGTTTCATTCTTCGGGTGTCCAGCGCTGGATGACGGTGCGGACGGCGCCGCCGGGCTGTGCGTGAAGGAGGGCGGTGCGAACGGCGCGGCCGCCGCCATAGTCGACCTCGACGCGGAGATTGAAGTAGCGGGTCAGGACGGTGACCTGGTCGCGAACTTCCTCGGGAACCGTCACGCCGGCCATGGTCGGCTCGGCCCAGAAGGCGGCGGCGTCGGTCCATCCCGTCTGCGGCCGGCGGGCGATCACCGCCCGGGCGCTGTCGGGACCGAGGGCGTTGTCGCTCAGCATCATCAACAGCGGCGCCTGTTCCGGGGTCAGGGTGTTGACGTTCAGCGGCGACAGCTGGCTGGTCGGCAGGGCGCAGACGAACGGCCGCAGCCGGCGGTACAGGTCGGCGTCGACGCCCTTGATCGCGCGCAGCTCGCTGACCTCGGCCAGCATGACGCCGCCGGTGCGGTACGGCGTCGCCAGCCCGGCATAGGCCCCGTCCTCGGCCCCCAGCGGCCGCGCGGTTCCGTCCGCGTCCAGCCAGTCGGTCAGGGCGTCGGCGACGGCGCGCATGCGGCTGTCCGGCGCGCCGACGGCCCGGCCCAGGGCTAGGAACTGCGCCGTCCCAAGCGGCCGCGCCAGCAAATCCTCGCCGAAGCCCTCGACCATGCTGTTCAGGTTGAAACAGGCCTGGCCGTCGGTGACCACGGCGCTGATCGCGCCCGTCTCGATCGGGAAGCTAAGCCGCCGTCCGTTCCATTCGGGCTCCAGCGGCGTCCGCGCCGGGCCCGACGTCAGCAGCGCCGCGACCTGCCGCCGGGCCAGGGCCTCGGCGCCCGAGGCGTACCACTGGGCCTGGGCCTGGGTCTCGGCATTGGTCGCGCGGCGCACCGAGAAGCGCACGTCGTCCAGCACGGCGACGGCGACCACCGACATCACCGCCACCAGCAGCAGCACGGTCAGCAGGGCCATGCCCTCGCGCTTGTTCACGCCGCCCCGCATTAGCCGCCGCCTACGAGGAATAGCTGCTCGACCGGCCCATAGCCGTCCAGCGTCATCCGCATGCGCACCGCGTCCGGCAGCGGCCGTTCGGCCGTGACCAGATAGGCCGGCGTCTCCTGTCCGTCCCGGACGAAGGCCACGGTCACGTCCCTCACCCCGCGGTAGAGCACCTGCGGCGGCCCCGGCCGCGCCCCGTCCAGATGGCTGGCGACGCGCCGCTCCAGCCGGTCCTCGACCAGCCGGTATTCGACCCGCTGCAGCGACGGCCGCGGCTGTTCGCCGGGATTGGTCCAGCCCGCCCGCGTCAGCACCAGCACCGGGTCGCCGGGCGCCGTCGGGCCGCTCATCGGCTGGGGCATCGGCCGCCCCGTCGGGCCGCGCGAACGCCGGCCGCTGGCCTGACCGAGATCGGCCTTCAGCAGGCTGCGCATCCGCTGCAGGTCGCCGGTGCGGTCGGTCGCCTCTTTGATGGCGAAGCGGTTGTCGATCGACAGGCTCAGCACCGCCGCCCCCGCCGCCGCGATCAGGGCGAAGATCAGCAGCGAGATCAGCACCTCGACGAGGGTGAATCCCGATCTTCCGCGAGCGTTCGGGGCCACTTTCAAGATTCCCGCGCCCGGAACAGCACGCGGTCCGCCGCCTGGCCCTCGTCCGTCGCGACGGCGATGTCGATGCGCAGCATGCCGGCCTCGACGCCCTCCACGGACCGGGTCCAGGTCCATTGACGTCCCGCCAGCGCAACCACGCCCGAAGTCTGCCCCTCGCCAAGCCCGGACGCGATCATCGCCTCGACCGCCAGGTTCTCGGCCACCAGCCCGCCCAGCGTCCGAGTCTCGACCCGCGCCGCCGAGCGGGTGTTCTCGCCCGACAGATTCAGCAAGGCCATGGCCGCGAGGCTGAACACCGCCATGGCGACCAGCAGTTCGATCAGGGTGAAGCCGCCTCTCGCGGTTCGATCAACCATTGATCGTCACCTCGCCGGCACCGTCGATCTCGATGCGGGCGGCGCGCCCGTCGCGGCTCAGCGTCAGGCTCGCCGGCTCGGCCACGCCGGTCGGATCGATCACCACCCGGACCGGCTCCGTCGGCGACACCGACACGCCCTTGCTCCACGGCTCCCGTCCGAACGGCCCGTCCGACAGCGGTGACCATTCCGCTCCGTCAAAAACCGAAAAGCCATAGCCCGCCGTCGTCGCCTCGACCGCCACCGGCCGGTTGGTCAGCACGGCCTCCTCTCGCGCCCGCGACAGGCGCGCGGCGAAGCGCTCGGCGTCCTGCGCCACCGACGGCCGGGGATCGGGCACGGCCAGCACCACGGCGCCGGCGGCGAGTCCGATGATGGCCACGGTCATCAGCAGTTCGACGAGCGTAAACCCTGCCCGCCCGAGCCGGCGATCAGGCCTGCCAGTTTCCGAGGTCGGCGTCATTGCCCTCGCCCCCTTCGCGACCGTCGGCTCCGAGGGAGAAGACGTCGAACTGGCCGCCGTGCGCGCTGGGCCGGCGGTACTGATAGGGATTGCCCCAAGGATCCTCCGGCAGGCGACGGACATAGCCGCCTTCGCGGTAGCGCTCGGGTCGGGCCAGGCCGGCCGGCGCGGCGACCAGCGCCTGCAGGTCGTCGGGGAAGGTCAGATTGTCCAGACGATAGGTCTCGATCGCCTGCTCCAGCACCGAGATGTCGGCCTGCGCCTTGCCGACCATGGCCCGGTCCTGGCTCGGCAGGACGTTGATCGCCACCACCGTCGCCAGCAGACCGATGATGACGATCACCACCATCAGCTCGACCAGCGTAAAGCCGGCCCTGTTGGGGACGCTAACGCGTCGCGCGCGGCGCGCCGCTGCTTGAGCGCAGACGCGCCCCATCGTCCTCAAGAAGTGAGCCGCCGCGCGGCGAACGTTAGGACCAGACATCATGTTCACGTTCCTCACCCCATGGCCAGGGTGTTGATCTGCAGAATGGGAAGAAGGATCGCCAGCACGATCATCGCCACGACGCCGCCCATGACGACGATGATGGCCGGCTCGAGCAGGCTCAGCATCACCGCCGTGAAGGTCGAGAACTCGCGTTCCAGATAGTCGGCGGCGCGCTCCAGCATCGGCTCCAGCCGGCCGCTGCTCTCGCCCGAGGCGGTCATATAGACGAGGATCGGCGGGAAGACGTCGGCCCGGCGCATGGCGGCCGACAGGCCGCCGCCCTCGCGCACCGCGTCGGCCATGGCCTCGGTCGCCAGACGCAGGCGGCGGTTGGAGACGGTGCGGCCGGTGATGGTCAGCCCCTCCAGCACCGGCAGTCCCGCGGCGATCATGGTCGACAGGGTCCGCGCCATCTTGGCCCCGTGCAGGTCGCGGGTCAGCCGGCCGATCAGCGGCAGCCGCAGCAGGGCCGTATCGGCCTGCAGCCGGAACGCCGGATTGCGCAACGCCACCGCGCCTGCCAGCCCCGCCAGCAGCAGGAGCAGGGCCGCCAGCCAGCCCCAGTCACGCATCAGGTCGGACACGCCAATCACCAGCCGCGTCAGCAGCGGCAGGGTCTGGTTCATGCTGTCGAACTGGTCGACCACCTTGGGCACGACGAAGGTCATCAGCGCCCCGATGACGCCCAGCGCTACCACCGCCAGCACGGCCGGATAGACCAGGGCCGTGATCACCTTGCCGCGCACCGTCTGGTCCCGCTCCAGCCCGTCGGCCAGCCGCTCCAGAATGGGCTCCAGCGCCCCGGAGGTCTCGCCGGCCGAAACCATGGCCCGGTACAGCGGCGGAAACGCCTGCCCCTGCAGCGCCATGGCGTCCGACAGCCGCCGGCCTTCCATGACGCCGCCATGGACGCCCTCCAGCACCCGCCGCACGGCCGGCCGGTCGGCCTGCAGGGCGATGGTCCGCAGCGCCTCCTCGATCGGCGCGACCGACACCAGGGTCGAAAGCTGACGCGTCGTCAGGGCCAGGGTCTTGGCGTTCAGCTTGCCGCCCTTCGCCTGTTTGACGCGGTCGACCTTCTGCATCGCGCCGCGCCCGGCGGTGATCTCCAGTGGCATCAGCTTGCGCCGCTCCAGCAGGCCCCGCGCCGCGCCTTCGTCGGCGGCGGTCAGCGCCCCGGTCACCGTGCGCCCGCCGGCGTCCACCGCCACATAGTCGAACGCCGCCATCAGGCCGCCGCCTCGGTCGCCGGCGCGGCCTCGTCCCGCAGCGCCCCGACGTCCTGACGCGTGACGCGCACCGCCTCCTCGACCGAGGTCAGTCCGCCCAGCACGAAGGCGCGGGCCCGCTTGGCGAGGGTGTCCGTGTGTTCGAAGGCCAGGGCGTTGATCGCGTCCTCGTCGGCCTCGGCCGCGATCAGGCGGCGCAGCCGGTCGTCGACGGCGATGGCTTCATACAGGCCGACGCGGCCGACGTAGCCGGTCTGGTGGCAGTGGGCGCAGCCGTGCGCCCGCCACACCGGCTGGCCGGTCTTGCAGCCGATCAGGCGCGCCGTCGCCTTGTCCGCCGGCTCGGACTGGCGGCAGGCCGGGCACAGCCGCCGCACCAGCCGCTGGGCCACGATCAGCCGCAGGGTCGAGGCCAGCAGGAAGGGCTCGATGCCCATATCCCGCAGCCGGGTGATGGCCCCGGCCGCGTCATTCGTGTGCACCGTCGACAGCACCAGATGGCCGGTCAGCGAGGCCTGGACCGCGATCTGGGCCGTCTCGACGTCGCGGATTTCGCCGACCATGACCACGTCCGGGTCCTGGCGCAGGATGGCCCGCAGTCCGGCGGCGAAGGTCATGCCGACCTTCGTGTTGACCTGGGTCTGCCCCACGCCGTCGATGGCGTATTCGACCGGGTCCTCGACCGTCAGGATGTTGCGCGTCGCATCGTTGAGCAGCGACAGTCCGGCGTACAGCGAGGTGGTCTTGCCCGACCCCGTCGGCCCGGTGACGAGGATGATGCCGTTGGGCTCGCGCAGGGCGGCGCGGAAGGCGTCCAGCGTCTCGCCGGTCATGCCCAGCTGGTCCAGCTTCAGGTCCGCCTGGTCCTTGTCGAGGATGCGCAGCACCACCCGCTCGCCAGCCCGCGACGGCAGGGTCGAGACGCGTACGTCCAGCGTCTTCCCACCCAGCGTCAGCGGGATGCGCCCGTCCTGCGGCACGCGCTTCTCGGCGATGTCCAGCCGCGCCATGACCTTGATCCGCGACACCAGCAGCGGCGTGATCCGCGGGCTCAGCGACAGCGCCTCGCGCAGCACGCCATCGACCCGCATCCGCACCGTCAGGGCCGTCTCGAACGGCTCCAGATGGATGTCCGAGGCGCCGGCCCGCACCGCCTCGGCGATGATCCCGTTGATCAGCCGGATGACCGGGGCGTCGTCGGCGGTGTCCAGCAGGTCGGCGGCGGCGGGGATGTCGTCGATCAGGCTGTCCAGCCCCGACGGCATGTCCAGATCCTCGCCGTCGGCGGCGTTCAGATGGTCGCCGGCATAGACCTGCGACAGCCGCCGGTCGAAATCGGCCTGGCTAAGCCGTTCGATGCGCAGCGGCCGGCCCAGCGCCCGGCGCGTCTCGACCAGGGCCGCCGGATCGGCTCCCTCGCGCAGGCCGACCAGGGCGATCTCTCCCGCGTCCAGCAGGATCACGCCGTGCCGCTTGGCGAAGCCGTAGGGCAGGGTCGGATTGACGAGGGTGATCATGCCGCCGTCACTCCTGCGGCGTCGACTGGGCGGGCGGCAGCGGCGCATAGGTCACCTCGCCGACCGGCGCCGTCACCGTATAGGCCGGCGCGACCGGAGCCTGGGTGCGCATGTATTCGCGCAGCATCTCGTCGAGGCCCGGCTCGACCGTCGGGTCGTTGTTCAGCTGCTGCTGGCGCATATAGCCCCAGCGGTCGGCGGCCAGGGTCTGGGCGTCGGCCGGGCTGCGGATGATGGTCGGGCGGATGAATACCATCAGATTGGTCCGCCCGCGCTGGCGGCTGGTCGAGCGGAACATGGCGCCGATGCCGGGGATGTCGCCCAGTCCCGGCACCTTGTCGACCGACAGCCGGTCGTTCTGGTCCAGCAGGCCGCCGGCCACGGCGATGTCGCCGTCGTCGACCACCAGGGTCGTCTCCAGCTCGCGCTTGTTCAGCACCAGATCGCTGGCTGAGCTCGTCAGCACGCCGTTGATGCTCGACACCTCCTGACGCAGGAACAGGGTGATCGAACCGCCGGCGTTGATCTGCGGCCGCACGATCAGCTTGACCCCGATGTCCTGCCGCTCGGTCGTACGGAACGGGTTTGAGTTGCCGTCCAGCAGGGTCTCGCCGGTCGTGATCGGCACCTCCTGGCCGACGAGGATGGTCGCCTCCTCATTGTCCAGCGTCATCAGCGAGGGGGTCTGCAGAAGGTTCGAGCCGTCGTCGGTCTTGGCCGCATTGATGATGAAGCCGAACAGGCCGTCGCCGAGGCTGCCGCCGCCGCCGCCGACGAAACCGTTGGCCCCCAGCAGGGAGTTCACCGCCAAATTCCGCAGCTGTTCGCGCAGCGGGTCGTCCTCGTCCAGCTGGCCCGACGCCAGGCCGCCGGCGATCGGCAGCAGCGGCGTGGCGCTGTCGGAATAGTTGGTCATGCCGATCGGCACGCCGTCCTCCCCGGCCAGCAGCCACTGCACGCCCAGTTCCTTGACCGCGGTGTCCGACAGCTCGACGACGATGGCCTCGATCAGCACCTGCTGGCGGCGCTGGTCGAGCTGGCGGATCACCTCGGACAGCATCCGCTGGGTGTCGCCCGAGGCCGAGATGACCAAGGCGTTGGCGCCGGGGAAGCGCGCGATGGTGGCGCGCTGGCCGGGGACGGGCGCGGCGACCGAAGCGGGCAGGGCGGGCGCGGCGTCCGCCTCCACGCCGCCGCCGACACCGCCGAGTCCGACCGGGGTGGCGTTGGCGTTCGCCGCCGTCACCGGCTGGCCGACGATCTGCTGCAGCACCGGCAGCAGGGCCTCGGCGTTGGCGTGCTGCAGGAACACCACCTTGACGTCGTCGGCGGACTCGGCGCGGCGGTCCAGATCCTCGACCAGCGGGCGGATGCGGGCCATGGCGGCCGGATCGCCGCGCAGGACGATGGAATTCGAACTCTCGACCGGCGTCACCGTGACCATGCCCTGGCCCGGCTGTCCCCCCGGCGGCGTCAGCACCGATTGCAGCACGGCCGCGATCTCGCGTGCCGACGAGTTCTGCAGCGTCACCACCTCGAAGCCGGTGCGGTCGACGTCGATGCGGCCGATCAGGGCGCGGATGCGCGCCAGATTGTCGGCGAAGTCGGCGACCACCACGCTGTTCGCGCCCGCATTCGGCAGAACCTGTCCCTGCGGCCCGACCAGCGGCCGGATGGTTTCGGCGGCCGAGGCGGCGTCGATGTTGCGCAGCTGGAACACCTCGGTGGCGAACCGCTCCGAGCCGACCGTCGCCGGGCCCTGGGCCGCGCCCTGGGCCGGGCTGATGCGATAGGCGCCCGAGCCGGTCGGCGTCACCACCAGGCCGTTGGCGCGCAGGGTCGAGAGGAAGACCTCGAACAGCTGGGCGCGCGACAGCGGCCGGTCGCTGGTGACGGTCACCGTCCCGGTCACCGCCGGATCTACGATGAAGGTGCGGCCGGTCGAACGGGCCACATCCTGGATGAAGGCGCGGATGTCGGCGCCCTGGACGTTCAGGGTCTGGCCGGCCTGGGCCAGAACCGGCGTGGCCGCGAGCGGCCCCTGGGCCAGCAGGACGGCGGCGAGAACGCCGGCGAGGGCGCGGTGGCGGGTCGGTTTCAACGGCCTGTCCTTATGGTGGTGGTCTGCGACGCGCCGTCCCGCTCGAAGCGGATCTCGGCGCTGGTCGCGTTGGCCAGCTCGCCGCGAAGGCCGGCGATGCGGGCGGGGCTGTCCAGCGCGACGCCATTGACGGCGAGGATGACGTCGCCGGCCTGCAGGCCCGCGGCGCTCAGCAGCCCCGCGTCGGCCCCATCGGCGATGGTGAAGCCGTTCAACCGCACGCCCTGCATCCGCGGCCGCAGCGCGTTCGGGGTCATCAGTTTCGCGGGATCGACGGTTGGGGCGGCGGCGGCCGGGGTTGGGTTGGGCGTCACGGTCTGGGGGACCGGCGGCGGGGGAGGCGGGGTCGCCGCCCCGGCCGGCAGCTCGCCGAAGATCAGCCGGCTCAGCGAGCCGCCCCGCGCCACGACGACATGATCGAGGCCGACGGATTGCAGGACCAGGCCGGGCTCGATGGTCTCGCCGACGGCGACCGAGACCTGCCGGCCGTCGGCCAGGCCGATGATCGCCGAGCCGCCACCAGCGCCGTTCGAGCGCACGCCGAACAGCCGCAGCTGGTCGCTGCCGGCGGCGTTCTCTCCGGCCAGGCTGCTCTGCGCCCCGGTGCGGAAAAAGGCGTCGAAACGCTGAAAGACGGAATAGTCGACGGGTCCGGCCTGGGGTCTCGTCGCGGCGGCGACGGGAGGCTCGACCGGCTCGACCGCGATCCAGACCAGCCGGCCCAGCTGCACGATCAGCGCCAGCGCCAGCGCCGCCTCGAGGGCCGTGCGCACCCGGTCCGGGCGGGCGGAGAGGCGCTCGCGGACCCCCGTGCTCCAGTTGCGAATGACGGCGATCAAGATCACAGGCCCCGGCGGGCCCCGACGGCCCGCGGATTTCGTAGACCAGTCGTCCGTGCCCGGGCTTCACGGAGCCATGACGGACCGGAGAACTTGCCGTGACGGTTACGACGGGTACGGAGTAACTGTCGCAAAACTGAAACGGGGAGGCCGCGACCAGGCGACCTCCCCGCACAGGCAGGCGGTATCAGAAGCGGGCGGTCAGGCTGACCGTGGCTCCCGAGCCGAGCTTGTAGTTGTTGACCCGGATCTTGTTGCCCAGTTCCTGGTACTCGTCGTACTCGGTGCCGAGCAGGTTGCGCAGTTCCAGGGCGAAGCCGAGGTCGCGGCCGGCGTACTCGAAATCCTTGCGATAGACGAAGTCGAGGAAGACGCCGGGATCCTGCAGATAGTCGGGCTCGCGGCTGGCGGCGTTGCCGGCGCCGCGGGCGGTGATCCGCTCGCTGACATAGTTGACGATGATCGTCGCCTGCGACCGGGCCGTGTCGTCCTCCCAACCCATCTGCAGGTTGGCGACGTGCTCGGAATGGCCCTGCAGGCGGCTGCCGTCGGCGATGAAGAAGCTGGCGTCCTGGTCGGCGCCGGCCGGCGAGCTCACCCGGTCATCGGCGTCCACCTGAACCTCGGAGTCCGACCAGGTGTAGTTGGCCTGGAGCAGCCAGCGCTTGTCAGCGACGAACGACGAACCGCTGTCCGGGAACTCGAAGTACTTCTTCGCCTCGAACTCGGCCCCGTAGATCGTGGCCTGGGGGGCATTGATGAAGGACTGCTGACGCGAGCCCGTGCCGGAGGCGGAGATCACCGACTCCACCGGGTTCTCCAGATCCTTGTAGAAGACGCCGGCGGTCACATACTGCTGACGGGCGAAATACCACTCGTACCGCGCGTCCAGGTTCAACAGTTCGGTGTCGACCAGGAACGGGTTGCCGGTGAATTCGCGATCGGTTTCCGGGTCCGTATAGGACTGGGGCGCCAGTTCGCGGAACTGGGGCCGGCCGATGGTCTGCGAGGCGCTGAGGCGCAGTTGCTGGTCCTCGGCGAAGTTCCAGGTCGCGGTGAACGAGGGCAGCCAATACTGCTCCGTCAGCACCGTGGTCGGGAAGGGCGGCGCGCCGCCGAACAGGTCGGCGCTGGTGACCGACTGCTCGCCATCCTCATAGCGGACGCCGAAGGTGGTGCGGACCAGTGGCAGGAACTCGGCGTCGACCTGGACATAGCCCGCCAGGACTTCGAGGTTGGCCTCGTAGGCCGCCGCGCCCGAGCCGGGGCCGCCGGTGATTTCCTGCAACACGATGCCGTTCGGACCAATGTTGAAGTCCGAATAGAGATAATCGACCCGCGAGCGACGCTGGTCTTCGGTCAGGGAGGCGGTCGGGACAAACTGGAAGTCGCGCCGTTCGGCGTCGCGGGTGTTGTCGCTGTAGGCGACCCCGGCCGAGAAGACCGCATCGCGGTAGTCGGACAGCGGCAGCTTGTAGCTGAAGTCGACGCCGCCCGACAGGACGTCGTCGTCCAGCTCGCTGAACGAGATGCGGTTGCCGCCCGTCCGGTGCAGGAATTCGCCGTTGGCGTCGGCGTCATAGTTGAAGCGGGTCTCATAAGGCGAGTCCCGCGTCGTCATGGCATAGGCCGCGCGCCAGGAGATGTTGACCCGCTGGTCCATCAGGTCGTGCTCGCCGGCCAGCTGGGTCGAGAACAGCTGGCGCTCGAACCATTCGGTGAAGTCGGAGCGCAGCACCGCGCCGGCGAAACCGTCGAACCCGGCCTCGCTGCGCGCTTCCTTGGTGACGCTGCGGACGTAGAAATTCGTCCACTTCAGCTCGTTGTTCTCGTTGATCAGCGACAGGCCGCCCAGCAGGTTCAGCTGAATGTCGTTCTGGTTCGACTCGAAATCCCGGGTGACATAGGGCACCAGGACGTCGCCCGAGAAAGTGCCTTCCTCGCGGCGGCCGCTGCGGTAGGTCCAGTCGTTGCTGTAGCCGGCGACGGCGATCACCCCGAGGGTGCCGAGGCTGCTCTCGCTGGACAGACCGCCGGCCAGGTCGAAGCCGAAGTCGACCGGGTTCTGTTCACGCTGCAGCAGACGCAGCGGCGCGTTGACCAGCGAATGACCGATGCGTTGCAGCACATCGTCGTCGAAATTCGAGCCGTTGATCGCCTTGCCGGTGCCGATGGCGGCCCGCAGCTCGCCCGGCATGTCGCGGGTGCCGTCGTCGAAGCCGGTGAAATCGGTGCGCGAGCCGTAGTAGACCAGGCCCTCTTCGCCGGTCGATTCCGTATCGCCGCCGATCGAGGCGGACATGCTGAAGAACGGCTCGGTGGGCGCATCAATGGTCCGCAGGTCGATCACGCCGCCGCCGAACTCGCCGGGGAAGTTGACCGAATAGCTCTTCTGGACGGTGACGCTTTCCAGAATGTTCGACGGGAACAGGTCCAGCGGCACGACGCGTTGCAGCGGCTCCGGGCTGGGCAGGGGCGATCCGTTGAGCAGGGCCGAGGAATAGCGCTCGCCCAGACCGCGGACGTAGACGAAGCGACCCTCGACGACCGTCAAGCCGGTGACGCGGGCCAGGGCCGAGGCGGCGCTGCTGTCGCCGGTGCGTTCCAGGTCTTCCGACGTCAGGAAGGCGGCGACCTCGGCGCTTTCGCGGTTCGGCTCGGGAATGAAGCGGCCCAGCACGACGACTTCACCCAGTTCGGCGGCCTGTTCGGGCTCGGCCTGCTGGGCGGGGGTCTGCTGGGTGGGGGACGCCGGCGCCGTCTGCGCCGCGGGAGTCTGGGCGAATGCCAGGCTGGGCGCGATCAGCGCGCTGGTGCCGAGCAGGACCCCTGTCAGGGTCAGGGTAACTGTCTTCATGATCTGCGCCTTGAAGGGGTTTAACGGAATACGCGAAAGCCGGCGGCGACCCGTTCGGGCCGCCGCCGCGCATCCGTCATCAGCAGGCCCGGTCGGCCGTCAGGCCGCAGGTCCAGCCCTGCCACCAGGTGTCCGAGGCGTTCTGCACCGCGCCGATGTAGGTCACGGGGGTGAAGAAGGAATAGACCGCCGGCGCGGGCGTCACGACGTTGGTCGCGGCGTTTTCGTTGGCGCCGTTGATGAAGGTCAGGACCTGGTTCGTCAGGGTCGTGCCGGCCGGCGCCGTGAGGGTCGAGCCGCCCGCCGCGGTGTTGTTCGTTCCGGCGGTGAAGACCGCGGCCGAGTTGGCCGCCGAGCCGCCCGGACGGTACGAGGTGCCGCAGGACATATAGACCGAGCGGAAGTTCGGTCCGGTCTGACCCGGCGCGAGGGTGGTCATGCTGGTGAAGGTGTCGGCGTCGGCGACGTCGAAGCAGGCCGCGGCCGAACCCGCCACGTTGGTGAACACCGAGTTGATCACGGTGGCGTCGTTGCCCGTGTCGAAGTGGGCGACGGTGTGGGCGTTGATCGTGGCGTTGCGGCCGACCAGGGTCCAGTTCGAGACGAACGGACGCGAGACGTAGCGGGTCGCCAGCGCCTCACTGCCGGGGAAGGACGAGAACTCGAAGCCGGCGGAGCGGCTGCCGGTGTTGGCCGGGCGCTGGGTGACGATGCCGAACTGGGCCCCGCCGCGCCAGCCTTCATCGGTGTCCAGGCCATCGTCGTCGGCGCCGTTGATGACGATGTGGCGCAGGTTGACCGTGCCGCCGAAGATTTCGATGCCGTCGTCCGAGCTGTTGTAGACCTGGATGTGGTCGATGGTGGTGCCGTTGCCGACGCCGCCGAGGGTCAGACCCTGCAGTTCGTTGTTGTTGCCGACAACGAAGCCCGAGTATTTGATCTGGATATATCGCAGACGCCCGGAATTGTCGGACGGCACATTGCCGCCGTAGTTCGCAGCCGTGCCCTCGATGGTCTTGCCGCAGGTAACCGGGGTCGTCAGAACGCCGCCCACCTGGTTGCAGCTCGACTGCGGCGCGCGGCCGGCGAGAACGACGCCGCCCCACTGACCCTCGGAGTCGAGGGTGGTGGCGCCTTCGATGTTCGGACGGCTGGTGAAGACGATCGGATTGGTCGCGGTGCCCTCGGCGAACAGCTGCGAGCCGCGGTTGACCAGCAGATAGGTGGCGCCGGCCTCGGCCATGATGCGCACGCCCGCTTCGATGGTCAGCACGCCTTGCACGCTGCCGGCGATCGGGTTGGTCGGATCGACGCCCTGGTCGGTGCCGACGGCGGTGCGGCCGTTGATGGAATAGATGGTGCCGGCGCGCAGCGGCACCGTCAGATTGCCGGTGATCTGCTGCGGCAGCTGGCAGACCCGCAGGGTTCCGTTAGCGGTCAGACCGACGTTCGAGAACTGGGTCGGGCAATCCGTCGCCGGGGTGCCCGGGGGCGGGGTCACCACGCCGCCGCCGCCGTTGCCGCCGCCGCCGGGGGGGAAGACGCCTTCGCCGGGCGAAGCCACCTCGGCGGAGCCGCAGGCCGCGAGAGTCAGGGCGCTGGCGGAAGCCGCGAGCAGGGTTGTCAGTCGAAAGCCGGTCATCGTTTCCACCGTGTCAGGTCCAAAAGGATCGTTCGGCAGGAGACCGGACACACGTCCGGCCGCGACGATGCATCGCCCCCTGCCCGGGCTCTGGCTAGACGCCGGATGTGACAGGGGCGGCGCCGAACTGTGACGGTTGCGGCGCGCCTGTGTGAACTTGTTTTGGCCGTTCGGTGAAAACCGGTCTCCGTACGGCGGGATCGTCACAAAACCTTGGTTCGACCCGCTGGCGGACCGGGCCGTCGTGGCCTAGATCGCGTCCTGGCCAGCGTTGGCGGGGACCGCTTCAGACAGGCAATGACCATCGATTCCGCGACTGTCATACTGGCCGTCCTGCTCGCCGGCGCCGGACTGCTGGCCGGCAGCTTTCTCGGTCTTGTCAGCCTGCGCCTGCCGGCCGGCGAACGGATCGTGGCGGGCCGCTCCCGTTGCGGCGGGTGCGGGCGGCCGATCGCGCCGTGGCGGCTGATTCCCCTGGCCAGCTACCTGCTGTCGCGGGGCCGCTGCGCCCTGTGCGGGGCCGTCATCCCGGTCCGCTATCCGCTGATGGAGGCGGCCTGCGCAGCGATCGGCGTCGTCGCCGCCCTGACCCAGCCGACCGTCCCGGCCGCGGCGCTGACCGCCCTGCTGGGCTGGCAACTGCTGCTCCTCGCCGTCGTCGACGGCGAGCATTTCTGGCTGCCCGACGTCCTGACCCTGCCGCTTCTGGCGACGGGCGTGGCGGCGGCGGGCCTGCTCGGACAGACGACGCTGATCGATTCGCTCGTCGGCGCGGCGGTCGGCTTCGCCGGCCTGTGGTCGCTGGCGTGGCTCTACCGGCTCGTGCGGGCGCGCGAGGGTCTCGGGGGTGGCGATCCCTTCCTGCTCGCCGCCGGCGGGGCCTGGGTCGGATGGATCGGCCTGCCCAGCGTCCTGCTCTGGGCGTCGGCCGCCGGTCTCAGCCTCGTCGCCGCCCGTCGCCTGACCGGGCGCGCCGTTTCCGGCTCGGATCGCCTGCCGTTCGGCGTCTTCCTCGGCATCGGCATCGCCCTGACCTGGCTCCTCGGCCCCCTCGGCCTGACCCGCTAGCCTCACCGCCCCGTCGGCAAAGCTTCGGCGAAGCGACACAAAACTGCGTTGCCGGTGAGCTAGGGCCGGGGAAGGGACGCGGCCGACCATGACCACCAGGCGAAAATCCGACGGCGCGGCCGAGGCCCGCAACAACCGTCTGCTCGGCCAGCGCCTCGCCCTGTCCCGCTCCGCCAAAGGCCTGACCCTCGCCGAGCTGGCCGCGATCGTCGGCGGCGGCCATCAGCTGATCCAGCGCTATGAAAGCGGCGAGATGGCGGTGCCGTTCGGCCGGCTGGTGCAGATCGCCCAGGCCCTCGACACGCCGCTGAAGACCCTGATCGGCGACGCCTTCGACGCCGATGCGCACGAGGAACCCGAGAGCCGGGCCGTGCTGCAGATCGCCCGCCTCGCCGGTCGTCTGCCCGCGTCCAAGCGCGCCGTCCTCGTCGCCGTCGCCCGCGAGCTGGGCCGGCCCTGACGGCGTGCTGGCCCTGGCTGCCGTGCGGTGCGGCGGTAAGGGGGGAAAGAAGGGGGCCCGCGGATCGCGACCCGGAATGGTGGATGCGACGCCCGGCAAGCGGCCCTCACGTCTGCCTCACAGCTTGTCAGTCCAGACCCTGGACGCCCTTCTTGTGGCGCGATGCAACGGCCAGCGTTTTGACCAGCGCGTCCGTAATGGGCCTGGCGGCCGAGAAGGTGACGCCGGTCTTGGTCGCCTTGAGATTCAAGGCAGAAATCGCTTCGGCATTGTCGGCGATCGCGCCGGGGTCGATATACAGGCCGCACTGCTTGCTGAACGCCGCATAGCCGGCGACGAGCGCTCCATCGATCCGAAAGCCGGGCATGCCGTACATCATGACTTCCTCGGCGTCCGGCAGGGCCTGCGACAGCTGGACGCGGAGCCGGGTCAGCAAGGCGCGCAATGGCTCGGGCGCGGCCGCCACATAGGCTTCAGGGTCTGAAATCCTTGTCATGCCGGCGCCGGGACCGGTCGATCTGCAGTGTCCCGTTCGGAATAGAGCATGATCAGGTTTCCGCAGGTGTCGTCGAGCGTGGCGGCGCGAACCGGACCCATGTCGTGCGGCGGGCCCCGGAAGGCGACGCCGAGCGCCGTCAGCCGGGCGTGATCGGCATCGATGTCGTCGACGGCGAAGGCCGTCCAGGGGATGCCCTGTTCGACCATCCAGGCCTGAAACCGGGCGAAGTCCGGATTCTGACCGCCGGGCTCGATCGAGAGCTCCACTCCGTCGGGATCGGCGGGTGACACCACGGTCAGATAGCGCACGGGCCCATCGGGATGTTCTGTTTGACCTGAAATCCCAACTTCTCGACATAGAACCGTTCGGCCTTGTCCTGATCGTCCACCGCGATGCTGGTCAGTTTGATCCGGATCATGGGCTAGGCGCCTTTGCGGCGGTAGGTGGTGCGGCTGAAGTCCTGCCATGTCCCGTCGGCCGCCCTGATCCGTCCGACGGAGCGCCGCTCGTTCGGTGAAAGAATCTCGAAAACGTCGTCGTACTCCGCCTCGGATCCCTCGCCCTGCATGTCGGGCCCACGGCTGCGCAGATGCAGGCGGCCGTCCGCCTCGACCGCGCCGTCGTAGGTCCACAACAGTGGGTGTTCCCAGTGGACGAAGTCGCCCGTCACCCGTCCGGTGGCGGGATCCATCGCGAGCTGGAACCGGTAACCGTCGCCGTCGATGGTGATCCATGCGTCCTGCCGGGTGATGCGTTCGACGCCCATTCGAACCTGGTCGGCGTCTTCCGGGACCGAGCGCCCCTCATACGTCCATTCCCCGACCATCTGATCCAGCCAATCGGTCATGCGCTTGTCTCCATCTGTTCCGCATAGGCGACGCGCAGCGCCGTCCAGCGCGGCCAACTCCAGGGATGGCGCGTGCCGCGCGCCGCGTCGTCGAGCCCCTCCATATGATGGTGCCATCCCGACAGGGTGCGCGACAGATCGCACTCCCAGGCCTGGGGCACGCGATGGATCAGGGTGAGGTGAGTGCCGTCACCATCGGGCTCCAGGCGCCAGCTGACGATCGATTCCGGATGGCCGAAGGTGTGCTCGAAGCGGGTGAAGGGGCGGTGGACCAGCACCTCGTTGGACTGACTCCTGCACTCGGGGGTGTCGGGGAAGTCGTCGGTGGCGGGTTGGCGGAAGTTCAGGTCCATGCGGCCGCCAGCCACGGGCTCGATCACCGCCTCGGCCAGCCAGCAGGCGAGGCCTTCGGGCGTGGTCAGGGCGTTCCACACACGCTCGGGCGAGTGGCGCAGGCGGCGTTCGAAGCGCAGCTCCCAGCCGCCGTCGATACGGCGCCAGGCGCCGGCGTCGGTGATCCGGTCCATCGTCCCGGTCATTGCGGAAACTCCTTGTCCAGATGGCGTTCGAGGGCGTCCAGCCGGTCCGTCCAGACCCGGCGATAGGGCTCAAGCCAGGCGTCCAGCTCCGCCAGCGGTTTGGGGTTCAGGCTGTAGAGGCGGCGCTGGGCATCCTTGCGTACCGTGACAAGACCGGCCGCCCGCAGGACCCCGAGGTGTTTGGACACCGCCGGCTGACTGATCGGCAGGGCGTCCACCAGATCGCCCGCCGGGCGTTCGCCGTTCTGCAGCAGGGCCACGATGGCCAGGCGATGGGGTTCAGCGAGCGCTTGGAGGACCGTGTGCACAAATATGCACTATCAGCTATATAGCCAGAACGCAATATAACTGACTGCGACACCGCAGGTCACATCTCCCCCGGGGTCCGGGCAGCAGCGAGCCGAGAGCGCCAGGCGAATGCCCGTCGTCCTGTGGGGAAGGGATGCCGGTCGGCAGCGCGAAGCAGGCGCCCCTGATCGCCTCGTTTGTGAAGGGCGCACACGCCTTTCGCCAAGCTACCGCTAGACCTCCGCAATGGTGCGGAAGCTCAGGAGCTGATTTCCGCGGCTGGCGCTGAGCGGTCGCGCGCGTCCAGGCCCGACGGCGACCTGCCGGCCTCGCTATTCCTGCAGCGGCGGCCAGGACCTCGAAGGCGTTTCCGGGTATATCAGGGGAGCTGACCCCGGACGGTTCGCCAGAGCCCTGAAGGAAATGGTGGATGCGACAGGGATTGAACCTGTGACCCCCTCGGTGTGAACGAGGTGCTCTCCCGCTGAGCTACGCATCCATCAAATCGGCCCCCGTGACGGGGAGGCGCGGACATAGCCCGCTCGCCCCGGACTGGCAAGACGTCAGATGCCCGCCGCCCGCACCGCGTCCGGGGTCTCCGCGTCCGGGTCGCCGGGCAGCCAGGCGACGTGACCGTCGTAGACGTCCTGGTCGAGGACGCCTTCCTCCCTCGCCACCAGCACCGGGACCAGCATCTGGCCGGTGACGTTGGTGGCGGTGCGCATCATGTCGATGATCCGGTCGATGGCGACGATGTAGCCGATGCCTTCCAGCGGCAGGCCGGCGGTCGACAGGGTCAGGGTCAGCATGACGATCGAGGTCCCGGGCACGCCCGCCGTGCCCAGCGAGCCCAGCACCGCCGTCAGCCCGATGAGGACATACTGGGTCAGGGTCAGGTCGATGCTGAAATACTGGGCGATGAAGATCGCCGCGATGGCGGGGTAGATGGCCCCGCACCCGTCCATCTTGACGTTCGCCCCCAGCGGCACGGCGAAGGCCGCATAGGCCTGGGGCACGCCCAGCCGCTCGACCGTCTGGCGCAGGGTGATCGGCAGGGTGCCCAGCGACGACGAGGTGGCGAAGGCCGTCTGCTGCGCCGCGAAGGCGCCGCGGAAGAAGCTGGTCGCCTTCAGCCCGTGCAGCTTCAACAGGCCGGAATAGACCACCAGAATGTGGAACAGGCAGGCGGCGTAGATGGCGAAGATGAATTTGCCCAGCGGCAGCAGCGCCTCCCAGCCGTAGCCGCCGACCACCGAGCCGATCAGGCCGAACACCCCGAACGGGGTCAATTGGATCACCCAGCGGGTGATGCGGAAGACCACGGCCGCGCCTTCGTCGACCAGCCGCCGCACGCCCTGGGCCCGGTCGCCCAGCGCCACCAGCGCCCCGCCGACCAGGGCCGAGAAGAAAATGATCTGCAGCACCTTGCCTTCGCTGAGGGCGGCGAAGGGATTGGTCGGGACGATGCCGATCAGCACGTCCAGCGGCGTCGGGATCTCGCGCGCGCGCACCTCGCCCAGCGGCAGGTTTTCGAGGCCCAGGCCCGGATTGACGAGATGGCCGAAGGCGAAGCCGACGAGCACCGCCAGCAGGGAGGTGATGGCGAACCAGACCAGCGTCCGCAGACCCAGCCGCACCGCCCCGACGCCTTCCCCCAGCCTGGCGATCGATGATGCGATGGTGAACAGCACCAGCGGCGCCACCACCATGCGGATCAGGTTCAGATAGACGTCCCCGATCGGCTGCAGCCAGACGACCGCCTGTTCGCGCAGGATCAGGCCCGCGATGATGCCCAGCACGAAGCCGGCGGCGGTGCGCTGCCAGAGGGGAATGGCGAAGAAGCGACGGATCATGGCGGGGCCGGGACGGGGAGGGCGGCCCGCTCACATGTTGGCTCCGGACCCGAACCGCAACCGACCCGGCTGCGTTTCGGGTCCGGTCCCTGTCAGCGCGGCCCGTTCAGCGCCGCGAAAACGCTGTCGTACTCGCCCCGCGCCTCGGCTCCGCTGAGGAATTTCACCCGTTCGACCAGCACCTCGTCGGCGCCGGCCTCGAACAGGCCCAGGCTCTCGGCGATGAAGTCGGCCAACGGCATGGAGTCGGGGTTGTCCGCATGGCCCGGCATCAGGTTCGTCGCCACCGCCGGCGGGGCCCATTCGATGACCTCGACCGGGGTCTCCGCCAACTGATGACGCAGCGACTGGCTCCATGACCGCAGCGCCGCCTTGGTCGCCGAATAGGTCGGCGTCGCCGCCAGCGGCACAAAGGCCAGGCCCGAGGTGACATTGACCACCGTCGCCGCCGCCTTGGTTTTCAGATGCGGGAGCAGGGCCGCCGTCAGCCGGATCGGCCCCAGCAGGTTGATCGCCACGGTCTGTTCGGCGATGGCCAGATCGATCCCGTCCTCGACCACCATGATCCCGGCGTTGTTGATGACCCCGTTCAGCGCCGGATGCGCCGCGACGATCCGCGCCGCGAAGCTCCGGATGTCGGCCGCGTCGGCCACATCCAGCGTCTCGAAGGCCATGCCGGGGTTGGCCGCCGCCACCGCCTCCAGCGCCTCGGGCCGCCGTCCGGCGATGATCACCTTCGCCCCGCGGGCATGCAGGGCCTCGGCGAAGGCCCGGCCGATGCCGCTGCCGCCGCCGGTGATCAGGATCGTGTCTTTACGGGTGTCCATGTCTGTCCTCCATCGGGTGGATTTCCGATGGGCGACGATCTATACCTGACACTTACGATCAGAAAGTAGGCACCGAAACGTGCTGTAGTTACCCGGGAGAGAGTTATGGCTGACACTGCCCTTCAGGATGAGATTTCTTCGGGTGAGCCGCCCCTCGACCCCCGCGTCGAGGCCCTGGTCAACGAGGTCATCGGCCGCGTCGCCGACAAATGGACCATGATCGTGCTCGAGGTGCTGGAAGAGCACGGCGAGCTTCGCTTCACCCGCATCGGTGAACTGGCCGGCGGCATCAGCCAGAAGATGCTGACCCAGACCCTGCGCCAGATGGAGCGCGACGGCCTGGTCATCCGCACCATCCACCCGGTCATCCCGCCGAAGGTCGAATACCGCCTCACCGACATGGGCCACAGCCTGTCCGCGGCCTTCTGCGGCGTCTGGACCTGGGCCGAGGCCCATCTCGACCGCATCGAGACGGCCCGTCAGGCGTTCGACGCCCGCCGGTCCGGCTGAGCCGCGATCCGGCGCCTCCCGTCCGCCGCGCCGATGGGCTAGACCGCCCCAACGCCTGACCGTCCGGACCGATTCATGACCCACACACAGCACCCCCAGTCTGCGCAACGAAGGGCCGCCATCATCCTCGCCGCCGGCCAGGGCACGCGGATGAAATCCCCCCTGCCCAAGGTGCTGCATCCGGTCGGCGGCCGGGCCATGCTGGACCACGCCATCGACGCCGCCGAGGCGCTCGGCTGCGAACGCATCGTCGTCGTCGTCGGGGCCCATTCGCCCGAGGTCCGCGACCATGTGGTCGGCCGTCTCGGCGAGGACGCCATCGCCGTCCAGGACCCGCCGCTCGGCACCGGCCACGCCGTCCGCGCCGCCGAGGCCGTGCTCGGCGACTTCGTCGGCCAGGTAGTCATCACCTATGGCGACGTGCCCCTGCTGACCGCCGCCGACATCGAGCCGGTCTTCGCCGCCCAGGACGGCGTCACCGTCATCGGTTTCGAGGCCGCCGACCCCGGCGCCTACGGCCGCCTCGTCATGGACGGCGACCAGCTCGCCGCCATCACCGAGGCCAAGGAGGCCTCGCCCGAGGTGCTGGCGATAACCACCTGTAATTCCGGCGTCATGGCCGCCCCCGTCGGCCTGCTGTTCGACCTGCTGCGAGAGGTCCGCAACGACAACGCCAAGGGCGAATACTATCTGACCGACGTGGTCGAACTGGCGCGCAAACACGGCGCCCCGACCCGCGCCGTCATCGCCGCCGAGGACGCCGTCATGGGGGTCAATTCCCAGGCCGAACTGGCCGTCGCCGAGGCCCTGTTCCAGACCGCCCGTCGCGCGACCTTCCTCGCCGCCGGGGTCACCATGCCGGCCCCCGACACCGTCCATTTCGCCTTCGACACCGAGGTCGGCGGCGGAACCCTGATCGAGCCCTATGTCGTCTTCGGCCCCGGCGCGAAGATCGCCTCCGGCGCCCGCATCCGCGCCTTCAGCCACGTGGAGGGCGCGACCGTCGCCGCCGGCGCCGAGGTCGGCCCCTACGCCCGCCTGCGCCCCGGTACGGAGCTGGGCGAGGGGGCCAAGATCGGCAACTTCGTCGAGGCCAAGAACGTGACCATGGGCAAGGGCGCCAAGGCCAACCACCTGACCTATCTCGGCGACGGCGACGTGGGCGCCCGGGTCAACATCGGCGCCGGGACGATCTTCTGCAATTACGACGGCTTCTTCAAACATCGGACGACGGTGGGCGAGGGCGCCTTCATCGGCTCGAACAGCGCCCTGGTCGCCCCGGTGACCATCGGCGCCGGGGCCATGGTCGGCTCGGGCTCGGTGATCACCAGGGACGTCGCGGCCGGCGACCTGGCCCTGGGGCGGGGCGAACAGACGATCAAACCCGGCTGGGCGACGCGGTTCATGGACGCGATGCGGGCGAAGAAGGCGGCGAAGGCGAAATGAGCGCGGACACCCAGAAAAAACTCGCCGGCGAAGCCGCCGCCCTGCGCGTCGAGGCCGGCATGGTCGTCGGCCTCGGCACCGGCTCGACCGCCGCCTGGTTCGTCCGCGCCCTGGCCGCCCGCGACCTGCCCGGCCTGCGCTGCGTCCCGACCTCCGAGGCCACCGCCGAACTGGCCCGCGAGCTGGGCCTGCCGCTGTCCACCCTCGAGGACACCCCCCGCATCGACCTGACCGTCGACGGCGCCGACGAGGTCGGGCCCGGCCTGGCCCTGATCAAGGGCGGCGGCGCGGCCCTGCTGCGCGAGAAGCTGGTGTGGGAGGCCTCGACCCGCTGCCTCGTCATCGCCGACGCCGCCAAGGTGGTGAAGACCCTCGGCGCCTTCGCCCTGCCGATCGAGGTCGTCGCCTTCGGCCACAAGACCACCGCCAACCGCATCGCCGACGTCCTGACCGACCACGACATCGCCATGCCGGCCCGCGTCCGCATGGCCGAGCGCGGCCTCGTCCGCACCGACGGCGGCAATCTGATCTACGACGCCCGCTGCGGCGCCATCCACGACCCCGTCCGCCTCGCCGACGACCTCAAGCTGATCACCGGCGTGGTCGAACACGGCCTGTTCCTCGATCTCGCCGACGAGGCGATCATCGGCTTGGATTCCGGGGTGGACGTCCTAACTCCGTAACCTCCGCGGTTTCCGAAAGCAGACTATGCCCGACTACGACTACGACCTCTTCGTCATCGGCGCCGGCTCCGGCGGCGTTCGCGCCGCCCGGCTGACCGCCCTCGGCGGCAAGCGCGTCGCCATCGCCGAGGAGTATCGGGTCGGCGGCACCTGCGTCGTGCGCGGCTGCGTGCCCAAGAAATTCATGGTCATGGCCTCCGAGGTCAGCCACGCCCTTGAGATCGCCCAAGGCTATGGCTGGTCGTTCGACAACGCGAAATTCGACTGGCCGACCTTCCTCGAGGCCAAGGACGTCGAGATCGCCCGCCTGTCCGGCATCTACGCCGCCAACCTCGGCAAGGCCGGCGTCGACCTGGTCCACGGCCGCGCCGTGCTCCGCGACGCCCACACCGTGGAGATCGCCGGCAAGGGCGAGGGCGGCGGACCCCTCGTCATCACCGCCGAAAACATCCTCATCGCCACCGGCGGCCGCCCGTGGAAGCCCGAGAACCTGCCGGGCGTCGAACACGCCATCACCTCGGAAGAGGCCTTCCACCTGCCGCAACTGCCGAAGCGCATCCTGATCGCCGGCGGCGGCTATATCGCCGTCGAGTTCGCCGGCATCTTCGCCGGCCTCGGCGTCGAGACCACCCTGATCTACCGCGGCCCCAACATCCTGCGCGGCTTCGACGACGACGTCCGCGCCCATCTCGCCGGCGAGATCGAGAAGCGCGGCATCAAGGTCATCCTCGGCTCGCAGCACACCTCGCTGGAGAAGACGGCGACGGGCGTCGTCAACCACCTCGACAACGGCATGAGCCTCGAGACCGATGTGGTCATGTTCGCCACCGGCCGCGTGCCGCACGTCGTCGGCCTCGGGCTGGAGACCGCCGGCGTCGAGCTGACCGACAAGGGGGCGATCAAGGTCGATACGCTGTCGAAGACCACGGCCGACAATATCTGGGCCATCGGCGACGTCACCGACCGGATGAACCTGACGCCGGTGGCGATCCGCGAGGCCGTCGCCTTCCACCAGACCGTCTACCGCGATAACCCGCAGCATTTCGACTATGAGGCCGTCGCCACGGCCGTCTTCAGCCAGCCGCCGGTCGGGGTCGTCGGCCTGTCCGAGAGCGAGGCGCGCCACGCCTGCCCGGGCGAGGTCGACGTCTATCTGACGCGGTTCCGGCCGATGAAATACGCCTTCACCGGCTCGGACGAGCGGGTGCTGATGAAGCTGGTGGTCGACGCCGAGAGCCAGAAGGTCGTCGGCGTCCACATCGTCGGACCCGAGGCGCCGGAGATGATCCAGCTCGCCGCCATCGCCGTGAAGGCCGGCCTGACCAAGGCCCAGTGGGACGCCACCTGCGCCGTCCATCCGACCATGGCCGAGGAGCTGGTGACGCTGAAGGAGAAACAGTCGCCGGGGAATATGTCGGCGGGGTAGGGGGTGGCACAAATCCCTTCTCCCCTCCGGGGGAGAAGGTGGCCCGGAGGGCCGGATGAGGGGGAGGCCGGCTCTGGACCGGCTGACAGACGACCTGCCCCAACCATCCCCCTCATCCGAGCCGCTTCGCGGCCCACCTTCTCCCCCGGAGGGGAGAAGGAAGCTCATGACGCTGTGCTTACAATCCGCGAATCTATAGTCGGGTTATCAAAATATTCCTTGGTTGATTCAACGCACTAGCCTTTTCTCAAACCGTTTTGTCTGTCCTAGGGCCGGCCTCCCTTACAATGCCCTTCGTCCCGTCGCGGGGGGAGGGCGTCTGGCGCCAGGGCCAACCACGTGCGGCGGGGTGCGATCGAGCGGGACTGCCCGGGGGGTGCGAAACCCCGGGGTCCGGAGGGCCTGGAAGCCCTTCGCCCGTCGTGGGCTGAGATGGACAGGGTTGAATGCGGCGAAAAGGTCGGGGTGGGACAAACCACAAGCCCCGCGGGCCGCCTCGAAACCCGCCCCCGTCGGCTTGCGTGAACCGGTCGCGGCGGAGCGCGGACGTTCAGCCGAAAACTCAATCAGGCTCCCGTAACGCGAAAGCAGGGGGCCACATCGGTTCCGGGCCGAACGCCCGCGCTCCGCCGACCTCCCCAACCGCTTTTCCCGAAGCGGCGCAGACGCATGCCCGCTTCTGCCTCCCCGAACGGGGAGGGAGAACGCCAGACCTCCCCAATCGCCCCCGCAACCTCTATCTACCCCCCATGCGCCAGTCTTTCGACGAAACCACCCATCCGTGCTTCGGGTCCAAACACCTGCCCCGCGTCCGCGCGAAGATGGCCGAGCAGGGCCTCGACGGCCTGCTGGTCCCGCACGAGGACGAGCACCAGAATGAATACCTGCCCGAGGCCAACGACCGCCTCGCCTGGCTGACCGGCTTCACCGGCTCGGCCGGGGCCGGCGCCGTGCTGACCGACCGCGCCGCGGTCTTCGCCGACGGCCGCTACACCGTCCAGGTCCGGGCCCAGGTCGATGCGGCGCTGTTCGACATCCTGTCGCTCGAGAACAACGGCCTCGCCGCCTGGCTGGAGACGGCGCCGAAGGGCTCGACCATCGGCTACGACCCGCGCCTGCACAGCCCCGACGCCCTGGCCGCCCTGCAGCGCGCGGCCCGGAAGGCCGGCGCCGTCCTCAAGCCGGTCGAGGCCAATCCGGTCGACCTCGCCTGGGGCGACGAACGTCCGCCCCAACCGACCGCTCCCGTGGTCCCGCATGACGACCGTTACGCCGGCGAGACCAGCGCCGCCAAACGCGCCCGCATCGGCCGGGCCATCGCTGTCGCCGGCGCCGAGGCCGCGGTCCTGACCGCGCCGGCATCGATCGCCTGGCTGTTCAACATCCGCGGCGGCGACGTCATCCGCACCCCCCTGCCGCTGTCCCAGGCCATTGTCCGCGCCGACGGCACGGCGAGCCTTTTCCTCGATCCGCGCAAGGTGACCAACCAACTCCCCGCATGGCTCGGCGACGCCGTGACGCTTGAAGCGCCCGAGGCCCTGCCAGCCGCCCTCGACGATCTGTCGGGGCAGGGCGTGCTGATCGATCCGGGCCAGTCTTCAGCCTGGTATTTCGACCGGCTGGAGGCCGCCGGCGCCACGGTCGTGCGCGGCATGGATCCCTGCACCCTGCCGCGCGCCTGCAAGAATCCGGTCGAGATCGAGGGCAGCCGTCAGGCCCACATTCGCGACGGCGCGGCCCTGAGCCGCTTCCTCCACTGGGTCGATACGACGGCGCAGCAGACCCTGCCGACCGAGCGCGAGATCGCCGAAAAACTGGAGTCCTTCCGCGAGGCCACCGGCGCCCTGCAGGACCTGTCGTTCGACACCATCGCCGGGGCCGGCCCCAACGGCGCCCTGCCGCACTACAAGCCGGTCGGCGACAAGATCCGCCGCATCGAGAACGGCTCCCTGCTGCTGGTCGACGGCGGCGGCCAGTATCTGGACGGCACCACCGACGTGACCCGCACCATGGCGGTCGGCGAACCGACGGCCGACCAGCGCCGCATGTTCACCCTCGTGCTCAAGGGCCACATCGCCATGGCCGTGGTCCGCTTCCCGGAGGGCGTGACCGGCCACCAGCTCGACGCCCTGGCGCGCCTGCCCATGTGGATGGCCGGCCTCGACTATGACCACGGCACCGGCCACGGCGTCGGCTCCTATCTCGGCGTCCACGAGGGGCCGCAACGCATCGCCAAGGCCCCCAACAGCCAGCCGCTACTGACCGGCATGATCCTGTCCAACGAGCCCGGCTACTACCGCGAGGGCCACTGGGGCATCCGCATCGAGACCCTGCAGGTGGTGACGGAGCCGACCGCCATTCCCGGCGGCGAGCGGCCGATGCACGGTTTCGAACAGCTGACCTTCGCCCCGCTGGACCGCAAGCTGATCGACGTCGCCCTGCTGACCCCGGACGAGCGCGCCTATGTCGACGCCTATCACGCCGAGACGCTCGCCAAGGTCGGGCCCCTGCTGGACGGGGAGGCGAAGGCATGGCTGCAAGCGGCCTGCGCGCCGCTCTGACCTTGCGCAGCCGGGCCTTGCGAAACCGGGGCCTCGCCCCGACCTCAGGCGTCCCCCTCGAAGGAGCCCTCCCATGAAAACCCGTCGTCTCGGCAAGGCCGGCCCCGAAGTGTCCGCCATCGGTCTCGGCTGCATGGGTATGGCGGCCTTCTACGGCCAGCCGTCCGACGAGGGGCAGGCGACGGCGGTGATTCACCGCGCCCTCGACCTCGGCGTCACCCTGTTCGACACCGCCGAGATGTACGGCCCGCACACCAACGAGATCCAAGTGGGCAAGGCCCTTGCGGGCCGGCGTGAAGAGGCCTTCATCGCCACGAAATTCGGCATCGGCTACAACGCCGACCGCTCGGCCCTGACCGTCGACGGCTCGCCCGCCAACGTCCGCCGCGCCATCGAGGGCAGCCTGAAGCGCCTCAACGTCGACCACGTCGACCTCTACTACCTCCACCGCGTCGACCCCGACACGCCGATCGAGGAGACGGTCGGGGCGATGGGCGAACTGGTGACCGAGGGCAAGGTCCGCTTTCTCGGCCTGTCGGAGGCCGCGCCCGAGACCCTGCGCCGCGGCCACGCCACCCACCCGATCACCGCCCTGCAGACCGAATACTCGCTGTGGAGCCGCGACCCCGAGGACGAACTGCTCGCCGTCTGCGAGGAACTCGGAATCGGCTTCGTGCCCTACAGCCCGCTCGGCCGCGGCTTCCTCTCGGGCGAGATCAAATCGGTCGACGACCTCGCCGAGGACGATTTCCGCCGCGCCAACCCGCGCTTCATGGGCGAGAATTTCCAGAAGAACCTCGATCTCGTCGAGGCGGTCAAAGGCATCGCCGCCGACAAGGGCGTGACCGCCGCCCAGCTGGCCCTCGCCTGGGTGCTGGCGCAAGGGTCGCACCTCGTGCCCATCCCGGGCACGCGCCGCATCCGCACCCTCGAGGAGAACGCCGCCGCCGTCGACCTGACCCTGACCGCCGAAGACCTCGCCCGCATCGACGCGGTCTTCCCCAAGGGCGCCGCCTCAGGCCACCGCTACGCCGAGGCGGCCCGCTCCGCGCTGAACCGCTAGCCGCCGATCAGGGTCAGCCACTCGTCCTCTGTCAGGACCTGGACGCCGTGTTTGAGCGCCTCAACCATCTTGGACCCGGCGCCGGGGCCGGCGACGAGATAGTCGGTCTTCTTCGACACCGACCCCGACACCTTGGCCCCGAGGCTCTCGGCCCGGGCCTTGGCCTCGTCGCGGGTGAAGCGTTCGAGGGCGCCGGTGAAGACCACCGTCTTGCCCGCCACGGCGGTGTCGGACTTCGGCTTCTCGGCGTCCTCGATCCGCTCCAGTTCGGCGACCAACGCCTCGACCATGGCGCGATTGTGGGTCTCGCGGAAGAACAGCGCCAGCGCCCGCGCCGCAACCGGACCCACGCCCGCGACCCCGGCGATCTGGCCGAGCCCCTCGGACGGTCCCTCGGTACGGGCCACCTCGGCCAGCCTCACCAGCCCGGCCCAGTCCTCGGCCAGCGTCGCCAGCCCGCGCCGCGCCGGGGCGGCGAGGCCGGGGAAGGCGAGGGCGATCTTCTGGTCGATCGGCGCCTCGGGCCACGGATCGGCGGCCGGCGGCGACGCCCCGGCGAGAACGGCGACCACGCGAGGCGACACCGCATGCGCCTCGTTCAGCCGCACCCAGTCCTCGCTCGGAATGCCCTCCGCCGCCGCCAGACAGGCGGCCTCGAACGCCGACCAGCTCCCGAACGCCCGGGCCAGCACGATCGAGGTCTGCTCGCCGATGTCGCGCACCCCGAGGCCGTAGATGAAGCGGTCCAGGGCGATGACGCGCCGGGCGTCGATCCCCGCCACCAGATTGCGCACGCTGGTCTCGCCATAGCCGTCCTCGGCGCGCAGGGCGTCCAGCTTCTCCGCGTCCCGCGCCAGCCGGAAGATGTCCGCCGGCTGGTTGATCCAGCCCCGCTCGTGGAACGCCACCAGCTGCTTCTCGCCCAGCCCCTCGATGTCGAAGGCTCGCCGGCTGCAGAAATGCTTGAGGTGTTCGATCCGCTGGAACGGGCAGGCCAGCTCGCCGGTGCAGCGCCGCACCACGGACTCCACGCCCGAGGCGTTGGTCTCCTTCACCAGCGCCGTCTTCAGCGGGCAGATGCATTGGTGCGGAAACGCCCACGCATCGCCGCGCCCGGGGCGGTCGGGGTCGACCACGCCGAGGATCTGCGGGATCACATCGCCGGCGCGCTGCAGGGTGACGGTGTCGCCGAGGCGCACGTCCAGCCGGGCGATCTCGTCGGCGTTGTGCAGGGTGGCGTTGCGAACCACCACCCCGCCGACCGTCACAGGGTGCAGCCGCGCCACCGGGGTGTGCGACCCCGTCCGCCCGACCTGGATGTCGATCCCCTCCAGCACCGTCTGGGCCTGTTGCGCCGGGAACTTGTGGGCGATGGCCCAGCGCGGGGTGCGGGCGACGAAGCCCAGCCGGTCCTGCCAGTCCAGCCGGTCGACCTTGTAGACCACCCCGTCGATGTCATAGCCCAGCGTCGCCCGATCGCGCTGCAGCCCGTCGTACAGCGCCATCAGCCCGTCCGCGTCCTCGACCCGCTGCGAGCGGTCATTGACCGGGAAACCCCACGACCGCAGCGCCTGCAGCGCCTCCCATTGCGTCTTCGCGAACGACGCCGAGACCTCGCCCCAGGCGTAGGCGAAGAAGCGCAGCGGCCGCTTGGCCGTGATCGTCGCGTCCTTCTGGCGCAGCGACCCGGCGGCGAAATTGCGCGGATTGGCGTAGGTCCGCGTTCCCGCCGCTTCTGCCGCGGCGTTGAAGGCGTCGAAGGCCTCATTGGGGGCGTAGACCTCGCCGCGCACCTCGATCACCGCCGGCCAGCCCTTGCCGGACAGGCGTTCGGGAATGTCGTCGAGCGTGCGAAGATTGGCGGTGACGTCCTCGCCCGTCCGGCCATCCCCCCGGGTCGCGCCGCGCACCAGCACCCCGTCCTCATAGCGCAGGCTGGCCGACAGGCCGTCGATCTTGGGCTCGGCGACGAAGGCGATGTGTTCGTCGGCGGGCAACTTCAGAAAGCGCCGGATGCGCGCCTCGAAATCCGCCACCTCGCCGGGGTCGAAGGCGTTGTCCAGCGACAGCATCGGCACGCCGTGGCGCACCTCGCTGAACTGGGCCGAGACCGCCGCCCCGACCACCTGCGACGGCGAATCGGCCATGGTCAGTTCGGGAAAACGGCTCTCGATCTCCAGCGCCCGTCGCTTCAGCGCGTCATAGTCGGCGTCCGAAATCTCCGGCGCGTCATGGCGGTGATACAGGGCGTCGTGATGCGCCAGGGCGGCGGTCAGCCGGGTGAATTCCTCCCGGGCCGCGGCTTCGGTCAGCTGATCGACGGCGGTGTCGGTCATGGGAATCGCATCCGCTCCATACTCTTCAACCGCCTTCTACCACCCGGGACGAACGCCGCGAGGCCGGGGTCGTTTCCGATCCCATGACAGGACGTTAATCTGACGCCGCCGCCCCGGCCTGCTAGCGTCGACCGATCTCAGGGAGTCTCCATGCGCCATCTTCGCCTCGCCGCCCTTTCGCCGCTGGCCGCGGTCCTGCTGCTCGGCGCCTGCCAGACCGCCGCGACGCCCGAGGCGCCGCTCGCGCCGCAGCCCTCCGCCATGCACGCCCAGCTGCTGGAGGACGTCCGCATCCTCGCCGCCGACGAGATGCAGGGCCGCGACACCGGCGCCCCCGGCGGCGCCCTGGCCCGGGCCTATATCGTCGGCCGGCTGGAGGCGCTCGGCGTCGCCGCCCCGGCCATGGGCCGGGAGCAGCCGTGGGAGATGCAGGGCCGCACGCGCGAGGGTCCGAAGACCTTCAACGGCGTCAACGTCCTCGGCGTCATCCCGGGCACGCGCGTCACCGACCGCTACATCGTCGTCACCGCCCACTATGACCACGTCGGGGTGTCCGACGGGCAGGTCTACAATGGCGCCGACGACAACGCCTCGGGCGTCGCCACCATGCTGGCGCTGGCCGCCGACCTGAAGCGCCAGGCCCCGGAGCACAGCGTGCTGATCGTGGCGCTGGACGGCGAGGAGCGCGGCCTGCTGGGAGCGAAGCATTTCGTCGAGGCCCCGCCCGTGCCGCTGGCCTCGATCGCCCTGAACCTGAATTTCGACATGACCGCCCGCGCCGAGACGGACGGCAAGCTGTGGGTCACCGGCACCCACCAGCACCCGACCTTCCGTCCCCTGCTCGAGACCATTCCGGCCAATGGCGCGGTCGCCCTGGCCTTCGGCAAGGACAGCCCGCAGGACGCCGGCGACAACAACTGGGTCAACTCGTCCGACCACGCCGCCTTCCATCGCGCCCAGGTGCCGTTCCTGTATTTCGGCGTCGACTTCCACCCCGACTATCACCGCCCGTCGGATGATTTCGCGACCATCACCCCCTCGGTCTTCATCAGCGCCACCGAGCTGTCGATCGCCGGCTTCCGCGCCCTCGACCGGGGGCTGAACCGCTGAGGTCTCTCGCCGGCGCCGCGATCCTGACCGCGCTGGCCGTCGCGGCCTGCGACCGGGCGTCCTCGCCCGCGCCGGTTCCCACCGCCTCCAGCTACGCCGCGACCGCCGACTTGTCGGGCTACTACCGGCCCGTCGCGCCGGTGCGGATCGGCGACTGGTCTCTCGATCACGTCTTCCTCGCCCAGCCCGCCGATTTCGAACGCCGGGCGGCCGGACCCCAGGACGGCGCCTCCAGCCCCGTGACGATCCGGTTCGCGCGGGCCGGAGCGGCGAGTGGGACCGGCGAGCCGGGCGGCGTCTCCCGCATCCTCGCGACGACCTGGTCAGTGGCCGACAGCACGGTCCGCTTCGAGGGCCGGTCGCCGGAGCTCGGCCGGGTCGTCTTCGACGGCCGCCTCGATCAGGGCGCCCTGGCCACCGCGCGCCGCAATCTGGGCGGCGACGGCGTCGTCCTGACCGGCGCGCTCACCGCCGGCGGACAGACAGCGCGTGACGTCCGCCTGACATGGTGGATGGGCGACTGAGGTTCAGCCGCCGTTGCGGATGTCCAGCTTCAGCCCCATCGCCTCGGCAAGGGCCTTGCCGCGTCGCCGGGTCTGCTCGCCCAGCAAGACGTCGGCGTAACCGTCGGAGGCGCTGAGCACCAGCGCGCCATCGGCGACCGCCACATGGGCGTTGACCAGCAACTGCGGCGCCCGCCCGGACAGGTCGCAGGCCAGCCGGATGGCGAGACCGAGGGCGCGGGCGCCGGTGCGCTGGTCTTCCGTCAACAGCCGCTCGACCGTATCCGGCTCGGGCGTTCCCGTTGCGCCGCCATAGCGGGCGTTGACCGCCGTCGCCAGCCAGGCCCGCTCGGCATGGGTCTGACCCGCGATCGGCGCGCGCAACACCTGGTCGAAGGCCAGTTCGACCCGGTGGTCCGGATGCAGCCGCGCGCCCAGATCGGCCAGCCGGCAGACGGCGTCCGCCAGCGTCAGGTCGCGCTCGGGGCCGAAGGCCTCGGGCAGGGCGGCGATAATCGGCTGGATCCAGCCGAACAGCGCGCCGGGCAGCCCCGGCGAAATGCCCTGCCGCGCGCCCAAGGCGGTGCAGCCGGCCAGCAGGGGGTCGGCGCCCACGGCCTCCTCGTCGAGGGCCTCATACAGCAGGCCTTCCCGGACGCCCCAGGCCGACAGGACGATCCGCTCGAGTCCGAGGCGGTCGATCAGCCCTTCCAGCACCAGCGCCGCCTGGGGCAGGGTTTCGGCCCGCTTTTTCGACAGCCCCTTCCAGCTTTCCAGCGAGGCGCGAGACGACCGGGCGACCAGCCGCGCGATGTCGCGGGCCTCGCCGGCCTCCATCACATACTGGTGCACGATATGCAGCGGATAGCGGGTGTGGCCCATATGGACCTGCGCCAGCGTCCGCCAGGCCCCGCCGACGGCATAGAGGGTGTCCGTCCTGAAATCGTCAGCGGCCTTGAGTCGGCGGGCTATGGTTTCCCGCAATTTGACGGCGTCGAACGGGCCCTCGTTGGAGAGCGAAAACGGACCCAGCGGCAGGGTGACGCCGCGCCCGAGGCCGTCATCGCCGATCCGCATCAACTCCAGGCTGGCTCCGCCGAGGTCGCCGACGACGCCCCGCGCCGTGGGCATCCCCGCGATCACGCCGAGGGCGGCGTAGCGCGCCTCTTCCTCGCCCGACAGCACGCGAATGACCAGGCCGGTCTCCGCCGCCACCCGCTCGCAGAAGGTCTGTCCGTCGGCCGCTTCTCGCACCGCCGCCGTGGCGGCGACGAAGGTTCGGGCCGGGCGGACCCCGTCGATCACCGCCGCGAACCGCTTCAGCGCCGTCATCGCCAGGGCCGCGCCTTCCTCGGACAGGCGTCCTGTTGTGCCGAGATCGCGGCCGAGACCGGCCAGCACCTTCTCGTTGAACACCGTCCAGATGGCGCGGCCTTCCAGCCGGTACAGCACCAGACGAACCGAGTTGGAGCCGATGTCGATGGCGGCGAACTCGCGCGGCGCGCCGAACGCCGCGGCCAGGGCCTCGGCCATCAGCGCTTCTTCCGTGAAGGCTCGTAGCTGAGCTGACCCGGCAGGGTCTTCACCTTGCGACCGCGGCCCGACAGGCTGGGATTGGTCATGAAGTATTTGTGCGCCGAGAACGGCCGCTCGGGGTCGGCCGGCGTCACCCGGCGGTAGTCGCCATCGGCGTCAAGCACCCAGCTCTGGGCGTCGTCCTTGAGGTTGGCGACCATGATCTGGTCCAGCACCTGGTCATGGACCGTCGCATTCAGGACAGGGGTCATCAGCTCCACGCGGCGATTGAGGTTGCGCGACATCCAGTCGGCGGAGGAGATGAACAGCTTGGCCTTGTCGTGCGGCAGGTCGCGGCCGTTGGCGAAGGCGACGATGCGGCTGTGCTCGAGGAACCGGCCGACGATGGATTTGACCCGGATGTTCTCAGACAGGCCGACGACGCCGGGTCGCAGGCAGCAGATGCCGCGGATGACCAGTTCGATCCGCACGCCCCACTGGCTGGCGCGATACAGGGCGTCGATGACTTCCGGATCGACCAACGAGTTCATCTTGGCCCAGATGGCGGCCGGCTTGCCCTTGGCCGCCGCGGCCATCTCGGCGCCGATCAGGTCGATCAGCGTCGACTTCATGTTCAGCGGCGAGACGACCAGCGCCTCCAGTTCGTCCGGGGTGGCGTAGCCGGTGATGTAGTTGAACACCCGCGAGGCGTCGCGCGCGAGCACCGGATTGCAGGTGAACAGGCTCAGATCGGTGTAAACCCGCGCCGTCACCGGATGGTAGTTGCCGGTGCCGACATGGCAGTAGGTCTTCAGCCCTTCGCCCTCGCGCCGCACGACGACGCTCAGCTTGCAGTGGGTCTTGTACTCGACGAAGCCGAAAACGACGTGGACCCCGGCCCGCTCCATGGCGCGGGCCCATTTCAGATTGGCCTCCTCGTCGAACCGGGCCTTCAGCTCGACCAGGGCGGTGACGTTCTTGCCGTTCTCGGCCGCCTCGATCAGGGCGGCGACGATCGGACTGTCCCGCGAGGTCCGGTACAGCGTCTGCTTGATGGCGATGACGTTGGGATCGCGGGCCGCCTGGCGCAGGAACTGGACCACCACGTCGAAGCTCTCGAACGGGTGGTGGATCAGCATGTCCTTCTCGCGCACCGCGGCGAAGATATCGCCGCCGTGATCGCGCACCCGCTCCGGATAGCGGGGCTCATAGCCGGGGAATTTCAGATCGGGGTGCCCGCTCGGGATGATGTCCGAGACCTGGGCCAGACCCAGCATGCCGTCGACCAGAACGATGTCCTGCGGCGCGGCGGCCAGCTCGTTGGTGATGAAGGTCCGCAGGTCTTCAGGCATCGACGCCTCGACCTTGATGCGGACCACCGACCCGAGACGACGCTGTTTCAGCGCTTCCTCGAACTCCATGACCAGGTCTTCGGCCTCTTCCTCGATCTCGATGTCCGAGTCCCGGATCAGGCGGAAGACGCCGTGCTCCAGCACATCGCACCCGGGAAACAGATGGTCGATGAAGAGCATCAGCAGGCCTTCCAGCGCCAGATAGCGCTTGCGGCCCGGCTTGGATCGCCCGTCGGTGGCCAGCGGCCAGAACCGCTTCACCTGCGTCGGCACCGGCACGAGGGCGTAAAGCATCCGGTTGTCGGAGCGCCGCCGCAGCTTCAGCGCCAGCGAGAATCCGAGGTTCGGCAGGAAGGGGAAGGGGTGCGCCGGGTCGATCGCCATCGGCGTCAGGATGGCGAACAGCTGGTTCAGGAACTCGGGCTCCAGCCGCTCGCGCTCGGTTCTGTTGATCTTGTCAGGATCGACCACCTCGATGCCGGCGGCGGCCAGCTCTTTGCGCAGCCTGCGCCAGCGGCGCTGCTGCTCGTCCATCAGCCGCCCGGCGGCGACGCTGACGTTCTCCAGCTGTTCGGCGGCGGTCAGTCCGTCGGCCGACAGCACCCGGACCCGCTCGCGCACCTGACCCTTGAGGCCGGCGACGCGGGTCATGAAGAATTCGTCCAGATTGTTGGCTGATATCGACAGGAAGCGCAGCCGCTCCAGCAGCGGGTGGGCCGGATTGGCCGCCTCCTCGAGCACCCGTCCGTTAAACTTCAGCCACGAAATCTCGCGGTTGAAGAAACGGGTCGGCGAGGCCATCAGGGCCTCCGACAGCTCCAGCTGGGGCGCGCGGGAGGAGGGGACCTCTTCCCCTGTGGTCGTGTCGCTGATCGCCGTATCGGTCATGCGCCGGTTCTGACGCGACGCGGGGACGGCTGCAACCTCGCAGTCAAACGGAAACGCCGGCCGATCGCCTGACCGGCCGGCGCTTCATCCGGGCGCCGCGCGCTTACCAGCGCCAGGCGTCGTAGACGGCGTCGATGATGTAGCCGTCGTATCGGTCGATCAGATAGATGTGATTGTCGACCAGCACCCAGCGGGCGCCTTCGGGCGGATAGCCGAGGCCATAGGTCCGCCAGTCGTCGAGGCTGTACCGCCAGAAGATGGACGGCAGATACTGGCCGGCATGGTAGCGCTGGCCCCAGTGGCTGCGCGGCACGCTGTAGTAGCCGTGGCCGGGGGCGAAATAGAAGCCGATGCGGACGCCGCTGTAACCGCGGAAGCGCCGGTCGCTGCGCCACCAGTCGTGACCATGACGCCGGTTCCAGTCGCGCCGCCAGACGTCGGCGTTGAAGCGCTGGCGGAACTCGCGATAATCGCGCCGGTCCTGGCGGCGTTCCTGCCGGTCCTCCCGCCGTTCCTGCCGATATTCGCGGCGATCGTCGCGGTTGTCGGGACGGTCGGGGCGGTTCGGTCGATCGTTGCGGCGCTCCTGCCGATCGTCGCGCCGCTCCTGCCGGTTGTCGCGTCGATCCTCGCGGTTGCCCGGGCGGCCGGATCGATTGTCACGACGCTCCTGCCGGCGCTCCGGCGTGGCCTGCGGCCGGTCGGGGCGCGCCTGACCGGCATCCCGCGTCGGCCGATCAGGTGTCTCAGGTCGGCCCGGCCGTTCGGGCCGGTCCGGACGATCCGGCCGCTGAGCCCTTGCCGGTCGTTCCTGGTTTGACGGGCGGGCCTCCGCGGGAGGACTCGATGGACGCTCGGCCGGACGCCGCTGGTCCCGGAGAGCGCGGTCCCGCTGACGCACCTCGCTACGTTCGTCTGGCGGGTCCTGGGCGAGCACGGCCAGCGGCGTCGCCAAGGGGACGAGGAAGGCCGCAATCGCGCCGGCGACCATCAATGAGCGTTTCATTCTCGTTTCTTCCTGCACGCCCCTGTCCGGCGGCTTGTCGCTAAGGTCGCGTTCGCTCGATGAACCGTGACTGAACAAGGCGCGTCTTCGATCGAATGCGGAAATGAAAACGCCCCGCCCAGATGGGGCGGGGCGATTCCTGTGGCGTCCTCGTCGTCTAGAATACGCCGCTCAGCACGCTGGCGATCAGTCCTGTGGCGACGGCGATCAACACGATGTCGTTGCCTGCGTGAACATAGCGGTACCCATGGGGCGCCGGGCGCAGTCCGTACACATGAGGGTCCCGCACATAGTAGCTCCGGTAGGACCGGGGCAGATAGGATCCCCGCTGCCAGCGGTAGCCGTAGTACCGCGGCTCGACCCGGTAATAGCCATAGCTCGGCGCGTACCAGTAGCCGCTCCGGGCGCCGCGGTAGTCGCGGAAGTCGTCGCGGCCGCGCCACCAGTTGCGATTGCTGCGATCCCAGCGGCGATCCTGACGGAATTCGCGCCGATCCTCACGGCGTTCCTCGCGGAAGTCGCGCCGGTCGCCGCGCCGGTCCTGACGGTAGTCGCGGCGGCTGTCGTAGTCGCCCTGGCGCCAGTCCCGGCGATCACCCCGTCGCTCCTGCCGGAATTCCCGGCGATCTTCACGGCGGTCGTGACGATACTCGCGGCGGTCGTCCCGGCGTTCCTGGCGGTCGCCGCGGCTCTGGGCCTCGGCCGCGAGCGGCGCGGTGGTCGCCAACGCGACGCCGATGACTGCGGCCCTGGTCAAGCGGTTCATGTTCATCTCCATCACTGGGCGGGACGGAAAAACGCTACCGGCCCGTTAATCATGCGCCCACGCTCGCCTGAGGCCGATGAACTGCGCCTGAACGCCTCTGTCAGGTTGGCCGCGACATTGCGGGCGCGGAGCCAGGCGCCCACCTGCGAAGCCCCGCCGAAGGAGTGCTCACGTGACCCGTCCGATCGAACTCTGGTACTGGCCCACCCCGAACGGCTGGAAGGTCTCCATCGCCCTCGAGGAGATGGGCCTGCCGTATGAGCTGAAACCGGTGAACATCGGCGCCGGTGAACAGTTCGCCGCGCCGTTCCTGGCGATCAGCCCCAATGGCCGCATGCCGGCCATCGTCGACCCCGACGGCCCTGACGGCCAGCCGCTGGCGATCTTCGAATCCGGGGCCATCCTGCAATACCTCGCGGTGAGGTCCGGCCGCTTCTATCCGCAGGATCCCCGCGGCAAGGCCGAGGTCGACCAGTGGCTGTTCTGGCAGGTCGGCGGCTTGGGACCGATGGCCGGCCAGACGCATCATTTCCGCCAGTACGCCCCGGCCATGATCCGGGACCAGCGCCAGATCGCCTATGGCGTGCGCCGCTATACCGACGAGACGCACCGGCTCTATGGCGTGCTGGACCGCCGCCTCGCCGACCGGGACTTCGTCGCCGGCGACTATTCGATCGCGGACATGGCCATCTGGCCGTGGATACTGCCGAAACTCCAGGGTCAGACGCTGGAGGACTTTCCGCGCCTCAAGGCCTGGATGGCCCGTGTCGGTGAGCGGCCGGCGGTGATCGCGGGCCGGGCCCTTGGCGACGACCTCCTCCGCAGCCTCGCCGCTTCGGGGAAGGCTGCGGAGGAGGCGCGCAAGATCCTGTTCGGGCAACGCGCGCGGTAACCTTCCGTAAGTCCGCCGGTCACTCTTCGTCAGGGATGATGACCGGATGATTTCCAACAGATTTCAGAGGTGTTTACGGCGGATGACATTTGTACCGACTTCGCCGAAAAGGCCCGTTCGACCCCGTCGTTGTTAACTTTAACTTCAAACCACGGGTATTCAGTCGTGTCTCAGGGCGGGGCCAGAAAGGCTCCGGTTCGGGAGATACGGTGATGATCGCGCAAGAAACAGCGCCTACGACCACTGAAGAGCAGGGCCTGCCCCTGCCGAGCGCGGACATGAGCGGGGACGACCTGTTCCGTCTGGGCATGATGTATTCGAGCGGCCAGGGCGGATGCCCGATGGATCGCGTCTCGGCCCATATGATCTTCAACCTGGCGGCCATGAAGGGCTCGATCGAGGCGCGAGTCTATCGCCGCGAGATGAGCCAGGAGATGGAGCAGGACGAGATCGCCGAGGCCCAGAAGGCGGCCCGCCGCTGGATCGACGCGGGCGTGGTCCGGCTGGCCGCGTGAGGTGGGTGGTTAGTGGTTAGTGGTTAGTGGTTAGTGGTTGGCCGCCGCCTGTGCGACGTTGCCGACAGCGCCGCCCTTCCGCTGCCCGTGAAGCCAATCACTTTCGCCTATTCTTGCGCCGGACCAGCGAACTCGACAGCGACACCAGCATTCGGCTGATTTCTTCGGCCGCGAGCAGAAGCCTGCGCGCGTCGACCTCGGACAGGTAGCGTAGCTTTTCGGCCAGAAGCAGCTGTGTTTCGGCTTCGGCCAGAGAGCCGCGAGCCATGCCGACGAACTGGATGAACTCGCCGGTGCTCCGCCGCGCCGCGCCTTCCGCTATATTGGACGCGACAGACACTGCGGCGCGCCTGATCTGGCTGATCAGACCGAAGCGCTCCTCTTTCGGCCAATGGGCGGTGGCCTGGTAGATGGCCTCAGCCCAGTCCAGCGCTCGCCGCCAGACCTGAAGGTCGCGATAGTTAGTGACGCCGTCGGACATCAGGCAATGATGTTCCGTATTTGTTCTGGACGCAAGGTGAGGTCCGAAGGTCCCGCCGGCGGCTTGAGGGCGCGCGCCAGCCTGGGCGGCGCAATCACTAATCACTAATCACTAATCACTGACGACGGTGCCTGCCGGCCGGGCGCTCAGAAGTTCTGATACTGCCCGCCGATCGCATAGCTGAACCCGATCGGCAGGGCGTTGCGGAACAGGCTGACGAAATTCGCCACCTCGCCCAGCGTCGAGCGCGGCACGAAGATGATGTCGCCGCGTCTCAGGGCCACCACCTCGCCGCGGCGCGGCCGCAGGTCGACCGCCCGCATCATCCGCACCCCGCCCGGACCGCGCCGGATCAGCGCCACCTCCTGCTGCCGCGCGGTTGGCAGGAAGTCGCCGGCCTGGATGACGGCCTGATAGGCGTCCAGATCGCCGTTCATCTCGATCATGCCCGGCGTGCGCACCTCGCCGCCGACCCAGACCCGGATCGGACCCGCCGTCTTCAGGGTGATCTCGACGACCGGACGGCGCAGCTGGCTGGCGAAGGCCGCCGCCGCATCGGCCTCGACCTCGGCGATGGTCCGGTCCGCCGCCATGATCTGCCCGACCAGCGGCAGGGAGATGCGCCCGTCGGGGCCGATCCTCTGGGTCCGGGTCAGTTCGGTCGCCGTCGGCGTGGCGATCTCGATCTCGTCCCCGGGGTACAGCACATACTCCGGCTCGGCCTCGGTCCAGTCGGCGAAACCGATCTCGGGGAAGGATGACCGCTCGACCTCGCGCACCCGCTCGCCGCCCAGGGCGTCCGGCCCGGATACACGCGCGCCACGCCCGCCTCCGGCGCAGCCCGCCACGGCGCCGGCGAGGCCCAGAAGCAGCAGGCGGCGGTCGATCGGCATGGCGGCATGATTCTCCGGAGGCGTCTGAGGGCAAGGTCGTCGCTTATGGGTAACCATGGGTTAACGCCGCTGGCCCAAGGCTGGTCTCCGCCGACCCGGTAGATGGAATCAGTCCCCCCACATGCGTACGACGGCCTACACGACAGTTCGCCCGCGCTACGGCTTCCTTGACGTCGTCGGCCTGCTGTTCCGCGAACTGCTGCTGATGATCGTTATCTTCCTGCTGATCTTCGCCATCGGCACGGCGGCGGTCCTGACGCTGAAGAAATCCTACACCGCCACCGCCAGCGTCTACGCCGGCGTCGGTCAGGAATATGTCTATCAGCCCCGCGTCGGGACCAGCGAACGGGGCCAGCCGCTCGAGGCCGACGCCGTGGCCCAGTCCGAGGCCCAGATCCTCGGCAGCCTCGCGGTCAAGCAGAAGACCGTCCAGGTTCTCGGCGCCGACGCCATCCTCGGCCCGGGCGCGTCCGGCACGCCGGCGGAAAAGGCCTCGGCCGCCCTCAAGGCGCTCGACAGCGGCCTCGGCGTCGGGGTCACGCCCGGCAGCGCCATCATCTCGGCCTCCTACGCCGCCAACGATCCGGCGCGCGCCGCGACCATCCTGAACGCCATCATCGACCAGTATCTGGTCCAGCGCCGCGCCGTGTTCCGCGACCGCACCACCCCGGCCATCGCCGCCCAGCGCGAGGCCTTCGAGACCGAGCTGGCGCGGGCCGACGCGGCCTATGACGCCTTCATGACCTCGAACAACATCGGCGACTTCGCCACCGCCAAGGCGTCGCTCGCGGCCAGTTATCAAACCACCCAGGCCGAGGCCCTGTCGCTGCGCGCCCAGCTCAACCAGGCGACGCAGCGTCTCAACACCTTCGAGGCCCAGCTGGCGCAGCAACCGGCCGAGGTGGTGCTGCAACAGGACCTCAACGTCTCGGCCCAGAACCAGATTCTGGAGCTGCGCACCCAGCGCGAGGCCCTGCTGTCGCGCTACACGCCCGACGCCCAGCCGGTGCGCGACATCGAGCAGCAGATCTCCGATCTCCAGGCCTATGTCGCCACCGGCTCCACCGTCGGGGCCAAGGAGGTCCGCACCGGACCCAGCACCATCTTCACCGCCATCGAGACGGCCCGCATCACCGCCGCCGCCGATCGCGACGGCCTCGCCGCGCGGCTGGCCGTGGCCGAGGGCCAGCTGTCCCAGCTCCGCTCGCGCCTGGCCGACCTGACCCGGCTGGAATCGACCAACGCCAACCTCGCCGGCAACCGCGAGGTCCTGACCGCCAACATCCGCGAGTTCCAGCAGCGCGAGGTCCAGGCCCGCGCCGACAGCGCCCTGGTCGCCGCCGGCGCCGACAATGTCACGGTGATCGAGCGGGCCGAGGCCCCGACGCGCGGCTCCAGCCTCAAGGCGCCGCTGCTCGGCGCGGTCTTCCTGTTCGCCGGCTTCACCGCCCTGTGCGTCGGCCTGCTGCGGGTGTTCACCCGCCGCGGCTACACCACCCCGGCCTCGACCGGACGGACGCTGGAAATGCCGGTCCTCGCCGTCGCGCCGATGAAGGCGCGATGAAGCGCGTCCCCGTCATGGTAGCGTAGGGGCCTGTAGCCGGGCGCGTAGCGATTCGATGGTCGACCTGACAACCGAAATGGCCGCCCTCTGGGCGGCGCTGGGGCCGGCGCCCGGACACCGTGGACGCGTGATCCAGTTCGCCTCGGCCAATTCCGGCGAGGGCGTCTCGACCGTGGCCCGAGAATACGCCCGCCTCGCCGCCGTCCGCGCCCGCCGTCCCGTCTGGCTGATCGACGCCGATCTGGCGCAGCAGGGTCAGCTGGAGGCGGTGGGGGGCGAGCCGGACCGGTTCGGCGCCCTCGGCAAGGCCGCCATGGCCACCCCCGACGGCTCGATCTTCTTCGCCGTGACCCCGCGCATCACCGACAGGGCCGGCAAGCCGGTGCATCCGGCCCGGCTGCTGACGGCGCGGCCCTGCCTCGGCGGACGGCTGTGGGTGACGCGCTTCGCCGCCGAACACCTGCGCTCGGGCCAGCGGGCCGAGGCCCTCGCCGACCCGCGCTACTGGGACGCCCTGCGCCAACACGCCGACACGGTGGTGATCGACAGCCCCGCCGCCGACCGCAATTCCATGGCCATCACCCTCGCGCCCTTCGTCGATTCCACCGTGCTGGTCGTCGCCGCCGGCGGCGCCTCGGCCGGCGATCCGCTGATCCTGCGCGACGAAATCGAGGCCGCCGGCGGTAAGATCGCCGGCGTCGTGGTCAACCGCTCGACGTATCAGCCCCCGGCGTTTCTGAAGCGGCTGACGGGGTAGGGCGGGGGCTCATCGAGATCGCCGAAGCGATGGCTCGACTTACAAGCCTGGGTAAATGTGTGCTCACGACCCATTGCGAGCGGTAAGAGCCCGGCCCGCTCGTCAAGCTCTACATCTCGATAGTATCAGGCGACCGCGCGTAGGTAGTTCGCGCGGACACGCCTCTTATCCCGCCTGCCTTGCAGGCTTCGACCAAAGCCCGCGACCAGTATATTTTGGGTTCCGCCAGGTCCGCGAAGATGTGGACTCCGTCGTCGATGTCTGGGTTCAGTCTGAACGTGGTTGGCAGGATCACCTTGGCCACCGGCGCGCCGAACTCCACCCGTTTGGCGATGGAGATTTCGCTGACTTGGACGTCCGGGGCGACGAGCGTTCTGGCGGGCATGAAGGCGTTGAATCCGACTATACGGCCACCGGCCTTCAATGGCGCCGCGACGGCATCGACTCCGTCAGGGTCAAACGCCTTCAGAATGGCGAGAAGCCGATCCGATACGAAGCACACTGTGCCGGGATTGTAGAAATCGGCGAGTCTCGAAACGTCGCCAGTGAACTCAAGATCATAAGGGGCGCCGCTCGCGACCCCGCGCTTCGGCTGATTTATCGTTTGCCTTCTGGGCCGCGCCTGCAGCGGTGGGGGGTTCAGCCAGACTAGGTTTTGGTTCTCGTGCAGATACGTCGAGCGGATGTGATAAAACCCAGCGCGTTCCTCCCCCTCGGTTTGCCCGGAGTTAAAGGTCCGGGTCTCTCCCGGCGGGGTCTGGTCCACCATTTCTTCCAGCGTCATGGCAACGCACTCTTCTCCGGAGTCTCTACCTTCCCAAAGCCGCGATGGGCCGAAATGAGGAAGGTTACGAGGTGTTCCCACTGCCATCTTGGCACAACTGACGGATGTCCGCTCCCTGCCGGTTGCGGCGGTTCGGGGCTCCGGTGCCGGTAGGTCGCCTAACCTCCCCTATGAAGACATCACCCGGCCTTCGCCGCCTCCAGCCGCGCCAGCTCCCGAGCTCCGTAAAAATGCGGCTCGAACCCCTTGATCCACAACAGCTTGCCGACGCCCCGCGCCGTCCGGTCGTAGAACTCCGCCCGCCTCGGGCTCCCCGCCAGGGTCAGCGCCGCCGCCGCCGTCCCCCACACCACGGTCTGTCCGGCCCCGATCACCATCCAGCGCAACACGCCGGGCCAGTCGCGCGCCGCCGCCGCCGTCTGGCTCGGGCCCTGGCCATAGGCGAAGGCGCGGGCGAGGGCGTAGCCCAGCGTCGCCCGGTGCGCCGGCGCGAACTCCTCGACCCGGGCCTCGGCGGCCCAGCCAAAGCGGCCGCCGCGCGCCTTCAGGGCCGCGAACAGGGCGTCGTCCTCGCCGCCGGCCTGATCGGCGGCGCTGTCGAACGGCGCCGGGCCGGGCAGGGCGGTGGCCCGCGTCATCAGCGAGTTGCCGCAGCCGAACGGCGTCTCGATCAGTCCCGTGCGCTCCGGCCCCTCGCGGCCGAAGAACCGCTCCAGCCACGGCTTGAGCCACGGCTCCGCGTCCGGCGCGCGGCCGGTGATCGGCCCGAACACCGCATCGGCCCCCGTGACCGCGTGCGCCTCCAGCAAGGCGGCCAGCCAGCCGGGCGAGGCGGCCTCGTCGTCGTCGAGAAAGGCGATCAGCGGCGCCGCCGTCGCCGCCAGCCCGGCGTTGCGCGCCGTGGCCACGCCGGGGCGGGGGGCGTGCACATAGACGACCGGCCAGGGCGACAGCTTGCGCAGGGCCTCGACGCCGGCCCCGGCCGACCCCGACGGATCGTTGTCGACGACGACGATCTCCGCCACCCGCCCGGCGACGCCGGCCTGACCGAACAGCGAGCGCAGGGCCCGCTCCAGACTCTCCGGCCGGCGCAGGGTCGGGACGATGATCGCGACATCCGCCATCACACCGCGTCCGCATACAGGGCCGCCCGATACAGGCGCAGCGAGAAGGCCCGCGTCGCCACCGGAAGCCAGTCCGCCTCCGCCGCCTGACGCATCCGGCCGCGCAGCCACGGCAGGCCCGGCAGCCGCTTCAGCAGCTGCGCCGCCCTGTAGCTCGGATAGACCGCGACAATCTCCGGATGGCGGTCGACCATGCGGGCGAAATTCGGCGCCGACTGTTCGTATTTGCGCGCCAGGGCCGCCACCGTATCCAGCCCCATGTGCGTCGCGGCGTTGTCGAGGTGCACGACCCGGAACCGCCGCGACACCCGCATGGCCCACTCGACGTCCTCCCAGCCCCAGCCGGTGAAGCCGGGATCGAAGGCCTCGGCCTCGAACACGTCGCGGCGCACCAGCAGGTTGGAGGTGTAGACGTATTTCTCGGGCTGTTTCGCCCGCTCCATATACGGCACGCACTCCGACTTCGCCGCCATCGCCCGGTGCACGGCGAACCGTGCGTCGGTCGGCGCCTGCAGCAGCGAAAAGCCGCCGAAGGCCACGGCCGGGTCCTCGCGCGCCACCAGATCGGCCCAGTCGCGCAGAAAACGCCGATGATCCGGCCGCATGTCGCTGTCGAGGAACAGCAGGCTGCCCCCCCGCGCCGCCGCCGCCAGCCGGTTGCGCCCGATCGACCGGCCCTCGTTGGCCGGCAGGGTGATCAGCTGGGCGGGCAGGGCCATCGACCTGATCCGTTCGGTCAGCCGCGCCGTCAGCGCCGCGTCGCCGGTGCCGTCGTCCAGCACGATCACCTCGACCGCCCCGTCGACCGAGGCCGCCTCCTCGTCCAGCAGGGCCAGCAGCGCCTCCGGATCGTCGCGCAGGAACGGCGTCAGCACTGACAGGGCCGGCCGGGCGCCCTTCCAGGCGGCGTTGTCGACGATCTTCGCCCGCGCCGTAGTCATGCCGCCGCCCTCCGCTCCCGCGCCCGCGTCAGCAGCCGCAACGCCACATCCCGCACCCCCGCCGCGTTCAGGGTCAGGGCCACCGCCGCATAGACGATCCCGCCGACCCCGGCGTCCAGCATCAGCTCCGCAAAGCCGCCGATCGCCGGCAGCCGCGCCACCACCAGCGCCATCGCCCCGGTGGCCACGCCGCAGCGGACCAGACTGTCCCACGGGATCGGCAGCGGCAGCACCCGCCGCCCGATCACCTGCGTCGCCAGCAGCCCCAGCGCGAAGCTCGCCGCCGTCGCCCACGCCGCCCCCATCAGGCCGTGACGCGGCACCAGGATCAGGTTCAGCACGACGTTCATCCCCGCCGGTATCGCCATGGCCACCAGCAGCAGTTTCGTCTTCTTGCCGAGGGTGAAGGCCTGTCCGAAATAATAGGCGGTCAGGCCGTACAGCAGGGCGGACAGGGCAATCCACGGCGTCACGCTGGCCGCCGCCACGCGCAGCTCCTCGCCGATCAGCACCTCGGCCAGCGGCCGGGCTGTCAGCGCCACCCCGGCCGCCGCCGGCAGGCCGATCAGCAGGAAGGTCGACAGCTGCTCCCGCGCCGCCGTCTTCAACTGGTCCGGTCCGCCGCGCTCCAGCGCCATGATCAGCGCCGGCTGGCCCGCCGACCCCAGCCACAGGAACAGCACGTCCAGGGTGCGGTTGGCGATCGAATAGCCGGCGTGATAGGCGCCCACCGCCGCCTCGTCGAGGAAGGCCGCCAGCAGGAAGCGGTCGGTCGACGACAGCACCACCGTCAGCGCCAGCGAGGCCGCGATAGGATAGCCGTACACGGCATAGCCGCGCACCCGGGCCGGCTCTAAGCCGCCGCCGCGCGCCTGCCTCAGCTCGCCCGGCAGAACGAAGGGCAGGGCGGCCAGCGGGGCCAGGCCGATGCCCAGCAGCGGCGCCGCGCCGCCCCATCCGGCGAGGGCGAAGCCGACGCCGATGGCGAGGCCGCCGATGGTCACCGCGATGTCCAGCCCCGCCGCCTTGCCGACCTCGCCGGCGGCGCGATACCGTTCCTGCGCCAGCTTGACCAGGCTGCGCGCCGGCACCCCTGCGAGGCCCGCCGCCAAGGCGATGCGGAACAGCGGGTCGCCGGGCCAGAGCCACATCGACAGGGCCGTAAGGCCGAGGAATCCGGCGCTCAGCACGAAGGCGGTGCGGTACAGGCTGGCGAAATGCCCCTGCGTCGCCGCCCCGGGCGCCTGCGCCGCCCAGAACCGCGCCATGGCCGCCTCCAGCCAGCTGAACACCGCCACATGGGCCAGCGTCATGACCGAGAAGGCGAGGGCGTAGCGGCCGAAATCCTCGGGGCTCAGCAGCCGGGTGAACAGCACGATGGCGAGGAAGCCGACCACCCCCTGAACGATGTTGGCGGGCAGATAGCCCCAGACGCCGCGCCAGAACATCGGCCTAGCGCACCGACGCCCGGTCGCCGAGCAGCACCGGCACGGTGACGGCCATGATGCACAGGTCCAGCCACAGCGACTGGCGCTCGACATATTCGATGTCCAGCCGCACCCGCGCCCGCACGTCCTGCGCCGTGTGCAGCGGCCCGCGCGAGCCGTTGACGGCGGCCCAGCCGGTCATGCCCGGCTTGATGCGGTGGCGATGGGCGTATTCCGCCACCAGCCGCGCGCTCTCGACATGGCCGGTCTTCATGCCGATGGCGTGGGGCCGGGGACCGACCAACGACATCTCGCCGGTGATCACGTTCAGCAGCTGCGGCAGTTCGTCGAGGCTGGTTTTCCGGATGAACCGGCCGACGCGGGTGACCCGGTCGTCGTCGTGCGTCACCTGCCGGCTGGCCGTCGCGTCGGCCGCCTCCTGCTTCATCGAGCGGAATTTCCACACCACGATCTCCTCGTGGTTGAAGCCGTGGCGGCGCTGGCGGAAGAAGATCGGCCCCGGGCTGTCCAGCCGGATGACGAGGGCGATCACCGCCATCGCCGGAGCCAGCAGCACCAGCGCGATCAGGCCGATGACCAGATCCTGCAGCCGCTTGTTGAAGGCCCGGCGGTCGTGATCGACCGGGCCCTGGACATCGGCCAGCGGCGCCGCGGCCAGCCGGTCCAGCGCCGACCGCGTCTCGGCCTCGCCATTCGGTTCGACCAGCAGCGTCACCTCATTGGGCAGGGCTCTCAGACGCGCCGTCAGTTCGCGCACCCGCGCCTCGGCCTTCGGATCGATGGCCAGCACCACCCGGTCGACATAGGGCGTCATCTTGTGGGTCAGCAGATCGTCGGCGGTGCCCAGCACCGGCACCCCCTCGATCGCCTCGGGCGAGCGGGCCAGCCGGTCGTCGAATATGCCCAGCACATTGAGGTCGCGGCGCTTCAGCGCCTCGCGGATCAGGCTCTCGGCCCGCCGGGTCGCCCCGACCAGCACGATGTTCGGCGTCAGCGCGCCCGACGCCCGCCAGCGCCCGACCATGTCGCTCCAGCCCATGTGCAGGGCGTACAGGCTGATCAGCACCAGCCCGCTCCACACCAGCCAGGCCGACCACTGCGCCCCGGCGCCCTGCAGCGCCCAGCCCGACAGCATCGCCGCCGCCGCGCCGACCACGACGATCCCCGCCACCGAGGCGAGATGCAGGCTGGCCCTTTGCCCCCGCGCGAAGCGATAGCGGCCCAACGACCGCATCAGGCCCAGCACCGTCAACGCCCCGAGGACGAAGGGCGCCAGCCGCGAGACCTCCGCGTGCAGTAACGGTCCGGGCGTCGAGGCCCAGGCGCACAGCAGCGTCACCGCCACGACGGCCAGCACGTCGAAGGCGCGGAAATAGTGCGCCGCCAGCCGCGAGGCGTGCCGCTGCCGCGCGTTCAGCCAGACCTCGGGCCGGAAGGGCCCGCGCCGCGCCGCGCCACCCGGCTTTCCGGCGGCGGTCGCGTCGAGACTGACCGAACCGGCGAGCGCCTGCAGCCCGGACACGTCGAGGTCCCCGGCCGGAGCCGGATCGGAATCGAACGAAAGGCGGCTCGCGGCGTGGGTCAATCTGGGCTCGCTCGGCGGGGTCGCCGTCACCTTGCACGGCCCCTCTCACTGGCGCGTTAACGGTGGCCTGCCCAAAGGCCGTTGCGCCCGCCCGCGCGCTCCGCTATCCACGCCGCCTGCCGGAGACGTGGCCGAGTGGCTGAAGGCAACGGTTTGCTAAATCGTCGTACCCTGTAAGGGGTACCGAGGGTTCGAATCCCTCCGTCTCCGCCAGATCTCCCGCGCTCAGGCCCGGGCTGCCAGCACCGCTAACGATTCGGCCTGATGGTCCTCGTCCCGGGCCGGAAGGTCGTCGAAGGCCCAGGCCGTTCCGCCGACGGGCTCCGCCCGCAGTCGGCACACCGCCGGACCGGTCAGGAACTGCACCCCCAGCTCCCGCGCCAGCAGAAGCTCCTTGCGGCTGCGGATATTGGTGGCGCCGGTCCGGATCTGCCGGCCCCTGAACTCTCCCGCCCGGACCCCGAAGCGGCGGAGCGCGGCGAGGCGGATCTCCTGCCGGGCGTCCGGAAGAACGAAGGTCACGCTCCGGACCGCCTGCGGGCTGAGGTGCAGCACCTCGAAACACGGATCGGCGGTCTGCAGATCGATCGCCGCGACGTGGTCCTCCAGCACGCCCTGAATCGTCCGCAGCGACTGGTAGGACATCACCCGCGGCACGTCGTAGACGGCGGCGGCCAGACCGGCCCGGGCGGAGGGCGGCAGGACCTGCAGCAGTTCCGCATAGCCTCCGCGGAGGGTGGGTCGCATCAGTTTCGAGAAGGATATGGGCAGGTAGAGCGGCGCCTTGAGACCGCCCTTGTTGATCAGGCTCAAGGCCGAGAGCAGACAGGCGTTGTCGAACTCGACCGCGTCCGCGGGCTGGTGTTCGCGCCCGTCGGCGACGCTCACATGCAAGTCGGAATCGCCTGGCGTACAGCTCACGACGTCGCCGACGAAGATTTGCCGGGCCGGGAAATAGATGCCCTGGAGGGCCTCGAGCGGCGGCGGGACGTCCTCGGTGAAGGGTGTGCGGCAGCCGGCTTCGGCCTCGGGCGGCATGCGGCTCAGACTGCCGTCGGCGGCGATCCGGCTCAGCCGCCCGCCGACGGGCAGGCTGCGGCTGCCGGTCATCAGCGCCGTCACTCCCTCGTCCGACAGGACCGAGAACTCCTGGATGGCCTCCTCGCTGCCTTCGAACAGAAGCAGGGTCAGGGCGTCGGCCGCGGCGGTCCCGAACAGCCGCAGCTCCAGTTCGTCGGACAGCCGCGCCAATTCGAAGGTGTCCAGCTCGTCGGTTCGCGGATCCGCCAGCCGGTAGCAATAATGGGTCAGCAGATCGAAGGTCCGCGGCCAGCACCACCGCACTTCGAGGAAGGCATTGGTGTATTTCGCGACGAGCGGCCCCAGGGACTCGACCGGAATGTCGGTCCTGTTGGCGTCCAGGGACACCCGTAAGCACGCTACTGCCGTCATTTATGCATCCGACGCCGGGGATCCGCGAGCAACAGACGCCGCTCCCCCCTTCCGGGTAACTGTCCAAATGCTTCCAAGTTATAAACTTCAGGCAGGGTGGCGCCGGCCGCATCGGCATCCGGCGACCCGCGTTCGTGAACCGGATAGCCGTTGAGGGATTGCATCCGGGAACCTTGATCCGGGCGCCTGCCATGACCTTGCCATCCTCCCTGTCCCGCTGCACCCAAGCCATCCGGCGGTTCGCCGGTCGCACCCGCCCCCGCCATGTCGTCGCCCTGTCCGCCGTCGCGGTGGCCGCCGTCGGCCTGGCGGGATTGCGCGCCGTCGAACTGCCTGGGCCGCGGCCGATCGCCGACGGCGACCGGATGAGGATCGAGGTGGTCCCGCCGGTCGAGCCTGAGCTGATCGCCGGGTCGACCATGGAAGTCGGCGAACTGGTCGACGGCTTCCAGGGCCTGCCGCCGCCTCGCCCGGCTCTGACGGATGTCAGCTGGTCGTCGGACGAGAGCCCCTGGGACGAGGCCGACGACGGCTGGGCGCCCCCTCCGCCGGAACGTCACCGGGCCGAGGTCCGCACCTATGACTCCCGGCCCGGGCCCGAGCGGGACTCCGCCGCGCGCGTCGTCCAGCGCTGGTTCGGCTTCGACGCGCCGCGTCGCGACTTCGAGGCCGAACGCGCCGCCCGCCGCGCGCGGCTGGAAGCGATGGAGCTGGACGCCCGCCGCCGCCAGGATTGGGAGCGCCGTCAGTACGAGCGCGCCGAACAGGATCGCTACGCCGCCGAACGGCACCGGGACGAGGCCTTGGCGCCGCGATGGCGGGAGGATCGTCGCCGATATCAGGAGCAACGCGAGCCGCCCGAGTGGCGTGACGAGGCCTGGCGCGACCGCGGGGTTCTGGTCCGCGACCCGCCCGTGGAGGCTGGCCCCCGGCCTTACCGGCCGGCGGATGAGGTCGGCTAGGCGGGGCGGCCAGGCCGGCGCGCGCCTCGCCTGCAGGCGCCGCGCGACGCTGTGCTTACAATCCGCGAAATTATAGTCGGGTTATCAAAATATTCCCCGGCACAATCAGCGACATAACCTTTTCTCGATCCGCTTTGTCTGTACGAGGGCGGGGCTCCCTTACAATGCGTCCGTTCCGTCGCACGGGGAGGCGCAGAGGCCTTGCGTCCTTTGGCGGCGGGATGTGGAGAAGCGGGGACCCGGTTCCGGCCTGCCATCTGAAGGCAGGCGAACGCCCGGGGTCTGTCCGGCTGAGGAAAAGGCCGGATGCGATGTCAGGGGCGAGGGGGATACTCGCCCGGTCCGGGGACCGTGTCGCAAGCACGGCCCGCCCGCCGGAGGCGCTGCGGTAAGGCGATAAGACCGCCACCCGACGCAAGCTTCCGTCCGCCTCCACGCGGAGCGTCTGTCTGCGTCGAAACGGTAACTCCAACGAACTCCGGGCGCAGGCCCGGCGCTCCGCACGCCTTCCCGCACCGCTTTCCCAAGCGGCCCGGAGTCATGCCGCAACGGGAACTTGACCCGGCGTGATCTTGGCACGCGGCCCGGCCGGGTCTAGGTCGGAGGTTCAACCTCTTCAGGAGACGCACCATGGCCGATCTGGCTCAAGTCACCGAACACATCCGCAGCCGCGTGGGCGACAACTCCGGCCTCGGCAAGACCGTCAAGCTGGACCTGGGCGACCAGGGCAAGATCTACATCGACGGCGCCTCGGTCCCCAACACGGTGACCAACGAAGACAAACCCGCCGACGCCACCGTCTCGATGGCGTGGGACGACTTCATGGCCCTCTCGGACGGCAAGCTCGACCCGATGATGGCCTTCATGCAGGGCAAGCTGAAGATCGCCGGCGACATGATGATCGCCCAGAAACTGGCCCCGCTGCTGAAGCGCTAGGCACAATCGAAATCTCCCTCCCCCTCCGGGGGAGGGTCGTGGGGGGGGGGGGCCCCACGGG
>NZ_JBKBMX010000004.1:0-67969 GCF_046295595.1 Brevundimonas sp. | reverse complement strand
TAGCGCCGACGGGGTGGGGAGGGCTCGGCGAAGCAGGCGCCGGCGCCCGGCTCGCCCGGCCCCGCCCACCCGGCCGCTTCGCGGCCACCCTCCCCCGGAGGGGGAGGGAGAAACCGACAGGTTCCCCATGGACTTCCGCCCCAGCGACAAGGCCCTGCACTGGCAGGAGCGCCTGCGCCGCTTCATGGACGACAAGGTCCTGCCGCGCTCGGCCGACTATTGGGCCCAGGTCCGCGAGGACCACACCCGCCAGCCGCCGGCGATGGAGGCGCTGAAGGCCGAGGCCCGCGAGGCCGGCCTGTGGAACATGTTCCTGCCCGGCGAGCACGGCGCCGGCCTGACCAATCTCGAATACGCGCCGCTGGCCGAGCTGATGGGTCGTCATCTCTGGTCGGCCGAGGTGTTCAACTGCAACGCCCCCGACACCGGCAATATGGAAGTCCTCCATATGTACGGGAACGCCGACCAGCAGGCGAAATGGCTCAAGCCGCTGATGGCCGGCGAGATCCGCTCCGCCTTCCTGATGACCGAGCCGGAGGTCGCCTCGTCCGACGCCACCAACATCCAGACCCGGATCGAGCGCGACGGCGACCACTATGTGATCAACGGCCGCAAATGGTGGTCGACCAACATGGGCCACCCCAACGTCGCCGTGACCATCGTCATGGGCAAGACCGACCCCGACGCCTCGGTCCACACCCAGCAGTCGCAAATCATCGTCCCTGTCGACACGCCCGGCTTCCGCGTCGAGCGGATGCTCTCCGTCTTCGGCTATGACGAACGTCCGATCGGCCACGCCGAGGTCGTGCTGGAGAACGTCCGCGTCCCGGTCGAGAACCTGATCGCCGGCGAGGGGCGCGGCTTCGAGATCGCCCAGGGCCGCCTCGGGCCGGGCCGCATCCATCACTGCATGCGCGTCATCGGCATGGCCGAGCGGGCGCTCGAGCTGATGACCGCCCGCCTGCTCAGCCGCACCGCCTTCCGCAAGGCCCTGGCCGAACACTCGGTCTGGGAGCAGCGCATCGGCGAGGCCCGCACCAATATCGAAATGTGCCGCCTGCTGGTGCTCAAGGCCGCCTGGATGATGGACGAGGCCGGCGCGAAAAACGCCAAGTCCGAGATCGCCCAGATCAAGGTCGCGGCCCCGCGCATGGCGCTGCAGATCATCGACGACGCCATCCAGGCCTACGGCGGCGCCGGCGTCTCGGGTGACACCCCGCTGGCCGAGATGTACGCCATGGTCCGCACCCTGCGCATCGCCGACGGTCCGGACGAGGTCCACAACCGCACCATCGCCCGCCTCGAATACGCCAAACACGGCGGCCGCGGGGGCTAGCGCGGGAAGGCGGTCACCTCCTTTGCGTGTACGCCCCGGTTCGGCGATCCGCGGAACGCCCAGCGCAGCAGCCGTGCCGTCGACAGCGCCCCGCCACGCACCAACGGCGTCGGCAGGCCCGGCGGCAGGGCGTGCATCCGCCGCGCCCACGCCGGCATCAGATCCAGCCCGGCCTGCATGATGACCCCCGCCGCAGCGTCGACGGCGGGCGATCCGACCCGCTGGCGCATCACCATCTCCGCCACTTCGCGCGTCCGGCCGTCGGCCTTCAGCCGCGGCCGGTAACTCTGGATCAGCGCCTCGGCCGCCGCCCGGTCGCGGGGCAGGGGATCGGCCCCGAGCGCCTCGCCGACCCGCGCCATCTCGGCGAAATAGGCGTCCTGCTCCGCCCGCGGCATGCGCGGCTCGGCATAGCGGATCCAGGCGTCGAGGAAGCTGATCGTCTCGGTCACATGCACCCAGGCCAGCAGCTCCGGATCGGTCACCCGATAGGGCGTCCCATCCGGCAGGACTCCGCCCAGCTTGCTGTGGATCCGGTTGACCTTGTCGATCACGGCCTGTCCCGCCTCGGCGTGGTCATAGGTGGTGACGGCAATGAATTTCGCCGTCCGCCGCAACCGCCCGTGCATGTCGGCACGAAAGTCGGAATGGTCCCACACCCCCGCCAGCACCGCCGGATGCAGCATCTGCAGCAACAGACCCGAGACGCCGCCGATCATCATGGTGACCACGTCGCCATTGACCTTCCAAGCCACGGAGTCCGGCGCGAACAGCGCGTCGGCCCGCCGCAACACCGGCCGCTCGCCCTTTTCGGCGTCGTTGAAAACGTCGCTGATCCGCTGGCGAATGCCGGCGCGAACGGGGTCGAAGGGCGAGGGGGGCATGCTTACCTTCTGGCGGTGAAATCGGGTCATACCACGACCACCGCCGCAGCTGCCGGGCGCCGACGCCGCAGGCCGCGGGCTCAGTTGAGCGTGCGCTCCAGCGTCTCGATGCGGCGGTCCAGCTGGCTCACCTCCGCCTCCAGTCGCGCCCGCTCCGACGCCATGTCGACAGGCGTCCCGTCCTCATAGGTCAGCGTCGCGCCCCGGCCGATCAGGTCCAGCCGGTGGATCAGCGTCACCCGGCGATCCTTCAGTCGGTCCAGCTCCGTCATGGGTGCGCGTCCCGCCAGGCCTTCAGCGCCTCGATGGCCCGCAGGCTCATCAGCCGCTTCTTGGCCCGCCCGCGATCCTTGGGCGGAATCTTCCGGCCCTCGGCGTCGACCTTTGGCGCCTCCAACGGCGGCAGCAGGCCGTAATTGATATTCATCGGCTGAAATTTCGAGCCTTCCAGATGCCCGCCAGTGATGTGCTCGACCAGCGCCCCCATGGCCGTCTCCGGCGGCGGCGGGGCGAGGTCGCGGCCCAGCGCCTGGGCCGCCGCCAGCCGCCCGGTCAGCAGGCCCATGGCGGCGCTCTCGACATAGCCCTCGACGCCCGTCACCTGACCGGCGAAGCGCAGCCGCGGCATGGCCTTCAGCCGCAACTGCCGGTCCAGCAGCCTGGGCGAGTTGAGGAAGGTGTTGCGATGCAGCCCGCCCAGCCGCGCGAACTGCGCCTCGTGCAGCCCCGGTATCATGCGGAAGATTTCGGCCTGGGCCCCGTGCTTCAGCTTGGTCTGGAAGCCGACCATGTTGAACAGCGTCCCCAGCGCATTGTCCTGCCGCAGCTGGACGATGGCATGGGCCTTGACGTGCGGGTCGCGCGGATTGGTCAGGCCGACCGGCTTCATCGGCCCGTGACGCAGGGTCTCGCGGCCCCGCTCGGCCATCACCTCGATCGGCAGGCAGCCGTCGAAATAGGGGACGTTCTCCCACTCCTTGAACTCGGCCTTCGGCCCGTTCAGCAGGGCGTCTATGAAGGCTTCGTACTGGGCCTTGTCCATCGGGCAGTTGACGTAGGCGGCGGCGTCTCCGCCCGGGCCCTCCTTGTCATAGCGCGACTGTCGCCAGGCGATGTCGAAGTCGATCGAGTCGGCATGCACGATCGGCGCGATGGCGTCGAAGAAGCTCAGGCTCTCCTCGCCCGTGGTCTTCAGGATCGCCTCGGCCAGCGCCGGCGAGGTCAACGGCCCGGTGGCGACGATGACATTCTGCCACTCTTCCGGCGGCAGGCCGGCGATCTCCTCTCGAACGACGGTGACCAGCGGATGCGCCTCCAGCTTCGCCGTCACCGCCTGCGAAAAGCCCTCGCGATCTACGGCCAGCGCGCCGCCGGCCGGCACCTGGTTGACGTCGCCGCAGGCCATGATGATCGAATCCAGCGCCCGCATCTCGGCGTGCAGCAGGCCGACGGCGTTGTACTCCCAGTCATCCGACCGGAACGAGTTCGAGCAGACCAGCTCGGCCAGGCCGTCGGTATGGTGGGCGTCGGTCTTGACCCCGGGCACGCCGCGCATCTCGTGCAGGATGACGGGCACGCCGGCGCTGGCGATCTGCCAGGCGGCCTCGGAACCAGCGAGGCCGCCGCCGATGACATGGACGGGGGAGGGGGAGTGCGTCATGAGCGGCTTCTATCGGTAAGGATCACGTTCGTCAGCGCCTAAGTGACGCGTCCCCACAGGGCTGGTGAGTCGCCCTGGCCGGACCTATAGGTGCGTGCTTGGGGCGGTCTTTGCCCGGCGGAGAGCGGCGTGAGCACATCGGCGACAGAGGCGGCCTTTGAAGGTTTCCGGGTGACCCGGAGCCGACCCGGCGCGGTTTTGCTGTGGGCGGGTGTCTGGCTGGTGGGCCTGATCGCAATGATACTGTTGCTGGTGCCGTTGGTAGGCCCGTGGATCGAGGAAATCGGGGCCACGGGCGGCGATGCGGCGCGATTGTCGCCAGAGGCGGCCGCTGGCCTGCAACGGGCGACGCTGGCCTTCATTCCAGTCCTGCTGGTGCTGCAGGGCCTGTTGTCGGCCGCCGTTTATCGCGTCGTACTACGCCCCGAAGAGAAGGCGCTCGGTTCGCTGCGTCTGGGTCGGGACGAGGGTCGGGTGCTGGTCGTGGGCGTGCTCACCGGCCTCTTGTCCGCCAGCGCCAATTTCGGTGGGGAATGGCTGGTCAGGGCGGCGATGGGTGCGGCGGGCCCGCTCGTCGCGACAGGCCTTTCCCTGTTGCTCACCGCGGGGCTTGTGGCCCTCGCGGTACGCCTGTCCCTGATTGCGCCCCTGACATTCCTGAAACGCAGGTTCGCCTTTCGCGAGGGCTGGACTGCGTCTGGGCGGCTCTTCTGGCCGCTGCTTGGGATGACGATCATCGTCATCACCTTGGCGTTGGTGGTGGTGCTGCTGCTGATTATAGTCGGCTGGCCAATGCAGTCTGTGCTGACCGCCCCTGCGGGGGCTGCGTCTCCCGGCGCGGCTGTTGGCGCGCTGTTGATGCTGCTGCTGATCCCTCTTGGCATGGCCCTGGTCACCACGATCACCTGGGCGCCGTTCGCCGCGATCAGCCGCGATCTGCCGGAAGGCAAGTTGGTAAAGGGCTGATCAGGCCCGCTTCTTCGCCCGCGCCGGCTTTTCGACCGGCGATCCCAGCGCCGCCACCCGCGCCTTGCGGCGGGTCTCGTGCCGGTCCAGGACCTCCTTGAGGTATTTGCCGGTCCAGCTCTTCGGATTGGCGGCGACCTGTTCGGGGGTGCCGACTGCGACGATCTCGCCGCCGCCATCACCGCCCTCCGGACCGAAGTCCAGCAGCCAGTCGGCCACCTTGATGACGTCCAGATTGTGCTCGATCACGACGATGGTGTTGCCGCTCTCCACCAGCTCCTGCAGCACCTCCAGCAGCTTGCGCGTATCCTCGAAATGCAGGCCCGTGGTCGGCTCGTCGAGGATGTAGAGGGTCTTGCCGGTGGCGCGTTTCGACAGCTCTTTCGACAGCTTGACGCGCTGCGCCTCGCCGCCGGACAGGGTGGTGGCGGACTGCCCGACCTTGACGTAGCCGAGGCCGACGCGGTTCAGGGTCAGCATCTTGTCGCGGATCGAGGGCACGGCCTTGAAGAAGCTGGCGGCCTCTTCGACGGTCATGTCGAGGACGTCGCTGATCGACTTGCCCTTGAAGACGATTTCCAGTGTCTCTCGGTTGTAGCGCTTGCCCTTGCAGACGTCGCAGGTGACGTAGACGTCGGGCAGGAAATGCATCTCGATCTTGATCAGGCCGTCGCCCTGACAGGCCTCGCAGCGCCCGCCCTTCACATTGAACGAGAACCGGCCGGGCCCGTAGCCGCGGGCCTTGGACTCCGGCAGCCCCGCATACCAGTCGCGGATCGGACCGAAGGCGCCGGTATAGGTGGCCGGGTTCGAGCGCGGGGTGCGGCCGATGGGCGACTGGTCGATGTCGATGACCTTGTCGAACATCTCCAGCCCCTCGATGCGATCGAAGGGGGCGGGGGCGTCGGAGGCGTTGTGCAGCCGGCGGGCCGCGGCCTTGTACAGGGTCTCGATGGTGAAGGTCGACTTGCCGCCGCCGGACACGCCGGTGACGCAGGTGAACAGGCCGGCCGGGATTTCGCCGGTCACCGACTTCAAATTATTGCCGGTGGCGCCGCTGATCCTCAGCATCTTCTTGCGGTCGACCGGACGGCGGCCTTCGGGCGGCAGTTCGATCTCGCGCTCGCCGGTCAGGTATTTGGCCGTCAGGGAGTTCGGATTGGCCATCAGCTCGGCGGGCGTGCCCTGGGCGCAGACCTCGCCGCCGTGGACGCCGGCGGCCGGGCCCATGTCGATGACATAGTCGGCGGTCAGGATCGCCTCCTCGTCATGCTCGACGACCAGCACGGAATTGCCGAGGTCGCGCAGGCCGCGCAGGCTTTCCAGCAGACGCGAGTTGTCGCGCTGGTGCAGGCCGATGGAGGGTTCGTCGAGCACATAGAGCACGCCGGTAAGGCCCGAGCCGATCTGGGAGGCCAGGCGGATGCGCTGGCTCTCGCCGCCGGACAGGGTGCCCGAGGCCCGCGAGAGGCTCAGATAGTCGAGCCCGACATTGTTGAGGAAGCGCAGCCGGTCGGTGATTTCCTTCAGCACCCGGCGGCCGATTTCCATCTGCTTGTCGGTCAGCTTGCCGTCGAGGGCCGTGAACCACTCATGGGCGTGTTTGATCGACAGCCACGAGACGGTGGCGATGTCCTCGCCGGCGATCTTCACCGCCAGGGCTTCGGGCTTCAGCCGCTTGCCGCCGCAGGCCTCGCACGGGGTCTCGGACTGGAAGCGGCCCAGCTCCTCGCGCACCCATGAGGAGTCGGTCTCGCGCCAGCGCCGCTCGAGGTTGGGCAGAACCCCCTCGAAGGCCTTGGACACCTCATAGGTGCGGGCGTTGTCGTCGTAGCGGAATTTGATCTTCTCGGCGCCGGTGCCGTGCAGGATCACCCGCTGCGCCTGCTCCGGCAGCTCGCGCCACGCCTTGTCCATCGAGAAGCCGTAGTGCTGGCTCAGCGACTGCAGTGTCTGGGTGTAGAGCGGGGAGGGGCCGCGCGACCATGGGGCCACCGCCCCCTTGTGCAGGGTCTTGTCGCGGTCCGGAATGACCAGATCGGCGTCGAAGGCCAGCTTGACGCCAAGGCCATCGCAGGTTGGACAGGCGCCGAACGGATTGTTGAACGAGAACAGCCGCGGCTCGATCTCGCTGATGGTGAAGCCGGAAACGGGGCAGGCGAATTTCTCCGAGAATGTCAGCCGGCGCGGCTCCTTCTCGCCCTCGGCGACATTGGCCCATTCGGCCACGGCGATGCCGTCGGCGAGGCCGAGCGCCGTCTGCAGACTGTCGGCGTACCGGCTCTCGAGACCCGCCTTGGTGACGATCCGGTCCACGACGATGTCGATGTCGTGCTTGAACTTCTTGTCCAGCGTCGGGGCGTCCTCGATGGCGTAATATTCGCCGTCGATCTTCAGTCGCTGGAAGCCCGAGCGCTGCCACTCGGCCATCTCCTTGCGGTATTCGCCCTTGCGGCCGCGCACGACGGGAGCCAGCAGCATCAGCCGCTCGCCCTCGGGCAGGGCCGTCAGCTTGTCGACCATCATGGAGATGGTCTGGCTCTCGATCGGCAGACCCGTCGCCGGCGAATAGGGCACGCCGACCCGCGCCCAGAGCAGGCGCATATAGTCGTGGATCTCGGTCACCGTGCCGACGGTCGAGCGGGGGTTCTTCGACGTGGTCTTCTGCTCGATCGAAATGGCCGGCGACAGGCCCTCGATCAGGTCGACGTCGGGCTTGCCCATCAGCTCGAGGAACTGGCGGGCGTAGGCGCTCAGGCTCTCGACATAGCGGCGCTGGCCTTCGGCATAGATGGTGTCGAACGCCAGCGAGCTTTTGCCTGAGCCCGACAGGCCGGTCATCACCACCAGCTGCTCGCGCGGGATGTCGAGGTCGACGCCCTTGAGGTTATGCTCGCGGGCGCCGCGCACGCGGATGAAATTGTGCTTTTCGGTCATGAGGCCTGAAGACTGGGGAATCCGGGAACGCCATGGGGCCCGCTAAGGTCCGGCGCGACGACGCTATATGGGGATCAATTCGGCGAAATCAGCAAGAACAATGTGTGAACATCGACGCTCGCCGGCGGACTGCTGACAGCAGATGGCAGCAGGGCGTGTTCGGACGGCGCGTCATGCTGCGGTGGCCGCGCCGCCATCGCCCGCAGATACCTCTACCTCAGATGGCCGGAACCAGCCGCCGCGGCGTCGCAGCCTCGCCGAATCGCCGGCCGGGTCACGGTTTCGTCAGAGCGCCTCCCGGGCGAAAAGGCTTGCGAAACCCGGTCATGCCTCCCATTCTGTCGCCTTCGCGTGAGTTAACCGGAGGCCCGACGAACATGATCAGCGCACTGGGAATTGGTTTCGCCCTTTCCGCCTCGCTGCTCGCGTTTGTCCATGTCCTCACCCAGCCTCGTCCGAAGCCTGTCCCCATCCGCATTCGTGACGCCCGATCGCGTCGCGGGCCGGACGCCTGACGGCCACGCACTATTTTCCGACCTGAGCCGCGCCCTTGGACGTGAGCGCACGGGCGTCGTCGGCCGCAACGGCTCCGGCAAGACGCGGCGAGTCGGCGGGGGTCTCGGCGTCTGGGCGACGCAAACCTATGCGGTGCGGTTGAATGCCACAGCCCGGGCATCGCCGACGTTCGCGCGACCGCTCGCGCCATAGGCCGACGGACTGCCCCGCTGCGCCGTCACCTCCGCCGCGATGGTCTGGACCAGGCCCTCGGAGATAATCCGCGCCGCCTCGATGGCGTGGGAGTGCCGGGCCAGTATGACCTCGAAGGCTTCAGTGACGCGGATCAGCGCGGCGCGCTCGGCGGCCGGCGCCGCCGCCAGTACGCTCGGGTTGGCCTTCACCTGGGCCGACTCGCGACGGTAGGTGTTGGCCAGGTCCTGGGTGCCCGCGAGGGTGGCGGCCGCGTCCTGCGGTCGATGCGCCTCGAAGGCCTTCGCCTCGGCCCCCAGGCTTGCGGTCAGCCGCTCGGTCAGGTCGATCAACTGACGGACGCGGGCGGTGGCGTTGAGTTCGGCGGTTCCGGTCACTGGCCCTGCTCCTGCATTTTCAACATCTCCGCGACGACCGTGTCCGCCAGGCCGATGCCCCCGGCCTTCACGGTCTGTTTGGCCATGGCCTCGATCATGAAGCTGCGCCAGGTGCTCTCGGCCTCGCCGCCTCCGAACGGGCCGTCGGTCGACAGCCCTTCGAACATCGGCTTCAGCATCTGGGAGAGGAAGGAGACCTCGAAATTCTCCGCTGTCTCGCGCATGCGGTCTGTGACGACGGGCTTCTGCGCGGCGACGGGTGCCTGGGTCGGGGCGGTGTTGAGGGACAGGGGGTTCATTCACATCACCTCAATATCGGCCTGCAGCGCCCCCGCCGCCTTGATGGCCTGCAGGATGCTGATCATGTCGCGCGGGCTGACGCCGAGGGCGTTCAGGCCGTTGACGAGGTCGGACAGGGAGGCGCCGCCGCCGACGATGCGCATCTCGCGGCCCAGCTCCTCCTCGACGGTGACGTCGGTCTGCGGCACGACCACGGTCTCGCCGCGGCCGAAGGGTTCCGGCTGGCTGACCAGCGGCGTTTCCTGGATCGAGACGGTCAGATTGCCCTGGGCGATGGCGACGGTTGAGACCCGCACCGCGTCGCCCATGACGATGACGCCATTGACCTCGTCGATGATCACCTTGGCCGGGGAGTCGACCGTGACCGGCAGGTTCTCGACCCGGCTGAGGAAGCCGGCCATGCCCATCTGACCCGGCGCCCGCAGGGCGATGACCGTGCCGTTCTCGGCCAGGGCGGCGTTCGGATAGACCTGGTTGATGGCGGCGGCGACCCGCTGCGCCGTGGTGAAATCCGGATTGCGCAGCGTCAGCCGCACCTCGTTCATATTGGCCAGATGGAAGCCGGTCTCGCGCTCGACCGTGGCGCCCGAGGCGATACGGCCCGCCGTCGGCACGCCGCGCGTCACTGACGAGCCCGAGCCGCCCGAGGCCGAGACCGCCCCGGTCTGGATCGAGCCTTGGGCGACCGCATAGACCTCGCCGTCGGCGCCCTGCAGGCTGGTGACGAGCAGGGTCCCCCCCAGCAGGCTCTTGGCGTCGCACATCGACGAGACGCTGACGTCGATGCGCGAGCCCGGTGTGGAGAAGGGCGGCAGTTCGGCGGTGACCATGATGGCCGCCATATTCTTGGAGTTGGCGTTGGAGCCGCGAATGTTGACGCCGAGCCGTTCCGTCATGCCCTCCAGCGACTGGCGGGTGAAGGGGCAGTTGCGCAGGCTGTCGCCGCTGCCGTTCAGCCCGACCACCAGTCCGTAGCCGACCAACTGGTTGGTCCGGACGCCCTCGATGGCGGCGATGTCCTTGATGCGCGACTGGGCGGCCGCCGGGAGGGCGAATCCGGCCAGAGCGGCGGCGGTCAGGAGGGAGGCGAGCAGTTTCTGCATCGGTACGGGGTCCGCGAACTGTTGTGCCGCCAGTGATGCCAGCGCCGTGCCAAACAAAATCCCATGAGGAATCAACGGTTGGCTATCAGGCGGATGCAAATGATCCGGCAGAAACTGCCGGGCCGTTAACCAAACGGTGACCTGGCGCCGCGATGGTCGGGCATGTCTTGGAGTCGCTATCCATGAAGGTCACCGGTCCCTCCGGCCCGTCCTCCTCGTCGGGCGCCCGTCCCGCAAGGGCCTCGGGCGGCTTCTCCGTGCCCTCGACCGCCGCGTCGGCCCCGGCCGGGGCCGCCGCCGCCTCCGGCGGTGTGTCCGGCGTTGCCGGCGTCTCCGCCCTGATGGCCCTGCAGGGGGTCGACGACGCCACGGAGCGACGCCGACGCGCCATCCGTCGCGGCGGCGGCTTGCTGGACCGGCTGGACGAACTGAAGCTGGCCCTGCTGGCGGGCGAGGCGGGCGAGGGCGCTTTAGACCGATTGAGCCGCAGCCTGCGCGAGGAATGCCCGGTTGACGCGAACCCGGCTCTGAACAGCCTGCTGGGCCAGATCGATCTGCGAGCGGCCGTCGAGCTCGCCAAGGCGGATATTCGCCGCACCGCAACATAAGCCGGTGAAATATTTCGCGAAAGCGGGATCAGCGATCGGTGGGTGATGAAGAAATGTCACGCTCGCCCCTCTACAGGTCAATGGAGGGGTCACGCTCACGCGAGCGTTGTTGCCGCGACTCTTCGCCATCCCTATACGCAGCACAGCGCCACAGGGGGGCGTTGTTGAAAGCGTGAGTGCGATGAACGCATTGGCGTCTGTGATTGAGCCGAACGCCTATCGGCCGTCTGAGGACGAGCCGTTCATGAGTGAGCGGCAACTGGCCTACTTCAAGGCCAAGCTTCTGGCCTGGAAGGACGAAATTCTTCGCGAGTCCAAGGGGACGGTGGTCAACCTGAAGGCGGAGACGGAGAATCATCCGGATCTCGTCGACCGCGCGTCGTCGGAATCCGACCGCGCGCTGGAGCTGCGGACGCGCGACCGACAGCGCAAGCTGATCTCCAAGATCGACGAGGCGCTGCGCCGCATTGAGGATGGCTCCTACGGCTATTGCGAGGAAACCGGCGAACCGATCAGCCTCGGCCGGCTCGAGGCCCGTCCGACCGCGACCCTCTCGGTCGAGGCCCAGGAGCGGCACGAGCGCCGCGAACGCGTCCACCGCGACGACTGAGGCGTCTGGCGTGAGGCGTCTGGCTCCGGCCTTCGTCGCCCTGACCCTGCTGGCGGGGTGCGCCGTCGCGCCGGCTCGTCCCGCTGACGTCGTCCCGCTGAACCATCTGCCCGCGCTGACCGGCGACTATTTCCGCGTGGAGTCGCGTGAGGTCGGTCGCGCCTTCCACATCTATGTGCGGCTGCCCGAGGGTTACGACCCCGCCGCCGCCACGGTCTGGCCGACGGTCTATCTGACGGACGGCGACAGCCTGTTTCCCATTCTCGCGGCCAATCACCTGTTCCTCACCTATGACGACGGCCTCCCCGAGGCCATTGTCGTGGGCATCGCCTACGGCGGATTCGGCCCGGCGACCAACCGGCGCAACATCGACTTCCAAGCACCGGGCGCGGGCGTCGCCGACCAGCAGGCCGGGGCCGGGGCTTTCCAGCGTTTCCTCAAGACCGAACTGATCCCCGACATCGAGCGGCGCTATCGCTCCGACCTGTCGCGACGGGTCCTGTTCGGCCAGTCCCGCGGCGGAGCCTTCGTGCTGTATTCGGCGGTGACCGATCCCGACCTGTTCTGGGGCCGCATCGCCAGCAATCCCTCGATCACGCCCGGGATCGAGTCCCTGCTGGAGCCCGCCGCGCCGGCCCGTCGGCGCGATCTCGGCCTCATGGTCGTCAGCGGCACGCGCGACCGCCCCGACCTCCAGGCCGAGGCGGCCGATTGGCTTTCGGTCTGGCAGGCGCGGCCGGAGCGCCCGTGGCGCCTGCGAAGCGAGCGGGTGGAAGGCGGCACGCACGCCGCCAACGCGACCGACGCCTACCGACGGGGCCTGAACTGGCTGTTCGACCCGCCGCCCGAGCCCGCGCCTTGACTTGACCGCCCGGGAGGGCGACCTGTCGCCCCTCTCGATTCAAGGTCCCTGCATGTCCGTCAAGGTTCGTTTCGCCCCGTCGCCGACGGGTAAGCTGCACGTCGGCAACGTCCGCACCGCCCTGGTGAACTGGATGTTCGCCAAGGGGCAGGGCGGCAGCTTCGTTCTGCGCATCGACGACACCGACCTGGCCCGCTCGACGCCCGAGTTCGAACAGGGCATCGAGGATGACCTGACCTGGCTGGGTCTGGTCTGGGACGAACGCCACAACCAGTCGAAGCGGTTCGATCGCTATGAGGAGGCCGCATCGCGGCTCAAGGCCGCCGGGCGGCTCTATCCCTGCTACGACACCTCCGAAGAGCTTGACCGACGCCGCAAGGTTCAGCTGTCGCGCGGCCTGCCGCCGATCTACGACCGCGCCGCGCTGAACCTGACCGACGCCGAGAAGGCCGCCTTCGAGGCCGAGGGCCGCAAGCCGCATTGGCGCTTCAAGCTGGACGGCAAGCGCGTCGCCTGGGAGGATCTGTCGCGCGGTCACGCCGAGGTCGACACCGCCTCCATGTCAGACCCGGTGCTGATCCGCGAGGACGGCCTGTTCCTCTACACCCTGCCGTCCGTGGTCGACGACATCGACATGGCCATCACCCACGTGATCCGCGGCGAGGACCACGTCACCAACACCGGCGCCCAGATCGAGATATTCGAGGCCCTGGGCGGGCCGGTTCCGGCCTTCGCCCACATGCCGCTGCTTGTCGGCGCCGACGGCCAGGCCCTGTCGAAACGGCTCGGCTCGCTGTCGATCGCGGACATGCGCGACCAGGGCTATGAGCCGATCGCCATCACCAGCCATCTGGGCCGCATCGGCACCTCCGACCCGCTTGAGGTCGCGCCTTCGATCGCCGCCCTTGGTGAGAGCTTCGCCTTCTCGAAAATGGGCCGCTCGCCGGCGCGATACGACACCGCCGACCTCGACCGGCTGAACGCCCAGGCCCTGCATGTGATGGACTATGCGACCGCCCGGCCGAGGCTCGCGGCGCTGGGCCGGGATCCCGGGGAAACAGTCTGGAACGCCCTGCGGGCCAACCTTGATAAATTCGCCGATGTTGTTGATCTGGAACGGATCATCAGCGGCCCGATCACCCCGGTGATCGAGGATTCCGCCTTCGCCGCCGCGGCGCTTGAGGTTCTGCCCGCAACGATCGAGGCCGACGCCTGGTCGGTCTGGACCAATGCCGTCAAGGAACGGACCGGCGCCAAGGGCAAGGCCCTGTTCAAACCCCTGCGGCACATCCTGACCGGTCAGGAACACGGACCGGATATGGCCACCCTCGTGCCGTTGATCGGCCGCGAGCGCATCGTCCGCCGCCTGTCCGGCGAGACCGCCTGAGCCCACGCTGTCCCACGACGCTCATACGGAAAAGGGCCGCCCCGAAGGAGCGGCCCTTGGCCTTTGTGCCTTGGCGACGCCGTGGATCAGGCGTTGCAGGCGGCGATCTGTTCCGCGTTCAGGTCGACGCCCTTGTAGCTGAAGGCGGTGACCGGGCCGAACCGGGCCACGACCCGGCGGCAGGCGCGCGAGGCGGGCTGGCTCGTGCCGCCGGTGGCGGTGCAGTTGGCGCCCTCGCAGCGCCAGGTCGCGCTGTCGATGATGGTGCGGCTGGCGGGCGCCTTGGAGGCGTCGGCCAGAACGGCGCTGGAAACGGGGGCTTGGGCGAAGGCCGGGGCGGCGACGAGCATGGCCGCGGCGAAAAGCAGAGCACGCATGGGGAGGTCTCCGAGAAAAGTCAGGCGGACATCCGCCGGCGACGCCAGTGTCAGTTTACAAACGAAACTGTCAATACGCGTTTTCAAAAGAGACGCACATTTCTCACCGACTGATCACTGATTACTTATCGGCGATCATGTTGCAAGTGAGGCAGATCGTCCGCCGCTCGCATCGCCTCGATCGCCTCGGCCACTGTGTCGCAGACGACCCATGCCTCGCGGAACGTCGCCGGGGTCATCCCTTCCTCGACGCTGTGCTCCATGACAGCCAGAAGCGCGTTCCAGAAACCGTTCAGATTCAGAAAGATCACCGGCTTGGCGTGCAGGTCCAGCCGCTTCCACGACAGCACCTCGATGGCTTCCTCCAGGGTGCCGACGCCGCCCGGGGCGACCACGAAGGCGTCGGACTGGTCGTACATGATGGTCTTGCGCTCGTGCATCGACGGCACGACCAGGGTCTCGACCTCGTCAAACAGACGCTCGCGGCTGCGCAGAAAGCCCGGCATCACCCCCAGAACCCGGCCACCGGCCCCGTGCGCCGCCCGCGCGGACGCGCCCATCAAACCGACCCCGCCCCCGCCATAGACCAGCCGCCAGCCGGCCTGGGCTGTCTGTTCGCCGAACGCGCGGGCCGCTTCCAGATAGTCCGGATGAACCGTCTCGGACGAGCCGCAGAACAGGCAGACCGACTTGCCGTCGAACGGCTGGATGGTGACGGGCGAAGACATGGGGCCTCGTGAAGACAGCGAAAGACAGCGGGCAGGGCGGCGCGCTATCTGGGTCGACACTCCTAACGGTCGGAGAGACAGTATGAAACGGGCGATGTTGTCGATGACCGCGGTCCTGCTCACAGCCGCGGCGGCGGCCTGTTCTCCCTCGCCGCCCGATCCGGCCCGGGCCGGCGCGCAAACCGCCGTCGGCTGGACCCGTCCGCCCGTCATCGCCCGGGTCGAACGCTCGGGTTCCACACTCATCGTGACCGGGGTCGCGGAGCCGGAAGGTCGCGTCGTCCTGCGCAGCGATGAAGGCGCGGCCTTCGCCGCCTCCGCCGACGCCCGCGGCCGTTTCGAGATTCGCCTTCCGGCTCCGCCGCGTCACCTGCTGCTGCGTCCCGAAGCCCAGATCGGCCAGGAGGCCGCGCCGTCGCCGGACCAGTTGCTGATCCTGGCCGGAGGACAGGGGCCGGTCGCCATCCTTCGTCCGGGAGCGTCGACGCGCCGGCTCGACGCCGCGCCGTCGTTGGGCGCGATCGACAGCGACGAAGGCATGCGACTGGCGTCTGGCCGGGTCGCTTCGGGTACGGCCCGGGTGGAGGTGCAAAGCGGCGGCGAGACTGTGGAGGTTCTTCCCGACGCCTCGGGCCGCTGGAGCATCATGCTGCCGCCCTATGACGGCCCCGACGAGATCCGGGTCGCCGGTCGTGCCTTCGTCTGGCCAGGCGAGGCGGCGCCGGCCCCAGGCCTTACGGTCGAACAGGCGGGAGCAGGGTGGCGGGTTCGCTGGTCCGGCCCGCAGGGCGCCCGGCAATCCACCTGGCTGCCGGCCACGCCGGCGCCCTGACAGGGTTAACGGACCGTTCACCAATTCAGTCGAACGAGAGAGCGTCTTCCTTGTCGAGGACACCCACCATCACCGAATGACTTCAGCCCGGCGCTCGCGTCGGGCTTTTTTTCTTGAGGCCCTGCTGGAGGTCCGTCAGGGCCTCGCCGCCGGCATCGGGCCCGGGTCAACCAGCGGCGAGTCCGGCCGCGCCCTACGCCACATTTGCCAGGCCATGACCCGGTGGAGAGCCTGGCGCTCCGTACCTTCGGAATAGAGATCGAAATGCCCCTTGCCCGGGGCGAAGGTGAAATCGGCCTGTCCGCCGGCGGCTTTCACCGCGGCCTCAAGATGGCGTGTGGATCGTTCAAGGCCGAACTCGTCGTTCGCGCCGACCCAGACGTGCAGTTTGCCGTCGAGATCGCGGTGCTGCGCCGGCCATCGGCTACGTACGATCTGCGAAACATCCCAGTTCTCTCTCCAGTGCCGCGCCACGTCCGGGTCGATCTCCCCCGTGATCCGGTCATAGAGTGGCATCGGCCGACCATCGTCGCCGCGCGGTGAGAAGACGGCCTCGAACGACGAGGCCTGCCCGCCATATGCACCGAGGACCGCTTCCATTCGACCCATCGGCGAGATGATGCGCGAGTCGGGCCGGGTGATGTCGACGCCCTCGAAATCCGTGAAGTCGGTGATATCCGGAGAACTGATCCAGGCGCCGCCGAACCGGTCCGGATAGTTGAGCTGCAGCCAGAGCATCGCCCAGCCGCCGGAGGAGTGCCCCATAAGGAAGCGGCTCGCCGGCGCCGGGTCCACGCGGTAGCGGCTTTCAAGGTCCGGGATCAGCTCGCGTATCAGCGCCGTCGCCCACGGGCCGTTGTTGACGCTGTCGGCGAACTCATGCGTGCCGAAGGGACTGCTCTGGTCCAGCATGACCCAGATCATCGGCGGCAGGCGGCCGGCATGGGTCGCGGTGAGTATGCCGACGGCGGAGTCGCTCAGCGACGTCATTCCGGCGGTGAACCCGTGGGTGAAATAGACCACCGGATAGGTATCCTTGCCGGCGTCGTAGCCCTCGGGCGTGATGACCAGGCCCCGCATGGTCACCGGTCGTCCCTGGAAGGCGCTGAGCGCCGGGCTGACGAATTCGAACGGCTTGATGCGCGCCTCGACGATCGCCCGGTCCTCGGCGCTGAACATCGGCCCCCGCGCCGTTTCCCACAGAGGGTAGTCAACGATGGTTTCGGACAGCGCGAGGATGGGCGTTGGTCCCGTCAGGGGCAGGGCGATCCTCGCTACCGGCGAAACAAGATCGCCCCCGTCCGGCCGCCCACGGTAGGCGTAGTCATGGTCGCGATCGAGGACGGTCTGCACCCAATAGTGCCCCGGGGCCAGGTCGTTCATCGACGCCGGATAGGCGCCGTCGTCGCCGTCGAGACCGATCCTGACGCCGGGCTGGATCCCGGCGATCTCGCGCGCCGCGACGAAATTGTTCTTCTTGAAGAAGGGGTCGGCGCTAACCGATGTCGGCGCCGCCGCCTCGGGATCCTCGACGCGTTCGGCGAAGAGAAGGAGGCGTCCGGGGCCGGTGGGCTCGTCCGTTTCGACTTCGACGCGGGGCGACTGCTGCGCCAGCACGGGGGAACTGAAAGCCAGAAGGAAGGCGAGGGCGGCGATCGTGCTGCGGGCCATGAAGACGCTCCGATTGTTCGGAAAGCCTAGGTGGGGGTTTGGCCCGGCCTCAAGTGAAGCTTCGGTAAGGTCCGGCTCGCTCCATGCCGGAGAACCAACGGAAGCCCACGACAAGGCCCGACATGACCACGCGCTCACAGCAGCGGGTCACTGAGTCTGACGACCATGAATCATGGGAAACCAGGACCGGAGTGGCTCCGCGGGTAGAGGCCTAGGCATGGGCAACGGTGTGCAATCCTAACAAGGCGTTGTAAAGGAATGTTCATTCCTAACAATCTGTTAGATGGCTTTGCACAGTCCTGCGCATCGCTGCCTGGACATGCACGCAGCGACCGAAAGTGGGGTCGAAAGTGGGGGAAGAACTTGCCTCCAGCACGGTGAAGCTGCGACATTGGGGAATGGCTAGAGCATTAAATCGACTGAACCCGAAGGCCCTCGCGGCGGTCAAAAATCCGCTGCCGCCCGGCAGGCACGCCGACGGCGGCGGCCTCTACGTCGAGGTCGACAAGCCGGGCGCCAACGGTCAACCGGGCGCCAAGCGGTTCATCTGCTTCTACCAGTGGAACGGCAAGCGCCAGCAGTTGGGCTTGGGCTCGGTGAACGCCGTGACCTTGGAGAGGGCGCGCGAACTGGCGAAGGAAGTGCGCGAGAAGGTCGCGGCCGACATCGACCCCAAGGTGGAGCGCGAGGCGGCGAAGGTGGAGCCGGTCGCCGTGCCGACGTTCGGCGCCTACGGCCTGGAGGTCCTGGCGGTGAAGAAGGTCGGCTGGTTCGGCCGGAAGACCGAGGCGCGCTGGCTGAACACGATCCGCAATCACTGCGCCGCGATCCACGACATGCCGATCGACCGAGTGGGGACGGAAGAGGTGCTGGCGGTGTTCGAGCCGATCTGGCGGAAGATTCCAGAGGGCGCCGAGAAGAGCCGCGCCACCGTTGAGACGATCTTGGACTCGGCGAGGGCGCGCGGTCTGCGCACCGGCGAGAACCCCGCCAGGTGGGACGGCCACCTGAAGGAGTTGCTGTCGGAGCGGGTGAAGGGGTCGAAGGGGCCGCACGCCGCTCTGGCGCATGAAGGCGTCGCCGATCTGATGGTCCAGGTGCGCGGACGTGAGGGCGTCGGCGCGGCGGCTTTGGAGTTGCTGATCCTCACCGGCGCGCGCACTACCGAGATTCGAGAGGCCGTCTGGCCCGAGTTCGACCTGGACGCGGCGCTCTGGACCATCCCCAGGAACCGGGTGAAGGAACGCAAGGCGCTGATCCGCGCCAAGGTCATGACCAAGCGCATCCCGTTGAGCCCGTCGGCCGTGGCGCTGATGCGCCGGCTGCGCGCCGAGTCCGACGGTGTCGGCTATGTGTTCCCAGGACCCGAGGTGGGCTCCGCCCTGGGCGACAACGGCATGTCGAGCGTGCTGAAGCGCCTGGGCGTGGCCGACGCGACGGTCCACGGGTTCCGTTCGACGTTCCGCGACTGGGCCGGCGCGGCGCGGATCACGCTGGCGAATGGCCGCAAGGTGCCCGCCTACTCGTTCGAGGCGTGCGAGATCAGCCTGGGGCACTCGGTCGGTAACACGACCACCCAGGCCTACTTCCGAGGCGATCTGCTGGATGAACGCCGCGACCTGATGACGGACTGGGCGCTGGTTTGCGCCGGCGAACAGCCGACCTATGCCGAGACAACGTCGGACATGGCGAAGCTGTTGGCGTTCCTTGCCCAGGAGCCCCAGTTTGCGGCGCGCTGGGCGGCGTTTCAGGCCGGGGGTGGTCTGGCGACTGCCGCCTAGTTCAGCAGCGCCTTGAGGGCGTCCGCGCGGATCAGGCGGCGCCCGCCGCGCTGGCTGTAGGGCAGGTCGCCCGACTTCATCAGATAGTAGATTTGGCGACGCGACACGCTGATCGCGGCGGCGGCTTCATCGACCGTGAAGGCCAGCTTGTCGACGTCGGGCTTGTGGGCGTAGGGCAAAGGCTTCTCGGGTCTGGTCGTCGTCCGAGATATGACCTTGGCCGCCGTCCGCGTCAAGAAAATGCACAGTAACAGAATGTTGGCGTGCGAGTGTTGACAGACAAAGTGGGGTCAGCGTGAGAGTGTTGACAGACAACCAGACAGCTAACCTTGGAGCGTGGTGAGAAAGCCTACACCAAGTGAGTGAAATCGGCTTGCACTGTCTTGCACGGTCCTGCGCGTTCGTCTTAGGTCGCTTCAAATCCGACCCCAAGGAGGGGACCATGCAACTGAACACCGATCGCGAACTGATCACCGAGAGCGCCGACCTTCATTTCCTGACGCTGGAGCCGCTGACCGACGCCAGCATGGCCGCGATGGGCGACCTGCTGGACCGGATGGAAGCGAAGATGCTGCGGTGGCGCGCCGCCGCTACGCCGCCGGCCAGGGTGCAAGCGTAAGGGGCTTCGGAGGCGTCAGCTTCAGCGACAGCGCGCCCCACAAGGCGATCAACGCCGCCTCGGCCCTGCCGTCGTCCTTCACCCGCGCGAACAGGCTGGCGGCGGACGGGAAGAGTGCGACCGCTCGGGCTCTCGCTTGGTTCTTGTCACGGGGGACTTGGAGTGCCGCCTTCCAGACCGTCGGCTTTACCGGCGTGAGCGAGGACGAAGCCGACGCGGCGCCGAGCACGATGCCCAAGCTGCGGCCGAACGAGAAGCTGGAGGCGACGCCGGCTTGTGGCGAACTCCAGACGTCCTCGACGAACGAGTAGTCGGCGTCAGCGGCGGCGATCGCCTGCGCGGTCAGCGTGGGCGAGACGCCCTTGCGCCCGGCCTTGCCCACCTCTTGCGGCATGTCCAGCACGGCGATGGTCCAGGCGTCGGTGTCGAGCAAACACAGACCACCGGTGATGCCCGGATCGACGCCCAGGATGCGGCTCACCAGTCGTTGTCCTGTTCGCGGACGCTGGAGGCGAGGTCGGCGTAGTCGCCGACGGGATCAGAGGGTTCTTCGTCCCAAGCGCGGGGGATCATGGCGGGGACGCGATCGAGCCAGTCTTCGACGGGCGCGCGGAACTTCTCGGTGTTGGGCTTGGGCTTCAAGATGGTGGGGTTCTCTTTGGGGTGGGGGTTGGGCGGCGGTGTCAGGCGGCGCGCTTCATCTCGGCTTCGACCGCGTAGCCGCCCCACTGGGCGGCCATGGCATCGGCGATGCCGCCGAACGTCTTCGATCGGACCGCCCACCGGTCGGGTCCGGGCGGTGCGCGGTGGATCGCCGACCACAACTTGTGTTCCGGGGTCCCAGTCTTGGGAGGCGTCAGGCGGTTGGTCGGCGTGAGCGGCGGAAGGCCGCGCAGGTAGAAGCCGGTTCCCTTGAAGGCGGGGTCGCCGAACCACCACGGCTGGACGGTCTGGGCGGCGGGCTCGAAGTTGCGGATCAGAGCCTTGGCGTGCTTGTGCATCACCGGGTTCTCGACCGCCACGCGCGGGATCGGGGCGTTCCAGCAGTCGGAGAAGAGGGCGGCGCCTTCTTCGAGTTCAGCCCACATCTGTTCGCGGGTCTTGCCCGGCGGCGGCGTGTGGAGCCACCTGACACCCGAGTTGCAGAGCCGCGTACAGGGCGGATGCATGACGGCCAGCAGGTCCCACCCGTCATTAAGATGATCACGGATGTCACCCCTGATGTGGCGGTTCGAGCCGTGGAGGTCCGGCAGGAGATCGCAGGACCACGCGTCGTGGCCCAGGTCCTGGAAGGCGCGGCGGACGGTGCCGGTGAACTCGCAGCCGATGAGAACGCGCAACGGGCGGACGTCGTTGATTGGAGGTAGGCGAGGGTGGTGGGTGTGCAAACTGAAGTCGACCTGGGCGGGGGTGAGGGGAGCGCCCGAGGTGTGATCGCTTGGACCACCGTCGAGCCTCTATTGCCTGCCACCGATCCGGCTGCTGTCAAGAATTCCGTGATATGGTCGAGCGATGCCAAAGCCGATCGACATGGAAACCATCGAGGGCTTCATCGAGGTCGTCCGGGCGGTCGGCGTCATCATTGTCCGCAAGCTGGCGGAGCGTGGGGTCCAAAGCGCCGACGACCTGACCACGGCCGAAGCTGGGGCTCTGCTGGAGGCGGCCTACCTCGAAATGCGGGAGTTGACTGGGTTGAGCGACGAGGCTGCGCGCATGACCGAGCGGCTGGCGGTCATCTTCGACGTGGCTGTCATGAACGGCATGGGCAACGCCCCGACCAGCAGCCGGCGCCAGTAGGTCGTTCGCCACTCGCTGGCCTTCGGCTGCGCTCGCTCGGGCTTCGCCCCCTCCGGTCAGCACCGCGTCACCGCGACCACCATCACCGAAGACCACCGGAAGGTCGGAAGGAGACCCGGTCCTCCACCCCTTCTTATAAGTGTGAAAATAGGTATGAAAGTCAGTATATATTAGGAGAAATGAGGGTTGATCGGCGGCGTTGTCCTAAATCCTCCTGACTTTCATACCTATTTTGAATAGTAGAGAATGGGGCCGAACTCGCCTTCGGGATTAGAACCTCCTAAATTCTCCTGATTTCCATACCTATTTTGAGTGTTAAACTTCGGACGCTTCGGTCGCGCGGCGTTCTTGGGCCTTCGTCACGACATCGAGCAAGCGAGCGTCTTCGACTCCACGCGGGCGGCCCTGCTGATATTCGAGTTCGCGGTCGCGCTTGGCGTCCCGAGCCCCCAAGGTCTCCCAAGTGGGTTGGACGCGCTCGATGCGGATGCGGGGTCCTCGGGTGTCGATCTGGAGGACGCCGCGACTGGCGCTGACCGGGTCGATGCCGAGCGCAGCCGCCAGCGTTTCGTAGAAGGAGACCGGCGCGCGCAGATGCAAGTTCGTTCCGTAGCCGACGCCGCCGACCTCGAACCGCTCCAACATGTCAGCCATCGCCTCGACGCTCTTGTGGGCTCCCCGCCGCTGATCTCGGAAGCCCTCCACCTCGTCCCTGGTGGCGCCGGCGGCGCGCATGGCCTCGACCTGCTTCGCCGTCTCGGCTCGGTGGATGCTGCGGTTGTTGCCGTCGATGGTGCGGTCGCGCGCCAGGTCGAGCAAGGCGGCGTAGACTGCCTTGCGGCTGGCGAGGTCCAGCAGTGTCAGCCCTCGGGCCTCGCGAGCGGTGGCGAAGACGTGACCGACACATGCGAACATGACGTCGCGTTCGGCGAAGTAGCTGCCCTCGCGCTTCAGGTCCTCATGGGTCGCCTTAATCATCAGCGCCTTCACGCTGCCGCGCAGCGTCAGCCCGTTCAGTTGGTCGAGCGGCAGGTTGTAATACTTGCACGCCCACTCACCGGTGCCGCCGATCTCGGGGTAGTCCTGCCGGATGCGCTCGCTGGTCCTCAAGACGTTGTTGATCTGCTTGTAGCCCCAGGTGTTGTAGGGGTCGAAGCGGGTCAGCTTTTCGTCGCCCGGCTTGTAGTTCTTCCAGAACTCCCGCTTGCGCAGGGCACGCAACTCGGCTCGCTCTTCGCCGTGGGGTCGTTCATCGAACACTTCCATGATCTCGGCCCACGTCGCGAAACCGCCGGCGTCGCGGATGATCTCAACGATCGACTGTTCGGTCGCGTCATACGACGACACGCCACCGCCCTTGCGGTTTACGTTGCCGTGGACCCGGTAGAGCCCCTTGCGTTCGGGATCGCGCTTCAGCTTCCCACCGGCCGCCATGTTGACCAGCGTCTTGCTGACCAGTGCGCGGCCTTCCTTGGTGTCCCACTCGGGGCCGAGGGCGAGGATCAGGTCCGGCATCGAGCCGGCGCCGTCTTCCATCCCGTTCAGGGCGTCGACGATCGCGCGGCGGAAGGCGGCGGCGGTCACCGGGACGCCGTTGACGGTCTTCTGTTGGGCCATGGCCTAGACCTCCCGCTCGACCGGCTCGGGTGCCGGGACGTAATCAGGGAAGACAGGGAAGATCGGCGCGGCGGGGCGGCCGGCAGCCCAGAGGTCGGCGGGCTCGCTTTCCACGGCTTCGATCAAACGGGGCGGGGCCTTGACCGTCATCAGGCGCGAGCCCCGGCGCCAACTTCACGACGGATGGTGATCATCATCTTCATGGCGGGGGGACCCGCCATGCCCAGGGCCTTGCGAAAGCGGGCGAAGGTGGCGGAGCGGTAGTCGACGGCGGGGTCGTCGGCCACGATCGCGCGCGCGACGACATCGACCTCCGCGTCGGACGAGTCGCGGTTCAGGCTGTCGATCAGCGCGTTCAGATCGACCGGCGCGGCGTTCACCTGCTGGGTAGAGGCGAAGGTGAAGCGGTCGTCGCCCAGCGGCACGACGTCGGCCATGGCGTCCAACCCCGCCATTCGCGCGGCCAGGAAGTCCGCCACGGCGCCTGCGCGAAACAGCATGGGGCTGCGCGCCGTCATGCGGATGCCGGGGACGAAGTCGCCCTTGCGGGCCGACTTTTCGATCGTCGCGCGCTGGGGCGCGTGCGGGGCCATCAACCAAGCGAACTGGTCGTAGGTGATCAAGGCGTCGCGCGGCAGGTCGGCCGGCGTGACGGGCGGTGCGGGTTCATACTTTGCGGGCATGGGCTCTCATTCGCCGGCAGAGCCGGCGTTGTGGTCTCGACAAGACGGTGGGGAAGGGGTCGGGTTCGATCAGCGCCGGGCACGCTGATGTGTTTCCTTATACGCCCCATAGGCCCTAACGTCAAGATCATTCGGCCAACCACCGAGTCTTCGTTCTTGTCAACACTCTCGCGCCAACGCAGAACATTCCTTTACAACTGCAATTACCGGCAGGAATAATTAGCACGGGCCGGATTCGACTCTAACTAAACTTGCTGTATAACCATCGGACTCATGAATACTTTCATGAGCCTGATCGCAGCCGTGGTCCTCACCGCCGCTGCGCCCGCAACCGCCGAAGTCACCACCGCCCGCACCAGCTACGCGCCGGTCGTGCGGATCACCTGTCCAGGCAACATCCACTCCAGTGCGGTGGTCATCGCCCCGAACCGCGTCATTGGTGCCGAGCACGGCTTCGCCGCCGGCGGGTGCGGCACCGAGCCGATCTGGTATGACCGCGACCTCGACCTCTATGTCGGCGGGACCAGCGAGGCGTTCACGACCCAGGCCGCCGTGTCCTGCGACGGCGTCATCGCCGGCCGGACCTATCGCCTGATCGGCTTCGAACGTGAGTTCAGCGGCGCGGCGCTCGCCGGCTATCGGACGATCGAGTCCGAGACCGGAACGAAGGACAACATGATGGCGGTCGAGGGCGGCGCGCAGATCGGGATGTCCGGCGGCGCCGTTCTGGACGACAAGGGCGCGCTGGTCGGGATCATCAGCGCCACCAACGGCGAGGTCACCTACGTCCGCGAGTTCTCGACGACCTCGCTCTGCATGGCCTGATCACTCGCTGGCCTTCGGCTGCGCTCGCTCGGGCTTCGCCCCCTCCGGTCGAGCACCGAGCACCGAACCACCGCACGCATTGAGTTCCGCCGGCGCGGGGGTAGCGTGCCCCATGACGTCACCACCGCTCTTCCCGCTCGCCGAAATTCTGGGCCACCCTCGGGAGTTCTTCGAACAGCTTGTGCGCCCAGCCGTGGAGGCCGTGCCCGGCAACGACTCCGACACCGTCCGGGTGTTCTCGGCCTTCATCCTGTTGCACTCGATGAAGGACTGGGCGGCGAGGGGAGAGATCATCGCCAACGAGAAGACCGACTACTTCGACCAATGCCCGTTCGCGCAGATCGTGATGGAGATCGCGACCGGCGCGAAGCATCAGACGGTGTCGAGCGCCGCCATCGTCGCCGATCCATCGGTGCTGCGTTTCCGCAAGGTGAGCGGCGGTTACGGCAAGGGCGCCTACGGCCTCGGTGCGTATGGCGGCGGCGTCGCCAACTTCCAGGTCGAGGGGCGGCGGCTGAAATCCGACGCGCCCGGATGGCACGGTATTAGGACCGTCCTGCGCGAGCCCTGCGAATGGTGGGCGGCGAAGTTCGGTGCCTGATCACCACCGCACGGAACCACCAAGCCATGGCGTACCGCCATACCGGTATAAACAGCTTGATCGAGTGGTTATACCGGTATACCTATCGCCATAGACGCCCCGTTCCGGTGGTGAGAGGAGCCGACATGATGCCCGCTGTAGAGTTGACGACCGCGACCTTCACCCGTCTGCAAAAGCACGCGGAACCGTTCGTCGACACGCCCGACACCATCGTGAACCGCGCGCTGGATGCGCTGGAGAAGAATCTGTCGCCGGCCACGGCACTCGACGCCCTCACCCAGTTCGACCCCGCCTCGCCGCCGAACCTGACGCACACCCGTCCGAAGTCGATCGAACTGGAGCACAAGAAGTTCCCGCCCGAGTTGACCTACTGGAACAACCTGCTGACCCACCTCGTCCGCCGCGCGGCCGAAAAGGGTAAGACGCCCGAAGAGATCAAAAAGCTGGTCGCCGTGAACGCCGTTGTCGGCGAGAAGACCGTCAACGGCTACAAGCACATCGCCGAAGCGGGCATCTCGGTCCAAGGTCAGGATGCCGAGGGCGCGTGGAAGGCCATCTATTCGCTCGCGGACGGCTTGGGCCTTCCGTTGCAGGTCGAGTTCTTCTGGTATGACAAGCCGGAGGCCGCCCAGCCTGGCGGCAAGGGACGTTTCGCCGTGAACGTCTAGGACGAGTCTGACGGCCCAGCGACCCGAGCCCGGCCGGAAGGTCGGGCTTTTCGTTGCGCGCCACCCCAACGAAAAAGGCCCCCGGCATGAACCGGGGGCCTTCTGTTTTAGCGTCGCCGCCAGCTAGTCGTCCTTTGACGCGAGCCGTTCGACTTCGTTGTCCGTCGCTTCATCGAGGGCTTCGCTGACGATGTCGTAGGGCTCGCCGCGCACCTCTTTCATGTCTTCGATGGTGATGCCTTCGGCCTTCGCATCTTTGATCAGTTGCTCGGCCAACGGGTTGATCACCGCGTCGCCGGGGTCATACGGACCAGCGTTGACGTTCTCCGAGACCCACTGGTTCAGGAAGGCTGCGGTCTTGTCGATCATGTCGTTCTCCTTTGGCTTCACCATATAAGGGAGAGCATCAACCTGAAACCGAAAAGCCCTCTCATTTCGCGCGCGGGGCCTTTCGGCTATACCCGACTTAAGCGCCACCTTGGCGGGTCTCGGGGAGGGGGCGAGCATGGGCTTTAAGGGGCCGGGCGAAGTCGACGCATACCGGCGCAAGTGGGTCGAGCAAGTCGTCAGCACCATGCTGGCCGAGAACCGTCCGCGTTACTCTGACATCGAGCGGCTATATGACGGCGCCACCCGCGACGCTGCCGAACAGGCCGTGGCGGCGGGAGTATTCCCGTCCGAGCCGACCGATCGGTGGAAGACGCCGCCGTTCGACGACTACCTCCACAAGGCGGTCGAGCCGATCAACAACCTCTACTGGGCCTTCGACCGCGAGGGCGCCCGGCACAATGGCGAACTCTGGCGGCACCACCCCTCGCTTCTTCAGGATGTGAAGGGCGGGCGCATCCCCGAGTTCTCCCGATACGAGATCGAAGGGATCGCAGGCGAATACGTGAAAAGCGGGCTGAAGACCGCGACGGTTGACCGCCTGATGGTCGACTTGCTGGTCGCGCTGGAGTTCGCCCAATACGCCCAGACCACCGTCAACGCTCCGCACGTCCCGTTCTTGGCTCAAAACGTCCTGAAGCGAGGGGTCATCTTCGAATGGTTCTTCGGCCGCATCATCGCGGCGGTCATCGCCTATGTCATCCTCGCGGCCTTCTGGGGTTTGAGCCGCGTCGGGCTGTTCCCGGATAGCTGGGTCAGCGGTGTCGGGTTGATCGTGACCTGCCTCTGGCTGCTGGACGCCGCCTGGGGGACGATCATGCTGCCCAAGGTCTGGATGGCGACGCGCAAGGCGCAGCAGACGATCGGAGCCCTGTTGAACCATATGAGCCTGACCTATGCCGCCCTGGCGTCGGATGGGCCGATCAGCGCCCAGCACGTCACCGGGCTGGTGAACCGCGCCACCGAGGCGGGGGTGGTCTGGCCCGGTCCGCTGCATGTCCTGCTGGAGGACATCACCGCGCGAGGCGGGAGGTTCTGATGATCCACTTCGGCAAAGACGGGGTGGAGAGCCAGCGCCGGTCCGCCGTTCTACAGACGGGTTACGCGGCGCTCTGCTGCGCGATCGGGGCGCCGGCGCTGCTCGTGATGTGGCACTTCCGGCAGGGCGAGTGGTTCTTCCTGGTCCTCTCCGCCGTGGTCGCCGTGGGCGGCGTCGTCGCCATACTGAAGTGCATCAACGCCGGCACCGATCGGACGCCGTGCGACTGCGAAGAGCGGGATGCGGGCCGATGAACGGCGGGGTCGCGGTCTACCTCATCGGCGCCGCGATCGTCTTCGTCTGGATGATCACCCGCGTGCCCGGCTCGTTCAAAAGCCTGGTGCTGATCAACCTCGCCTTTTGGTATGCCGTGGGTTGGCCGTTCTTCCTTATCGGGGTCGTCCTGGGACGGGTCCTGGGCTGGCTCGTGCCGGACAAGCCGGGCTGAAGCCCTCCGGTGACCATGGGCGCTGAAACGACAAAGGCCCCGGCACGGCGCCGGGGCCTTTTTCACGCCCTTACGGGCGGTTTTCAGTCGTCGTGGGATAAATACTATTGGACATCAAGTCCAATAGGAGAACTAAAACTATGCTCATCAAAATCCGCCATCACGGGCTGCCCTTCATCACGACCAAAGACTCGTGCTTGGTCTATTATGGGCTGATCCACTGCTACGTCATCTTGACGTAAGCATCAGGCTGGCTCCGGTTGACCATTCTGGTCATCCGGGGCTGGTCGTCCGCGCCAGCGCCAGGCGCCGGGCCTGGTTGCGGTCGAACCGTCCGGTCGATAGCTTCGCGCTTGCTTTGGGGAGGGTCTGATGATTGCAGCGCTGTGGGTCGCGACGTCCATGATGTTCGCGCCAGTCTATCTGGAATGTCAGATGACCACGAGCCTGGAAGGCGACACGCCGGCCGAGGCACCGTGGAACTGGAAGATCACGATCCACGAGTCCGAAGGTCGTGTGGACTTCACTCACTCCCAGGGCAGTCATAGCGTGGCCGCGATCTTCAGCGCCGACGAAGTCCGCTTCGACGGCAACGTCATCAGTCGGACCGACCTGACGTTCACTCGCAACTTTGACTTCATTGGGGAGAACAAGGTCAGTCGCGGACGTTGCCGAGTGGTTGAAGCACCGCGCCGGGCATTCTGATGCGCGCTCTGGCCCTGCTGATGGTGATCGGTGTAGCCGCTTGCTCACCCGCGCCAGAGGCCACGCCAGCCGCGCCGGAACCGATGTCCATTCCGGCTGCCAAAGCGCTGCCGTCGTTCGACTTCCGAGGCCTGAAGCCCGACACGACGACCATGGCGGATGCGGTGGCGGCCGAGACCGTGACCCGCTGTTCGGACAGCGGAAGTTGCGAGTTCACAAAGTATGGGATCGGTGACGTCGGCACCGGCCGCTCGATGGTGATCTTCAAGGACGGCAAGTTCGACTGGTTCAGTGTGAAGATGTCGCCTCGCTCGTTCGAGGCCGTCGGGCGCACGCTGTCGAGCGTCTACGGCGCGCCGTGTCGCGAGGACAGCCGGCAGCTTCAGAACGCCTTCGGCGCCACCTTCTCGGGCGACGAAGTCGAGTGGTGTTTCGCCGAAGGTCACCTGATCTTGCGCCGGCATTCCGAGAACGACGTCACCGAGGGCGAGTTGGACTTCTTCACCTACCGGGAGCCGGCACCGGCGAAAGACTACAACTCGGGCAACCTGTGATCGGATCGACATGACTTTCACACCCGTTAGCGAATTCACACCGGCCCAGCGTGTCGCCACCGCCCTGTTCAAGCTGGTGAACGACAGCTTCCTGGAAGGACTGGACCAGACTGGCGGCGAGTGGATGATCGCCAACAAGGCGACGGCCGCCAAGGTCTTCCGCTTCCACCATGCGATGGCGTGGTTCTGGGCGGATCAGATCATCCAGGCCGAAAACATCACGGACCCGTCGCCGGAAGAGTTCATGGGCCTGTTCCGCGAGATCGTCTTCACCAGGGTGCTGGAGTTCTTCCCCGGCATGTCCGAGCGGGGCGGCAACCTGCTCTGGGCCACGTTGACTGGCGACGACGACAAGACGCCGGGGCTGATCAGCGAGGTGCTGGCCCGGAATCCGCCCTACCTCTCGCACGCGATCCTGAAGGAGTGGATGGCGGCCCAAGGCGTGTCGATCGACAATCCCACTCTCCAGAAGTCGTGGATGCTGACTTCGATGTCGGCGCCGACCGCCGATAAGGTGCGGGCAGCGCTCAAAGCCGGCGGCTGAAGCCTAGCGAGCACCACGCCGTTCATGGTCGACGTCCACATCGACGCGTTTGGTCGATGGATCACGGTCAGGATCGTCGGCGGTGGTCTCGATCGCGACGGACAGGCCGCCGGGACCGCTGACGCGCAGACCCTTCACGATGCCCAGCAGCGCGACCACGACCAGGCCCCAGAGGGCCATCGAGCCGATCAGCGCCATGCCCATGAAGTTCAGGGACTGGGCGGCCTGTTCAGGGCCGTAGCCCAGCCAGACGATCAGCGCGAAGCCGACCATGGTGGGCCACATGATGAAGCCCGAACCGATGATCGACAGGCGCTGGAGGTGATCCGGCCGGGCGCAGAGTTCGTCCAGGGTCCGGCGCAGCCAGGAGGAGAGCCGGCTGGTGTTCTTGGGGAGATTCAGGGGGCTGGGCATCAGGTCAACAGGGAAGGGTGCCGCTAGACTTCGTGCACGGCTTCGGCCACCTTCTCGCGCCTAACGCGAGGGGGAAGGCGCCTATGCCCACACGGGAAGTGGTCGATAAGTCGAAGTCGAATACGAACGCCATTTTGCCGTTTCAACTGCGTGTGGCGGACTTCGAGATCGCTATGCAGGACGTCTATGATTTCTTCTTCGACGTGAACACGCTGTTCTACGAGAAGGGGCTGCCGAGGCTGGAGGAAACGCTACGCGCTGCGAACATGTCCGGGATGATTTCCGACATGCTGACGGTCAGCCTCGCGAAGCATTCTCGGAGCCTATGTCAGAACAACTTCCACAACGGGCATCCCGATCTGATCGTCCGGGGGCGCTACGCCAACGATTCAGTCCAGTCCGGGACGGACGGCGTCGAGATCAAAACCACCCGCAAGAAGGGCGGCGCTGTCGACACACATGGCGGACGCCAACAGTGGATGTGTGTGTTCGTCTACCAGATCGACAACACCACCGAACCCGCCCAGGACCGGCGCGCGACGCGGTTCAGTGAAGTCTATCTCGCTGACGTCGGCATCGATGACTTCAGGAAGAACGCACGCGGTGAACTGGGCACGCGCACGGCGACGCTCCACGCGGCAGGCGTGGCGAAGCTTAGGTCGCAGTGGGTGTATTTAGCTTAAGCTTCGCCAGCTTCGGGATCGCTTCGTCGGCGAGCCGAACGAACTTCGGGTCTGCCTCGACGCCGATGCTTCGATAGCCGACGGCGTTTGCAGCGGCCAGCGTGGAGCCCGAGCCGGCGAACGGGTCCAGCACCACGCCTTCGCCCAAGGGTAGAGACGCCAGCACCACCTGTCGAAGGAAGTCCTGCGGCTTCAGGGACGGATGCGGAGCGATTGTCTTCTCGGCTTTGCTCGTCGGGTTCGACCGGATCACGTCGCCAAACGGGCGGTCGTCGGACGGCCGGCGGAAGCCGCCAGTCTTCCATTTACGCAGGTTGTCCTGAACACGCCCTTCCAAAGGCTTGCGCAGCACGACCCACGGCTCCCACTGGGAACGAGGCATCACCGACACGCCGCTGAACTCTTCGTGGGCGTTCTTCGGCCGGTCGCCGCCGCGCATCGTCATGGTCAGGCGGGCGAGATAGCCCCGCATTTCGAGGCCGGATTCTTCCATGGCCGAGGTGACCAGGTGCGACAGCAGCGGATTACTGGCGACGACGACGTTGCCGCCTGGAACCACCACGCGCGCCAGATGCGTCCCGAGCCGCCGGAAGAAGGCATAAAGCTGGACCAGTTCAGCGTCGTTCAGGACGGTGAAGCGTGGAAGGGGCGCCCGGCGGTGACCGTCGAAGGAGGGCGGCACGCGCCACACTCCGCCTTTGCCGCTTCGCAGCTTCGCCATTTCCTTTTCAGTGTATTCTATGACCCCATAGGGCGGGTCGGTGACGACCGCATGGACCGAGTTTGCCTCTCGTGCGGCCAGCCATTCGAAACAGTCGGCGTGATAGAGGGTGGCCTTTCCGTGCGCGACAGCCGGCTCCAGGTGAACGTGGTGGACGTTCGCTTCGGCCAGGACGCATTGGAGTCGATACTTGCCACGTCCCGTGCGGGCGAAGATTTTGGGGACGTTCAGATTCAGGTAGGAGCGGACCGAAGAAGCTGGAACGCTGCCGAGTTGCAAGGCGACAGCGGCGGTGATTTCCGAAGCGGTCGCCTCGCCGTCGACGGCCGATAGGTAGTCGATGATCGAATCGCGTATGCTCCCCGGCGCTGCTGACATCGACGTTCCCCTATTGTTCAGAGGAAGCTTTGACGTCCAGACGTCAAACAGTCAAGCGGTATTGGTCCTACAGCCAGCGGAATGAGCGTTGGCTGCGCGCGGCCGGACCTTCGACGAGGTCGTAAACGAGGTGGGCGCCGGTGATGCGGAGCGAATTGTCAGCAATGGGCGGCGTGCCAGTCCGTTGATCGGCGGTCGAGAGCGCGACTTGGAACGTGGGCGATCGGCTGATGGTGACCGGCAGTTCGAAGTCGGCCGCGACCGCACCGGAGATCGGGGCGGACCCCAGCAGGGTCTTCGACGCCAGGTCGGTGCCGGGGATGAACGCGGACGCATCCGCCGAGAACGTATGTTGGCGCGCCTCGATCAGGCTCGCGCCGTAGTTCTCGGCGACCGCGAGGACGATCTTCGCGTTGGCGATCGCTCCCGGCGGAATCGAGGACGTGTCGAACGTCAGGAAGGACTGACAAATCTCATATTGCGAACCGCTGAAATACTGGCCGACCCAAAGAAGTCCGCCCGAAAACGCACCGAGACCCGCACGGGCGTCGGAATAGTCGACCTCGTAGGCGGCAACGCTGTGAGTGGTCGCGACGATGCCGTCGGGAGCGGCTTCGTAGGTAATGCGGATTTGCCCCCGACCGCCTACGCTCAAAGGAGTGCCGGCACCGGCGCCGGCACCCCCGCCAGGAGCACCGCCGTTTCGGCCGACTAGGGTTTGACCGAACTGGGTGCCTGGCGCACCCCCGCCGCCCCCGCCATCGAGGTGAGAGGTTCCGTCGAACTTCGGCTCACCACCGGCGCCAGCGCTCGGAGACGTCCCGCCGACGGACGTGGCGCGAGAACTAACGCCGCCGGTCGATGAACCTCCAACGCCAATAGGTGAAGCGGAAGCCCCACCAGCGGCCCCGCCGCCCGTCCCGCCAGAGAACTTCGTAGAGCCAACACTCGCTTCCGCTGAACCGCCCAACCCAGCCGCTGTAACGACCCCAGGGTTCCATCCTGACGGCATGGTGCTTGCGCCCTTACCACCAGCGGCAAGCACATCCGACACGCTCTTAAACCAGGTGTCGCCTCCCGTGCCGCCGTAGCGGCCAGTGGTGATTGACGTGCCGCCAGCACCAACGACATAGGCTAGGCTCGCGCCCGCACTAACCGCGACCGTATTGATCGCATATGCGCCGCCGCCCCCACCCAAGGCGTCACCGACAGTAGACGAAATCGAGCCCCCGCCACCCGCACCCCAGCACTCGACGGTCACCATCGTGACGCCGGCAGGGACGGTCCACGTCCCGGCACCCGTGGTGGTGAGAAAGACTACGGCCATTAGGCTGCCCGCGCGCCGATCGTGATGTCGGCCAGCGTGGCGTCGGCCGTGGCGGGCGCTTCAAGCGTCGCGAAGTCGCCGTCGGCCCAGGTCACCGGCGCCGACCAGACGCCGACAGTCGCGGCGGCCGAGAAGGTCACCGTGGCGACCTGGGTGCCGTTGCGCTTCACGACGTAGACGGTCGACGCGGTCGCCGCGACGCGAGCGCGCGCGAACGACCGGGCGGTCGTGCTGGTGAAGGCGTAGGGGGTGAAGCCGGGGTAGACCTCGCTGGCCGTGGACTTGCCGGTGATCGTCCAGACGACGCCGCGAGGGCGCGCCTTGAACTCGGCCGCGATCCGGGTGGCGAGATCGACCTGACGCTGGGTCAGGGTCGCCATGGCTTAGACCAGACCGGCTTCGAAGACGGTCACCAAGTTGGTGTCGGGGTTCCCCGCGTCCACCAGCGAGAGCGAGCCGGCGTTGGCGTTGACCTGGACCTTCTGCGGTGCCGTCAGCGCTTGCGCCGCGTCGAAGCGCAGGCGGTTTCCCAGCGCGGTCGTGATCGAGGTCAGGTCGGCCGAACTGGATGCGAAGAGGTCTTCCAGTTCCTTCAGGGTGTCGTAGGCCGCGCCGGCGCCGCCGAGGATTTCGGCCTTCACCGCCGCGCGCGCGTCGGCGATCTCGGCCAGAATCTTGGTGATCGAGTAGGTCTGGGTGGTCGAGACGGTCGAGGCGTCGTTGATCGTCGCGCCGGCGCTGGCGGCGAGGGCGTCGACCTCGGTCTTCAGTTCGTTGATCGCCGCGACCAGGTTGCCCTTGGCAGTCGTGATCAGGGCGACGTTGGAGGCCGCGTTGCCGTTCAGCAGGGTGCGGATCGACTTGGTTTCGGTCGCGACGCGGGTGGCGAGGTCCTGAAGACGGACCTGAAGGGTAGCCATGGTGGTGGGGTCTCTTAGATGAGGTGGTTGTTGAAGATGAGGGTCAGGTCACCGGGATCGGTGGCGCCGTCGCCGGGGATGCCTGGAGGACCAGGAGGACCGGGCAAACCGGTGGGGCCGATCACGGCGGCGACTGCCCCGACAACCGGAAGGCGGAGAGGGGAGGCGTTCTCGCTGGGGCCGATCCAGCGGAACCGGACCGGGCGCGCCTCACGGAAGCGAAAGCGCATCAGACGGTCACACGCTCTTGAACGGTGACCTTCTGGAGGTCCGCGATCTCGACGTGGCCCGAGGGCAGCGCAATGCGAGCGTCGACGACATAGTTGCCGATCGCAAGGTCTTCGGTCAGCGCGGCGTCGATGGTCAGGATGAAGCCGGCGCCACCGCCAGGCACGGTCTCGGTCGAGGGCACGACGGTGAAGGCGGCAGCGACGGGGGCTTCGTCGCCCGGCGCTCCGCCGTTGCGGGACAGCTTCAGGTCGGCGCGGCAGGTCGCGCCGGTCAGGTCAGCGAGGTCGAGTTCTTCCAGGGCGAGCGAAAAGGTCTCGCCCCGCGTCAGCTTAAACGTCAACGGGAGTTCCAAATGTAGGGGGCGTGGGGTGTCTGCGCTCACCGAGCGGAGACGGTCACACGGGCGACCAGAAGCAAGTCTGGACAGTAGCAGAAAAGCCCGAAAAGTCAATGAATCCGGGGGTTCGCGGGGCGCCGCGGTCGAGCCTTAAGACCCGTTGTTGGACACCATCGTGACGATGGCGCCGACCACTGCCGCCAGCAAAGCGGACCCGCCGGCGGTCAGGGGGCCGATGATGATTTCCATGCGCGTGAGCCTCTTTTCGAGGCTCAACTTGTCGGCGGTGAACTCGCGCTCCAGGCGGTCGAGTTCATCGGCCGCTTCCTTCTCGACGCGGACGATCTCGTGGGCCGCCGCCTTCAGGTCCAGTTCCAGCTTCGACAACTTGGCGGGCTGGTCCTGGGCTTCGATGCGCGTCAGGCGATCGCGCACGTCCTTCATGTCGTCGCGGAAGCCGTCGAAGCGCTGATCGACCTTGTCGACCAGGCGGTCCATCTTGTCGTTGAGGGTGGTGAACAGGCGGTCGACGGCGTCGCGGAAGCGATCGTCACCTGACATGGGCACGGGAGGAAGCGGGGTGTGCGGCATCAGCAGAAGAGGGCGGCTTAGGCGTCTTCAGGCGCGGGCGCCGCGAGGTCGTAGGCGCCGCGCAGGACGCTCTTCTGGAAGGCGATCGAGTGGGTCAGGTTGGTGAAGGCGGCGGGCCGGTCGCCATCCCAGGTGCGCGCCTCCAGGGCGGCGGTCAGGGCTTCGAGGTCAGCCACGACGGCTTCGGCAAAATCGGTGTCGTTCATAGGGGTCCCGTTAGACGATGGTGACGCTGTTCAGGCCGGTGACGTTGACCAGCATGGCCGTGCATCGGCCGGCATATTCGGACGACATCGGCCCGGTGTTGTTGGAGATCGCCAGGCCGCTGCTTTCCAGCGTGGCGCTGAAGCCGTTGTAGTTCTGGGTGAACATGAAGCTGCGGTCGTCGACCACGAACACGCCTTGGGTCGAGTTGTATTCGTAGCCGAAGCCCTTCCCGACCGGGAAACCAGGGCAGACCGCCCAGTCGGCAGTGCCGTAGTTGAAGCCGGCCGGCAGCCCGGTGACCGAACCCGGCCCGTCGATCGAGACGTTGTTCACCCGCAACGGATAGTCGGCCGCGCTGAACGCGATCGTCCCATCAGGGCGCTTGATTTCTAGACCAGCGCCGGACGGCGAGGCGGAGAACCGGGGTCCGAAGACCCAGTAGTCGAGGGTGGGGCGCGCGGACCCCGAGCCCTTACCGACGAAGCACCGCTGCCCGCCGCCGAAGCTGGAGGGCGTCCAGCCAATGCCGACCGGCAAGCCGTTGGTGCTGCGGAACGCCACCAAGGTGTCGGAGCCGCCGGGAAACGCCGAGTTGTAGTAGACGTCCCAGAGGGGGTTCTTCATCGAACTACTGATGCCGTCGTCGTATTGATAGTAGGCGTAGACGCTTTCGTTCAGCGTCAGCGACCCCTTTGCCCGCAATCCGTAGTTGGCGAACTTGCTGGAGACCTGAAGCTGCCCCGCTTCATTGTAGGATTCGAACATAGACTAGAAGGTCCCCATGACGATCTGGACCTGGTCCGATGCGGCGGTCCACGAAACGGTGTTCCCGCTCCTGGTGACGTTCGGACGGCTGTAGTTGTAGCGGCCGAGTTGGTTGACGCTGAAGAAAGGCACCTCACTGCCCGTGACCTGGATGACGAACGATCCGGCGACGCCCGGCGAGGTTACGATCACCGCCTGGATGATGCTCAAGCGGTCAGTGGTGCGGACGATCTGGGTCCCGTTCGGAGCCCAGGTTTCGAGGCCCGAGGGCATTACCAGACCCCCAGGCGGACGCGGCGCACGTTGTTGGCGTCGTAGACCTCGTAGGTCTGGTTCGTCTGGACGGTGCGCGCGCCCGAGGTCGCCGACTGGAGCGTCATCGTCCCGTCTGGCGCGACGATGAAGCGGTTGTTGATGTTGATCGAGCCGGACAGGTTCAACGACCCCGCCGACAGGACGCCGCCCGAGTAGGTGAACGGGGCGACGGTGCTGGCGCCGCTCGACACGCGGAAGATGTCGGCCTGGATGGCGAACTCGGACGAGGTGCCGTTGTTGACCGAGGACCAGCCGCTGATCTTGCCGTTGGCGTTCAGGACGACGCCGATCTTGGCGTTGACCTTGCCGTCGATGGTCGCGTCGGTGGATGCGAGCGTCGAGATTTGCGACGTATGCGTGCCGACAGTCGACGACAGGGTCGAGACCGAAGACGCCGACGCGAAGGTGCCGTTCGAAGTGACGGTCTGGAGCGCGCCGATCTGGCTGGTGTGGGTGCCCACGGTCGACGACAGGTTGGAGACCGTCGACGCCGTCGCGAAGGTGCCGTTCGAGGTGACGGTCTGGAGACCGCTGATCGCGCTGGTGTGACCGCTGACGGTCGCGGACAGGTTCGACACCGACGTCGCCGTGGCGCGGCCGTTGATGTCGGTCTGGACCGTGTTCAGGCGCGTGTTCAGAGACGCGGCACCGCCACGGGCGGTAACGATCTCGGACGACAGCGCCGACAAGCTGGAGGCCGAGGCGAACGTGCCGTTGGTCGTAACCGTCTCGACAGCGCTGATCCGCGCGTTCGAGGCGATGACCGCTTCGGCATCGGTGACGTCTTCCAGCCAGATGCCGTCGATCGCCGTGTTCACGCCGGCAGTGACGTCGTAGTTCAGGAAACACAGAAGCTGGACTTGCTTGGTGCCCGCGTTCAGGCCAGCCCCATCACGCTCGATGACACCACTAACGCGGTCGACCCAGCCGGTGTTGGCCGGAATGACTTCGCCGCCGATCACGTTGTAGACGTGGCCGCTATTGCCCCCGACGGGGTTCCCGGCAGCGTCCAGAGAGCGGCACCCGACATAAGTGCGCGACGCGCCCCCGGCGCCGACGAAGACGCTGGTGCGGATGCGATACTTGCGGCCGACTTCGAGGTTGTAGTGCTTGACGCTGTAGAGGACGGCGTCCTTGCCAACCGCCGCGACCGCGACCCGCGAGCGGTTCTGGTAGACGGCGTTGACCACGGGCGGGATCGGCCGTTGCTCGGTTCCGGTCGTGTAGCCGGCCCAGCCCGTCAGCCCGTCCGAGAAGTCGGGATTGCCATCGTTGGCGATCCCGGTGGTGAACTTGGCTTCGAGGTTCGTCACCGAGGTGGCGGAGGCCTTGCCGGTCAGATCGACGTCGACCTGGTCGAGGCGCGTGATGGTGCCGTTGACCCGGCCGTTGACCGTGTCGATACGACCGTCGAGGCGCGTGATCTCGGAGGCCTGGACCGTGCCGGCCAGTCCATCGGTGATCGTCTGCTGGACCTGCTGGAGGCGTGCCGAGAGGTTGGCGTTGCCCGAGCCACGCGCCGCCACAACCTCACTCTGGAGCGTCTGGAAAGTCGAGGCCGAGGTGTAGTTGTTCGGGATGTCGTTGACGGTCGAGGTCAGCGTGCCGATCTGGCTGCCGTGCCCGTCGATCCGGTTCACCTGGACGTTCAACTGGTCGACCGTGGCGCGGCCGTTCAGGTCGGTGACCAGGGTGCCGGTCGCGTTGAACGTGCCGGTCGGCGAGATGCCGAACGTCAGCAGCCGGCTGTTGAACGCGGCGTCGGCGTTCACCAGGGTCAGGTCGGCCGCATCCAGGCGCGCTTCGGCGGCGTCGATCGTGTCGTTGATGCGCGCTTCGGCTTCGGCGATCGCCGGGCCGACGTCGACGCCTTCGCCGACCGCATCGACGAGGTCAAGCCAGCCTTGGCCGCCACGGTTGATGTCGTCGGCGACCAGGCCCGGCGCCACATAGGGGCCGTAGACCTGACGCGTCGACGAGTTCTGGTGCCGGATATAGGTGACGGCGATGTAGTAGGTCTGGTTCGGCTGGACGCCGGTGATCGGGATCGTCGTGGCGGTCGGCGGGCCGCTGTAGGCTTGGGTCCAGGGACCGTCAGCGGCCGGACCCCACTCGACCAGGATCGCGGTCGCGGTGTCGTTCGACACCACGCCGGTCAGGTCGAAGCCGGGCACCTGACCACCACCGGGCGCCGGCGGCCGGATCACGACGTTCCAGTCCTCGGGCAGCGGCGGGCTGACCGGATCGTTCGGCGACGTCAGGGTGGGCGGCTCGGGCGGAATCGTCGATTGGCCCAGCGCGAAGGGATACTTCGCGTCGGTCTCGGAGATGAACGTCACGCGCACGACGGCTTCGGCCGGGTCGTATTCGGTGTTCATGCAAAGGCACTTCACGCCGTCCAGCAGGAAGCCGGGCTCGGAGATCGTGAAGGTGTCGCCGGGCTGGATGCGCTGGAGGTGCGGCTTCAGCGCGACCTGACCCGCCATGCCCTCGCGGGCGTTGGCGATGTCGAGGGCGGCCAGTTGGGCGGCCTGGTTCGCGTTGCTGACGTAGTGGTAGGTGACGCCGCGCGTGCGCTTGCCGCCATCCTGGTCGCGATACGCCTGCGCGGTCACCACCGGCAGCGCAGTCATCTGCCAACGGTGCTGGGGCGACCAGTAGGTCGGCTGGATCGTGTTGATCCGGTCGATGCGGCTGGCGGCGGTGTCGACTTCGATCGCGCCGATCACGTCGTCGGCGGTGATGGTCACGACCGAGGTCTTCGGCGCGGCGCGCTGGATCAGGCTGATCTTGCCCGCGCGCTGCGAATAGATCGCGCCGCCGGCCTGGAAGAAGCTGACCAGGACCTGGTGCTTGTCATCGTCGGTGTTCGGGTAGGCGGCGCAGGTCCAGCCGTTCGCGTCCGCGACGTTCGCGGCGGCGAGGAAGGCGGGGACGTCGATGCCGGACAGCTTGGAGCCGATGCCGCCGACCTGCTGGCCGACATGGGGCGTGCCCTTGCCGACGTTGTCTTCCCAGAGCCCCAGGCACCACTTCAGGGCGCAGATGAAGGGGTTCTCGGACCAGACCCAGGTCGCGGGATTGTCGAGGCGGCAGACGCCCGAGCCGCCGGGGTAGGTGGAGTCGAGACGGGGGTCCCAGCACTTGAGGCCCTTAATGACCTCCAGCGGCTTCACTTCGCCGGTCGGATAGGCGGACTGCTTGGAGTTCTCGCCCATGACCAGCATGGACAGGGCCTTGCCGGACGCGCGGTGCGAGGAAGCCCAGGCGGGCAGGGTGGCGTTGTGCTTCAGGCCGCCGGGCGTCGGCAGCCAGGTGTCGGGCTGGGCGCCGAAGCGCGTCGCCCGCCACATCTCGCCGTTCCACTCGGACGTGACGGCCATGCCGGCGCCGTTGAACGACACCGAGAAGTCGTCGGCGGTGAAGCCGTCGAAGCTGGTGATCGGCCCGGCGCCCGAGAGCACCGAGACGAAGCCGTAATACATCTTGTCGGGGCCGAAGGTCTTCTTGTGGATCACCGAGCCGGACACGCCGACGCGACCGAACGCGAAGGGGATCGGGGCGTCGGGGTTCAGCGTCCAGTCGACCGGGCGGCCGGACCCGCCGACCTTGGGCGACAGCACCGACATGGCGGCGTTGATCGCCATCGAGACGGCGGCTTGCGACGCCACCGAGACGAGGGTTGCGGTCAGGCCGGTGGACGCGGCAGCGGCAGCAGCAGCCGGGGCAGCGGCGGCAGCAGCCGTCGCGGCGAGAGGAAGCGCGAAGGGCATAGGTTAGACCCTCCAGGCCGCGACGAAGAGGTGCGGGGTGGTGGTCTCGAACCGGCCCAGAAGCTGGTCGGCGAACAGCACGCGCCCGCCGTCGACAGCGACCGCGAGCGAGCAACCGAACCCGTCACCCGGCTCGCTGGGCAGGGCGATGATGTCGCCGGGGCGCGCCATGGCGGGCGCGATGCGCTCCAGGCCGGTGGCGTCCATCAGTTCGACCAGCGAGGCGAACTTGTTGCGCTTCAGGTAGGCGAGGACCCCGCGCAGGGTGGTGGCGCGGCAGGCGTTCAGCAGCTTGGCGCTATGGCCCATCCGCATCATCGCCTGGGCAGCCAGGCGGCCGCAATGGCGGCGGACCTTCCAGTCCATCGGCTTGCCGGCGAACAGGGTCATGCACGCCTGGGTCGCCCCGGCGCGTCGGATCATTTCAGTCATAAGGGGAGGCGGTGCCTAGAGGTTGGAGATCGGCACGAAGGTCTTCAGCAGACGCTTGAAGAGGCCCGGATTTTCGGGGCGCGAACGCCACTCGTCCTTGACGGTGACGTTGGTCACGTTCGACAGGCCGGCTTCGGCGGGCCAGCAGACGCGGTGGAAGGCGTCGTTCAGACGCCAGTCTTCGTTGGGTTCAAGCTGGCGCTCGGACTGGGTCCCGCACTCCAGCGCGAGCGACCAGTTCTCGCCCACGGTCAGGCGGGCGCGGTCGAGTTCGCCGTCGAACTTCAGCAGCGGCTGGCCCAGCAGGCCGCCGGTGTTCCAGTCGACCACCGCTTCCCACCACTGGACACGGATGCCCTGGATGGTCGGCGAGGCAAGGGCGACAGCGCCTTCGTTGGTCGCCGGCAGGATCACGATGTCGAGGCGCGGGGTCTCGGCTTCGGCCCCATCGGTGACCGACGGAACGGAGTCCAGGACGCCGTAGACGGGGTGGGCGTCGACGTAGACTTCCACGCCTTGCCCCTCGCCGGCGTCGAACAGGCTGAAGCCGCCGTCGGTCAGGCAAAGGGGCGAGCCGGGGAGATCGAACCGCACCAGGGTCGCCTTGATCGGCGACGGCTCCTGGAGCGCGGCGATGTGGTTGGCCTCCATGTCCATCAGCGGCGCTCGCGGATGGTGAAGGACAGGACGACCTCGTGATCGACCGCGATCTCGGGATCGGCGAACTCACGCACAAACCCCTCGATCATCGGCGCTTCGATCTCGACGACGTCGTTGTCCGCCGGCGGCCGGCGCAGCATCGTCTGGAGCGGCACGTTGACCGCGCCGCCGGCGCTCGCGGTCGCCGCCTGGGCGGCGCGGTAGAGGTAGCGCTGCCCGGCGGTGATGACGCTGAAGAACTGACCCTTGCGGATGACGTAGTTCGCCGGCAGCCCCTTGATCGGCAGCGACGCGCCGGCATAGCCGGACCCGTTGACGGTGGGCGTGCCGGCGGCGGGGACGACGAGGCCCGGCTGACAGACCTCCAGGACGACGGTGTCGCCTTCGGCCGCCAGGTCGGTCATCCACGGCAGCGCCGTGACGTAGTCCATCGACGGCATGGTGAAGGTCAGCGCATAGCGCGAGCCCTTGCGGCGGATTTGCTGATCCGCGCCGCTGAACGACGGGGACAGGTCATTGACCGCCTTGACCATGCCGATCGACATCGTCGCCGGCGCGGGGAAGTTGGGGAGAAGAAGGGGCATTTAGCGACGCTTGAGGTTGTAGCGATCGGACTTGGCCCGATCGGCCGGCACGGCGACGCGCGCGGTGCGCAGGGCGTTGCCGCCGGACTGGGCCGCCATCCGTTCGGCCTGGGCCATCAGGTCGGCCGTCATGACGGCGCCGCGCATGTCGAAGTGGATGGGGGCGTTGTTGTTGGCGGCCTGGAGTTGACCAGGGCGACGGACGTCGACCATTTCGCCCGGCGTCAGGCGCATCGAGACCAGCTTGGAGTCCGCACCGCCCGAGCCGCCGACGCGGAACGAGCCGCCCGTGGCGAAGCCCGGAATCTTGCCGAACAGCGAGCCCAGGCCCTTGGCGATCGAGCCGAAGTCGAAGCCCTTGCCGCCGGCGCCGCCGCCCATCTTGTCGAAGATCGAGCCGCCCAGGTTGCGCAGGGCGTCCTGGAGCGTGCCGCCGAAAATCTGTTCGACGATGGTCTGGAGAACCGAGGTCCAGTCGTCGTTCATCGCGGCTTCGATGCCGTAGGAGAAGGCGTCGGCGAAGTCGGCGCGGCTGTTCGCGATGGTCTCCGCCATCTCTTCGGCCAGCTTCTTCTGGTATTCAGCGAAGCGCAGCAGAACCGGCGGGATTTCGAGTTCGGTGATCTCGCGTCGGGCGATCGGCGTCAGGACCTCGACGTTGGCCTCGTTCCGTTCGGCACGGGCGCGGCGTTCGAGTTCGGTCAGAAGGTTCTGGTCAGCGCCGGGCGCGCGGCGCGCGGCGGTGATGGTCGCCATCCGCGCCTGGAACTGGAGTTCCGCGCGCTCGATGTCGGTCATCAGGTCTTGCATGATGCCGCGCACGTCGTCGCGCAGCGTCTTGAACCGCTCGGCCGTCGTCTGGGTGGCGGCGGTCGCAGGGTCGACCATCAGCCCTTGAAGGCGAGCGAACCACTGGCCGGTCTCTTCGACCATGTCGGGGACGTAGGAGTGCCCGACGACCCGGTCGTAGAGGCGGAAGAAGGCGTCGCCGACTTCCTTCACCTTGCCGATGACGCCGCCGAAGACCGAGTTCAGCTTGTTGGTCAGCCACTCGCGGACGCCGGTCACCAGCTTGCCCATCGACTCGATGACGCCTGGGAAGAGGGTGCGGAAGGCGTTCAGGACGCCGTGCGTCATGGCCGCGACGGCGCTGCCCAGCGCGTTCCACATCGTGGACCAGTCGCCGGTCAGGAGCGCACCGAGGGCGCGCATGATCTGGGTGATGACGTTGATCGCGCCGGTGATCAGGTCGACGGCGGCGCCGAAGACCTGGGCAATGATCCGGCCGAAGTCCATCAGGTTCTTGGAGGCGGAACCGCTGTCGCTGGAGAAGAAGGCGGAGAAGGCGGCGCCCAGTTGGACGACCATGCCCTTCACCGCTTCGAACAGCGGGGCCAGCTTGGGACCGACGTGCTCCTGGATCGCCGCGCCGAACGCCTGGAGGACCGGAATGATGTCGTCGCGGAACATCCAAAAGGCAGCGGCGACAGCAGCGACAGCGATCGCGATCGGGCCGAGGAAGGGCACGATCATGGCGAGCGCGCCGCCGGCTCCGAAGGCCGCACCGATGGCGCCGACGGCGGTGAGGACACTGCCGAACGCGACCAGGATCGGACCAACAGCGGCGGCGATCGCCGCACCGATGACGATGAAGTTCTGCATCGCCGGCGACAGGCCGTTGAAGCGGTCCGCGAGGCTGGCGATCTTGTCGAGGAAGGGCGCGAGGTAGTTGTTGACGATCGCGCCGAACGATTCCTGGAGCGACCCGAGGGAGTCGCGCAGCTTGTCGTAGGGGTCGGTCGCCTGGGCGGCGGCTGCCGCGCCTCCGAACTGCTTCTCCAGTTCGCCCAGCATGATCGACTGGGCGCCGGCGGCGTTGCCGGCGGCGACCATCGCCTTGATCTGGGCCTTCTGGGCGTCGGTGAACTGGATGCCGGCGCGGCCCAGGGCGGAGAGGCCCTTGATCGGGTCGTTCAGCGCCTTGCCGATCATCAGCGTGGCGCCTTGAAGGTCCCCGCCCATGCGGGTCGCCAGGTCGACGGCGGCTTGCTGCGCGCGGTCGAACTGGGTGCCGGCGACGTTGCCGAAGGTCAGCAGGTTCGCCGTGACCTTGCGGAGGATTTCGTCGTCGTCATACAGCGAGTTGCGCATCAGGCCTTCGGCCATCCCCGCAAGCTGATCCTTGGTCCGGCCGGACACCCCGCCCATGGACGTCAGGGCCGCCTCGACCTGCCCCATGGCGTCGGCCGCCTCTTGCGCCGCCTTGGACGAAGAGACGGCGAACGCGATGAACGGCGCGGTGATCGCGACGCTCAAGCCGGCGCCGATGCCCGCCATCTTCTTGCCGACGGACGAGAAGCGGGCGGAGGTCGCCTGGAGTTGTTGTTGGGCGGCAGTCAGCCCCGACGTGAACTGGGCCGAGTTGAGGCCCAGGGTCACGCGCAGAGCGCCGATAACGGCGGAAGTCATATGGTCAGGCGTTCTCGCGCATGGACGCAAAGGCGGCGCGCATGGCGTCGGGCGTCATCTTCTTGATTTGAGGGCGGACGCCGGTGAGGTCCGAAAGCGGGGGCATCTTCTCGACGCGGCCCAGGACGGCGGTGTGCCAAGCGAGCCAGCCCCGTTGCTGGTGGTCGGCCTCGGCCATGCGCGCCCGCGCCTTCATCACGATGGTGAAGAGGCGAGGGGTCTGGCGCCAGAAGTCCGAGGCGGGCTGCCCCGCCTCGATCCAGTTGCCTAGCGCGGCTTCCCAGTCCCAGCCTTCGCCGGGACCTTCCGAGGGTTTGCGGTGGGTTCACCGGCCTCCGCCGTCGGGAAGCTGGCGGCCATCGCTTCGGTCACGGCGTTGGCCGCGTCCGAGATGCCGGCGTCGTGGATGATCTCACCGACTTCGCGGTCGGTCAGGTCGGGGTGGTGGGCCGCCAACGCGTGGCGAACCAAGGTGCGGATCGAACGGAACGAACGGACGTCGACTTCGCCTTGCATGATGCCGGGGAAGTCTTCCTCGGCATCACACAGGGCGTTGAAGTCCATGCGAAGCGTGTAGTCGCCCAGGCGGACGTCTCCCTTCACAGTCGCCATGGGTTATTCGCCCGCGACGTAGACGGGCAGGCCGGTGACCTTGATGGGGCAGTTGAGGGTCAGCTTGCCCTCGACCTCACCACCTTCGGTCGGCTTTCCGGTCAGGAAGCCCGAGAAGGTCTCGGTGGCGCCGTCGGGATAGCCGACCTGGAACTCCTGGATGCCTTCGGCGATGAACAGGGCGTCGATCTTGGCGCGGGTTTCCGGCGTGTAGTTGAGCGTGACGTTGGCTTCGCCCGGCTCGATCATCGACGGCTTGTGCTCGCGCGTCTTGTTCGGCGACTTCAGGTGGGTGAAGTCGACGCTCGAACGCGAGGGGTTCGGCGGGGTGATCGAAACGGCTTCGCCGAGTTCGGTCCAGACCTTGGGCGTGATTTCCGGCGCCGAGGTGCGGTGCGAGAACGACATGCCGTCGGCGGTGATTCCTTGGGATTCCATAGGGTAGAGCGGCCCTCCTTTAGGCCGTGTTGGTTGCGACCCGGACGTCGATGCGAGTCCGGTGAAGTTGGTTGGGGGTTTCGCCGGACCGGTCGCGATCGGTGCCGAGGACGGTGCAGGCGAGGAAGCGGACCTCGCCGATGACGGAGTGACGCGCGGGGAGGGCGGCGATCACCGCGTTCCCGATCTGCTTCGCCTTGAGGAAGGTGTCGGCCCAGCAGTCGATTTGGACGCGGGCTTCGACGAGACCGGACTGGCCGGCGAGGGTGGTGTCGGGGATCGACGTAATCAGGTGGAGGGCGATGGACGGCGAGGCGCCGCGCGCGGTCCACTCGATCCGATCGGACACGAGGGCTCGAACCCCGCCGTTCGCGGCGAGGTGAGCGAGAAGTGCTTCTTCCATGATGGTTAGGGGACGACGCTCTGGATGATGGGCGCGGGCGCCGAGGCCGCCCGTGCGGCGCGGCGCGAGGCGTTGGCGGCCCGGCGTTGGGCGCGGGCGGTGGCCTTGGCGATCTCATCCGCGATGGCGACGCGCAGGCGATCGAGGGTGTCCATCTTCTCCTTCTCCCAGGCGGGCCTGACGAAGGGTTGGGGACCGTGGTTCTCGTTGCCGAACTCCTGCTGGACGCCCGACGGGAGGTGCTTGCCGCCGACGTCAGCGACACCGGCGTGGACTTCGACGAAGGAGCCGGCACCGCCAGCGGCGCGGCGGGCGGCCTTCTTCTGGCGCGGACCTAGCTTGTCGCTGACGGCGATCGCGTCCTTCAGGCGTCCACCGCCAACGGCGGCTTCAGGCGCGCCCTGGCGCATCTCTTCGGCCATCGGCTCCAGAGCCTCGATCGCGGCGCGCTTCAGGATGTTGCGGGCGGAGGCCTTGGTGAACTGGGCGAGGGCCGCGTCCAGGGCGTCGAAGCCGTGGGTCTGGACGGTGATGCTCACTGCGCCACCGCGTGGATTTCGATCACGTCGTCGAACGGCCGGACGTCCTTGACGTCCCAGGTGTGGCCGGCGGCGACGATGGTGGTCTTCTGGTCGACGTCGCGCCGCGCATACATGCGGATCACGGCCTTCTTCTCGGTCGACACGCCGTCCTGGTTCAGGAACTCACGGCCGCCGGGGTAGGTCAGCTTGGCCCAGGGGCGGGCGACCTCACGGCGTTCGATGATGGGGGCGCCGGCCGCGTCGCGTCCGAGTTGGACGTCCATGACAAGGCTGACGCGGGTGTTGAACTCGCCGGGGTCCACGGTTAGTCGGCGACCTTCGCCTGCGACTCTTCGAGAAGCGCCATCTGGGCTTCGATCCGGTCGAGGTCAGCCTGCTGGGCGGCCGACGGGGTGAAGTTGCGTTCACGGCCCACGACGGCGCACCAGGCGTCGACAAGTGCCTTGGCTTCGGCGCCCTGGACCGCACATTCGTCGGCGATCGTTTGGGCGTTGTGTGCCCAGAGCGTCTTCCATTCGGCGTCGGTGAAGATGTCTTCGGCGGCGATGGTCAGTTGGACGATCTCGTCGGCTTGATCAGACATCCGCGACCTTCTTCGATGCGGGGGCCAGGACGCCGGCGGCCTTGGCGCGGGCGGCACGGTCGTCGGTGACCTCACCGGACCAGCCGGCGGGATATTCTTCGCGGGTCACCGGATCGACTTGGTCGATCCAGCGCGCCTTCAGCGTGATGGTCTTCATGTTCAGATGTTCCAGTGGCGGTGGCGCGAGATCAGCGCGTCGACCGCGTGCGGCAGTTCGACGACGGCGCCGGCGGTGACCGCCATGCGGTTGCGATACCAATGGCCGACGATCAGGAGCGCGGCCTGGCGGAACACCAGTTCCGAGCCCACGGGGACCTCGGTGCGGTTGCAGTGCTCCAGGCAGTATTGCTCCGCCGCGTCGATGTAGACCTGGATCAGCGAGTCCTCTTCGTCGTGGTCGACGCGGAGGTGTTGCTTGGCCTCGACGAGGCTCACCATCGGCATCGCTTAGGCGCGGCCCTGCGGGTCGTTCATGTCGACGCGTTCGTGGTCGGGGACCCAGCCGGCGACATTGCCGTCGGCATCCTTCACCGGGGCGAAGGTCTTGGACGCGGGGGCGGGCTTGGCGGCCGGGGCCGCCTTGGTTTCGTTCTTCTTGGTCATGGGGTTCTGCTGTCTTGCGGGTGTCTGAACGACCCGGCTTGTCGGACAGGGCGCAGTCACGCCCGGTCGGAAAAGCCGGGGCCGGCGTGAGCCAGCCCCGACAGTTCGAAGGTCGCTTAGACGGCGATCTTCAGGGCGCGCATGGCCTCGGGGTTCTGGACCCCGCCGCCGACGCGCTTGACGGTGTAGAACTTGACGTAGGGCTTCGCCGTCAGGTTATCGCGCAGGATGCGCACGCCGACGCGGTCCACGACCAGGTAGGTCGCGGCCATGTCGCCGAACAGGATCGGCACCGAGTTGGCGGCGATGTCCGGCATGTCCGGCAGTTCGACCACGTTGTAGCCAGCGAGGGTCGCGGGCTGACCGGCCTGGTAGGACGGCTGCCACAGGTAGTTGCCGTCACCGTCCTTCAGCTTGCGCACGGCCGCCTGGGTCAGGCGGTTCATGTAGAAGCTGGCGTTGGCGCGGTGCTCGGCCGGCAGATCGTAGATCAGGTCGAGCAGCTTGTCGGAGTCGGTCAGCGCGGCGGCGGCGCCCGAGTTCTTCACCTTGATGGCGCCGAACGGGTGGCGGGCGGCGTTCGCGGCGCCGGTGATGTAGGTGAGCAGGCCGTGGGGCTTGTTCACGCCATCGCCGGTCAGGAACGCGATGTTCTCCTGGCGGGAGAACTCCGACTGGACTTCGCCAGCCAGCCAGGCTTCCAGGTCGATCGCGGCGTCGTCCAGCATTTGCTGGGTGGCGCGCGGTTCGGCGTAGAGTTCACCCGGCACGAACGACAGGGCCGAGAAGCCCGGCGTGGTGGTTTCGGCGCGGGCGGCGGCTTCGCCGACCCAGCCCGAGGTCAGGGCGCGGTCCGTGAAGACCTTGGTGAAGCCGGCGGTGCTGATGGAGATGACCGACGAGTTCGCGCGGACCGGCGAGGACTCGACCAGCTTGCCGGTGATGGTGCGGTCCCACTCGACCGGAGCCAGGAAGCCGCCTTCTTCAGCGACACCCTTGTTCAGGGCGGCTTGGACGTCGCCCTTGCGCATGTGGGCCTTGAAGGAGCCGACGTATTCCGGGTCGGCCTTGATGTCGCCGATGACGGCGGTGCCGTTCAGCTTCAGCGCGGCGACTTCCTTCGACTGGGCGTCGACGGTCGACTGCATGGTGTCGATCGCGGCGTCGAGACGCGTCAGCTTGTCGGTCAGGACGACGTCGTCGACCTTGGCCTTCAGGCGCTCTTCGTTGGTGGCCTTGAACTCGGCGAACGCGGCGTTCAGCGAGGTGATGGCGACGGTGGCGTCGGCGCGGACGGTGCCGCAGAGGGCAGCGGGCGCGGACATGTTGAGGGCGGCGATCGCGACGATCGCCATGTTGTTCTTACGCATAGTTTCCTTTGGTGCGCGTTAGGCGCGGATGGTTTGGAGGAGGTCGGCCAAAGAGGCCTGGAGGTCGGCTGCATCTCGCTCGCCGGTGTCGGAGGCCGCATCTCGCTTGCCTCGAATGGAGTCGACGCGGTCACGCGCGTCGTCGCGGGAAAGGCCGGCCTTGATCAGGCTCCGCTCCATTCCGCGCAGTTCGTTGACGCGACGATCTTCAGATCGGATCGCCTCGTCGACGGTGATTTGATCGGCCGGCAGAAGGGCGTTCGCGAATCCCTTCTCGATGGCGATGGAGCCCGACAGCCAGGTCTCGTCGTCGAGCATCTTGGTGATGACGTCGGCCGCCAGGCCGGTGCGCTGGGCGTAGACCGAGGTCATGGCGGCGTCGAAGGGTTCGAGCCATTCGGCCGCTTCGCGCAGGGCGTTGCGGTTGCCGACGGCCATGATCCAGCAGTTGTGGATCATCAGGAACGACGAAGCGCCGATCTCGACGTGGTCGCCAGCCATGGCGATGATCGAGGCGGCCGATGCGGCGACGCCCATCACCTTGATGGTGACCGGGTGCGGATGCTCGCGCAGCACGTTGTAGATCGCGATGCCCTCGAACATGTCGCCGCCGGGCGAGTTGAGTTGGATTTCGACCGGTCCGCCGATGGCGCGCAGTTGGGCGGCGACCTTCTTGGCGGTGATGCCGCCACCGGTCCAAGGGTCCTCGCCGACGCTGTCGAACATCGTGATGACGTTGTCGCCGATGCCCAAAGCGCGGACGCCGGCGCCGTGCTCAATCCAGCGATCGAAGACCGCCGGCGGGGTGTAGGCGTTCACGCCGCGACGGGCAGGGAGGGGGAGGGCCGCCGGGCGGGCGGAGGTGGAGGGCGTGGTCATCTAGGTGTTGAGGTCCGTGGGCGCGGCGTCGGTGTTGTCGTTGCCGGGGTTGGGGGCCGGGGTTCCGGCGGCGACCAGGCCGTCACCGTCGGGGTGAGCCGGCATGTTCATCAGCTTGCGAATCTCGTTCGCGGTCATCCAGGGCTTGTGGCCGCCGGCGCCGGAAGCCTTGGCGAAGACCTCGGATTGCTCCTTGGTCGTGCCGTTCAGCAGGGCGTCGGGGTTGAACTTGGCGACAAGGTCGGCGTCGTGGGCCAGCAGGGACCGGCCGATCGCTTCTTCCCAGGCGGTGAACCAGGAGTTCAGCGCGTAGCGGACGAAGCCCGTCGACAGTTGTTCGATGCCCGAGCCCCAGGACGTGTCATCGACCATCGCCAGCGAGCGCGGCACGCCGAACACGCGAAGGATTTCTTCGACCTGGAACTTGCGCGCCTCGGCGGACTGGGCGTCGCGGGCGTTGATCGCCAGCGGGACGTAGGTGGAGCCGCCTTCCAGGATCGGCGTGGAGCCGGCGTTGCCGGAGCCTTCGTAGCGTTCAGCCCACTGGGCCTTCAGGCGGTTGAAGGCTTCCTCGGTCAGTTCGCCGGGGATGCTCACGGCGCCGGTGGCGAAGACGCCCTTGCGGAACATGTTCGCGACGGCGCGCTCGGCGGCGATGGCGATGCCGATGGCCTCGGCGGCGCGCTTGACGCGCGAGACGCCGTGGACGCCGTCGAAGGTCATGCCGCGAAGGTGGAGAACGTCACGAGGATCGAGACGGACGCGGCCCTTCTGGGTCGTGCGGGTGTAGACCGGCTGATAGGTGTCGGTCAGGTCGATCTCGATCTCCGAGGGATCGAGCGGCCAGAGGGCGATGGGCTTGCCGCCCGAGCGGACGATCAGCGCGACGGCGCCGTTGTCCTCGGTCAGCGCCCGATATTGCATCAGGAACTTGAACTCGAACGGGGTCTGAAGATCGTTCGGCCGGCGGCGGAGAAGGCGGTAGACGGGGTCGTCCTTGGCCTTCTCGGTGTCGCCGTTTTCCAGTTCGCGGTGGACGTTCAGCGGCAGCATGGCGATGCTGGAGCAAATCAGGTCGACGCAGCGGAAGACCGTCGCGTTCTTGAGGGCTTCGCAGGTCGTGACCTCGACGCCGGCGTTGCTGACGTGACCGCCACGAAGGAACTCACCGACGGCGGCGTCGTGAAGGTCCAGGAAGGTGGCGGTCTCGCCCAGCGCGCGCGGCGCCGGCGTGGTGATGGGGGCGGGCGCCGGTTCGGCGGAGACGCCCATCAGGCGGTCGAAGAACCCCACGCTTACATGAACCGCATGGGGCGGTCGTTGTAGGGCGAGCCCTTCTTGACCGGCTCGACGTCGCCCATGGCGGACGCGCCGACCGCCATCGCGAGGCTGACCAGCGGGTCGATCCGCTGGGTCGCCTTGTTCTTGTGGAAGTATTCGTTGCCCATGGGGTCGATGCCTACGGCGGCCGACATACAGGCGGAGATCAGGACTGGATTAGCCAGGAGCCGGATGCGCTGGTCGAGGATCAGTTCCTCAAGGCGCAACTTCGACTTCGGCATCCAGAGCCCTTGCGGGGGCTCGCGCCCTGACGACTTCGCTTGGTCGATCAGTTCTTGGGGTGGCTTGGAGGGGCGCTGCGCAGCTTGCGGGTGCGAGGCCTGGGTGATGTTGAGGCCCAGCGCGTCGATCTCGTCGGACAGCTTGTCCCAGACGTATCGGTCGAACGCCAAAAGGCTGATCTTGTAGGTCTGGTCGACCTCGGCCAGATAGGCGGCGACGAAGTCCATGCGGATGCGCTCACCGGGGGGTGCGCGCAGCCAGACCTTGCGGCCCTCGGCTTCGGCGATGCTTTCGTCGGCCCAGTCGGCGTAGGGCGCCTGGTCCTTCTCCGAGCGGTCGCGGATGTTGTCGCCCGGCGTCCAGGCTTCGATCCACGCGTCGTAGGTGGGCATCGCGATCTCACCGACGCCATCAGGCGCAGGCCGCATCACGGTGCCCGTCTCGACGACGTGCGCGATCGCGGTCAGGTCGCGGTGACCCGAGAGGTCGATGCCCAGGGCGACGGACTTGCCGGCGTGCTCGGCCGGGTCGAACGTGGCGAGCACCTTGTTCAGGGTCTCGCGGCCGATCCAGGCGGTGTCGGAGTCAGTCCAGACGCAGAAGTGAAGGCGCAGGATGCCGTTGCGCTTGCCCGGCATGTTCTTGGCCTGGTTCACCGCCTTCTGGATGTCCTCGGGTTGGAGGATGGTGCCCAGGAGAGGGTTCGCCTTGACCCAGCAGGTAGGGTCGTTGAGCGCGTCGTCGTCGTTGTCGAGGGCGCAGACGTAGGAGAAGGTCGAGTCGTCGACGATGGTCTCGCCGACGTATTCGTGGTCGGGGCCGGGGGTCATGGTGCCGGCGGCGACGCGGATGGCGTGCTGGTGTTCGTCCCAGCAGATCGACTTCCGATCGGAGCCCGAGTTGGTCGCCATGACCAGCAGCGGCTGGGTGCGGGACTTGAAGCCGCGCTCCAGGGTCTCGATGGTGCCGCCGTCGGGGTGTTCGTGAACCTCGTCGATCAGCGCGAAGTGGGGGCGAGGACCGGAGCCGCTGCGCTTGGTCTCGCGCGACACGGGGCGGAAGAACGACGCCGACTCCAGGTGAGCGATGTTGTTCTCGCGACCAGCGCCGCCGCTGAACTCCAGCCGTGCGGCCAGAGCGGGCGATTGGCGGACCATCTTCACCGCGTCGGCAAAGAGGACCTTGGCTTGGTCGCGGGTGGCGCCGGCGGCGTAGACCTGGGCGCTGTTCTCGCCGTCGGCGTGTAGGCCGTAGAGCCCGATGCCGCCCAGCAACGGCGACTTACCGTTGCCCTTGCCTTGCTCCAGGTAGGCCCGGCGGAAGCGTCGGACGATGCCGTGGTGGCGGTGGTGAGTCTTCCAGCCGAAGAGCGAGCCCAGGATGAAAGCCTGGGACGGGTCCAGCAGGAACGGGATGCCGTCGAACTGCCCCTCGGACAGCTTCAGCACCGTCTCGAAGTAGGTGAAGACGCGCTGGGCGGCCTCGGTGTCGAAGAACAGGCCGCGCTCGGCGCCGTGCTCCAGGTCGTCGAGGTGGCGCCGGCAGGAGTTCCGAACGTGAGGTCCGGCGATGATGTCGCCCGCCAGGACGGCCTTGGCGTAGGCGGTCGTGCGGTCGTTAGAAGAAGGCGTCGGCGGGGTCGGAGTGCGGGCGCGCCGACGCTTGGACGCGGGATCGGGCAGAGGGGGTCATTCCCAGTTCGGCGGCGGCCTTCATCAGGTCGGCGGCGGCCTTGTTTCGGATGCCCAGCAGAGGGTTCTGGATCACGGCGCCGTTGGGCGTTTCGACCGTGAGGCCTTCGGTCAGGGGGTTGGCCTTGGCGAGCACGGCGAGCAGGCGTTCGGCCTGGACCCACCGGCCGTAGGCCGTGCAATAGATGGCGAGGGAGGCGAGGTCGGCGACGGTGACCAGGCCAGACGCGACGAGGTCGTCGGCGACGCGGTCCCACTCTTCGCGGGCCTCGGGCAGAAGCCCGGCAGGGGGCTGGAGCGTGCGACTGGCGGGCACCGGCTCCGCCGCATTCAGCGGGCGCTTGCCGGCGTTGTTGGTCACCAGCTTCAGCACGGTGGGCTTAGGCTTACGGCCTCGGGTCATGAGCGCCGCCTATGGTTGAAGTGGGGGCCGGTGTTAATTTCGCGTCTGTGCGCTTTGTGGAAACCCGCCGGTTACCTTGAAAAGGATTTTTCAAAGTTTTGATACCCCCGTCTATTCAATGACTTAGGGATCAGGCTTGGTTGGCGGGATGACGTGGGTCGATCGGGAAACCGTCGGCTCCGACGGCAGGATTGAAGCCCAGCACCTCTTCACGTTGCTTCACCCTGGAGTGACAGCGGAAGGGGTCTTCATCGCAGAGGGATTGGAGGGCGCCTTCGAAGAAGAGCGTCACGTCACCTCGGTGCGGGATGATGTGGTCGGCGACGGTGGCGGCGGTGGTGCGGCCGAGGCGCTGACAGGTCTGACACAGTGGCTCGGCTTGAAGCTGCCGGGCACGGCGGGTCCGCCATCGGGCGGTGTGATAGAGCCGGCGATACTCGGTCGCCTCTGCGCTGCGCTTGTCGCGGCGCGGGTTAGGCGGTCGGGTCGCCACGGTCGGCGAGTGGGGGGCGGATCGTGGCGAAGTTGGTGCCGGTCGACGGTGATGCTTGGCGCCGCACCTGTGTCATGAGGTCGGGAGTCAGCACCTCACCGCGCAGATCGAAGGTCATCTCATTCCGGCGGCGCTGTGCGTTCGCGCTTTCGATCTCTTCCCTTTGCTTCACGACCAAGGCCATCAGTTCCGCGTGCTGCGCCCGACGTTGCTTCGTAAGTAGCCGGTGAGCAATCCAGGACGCGCCTAGATGTCCCATGATCAGGCCGACCAGGACGGGGATGATGTTGATGTCGGGCAGCGTGCGGTCCTTGAATGGGATGCGGTGGCGCGGGGACCCAGGGATATTCTCGACCTGGTGTGCGGCACCGCTTGTGGTTGTTAGGGGCGGATCGCGTGCTGGAGGGTCGCCACCGAGGCCGCACTGGCCTTGCCGTTGATGTCCGTCTGGACCGTGTTCAGCCGCGCGTTCAGCGAAGGGGCACCGCCGCGCGCCGCGTTGACCTCGGCATGGACGCATTGGAGGCTGGAGGCATAGGCGAACGTGCCGTTGGAGATGGCGGTCTCGATCGCGTCGAGGCGCGAGGACAGGGCGGCGAACTGTTCGACGGAGAAGACGACGTTACCGTCGTGGTCGCAGATGGTCATTGGGGGTGGCCTTGCATGGAATGGGATGCGGCGGCGCGTGGACCCAGGGATATTCTCGACCTGGTGTGCGGCACCGCCGCGACGTGTCCTCGCCCACCGCCGTCTCGCCGTAAACGGTCGGAGGCGAAAGGGGTGTGGACGAGAACACCGGGCCATCCCGGCTGCCTGGCGGGGCAGTTCTCGTCCGCGATCCGCCCGTGAAGGCAGAAGCGATTAGGTGTGCGACGGAGCGGCTAACCGCAAATACGCGCGGCGCACCACAAGAGCCCGAACAACCGTGGTGTCTGTCCTGCCCCGTCGCAGTTCCGTCCCGGCAAGAAAGCGACAGGACGAAGGGGGGAAATGTTGGTGGGCGGTGGTTGGACACCGCTTCGCACTTGGCCTCACGCGGGTGGTGGGGCCGGCTGGTCCGCTATCACTATTGACGGCTGGAACGGCCGCTGCATTCGGATGCGCGGCAAGGTCAGACTTCTACTGGAAAACGCCCCGCGTGTCAAGGATTCATGAGTCTTGTCAACGATCTCGCGCCAGCTTCTGATGTTGTCTGTCAACGATCTCACGCCAAGATATTGTTAGGGCGGCGCGTCCCACCAGATGATCTCGAACCAGGCGTCGGGGTCTCGCCCGTAGCCGACCTCGGCCAGGAGCCAGAGCCATTCGTCCTTCAGCGGCATGAACGGCGTGCCTGATCCGCTCGATCCATAGAGCGTTCTAGGCGCGCCGCAGGGGCACACACTGATCTCGTTCCAGAGGGAGTAGTTGGGGCCGGCGGTGCGGTGGTAGTCGGCCAGGTCCAGAGGCTCGGCGCGGGCGCAGCCCTGACACATCCACTTGAACGTGGCGCCGCGCTGCTGGGCAACCACCATCCCGCCAATGGTGGCATACCAGTCCAGCTTCATCCGGTTTCGGAGTCCTCCGCCCATGGCGAAGGTAAAGAACGAAAGCGGAACGCGTTGTAATGGTGAGGCCGGCCGGCCTCGGGGATAACTAGGCCGCCAGGCGCTGGGCGACGTCGGGGTAGAAGGCCTTCATGACCTCGGTCAGTTGATCCTTGAAGGCACCCTTCAGCGTCTTCACCTGGGGGGCCTCGGTCTTCTCACGCGGGCGGAAGTCGAAGGCGCCGGCGGCCTCGCGCTTCTTCAGGTGATCCACGAAGTCGACGCGCCAGCCGTCGACGATCTGGGGGCGGATCGGGTGGACGCCGCCGCCGGGCGAGCGGGGCAGGGCGCGCACCGCCGGCAGGTTCAGCAGCTTGAAGATCGGGTGGGGGTGGTCGGGCGAGTTGATGTCGGCGATCGGCGGGACCTTGGAGCCGACGAACACGATGGATGCCATCAACGGGTGCTGGACGACAAAGCGGCCCTTGCGGGTCCGGCGCAGGCGGGTCTCTTGCGGGCAGTAGGTCTCGAACTCGCCCAGCGCGTCGATCTCGGCGAGGGCGGCGTATTCACGGTTCGGGCGCGTCTCAACGGCGAACCAATAGGTGGTGCTCAAGTGGAGTGATCTCGATTGCGCACGACGGCGGATCGACCCTGTTCAGGCGGGGCGATCGCGGCGCGGATTCAATGGTTGCGGGGATGATCAGACCTACCCGAAATTCATCGAATTGTCAAGGATTCCCGGCCGTCTAGTCCTTGGGTCGGCTTCCCATCACGCCGTGGTTTGCGGTGATTTCGACGACCGATCGAACGTTCTTCAGGCGATCCTCGACACCGACACCGTCAGGGTCGCCCAGAGACAATGGCGATATGAACAGACGGCGTCGTTCCGCAGGTTTGAGGCGTCGAGCCTGGGTCAGAAGTCGATCGCTCAAGTGGACCTTGGGGATCGGGTTCTTGAAGATCGCAATCGCTTCGGTCTGGTTGTCGAGCCGGACGACGAAGTAGCCTAGTCGGCGCTCGCCGTTGAAGTAGACGTCGACGGGCTTCTGCGCACGCAGGAACAACTCCAGTCGCTCGGGCGGCGCTTCCTTGATCTCGCGCTTGATGCTGATCGGGTCCATCGGCCCCGCCAGTTCGAGGGGCGGGAACGACTGGTATTGCATCCGCACGGATCGGCACTGCGTTTGCTCCGCCACCGCCTTCATCTCGTCCAGGGGCGCTCGCTGCCCCTGCGCCATTTGGGCGGCGCAGAACTCGGCCAGCCTCGCCTCGGGTCCGTAGGTCGGCTCTTCCGACGCGCCGCTGAAGGCCAGCATGATGGATGCCGCGACCACGCCGCCGATGGCGTTGACGCCGACGTCCTGGGCAAGCCGCTTCAGGTCTCGGGCGCCCTCGGTCGGCGGGCGTTTCGATTTGGGGTTAGCCCGCTTGAACTCCGCTTTCACGTCCAGCTTGAACTGGAAGCGAAGGCTACCGACTACGGGCGATCCGACCAGGATCAGAGAGACGTCGCCGAACTCCAGGTCCATGATGTCGATGCTCTTCACCAGTCCCGTGACGGTCTGCTGGAAGGTGTCGATCAGCGGCCGAAGCCTACTCCAGGGGAGTTCGTGGCCGTCTTCAGCGGGTTCGAGCGTCAGGTAGATGGGGTCGTTCATGGGCGGGATGATCCAAGGCAGAGAACAACGCTACCCCGCCGGTTGTGCGTGCGTCCATGATTCGCCTCGACGTCCGTCCATGCACAGAAGCCGCGACCTCGAAGTGAGGGTCGCGGGCACGCGCTAGGCGTTTGTGGGGTTGAAAGTGGGGGAAGTTGTGGATCGTTCCAAAAAACTGAACGAAATCAAAGGTGAATGGCTCCGCGGGTAGGATTCGAACCTACGACCAGCCGATTAACAGTCGGCTGCTCTACCACTGAGCTACCGCGGAACACTTCCTCTCGGGAAGGCGGGCGCTATAGCAGCGGGACTCAGGCTCACGCAACGGGAAATATCCGATTGGCCCTAATCCACATCGACGATCCGCTCGACACGCGCGTCACCGCCTTCCGCGATATCCGTGAGCGCGACCTGACCGGGCGTCAGGGCCTGTTCGTGGCCGAGGGCGAGGTGGTGCTGCGGGTGCTGGCCTCGCCGACCTCCCTGTGCCGTCCGGTCGCCGCCCTGATCGCGGAGAAACGCATCGCCGCGCTCGCTGATATCCTCGCCGCCCTGCCGCCGGAGGTCCCGGTCTATTCGGCGACCCAGCCTGTTCTCGACGGCGTGGCCGGCTTCCATCTGCACCGCGGCATTCTCGCCCTCGGCCACAAGCCGGCGCCGCGCCCACTGGAGGAAATGCTCGCCGACATCGGCGGGGAGGCGGTCGTGGTGGTCGGCTGCGGCATTGGCAATCACGACAACATGGGCGGAATCTTCCGCGCCGCCGCCGCCTTCGGGGCCGCCGCCGTGCTGCTGGACGAGCAGTGCTGCGATCCCTTCTACCGCAAGGCCATCCGTGTCTCCGTCGGCGCGGTGCTGCGCACGGCAATGTCCACCGGTCTGGCCGCCGGCGATCTGGTCGACGGTCTGAAGGCGGCGGGCTTCCGCGTCCTGGCCATGACCCCGGCGTCGACCTCACCTCTGCATCTCGCGCCCCGGGGCGGGCGGCTGGCCATCGCGCTCGGCGCCGAGGGGCCGGGCCTGCCGCAAGACGTGCTGGCTCGGTGCGAGCCGGTCGGAATCCCGATGTCCGGCGGCTTCGACTCGCTCAATGTGGCCACGGCGGGGGCCATCGCCCTGCATCATTTCACCCGATAGGCGAACAACGGTCACCAATCCGCGATTAACCCTTCGTACACCTTGATGAACGGTGTGATCTGTGGCGCTGTGCCGGGGTCCGGGGGAGTTGGGTTATGTTCGACAGCATTCTGTTCTTCGTCAGCCGCAATGCGCGGGTCGCCGTAACGGCCGCCATCGTCGCCGCGACGGTCAGCGCCGCCACGGTCATCGGCTGGATCACCGCGCCGGTCTGATCTGTCGTAAGGGTCGCGATGGAGGCCTGACCGAGAATCGAACTCGGGTGCGCGGATTTGCAGTCCGCTGCGTAACCACTCCGCCATCAGGCCGTAGCCCCTGTCTACAGAAGGGCCGCGTCGTCGCGAGGCGCGTTCGCTATCAGATCGGATTGTCGCCCGCAACGCACAGACCTATAAGCGCTGCAGATTTCCGGCGCGTTACCGCGCCTGCCCCTATTCAGGACAGCGACAGATGGATTTCGCCGCCGCGCGCAAGGTCATGGTGGACAGTCAGGTCCGCGTGAACGATGTTACCGACCGTGATCTGCAGGCGGCCCTGCTAGCCGTGCCGCGCGAGCGCTTTCTGCCCGCCGACCGCGCCTTCGCCGCCTATGCCGAGATCGAGCCGGAGATCGCCGGCGGCCGACGTCTGATGCTGCCGCGCGACCTGTCCAAACTGCTGATGGCGCTGCAACCGCGCACCGGCGAGACGGCCTTGGCCATCGCCGCGCCCTACGCCGCCGCCGTCCTCGAGCAGATGGGCCTGACCGTCACCGCCCAGGAGGCCGACCCCGCCGTGCTCGAGGTCGTGGCCCCGGCCCTGGCCGAGGCGGGCGTCGAGGGCGTGGCCGCGCCCTTCGCCGCGCCGGTCGGCGAGGGCTATGACCTGATCGTCTCGGAAGCCGCGACCCCGGTCCGGCCGGACGCCTGGCTCACCGCGCTCAAGGTCGGCGGACGCCTCGCCGTGGTCGAGCGCGCCGGCCCTGCCGGCAAGGCTGTGCTCTACGTCAAAGGCGCCTCCGGCCTGTCCCGGCGCGAACTGTTCGACGCGGCCCCGCCGGTGCTCGCGGAACTCGCGGCCGAGCCGGCCTTCGCGCTCTAGAGCCTCCGACGGACTTGCGGCCGCCTGCGTGAAAAAAACTTAACTGGTGCGGGAGGAAACCGTCCCGCATCAGGCCTATGGGATACACAGGGCGCGAGTCTTCCGCGCCAGGCAGGAACCATCATGCTGAAACGTTCGCGCGCGCTCGCCTCGGTCGCCATCATCGCCGTCGTAACCGGCCTGGCTGCGCCGGTGTGGGCCGACACGCTGCAGGAAGCGATCGCCCTGGCCTACCGGACCAACCCATCCCTGCTGGCGCAGCGCGCCAGCCAGCGGTCGCTCGACGAATCGATCGTTCAGGCCCGCGCCGGCCTGCGGCCCCAGCTCGATGTCACCGCCACCAGCGGGTATTCCTGGAGCGAGAGCGCGGGCGGCCCGCGCGAGGTCGACACAGATGGCGACGGCGTTCCCGACACCACCATCAATGTGCCAGCCTCGAACAGCGACAGCACCTCCGGCGGCCTCTCGATCGGCCTGTCGCAAACCATCTGGTCCGGCGGCCGCATCGGCCACGGCATCACCGCGGCCGAGGCCAATATCCTGGCCGGGCGCGAGAACCTGCGCGATATCGAGCAGACCGTCCTCGCCTCGGTCATCCAGGCCTATGCCGATGTTATTCGCGACACCGAGATCCTGGACATCCGCCAGTCCAATCTCGGCGTGCTGCAACGCCAGCTGGACGAATCCTCGGCCCGGTTCGAGGTCGGCGAAATCACCCGCACGGACGTGGCCCAGTCCGAAGCCCGGCTGGCCCAGTCCGAGGCGGATCTGGCCAACGCCCAGGCCCAGCTGTCTGTGTCGCGCGCCGTCTATGCGGCCGTCGTCGGCCAGGCCCCCGGCGATCTCGCCCCCATGCCGGCGCTGCCGAACCTGCCCGGCGATTTCGACAGCGCCCTCGACGTCGCCCTCCTCGACAATCCGGGCATCCGCGCCGCTGGCTACAACCTGCGCGCGGCCGAGGCCAATGTCGCGGCGGCCAAGGCCGAGTACATGCCCTCGGCCCGGCTGACGGCGTCGTACGGCGGCTCCACCAATGACCTCGGCAGCCCGGGCGACATCGCTGACAACACCAGCTTCACGGCGGGGGCCTCGATCTCCGTGCCCCTGTTTACCGGCGGGCTGAACGGCTCGCGTGTCGCCCAGGTGCGCGAACAGGCCAACATCGCCCAGATCAATCTTGAGGGCGAGCGCCGCTCCACCCTGCAGTCGGTCAGCTCGGCCTATGCCCAGTCCCTGTCGGCCCGCTCGACCCTGACGGCCGGGCAGGAAGCCGTCCGCGCCGCCACCGTGGCGGCCGAGGGCGTCCGCCAAGAAGCCCAGGTCGGCCTGCGCACGACCCTGGATGTTCTCAACCAGGAGCTGGAGCTGCGCAGCGCCGAGGTCACCCTGGCCAGCGCCCGGCGCGACGAATACGTCGCCCAGGCCAATCTGCTGGCGGCCATGGGCCGGCTGGAAGGCGCCGATCTGGATCCGACCCTGACCCTCTACGACCCGGTCGACAACTATGAGCGGGTGCGCAATCGCGGCGCCCTGCCGTGGGACGGTCTGATCGAAGCCATCGACCGCATCGCCGCGCCGCCGGTTGTGCCGGCCAACGACTCGGTCGACGCGCCGATTGACGCGCAACTGAAGTCCGAGATCATCCAGACCGCCCCCCGGGACTAGGGGCCACGGAGCGTTAATCCGGCGCAAAAAAACGCCCGTTGATTCCAGCGGGCTGAGATGCGACGACAGCCAGGGTGGGGCAGGGGCCTGGTTCCACGCCGCCATCCGTTTTGATTTGCGTTCGCCGCGCCTCGGGGTTTCGACATGACCGACCAGTCCGCCCAGGAACCGACGATGGAGGAAATCCTGGCGTCGATCCGCCGGATCATCTCCGAGGACGACGCACCGGCCGAGACGGCGCCGGCCGCGGCCGCGGAAGCGCCCGCCGACGCCGAGCCCCAACCCGAGCCCGAGCCGGCCGCCCCGGTCGAGGCGTCGCCCGTCATGGCCGACGAACCACCCGCGACGGCTGAGCCCGCCGCGGACGAGGACGTGCTGGAGCTGACCGACACCTATGAGGCGCCGGTCGCCGAGAGCATCGGTGATCTCGACGTCTCGCCGGCCCAGCCCGAGGTCGATCCTTTCCCCGTCGAGGCCGTCAGCGAATCGGCCTTCGCGCCCGAGCCAGAACCCGAGCCTCGGCCCGAGCCGGTTCACGCTGCCGATACCTTCCCCGCCGCCTCCACCGGCTACGACACCCTCGTCGGCGACAGCGCCGCGGCCAGCGCCGCCTCGGCCTTCGCCGGACTGGCCTCATCCCTCAAGAAGCCCGAGCCCATGGAAACCTCGATCCCTACCGGCCCGACCCTCGACGAACTGGCCCGCTCGCTGCTGCGGCCGATGCTGAAGGAATGGCTCGACGCCAATCTGCCGGGCATCGTCGAGGCCGAGGTGCGCAAGGAAGTCGAACGCATCGCCCGCACCGCCGGCTAGCTTCACCTGCGACCTGATCAAGGCTAGATCATTCCGGGGCGGCTCCAGTCGGAGCCGCCCTTCTTCTTTGCAGTAAGACCGACCTCATGCTCGACAAGACCTTCGATCCGAAAGCCGCCGAACCCCGCCTGTACGCCGCTTGGGAACACAGCGGCGTGTTCGCGCCCAAGGCCGATGGCGCCGCCGAGGCGTATTCGATCGTCATTCCGCCGCCGAACGTGACCGGCTCGCTGCACATCGGCCACGCGCTGAACAACACCCTGCAGGACATCCTCGCCCGCTACCACCGGATGAAGGGCAAGGCCGTCCTGTGGCTGCCCGGCACCGACCACGCCGGCATCGCCACCCAGATGGTGGTCGAGCGCCAGCTGGCCGCCGCGGGCAATGTCGGCCGGCGCGAGATGGGTCGCGAGGCCTTTGTCGACAAGGTCTGGGAATGGAAGGCCGAGAGCGGCGGAACCATCGTCCAGCAACTGCGCCGCCTCGGCGCGTCCTGCGACTGGAGCCGCGAGCGCTTCACCCTCGACGAGGGGCTCAACGCCGCCGTCCGCAAGGTCTTCGTCCAGCTGCACAGGGAAGGGCTGATCTATCGCGACAAGCGGCTGGTCAACTGGGACCCGCATTTCCAGACCGCCATCTCCGACCTCGAGGTCGAGCAGCGCGAGATGGACGGGTCCTACTGGCATTTCGCCTATCCGCTGGCCGACGGCGTCACCTACGAGCACCCGGTCGCCTGGGACGGCGACGGCCAGCCGACCGAACACGAGACCCGCGACTACATCGTGGTCGCCACGACCCGGCCGGAGACCATGCTCGGCGACACCGGCGTGGCAGTCCATCCCAACGACCCCCGCTACGCCTCGCTGGTCGGCCAGTCCGTGATCCTGCCCATCGTCGGCCGTCGCATCCCGATCGTCGCCGATGAATATGCCGATCCGACCAAGGGCTCGGGCGCGGTCAAGATCACCCCGGCGCACGACTTCAACGACTTCCAGGTCGGCAAGCGCGCCGGGCTGGCCGCCTTGAACGTGACGGACGCCTTCGGCCGCATCACCGCCGCCGACACCCCCGACGTGCCCGCCGCCTACGAAGGCATGGACCGTTTCGCCGCCCGCAAGGCCATCGTGGCCCGGGCGGAAGAAGAGGGCTGGCTCAAGGACATCGAAAAGACCCGCCACGTCATCCCGCACGGCGACCGCTCCGGCGTGGTCATCGAGCCGTGGCTGACGGACCAGTGGTACGTCGACGCCCACACCCTCGCCCAGCCGGCCCTCAAGGCGGTGGAGCAGGGCGACACGACCTTCGAGCCGAAGAGCTACGAGAAGATCTATTTCGAATGGCTGCGCAACATCGAGCCGTGGTGCATCAGCCGTCAGCTCTGGTGGGGCCACCGCATCCCGGCCTGGTACGACGAAGAGGGAAACATCTACGTCGCCGAGAACGAGGAGGCGGCGCAGGCCGCCGCCGGCGGCAAGACCCTGCGGCAGGACGAGGACGTCCTCGACACCTGGTTCTCCTCCGCCCTGTGGCCCTTCTCGACCATGGGCTGGCCGGACAAGACCGAAGACCTGAACCGCTTCTATCCGACCTCCGACCTCGTCACGGCCGCCGACATCATCTTCTTCTGGGTCGCCCGTATGATGATGATGGGTCTTCACTTCATGTATGAGGTTCCGTTCAAACGGGTCATCATCAATGGCCTGGTCCGCGACGAGAAGGGCCAGAAGATGAGCAAGTCGAAGGGTAACGTCATCGATCCCCTGACCATCATCGACGAGCTCGGGGCCGACCCGCTGCGTTTCACCATGGCTATCCTGTCGGGCACGCGCGACATCAAGCTGTCGCGCCAACGCATTGAAGGGTATCGCAACTTCGGCACCAAGCTGTGGAACGCCGCGCGCTTCTCGCAGATGAACGAGGCGCGCCGCGTCGAGGGCTTCGACCCGGCCGCCGTCGACCAGACCATCAACCGCTGGATCCGCGGCGAGCTGACCAGGGCCGAGCGCCAGGTGTCGGCCGCGATCGAGGCCGGCCGGTTCGACGACGCCGCCTCGGCCCTCTACCGCTTCGTCTGGAACGTCTTCTGCGACTGGTATCTGGAGCTGGCCAAGCCGGTCTTCACCGGCGCCGACGAGGCGGCCAAGGCCGAGACCCGCGCCATGACCGCCTGGACCCTCGACCAGACGCTGAAGCTGATGCACCCGGTAATGCCCTTCATCACCGAGGAGCTGTGGGCCCAGCTGGCCGCCGACGGCGCCCCGCGCGCCGAACCGACCCTGATCGGCGCCGCCTGGCCAGACCTGCCGCAGGCCTTCATCGACCCCCCGGCCGAGGCGGAGATCGGCTGGCTGGTCGATCTCGTCACCGAGATCCGGGCCCTGCGCGCCGAGATGAACCTGGCGCCCTCGGCCAAGCCGCCGCTGACCTTCGTCGCCCCCGACGACGCCACGGCCGACCGCATCGCCCGCCATCGCGATCTGATCCTGACCCTCGCCCGGGTGTCCGAAGTGGGGACCGCCGAGGCCGCGCCGGCCGGGGCGGTGACGATCGTCTCTGGCGGCGCGACCGCCGCCCTGTCGCTGGCCGGGATCATCGATCTCACCGCCGAGCGCGCGCGACTGGAGAAGGAGATCGCGGCCTTCGACAGCGACATCGGTCACGTCAACAAGAAGCTGGGCAATCCGAACTTCGTCGCCCGCGCCGCGCCCGAGGTGGTCGACGAACAGCGCGAGAAACTGGCCGAGGCCGAGGCCGGCAAGGCGCGCCTGCAGGCGGCCCTGACCCGTCTGGACGCGGTGGGGTGAGCCGGATCCGGCTCGACCAGCTGCTGGTCGCGCGCGGCCTGGCCGAGAGCCGGTCCAAGGCGAGGGCGGCGATCGACGCCGGCGGGGTCACGCTCGACGGCGCCCCGGCGACCTCCGCGTCCCGGATGGTCGACGCGGACGCGGTCGTCACCTATGCCGACGCCCACCGTTGGGTCGGGCGCGGGGCGCTGAAGCTGGATCACGCCCTGACGCTGTGGCCGGTCGAGGTCGAGGGCCGTACGGTGCTCGACATCGGCGCCTCGACCGGCGGGTTCACCGAAGTCTGCCTCGAACGCGGCGCGGCCCGAGTCTTCGCCGTCGACGTCGGCTCGGGACAGATGCACCCGCGCATCGCCGCCGATCCCCGGGTGATCGACCTCGAACAGACCGACGCCCGCCACCTGACGCCGGCGCTTATCCCCGAGCCGCCGGGCCTGATCGTCTGCGACGCCAGTTTCATCGGCCTCGCCAAGGTCCTCCCCGCCGCCCTCGCCCTGGCCGCGCCGGGGACCGATCTCGTGACGCTGGTGAAGCCGCAGTTCGAGGCGGGCCGCCCTGGCGGCGGCAACCGCCGCGGCGTGGTCAAGGATCCGGCCGCGCATCAGGCCGCGGTCGCCTCGGTCTCGACCTGGCTGGAAGGGCAGGGCTGGACGGTCCAGGCGACGACCGAAAGTCCGATCACCGGCGCGGATGGCAACATCGAATTCCTGCTTTGGGCCCGACTGGCTGGTTAGCGCCTGCTTCGCGCTCAAGCAGCGAGCCGCCGCGCGGCGAGCGATAGCGCAAAGTCCGCGCTCAAGCAGCGAGCGACCGCGTCGCGAGCGATAGCGCAAAGTCCGCGCTCAAGCAGCGAGCCGCCGCGCGGCAAGCGTTAGCGCCCCTCTTCCAAAATGGAAAAACCCCCGGTGGATTGCTCCACCGGGGGTCTCCGTCACATCGCCGATCGACAGGGGGGCTGAAAATAATCGGCGACGCGATTCGGTCAGTAGCGGTCCGGGCAGGACTGCTCGTAACGGGTAATGATCCGGCCGCTGCGGTCATAGCTGCGGGTCTCGATCGTGCGGCAGGCGTAGGAGTCGGGGCCATGGCCTGACTGATACCGGCTGCGGTCGTAGTCGTAGCCCGACCGCCCGGATTCGTACCGGTCGTAGCCATAGGCCTGGGACTCGTAGCCGTAGGTCTGCTGCTGACTGTAACCATAGCCGCCGCGGTCGTCGTAGCGGTTGTCGGCCGGATAGCCGTAGCTGTCGCCATACTGGCTGTGGCCATACTGGCTGCCGCCGTACTGGTCCGCGTAGCGGCTGTCGCTGTAGCGATAGTCCGAGCCGTAGCGGTCGCAATCGCGGGCCGAGCTGCCGCCGACGCCGGCGCCGACGACGGCTCCGAGCACGCCGCCCAGCACGCTCCCTTCGGTCCGGCGACCGCGCGCGCCCAGCTGGGATCCGACCACGGCCCCGAGGGTGGCGCCGACGACGGCGCCGCCGGCCTGGCGATTGTTGCGGCTGTCGCGGCATTCGTCCTGGCCGTAGCGGCCGTCGCGATAACGGTCGTCGTAGCCGTAGCGGTCGTCCTGACCGTAGCGGCTGTCGTAGCGATCCGCCTGGGGGTAGCGGTTGTCGTAGTCGTACGGCTGGCTGTAGGCGCCCGTGCCGTAGTTCTGCGGCCCCTGATAGGGATAGGACTGGGCCGAAGCCGAAGCCGGGGCCAGCAGCATGCCGGCGGCGGCAGCGGCGGCGGTTATGGCGGACAGGCGGGCGAACATCGTTTCGATCCTGGACTCGGTTGCAGAGATGAAGCCCGAACGAACGGCGCCCCGGTCTGTTGCAAACACTCTTAAGGTCGCGAAGCTGAACGGCCTTTGAGTGCGTCGTTCATCTTCGTTCAGGTTTCGTCCTTGGCCCGGACCCTCTAGAAGCGCGCGATGATGGAAACGCTGACCATCGCGCGCGTGGGCGGGCAGGGCGACGGGATCGCCGAGACGGCCGCCGGCCCGGTGTTCGCGCCCCTGACCCTGCCGGGCGAGACCGTGCGCGCCGAGGTCCGCGACGGCCGCGCCGAAGCGGTCGAGATCATCACCGCCAGCCCGGACCGGATCGCGCCCATCTCGCCGCAGTACGGCGATTGCGGCGGCTGCTCGTTGCAGCACTGGGCCAGCGGCCCCTATCTGGACTGGAAGCGCGAACAGGTCCGGCTCGCCCTCGCCCGGGAGGGGATCGAGACGGAGATCGAGCCAACCGTGGCCGTGCCGCCCGGCACGCGCCGCCGCCTCGCCCTGCATGCGCGCCGCGGCGAGGACAGCCGCGTCATCCTCGGCTTCAAGGCGCGCAAAAGCTGGCGGCTGGTCGAGGTCAACGCCTGCCCGGTGGCCGACCCCCGGCTGGTCGCGGCCTTTCCGGCCCTGGCCCGGGTCGCCGAGCCATTCCTCGAACACCCCAAATCCGCCCCGACCCTGCACGTGACCCTGACCCTGACCGGGTTGGACGTCGATGTCACCGGCGTCGAGCGGCGCAGCGGCGGCCTGTCCCGCGACGCCCAGATGCGGGCCATTCAGGCGGCCGGCGCGGCGGATCTGGCCCGGCTCAGCCTCGCCGGCGACACCCTGGTGATGTCGCGCCAGCCCCAGGTCGCCTTCGGGCCGGCCTCCGTGCCCCTGCCAGCCGGCGGCTTCCTTCAGGCCGTGCCCGAGGCCGAGGCGGCCATGGTCGCGCGCGCGATCGCGGCCGTGCGCGGGGCGAAGAAGATCGCCGACCTGTTCTGCGGCGCCGGGACCTTCACCTTCCCGCTGGCCACGGTCGCGCCGGTGCTGGCCGCCGACTCCGCCGCCGCCTCGATCGCCGCGCTGAAGGCCGGCGTCGGCACGGCCAAGGGCCTCAAGCCGATCACCGCCGAGGCGCGCGACCTGTTCCGCCGCCCGCTCGCGCCCTACGACCTGCGCGGTTGCGACGCCATCGTGCTGGACCCGCCGCGCGCCGGGGCGTTGGACCAGACCGCCCAGCTCGGGGCGACGAAGGCGCACACCGTCGTCTATGTCTCGTGCAACCCGGTCACCTTCGCCCGCGACGCCCGCGTGCTGATCGACGCCGGCTTCCGGCTGGAGCGGGTCACCCCGGTGGACCAGTTCCTCTGGTCCGCCCACGTCGAGCTGGTCGGGGTGTTCCGCCGCTAGGTTCTGAACCCATAAAGCTTGCGGTGACCCGGTCTCGCTGATTCAAGGATTCCGGAAGGAGCCTTGGCATGGCGCGATACGATCTGAGCGAGGTGGAGTGGCGGCTGATCGAGCCG
>NZ_JBKBMX010000003.1:0-215788 GCF_046295595.1 Brevundimonas sp. | reverse complement strand
CACGTTAAGAAGGCTCGCTAAAGATGGCCCGCTCCTCCTGGAAAGGCCCGTTTGTCGACGGGTATCTGCTCAAGAAGGCCGACGCCGTCTCGACGTCGGGCCGCAAGGACGTGATCAAGACGTGGTCGCGCCGCTCCACCATCCTGCCGCAGTTCGTCGGTCTGACGTTCGGCGTCCACAACGGCCAGAAGCATGTGCCGGTGTCGGTCTCCGAAGAAATGGTCGGCATGAAGCTCGGCGAGTTCGCCCCGACCCGGTCGTTCCCCGGGCACGCGGCGGACAAGAAGGCCAAAAGGAAATAACTGATGGCCCAGACCAAAAACCCCCGTCGGGTCGCCCCGACCGAAGCCCGCGCCAAGCTGGTGAATGTCCGGATCAGCCCGCAAAAGCTGAACCTGGTCGCCCAGTCGATCCGCGGCCTGCCGGTGCAAAAAGCGCTGAACGAGCTGGAATTCAGCCGCAAGCGCATCGCCACCGACGTTCGCAAGGTCCTGTATTCGGCCGTTTCCAACGCCGAGAACAACCACAACCTCGACATCGACAATCTGGTCGTTGCTGAGGCCTTCGTGGGCAAGAACCTGGTGATGAAGCGTTTCGCGAGCCGCGCTCGTGGCCGCTCGTCGCGTATCCTGAAACCTTTCGCGGAGATCACCATCGTGGTCCGCGAAGCCGGTGAGGCCGCCTGATGGGTCAGAAAGTCAATCCGATCGGTCTGCGCCTCGGCGTCAACCGTACGTGGGACAGCCGCTGGTTCGCCGGCGGCGCGGACTACGCCAAGCTGCTGCACCAGGACCTCAAGCTGCGCACGTGGCTGAAAGAGCGCCTGAACGCCGCCGGCGTGTCGCGCATCATCATCGAGCGTCCGCACAAGAAGTGCCGCGTGACGATCTACGCCGCCCGTCCGGGCGTCGTGATCGGCAAGAAGGGCGCCGACATCGAAAAGCTGCGCAAGGACATCGCGGCCCAGACCGAAGGCGAGGTTCACCTGAACATCGTCGAGGTCCGCAAGCCCGAGACCGACGCCCAGTTGATCGCCGAGAACATCGCCCAGCAGCTGGAACGCCGTATCGCCTTCCGCCGCGCCATGAAGCGCGCGATGCAGTCCGCCATGCGCCTCGGCGCCAAGGGCGTCCGCATCAATGTTTCGGGACGCCTCGGCGGCGCGGAAATCGCGCGGATGGAATGGTATCGCGAAGGCCGTGTGCCGCTGCACACCCTGCGCGCCGACATCGACTACGGCTTCATCCAGGCCAAGACGACCTACGGCATCATCGGTGTCAAAGTGTGGGTCTTCAAGGGCGAGGTGCTCGAGCACGATCCGATGGCGCAGGACAAGCGCTGGGCCCAGGAAGCTGCCGGCCCGTCGTCCAACGAAGGCCGTGAACGCGGCGGCCCCCGCGGCGATCGCGGTCCGCGTCGCGACCGGGGACGTGAGAGCTAAATCATGCTGCAACCGAAAAAGACCAAATACCGCAAGGCCTTCAAGGGCCGGATCCATGGCTCCGCCAAGGGCGGCTTCTCGCTGAACTTCGGCTCCTACGGGCTGAAGACGGTCGAGCCGGAACGCATCACCGCGCGTCAGATCGAGGCGGCCCGCCGCGCGATCACCCGCCAGATGAAGCGTCAGGGCCGCGTCTGGATCCGCGTCTTCCCCGACCTGCCCGTCACGGGCAAGCCGGCCGAAGTCCGGATGGGCAAGGGCAAGGGCGCCGTGGACCACTGGGCGGCGCGCTGCCACCCGGGCCGGATCCTGTTTGAAATCGACGGCGTGCCGGACGACATCGCCCGTGAGGCCCTGCGTCTTGGCGCCGCCAAGCTGCCGGTTCGCACCAAGGTGGTCACCCGCCTCGACGCCGGCGTCTCGCATGTGGAGCACGTTGGCGCATGACCAAGATCGCCGATCTCCGGGCCCAGACGCCCGACCAGCTGTCCGACGAGCTGCTGAAGCTCAAGAAGGAACAGTTCAACCTGCGCTTCCAGGCCGCCACCGGCCAGATGGAAAAGACCCATCGGGTCTCGGAAGTGCGCAAGGACATCGCCCGTATTTCCACGCTTCTGCGTGCGAACCGCGCGGCGGGTTAAGGAGACACCGATGCCGAAACGTATTCTCGAAGGCGTGGTCGTCTCCGACAAGGGCGACAAGACCATCGTGGTCAAGGTGGAGCGCACCCTGCTTCACCCCGTCCTGAAAAAGACCGTCCGCCTGTCCAAGAAGTATCACGCTCACGACGAAGCCAACGCCCACAAGGTCGGCGATCTGGCCCGCATCGTCGAGTGCGCCCCGAAGTCCAAGCTGAAGCGTTGGGAAGTTCTTTCCACCGCCTCGGCCTCGTAACCAGAAGGATCGGATCCCATGATCCAGATGCAAACTAACCTGGAGGTAGCCGATAATTCGGGTGCTCGCCGGGTCATGTGCATCAAGGTGTTGGGCGGCTCCAAGCGCCGCTACGCCTCGGTGGGCGACACGATCGTCGCTTCCGTCAAGGAAGCCATTCCCCGCGGCCGCGTGAAGAAGGGCGACGTCGTGCGCGCCATCGTCGTGCGCACCGCCAAGGACATCATGCGCAAGGACGGCTCTGTCATTCGCTTCGACAAGTCGGCCGCCGTCATCGTCAACAAGCAGAACGAGCCCGTCGGCACGCGGATCTTCGGCCCGGTTCCCCGCGAACTGCGCGCCAAGAACCACATGAAGATCATCTCGCTGGCTCCGGAGGTCCTGTAGTCATGGCCGCCAAGATCAAAACTGGCGACAACGTCGTCATCCTGACCGGCAAGGACAAGGGTCGTACGGGCAAGGTCACGAAAGTGCTCCCGTCCGCGAACCGCGTGCTGGTGCAGGGCATCAACATGGTCCAGCGCCACACCCGCCCGACCCAGGCCGACCCCCAGGGCGGCATCAAGAACAAGGAAGCGTCGCTTCACCTGTCGAACGTCGCGATCGCCGACGCCAACGGCAAGGCGACCCGCGTCGGCTTCAAGATCGACGGGGACAAGAAGGTCCGCTTCGCCAAGACGACGGGAGACGTCATCTGATGGCCGACACCAAATACACGCCTCGTCTGAAGGACGAGTACCAGGCCCGCATCCGCGCCGTGATGACCGAGAAATTCGGTTACACCAACCCGATGCAGGTGCCCAAGCTGGACAAGATCGTCCTCAACATGGGCATCGGCGAAGCCGTGGCTGACACCAAGAAGGCCACCGCGGCCCTCAAGGATCTGGCCGCGATCGCCGGTCAGAAGCCGGTCGCCACCAAGGCCCGCAACTCCATCGCCGGCTTCAAGCTGCGCGAGGGCATGGTCATCGGCGGCAAGGTCACGCTGCGCGGCGACCAGATGTATGAGTTCCTCGACCGGTTCATCACCATCGCGCTGCCGCGGGTGAAGGACTTCCGGGGCCTCAAGGGCACCAGCTTCGATGGTCGCGGCAACTACGCCACCGGTCTGAAGGAACACATCGTGTTCCCCGAGATCAACTACGACCAGATCGATCAGATGTGGGGCATGGACATCATCGTCTGCACCACGGCCAAGACCGATGAGGAGGCCAAGGCTCTCCTCACCGAGTTCAAGTTCCCGTTCGTGAACTGAGCGGGAAGGGATAGAGCACAATGGCTAAGAAGAGCGCCGTGAACCGCAACGAGATGGTGAAAGCCCTCGTCGCGAAATACGCCGACAAGCGGGCCGCCCTGAAGGCGACCGCCAACAACGAATCCCTGCCGCTTGAGGAACGCTTCGAAGCGCGCCTGAAGCTGGCGGAGCTGCCGCGTAACTCGGCCGCCAACCGGATTCGCAACCGCTGCGAGGTTACGGGCCGTCCGCGCGCCTATTACCGCAAGCTCAAGATGAGCCGGATCGCCCTGCGTGAACTCGGCAACCTGGGTCAGATCCCGGGCCTGACCAAGTCCAGCTGGTAAGGGGAGCGACAGACATGATGATCAACGATCCCCTGAGCGACATGATCGCCCGCATCCGGAACGCCGCCATGCGCAAGCGTTCCAAGGTGCTCACCCCGGCTTCCCGCCTGCGCCAGCGCGTCCTCGACGTGCTGCAGGACGAAGGCTACATCCGCGGCTATTCGCTGGTTCAGAACCCCGGTGAATTCCCGCAGTTCGAGATCGAGCTCAAATACTTCGACGGCCAGCCGGTCATCGCCGAGATCGCCCGCGTGTCCAAGCCGGGCCGCCGCGTCTACTCCGCGATCTCCGATCTGAAGCCGATCAAGAACGGCCTCGGCATCTCGATCCTCTCCACGTCCAAGGGCGTCATGTCGGACACCGCGGCTCGCGAAGCCAAGGTGGGCGGCGAAGTCCTCTGCAGGGTCTACTAAGATGTCCCGTATCGGAAAACGCACCATCGAGATTCCGAAAGGCGTGACTGTCACGCTCGACGGCCAGACCGTCTCGGTGAAGGGTCCCAAGGGCGAACGCTCGTGGACCGTCGCGGAAGAGATCGAAGTCACCCAGGGTGACGACGGCCTGAACCTGGCGATCCGTGAGGACAACCAGCGTTCGCGAGCCATGTGGGGCCTCTCGCGCACCCTCGTCGACAACATGGTCGTCGGCGTCACCACCGGCTTTGAAAAGAGCCTGGACCTGGTCGGCGTCGGTTACCGCGCCGCGATGAAGGGCAACGCCCTGTCGCTGCAGCTCGGCTTCTCGCACGACGTCGACATCCAGCCGCCGGCCGGGGTCACCTTCACGGTGCCCAAGCAGACGGAAATCAAGATCTCCGGCGCCGACAAGCAGGCCGTCGGTCAGATCGCCGCCGTCATTCGCAAGCTGCGTCCGCCGGAGCCCTACAAGGGCAAGGGCGTGCGCTACACGGGCGAAAAGGTCCGGCGCAAGGAAGGCAAGAAGAAGTAGGTCATGGCAACCACGCTCAAACAGAACGCCAAGCGCCGCTCGGAACGCACTCGCCGCCGCCTGAAGGCTGTGGCCAACGGCCGCCTGCGCCTCTCGGTCCACCGTTCGGACAAGAACATCTCGGCCCAGATCATCGACGACGTCCAGGGCGTCACGGTGGCCTCCGCCTCTTCGCTGGAAGGCGAAAAGGGCAAGAAGGCCAAGGGTTCGGACACCGCGGCCGCGGCCGCGATCGGCAAGCTGATCGCCGAACGCGCCATCGAGAAGGGCGTCAAGGACGTCGTCTTCGACCGCGGCGGCTACATCTATCACGGACGGGTGAAGGCGCTGGCGGAAGCCGCGCGTGAAGCCGGCCTGAATTTCTAAGGGACGCGACAGATGGCGCAAACACCCCAACGCGGCGGCGGCGGCAATGATCGCAACCGTCGTGACAACCGCAACGCTCCCGTCGACGGTCCGGATTCGGACATCGTCGAGAAGCTGGTGCACATCAACCGCGTCGCCGCGACCGTCAAAGGCGGCCGCCGGTTCTCGTTCGCGGCCCTGATGGTCGTCGGCGACGGCAAGGGCCGCGTCGGCTTCGGTCACGGCAAGGCGCGCGAAGTGCCGGAAGCCATCCGCAAGGCGACCGAAGAAGCCAAGAAGACGATGATCAAGGTTCCGCTGCGCGAGAACCGCACCCTGCACCACGACGGCTCGGGCCGTTGGGGCGCCGGCAAGATCATGATGCGCGCCGCCCCTCCCGGGACCGGCGTCATCGCGGGCGGTCCGATGCGCGCCGTGCTCGAAACCCTCGGCGTCCAGGACGTCGTCGGCAAGTCGACCGGTTCGTCGAACCCCTACAACATGATCCGCGCCACGTTCGAGGCCCTCAAGGTCCAGTCGTCGCCCCGTCAGGTCGCGTCCAAGCGCGGCAAGAAGGTCGCCGATCTGATGGGCCGTCGCAATGACGGCGCCTCGGCTCCGGAAGCGGCGCCTGAAGCGCAGGAAGCCTGACCATGGCCAAGACCGAATCCAAAGCCACCGTCACGGTCCGCCAGACCGGCAGCCCGATCCGTCGCAAGTCGGACCAGCGCGCCACCCTGATGGGCCTGGGTCTCAACCGCATGGGCCGCGAGTCCACGCTGGAAGACACCCCCTCGGTTCGCGGCATGATCGCCAAGGTCGCGCACCTGACCGAGATCGTCGAAAAGTAAGCGTACACAGATCTCCCTCCCCCTCGGGGGAGGGATGTCGTCGTTTACGACGACAGGGTGGGGGCGGCTCGGCGAGCGGCCCTCATTTGCTATTTCGGAGGCGGTTTGCTTATAAGCGCCCCCACCCGGCGGCTACGCCGCCACCCTCCCCGAACGGGGAGGGAGACCATTACAGCCGAGTCCGCTCCCTGAGCGGGCGCTAGCACCCGAAAGGATCAGGCACATGAAACTGAACGAAATTCGCGACAACGAAGGCGCCCACAAGAAGCGCATGCGCGTCGGCCGCGGCCCGGGCTCGGGCAAGGGCAAGACCGCCGGTCGCGGCGTCAAGGGTCAGAAGTCGCGTTCGGGCGTCGCCATCGGCGGCTTCGAAGGCGGCCAGATGCCGCTGTACATGCGGATGCCCAAGCGCGGCTTCAACAATCCGAACGCGCTGAAGCTGGCTGAAGTGAACCTGTGGCGCCTGCAGGACGCCATCGACGCCGGCAAGATCGACATCAAGAACGAGATCAAGGGCGACGCCCTGGTGACCGCCGGCGTGATCCGTCGCGTCAAGGACGGCGTCCGTCTGCTGGGCACCGGCGAGATCAAGGGCAAGCTGAACCTGGTCGTCTGGTCGGCCTCGGCCGGCGCCGTCAAGGCCGTCGAGGCCGCTGGCGGCACGATCGTCCAGGAGCGCATCGCCGCTGAAGCCAAGGCCGCCGCGCGCATCGAGAAGCGCAACGCCGCCAAGGGCAAGGCTCCGCCGGCCAAGGCCCCGCGTGGCGACGCCAACAAGATCTCGGCCCGTACGACCCGCACCGCGGCTCGCACTGCAAAATAAGCTTGAGGGGCGCTCTCGCTAAGAGGGTGCCCTTCGCCTATCTGGACGCTGGCGCCGGATTCACGTCCGATACGCCGCCTTCTGATCAGTCGGGGTGACGACACATGGCTTCGGCCGCCGAACAACTCGCAGCAAACATGAACATGGGCTCGTTCGCGAAAGCGACCGAGCTGCACAAGCGTCTGCTGTTCACTTTGCTGGCTCTGCTGGTTTACCGCGTCGGCACCTATGTGCCGATCCCGGGGATCAATTCCGACGCCTTCCTGCAGTTCTTCCAGGATCCGGACGGCCAGCGCGGCATCCTCGACATGTTCAACATGTTCTCGGGCGGGGCCGTCGAGCGGATGGCCGTCTTCGCCCTGAACGTCATGCCCTACATCTCGGCCTCGATCATCGTCCAGCTGATGGGCGCGGTCTATCCGCCGTGGGAGAAGCTGCGGAAAGAGGGCGGCGAAAGCGGCCGCAAGCAGCTGAACCAGTACACCCGCTATCTGACCGTCGTCCTTGCCCTGTTCCAGTCGACCGGCATCGCGATCGGGCTGAACGCCCAGCCCGGGCTGATCGACCAGCCGGGCCTGTTCTTCATCGTCTCGACCGTCACCGTCCTGACCGGCGGCACCATGTTCCTGATGTGGCTGGGCGAGCAGGTCACGGCGCGCGGCGTCGGCAACGGCATCTCGCTGATCATCTTCGCCGGCATCGTCGCTGTCCTGCCGGGCACCCTGGCCCGCATGTTCGGCATGGCCCAGCAGGGCCTGATGTCGCCCTTCGTCCTGCTGATGATCTCGGCCCTCGCCATCGGCGTGGTCGTGTTCATCGTCTTCATGGAGCGGGCCCAGCGCCGGCTGCTGATCCAGTATCCGAAACGCCAGGAAGGCAACCGGATGGCGGGGGGCGAGCGCTCGTTCCTGCCGCTGAAGGTCAACACCGCCGGCGTCATTCCGCCGATCTTCGCCTCGTCCCTGCTGATGCTGCCGACGACGGTGGCGCAGATGACCGCGAGCGCCGACCTGCCGGCCTGGCTGGACTGGCTGCCGGCCTTCACCGCCCAGATGCAGCACGGCCAGCCCATCTTCATGGTGTTCTACGGCGCGCTGATCATCTTCTTCACCTTCTTCTACACCTCGATCACCTTCAATCCCGAGGACACGGCCGAGAACCTGCGCAAATACGGCGGCTTCCTGCCGGGCATCCGTCCGGGCAAGCGCACGGCCGAGTATCTCGACTATGTCCTGACCCGCCTGACCACCATCGGCGCCATCTACATCACCGCCGTCTGTCTTGTGCCCGAGTTCATCGGCGCCCAGCTGGGCGGGGGCCTGCTGTTCGGCGGCACCTCGATCCTGATCGTCGTCTCGGTCACCATGGACACGGTGGCCCAGATCCAGTCGCAACTTCTGGCGCACCAGTACGAAGGCCTGATCAAAAAGGCCAAGCTGCGCGGCCGGGGCGGCCAGACCCGCGGCAAGGGCGTCACCGCCCCTGCGCGGCGCTGAAGTTGTTGGTGGGCTATCGCGCTTCGCGCTACTTGAGCCCAAGGCCCGGGGAGGGGCGTCGATGAACCTGATCCTGTTCGGCCCGCCCGCGGCGGGCAAGGGGACCCAGGCCAAGCGGCTGGTGGAAACCCGCGGCATGGTCCAGCTGTCGACCGGCGACATGCTGCGTGCCGCCATCGCCTCCGGCTCGGAGCTCGGCCTCAAGGTCAAGGACGTGCTGGCCCGCGGCGACCTGGTCACCGACGAGATCGTCATCGCCCTGATCGAGGACCGGCTGGCTGAGTCCGAGGCCGCCGGCGGCGCCATCTTCGACGGCTTCCCCCGCACCGTGGCCCAGGCCGAGGCGCTGGACGCCATGCTGGCCCGGCGCGGCGCCAAGATCGACAGCGTCATCCGCCTCAAGGTCGACGACGCCGCCCTGACGGACCGCATCGCCAAGCGGTTCGCCGAACAGGCCCGGCCCGATGACAACCCCGAGACCTTCAAGGACCGGCTGGCGGTCTACAACCGCCAGACCGCGCCCCTGCTGCCCTATTACGCCGACAAGGGACTGCTGACCGAAATCGACGGCATGGGCGATATCGAGACCGTCTCGGCCGCCATCGACGCCGCCCTCGACGCCTGAACGAAAGCTGAGCGCTTTCCGTCCCGGCGCGTTCATGCCGTATGAGGCATATCCGACCGGTGGAAATCAGAACGCTGTTTACGCCTGACCGGCTGCGCAAGGCCGGCGCCTTCGCCGTGGTGCTGATCGCCCACGCCGGGGTGTTCGCCCTGATTGCGCGCACCGAGCCCGGCCCGCCGTTGGTGCTCCCGCCGGTGATCGAGGTCGAGCTGTTCCGCCCTTCGCCGCCACCGCCCCCCCCGCCGCCTCCCGAGGAACCCTCCGAGGATCCCGGGGGCGGGGCCCCGGCCGCCCCGTCGCGCATCCATGTCCCGCCGCCGCCGCGCGAGCCTATCCCGCCCGAAGTGCCCGCGCCCCGCGAGCAGGCCCCGGAGCCCACGCTTGTCGTCGGCGTCGCGCCCATCGCCTCGCCGACGCCCGGCATGGGTCAGGGCGGGCAGGGGACCGGAGCGGGCTCGGGCATCGGCGCTGGAGACGGCCCCGGTCGCGGGACGCGTACGGGCCCACAGAACCTGCGCCGTCCCGCCATGCAGGATCTGCGGCGCTACCATCCCCGGGAAGCGCTCGCTCGGGGCGTCACCGGCGTGGTCGAGTTGCGCTGCCGGATCGCCCGCGACAGTCGTCTGGAGCAATGCACCGTCCTGAGGGCGACCCCCGGCGGTCAGGGCTTCGCCGAGGCCGGTCTGGCGGCCGCCCGCGACCTGTACCGGTTCCGGCCGGCCACCCTGAATGGCGCCTATGACGACTCGGTCACCGTTACGGTCGTGCTGGAGTTCGGCCGGTCCTGACCCGGGCCAAACCGCGCCCCGGCCGTTGACGGGAACAGAATCCCCTGTATAAGGCGCGCTTCCGCGAAGGGCGTCGGCGCTCCTGGTCTGTTGACCGGAGCGTTTGTTGCGTCCGCACACGCGTATCTGGAGAGCTTCGTGGCCCGTATCGCTGGCGTCAACATCCCGACCAACAAGCGCGTCGAAATCGCGCTTCAGTACATTCATGGCATCGGCGCGCATGCGGCGAAGGACATCACGGCCAAGGTCGGGATTGAGCCCGCACGCCGCGTCAACCAGCTGACTGACGCGGAAGTGTTGCAGATTCGCGAGACGATCGACCGCGATCACACCGTCGAGGGCGATCTGCGTCGTGAGACGTCGATGAACATCAAGCGTCTGATGGACCTGGCCTGCTACCGCGGCCTGCGTCACCGCAAGGGCCTGCCGGTCCGCGGCCAGCGCACGCACACCAACGCCCGCACCCGCAAGGGTCCCGCCAAGCCGATCGCCGGCAAGAAGAAGTAAGACAGACACATGGCCAAGGAACCGGGTCGCGTAAAGAAGCGCGAGCGCAAGAACATCACCTCGGGCGTCGCCCACGTGAATGCGTCCTTCAACAACACCATGGTGACCATCACCGACGCCCAGGGGAACGCCATCTCCTGGTCCTCGGCCGGGCACATGGGCTTCAAGGGTTCGCGCAAATCGACCCCGTACGCCGCCCAGATGGCCGCCGAGGACGCGGCCAAGAAGGCCGGCGAACACGGCGTCAAGACGCTGGAAGTCAACGTCTCGGGTCCCGGCTCCGGCCGTGAGTCGGCCCTGCGCGCCCTGCAGGCCGCCGGCATGACCATCACCACCATCCGCGACGTCACGCCGATGCCGCACAACGGTTGCCGTCCGCCCAAGCGCCGCCGCGTCTAAGCGAGCCGACTGACTATTCTCCGCCGGTCCTGCCGCCCCTGACGAGGAGCGAGGGACCGGCGAACTCCGTTTCCCGAGGGACATCCATGATCGAACGTAACTGGCAAGAGCTGATCCGTCCCGAGAAGCCGCAGATCGAGGCCGGCTCCGACCCGCTGCGCAAGGCGCGCCTGGTCGCCGAGCCCCTCGAACGCGGTTTCGGCGTGACGCTCGGCAACGCCCTGCGCCGCGTTCTCCTGTCGTCGCTGCAAGGCGCCGCCGTGACCGCGATCCAGATCGACGGCGTCGTCCACGAATTCTCGTCGCTGGAAGGCGTGCGCGAAGACGTCGTCGACATCGTGCTGAACATCAAGCAGCTGGCGCTGCGCATGCACGCCGAGGGCCCCAAGCGCATGACCCTGCGCGCCACGGGCCCCGGCCCGGTGACCGCCGGCCAGATCGACGTCCCCTCGGACATCGAGGTGCTGAACCCCGACCATGTGATCTGCACGCTCGACGACGGCGCTTCGGTGCGGATGGAACTGACCGTCCAGAACGGCAAGGGCTATGTCGCCTCCGAGCTGAACCGTCCGGAAGACGCGCCGATCGGCCTGATCGCCGTCGACGCCCTGTATTCGCCGGTCAAGCGCGTCGCCTACCGTGTCGAGCCGACCCGTCAGGGCCAGTCGCTGGATTATGACAAGCTGATCCTCGAGGTCGAGACCAACGGCGCCGTCTCGCCGGTTGACGCGGTGGCCTACGCCTCGCGCATCCTGCAGGACCAGCTGCAGATCTTCATCACCTTCGACGAGCCGAAGAAGGCCGTGGAACAGGCGGACGGCAAGCCCGACCTGCCGTTCAACCCGGCCCTGCTGAAGAAGGTCGACGAACTCGAGCTGTCGGTCCGTTCGGCCAACTGCCTGAAGAACGACAACATCGTCTACATCGGCGACCTGATCCAGAAGACCGAGGGCGAGATGCTTCGCACCCCGAACTTCGGCCGCAAGTCGCTGAACGAGATCAAGGAAGTGCTGGCGACCATGGGGCTCAGCCTCGGCATGGATGTGCCCAACTGGCCGCCGGAAAACATCGAAGACCTGGCCAAGAAGTTCGACGACCAGATCTAGTTTCAACCCTCCGCCCCAGGCCGTCACGGCTGACGGAGCGGTTAGAATGAGAGAACCCCAGGTCCGCTGTCGTGGAAACCAGGGTGAGTAGGAGAGACCCCGATGCGCCACGGCGCCGCCTATCGCAAGCTCGGCCGTACGGCCAGCCACCGGACCGCGATGTTCGCCAATATGGCGGCCTCGTTGATCAAGCACGAGCAGATCACGACCACCCTCCCCAAGGCGAAGGAACTGCGTCCCTTCGTCGAGAAGCTGGTCACGCTCGCCAAGAAGGGCGACCTGCACGCGCGTCGTCAGGCCATCAGCCACGTCCGTGACGTGCCGCAGGTGGGCAAGCTGTTCGAGACGATCGGCCCGCGCTACGCCGACCGTAACGGCGGCTACATCCGCATCATGAAGGCCGGCTACCGCCACGGCGACAACGCCGCCATGGCCGTGATCGAGTTCGTCGACCGCGACGTCGACGCCAAGGGCCAGGACTCGGGTCCGGTCTATGAAATCGAGGGCGACGAAGAGGCGTAAGCCTTCTTCGTTGGGGCTTCGAAGGGGCGGCTGGAGCGATCCGGCCGCCCTTTTTCGTTTCGGAGATGCGGATGGACGGGGAAACGACGGTGCTGGGCGGACGGGCCGTTTTCCTCTGTCCTGCAGAGGGGCCTCCGATCGCCGCCGAGGTGGACGCCGTAAATCTGATCGGCGGGCTGTGGGGCAAGGAGGTCGACTGGCTGGTCCTGCCGACGGCCCGGCTGGGTGAAGGCTTCCTGCGCCTGCGGACCGGCCTGGCCGGGGCGGTCATCCAGAAATTCGTCACCTATCGGGTCCGGTTGGCGATCGTCGGCGACATCTCGGCGGCGGTTGCGTCCAGCGAGGCCCTGCGGGATTTCGTCCGCGAGTCCAACGCCGGCGACCGGGTCTGGTTCGTGCCTGATCTGCCGACCCTCGAAGCCCGGCTCCAGGCCCGCTGAGCCCGAGAGACGGCATGTCGCAAATCGCCCCTGTCCAGATCGTCGACTACCAGCCGCGCCATGGGTCGGCTTGGGCGAGGCTGAACGAGGCCTGGCTGGCCGAGGGCGGCTTCGTGGTCGAGGAGAAGGACCGCAAGGTCATTGACGATCCGCAGGGCGCCATACTGGATCCGGGCGGACGCATCTTCATGGCGGAACGGGCAGGGGAGGCCATTGGCTGCTGCGCCCTGATGGCGATGGACGACGGCGGCTATGAGGTGGCCAAGATGACCGTGTCGCCGGCCGCGCGCGGCCTCGGACTCGGCCGCCGGTTGCTCGAGGCCTGCGAGGCCGCGGCCCGGTCGGCCGGAGCCCCGCGCCTGTATCTGGAGACCAGCAGCACCTTGAAGCCGGCCGGCGCCCTCTACCGCCGCTTCGGCTTCGTTGACCTGCCGCCCCGGCCCAGCCCCTACGCCCGGGCCGACGTGTGGATGGAGAAACGACTCTAGCCGAAGGCCTCGTACAGCACGGCCAACCAGATCAGGATGGCGCACAGGCCATAGGCGAGCCGGTCCCACAGGGTGCGGCGCGGCGGGGGCGGGGGTTTGTCGAACAGCGGCATCGGCCAGTTTGAAGCCGATTTGAAGCCTGGCCGAAATCGATTAAACCGTCTGACGTTGTGAGCTGAGGTCACATGTCGCGCCCGCCGCCGTCGCCGCCGCTGAACGCCCTGCGCGCCTTCGAGGCTTTCGCCCGCCTTGGCGGCATGACCGCCGCCGCCGCCGAACTGTGCGTCACCCACGGAGCCGTCAGCCGTCAGGTCCGCGCCCTGCAGGAGGCGCTGGGCACGCCGCTGGTGACCGGTCCGCGGCACCGACTGGCTCTGACGCCTGCCGGAGCAGAGCTGGCGGCCCGGCTGTCGACGGGGTTCGCCGTGATCAACGACGCGGTCGCGGCGGCGCGGCCCGGCGATCATCGCGAGATCGAGATCTCCTGCCTCGGCACCCTGGCGCTGAAATGGCTGATCCCGCGGCTGGGGACCTTCCTCGCCGCCCATCCCGAGGTCCGCGTCCGGCTGTCGGAATCGTACGCGCCGGTCGACTTCGCCCGCGATCGGTTCAGCGGCGCCATCCGCATCCTCAATCCGGGAACAGAGACGCCCGGCGCCGAGGTGACGCCCTTCCTGCCGCAGTATCAGGGCGCGGTGGCCGCGCCGCATGTGACGCCGCCGGGGCAGTCGCTGGACGCCTTCGCCGCCCTGCCCAGGCTGCACGCCGCCACCTTCCCTGAGAGCTGGCGGGTGTGGAGCGACCTGACCGACGTCGCCCTGCCGCCGGCGCGGGTCGAGCGCGAGTTCGCGCACAATCACTCGATGATCGAGGCCGCGGCGGCCGGCATGGGCGTGGCCATCGCGCCGTGGGCCTTCGTGGCGCCGGATATCGCCGCGGGCCGGCTGGTGGCGCCGTTCGGTTTCGCGCTGCGGCCCTCGCAGTTCGCCTTCCTGCGCCCGGCCGGGCGCAAGGACGCCGCGATCGACGCCTTCCGCGACTGGCTGGTGGCCGAGGGAGCTGTCAGCCCGCCGCCTATTCCTTCGACAGATCCTGGCGTTTGAACCAGAAGATCGACAGGGCCAGCGGAACCAGTGTCCACAGGGTGAAGCCGATCAGCGAACGCCAGACCGTGGCGTCGGTCAGCGGCGCCTCCAGCGGCCCCGGCGCGACCGCCGCCTTCAGCGTGTCATAGGCGAGGCCGGGCAGCACCAACTGCGGCGCCCACATCTGCGGCTCCCAGCCGATCAGCGGCATGAACTGCCCCAGCATCTGCTGGCCGAACCCGAGGGCCCAGGGGACGAACAGGGCCGCCAGCAAGGAGCGGGTCATCACCGCCGTCAGGAGGCCGACCATGGCGAACTGGATGATGCGGATCCACGACAGCAGCCAGACCACGGCGAAGCCGCCGAGTTGGGCCAATGTGTAGCTGAAGGTCAGCGGCCGCTCATAGACCACGGCCTGGGCGATGAAGAAGACGAAGGTCGCCACCAGGAAGGCGACCATGGCCGCCAGCGCCAGCAGTTTGAACACCCCGACCTTGCCCAGGAGCAGGGCGACGCGGCCGTTGCGCGGTGTGATGAGACGCCAGGTCTCCCAGCGGTAGTCGCCGGCGTACAGCGTGGCCGCGGCGATCAGCATGAAGACGAGGATCAGCCCATTGGCGCCGGCGCCCGCGCCCATGCTCAGGGCGTCGCCCAGATTGACGGCGGCGGACTCGACGGGGACGGTCAGGCCGGCGGTCGCCGCGGCCTCCTCGCCCTTGGCCTTGCTGATCAGGTGGAAGCCGGTCCCGCCGACGGCGAACAGCAGGGGCGTCAGCAGCACGCTGAGAAACACCAGCGTCCGGTTCTTCGACAGGCGGAAGCCTTCGGCGCGAACGGCGTCAACCAGCATGGATCGTCTCCGGCGTCTGCACGGCGCCCGTCTCGGTGAAGAAGATGCTTTCCAGATCGGCGCCGACCCAGCGGGCCTCGTTGATCTCGACCCCGGCCTCGACCAGGGCGCGGATCAGGGCCGGTCCTTCGGGGCGTTTGACGTCGGCCAGAACGGCGTCGCCCTCCAGCGCGCCCCGGGCCCCGAGAACCGCCAGCGCCGGGGCGGTCGAGACGACCGACAGACGCAGCCGCTCGCCGACCGCGGTCAGCTCGTTGACCGAGCCCTCGCGGACCAGACGACCCTTGTTGAGGATGGCGACGCGGTCGCAGATGCGCTGCACCTCCAGCAACTGGTGGCTGGCCAGCACGACGGTGACGCCGTCGTCGTCGGCCAGGCTGCGGACCAGGGCCCGCATGTCCTGGATGCCGGGCGGGTCCATGCCGCTGGTCGGTTCGTCGAGGATGATCAGCTCCGGCTTGCTGAGCAGGGCGGCGGCGACGCCGAGGCGCTGCATCATGCCGACCGAGAAGCCGCGCACCCGGCGGTCCGCCGCCTCGGTCAATCCGACCCGCTCCAGCCAGTAGGGGATGTCGCTCTCGCCGCCGACGCCATGCGCCAGCGCCAGCCAGCGCAGCACCTGTCGCGCGGTCAGATAGGGCGGATAGCGCGGCGTTTCGATCATCGAGCCCATGCGGCGCATGGCCGCCACGTCGCCGACGCCGCCGCCCATCACGCTGGCGGTGCCGTTCGAGGCGCGGATCAGGCCCAGCAGGATGCGGAATAAAGTCGATTTGCCGGCCCCGTTGGGCCCCAGCACGCCATAAACCCCGCCGCGCGGGATGGACAGGTCCAGCCCGTCGAGGGCGCGCACGGCCCCGTAGGTCTTGGTCAGCCCCACGACCTGGATAACGGGCGTATCGATAACAGCGGTCATGGCCTCAGGTTGAGCGTGCGTCGCGCCCCGGCGCAAGACGGCATGGCATTACCCTTTTGCAACATGAGAAGTCGGGGGTCCGGAACGTGAGCAAATCGTAACCGTTTGAACCAGCCCGCGCCTTGATCGTGTCCAAAAATCGGAGCGAACTCGGTGTACAACGCCTTCATGACCCCCCGGATGATAATGAAGACCAGCAGCCTCGCGATCACTCTCGCCCTGTCGCTCGCCGCCTGCGGCCAGCCCAGCGACACCAGGGCCCAGGACGGCGTCTTCGCCGACAACCGGACCGTGCCGGGCGACGCCCTGTCGATGAAGGCCAGCTTCGCCCCCGTGGTGCGCGAGGCCGCGCCGGCCGTGGTCAACATCTCCGCCCGCGGCGTGCAGCAGGTCCGCGATCCCTTCTGGGGCATCCCGGGCCAGCGTCAGACCGGCTCGGTCGGCTCCGGCGTCATCGTCCGCCCGGACGGGGTGGTGGTGACCAACAACCACGTCATCGAGGGCATGCAGGAAATCCGCGTCACCCTGAACGACCGCCGCGAGTTCTCGGCCCGTGTGGTGCTGGCCGACGCCCGCTCCGACATCGCCGTGCTGCAGCTGGAAAATGTCGGGGAGAGCCTGCCGACGCTGAACATCGACGACCGCGAGGAACAGCAGATCGGCGATCTGGTGCTGGCCATCGGCAATCCGTTCGGCGTCGGCCAGACGGTCACCAACGGCATCATCTCGGCCCTGAACCGGACCGAGACGGGCATCAGCGACAGCGGCTCCTTCATCCAGACGGACGCGGCCATCAACCCGGGCAATTCGGGCGGGGCGCTGGTGGACATGGACGGCGATCTGATCGGCATCAATACCGCGATCTTCTCGCGCTCGGGCTCGTCGTCCGGAGTCGGGTTCGCCGTGCCGGCGACGCTGGTGAAGCGGGTGGTGGACTCAGCCGTCGGCGGCGCCACCGCCGTGGTCCGGCCGTGGCTGGGCGTTAAGGGCGAGACGGTCAGCGCCGACATCGCCCGCAGCCTCGGCCTCGAGCGGCCGCAAGGTCTGGTGGTTACGGAAGTCTACGCCGGCGGCCCGGCGGCCCGCGCCGGCCTGCGCGAGGGCGACGTGATCACCGCCATCGACGGCGCCGAGGTCAACGACCAGGGCGGGCTGAATTTCCGCGTTGGAACGCGCGAGCCGAACGCCGACGTGGCCGTCGCCGTCCTCCGCGATGGCCGAACCCAGACCCTCACCGCCCGGGTGCAGCGCCTGCCGGGCGATGCCGATGTCGACAAGGCCGCGGTCATCCAGTCCGGGGTCCTGTCGGGCGCCCAGGTGCTGGCCCTCAATCCGGCCCTGGCCGACAGTCTCGGCGGCGATCCGTTCGCCACCGGCGTGATCGTCGGGCGCGTGCAACGCGGCAGCTACGCCCATCGGGCCGGGGTGCAGGGGGGCGACGTCCTTCTGACCGTCAACGGCCGCCCCGTGACCGCCGTGTCGCAGCTGGCCGACGTTGCGCGCGGGTCCGAGGTCGTCCTTGAGCGTCGCGGCCGGCGCATCAGCGGCGTGATCCGTTGACCCTGGGGTTCGCTAAGGCGCCTTGATCGGCGCGCCGATCGACCAGCTGTGGCCGAAGGGGTCCTTCAGCTGGCCATAGCGGTCGCCCCAGAACTGGTCGGCCATCGGCATGGTCGGGATGGCCCCGGCCAGCAGGGCTCGCGTCCACCATTCGTCGGCGTCGTCGACCTGCAGGTGCAGGGTGACGCCCGTGGGCACGATATCCTGGTCTCCGCCATACTCGGGAAATTCGTCGTGCAGCATGACGCTGGCGCCATTGATCCGCAGATGGGCGTGGATCAGTCGCTCGCCGTCCTCGGCCGGCTTCTGGTCGAGCACGCGCGCGCCGAAGGCGCGGGTGTAGAATTCCAGCGCCGCCTGGCCGCCGCGTGACGGGATCACCAGATGCGGCGTGACGCCCGAAGTCGGGCCCTGGACGTTTTGATCTTCGGCCATCGGCGTCTCCTTTGCGGCAGGCCGATACTAACGCGTGAAACCGCCGCCGGTAACGCCTATCTCTGAGCGCACATGACCGATCTGTTCGAAGCCTCCGGCATCCATCCTCCCGACGCACCGCTCGCTGACCGCCTGCGCCCGCGCACGCTGGAGGAGGTCGTGGGGCAGGATCACCTGCTCGGGGAGGGCGGTCCGATCCGCCGCATGGTCGAGGCCGGGCGGCTTGGTTCGATGATCCTGTGGGGCCCGCCGGGCACCGGCAAGACCACCATCGCCCGCCTGCTGGCCCAGGCCGCCGGCTATCAGTTCCAGCAGATAAGTGCGGTCTTCTCGGGCGTCGCCGACCTGAAGAAGGCGTTCGAGGCCGCCCGCATGCGCCGCGCCGCGGGCCAGTCGACCCTGCTGTTCGTCGACGAGATTCACCGCTTCAACCGCGCCCAGCAGGACGGCTTCCTGCCGTTCGTGGAGGAGGGGGTGATCACACTCGTCGGGGCCACGACCGAAAACCCCTCGTTCGAACTGAACGGCGCCCTGCTGTCCCGCTCGCAGGTCTATGTCCTCAAGCGCCTCGACGACGCCGCCCTCGATCAACTGTTGATTCGGGCCGAGACCCAAGAGGGCAAGACCCTGCCCCTGACGCCCGAGGCGCGTCACGCGCTCACGGCCCTGGCCGACGGCGACGGCCGCTACCTGCTGACCATGTCCGAGGTGCTGTTCGACCTGACCTCGACCGAACCGCTCGACGTCCAGGCCCTCGCCGGCATCCTGCAGAAGCGCGCGCCGGCTTACGACAAGAGTCGAGAAGAGCACTATAACCTCATATCCGCGCTGCATAAAGCGGTTCGCGGATCGGACCCGGATGCGGCCCTGTACTGGCTGGCGAGGATGCTGAACGGCGGCGAGGATCCCCTGTATCTGGCCCGCCGCATCGTCCGCATGGCGGTCGAGGACATCGGCGAGGCCGACCCCCTGTCGCTGCTGGTCGCCAATGCGGCCAAGGATACCTACGACTTCCTCGGCTCCCCGGAGGGCGAGCTTGCCCTCGCCCAGGCCGTGGTCCACCTCGCCACCGCGCCCAAGTCGGTCGGCGTCTACGAAGCCTTCAAGGCGGCGAAGCGGGCGGCGGCCGAGACCGGCTCGCTGATGCCGCCCGCCCACATCCGCAACGCCCCGACCAAACTGATGAAGTCGCTCGGCTACGGCAAGGGCTACCAGTACGACCCCGACACGCCGGAGGGCTTCTCCGGCGCGAACTTCTTCCCCGACGAGATGGAGCGCCGCGTCTTCTACGCCCCGAAGGGCGAGGGGCACGAGGCCAAGGTCAAGGAGCGGCTCGACCGCTGGGCGGCGCTCAGGGCGCGGATGTCCGACGACGGCGCGTCAGGGTAACCGTTGCCGTAACGTCGGTTTCGGCTCATCTTCCGCCCCTCGGAAATTCCTTGGGAGGGGACTGGGAGGGGACAATGACCGACACCATGAAGATGACACCTCGACGCCCTGGCGCCTATGGGCCGTGGGCGGCGTAAGCCCGCTGTGGAATGGCTTTGGCGCGTACGACTTCATCATGACGACGACGGAGCGTGAGCCCTACCTGCGCGCCAGCGGCTTGGACCAGGCGACGATCGACTACTTCCTCGGCATGCCGGCGTGGATGTATGTGCCGTGGACTCTCGGGGTCTGGGGCGCCCTGGGTCAGGTGATCGATCCGCCGCCGCTGCCCGCGAACATGGCGATGATGCGCTACATGCCTTGGGTCATCGCTCTGATCGCCGCCTTCCTCGCCTGGTACGCCTGGACCATGGCGAAGAAGGGCGTTCTACGCTGAGGAACCGGGGCGGGGCCTCGCGGCTTCGCCCCGTATGGCGTCTTTCGATCTGAGGATCGGCACGGCCGGCTGGAGCCTTCCGGCCGCCGTGGCCGACCGCCTCCCCGGCGCGGGCGCGCATCTGGAGCGCTATGCCCGGGTGATGAACGCGGCGGAGATCAACAGCAGCTTTCACCGTCCGCACCGCCGTACGACGTACGAGCGGTGGGCTGAATCGACGCCCGACGCGTTCCGTTTTTCGGTCAAGCTTCCCCGCCTGCTGACGCACGGTCAACGGCTGGCGGACCCCGACGTCATCCTCGACCGCTTCTGCGGCGAGGTCGGGGGCTTGGGGCCGAAGCTGGCCGTCCTCCTCGTCCAGTTGCCGCCGAGTCTGAAATACGACGCGGCGACCGCCGACGCCTTCTTCGCCGCCGTCCGGGCGCGCATCGACGTCCCGGTAGTCTGTGAGCCCCGCCATGCCGACTGGTTCACGCCCGCGGTCGACGCATGGCTCGCCGACCGCCGCATCGCCCGCGTCGCCGCCGACCCGGCCAAACCGGCGGGAGCCGCCGACCCGGGCGGCTGGCGCGGGCTGAGCTATTTCCGTCTGCACGGTTCGCCGCGGATGTACTATTCGGCCTACCCGCCCGAAGTGCTGGCGGATCTCGCTCTTCGCCTCCGTCGGGACGCCGACGCCCGCCCGACCTGGTGCATCCTCGACAACACCGCCGGGTCCCAGGCCCTGCCCGACGCCTTGACCGTGATGACGGCCGTGGGCCAAGAGCGGGTCTGATGTCCGCCGCCCCCCCGATCACCCTGTCAGAAGACGAGATCGCCGCCATCCGTTCGTGGGTGCTGCACGAGGACGCCCACATCCTCGTCCTCAACAAGCCCGCCGGCCTGTCCAGCCAGGGCGGGCGGATCAAGGCGCACACCCTCGACGACCTGCTGTGGGCCTTCATGCGTTCCAACGGCAAGCGGCCCGAGCTGGTCCACCGGCTCGACCGCGACACCTCCGGCGTCATCCTCACGGCCAAGACCAAGCCGGCCGCCGGCTTCCTCGGCAAGGCGTTGCAAATGCGCCGGTTTAAGAAGACCTATCTGGCTCTCGTCTCCGCCGCGCCCGAGCGGCCCGCCGGCAAGATCGACGCCCCGCTGGTGCGGCAGGAGATCGGCCGCGAGAGCTATATGCGGGTCTGCGCCTTCGACGCCCCTGGCGCCCAAGGGTCCCAGAGCCACTACCGCACGCTTTCGGCCTCGGAGGACGGCGCCCTCGTCGAGCTGGAGCCGCTGACCGGCCGGATGCACCAGCTGCGCGTGCACATGGCCCATATCGGCCGGCCGCTGGTGGGCGATCCGCGCTACGGCGGCGCCCTGACCTTCGCCGGCCGCGCCGCCCCGCGGCTGATGCTGCATGCGGCGAAACTGACCTTCCCGCATCCGGAGGGCGGCGGAGAGCTCACCGTCGAGGCGCCGCTCCCCGCCGATTTCGCGGCGCTGAAGACGGCGGCGGGTCTCCAGGAACAATCCCGCTAGCCCGGCGCTATTTCAGGTGAACCCCGGAGCTGCCGCCATGAACCGCCTGACCCTGCCCATGATCGCCGCCGCCGGCCTCGCCCTGTCGGCCTGCGCCAGCCTCGCCCCCTACGGCCCCCAGACCGGGCCGGGCGGTCAGGGCTATGTCGAGCAGCGCATAGAATCCAACCGTTTCCGCGTCACCTACAACGGCGTCGGCGCGCCGGGTCCGGTGGCCGACATGGCCCTGCTGCGCGCCGCCGAGCTGACCACCGCCGAGGGCTATGACTGGTTCGAGGTGACCCAGCGCTGGACCGACGGCCGCCTCGACAGCGCCGGTGGGCTGCGTCCCAGCGTCTCGGTCGGCGCGGGCTCCAGCAGCTACGGCGGTCGATACGGCAACTATCGCAGCTCGGGCGTCGGCGTCGGCGTCGGCCTGAATTTCAGCGGCCCGTCGCCGACCTCGACGGCGCTGGAAGTGGTGATGGGCCGTGGCGAAACGCCCGCCCGCCCCAACGCCTATGACGCCCGCGGCGTCCAGGACAGCCTGCGCGGCCGGGGTCTCTAGCCCCTAGCGGCCCCCGCGCGTCAGGGCCCGGTATTCGACCAGCCGCTCCTTGTCGCGCCGCACCTGGTCGGCGACGGCGTTGTCGACGTCCAGTGAGGCGTAGCGGACCCAGTTCTCGATGCCGAGCTTGTCCTGCACCGCCGAGGTCGGGGTCTGCCAGAGGAAGTAGGACAGCAGCCCGACCACGGCCGACAGGCCGATGGCCAGCGCCTGAAGCCCGCGGAAGGCGATCTCGTGCCCGACCGGCGCCGACTGGACGGCGATCACGGCGACGCCGATCAGGAAGACCGCGGGCGTCAGCAGCCGCGCCAGCCAGCGCATCCAGTAGCGCTCGCGCCGCACCCGCCACAGCTCCATCTGGACGTATTTCTCGAGGTACTCCATGCGCGCGCCCAGCCACATGGTCAGGCGGGTCAGATACATGGCGCGCAGGCCCCAGGCCTTGCCGTCCTGCTGGTAGCGGGTCTCGGCCTGGTCGGCCATGGCCCGGCCCGTGGTGAACAGGTTCTGCAGCTCGCGCGTCCGCTGCACGATCTCGCGTGACAGCTGGTAGGAGTCGTTCTCCAGCCGGAACCGGTACTGGATGAACAGGATCTGCTGGATGCCCCAGTAGAGGCCCAGGGCCACAAGCATGGCGCCGCCGGCGATGGCCGCGCCCGCGGCGTCCGTGCCGGTCCAGCGGCTGAACCAGGTCGGGCCCAGCACCGCCAGCACGCCGAAGGCCGCCATGGCCAGCGCCTGGGTCAGCCGCTTCGACAGCACATGCACCCGCAGGGCGTCGAACACCCTGCGGCCGTAGGTGTAGATGTGCGCCCTCAGATCGTTGTCGACCGGGAACCGCTCCTCGATCTGGCGGGCGAACAGCACGTGGAAACGGTCCGGCTTTCCCTCGGTCTCCCAGAACGGAAAGATGTCGAGCGGCTGGTTGAAATATTCGTCGATATGGGCAGAGACCCGGTCGGTCGCTTCCGGGTCCTCAGAGAAATACTCGCTGTCCTGGATCGGGTGCAGGATGCCTTCCGGATTGCGCAGCGGCCCGGTGCGGCGCGGCGGCGTGGCCGAGGGCACGGCGCGGTCCTGCACGTCGGCGGCGCCGCGGGGCGGGGGATTGGCGGCGACGTCGATGCCGCTCGACCGGGCGTCATGACCCTGGCCGCCGTGACCGCCGTCGGCGGGCGCCGCATGCGGGTCGGCACCGTGCGGATCGTGGTCGTGCGGGGCGTGGCTGTGATCGTCGTGCGACATGGCGCTTCGGCGGTCCTTCCATCGATGGTCCGGCACTATGGCGGATCGTCGCCCCCGGACCGACGGCCTTCCCTCGTTACGCGAAGCTGAGCCGTGCCGTTCAGGTATCGCCGTTAACCGTATCGCCCGGCAAGTGAAGTTTCGGTCAGGCTGGCGATGAAGCGGCGGGCGCGCGCGGCCTCCTTCGTTTTGCCGCTGGGTGCAGTATAAGCGCCGCATCATGACACGACTTCTGATCGTCGCGGCCGGCGGGGCCCTCGGCGCCATGGCGCGCTACGGCGTCGGCCTCTGGGCCTTCCGCCTTTTCCCGGCCGCGACCTGGCCTTGGGCCACGCTCGCGGTCAATGTCGTCGGCGGCCTGCTGATGGGGCTGCTGGCCGGCTGGCTGGCCTTCCGTGGCGGGGTGCAGGCCGAGTCGCTGCGCCTGTTCGCGGCCGTCGGCGTGCTGGGCGGCTTCACCACCTTCAGCGCCTTTTCGCTGGAGACCGCCCTGATGATCGAGCGCCGTCAATTGGCCATGGCCGGCGGTTACGTCGCCGCCTCGGTGGTCCTGTCGATCGCCGCCCTGTTTATCGGCCTGATGGTCGCCCGCCGCGCCTTCGGAGCCGCCCTTTGACTGACGAACCCATCCAGGAATCGGAACCCGCCCCCAAACGCGAGGTCCTGACGATCTATGTGGCCGAGGCGGAGGACGGCATCCGGCTGGATCGCTGGTTCCGCCGGCGCTGGCCGCATCTATCCAACATCCAGGTGCAGAAGATGGCCCGCAGCGGCCAGATCCGCGTCGACGGCGCCCGCATCAAGCCCGAAGGCCGCCTGACCGCCGGCGCCGCCGTGCGCGTCCCGCCGATCCCCGACGACACCTCGCGTCAGGCCGGCGACGTCCACACGCTGAGCCCCCAGGACATCAAATTCGCCAAGTCTCTGGTCCTCTATGAGGACGACATGGTCATCGCCATCAACAAACCGCACGGCCTCGCCGTCCAGGGCGGCACCAAGACCAGCCGCCACGTCGACCGCCTGCTGTCGGCCTGGGGGGAGGGGATGGATCGCCCGCGTCTGGTCCACCGGCTCGACCGCGACACCTCGGGCGTCCTGCTGCTCGGCAAGGGCCCCGAGGCGGCCAAACGGCTGGCCGGCGCCTTCGCCCGGCGCCAGGCGAAGAAGACCTACTGGGCCATCGTCATCGGCAACCCCAAGCCCGCCGCCGGCCAGATCGACATGCCGCTGAAGAAGACGGGCATCAACGACTTCGAGATGATGCGCCCCGCCGACCGCAAGGACCCGCGCGGCGAGCCGGCCGAGACCGCCTTCGCCACCCTCAGCCGCGCCGCCCACCGTGCGTCGTGGATGGCCCTGCGGCCCTTCACCGGCCGGACGCACCAGTTGCGCGCACACATGGCCGCCATCGGTCATCCGATCCTCGGCGACGGCAAATACGGCGACGAGAAATCGAAAGAGCTGTCCACCGGCCTGAAGCTGCAGCTCCACGCCCGCCGCATCGAGCTGGACCACCCGCGCGGCGGCGTCCTGATCGTCGAGGCCCCGCTGAGCCCCGAGATGCGCGCCGGCTTCGCCCATTTCGGCTTCGAGGAGGCGGAAGGGAACGAGAGCGACCCGTTCGAAGGGGTCAAGCGGATCCGATGAGACCCCTCGCAATCTTCGACATCGACGGCACCCTCGTCGACAGCCGCGCCTCGATCCATCGCGCCGCCTGCGAGGCCGCGCGCGACATCGGCCTGCCCGAGCCCGAATACGACCGCGTCCGCCAGATCGTCGGTCTGTCGCTGGAGCACGCCATGGCGGTGCTGGAGCCCGGGCTGGACGCGCCGACGTTGGCCCGCTTCATCGCCGGCTTCCGCGCCAGCTTCCAGCGGATGTACGACGACGGCCACGAGGAGCCCCTCTATCCCGAGGCGACCGCCACCCTGCGCCGCCTGCATCGCGACGGCTGGCGTCTGGCCCTGGCCACCGGCCAGAACCGCCGCGGCGTCGCCCGCAACCTCGCTCGCGAGGGCTGGGCCGACATGTTCCTGTCGTCGCACTGCGCCGAGGATGGCCCGGGCAAGCCGGACCCGGCCATGCTGCACGCCGCCATGGCCGCCTGCGACAGCGACCCCGCCCGCACGGTGATGATCGGCGACACCGCCCACGACATCCTGATGGCCCGCAACGCCGGCGTCCTGCCGCTCGGCGTCGCCTGGGGATTCCATACGGTCGAGGAACAGCGCGCCGCCGGGGCCCGCCACGTCGCCGAAACCTTCTCCGAACTGGGGGTGGTGCTGGACGGCTTCGCCGACCTGACCCGCCCCGCCTGACCCGCGCAGCCTGAACGTCAGACCAGCAGCCAGATCCCCGCGATCAGGCAGACCGCGCCGAAGCCGATGGCGATGGCGATGACGCGGAGATTCATCTTCGACAGATCCTTGCCCGCATGGGTGTCCAGCCGCGCCGAGACGGCGCAGGCCCGCCGCTCGGCCATGACCACCAGAAAGATGGCCAGCAGGATGAACACCGTGGCGATGGCCTTGGGCGCCCAGGCCGGCTCCATGGCGTTGAACAGGGCGTTGAACGCCAGGCCGATGCCGATCGCCGCCATCGCCGTACGCGCCCAGCCGGCGAAGGTCCGCTCATTGGCCATGACCGTGCGATCCTCGGCCAGATCGGTGCGGTTCTCGGCCAGCTCCCTGCGGTTGTCGCCCCGGTCTTCCATGCGCGTGGTCGTCGTCCTGTGAGGTTGCCGTTCGGCCGACTAACCCCCGCGCGCCGCCGCGCGTTCCGCATTCCTCCCCCACAGGGGGTGGAGGAACGATCGTCGGAGACGATCGGACGACCGGACCACCCCAAGGGTAGTGGAGGGCGAGGCCCCGTCGCGCTATAGCCCCCGCCATGAGCCACATCCCGCCCCTCGATCCCAATGTCGCCGCCCGCAAGGGCTTCCGCGAGTCCGAGGAGCGGCTGAAACGCTTCTGGAAGGCCGTCGACGTCCGGCAAGGCGACGGCGGCTGGTCGGTCACCCTCGACGGCCGAACGCCCAAGACCCCCGCCCATGCCCCGCTGGCCCTGCCGACCGAGGCCGCCGCCCGCCTCGTCGCCGACGAATGGGCCGCCCAGGGCGAGTTCATCGACCCGGCGACCATGCCGGCCACCCGCCTGGCTTCGACCGCCATCGACCGCGTCAGCCAGGCCCGCGAGCCCGTTGCTGACGAGATCGCCGCCTTCTCCGGCTCAGACCTGCTCTGCTACCTCGCCGACCACCCGACCTCGCTCGCGGTCGAACAGGCGCGCGACTGGACGCCGTGGCGCGACTGGGCGGCGCTGGAGTTGGGCGTGGTGCTCGAGCCGGCCGAGGGCATTTGCCACCGGGCCCAGGACCCGGCCGCCATCGCCCGGGTGCGCGAGCTGGCCTTGCGGCTCGACGACTTCGCCCTGACCGGCCTCGCCATGGCCACGCCCCTGCTGGGCTCGGCCGTCCTCGCCTTCGCCCTGCAACGCGGCCGGCTCGGGGGCGAGGCCGCCTTCGAACTCAGCCGTCTCGACGAGGCCTTCCAGGAACGCCAGTGGGGCGTCGACGCCGAGGCCGCGGAGCGAACCGCCGCCCGCCGCGCCGAGGCCGTGCTGCTGGACCGGTGGTTCAGGGCGCTCGCCTGAGCAGGGCCAGGGACGTCGCAGCGACCCATCCGAACACAACAGCGAACGACAGCCGCTGACTGAATCCGGGCGGCAGGACCTCGAGCCCGCGCACCACGACCGCCCCCACGGCCAGCGCCAGCCCCGCCGCCGCAATCCAGCGCAGCGCCGCTCCGGCCCGCCTGACGAACAGTAGCCGGATCAGGGTGAGGGCCCAGAACAGCAGCACCGCCTGCGAGGCGACGATATGGGCGACCGATCCCGGACTGCCGAGGTCGTTCATGTCAGCCGGGATCGCCGTGGCCGCGAAGGCGAGTCCGAACAGGGCCACCAGCCCGCCCGTCCACGGGTCGCCGATCGCCTTGCCCAGCCCCCGGCCGAACATGGCCAGCGCGAGGCCCACGCCGATGAAGCCGATCAGGTTCCATGCCAGCTGGTTCGGGGCGCCCACGGCCCCCAGTTCGCTGACCGCCTTGGTCGCGTGCGAATAGGCCGGGTCGAGCGCCGCAAACACCAACAGGGCAGCCGTGAACACAAAGGCGGTCAGCAGGCCCAGTCGTCCGGTGAGAGTGGTTGTCATCTCGGCGGCTCCCCGATAGTTAGTTTTGTAAACTAACGAATGGAAGGCGTCAATGTCAGCACCCGAGCGCACCGCCGACCGCCTGACGCTCGCCGCCGTCCGGCTGACCCGGTGGCTCCGCGCCGCCGACCCGTCGCCGCGGCTCAGCGGGCCGCAGGCGTCCGCCCTCGCGGTGGTGGTCCACGCCGGGCGCCTGCGCATGTCGGACCTCGCCGCCTTCGAGGAGGTCAGCCGCCCGACCATCACCCGTCTGGCCGCCGACCTGCAGGGACTGGGTCTGATCGTCCGGGAGGCCGACCCGGCTGACCGCCGCGTGTCCTGGCTCACGGCCACGGACGCGGGGCGAGCCCTTCTGGCGGAAGGGCAGGCCCGCCGCGTCGCGCCGCTGGCGGCGGCCGTGTCGGCCCTTCCGGGCGATCAGCGGGCCGCGCTGGCGGAAGGGCTGGCCGTGCTGGAACGCCTGCTCGCCGAAGCCATCCCCACGCGCGCTGATTAACTTTCCAATCTGGAAACTTGCCACTTGACAACATGGAAAGTCACCGTCACTTTCCATATCAGAAAGTGAGGTTCCCATGACGCAAGACCCCAACCCGCATGAAGCGCTGGCCGCCATTCAGGAGGCCCGCACTGGCGTGGCTTCGGTCGCCGACTACCCGATCGGCTATGACATCCTGTACGGCGCCGTCTGCGCCCTTCTGGTCGCGGGGCCGGGCCTGCCGGGTCGCTGGCCGGTCGCCGTCATCCCCGTCGCCATGGCCGGTCTGGTCTGGATGATGACGGCGTGGCGCAAGAAATTCGGCTGGTGGGTCAACGGCTATTCGCCGAAAAAGGCGCGCTGGGTCGCCTACGGGCTTGGCGCGGTGTTCCTCGCCCTGGCCTTCCTGTCGGTGCGCGGCCAGGGCGCGGGTCCCGACTGGCTGTTCCTCGTCTCCGGCGCGCTCGGCTTCGTGGCCGCCATCGCCGGCAGCCGTCTGTGGCACGTCGTGTGGCGGCGCGAGCTGGCCGAGGGGCCGCAATGAGCGCCGTACCCGTCTTCGACCCCGTCATCCACGCCCCCGGCCGGCTGCAGATCTGCGCCATCCTTTCGAGCGTCGACGACGCCGAGTTCGCCATGATCCGCGACCGCATCGGCGTGTCGGACTCGGTCCTGTCAAAACACATCAAACAGCTGGAGGAGGCGGGCTACGTCGCCCTGACCAAGGCCCCCTTCGACGGCCGCCAGCGGACCTGGCTCAGCCTCACCGCCGCGGGCCGCAAGGCCTTCGCCGCCCACGTCGCCGAACTGCAGCGGCTGGCGGCGATGACCGCGCCCGAACCGATGGGGCCGGGCTTCTCGGGCTGACCGCCTTGCCACCGCATGCGCGTCTCCTTAAGCCTCGCGCTCAAGGAGACGCCGCATGAAGACCATCCTCGACCAGCTTGACGCCCGCCGCGCCGCCGCCAAACTCGGCGGCGGCGAGACCCGCATCGCCAGCCAGCACGCCAAGGGCAAGCTGACCGCCCGCGAACGCATCGACGTGCTGCTGGACGAGGGCTCGTTCGAGGAGACCGACATGTTCGTGGAGCACCGCTCGCACGACTTCGGCATGGAGAGCCAGCGCATCCCCGGCGACGGCGTCGTCACCGGTCGCGGCACGATCGGCGGCCGTCTGGTCTATGTCTTCTCCAAGGATTTCACCGTCTTCGGCGGCTCTCTGTCGGGCGCGCACGCGGCCAAGATCGTCAAGATCCAGACCATGGCCCTGACCAATGGCGCGCCGATCATCGGCCTGTTCGACGCCGGCGGCGCCCGCATCCAGGAAGGCGTGGAATCCCTCGCCGGCTATGCCGACATCTTCCTCCAGAACACCCTGGCCTCGGGCGTCATCCCCCAGATCAGCGTCATCATGGGCCCCTGCGCCGGTGGCGACGTCTATTCCCCCGCCATCACCGACTTCATCTTCATGGTGAAGGACACCTCCTACATGTACGTCACCGGCCCCGATGTGGTGAAGACGGTCACCAACGAGGTCGTCACACATGAGGACCTCGGCGGCGCCCGCGTCCACGCCGGCAAGTCCGGCGTCGCCGACGGCGCCTTCGAGAACGATCTGGAGGCCCTCAGCGAGGTCCGCCGCCTGATCGGTTTCCTGCCGCTGTCCAACCGCGAAAAGCCCCCGATCCGCGACTCCTACGACGACCCCGAGCGCGACGAGGCCAGCCTCGACACCCTGGTCCCGGCCAATCCGAACCAGCCCTATGACATCAAGGAGCTGATCCTGAAGACGGTCGACGAGGCCGAATTCTTCGAGATCGCCCCCGACTTCGCGAAGAACATCGTCACCGGCTTCGGCCGCCTCGACGGCCAGACCGTCGGCGTCGTCGCCAACCAGCCCCAGGTCCTGGCCGGCGTCCTCGACATCGACTCCAGCCGCAAGGCCGCCCGTTTCGTCCGCTTCTGCGACGCCTTCGACATCCCGCTGGTGACCTTCGTCGACGTGCCCGGCTTCATGCCCGGCACGCGCCAGGAGTACGGCGGCCTGATCAAACACGGCGCCAAGCTGCTGTTCGCCTATGCCGAGGCGACGGTGCCCAAGCTGACCGTCATCACCCGCAAGGCCTATGGCGGCGCCTATGACGTGATGAGCTCCAAACACCTGCGCGGCGACGTCAACTACGCCTGGCCCTCGGCCGAGATCGCCGTCATGGGGGCCAAGGGCGCGGTCGAGATCATCTTCCGCAAGGAAGCCGGCGACCCGGAAGCGCTGGCGGCGCGCGAGGCCGAGTACAAGGAACGCTTCGCCAATCCGTTCGTGGCCGCGGGACTCGGCTATATCGACGACGTGATCATGCCGCATGGCACGCGGCGGAGACTCATCCGGGCGCTACGGACGCTGAAGAACAAGCAGCAGAGCAACCCGTGGAAGAAGCACGATAATATTCCGCTATGATAGATTCCCCGATCAAAGCGAACTTGGACATCGATGTAGATGCTGATGCGTCACGTACTATCGTTGACGCCCTTAGAGATACCTTGTCGCCGCTAACAGAAGCGCTGGGCGCTGTCGGAGATCAAATCCGGGTCTATCGGACGAGGGCCGCGCTCCGCGCGATTGGTGACACGGCCAAAATTGCCGAACAGAATAACCTTCGATTGAAGGCTCCGCCCCTCAACTTCCTCATTCCGTATCTTGAGGAAGCGTCCCTCGCCGATGAGACGGACGACTCGCTTATGGATCGATGGGCAAACTTGCTTGCCAACGCCTCAACGGATGGCAAGCAAGTGCCCCGGAATTTCATCGATATACTAGGGCGGCTTTCTTCGGCAGACGCAGAGGCGTTCGACGCTTTAATGCGCGGGCCTAGGCACGGCGCTTCTCACGTTCGGCTGATTGTTGAGCGGCAATACATGCTGGGCATGATCGATATCGAGAACGAAATCGCGCCTCTGATACGGGTTGGCGATGAAGCCAGCTCGCTCCAGAGAATCATTTCCGAGTTGGAGGATCGAGGCCAGATTGTAACGTATGTGGGATTCCATTCCTACGATCATGATGGGGGTCAGTATGATGAGTGGGTCCTTCATCCGGCTTTTGAGGAAGATGACATCAGGCTTCATACGCTCGCATCTTTGGGACTGATCACTTATCCAGTTCAGATCAAGAGGCCGTACGAAGGCGGAAATTTCACCATGCACCTCGCCGTGGTGACACGGCTGGGGGCAGAATTCTTCTTCGATACTCATGATGCCAAACTGCGTGAGGAAGGCAGCAAGGATTTTGAGTAGATTTACCTGACCAACCTCCTCTTCCTCTGCGCCCGCAACCGCCTCCGCTCCCCCACGGCCGAGCGCGTCTTCGCCTCGCGCCCCGGCGTCGAGACCGCCTCCGCCGGCCTGGCGCCCGATGCGGAGGAGCCGGTCACGCCCGACCACCTCGACTGGGCCGACCTGATCTTCGTCATGGAGCGCGCCCACCGCGCCAAACTCCAGCGCCGCTTCAAACCGCATCTGAAGGGCAAGCGCGTCATCTGCCTCGACATCCCCGACGACTACGCCTTCATGCAGCCGGAGCTGGTGGTTCTGCTGGAGAAGAGGGTGGGCGCGCACCTGTGATCCGGGTTCTCCGCCTGCGGAGGCTCCACTCTTCGCAGAACGCTGATATCTTGCTAGGCTGACCGCGAGGGAGGCCGCTCATGGATGTCATCGAATCGCCGACCGTCTTCGCCGGCCTCATCGGCGCGCTCGTTGTCGCGATTATCGGACTGGCTTTTCAGGCCCTTGAGCTCGGCCGGTCCCGCCAATCGCGTGACATCGAGGCGGCCCTGCGGTTGAGCATGCAGTCGGCCGACGCCGCCGCGGCCGAACGTCTCCGGGACGGCGACCTTCGCGCGGATGCGGCGGAGCTGCCGGCGCCCGGAGATGAAGGGGACAAGGCGCTGCTGCTGGATGTGCTCCGCAGCCTGAAGGACCACATCGAGATCGTGGTGGAAGAGGCTCCACAGGCGTTCGGCAGCGCCCCTCTCGCCGAACTGGCCCGGACCTCGTGGCGTGACGACGTCGCTCCGATCATGCAGCGCACGATCGATCTGATCGACAACAGGTGGAGCGAGATGCGTCCGCACCTCGCCGAGGCCGGGCTGACCGGCGCCCCCCTCCGCTTCAAGGCTCTCGCCTTCAGAGGCGAGGTCCGTGACTACGAGCGGGCCGCTGGCGAGCGGCTACGGTCGGTTTCTGACGACAGCACGGAGGACGGCTTTCGCCGCACGATCCGCGACGTCCTGCGCTGGCCGAAACTGTCGAAAGTCCTCGAAGCCGGCGACATCGTCTGGGAAAGCGCTGCGGTGGCTGTGTCGACCTATTTCCGGGTGACGAACGCCGTCCTGCCCGACCTTCACGCCGACTCCGAAGTGGCGCGCCACAGCGTGACGGAATTCAAGAAGATGACCGAGATGGTGCTGAAGCGGTTCCGGCCCGGGCGCTGACGGAACCATGCTTGCGGGGATGTAACGGCTTACCGCCTCGCTTGAACTCCACCCCCCGAGCCCCCATCTTCCGCCCATCCTGACACCCACCCCGCAGCCCCGCCCGCGCCCCGCGCAGGCGGCGTTTCCGTTTCGGCGGCGTGGATGTCCCGGAGGTTCGACAACCCTGAAGGAGACGTCTTGTACGCACAACGCAAAGCCCCGTTCGCCCCCCGCACCAACGCCGGTTACGGCTACCGCCCCGCGCCCGTCCGCGCCCGCATCGGCCTGGCCATGCGTCGCGGCATGAATTTCGCCGACCTGCCTGACGCCGAGACCATCCTGCGCGGCCGCGGCCTGTCGCTGGCCCCGATGTCCGTCGGCGACGGCGGCCTCAATGTCGGCGGGACCAGCGTCCTGCCCACCGCCGAGGCTTCCGACATCGACAGCGGCGCCCTGAAGGCCCTCGTCGTCCCGGCCGGCACGGCCGACACCGAAGCCGCCGCCGAGGCGCTGGACGCCGTCATCGTGCGCGCCGGCGCCAAGGGCATTGCGATGTTCGCCTTCGGAGACGGGGTCGCCGTCGCCCTGCGCGCGCTGGGCCGCCCGGCCAACGATTTCGCCGAGGCGCCCGCCGTGCTGATCACCGCCGACGCGGTCGAACCGCTGGCGGACTCCGCCGCCCTCGCCGCCGCCGCCGCCCAGGTGCAATAGGCCTCCGACGCCGGGCGCGGGGGCGAACCCTCGCGCCCGGCGGTTTCAGGCCTCGAAGGCCGCGATGATCGGGCACGGCCCCTTGCCGCCGCCCGCGCACGCCCCGGCTAGCCGCCGCAACGCCGCCCGCGCCGCCTCCAGCTCGGCGATCCGCGCGTCCAGCTCGCCCAGCCGCGCCTGGGCCAGGGCCAGGGCCCGCCCGCGATCCTCGCCCGCGTCCAGCGCCAGCAGCTCGCTGATCTGCTCCAGGGTGAACCCCGCCGCCTGGGCCGAGCGGATGAAGCGCAGCCGCCGCGCATCCTCCGCCCCATAGCGCCGGACCCCGCCGCCCGAGCCCGATCCGTCCGGCCGCGGCGGCGTCGGCAACAGGCCGCGCCGCTGGTAATAGCGCACCGTCTCCACCCCCACCCCGCCGGCCTCGGCCAGCCGGGCGATGGTCATGTTCGAAAGGGCAGGGGACATCGCTTGACTCCGGACCATGGTACGGACCCCACATAGGGGGCGGACCGTTATCGGCAACAGGAGATCCCCCATGTCCGCCCAGACCGCCGCGCCGCAAAAGACCGCCGTCCTCCACCGCATGGTCATGCCCGACCACCTCTGTCCCTCGGGCCAGAAGGCCCGCTGGCTGCTGCGCCGCAAGGGCTATCGGATCGAGGATCATCACCTGACGACGCGGGCCGAGACCGACGCCTTCAAGGCGCTGCACGACGTTCCGACCACGCCCCAGACCTTCATCGACGGCGTCCGCATCGGCGGTTACGACGACCTGCGCCGCTTCTTCGGCCAGAAGGTCGCCGAGCCTGGCGCGACCAGCTACGTCCCGGTGTTGGCCGTCTTCGCCGTCGCCGCCCTGATCGCCTTGGCCGTCGACTGGCTGTCGATGCGGTCCGTCACCGCGATGGTTCTGCCCAATTTCATCGCGGTGGCCATGTGTCTGCTGGCCATGCTCAAGCTGCAGGACGTCGAGAAATTCTCGACCATGTTCCTCAACTACGACCTGCTGGCCCGGCGCTGGGTGCCCTACGGCTACATCTATCCCTTCGCCGAGCTGGGCGCCGGCGTGCTGATGCTGGCCGGGGCCCTGACCTGGCTGTCCGCGCCTGTCGCCCTGTTCATCGGCGGCATCGGCGCGGTCTCGGTGTTCAAGGCCGTCTATGTCGACAGGCGCGAGCTGAAATGCGCCTGCGTCGGCGGCTCATCCAATGTGCCGCTCGGCTTCGTCTCCCTGACCGAGAATCTGATGATGGTCGGCATGGCGGTGTGGATGCTGACGTTCGCCCACTGATCGTCGTCCTGCCTCCACTGCTGTCGTCATCCCGGACAAGCCGCGCAGCGGCGCGATCCGGGACCCAGCGGCGCCGCGACGGCGGCGAAACACCGGATGTGGAAGGCTCCACGCGTCCGCGCTCCTGACAGTTTCGCGCTCGCGCGCGCCGCTGGGTCCCGGGTCTCCCCCTCGCTTTCGCGAGGGTTCGCCCGGGATGACGATAGCGGCGGGGCCTACGCCACCCCCCGCAACCCCGCCCGCAGCGCCTCCGCCTCGCCCGGCAGCTCGGCCTCGACCGCCGCATGCTCCGCCACCCACACCGGCGTCGCCCTCGCCAGCAAATCGCGCCCCGCGTCGGTCAACGCCGCCCGCCGCCCGCGGCGGTCGTCCGGATCGACCGTCACCGTCACCGCCCCGATCCGCTCCAGCGGTTTCAGATTGGCCGTCACCGTCGAACGGTCCATGGCCAGCACCTGGGCGATGGCGCCGATCGTGGGCGGCGCCGGCCGGTTCATGGCGTTGAGCAGCGAGAACTGCCCGCTGGTGATCCCCAGCGGCCGGAAGGCCAGGTCAAAGCGCCGCGACAGGGCCCGCGCCGCCCGCTGGGCGTGCAGGCACAGACATTGATCGCGGATGTGCAGGGTGGTCGCGAAGCCGGCGTTTGACATGGCTCAATATATGTTGATATCAACCTGATCGTCAACGCCGGAGCGTCGCCATGATCCAGGTCACCGCCTTCAAATGGGTGCCGCCCTTCGCCCAGGGCTCGGTCCGCGACATCCGCGTGCGCTGGGCGCTGGAAGAGGCGGGTCTTGGCTATGACGACCATCTGATCGGGTTCGAGGACCAGGCGACGCCGGCCTATCGCGCCCTGCAGCCGTTCGGCCAGGTCCCGGCCTATCGCGACGGCAAGGTCGAAATGTTCGAAAGCGGCGCCATCGTCCTGTGGATCGCCCAGAACTCCGACGCCCTGATGCCCGCCGACGACGCCGGTCGCGCCATGGTCACGACCTGGCTGTTCGCCGCCATGAACAGCGTCGAGCCCTTCGTCGCCGAACTGGCCGGCATCGACCTGTTCAACGCCGACAAGGCCTGGGCCAAGGCGCGCCGGCCCGAGGTCGAAGCCTTCCTGCGCAAGCGGCTCGCCGAGCTGCAGACGGCGCTGGGGGAGAACCGGTGGTTCGCCAACGACCGTTTCAGCGCCGCCGACATCCTGATGACCCATGTGCTGCGCGACCTGCGCCATACCGACATCGTCCCCGACTTCCCCGCCCTCGCCGACTATGTCGCCCGCGCCGAAGCCCGGCCGGCCTTCAAACGGGCTCTCGCGGACCAGCTGAAGCCGTTCCGCGAACACGCCCCGGCCTGAACCGGCCGCCGACACAGCAACCCCGGAACGGAGATCGCGGCATGGCGCGACTTGTCTTTGGCATGAACGTCTCCCTCGACGGCTACGTCGATCACGAGAAATTCGCACCCGACCCCGTCCTCTTCCGCCACTTCATCGACCAGGTGCGCGGTTCGGCCGGCAGCATCTACGGCCGCCGCCTGTACGAGATCATGCGCTACTGGGAGCAGGACGACCCGGCCTGGACCCCGGACCTGCGCGAGTTCGCCGCGGCCTGGCGCGCCGAACCCAAATGGGTCGTGTCGCGCACCCTGACCTCGGTCGGTCCCAACGCCACCCTCGTTTCTGATGACGTTGAGGCGGTGGTGCGCCGTCTTAAGCAGGAGCTCGAGGGCGATCTCTACGTCGGCGGGCCGATGCTGGCGCACGCCCTGACCGGCCTGATCGACGAATACCGCCTGTGCCTGCACCCCGTCGTGCTGGGCGGCGGCGATCCCTTCTTCGCCGGCCCCCGGCCGCCGCTTCGCCTTGTCTCCCACCGCCGTATCGGCGGCGAGGCGATAGAACTGACCTATGTGCCGGTATGAGGGCACGCGGCGACACGACCGCTTTTGACGCACCGACCTGCTACGATCCGCCCTCGGGTCTTTGAAAACTGAACAGAGGCGGAGATGGGGAGCGGGCTGTGCTGGCGCGCCCCGCAGGACGAACCGGACGGTGTGGACTATCTGGACGGTGTTTCCAGTGTTTTACCCGGGTAAAACCGGAATGCCGACCAGGGCCGCCCGTTCCTCGGCCGTCAGCATCCGCCACCGGCCCTCGGGCAGATTGTCCAGCTTCAGCGGTCCGATCCGCACCCGGATCAGGTCGATGACCTCCAGATCGACCATCTCGCACATCCGCCGGATCTGCCGGTTGCGCCCCTCGCGCAGGATGAATTTCAGCCGGAAGGACTCCATCCGGCTGACATAGGCCGGCCGCAGCTGCCGCCCGTCCAGCATCAGGCCGTGACGCAGGATCTTCAGCTTCTTCTCGGTCACGTCGCCGGCCACCCGGACCAGATACTCCTTGTCCAGATCCGACTCCGGCCCGATCACCGCCTTGGCCACCACCCCGTCCGACGACAGCAGCAGCAGGCCCCGCGAATCCTCGTCCAGCCGCCCGATCGGCGGCAGGGAGGCGTCGGCCGCCGGAACCGGGCCCTCGCCGATCCGGTTGGCCTCGGTCAGCAGCCGCACCGCCGGGATCTTGTCCGGCTCCGGCTGGCCCGAGACGAAGCCCAGCGGCTTGTGCAGGACGATGGTCACGCCCTCCGCCAGCGCCGCCGTGGCCCGCTCGTTCAGCGTCAGCGTCTGTCCCGGCGCCAGCTTACGCCCCGCGTCCGTGACCACCTCGCCATCGACCGAGACCAGCCCCTCGGCGATCAGCGCATCGGCCTCCCGCCGCGAGCAGATGCCCGACTGGCCCATGAATTTGTTCAGCCGCACCGACTCGTCGCCGTCATAGGTCTTGGAAAGGCTCATCGGGTCCGCCGGAACAGAAGCATCAGATTGTTCGCCGGCATCTCGACCCGCCGGGTCAACGCCAGCCCTTCGGCCTTGGCCGCCGCCGCCACTTCGTCGCGGTCGCGCAGCCCCCAGGCCGGGTCACGCCCTCTCAGGCTCTCGTCGAAGGCCGCATTGGACGGCGCCAGCGCCGCCTCCGCCTCCCGATACGGCCCATAGGTCGCCAGCAGCCCGCCGGCCGGCAACACCCGCCCGGCCAGCCGCATCAGCCCCTCCGTCGCCGCCCACGGACTGATATGGATCATGTTGATGCAGACCACCGCCGCGAAGGGCCCGTCCGGCCAGCTCGCCTCGTCCAGAACGTCCAGCGCCAGCGCCGGCTTCAGATTGGCCAGGCCCGCCACCCCGGCCCAGGCCGCGATGCTGGCCCGCGCTCCCGGCGAGGGATCGCTCGGCGTCCACTCCAGCGACGGCAGGGCCCCGGCGAAGCCCACGGCGTGTTCGCCCGACCCGGCCGCGATCTCCAGCACCCGTCCCCGCGCCGGCAGATGCGCCCGCAGCACGCTCAGGATCGGCTCCCGGTTCCGCGCCACGGCGGGCGAGGCGAGGGCGCCTTCGGGAGTCGCCGTCATCGGATCCATCGTCTGCATGGCGGTCCCGATACCCCGCTCCGCCCCGCGCCGCGACCGGAATTATGCACGGCGGACCATGCGCCGCCGCTCGCGGGAGGTTGAAACGTGCGCCGGTTGACCTCGCGCTCGCTTCGATGTCATTCCGGCTGAAACATTGCGTGATCTCACGCAAAGGGAGCGCCACGGCGGCGTCAGATCGCCGGGCAGACGTTCAGGAGAGTTCGCGTGACCGTATCCGCCATCCCGGGCCTCAGCCCGGCCCCGACCCGACACGCCGGCCTGGTCGCCTGGGTCGAACAGATCGCCGCGCTGACGAAGCCCGCCCGCGTCCACTGGTGCGACGGCTCGGAAGCCGAGAAGGCCGCCATCGTCGCCGACCTGATCGGCAAGGGCACGCTGCGCGAACTGGATCAGACCAAGCGTCCCGGCTGCTACCATGCCGCCTCGGACCCGAAGGACGTCGCCCGCGTCGAGAGCCGCACCTTCCTCTGCCCGGCTGACAAGGCCGACGCCGGCCCGACCAACAACTGGGCCGATCCGGTCGAGATGCGCCAACGCCTGAACGGCCTGTTCGACGGCTGCATGGCCGGCCGCACCATGTACGTCGTGCCCTTCTCCATGGGCCCGCTGGGCTCGGAGCTCAGCGCCCTCGGCGTCGAGATCACCGACAGCGGCTATGTCGCCGTCTCGATGGGCATCATGACCCGCATGGGCCAGCCGGTGCTGGACCTGATGGGCGAGGACGGCGTCTTCGTCCCCGCCATCCACACCCTCGGCGCTCCCTTGGCCGAGGGCGAGGCCGATGTGCCGTGGCCGTGCAACGCCGAGAAATGGATCGTCCACTTCCCCGAGACGCGCGAGATCTGGTCCTACGGCTCGGGCTATGGCGGCAACGCCCTGCTGGGCAAGAAATGTTACGCCCTGCGCATCGCCTCGATCATGGCCCGCGATGAAGGCTGGCTGGCCGAGCACATGCTGATCCTCAAGCTGACCGATCCGGAGGGCCGAGCCAAATACATCGCCGCCGCCTTCCCCTCGGCCTGCGGCAAGACCAACCTCGCCATGCTGCAGCCGACGCTGCCGGGCTGGAAGGCCGAGACCATCGGCGACGACATCGCCTGGATGCGCATCGGTGAGGACGGCCGCCTGTACGCCGTCAATCCGGAAGCCGGCTTCTTCGGCGTCGCCCCGGGGACCAGCCGCAACACCAACCAGAACGCCCTCGCCACGATGGCGACGAACACCGTCTTCACCAACACCGCCCTGACCGCCGATGGCGACGTCTGGTGGGAAGGCCTGACGAAGGAAGCCCCCGAGGATCTGACCAACTGGAAGGGCCAGCCGCACGATCCGGCCTCGGGCGAACCCGCCGCCCATCCGAACGCGCGCTTCGCCGCCCCCGCCCACCAGTGCCCGACCATCGCCCCCGAGTGGGAGGACCCCAGGGGCGTGCCGATCGACGCCATCCTGTTCGGCGGCCGTCGCGCCTCCGCCGTGCCGCTGGTGACCGAGGCCTTCGATTGGGAGCACGGCGTCTTCATGGGCTCGTCGGTCGCTTCCGAAGGCACCGCCGCGGCCGAGAACAAGGTCGGCGAGCTGCGCCGCGATCCCTTCGCCATGCTGCCCTTCTGCGGCTACAACATGGGCGACTATTTCGCCCACTGGCTGTCGATGAAGGACCGGACGGACGCGTCGAAGCTGCCGCGCCTCTACTTCGTCAACTGGTTCCGCAAGAACGACGACGGAAAGTTCGTCTGGCCCGGCTTCGGCGACAATGTCCGCGTGCTGAAGTGGATCGCCGAACGCCTCGAGGGCGAGGCCGACGCCGTCGAAACGCCGGTCGGCCGCGTCCCGACCCGCGAGGCCCTCGACCTCTCCGGGCTCGACCTGTCCGCGGCCGACCTCTCGACCCTGCTCGATGTCGACGCCGCCGTCTGGGCCGAGGAGGCGGCCCTGATCCCCGACTTCTACCGGACCTTCGGCGACCGCCTCCCGACGGCCCTGTGGGACCAGCACGCCGCCCTGATCCGCCGCGTTGCAGCGAGCCGCGCCGCCGCCCTCGCCGCCGAGTAGAGCTTGCATTCCGGGCCGGGGCGGTCGATCTGATCGGGTGTGACTTCTTCCCCCGATGTGATCGTGATCGGCGCCGGCGTGCTCGGCCTGTGCACCGCCGCCGAGCTGGCCAGCCGGGGGCACGCCGTCACCGTGATCGATCCCGGCGGCGCCAATGCCTCCTCCGTCGCCGCCGGCATGCTGGCCCCGGCGCTGGAGTGTCTTTCGGACAAGGCCGGACCGGAGCGTGTGGCGCTGCTGACGCGGGCGCGCGATCTGTGGCCTGAGTTCGCCACGCGCCACGGCCTGACCCTGCACCAGGACGGCGCCGAATGGCGCGACCCGGACGCCGGCGCCGCCATCGCCCGGCTGACGGCCTCCGGATTCTCGGCCCGCCCGGTTCCGGGCGGCCTTTTCACCCCGGATGACTGGCGGGTCGAGGTCGGTCCGGCCCTGCTGGCGCTGTCGCGCGTCGCCGGCGTGACCGCGGCCCGTGCGACGGTGGCCCGCGTCGCGGCGACCGCCGGCCGCTGGCGGGTCGAAGCCGCCGATGGCCGGGCCTGGTTCCCGTCCACCATCGTGCTCGCCACCGGCGCGGCGCCGCCGGTGCCCGGCCTGCCAGACCGGATCGCCGGCCCGGTCGCCGCTATCGAACCGTTCCGCGGCCAGCTGACGCCGGTCGCCGGCAGGGGCCCGGCTCACACCGTGCGCGCGCCCGGCCTCTATGTCGTCCCCACGCCGACCGGCTGGGTCGCCGGCGCGACCATGGAGGGTGGACGGCGCGACCTTGAGCCCGACATCGAGGTTTCCTACCGTCAGGTCGCGGCCGCCGAGGCGCTGTCCGGCCTCGTCGGCACGCCGGGCGAACCGCGGGTCGGCATTCGGGGCGGAACCGCCGACGGGCTGCCGCTGGCCGGCGTCTCCGGCGAGCCGGGCCTGCATCTGGCCCTCGCCCCCCTCCGCAATGGCTGGCTGCTGGGGCCGATGGTCGCCGGGATCGTGGCCGACGGGATCGAGGGCAGGGCGCCCGGTCCGGACGCCGCCGCCCTCGATCCGCTCCGCTTCAGTTCGCCGGCGGCGTGAAGCGGATGCCGATGTTGACCCGCGAACCGACGGCGGCGCCGTCGACGGTGCGCGGGTTGATCTGGAAATGTCGGCTCAGGCTCTGGGCCGCGCTCCCGAAGCCGTAGCCGCCGGGTGTCTCTCCGGTCAGATTGCAGTCGGCGACCCGGCCGTTCGGCTGGACGAGGCAGTTCAGCGTCGCGCGGCCGCCGATGTCGGCATTCAGGGCGCGATCGGGATAGGCGCGCATCAGCTGCGCCCCCGACGGCTGGCGCAGCCAGCTCGGATGGGTGATCACGGCCGGCGGCGAGGGCGGCGTCGGGGCCGGCGCGGCGTCCACGACCGGAGCCGGAGACTTTTCGGCCACGGTGATGGTCGCGCCGATCGCGACCGTCTCGCCCTGGACCACGGCCACGACGTCCGGCGTCGCCGGGGCCGCTGGCAGTTCGTTGACCCTGGTGTTCGGCGGCTGCGGCCGCTCCGGCGTCGGCAGCGGCTCGGGCGGCTTCGGTTTCCTGACCAGTTCGACGATGGTGGGCGGCGGCGCCTCCACCTCGACCGGCGGCGCCAGCTCGAACCGCTGGTAATAGAGCGCCGCCCCGAGGCCGATGTGGCCGGCGCTGACGATCGCCACCGCGATCCAGGTGGTGCGGGAAAAGCGCGGTGTCCTGCGCTCGTTGTAGTCGAAGGGGCTCACCAGTCCGGGGCCGCCCGCGGTCGTGATCATCATGGCCGTCATCCCTGTCGTTCACCGCCCCCGCAGCGTCCCACGGCCAAGTTGAGCGCTTCCCTTGGGGCAAGTTTGCGGCGAGCTTCGCCATGAAACGGTCACCGGGGGGGCGGGCGGCAAAGGTTAAGGCTCTGTGGACGGCCTGCCGGATATTAGGGTTTGGTTAACCACGAGGCCGCAGCGTGATCGGTATGAGCATCGGAGCGATTCCTTCGGCGGGCGGAGTTGAGGCGGCCATCCGGCGCGCCTCAAACGCGACCGGCGTGGACGCCGAATTTCTGATCAAGACGGCCCGGCGCGAAAGCGCCATGGACCCGTCGGCCCGCGCCCGCACCTCCTCGGCGGCCGGCCTGTTCCAGTTCATCGAACAGACGTGGCTGGGCACGGTGAAGACCCATGGGGCCAAGCATGGCTACGGCCAGTACGCCGACCTGATCCATCGCGGCTCAGACGGGCGCTGGCGGGTCGACGGCTCGGCGCGAAACGTCGTGCTGGACCTGCGGTTCGACGCCCAGGCCGCCTCGACCATGGCGGCCGAGCTGACGGCTTCCAACGCCGCCTATCTGAGAGGCCGCACGGGACGCGAGCCCGGCGCCGGCGATCTTTACGCCGCCCACTTCCTCGGTCCGGCGGGCGCCGCCAAGCTGATGGAGGCGATGGAGCGTCGCCCCGGCTCCAGCGCGGCCGCGATCTTCCCGGAAGCCGCCTCGGCCAACCGCTCGATCTTCTTCCGCAGCGGACGTCCGGCGACGGTGGCGGAGGTGCACGCCAATCTGCAGCGGTCGGCGGGCGAGGGCGCTCCGGCCGCCTCGGCGGGATCCGCCCCCGCGGCGCCGCCGCTGTCCGAGCGCGACCAGATGCTGGCCGCCCGGCTGGATAGACTCAAGCAGGATCAAAGCCTGCTTGCCCTGCTGCTGGGTCAGGACGGCGAGGGCAAGGGCGGCGGCTTCGGCGGGGCCTTTTCGCCTGAAGGCGGCTCGCGCACCTGACGGCGAATCCGGTCATGGTAAACGACCCGTTAGGGATGACCGTTCAATGCTGCGCGGTGAAGCCTGAACAGAGCGCCTGACCATGACCGCCTACCGCGCCCGACTGACCGAAACCGATATCCGGCGCCTCGTGAAGGCCTCGGACGACGATGAGCGCGCCGCCGCCGCCCATAAGCTGTGCCGCAACATGGAAAAGGCGGAGCTCTCAGGCGAGGATCGCGAGGCGGCGCAGAAGATCCTCCGGCTGCTGGCCAACGACGCGGCCGAACTGGTCCGTCGCGCCATGGCGGTGACGCTGAAGTCCTCCGACCTGATTCCCCGCGATGTGGCCCGCCTGCTGGCGGCGGACGTGGACAGCGTGGCCCTGCCGCTGATCAACTTCTCTCCGGCCTTCTCCGACGAGGATCTGATCGAGATCGTTCGGGCGGGTTCGGCCCTGCGTCAGGTCGCCGTCGCCGGCCGGCCGGTCGTCGGCCGTGACGTGGCCGCGGCCCTCGCCGAAACCGGCTGCGAGCTGGCGGTCAGGACGTTGGCCGCGAACGACAACGCCGACATCGCCGAGGCCGCCCTCGGCCGCTGCGTCGACCGCTTCGGGACCTCGCCCGAGATCGTGGCGGCCATCGCCTACCGGCAGGTGCTGCCGCTGTCAGTGAGCCAGCGGCTGGTCGAACTGGCGTCGGACGCCGTGCGCGAGCATCTGGTCACACGACACGCCGTGGCTCCGGAGACGGCCATCCGCCTGTCCGCTTTCGCCCGTGAGCGGGCGACCGTCGATCTGGTCGATCAGGCCTCGAACCACGCCGATCTGGCCGCCTTCGTCGCCGGCCTCAACGCCCGCCGGGCGCTGAACGGCTCCCTGTTGCTGCGCGCCCTGGCGCGGGGACAGATGGCGCTGTTCGAATACGGGCTGGCCGAGTTGGCCGGCACGCCGCATCCGCGCGCCTGGCTGATGATCCACGACGCCGGGCCGCTGGGGCTCAAGGCCATCTATGATCGGGCCGGCCTGCCGCCGCGCCTGTTTCAGGCCTTCCGCGCCGGGGTCGACACCTGGCGCTCGCTGCAGGCCGAGGGGGCGGACACCTCGGGCGACGACTTCCGCCATCAGATGCTGCAGCGGTTCCTGACGCACCGGCCGAACGCCCCGCGCGAAGACCTTGCCTATCTGGTGGAGCGGCTGGATCAGGAGCCCGCGCCCGCGCGGCCGTCGATCGTCGCGGCCGCCTGATCCGAATTGCCAACGCCCGCCGACCAGGCGGGCGTCAGATGGCTTCGGGCCGTTTCCCTATTTCAGGTGGTCGGCGACCCCGGCTTCCAGGCTTTCGGCCAGGGCCCGCCCGACCGGGTGCTCGTCGGTCTGGATCTGGTCGCGGACCACGGCCTTGATGGCGTCGATATGGGCGTCGATGAGGGCTACCGGAGCCGCCATGCGTTTGGCCGGGTCGTCCATCATCCGGCACAGGGATCCGGCCACCCGGGTCACCAGAGGATATTGATAGGTGGCGCCCAGCCCCTTCAGATCATGAGCTCGGAAATACAGGGCCTCGGCCGTCTGGGCGTTATAGCCCTGGGCGCGGATATCGCTCTGGGCCTTGTCCAGCTTGACGATTTCATCCTGCAGCCACTGGCCGAACTGTGACGACATCGCCTTCAGGGCTTCTTCAGCCTTGGCGATCGCACTGGCGTCGATACCGCCGAAGCCGCCGCCGACCTTGAGACGCAGCGTATTGGGCGGGCGGATGACCTGGGCGGAATTGCTCACGGCAAGCTCCTGTAGACGAACGGCTCCATCATCGGTGACATGGCTTAAGAACCGGTGCACGCTCTCAGGAGGTGAACTGTTCCGCCAGCACGCGCTCCTCGAACGAACGGCCTGCGTCGAACAGCATGGTAAGGGCCAGATCGCGGCGCTCGCGGACCTCGACGCGGGCGACCTCGCGCACCTCGAAGCTGTCGGCGGTTGCGCTGACCGGCCGCTTGTCGGGCTCGAGCACCTCGAAACGGACCCGCGCCGTGTGCGGCAGCAGGGCGCCGCGCCAGCGCCGCGGGCGGAAGGCGCTTATGGGCGTGAGCGCCAGAACCCGCGCATCCAGCGGAATGATCGGCCCGTGCGCCGACAGATTATAGGCCGTCGACCCCGCCGCCGTGGCCACCAGGCACCCATCGCAGGACAGCTCTTCCATCCGGACCCGGTCATCCACGGTGATGCGCAGCTTGGCGCTCTGGCGGGTCTGTCGCAGCAGCGACACTTCATTGATCGCCAGCCCGCTTCGCGCCTCCCCCCCGGCCGTCAGGGCGTCCATCTGCAGCGGGTGGATGACGGTCCGGCCCGCCGTGACGAGCCGCTCGCGCAGCCCGTCCTCGCTGTAATCGTTCATCAGGAAGCCAACGGAGCCGCGGTTCATGCCAAACACGGGCGTGCGCCGCTGCAGGTTGGCATGCAGGGTCTCCAGCATGAAGCCGTCGCCGCCCAGGGCGACGATGACGTCCGCCGTCTCCGGCTCCGCCGATCCGTACAGGTGCATCAGGCGATCACGCGCAACCATCGCTTCCGGGCGATCTGAAGCGGCGAACGCGATGCGAAGGTCAGGCTGTGTCACGCCCTACGCAAAGCCGAGCGGGCCGGTTAAGTCAAACGACCCGTGGTCAGCTCTTGATCAAGGCCCGGAACGAGCGGGCCGCGGAGGCTGTGGAGATCGTACCTCTCAACCAGACCCTCTCTCCCGCGTCGCCCGGCGAGCCGTTATTGAGCAGGCGAATCTCGACCAGAAGGGCGGGAAAGACCGCGCGGTCGACGCCGACCGAAGCACAGGCGTAAAAGAGGGGCTCCGGGCTGGCGGCCGACATGGCCTCGCGAACGCCGGCGACACTGAATCCGCCGAGTGTCGCAAGGGCGTGGACGAACAGTCCCAGGCGACGCTCCCTGACAGCCCGGATCAGATAGCCGGCGCGCAGCTGGCCCGCGGCCTGAAGCTTGGCGACGAGGCGTCGCTCCATCTCGTCCCGGTCCGGGTCATCGGGCGGAGGCGGGGGAGACATGGCGGCCTGGCGGGCGTCATTGACCGCCCGGTGGACCACCGCAGCCAGCCTGCGTCCATCGACCGGAAAGCGGGCGCAGATCGACTGGCGCAAGGCTTCGCCGACCCATTCGTACATCTGCTCCGCCAGTTGCGCGGTCAGCCGGGGATGACGGATCAGCGGCCCCCGCAGCGCCGCGACCCGGCGTGATTGCTCGACCAGCCTTCGAACGCCGTCCACGCTGATTTCGGCCGTGCGGTTGAACGCCAGCGCTGTCAGGGTCGCGGGCTCCCCGCGCTCGATAATGGCGTCGGCGACCCGGCCGCCGATGTGGGGACGTCGGGCGACTTCGATCTGGTGCTCCAGGGTCGCCTCGACGAGGACCCTCAGAAGGTCGTCGTCCTGAAGGATCGGGCTGGCGGCCAGCACGGGACGGGCGATTTCGATTTCGTCGAGCGCGAGGACATTGATCAGGGCAGGCGGGGCCCAGTCGGCCTGCGCCAGACGCTCGGCCAGGATCTTGCGGACATCGCGCTCCGCCTGTCGCGCCAGGGTCAGGAAAATCTCGCCCAGCACTGGCGACAGCTCGCCGGTCGGCGGCCGCGCATCGCAGAGCGCCACCACCCCGAGCAGCAGACGCTCGCGTGAGTCCGGGCTGGGGTTGCGGGCGAGGGCGAGCAGCTCCGGATAGGCCGGCGGCGAGGCCATGGCGGGGGAGCGGAACTGAGCGACGGTCAAGGGCGTCTCCGGCGCGCCGACGATTCGGCTCATTCCAGCTTAGCCGCGGGCGCGCTAAGGCAGGGTTAACGGAAGCTGAATCTTGACGTCGCCCCCGTGCGGCGCGAGCGTGCACCGCCGCGCGCAACCTTGAGGAGCCGGATCATGGCCGATGGAACTGTCGTTTCGCTGAAATCCCGGGTCTCGGAGGCGGAATGGACCGCCCGCGTCGAACTGGCCGCCCTGTACCGTCTGGTGGCGTTGCACGGCTGGGACGACATGATCTTCACCCATATCTCGGCTCGGGTGCCGGGACCGGAGCATCATTTCCTGATCAACCCGTACGGCTGGTATTTCGAGGAGATGACCGCCTCCTGCCTGGTCAAGGTCGATCTGGATGGGAACATCGTCCAGGAAACGACCAGCTTCATCAATCCGGCCGGCTTCACCATCCATTCCGCCATCCATGCGGCGCGCGAGGACGCCCATTTCGTCATCCATCTACACACCGTCGCCGGCGTGGGCGTGGCCGCGCAGCAGGAAGGCCTGCTGCCGATCGGCCAGAACGCCTGCCTGCTGCAGCATCAGGTCGCCTATCACGGCTATGAAGGGCTGGCCCTGAACCACGACGAGCGCGAGCGGCTGGTGGCTGACCTGGGCGACAAGCCGCTTATGCTGTTGCGCAATCACGGAACTTTGGCGGTCGGACAGACGGCGGCCCAGGCTTGGATCGGCATGTTCTTCCTCGAGCGCGCCTGCGCCCAGCAGGTGGCCGCCCTGTCCGTCGGTCGCGATCACGTGCTGATGGCGCCCGATGCGGCGCAGGCCGAGACGCGCGAGCAGGGCAAGGGGATCGGCTTTGTCTCGGCCCTGGCCTGGCCGGGCGCCCTGCGAATGCTGGATCGAAAATCTCCGGGCTACGACGTGTGAACCGGGCCGGGGGGCTGTTGATCGCGCTGGCGGTCGCGGCCCTCGGGCCGCCGGCCCATGCCGGGGCCTGGACCCGGGCCAAGGGCAAGAGCCAGGTCATCGCCAAATACGACTCCTTGCGAGCCGCGCGGGCCTTTGATCCGGACGGCGCCCTGGTCGACCTCGCCGCGGAACGGCGGGACACCTCGATCGGCGTTTTCGCCGAGTACGGCGTGACCGACCGGCTGACCCTGCAACTGAAGGGCGACTGGCAGTCCGGAAAAGACGCTTTCGTGGATTTCGACGGACGCGGACCGGTCGAGATCGGCCTCACCTGGCAGGCGTGGCGCGACGATCAGGCGGCGGTCAGCCTCTACGCCGGATACGCCCGGGGCGGCGAAGGCCGCAATGCCGGCTATGCTTCGCCCGGACGGGGCGAGCAGGATTGGGAAGTGCGGGCGTCCGTCGGCCGATCGTTCCAGACCGGCTGGGGCCCGCTCCCGGACCGCACCTTCTTCGAGATCCAGGCGGCACGCCGGATGCGGCAGGGGCTGCCCGACGAGGCGCGTATTGACCTGACCGCCGGCGCCCGCGTGGGCGATGACTGGATGGTTCTTGCCCAGGCTTTCGGCGGCCAGGCCGACGATGGCGGGCCGCGCTGGTTGTCCGTCGAGACGACGGTGGTGCGCGATGTCGGCGACTGGAGTTTGCAGGCCGGCTGGCGGCAGACGGCGGCCGGTCGGGAAACGCCGCAGGCGAGCGGACCGGTGATAGGCATCTGGCGCCGCTTCTGATGCGTAGAAGAAGCGTTTTTGGACGACGGATTCTGAAACACCGTGCGTTGCAGAGACTCTAGTTGCGTCGACGGCGGGAGCCGCTAAGTCGGCTCGTCCCGTTCCGGAGCCAGTCCCGCGTGATCAAGCGCCACTTCTTTCTCGCTGCCGCCGCCGTCCTGCTCGCCCTGATGGTCGTGGCCGTGATCCTTCGTATCGCCTTTGCCGGCGAAGAAGGCGGCGGCGGAGGGGGTGGACCGGGCGGGCCGGGGGCCGGTCGAGGCCAGGCCGTGTCCCAGGCCGTCGTCGCGTCGCGCGAATTCTCCGACGAGATCCGGGTTCTGGGCGTCGCGCGCGGTCGACGCTCGGTCAACATCACCTCGTCCACCAGCGAACTGATCACCCGCGTGATGTTCACCGACGGCCAGCGCGTCGCCGCGGGAACCCCCCTGGTCGAGTTGCAGGCGCGCGAAGAGGACGCCGACATCATCGAGGCGCGATCGCGCGTCGGCCAGGCCCAGCGCGAATACGACCGCTACCGTGAACTGGCGGAACGCGGCGTGGCTCCGAGGGTCACGGCCGAGAATGCCGAGTCGGCTCTCGAAGCCGCTCGGGCGGGCTTGTCGGCCGCCCAGGCGCGGCGCGGCGACCGCCTCATCCGGGCGCCGTTCGCCGGCGTTCTGGGCCTGACCAGCGTCACCGCCGGCACCCTGATCAGCCCGGGGGCGGTGATCACCACCCTCGACGACATCAGCGTGGTGCGCGTCGATTTCCCGCTGCCCGAACGATATCTGTCGGTGCTGCGGTCGGGCGTGCCGATCGTCGCCACGGCCGACGCCCTCGGCGAGGAGACCTTCAACGGCCGCATCGCCCTGATCGACACACGGGTCAACGAGCAGACCCGTTCCGCTACGGCCCGGGCCGAGATCGCCAATCCCGGCGGCCGCATTCGCCCCGGCATGTCGATGCGCGTGGCGGTGAGGCAGGGGGTCCGGCAAGGACTCGCCGTCCCCGAGGCGGCCGTCCAGTATGAGGGCGACAGCGCCTTCGTCTTCCGCATCGCGCCGGGCGAGCGCGGCCTGACTGCCCAGCGCATCACCGTCGAGGCGGGCTCGGTCGAGGACGGCTTCGTCGAAATCCTGTCCGGCCTCAACGCCGGGGACCGGGTGGTCGCCACCGGCCTGAACCGCATCCAGCCGGGTTCGCCGGTCACCGTGGCCGGCGCGCCGGCGCGCACGACGGGCGCCGCCAAATGATGCTCTCCGATCTCGCCGTCCGCCGCCCCGTCTTCGCGGCGGTGGCGGCGATCGTGCTGTGCGTGATCGGGGCCGCGGCCTTCTTCTTCTTGCCCGTGCGGGAGTTGCCGGACGTCGATCCCCCGATCGTCTCGATCAACACCACCTACGCCGGCGCTTCGGCCGAGGTGATCGAGAGCCGGATCACCGAGCCCATCGAGCAGGGCATCGCCGGCATCCAGGGCGTCGAGCGCATCAACTCGACCAGCCGCGACGGTCGTTCCAGTGTCCGTATCGAATTCTCCCTCGACCGCGACATCGACAGCGCCGCCAACGACGTGCGCGACCGCATCTCCCGCGTGCTGGGCAATCTGCCGGACCAGGCCGATCCGCCCGAGGTCGCCAAGGCCGACACCGACAGCCAGCCGATCATGATCCTGTTCCTGCGCTCGACGCAGATGGATCGCCTGGCGCTGACGGACTACGCAGATCGCTATCTGATCGACCAACTGGCCACGGTGCCCGGCGTGGCCCAGGTCCAGATCTACGGTGAGCAGCGCTATTCGATGCGGATCTGGCTGGAGCCCGCCGCCCTCGCCGCGCGTGGCCTGACGGTCACCGACGTCGAATCCGCCCTGACCAGTCAGAATGTCGAGCTGCCGGCCGGGGCGCTCGATTCCGGCGAGAAGAACTACACCGTGCGCGTGGCGCGCAACTACGCCCTGCCCGAGGATTTCCGGCAGTTGCCCATCAGCACCGGGGGAGCCGGGGCGGCTGCCGCCGGCGGCGCGACGAGCAGCGCGTTGCAGGGGCAGACCGCCTATGTCACCCGCCTGGGCGACATCGCGCGGATCGAGGAGGCGCCGGAAGAGGAGCGCCGCCTGTTCCGCGGCAACGGTCTGGACCAGATCGGTCTCGCCATCACCCGCCAGGCGCAATCCAATGACCTCGCCATTTCCGAAGGCGTGCGGGAGATGCTGGAGCGGGTCCAGTCCAGCCTTCCGGAAGGCACGGAACTGGTCGTCGGGTCGGACAATTCGGTCTTCACCGCCCACGCCATCGACGAGGTGTGGATCACCATCGGCATCGCCCTCGTGCTGGTGGCTCTGGTCAATTTTGTCTTCCTCGGCACCCTACGGGCGGCCTTCATTCCGTCGATCGTGGCCCCGATCTGCCTGCTGTCGACTTTCATCATCCTGGCCCCGCTGGGTTTTTCGCTGAACCTGCTGACCCTGCTGGCGCTGGTGCTGGCCATTGGTCTGGTGGTCGACGACGCCATCGTGGTGACCGAGAACATCCAGCGCCGCATCGATCACGGCGAGCCGCCGCTGGTCGCGGCCGAGCGCGGGGCGCGACAGGTGTTCTTCGCCGTCGTGGCGACGACCATCGTATTGCTGGCGGTGTTCGCGCCGCTGCTGTTCCTGCCCGGCTACGTCGGGCGACTGTTCGTCGAACTGGCCGCCACCATCGCGGCGGCGGTGGCCTTCTCGGCCTTCCTCGCCCTGACGCTGTCGCCGATGCTGGCGTCGAAGATCCTGCGCCCGGCGTCGGGCTCGGGCTGGGTGGCGCAGCGCGTCGACCGCGGCATGGACTCGCTGAAGAACTCGTACCGCAACTCGCTGGCGATGCTGCTGGGTCGGAAGGTGGCCGTCGCGGGCGTCGCAGGGCTCGTCGTTCTGGTCGCTGCGGGCGCGGGGCTGATGTTCCTGTCCCTGCCCAGCGAACTGGTGCCGCCCGAGGATCGGGGCCGCATCGTTGGCCGGGTTCAGGGCCCCGAGGGCGCGGGGTACGACTATACCCGGCGCATCATGCTGGGTCTTGAGCCCATTCTCGCGGAATACCGCGAAACCGGCGAGGTCGAGAGCTATCTGATCTCGGCCCCGGGCTTTGGCGGCGGTAGCTTCAACTCCGGTAATGCGGTGCTGACCCTGAGCGATTGGTCGGAGCGCAGTCGCTCCGCCGACGACATCGCCCAGGAGCTCAACCAGAAGCTGCGCGGCCAGACCGACGCCCAGGTCAATGTCAGCGTTCCAGGCGCCTTCCAGCGCGGCGGCGGCAACTCCAACTCGATCGAAATGGTCCTGACCGGGGCCGAGTACGAAGACATGTTCGAGTGGGTCCAGCCGATCCTCGCTGCCGCCCAGGACAATCCCGGCTTCTCGCGGCCGCGCCTCGACTATGAGCCCAACGCGCCCCGGCTGCTGGTCGACGTCGATCCGCAGCGGGCGGCCGCGCTCGGCGTCTCGTCTCAGGAGATCGGCCGCACGCTGCAGACCATGTTCGGCTCCCGGCGGGCCACGACCTATATCCGCGGCGGTCAGGAGTATGACGTCATCCTGCAGACCGAGATCGACAACCGCCGCTCGGTCGGCGATCTCGAGGCGCTATATGTTTCGACCGGCGACGGCCAACTGGTGCCGCTCGCCTCGGTGGTCACGACCGAAACCTCCGGGGACACGCCTGATCGCCGACGGCTGGACCGCCAGCGCAGCATTTCATTGAGCGCCGATCTGAACCCCGGCACGACCCTCGCCGACGCCATGGCCTTCCTCGGCGAGGAGGCCGCCGGCCAGCCCTCAGGCGTGGCCACGGTCCAGTGGGGCGGCGCCGCGCGGGACCAGCAGGAGGCGGGCAGCGCCGTCGGCTGGGCCTTCGGCCTCGCCCTGCTGCTGGTCTTCCTCGCGCTCGCGGCCCAGTTCGAGAGCTGGATCACTCCGGCGGTGATCATGCTGACCGTGCCGCTCGCGGCGGCGGGCGGGCTGTTCGGTCTTGTGATGGCGGGGTCCAGCCTGAACATCTACAGCCAGATCGGTCTGATCATCCTGATCGGGGTGGCGGCAAAGAACGGCATCCTGATCGTCGAGTTCGCCAACCAGCTGCGCGATCAGGGGCGGTCGATCCAGGAGGCCATCATCGAGGCCTCGACCCTGCGTCTGCGACCGATCATCATGACCTCGATCGCCACCGCCTTCGGGGCCCTGCCGCTGGCCCTGTGGCAGGGCGCGGGGGCCGGCAGCCGCCAGACCATCGGCGTGGTGATCTTCTCCGGCGCGATGTTCGCGACCGTGCTGACCCTGTTCGTGGTGCCGGTGATCTATGCCGTCCTGGCGCGCTTCACCAGGTCGCCCGAGTACACCGCCCGCAAGATCGAGGAGTGGGAGGCGAAGGAGGCGGCCGCCAACGACCCTGTGCCGGCGGCCGCCGAATAGCCTACGGCGCGGCGGGCGGCTGGTAGCCGGTCTCGACCTTGAGGAAGGCGATGACATCGCGGCGGTCGGTGGCGTCCGGAATCCCGGCGAAGCTCATCTTCGTGCCCTTCAGGAAGGTGCGGGGATTCTCCAGCCAGTGGTCGAGACGTTCGCCGTCCCAGATGAAGTCCGCCTGCTGCAGCGCGCGGGAATAGTTGTAGCCGTCCAGGCCGCCCGCCTGCCGGCCGAAGACGCCATACAGATTGGGGCCGGTCATGTTGGACCCACCCTCGGTGATCGTGTGGCAGGCGCGGCAGCGGGCGAAGACCCGGCGACCGTTGTCCAGATCCGCTGCGTTGTACGGCGAGGGCAGGGCGGCGAGCAGGGCAGTCCTCTCCGCAGTCGTGGGCGCAGGCGCGGCCGGGGCGGAGGGAGCGTCGCCATTCTCGGCGCTGCAAGCGGCGAGGCCTAGGGTGAGGGCGGTGGTCAGGACGAGACGGATCATGTCCGTAGTCGTACGAGGTTCCGTCGATTGCGCAACGGGCGCCGCCGTTCCGCGCTGCGACGCTTCGCCGGGGTGGACGCGGCGCTATCGCACCTGATAATCACTGTCAGATAGGCGCGGGGGTCGCGCCACTGCGTGAGCGTCATGTCCGAGACCATCCCACTGAGCCAGGCCCGCCGCGGAGCGCGGGGCGTCATCGTCCAGGTCGGCGGCCTCGGTCAGCCCGGGGATCATGCGCTGGAGCTTGAGCGTCGCCTGCTGGAACTGGGCTTCGTCGAGGGCGCGCACATCGAGTTGCTGCACGAAGGGCTGCTGGGTGCGGACCCGATCGCGATGAAGGTCGATGACATGCGCGTGGCCCTGCGCCGACACGAGGCGGCCAGTCTGACCATCCGCGTCGAGCCGGTCGGGGAGCCCGTCGCGGTCGCCCTCGACGGACGGGTCGCGGCCTGATGGATATGGCGGTTCGGAGCGCGCGGGTCGCGCTCGTCGGCAATCCCAACAGCGGCAAGACGGCGCTGTTCAACGCCCTCACAGGCGCCCACCAGAAGGTGGCGAACTACGCCGGCGTCACGGTCGAGCGCAAGGAAGGCTTCATCCGCAGCGCCGACGGACGCACCCGGTCCGTGCTCGACCTGCCGGGCACCTATTCGCTGCGCGCCCGCAGCCCGGACGAGGAAGTGACCCGCGACGCGGTGCTGGGACAGCTGGCGGGCGAGGCGCCGCCGGACGTGATCGTCTGCGTCGCCGACGCCACCAATCTGCGGCTGGTGCTGCGGCTGGCGCTGGAGCTCAAGGCGGTCGGCCGGCCGATGGTGCTGGCCCTCAACATGTACGACATCGCCCAGCGGCAGGGCCTGCGGATTGATCTGCAGCGGCTTGAGGTCGAGCTGGGCGTTCCCGTGGTCACCACCACCGCCACCCGCCGCCGCGGCATCGAGGAACTGGTCGCGGCGATCGATGCGGTGGCGGGGACGCTGTCCCCGACCGCGCAAATGGGCTGGACCGCGCCCGATGCAACGGCCCTGCGCGGCGCGGCGCGGGAGGCCGAGCGGATCATGAGGGCCTGCGTCCAGCCGCCGGAGCGGCCGGACACCCTGACCGGACGGATCGACACTGTTCTGCTGCATCCTGTCGGCGGCCTGGTCATCCTGCTGGCCCTGCTGTTCGTGATGTTCCAAGCGGTGTTCACCTGGGCGACGCCGCTGATGGACGGCATCGAGGCCGGTCTGGGCGTGCTGGGCGGCTGGGTGGCGGCCTTCGTGCCCGACGGCATCTGGCAGAGCCTGATCGTCGACGGTCTGATCTCCGGCGTCGGCAGCGTGCTGGTGTTCCTGCCGCAGATCCTGATCCTGTTCCTGTTCATCATCCTGCTCGAGGACTTCGGCTACATGGCCCGGGCGGCCTTCCTGATGGACCGGATCATGGGCGGGGCGGGGCTGCATGGCCGCGCCTTCATTCCCCTGCTGTCCAGTTTCGCCTGCGCCATTCCGGGGGTCATGGCCGCCCGGGTGATCGATTCCAAGCGCGACCGACTGACCACCATCATGGTGGCGCCGCTGATGACCTGCTCGGCGCGGATCCCGGTCTATACCCTGATCATCGCCGCCTTCATTCCGAACGAGACCGTGTGGGGCTTCGCCAATCTGCAGGGGCTGGTGATGTTCGGCCTGTATGGCGCGGGCATCGTCAGCGCCCTGGTGGTGTCGTTCGTGATCCGCCGCATCTTCTGGCGCGGGGCGGTCGAGCCCTTCATGATGGAGTTGCCGGCCTACAAGACGCCCGATCTGCGCAGCGTGCTGTACAATCTGTGGCTTCGGGCGCGGATATTCCTGATGCGGGCGGGGCGGATCATCCTGCCGTTGATGGTGCTGATCTGGGCGCTGTCGACCTTCCCCTATCCACCCGAGGGCGCGACCCTGCCCGCGATCGACTATTCGTTCGCCGGCATGATGGGCAAGGCGCTGGCGCCGATCTTCGCGCCCATTGGATTCAACTGGCAGATGGTCATCGCCCTGATCCCCGGCATGGCGGCGCGGGAGGTGGCGGTGGCCGCGCTCGGCACCGTCTACGCCGTGGCCGACCCCGAGACCGCCACGGCCGTGCTGGCGACGACGCTGGCGGGGCAGTGGTCGCTGGCCACCGGCCTCGCCTTCCTCGCCTGGTACGTCTTCGCGCCGCAGTGCCTTCCGACGCTCGGGGTGGTCAAGCGCGAGACCAACTCGTGGAAGTGGATGTGGATCATGATCGTCTACATGTTCAGCCTGGCCTATCTGGCGGCCTTCCTGACCTACCGGATCGCGGTCGCGCTGGGCGGCGGCTGAGGCGAGACTGGTGCCGGCTGCAGGAATCGAACCCGCGACATCCAGTTTACAAAACTGGCGCTCTACCAACTGAGCTAAGCCGGCCTCCGTGGTGACGGCGGTCCTTATGCTGGTGGGGCGGGCCGCGGTCAATCGAGCGCGGCGGCGATGCGGTCCGCGAGGGCGCGCAGCGTCTCCGTATCCGCCATAGGGGCGTGGCCGTGGCCCTTCAACGAACGGTCGGCCCAACGCGGGATGATATGGAAATGCAGGTGGAAGACGGTCTGGCCGCCGGCCTCGCCGTTGAACTGCATGATCTGGAAGCCCTCGGGTTCCAGCGCCTTGACCACGGCGCGGGCCGTGCGCTGGGTCGCGCCGATCAGCCGCCCGAGGGCCTTGGGCTCCATCTCCAGCAGGGTGCGGGCGGTCGAGGTCTTCGAGATGACCAGCACATGACCCTCGGACTGGGGGAAGACGTCCATGAAGGCGAGGACATTGTCGTCCTCCCACACCTTCACCGCCGGGATCTCGCCGCGCAGGACCTTGCCGAAGATGTTGTCGGGGTCGTAGGGGGCGTGAAGGGTCATGTGGCGCTCCGGGGCTGACGGGACAGGCTGGCAAGGCCGCGCAGGACGGGGGAGCCCCGGCGGATTTGCGGTGTTATGGTCAAGGTCCAAAGGGAGTCGCCCATGCTGCGTTTCATCGTCCAGTTTCTCGTCACCTGCCTGGCCCTGTGGCTGGCGGCGCAGGTCGTGCCCGGGGTCGGGTTCAACGATACAACGACCCTGCTGCTGGCGGCGATCCTGCTGGGGATCGCCAACATCATCGTGCGGCCCATCCTGACGATCCTGACCTTCCCGCTGACGGTGATCACCTTCGGCCTGTTCCTGCTGGTGGTGAACGCGGCGGTCATCGGTCTGGTGGCGGTGCTGCTGGACGGTTTCGTGGTCGACGGCCTGTGGGCCGGCATCGGCGCGGCCATCGTCACCGGCGTGGTCAGCTGGATCGCCGGCTGGTTCATCGGCGACAAGCGGGCCTGAGTCACCGGATATCCTTGCGGAAGGGCGACAGCTCTTCGGCGAGGGCGCCGATCTCGGCGTCGACGGCGGGGCGTTCGCGCGCCAGATAGTCGGCGACCGGCGCGCGCAGGGCCGGGTCGGCGATGAAGTGGGCGGAATAGACCGGCGAGGGGAGGTAGCCGCGGGCGATCTTGTGCTCGCCCTGGGCCCCGGCCTCGACGCGGGCGAGGCCGTGGGCGATGGCGAAGTCGATGGCCCGGTAGTAGCAGAGCTCGAAATGGAGGAAGGGGACCTCCTCCAGCGCGCCCCACTGGCGACCGTAGAGGGCGTCGCGGCCGATCAGGTTCAGGGCGCCGGCGATGGGCGTTTCGTCGCGGAAGGCCATGACGAGGGCGATGCGGTCGGCCATGGTCGCGCCGAGGCGGCTGAAGAAGTCGCGCGTCAGATAGGGCCGGCCCCACTTCCGTTCGCCGGTGTCCATGTAGAAGGCGAAGAAGGCGTCCCAGTGAGCCTCGGTGATGTCGGCGCCGGTGAGGATGCGGATGTCGAGGCCGGCGCAGGCTTCGCGGCGTTCGCGGCGGATGCTCTTGCGCCGGTTCGAGGACAGGGCGGCGAGGAAGTCGTCGAAGGTTTGATAGCCGGCGTTGCGCCAGACGTACTGCATGTCCTGCCGCTGCAGCAGGCCGCTCTCGCCCATGGCGGCCCATTCGGGACGGGTCGGGAAGTTGACGTGCAGGGAGGAGACGCCGAGCCGCTCGGTCAGGGCGAGGGCGCCCTGCAGCAGGGCTTGGCGGACGATGGCCGCGTCGGCGTCGGGGTGGGCGAGGAAGCGCGGGCCGGTGACCGGGGTGAAGGGTACGGCGGCCAGAAGCTTGGGATAGTAGCGGCCGCCGGCGCGCTCATAGGCGTCGGCCCAGCTGTGGTCGAAGACGTATTCGCCCTGGCTGTGGCCCTTGAGCCAGAGGGGCATGACGCCGAGGACGCGGCCGGCCTCGTCCCGAAGCGACAGGTGGCGGCCTGCCCAGCCCTGGGCCGGGACGGCGCTGCCGGAGGCTTCGCAGGCGTCGAGGAAGTCGAACGAGACGAACGGATCGCCGGCGGGAGACGCGCAGGCGTCCCAGGCCTCGCGGCCGATGTCGGCGACCCGATCGTGAACGTGGAGGGTGAAGTCAGTTGGCATGACTGTGTCCTTCCCCCCTCGCGGGGGAAGGTGGGCGGCGAAGCCGCACGGATGGGGGGGCTTGTTCCGCTCGCAAACCGGCAGACGATGAGGGTGAGGCGGCCAGCCCCCCTGTCTGTCTCGCTCCGCGAGCCACCTTCCCCCGCGAGGGGGGAAGGAACTCAAACTCGGCCTTCACCGCACCTCGACGATGGCGTCCACCTCGACGGCGAAGCCGAGGGGCAGGCGGTAGACGCCGACGGCGGAGCGGGCGTGGCGGCCCTTCTCGGCGAAGACCTCGACCATCAGGTCGGAGCAGCCGTTGATGACGGCGGGGATGGCTTCGAAATCGCCGGCGGCCTGGACGAAGCCGCCCAGTTTGACGACGCGGACGACGCGCTCCAGATCGCCGTCGAGGGCGGCCGAGATCTGGGCCAGCAGATTGATCCCGCACAGCCGGGCGGCGTCCTTCGCCTGTTCCGGCGAGACGTCGGCGCCGACCGTGCCCTTGATCCCGCCCGAGGCGTCGTTCGACAACTGGCCGGAGATGTGGAGCAGGGCGCCAGTCTGGACGTACGGCACATAGTTGGCCACGGCCCTGGCCGGTTCGGGCAGCTGGATGCCGAGTTCGGCGAGGCGGGCGGCGACGGTCATGGGGGGACTCCTGAAAGGTTCGCGGCGGTTTAGCGCGCTCGCGCCGCCGCGTCATGGGGTTCGGGCATGAGTCTTCGCCGCTCCGGGTTAAGCGGTTGGGGAGAGAGCGGGGCGGCCGGGCCTCGCCCGGTGCATGTGGTTTTACCGTTTCGACGAAGCTGGGCGCCCCGCGCAGTCGTTTTCCACACGACCCTCCGGCTGGCGGCCCGATTGAGGCCTTACCGGAACATGACAGGCCATTGCTGACACCGTCATGGGTCGGACGTGACCGCATGTAGCGGCATCGGCCCGATCCTCAAGCCGCGCGGCGAGCAAGCGGGCAGGATCCATCCCTGCCCTCGAGGACCCCCGGACTCTCCGTCGCCCGGGCTTCATCGCTCGACCACAGCCCGCCGCCATCGAGGAACGTGGATCCGACGCCCTCCCCGTTCGACGGGATGGGAGGCATTGTAAGGGAGGCCGGCCCTAGTACAGACAAAACGGTTTGAGAAAAGGCTAGTGCGTTGAATAGGCTGTCTAATATTTTGATAACCCGACTATAATTTCGCGGATTGTAAGCACAGCGTCATGGCCTCACCTCCCCATTCGCGAAGGCGAATGGGGAGGACAGATCGGCGCGTCAGCGACGATCAGGTGGGGGCGGCGCCGGCGGTCAGGGAGTCTGGCGCGAACCCCCATCTGACGGAGCCGCCCCCTCCTGATCGCTTCGCGATCTGTCCTCCCCATCGGCCTTCGCCGATGGGGAGGTGAACGTCATCACCCCTTCAACGCCCGCCCCGCCACCACGGCCCCGGCGCCGAATTTGGCGCGCAGCCGGTCGATCGCGGTTTCGGTCTTGAGGACGCGGGCCTCGGGGGAGTCGAACAGGGCCGAAGGGAATTCGACGGCGTCGTGGACCTCGCCCATGCCGATGCCGATCAGGCGGTAGGGGCGGCCCAGTTCGGGGGCCATCAGGGCGCGGCCGGCGGCGAACAGGGCGCGGGCGGTCTGGACCGGCTCGGCGAGGCTGACGCGGCGGGTGACGATCCTGAAGTCGGTCCGGCGCAGTTTCAGCACGATGACGCGGCTGGCGACGCCGTCGCGGCGGGCCTTGGCGGCCAGTTTTTCGCACAGCGGCCAGAGCTCGGCCTCGAGGTCGGCGGCGGCGGTCAGATCCTCGTTGAAGGTGGTCTCGGCGCTCATGCCCTTGCGCTCGTGCTCGGGCCGGACGGCGCGGGCGTCGCGGCCGTGGGCGAGGTCGTGCAGGCGCAGGCCGGTCTCGCCATAGCGTCTGACCAGATCGCGGACGTCGGCGGCGGCGAGGTCGCCGACGGTGGCGTAGCCGTCGCTTTGCAGCGTCTTGCGGAAGACGGGGCCGACGCCGGGCAGGATGGCGACCGGTTTCGGCGCGAGCAGCGCCTGCGCGTCCGAGCCGAGGACGGAGAAGCCGCGCGGCTTGTCGAGTTCGGACGCGACCTTGGCGAGGAAGCGGTTGGGCGCCAGGCCGATGGAAACGGTCAGGCCGGTCTCGTCCTCGATCCGTTTCTGCAGCCGGACCAGCTGGAAGGCCGGCGGGCCGCCGTTGAGCCGTTCGGTGCCCGACAGGTCGATCCAGGCCTCGTCCAGCGACAGGGTCTGGACCAGCGGAGTCAGCTCGCGCACGGCGCTGAAGATGGCCTCGCTGGCGGCGACGTATTTGCTGAAGTCGGGCTTGATGACGACGGCCTCGGGGCAGGCCTTGAGCGCCTTGAACATCGGCATGGCCGAATGAACGCCGTACTGGCGCGCGATGTAGCAGCAGGTCGAGACGACGCCACGCTTGCCGCCGCCGACGATGACGGGCTTGTCGCGCAGCTCGGGGCGGTCGCGCTTTTCGACGGAGGCGTAGAAGGCGTCGCAGTCGAGGTGGGCGATGGCGAGCGCAGCCAGCTCGTCGTGGCGGACGATGCGGCGCGAGTCGCAGGCCGGGCAGCGCTCGACCGGGGTGTCGGCGGTGTGCAGGCAGTCGCGGCAGATGGATTTCACGGTCGGGCCGGGGTCATGACGGGGGATTATCCGTCATTTCGGGCGCGGCGCCGAGGGAGGTTGGCGACGCGCGGTCCTTCTCTCCTCCGGGGGAGAAGGTGGCCCGGAGGGCCGGATGAGGGGGATGTGTGACGAGAAACTAGCCCGCGGCGAGCCCGGAGCGGGCCTACCCCTCATCCGCCCCTCCGGGGCACCTTCTCCCCCAAGGGGAGAAGGGTCGGGGGAGCCGCTTCACGCCAACTTAAGAGACGGTGCGCAGAGTGCGCTCAAGAAGGCGAACAGGCCTCTGCGCAACGGCGCTTCACAGGAAGCGGAACAGGCCGGGTGATGATGTCGAAGACGGTCCTCATCGTCGAGGATAACGAGCTGAACATGAAGCTTTTTCATGATCTGCTCGATTCCCAAGGGTATCACACCCTGCAGACCCGCGAAGGGTTGCAGGCGCTCGCCCTGGCGCGCCAGCACCGGCCCGACCTGATCCTGATGGACATCCAGCTGCCCGAGATCAGCGGCCTGGAAGTGACCAAGTGGCTGAAGGACGACGAGGAGCTGAGCCACATTCCCGTGATCGCGGTGACCGCCTTCGCCATGAAGGGCGATGAGGAGCGGATCCGCCAGGGCGGCTGCGAGGCCTATATCTCCAAGCCGATCTCGGTGATGCATTTCCTCGAGGTGGTGCGCAAGCATCTGGCGCCGGCGGAGGCGCTCGTCCCATGACCGCGCGCATCCTTGTCGTCGACGACCTCGAAGCCAATGTGCGGCTGCTCGAGGCCAAGCTGACGATCGAATATTACGAGGTGCTGACGGCGATGGACGGCGCCAGCGCGCTGGAGATCGCCGCGGCCGAACGGCCCGACATCATCCTGCTGGACGTGATGATGCCCGGGATGGACGGGTTCGAGACCTGCCGCCGGCTGAAGGCCGATCCGGTCACGCGGCATATTCCGGTGGTGCTGGTCACCGCGCTGGACGGCCGCGAGGACAAGATCAAGGGACTGGGCGTCGGCGCCGACGACTTCGTCACCAAGCCGATCGACGACGTCATCCTGTTCGCCCGGGTCAAGTCGCTGGTGCGGCTGAAGGCGGTGATGGACGAGCTGCGCGAGCGCGAGGAGAGCGGGCGCAAGCTGGGTGTCGACACGGACGGGGCCGGACGGCTGCGCGGCTCGGGCGGCCGGGTGCTGATCGTCGACGACAACGAATTGCAGACCGGCAAGATGATGACCCATCTGGCCGCCGAACACCGGCCGGTGGTCGAGGCCGATCCGGCGGCGGCGCTGATCGCGGCGCGCGGGCCGGTCGATCTGATGATCGTCAATGTCGCCAGCGCCGGCTTCGACGGCCTGCGTTTCGTCGCCCAGGTGCGGTCCAGCGAGGCCTCGCGGCGGACGCCGATCCTGGCCGTGGTGGACCCCGCCGATCGGCCGCGCCTGCTCAAGGCGCTGGAGCTGGGCGTCAACGACATCCTGCCGCGCCCGGTCGATCCCGAGGAGCTGATGGCGCGGGCGCGGACCCAGATCAAGCGCAAGCGCTACGCCGACTTCCTCAAGGAGAAGCTGGATTACAGCCTCGAAATGGCGGTCACCGACGCGCTCACCGGGCTGCACAACCGGCGCTACATGGCCGGTCAGCTGCAGGGCATGGTGAGCCGCTCCGGCCAGGGCGGCGATCCGGTCGCGGTGCTGGTCATGGACATCGACCACTTCAAGGTGGTCAACGACAGCTTCGGCCACGACGCCGGCGACGAGGTGCTGCGCGAGTTCGCGGTGCGGCTGGCGACCAATGTGCGGGCCATCGACCTGCCGTGCCGGCTGGGCGGCGAGGAGTTCGTGGTGGTGATGCCGGGGGCGAGCCTGGACGACGCGGCGCGGGTCGCCGACCGCATCCGGCGCGATATCGAGAACCAGCCCTTCCCGATCATGGGCGGGGCCGAGGGGCTGACCATCACCGTCTCGATCGGCGTCGCCGCCAGCGTCGCCGGAGACACGCCGGAGGCCTTGCTGAAGCGGGCCGACGAAGGGGTCTATGAGGCCAAGGCGCATGGCCGAAACCAGGTCATCGCCCGGGCGGCCGCCTAGGGCTCTAGCGACTCATCCAGGGCCTGGACTTGCCGGTGGCGATGCTGGCGGCCTGTTCGCGCTGGAAGCGGCCGCCGCGCGGCGGCTTGGGGCGGGCGTCGATGATCGCCTGCTTGAGGCGGAGGGCCCGCTGGATCGGGGTTTCCTGCGGGGCGTCGTCGTCGGGAGCGGTCATTCCGCAGACTAGCACGCCGGACAACGAAAAACGCCCGGCCTTGCGACCGGGCGTTCGAAATTCCGGCAGGGGTGAACCCTTACTTGATCTTGCCTTCCTTGAACTCGACGTGCTTGCGCACGACCGGGTCGTATTTCTTGACGACCATCTTCTCGGTCATGGTGCGGGCGTTCTTCTTGGTGACGTAGAAGAAACCCGTGTCGGCGGTGGAGTTCAGGCGGATCTTGATGGAAGCCGGCTTGGCCATCGGAATTACCTTTGCGACGGCGAAAGCCGCTGAAAACAAGAGGCGCGGAACATACTCAGGCGCGTCGGGAAGTCAACCGGGACGATGCGCTCAGTCGGTGTGGGCGATCACATGGGCGCCGCGCACCATGCGGACGAAGGGCAGGGGGCGGTCGGGGTCGCTCAGCCGGTGCGCCGCCTCGCCCAGAACGAAGCGGGTGATGGCGGGCAGGTCGAGGGCGGGGGCGTCCTTGAGCGGCAGCCAGGCGATCTCGTCCAGCTCGCCGGAGCCGGCGGTTGGCTCGGGGTGCAGCAGGGCCGAGGCGTCGGCCATGAAGAAGCGGGCGTCAAAGCGGCGGCTGCGGCCGGGCGGGGTGACGGCGCGGGCGATGTAGCGCAGGGCCGCCAGATCGGGCAGGGCGCCGGCGGCGCGGAACTCGCGCCACGGACCGGCGACGGAGGCGGGCGGGGCCGGCTCGGCCAGCAGCAGGCCGGTCTCCTCATAGGTTTCGCGCACGGCGGCGAGGGCGAGGGCGCGGGCGCGGCGCGGCGTCATCTCGCGGGCGAGGCGGCCGGCGTCGGCCGGCGGCAGGTCGGTGGCGCAGGCGGCGGCATGGTCGGCGCGCTCGACCCGGCCGCCGGGGAAGACCCATTTGGCGGCCATGAAGACGTGGCCGGGGGCGCGGCGACCCATCAGCACCTCGGGGGCGCCGTTGCGGACCCGCGTGAGGATCAGGGTGGCGGCGTCCTTCGGCCGCTGCCGGCCGCCGGTGTGGGGCGCGTCGGCGAGGTCCTGCGCCGCGTCGAACGGGTGGGTCACCGCCGCTTGCCCTTGCGGACCCCCTTGAGGCCGCCGGAGGGTTTGCCGCCGCGCGGGGGCTTGGGGCCGCCGGGGCGGTTGGCGCCGCGCTTGGGGAAGTCGCCGCCGCCGGGACCGCGGCCGCGGGAGCCGAGGCGAGGGGCGGGGGCGTTGGGGTCGCGCGGGGCGGGATCGGACAGCATCTCGAACACGAGGCCGCCAGTGATCGGGGTGGCCTCGACCAGCTTGACCTCGACCGTGCGGCCGAGGGTCCAGCGCTGGCCGCTGCGCTCGCCGACGAGGGCGTGGGTGCGGTCGTCGTGCTGGAAATATTCGCCGCCGAGGGTGGAGACGGGCACGAGGCCGTCGGCGCCGGTCTCATCCAGCCGGATGAACAGGCCGAAGCGGGTGACGCCGGTGATGCGGCCGGTGAAGGTCGCGCCGACCCGCTCGGCGAGGAAGGAGGCCATGTAGCGGTCCATGGCGGCGCGCTCGGCGGCCATGGAGCGGCGCTCGGTCATGGTGACCTGTTCGGCTATGGCCGGCAGTTCGGCGATCTCGCGGTCGGTCAGGCCGTCCTTGCCGAGACCCAGTCCCCGGATCAGGCCGCGGTGGACGATCAGGTCGGAATAGCGCCGGATCGGCGAGGTGAAGTGGGCGTAGCGGTCGAGGTTGAGGCCGAAATGGCCGACGTTCTCGGGGCTGTAGATGGCCTGCATCTGGGTGCGCAGGACGACCTCGTTGACGACCTCGGCGTATTCGCCGTCGCGGGTCTCGTCTAGCAGCTTGTTGAACCGTTTGGTGGTCGCCGGTTCGCCCTTGTTCCACGGCTTGCCGATGGTGCCGAGGAAGTCGCCGAGGTTGAACAGCTTCTCCTGGCTGGGGGCGTCGTGGACGCGGTACAGCAGGGGCGTCTTCTTCTGCTCCAGCGTCTCGGCGGCGCAGACATTGGCCTGGATCATCATCTCCTCGATCAGGCGGTGCGCCTCCAGCGACTTGCGCGGGACGATCGAGCCGATGCCGCCGCCGGGGTCCATCAGCACCTTGCGCTCGGGGCTCTCGATGGCCAGCGGGCTGCGCTTGGTGCGGCCCTTCAGCATGGCGCGGTAGGCGTTCCACAGCGGATAGAGGATCAGCTCCATGATCGGACCGGTGACGTCGTCGGTCCCGCCGCCGTTCTCGACGCCGTCGATGGCCGCCTGGGCCTGTTCGTAGCTGAGGCTGGCGTGGGAGCGCATCAGGCCGCGCAGGAACTTATGTCCCGTTTTCCGTCCGTCCTTGTCGAACACCATGCGGACGGCGAGGCAGGCGCGGTTCTCGCCGTGCTTGAGGCTGCACAGGCCGTTGGACAGAACCTCGGGCAGCATCGGCTCGACGCGGTCGGGGAAGTAGGTCGAATTGCCCTTCTCGCGCGCCTCGCGGTCGAGGGTCGTGCCGGGGCGGACGTAGGCGGCGACGTCGGCGATGGCGACCCAGACGATCCAGCCGCCCTCGTTCTTCGGATCCTCGTCACGCTGGGCGAAGACGGCGTCGTCGTGGTCGCGGGCGTCGGCGGGGTCGATGGTGATCAGCGGCAGTTCGCGCAGGTCCTCGCGGCCCTTGAGCGTCGGCAGGGCCTGGTCCTCGGCTTCCTTGAGGACGGCATCGGAGAAGCCCATCGGCACATTGTGGGCGGCGATGGCGATCAGGGAGGCGGCGCGGGGATCGTCCTCGCGGCCGATGGTCTCGAGGATCTTGCCACGTTTGGGGCCGTAGCGCTGCTCGCCCTTTTCGATGGCGGCGAGCACGAGGTCGCCGTCGCGCAGGCCTTCGGCCTGGGCGTGCGGGACCAGCAAGACGTCTTTCGAGCGGCGGTCGACGGGCTCGACCCGGACTTCCTTGTTAGACTTGCGGATGACGCCGAGGACACGGTTCGTATCGGTGTCGAGCACCTTGATGACGCGGGCTTCCCAGCCGTTCTCACCGTGCGAGAATTTGGCCAGGACGCGAGCGCCGAGGCCGGGCGCGGCGCCGGTCTTGCCGGAGTTGTCGGGGACGAGGATGGCGCGCGGCGCATCGCCCGAAGCCTCGACGAGGCGGACGTAGAATTCGCCGTCGACGTCGCGCTCGATGACGTCGGCGACGCCGACCGGGGGCAGGGCGCCGGCTTCGGAAAAGCCCTTTCGGCCGCGCTTGCCGAGTTTTCCTTCGGCCTCGAGCTCGCGGATCATTTCGCGCAGGGCGCGGCGGTCGCCGCCCTTGAGGCCGAAATGGCGGGCGATGTCGGTCTTCTCTGCCGATCCGGCCTCGCGCAGGAAGGCGAGAAGGGTGTCCTTGTCGGGGAGGCCGGCGGGCGGGCGTTTGGGGGATTTTGTCATCAAGGTCCTAGATAACGCGCGTCGGCTTCAAAGGACACGGCGCGCGGGAGAAGCGGTGAAGGTTGTCAGGTTCAGGCGGCGGGCTGGTCGCCCGCCCTGTCCTCTTCGCGGCGGGGCGGCGGTCGGTCGGGCGCGCTGCGTTCGGGGGTGTAACGTCGCCAGGGCCAGCGGCCCTCGATCTCGGTTTCCAGCGCGAAACTGAGGAAGGTGCGGATCAGCACGACCCCGCCCAGCATCGCCACGCTTTCGAACGTCAGGGGCGCGGTGACGGTGGCGATGATGTCGGCGCCGACCAGCAGCTCGAGGCCGAGCAGGATGCCGCGACCGAGATTGGCGCGCGCGCCGCCATAGGCTTTAGACCAGTCGCCCGCGCTGACGCCCGTCCGGACGTAGGCGACCGCCGAGATCGCCACCGCCAGCAGGATGACGACGACCCCGAAGATCTCAAGAACCGTGGCCGCGTGCCGGGCCCATTCGATCAGGAATCCGTTTTCGGACAGGCCGGCGCCGCTCATGCGCAATCCTCCTCACAGGAGCATCGCGAGGGCGATCGATTGGTTCCGGACGCCGACCTCGCCTTGACCTTGGACGTCGGGACGACCAGCTTCCGGGCCTGCGATGCCCACGGAGTTTTCTGAATGTCCCTCGCCCCCACGCCGGTGCTGTCCGCTCCGACCGCCTCGCTGCTGGAATTGATCGGCCGGAGCCCGATGGTCGAGGTGACGAAGATCGACGCCGGCCCATGCCGCCTGTTTCTGAAGCTGGAATCGCAGAACCCCGGCGGCTCGATCAAGGACCGCATCGCCCTGTCGATGATCGCGGCGGCGGAGCAGGAGGGGTTTCTGAAGCCGGGCGGGACCATCGTCGAAGCGACGGCCGGCAACACCGGTCTGGCGCTGACGCTGGTGGGTCAGGCCAAGGGGTACAAGGTGCTGCTGGTCATCCCGGACAAGATGTCCAAGGAAAAGATCCAGCACCTCAGGGCCATGGGCGCGGATGTCCGCCTGACCCGCTCGGACGTGCCGCACGGCCATCCCGAGTACTACACCGACATGGCCGAGCGGCTGGCGCAGCAGATCCCGGGCGGCTTCTACGTCAACCAGTTCGCCAACGACGCCAACTCCCTCGCCCATTTCGAGACCACCGGTCCCGAGATCTGGGAGCAGATGGACCACAAGCTCGACGCATTCGTCGCCGGCATCGGCTCGGGTGGGACCATCACCGGCATCGGCCGGTTTCTGAAGAGCGTCGGCTCGGACGCCAAAATCATCCTCGCCGATCCGGTTGGCTCGACCCTGGCCGGCATCGTCAACGACGGTGTCCCGGGGCCAGAGGGCAGCTATACCGTAGAGGGCATCGGGCAGAATTTCGTGCCGGACACGGCTGATATGAGCCTGATCGACGTCGCCTACTCCATCCCCGACGCCGAGGCGATCGCCACAGTGCGCAATCTGCTGCTGAAGGAGGGCGTGCTGGCCGGGTCGTCCTCCGGCACGTTGATCGCCGCCGCCCTGCGCTGGTGCCGCGAACAGACGGAGCCCAAGCGGGTCGTGACCTTCGTCTGCGACACCGGGGCCAAATACCTGTCCAAGGTCTACAACGACGCCTGGCTGGCCGATCAGGGACTGGGCGAGCGGGAGTTGCACGGTGACCTGTCCGATCTGATCAGCCGCAAATATGACGCGGGGGACATCGTAGTCATCGGCCCCGAAGACACCCTCGATACTGCCTTCAAGCGGATGAAGGGCGCGGACGTGTCCCAACTTCCGGTTATCGATGACGGCCGCTTGGTCGGAATCGTGGACGAAAGCGACATCGTGCAGGCGATGCACACCGACGACATCACCCGTGAGGCGCGATTCCGCGCCCTGGTCAGGTCGGTCATGACGCGCGATCTGGATACGGTGCAGGTAGCGGAGCCGCTTGAGGCGCTGATCCCGCTTTTCGACCGCGATCGTGTCGCCATCGTGCTGGACGGCGAGCAATTCGTGGGGCTTATAACGCGCTCCGATCTCATCAATCATCTGAGTCTGAATCGATAAAATGCGCCTCGCCCGGAGTCTCCTGATCGCCGCCGCGCTTACGGCCGCCCCGATGACCGCAATGGCGCAGGACGCCGCGGACTGCATGTCGCCCACGGCGACCCCGACGGGCACCGTCGAGCGGACCACGGTCACCTCTCGCGGACGCGAGCTTCAGGGGCTGCTCTACCGGCCCGCGCGCCCCAACGGCGCCGGCATCGTCATCCTGCATGACCGCGAAGGCATCCAGCGCGACATCGAACGCTATTCGACGCAAATCCGCCGGCTGGTGACCTGTGGGTATACGGTGATCGCGCCCAGCTATTACGACGCGGTCAATCCGCGGGCTGTCAACGACCCGATGATGCGGGACAAGTGGCTGCAGGCCATCGACGAGTCCATCGTCAAGCTGGCCGGCATCGAAGGCGTGGACGCCAACCGGATCGGCGTCTGGGGGCATGGGCGCGGCGGCAGTCTGGCCCTGGCCAACGCCATGAACGGCATCGCGGCCCGGGCCGTCGTGGTCGTGAGCGCCGGCGCGCGCGCCGAGCGTGGCCGTGGAAGCCCGCCGCTGCTGCTGATCGCTGGCGATCGCAACCCGGCCGCCCCGCTTCACGCGGCCGAACAATTGGCGGTCACGTTGCGGGAACGCGATATCGACGTGACCGTCGAATCGGTGCCGGCGACCCTGCCCGAGTTCGAGCCGGCGACCTGGGATGCCGTGTTCGAGAAAACCCGCGCCTATTTTGACCTTCGGCTGGCGCCTACCTCCTGACCATGGCCCCCCCGATCAGGAACGCCCAGGGGTTCTCGACCCGCGCCATCCATGCGGGACAGCGTCCTGACCCGACTACCGGCGCGGTGATGACGCCGATCTACGCCACCTCGACCTACGCCCAGGAGAGCCCGGGCGTGAACAAGGGCTATGAGTATGCCCGGGGCAAGAACCCGACGCGCGAGGCGTTCGAGGCCTGTCTGGCCGACCTGGAGGGCGGCGCGCATGGCTTCGGCTTCGCCAGCGGCATGGCGGCGACCTCGACAGCGCTGGAGCTGCTGGATGCGGGCTCGCACATCGTCACCGGCGACGACCTGTATGGGGGCAGCTGGCGGCTGTTCGAGCGGGTCCGGCGGCGGTCGATGGGGCTGGATTTCGCCTATGTCGATCTGAGCGATCCCCCGGCGGTCGAGGCGGCGATCACGCCGAAGACGAAGATGCTGTGGGTCGAGACGCCGACCAATCCGCTGATGAAGCTGGCGGACATCGCGGCGCTGTCGAAGATCGCCAGGGCGCATGGTCTGCTGCTGGTGGTCGACAACACCTTCGCCACGCCGTGGAGCCAGCAGCCGCTGGCCCTCGGGGCGGATGTGGTGATGCATTCGGCGACCAAATATCTGAACGGCCACTCCGACATCATCGGCGGCGCGCTGGTGACGGCGGACCCGGAGCTGGCGAAGGAGATCAAGTTTCTGCAGAACTCGGTCGGCGGGGTGATGGGCCCGTTCGACGCCTTCCTCGCCAACCGCGGGCTGAAGACGCTGGGGCTTCGGATGAAGGCGCACAATGAGAACGCCCTGGCCGTGGCGCGCTGGCTGGAGGAGCGGGCGGGGATCGCGCAGGTGATCTATCCGGGGCTGATCAGCCATCCGCAGCACGATCTGGCGGCGCGGCAGATGAACGGCCGTTTCGGCGGCATGGTCACGGCCATCATCGACGGCGATCTGGCGCGGACCAAACAGGTGCTGGAGCGGGTTCAGGTCTTCACCCTGGCGGAGTCGCTGGGCGGGGTGGAGAGCCTGGTCAACCACCCGGCGATCATGACCCACGCCTCGGTGCCGAAAGAGCTGCGCGAGGCGGGCGGGGTGACGGACAGCCTGATCCGGCTGTCGGTGGGGGTGGAAGAGGTCGAGGATCTGATCGCGGATCTGGATCAGGCCCTGGGGTGATCAGGGCCGAAGCCGCCAACCGTCTTCACGGCTAACCCAACGCGCGGTCGAGGTGAGGTCCGGACGCGGCTGGCCCGCCACGGTCGAGAGCACCACCATCGACCCGTCGGGCTTCGGATGGTAGGTCGAGCAGAACTCGCCATCGCCGAGCGCCTCGTTCAGCGCGGTCACCAGTTCCTCGCTAACCGTGCCCAGTTCTTCGCCTGACAAGGCCTGGCCGTCGATCTCGATGGAAAGAACCTGATCGGGAGCCAGCGGGTCTGACGAGCATTCGGCGCCATTCCGAACATAGACCTCGCTCTCGGCGATAACCGATATCCGCACACCATCGTTGATGACGAGCTCGGCCTTGCTCACGATCCGACCGTCCGGTTCGAACCGATAGGAGCCGATGGATTCGCACGTCTTCAGTTCAACGTCGGGCTCGTGGCACTGCACCTCTCCCTTGCGACCCGGTGCGAGCGGGTCAGGGTCGGTCAACACGAGCGTGGCCAGAGCGGCCAATGTCGTCGTCAGGATCATGTTTGCCGCCTCCGAGTCCGCGAGGCGTCGCGGCAATCGCGATCATCGCAGGGAGGAGCGGACGACGGAAGGGGTCAGGCCGCCTTGGAGGGCAGGGCGGTCTGGTGGCCGGAGGCGGGCACGACCTTCTTCTTGGCCGGCGCGCGGGGCTTCTTGACCGTGGTCGAGGGCGCGGCGGCGCGGCGTTCGAATTCGGCGTCGATCAGCGGCAGGATTTCGGCGGCGCTGTTCATCTGGACCGCGGAGCCGGAGTCCGACAGGCGGGCGGCGTTGGCGCGCAGGGCCTTGAGGTCGGCGTCGCTCATGGTCGGGAGCTTTTCGGCCAGCGGGGTCATCGCGTTCTCCTGGAGATGAAAAACAGTCGGGCCGGCGCCCGTTCGGCGGCCGGCCCTTCCGTCAGCTGGACTCAGGTCCAGCAGGGTCGCGTGTCGGAAACTATTCGGCGGCCTTCAGGCGACCGGCCGATTCCTTGCCCGAACGCGAGTCGCGCTCGATCTCGTAGGAGACCTTCTGGTTCTCGTTGAGCGAACCCAGGTCCGAAACTTCGACGGCCGAAGCGTGGACGAAAACGTCCTTGCCGCCATCATCGGGGGCGATGAAACCATAGCCCTTGGTGGAGTTGTACCATTTCACAGTGCCGGTAGCCATTTTCAGGACCTCCGCTAGCAGTTGACCGCCGGAAGAGGTTCCGGATCGGCCTGTCGGGTCTGAATGGATCGGCTTTGGACCTCGGTGCGCGATGCAAAGGGCAGCAGCGTTTCGCAAGAGATCGACGAGACCTTAACTGGGCCCTTTCCCGGGCAATAGCAAGGGGCAAGCGGCAGGAAAGCGCCGGGCCGCCTCGCGAGGAAGCGGCCCGGCCTGTCGTCCCTAGTTGGGCATCGAGACGGTGTCGGTCACATGGACCACGCCATTCGACTGCAGCACATCGGCCTGGGTGACGGTGGCGACGCCGCCGGTCTCGTCGGTCAGGATGACGGAATCGCCGCGCAGGGAGGCGGTCAGGGTTCCGCCCTCGACGGTGGTCAGGGCGGCGCTGCCGCCGCCGGCGTTGATCTGCTCGATCAGCTGGGCGGCGGTGACCCGGCCGGCGACCACATGATAGGTCAGGATTTTCGTCAAGGCGTCCTTGCTGGCGGGCTCGACCAGGCCTTCGACCGTGCCGGCCGGCAGTTTGGCGAAGGCGGCGTTGGTCGGGGCGAAGACGGTGAACGGGCCCGGGCCGGACAGGGTCTCGACGAGGCGGGCGGCGGTCACGGCGGCGACCAGGGTGGTGTGGTCGGCCGAGTCCGCGGCGTTCTGGACGATGGTGCGATCGGGCAGCATCTCGGCGCCGCCGACCATGACGGCTTCCTGGGCCGGGGCGGGGGCCGCCTCGGTGGTTTCGGCGGCCGGGGTTTCGGCGGCGGAGCAGGCGGCGGCGAGGATGGCGCAGGCGGCGACGCCGGCGGCGAGAAGGGTGCGTTGGGGGGTGAGGGTCATGGGTGTCTCTCCTGAGCGGCCGTCAATACGGCTCAGGGACAAAGACGAGGGCGGGTGGCCGATGGATCATGGTTGCGGCCACTGGCCACACCCGACATCCACGGCGGCGCCTGCTTCGTAAGGGCGGCCTGCCGGCCAGCAAAACGGCGGCGGAGCCTGGGCCCCGCCGCCGTTCGAAATCATGCGCCGGAGACCGGCGCCTGAAGTCAGCCCTCGGTCTTCAGCTGGCCAGCGGATTCCTTGCCCGAACGCTTGTCGCGCTCGATTTCGTAGGAAACCTTCTGGTTTTCATCGAGGCCGCGCAGGCCCGCCTGTTCGACGGCCGAGATGTGGACGAAAACGTCCTTGCCGCCGTCGTCAGGCTGAATGAAGCCGTAGCCCTTGGTGCCGTTGAACCATTTCACAGTGCCGGTAGCCATGATTAGACCTCCGTTTGGCGTTGGCCTCAGGGAACAGCCCCTGGAGGCCTGTCGGGTCTAAAAGGAGCGGCTAGACCTCAGTGCGAAAGCAGAGGGTGGCGTTTCGCAGAAAGAGATCGACGACGAAGTTGTGGACGGTTCCGGCGGCGAAATCAAGGCCCCGGGCGCGGCTCAGGTGGCGGCGTCTTCGGTCGGCTGTTCAGCGACCGGCTCGTCAGGGGCGATGTAGTTTTCCTGGCAAAGCTTGCGCAGGGCGGCGCTCAGGGTCGGGCCGTACAGGGAATCCTGGACGCGTTCGAACCCTTCGGACGAAAGGGCCTGCTTGATGTCGCTGACGGTGCGGCATCGACCTTCGCGGGCGAGTTCGTAGGCGCGTTCGAGGGTGGTGGGTCTATGAGTCATACAGTGAAGATAGGTACGGCAAGGCGCGATTGCGAGCGTCAGAAGGCAAGACTGAGGCCGGCGACCAGCGTATCGGCATATTGTTCGCCGGGAATGTCCGCGTTAGTGCCGTGCCAGCGCAGGTCAGCCTCGAGATTGCGGGTCAGGGCCCAGGCGACGCCGATGTTGTAGCCGGTGTAGTTGAGGCTGTTGTCCTGCTCGCGCCGGCCGATGGCGGCGGAGGCGTAGAGCTTGTCGGTGAAGTCCCAGCTGGCCTGGGCCTCGACCCAGGTCCAGGCCTCGGTGGCTCCGGTGCTGTCGGGCGAGTACTGGACGCGCAGACGGCCGCTGGCCGGGCCGATCGACCGCTTCATGTCGGCGGTGAATTCCCAAGCGTCGTCGTCGGCCGCGGGATCGGCGTCGACCTGCCACTTGTGCTTGACGTTCAGGTCGAAGTCGAAGCCGGCGACGTACGGGCGGACGCCGGCGGAGAGCGCGACCTCGAGCTCCGACCCCGACGACTTGATCGTTTCGAACGATGGCCCGGCGTAGACGAGGCCCGAGGCGCTCTCCCATTCTGCCGCGCCCCAGACGAAGGGGTCGCCATCCGATTTGGAGGCGCCCTTGGAGCGGTTGTCGGTCGCGGCGCCGACGACGAAGGACCAGGAGCCGGCGGGCGGCGCGGGATCCTGGGCGGTGGCGGGCGAGGCGAGGGCCAGCAGGGCGGTGGCGGCGGCGGTCGTCGTCAGGGTGCGGATCATCAATCGTCGCTTCTTGTCAGGCCCGGAGGGCCCGGAAGCGGGCCGCTCTAGTACCGCTTCTTGTCGAAAACGGCGCAGGCCTCTGCATATTCGTCGCGAAGGCGGCCGACAAGTTGCTCCGTAGGCAGAATATCATGCACGCCGCCCGCGCCCTGGCCAGCGGACCAGACCGTCTTCCACGCCCGCGCCTCGTCGCCCATGTCGAGCTTGTGCTCGGGCAGGCTCTTCGGATCGATGCCGTTGGCGACCAGCGAGGGCGTCAGGAAATTGGCCGGAATGCCCGACACGGCGGGGGTGTAGGTGATGTCGCTGGCCCCGGCGTCGACGATCATCTGCTTGTACTCGCCCTGGGCCATCGACTCCGTCGTCGAGATGAAACGGGTGCCCATATAGGCGAAGTCGGCGCCCAGCATGGTCGCGGCGGCGACGTCGCGGCCGGTCGACAGGCAGCCGGACAGGATGATGGTCCCGTCGAAGAAGGCGCGCACCTCCTCGACCAGGGCGAAGGGATTGACCACCCCGGCGTGGCCGCCGGCGCCATTGGCGACGAGGATCAGGCCGTCGACGCCGGCCTCGGCCGCCTTGCGGGCGTGGCGGACGTTGGCGATGTCGTGGAAGACAACGCCGCCATAGCCGTGCACCGCCTCGACCACGTCGCGCACGGCGCCGAGTGAGGTGATGATGAGAGGCACCTTCTCGTCGACCGAGACCATCATGTCGGCCATCAGCCGGGGGTTGGTCGGGTGGACGATGTGGTTGACGCCGAAGGCGGCGGCGTCAGGCTTGAGCCGCGACTTGATCTCCTGCAGCCACTCCCGATAGCCCTCGGTCGTGCGCTGGTTCAGCGACGGGAAGGTGCCGATGACGCCGGCGTTGCAGCATTCGACGACGAGGTCGGGGCCGGAGACGAGGAACATCGGCGCGGCGATGACCGGCAGCGTGAGTCCGTTTTGCAGCGAAGCCGGAATGGCCATGACGTTTCCCCGGGTTGTCTTTCGCTACGGATAGCGGGGTGTCGCGGGGGAAGGCAACCGGAAGGGAGTGGTTAGTGGCTAGTGGCTAGTGGCTGGCCACCGCCGGTGCGACCGCAGGGTCCGCGCCGCCCTTCCGCCGACGGTTGGACAGCAATCACTAGCCACTAGCCACTAGCCACTGGATGACGCCGACGGGCGAACCGGCTACATCGCGCGCATGACCACTGACACCTCAGGCCTGCATCAGCTCGGCCAGCACACCCCGCAACCCGCGTCGCCGGACACCGCCGAGCTGGAGCGGGTGCCCAATCCGCATGCGGATACGCTGTATCTGACCCGCTTCACCGCGCCGGAGTTCACCAGCCTGTGCCCGGTGACGGGCCAGCCGGACTTCGCCCATATCGTCATCGACTATGCGCCGGGCGACTGGCTGGTCGAGAGCAAGTCGCTGAAGCTGTACCTGACCAGCTTCCGCAACCACGGCGCCTTCCACGAGGACTGCACCGTGGCCATCGGCCGGAAGATCGCCGACCTGCTGCAGCCGAAATGGCTCAGGATCGGCGGCTACTGGTATCCGCGCGGCGGCATTCCGATCGACGTCTTCTGGCAGACGGGCGCCCCGCCCGAGGGGCTGTGGCTGCCCGACCAGGGCGTGCCGACCTATCGCGGACGGGGTTAGGGCAGGGGCCCTAGCCGCCGTAGCCGCGGCCGCCGCCGCCGAAGCCGCCGCGCGACACCACGGCCGTGCGGCTCTGGGCCCGGACCGGGGCCTTGCGCGCCACGTCGACGTCGTTGCGGTTGGCGACGGTGCGGCCCGTCCGGTAGTCGCGCGAGAGATAGCCGCCGCCGTAGCCGTTGGAGAACTGGCCGTTGCGGTCGCGATACAGCGGCCCGCCGCCGCGATAGCCGCCGTTCAGCAGCTGGCCGATGATGAAGCCGGTCGCCAGCGGGCCGAAGAAGGACCCGCCGCCGCTGGTGTTGTTCAGCGGCCGGCACTGTTCCGGGCCCCATTCGCCTTCGCATTCGGCCTGGGTCGCATAGCGCGGCGCGCTCTCGGCCGCCTGGCGCTGGGCCTCGGCATAGGCCGTGTCGCATTCGGCGTCGGTGACGTCGTTCGCCGCCTTGCACTCGGCGGTCGACGTATAGGCCAGGGCCGGATCGGGTTCGGCGGCGGGGACGCTGCGTTGCGGCGAGCCGCAGGCGGCCATGGAGAAGCTGACGGTGGCCATCAGGCTGGTGACCTGGAGCGTCCGCGACCGCTTCAGCCGGCGCATGGTGGTCGATTCGGGGAGGGTTTCGGGGAGGACGGGTTCGCTCATCGGATCAGGCCGTCATGCAGGCGGCGTTGAGCAGGCCAACGCCGATGGAGATGGAGGCCAGATAGACGCCCGCGGCCAGCTCGCCGGCCTCGATGCGCGAGGCCAGCGCCTTGTACAGCACCCGGCTGACGACGATGAAGGCGAGGATCTGGATGACCCCGGCCAGCAGGGCCCAGGCGGCGAACTCGGCGAGGCTGACGGTCTGCGACAGGGCCGAGGCGAGCGGCAGGACATAGCCGATCAGGGCCCCGCCGAGGGCGACGGCGGCGGCGGTGTTGCCCTGCCGGATCAGCTCGCGCTCGTGATACGGCGTGATCAGCTGGTAGACGAATTTGAACGCCGAGAAGAAGACGATCGCCGCCGCGAAGGCGATCAGGAAGGCCATCGCCCCCGTCTGAAATGCGAACCAGTCGAGCATCGTTCTGTCCCCTCGGGCGCCGTCAGGCGCGGAATTCGGCCATGTCCAGCGGGATGCCGATCATGATCTCGTGTGTCGCCTCGCCGCCCTCGGGCTCCTGCTCGATGGCGATCATCAGCTCTCGGCCCCCGGCCAGCTCCCGCGCGTACAGCATGCAGGTCTGGTAGATTTTGGCATAGGGCTCGGTCGCGGCGCGGTCGTCATAGATCGTCTCCCACAGCTTGACCGGCGGCTGGCGGGCGTCGGTCTCGGAGAACCAGAATCGGGGATATTCCGGCAGACCCTCGGGCGCGCCCTTGAACACCGGTTCGGACAGCCGGTCCGCCCACGCCCGGCGCGCGCCGTCGTTGGGCGGGTAGGCCGAGGACCACGGCGTGAACAGGGTGAAGTCATAGGCCGCGGCGCCCTCGGCGTCGTCGCTCATGGCCTGCAGCATGACGTGGTCGTCGGTGTAGAAGCGATGCACGAACGGGCCGTCGTCCAGCTGGACCACGCCCTGGGCGGTGATCTCAAGCGCGTCGCGGTCGAGGCTGAAATGCGTCTCATCGCCCAGCCGGCGCCAGGCCAGCGGATCGAGGGCCACGGTGCGACCGACAGTGATGTTGCGCACGACGGCTAGGCCCGGCGCGGGGGCCGCCTTGTCCGGAGATCCAAAAAGCTTCTTGAACATCGGGCCTAAAGTCCGGCCAGACCGGGTAGGTCGAGGCGCGTGGCCGATACATAGAACAAGCGGTCGCCGGCTTCCACGGTCGTTTCGAGCGGAGGATTGAAACGCGGCGATTTCACGCTCTGTGGCTGGTGGGCCAGCAGGGTGGCGCGCTGATCCAGCAGCCGCTTCGCCAGGGCGCCGAACGGCTGTCCGGCTCCCTGCCACGTCAGGCTGAACAGGGTGGCGGCGTCGTCCAGATGACTGGTGAGGGCGCTGATCACGTGGCTGGCGCCGGGGTCGCGGGCGGCGCGGGCCAGCATCTCCGGTCCGGAGGAGAGGATGATCTCCACTTGTGGACAGTGCTGGGCCAGCAGGCGGGCGCTGTCGGCGTCGTCGAGATAGCAGACGATGTGGGCGGACTCCGGCGTTGCGGCTGAGGCGGCCAGGGTCGCGGTCAGGGTGTCGGCGTCGGTGCTGGCGTAGACCAGCACCCGGCTGGCGCTGGCCGCGCCGGCGCGGGCGAGGGCGTCCATCGAGGTCAGGCTTTCGCCCTGGACATAGCGAATGCGCGGATCGAGGTCGGCCACGGCCTGTCGCGTCAGCAGGACCAGGGTCTGGTCGGCGTTCAGTTCGGCGCACAGCTCGTTGATCATCTTGGGCGTGCGCGTCAGGTGATAGCCGATCAGCAGGATCGTATCGGTCATCCTCGAATAGTCTCCCTTGCCGGATCGTCTGACCCGCCAGATTTCGCCGATGGCCGCGAGAATCTTGGCCACGATGGTGGTGAAGGCGGCGATCGCGCCCGGAAAGATCCAGAGGGCGGTGACGAGCCGCCCGGCCTCGCTTTGCGGCGAGAGGTCGCCGTAGCCGACGGTGTAGGCGGTTGTCGCATACCAGTAGAAGAATGTCGTCGGCGCGCGCAGTTCAGTCTCGCCCGCCATGGCCACAAACAGCCAGGACGAAAGGGCGTGGAAGACAATGAGGCCGCCCAGCATCCGCCACTGCATATCGGCCATGGCGTGGAACGCCCGGTCGAAGATCACGGCCAGTTTCATTCGCGGCAGCAGCATGCCATCCCCTTGGCTGGACGCCAGACATCGCAGACGGCTAGGCAAAGTCAAGCGTACCTGTTACGCGTTACATGAAACATGCGTAATCCGACTTCCCCCTCCTTGTCGCCGGCGAATGAGCGCATACGTGCGTGGCGCAAGGCCCGTCGCGAGGCGGGCATGGTCAAGCTGGAGTTCTGGGTTCCGGACGCCGCCCGTGACGATGTGAGGGCGGCGGTCCACGCCATCGTCACCGAGTCCACGCGCGGTCCCGATATCGTCCGGCGCCCGCGTCGAAGCCTTTCAACCGATCCTTCTGGAGCAAGCCCCCCCATGGACGCCGTGATCGAAACCGCCTGGACCGTACCAGCCATCAAGGCCGCGCTGGACGCGTCCGAACTGGTCCGCGAGGGCGAACTGACCACCCGGGTGCTGGAAGGCGCCGAGCCCGTGCTGCTGGCGACCATGCATGAGTATGGCGACCTGCCGATCTACCTCAGCGTCGGCGGGGCGCAGATCGTCTGTTCGGTGCTGCTGTGGCCGGTGGCCGAACAGGCCGACCGTCACGCCTTCAACGAATTCCTGCTCAAGGCCCAGCGCATCGTGCCGCTGTCGAATTTCGCCATCACCGCGGTGAACAACGAAGAGGTCTACGAGCTGATGGGTGAACTGTCGTGCAAGACGACGCTTCAGACCATATTGATCGAACTGCGCACCCTCGCCGAGAACGCCATCGACGCGACCGACCTGCGCGAAACCTTCGGCGCCGACGCCGCCTGATCCGGGAGAGAAACTCATGTCCATGCTCGCCAAACTCTCCGCCCTGTTCCGCGGCACCGCCCACGAGGCCGGCCAGTCGGTGGTCGACGCCAATGCGCTGAAGATCCTCGATCAGGAAATCCGCGACGCCGATACCGCCCAGGGCAAGGCCCGGGACGACCTCGCCGGCCTCGTGGCGCGCCGCCGCATGGCCGAGAACGAACTGAAGAGCTTCGGCGACCAGATCGCCAAATACGAAAGCTCGGTTCGCGCCGCCCTGTCGCAAGGCAAGGAAGACCTGGCTCGCGAGGTCGCCGGCCGGATCGCCGAGCTGGAGACCGAGATCGGCACGCGCGGGCCACTCATCGAGGGCATGAAGGAGGCGGAAGCCCGCCTGCGCACCGCCATCTCGACCACCGACCAGAAGATCGAGACGCTCCGGCGCGAGATCGACATCGTGAAGGTCAATGACTCGGTGCAGAAGGCCCAGACCTCGGTCGCGCTGCAGTCCGCCGGGGCCCATTCGCGGATCGGTTCGGCGGCCGACAGCCTGCAACGGATCAAGCAGCGCCAGGCCATCCAGGAAGAGCGGCTGCGCGTCGGCCAGGAGTTCGAGGACAAGCGCACCGGAGCCGACCTCGACGCCAAGCTGCGCGACGCCGGCATCCTGCCCGGCCACGCCTCGGCCGACGACGTCCTGGCCCGGCTGACGGCGCAGGAGATCAAGGTGGTGACGCCGCAGATCGGAACGTCGGTTCCGGCCTCCAAAGACCCGGCCTGAGGCGATATGGAACGTCTGTCGCTGGTTCCGCGGCCTGACTGGCAGGCCCGCGCCGAGGCCGTCGGCTTCACCTGGCACCATGATTCCGGCGAACGGTACTGGGACGAAAGCGCCGCCTACGCCCTGTCCCTGACTGAGGTCGAGGAGGGGCTGGAGGCGCCGACGGCCGAGCTGCACCAGATGTGCCTCGACCTCGTCGACGAGGCGTCAGGGTCCGAGCGGCTGATGACTCTGCTCGAGATCCCCGAGGCGTCGCGCGACTATGTCGCCGACAGCTGGAAGCGGGGCGAGCCGTCGCTCTACGGCCGGTTCGACTTCGCCTATGACGGCACGGGGCCGGCCAAGCTGTACGAATACAACGCCGACACCCCGACCAGCGTGTTCGAAACGGCGGTGTTCCAGTGGCTGTGGCTGGAGGACGGCATCGCCAGCGGCGTACTGCCGGCCGACGCCGACCAGTTCAACAGCCTGTACGAGAAGCTGATCGCCCGCTTCCGCGCCATCTTCCCCGACGGCGGCTTCGTGCATCTCTCGTCGGACCCGGAGTTCGTCGAGGACCGGCAGACGGTGCGCTTCCTTGAGGACCTGGCCCGGCAGGCGGGGCTGGACCCCAAATTCGTCGCCATCGACCAGATCGGGCTGAACGCCGACGGCCGCTTCGTGGACGACGAGAACTGGCTGATCGGGGCGATGTTCAAGCTGTATCCGTGGGAGCAGATGCTGCGCGACGATTACGCCGAACCCCTGCCGAAGGCGGAGGTGACGGTGCTGGAGCCGGCGTGGAAGGCCCTGCTGTCGAACAAGGGGCTGTTGCCGTTGCTGTGGGAGCGGCACGCCGGGCATCCGAACCTGCTGGCCTCCTTCTTCGAGAGCGGTCCGGCGCATGCGACGCTGGGCGACGCCTATGTGCGCAAGCCGCTGTTTTCGCGCGAGGGGGCCAATATCTCGATCGTCGAGGGCGCGGCGCGGGAGGAGGGGCTGGACGCCGGCTATGGCGAGGGCTCGCACATCCGTCAGGCCCTGCACGCCCCGCCGCTGTTCGACGGCCAGCATGTCATCATCGGCTCGTGGCTGGTCGGCGACGAGCCGGCCGGGATCGCCCTGCGCGAGGACCCCGGCCGCATCACCCGCAACACGTCTCGTTTCGTGCCGCACTTCATCCGGGACTGACGACCGTTAGCCCCACTGCGTCGTGTTGACCGGCTCCGGGGCGAATTCGAAGTCGCCGTCGGTCGAGGCGGACAGGTCGCGCCAGGCGTTCAGCTCGGCCTGCAGGCTGTCGATCTTGCCCTGCACCATGCCGATGGCGTCCGTGCCGGCGGCCCAGCGGGTCGGCGGTTCCGGCGTTTCGGCGAGGGCGACCAACGCCTGGCCCAGCTTCGCCGGATCGCCGGCCTGATTGTGGCTGCGGCCGTCGTAGAAGGCCTTCAGGGCGGCGGCGGCCTCGGCGTAGTCGGGGATGGCCTGCGAGCCGTGGCGGACCGAGCTCGGCTCGAGGAAGTCGGTGCGGAAGAAGCCGGGCTCGACCACGGTGGCGTGGATGCCGAAGCGGCGGACCTCGGCGGCGAGGGATTCGGTGAAGCCCTCGACGGCGAATTTCGAGGTGCAGTACAGCGTCCCGCTCTCGCCGCCGACGATGCCGCCGACCGAGGAGACGTTGAAGATGCGGCCCGAGCGCTGCGCCCGCATGGCCGGCAGGACGGCGCGGGTGACGTGCATCAGGCCGAAGACATTGGTGTCGAACTGGGCCTGGACGTCCGCGGCCGTCGACTCCTCGAACATCGACAGATGGCCGTAGCCGGCGTTGTTGACCAGCACGTCGATGCGGCCGAAGCGGGCCAGGGCGGCCTCGACGGCGTCCTGCACCGCGTCCGGGCGGGTGACGTCGAGGGCCACGGACAGCAGGGTGTCGCTGTCGGGGCCGAAGGTCTCCGTCAGGGCTTCGCGGCGGCGGGCGGTGGCGACGACGCGGTCGCCGGCGTCGAGGGCGGCGCGGACGATGGCGGCGCCGAGGCCGCGCGAGGCGCCGGTGACGAACCAGGTTTTGGGGGTGGGGGCGGTCATGGCAGGCTCCTTGGATCGGGAGCCCCGTTATGCGCCGCCGCGCCCGATTGGCCGTAGATCGATCGCGCCAGACTCTTGCACGATCCCACCAAGGTGATCGGCGCAGCGGACCGGTCGCTTGCGTTTGAGCGCGGTCAGGGCTTGGGTGGGGCCATGAACGGATTGCACGAACTCGCCGCCCTGGTGCGGCGGCATCTCGGGGAGCCCTGGCCGGAAGGTGTCGGGCCCGTGCTCCTGCCCGGCCTGCAGCTGATCGGCAGCACGACCGTCACCGAGGCGCAGCAGCTGGTCTATGAGCCGATGCTCTGCATCATTCTGGAGGGCGCCAAGAACACCACCCTGGGGGCCGAGACCCATGCCTATCGCGCGGGCCAGTATCTGGTGGTGTCGGCCGATCTGCCGGTCAGTGGCCAGGTGATCGAAGCGCCCTATCTGGCGGTCGGCATACCGCTGGACCCGGCGATGATCGCCGAGCTGCTGGCGGAGACCGGGGGCGCCGCGCCCGAGACGGCGCCGGTGCGGGCGCTGGCGGTCAGCGACATGGACGCGGACCTGATCGATACGGTGACGCGGCTGGTGCGGCTGGCGGACCGGCCGAACGAGGCGGCGGTGCTGGCGCCGATGATCCGGCGCGAGCTGATGTGGCGGCTGTTGACCGGCGAGCGGGCCGACATGATGCGGCAGATCGGATCGGCGGGCGGGCGGCTGGAGCAGGTGCGCCGGGCCATCCGCTGGCTGCGCCGGCACTATGCCGAGCCGATGCGGGTCGAACGGCTGGCCGAGGTGGCGGGGATGAGCGAGACGTCGCTGCATCGCCATTTCAAGGCGGTCACGGCGATGAGCCCGCTGCAGTACCAGAAGCAGGTGCGGCTGCAGGAGGCGCGCAACCTGCTGCTCAGCCGGCGCCGGGACATGGCGGCGATCGGCTTCGCCGTCGGGTATGACAGTCCGTCCCAGTTCAGCCGCGAATACAGCCGTCTGTTCGGCCAGCCGCCGGGCCGGGATCTTGAGCGGCTGCGGGCCGATCCGTCGCTGGCGGTGGCGATCTAGCGGCGGTGGCCGACCGGGCGGCGACGCAGGCGCGCCCAGACGATCGTGGCGAGGCTCGCGCCCAGCAGGCCGGCGCCGAGACCGTCCCAAAGGCCGTCAGCCAGCAGGGCTCCGACGAGGCCGATCAGGCTGAGCGCCGCCAGCGCCAAGGGCGCGCCGAAGATGGCGGCGAGGGAGAAGCTGCCGCGCATCAGGCCGCGCGCCGCTTCTTGGTCAGCCACAGATAGAGGCCCGAACCGAGGATGAGGATGGTCGCGAGGTCCAGCAGGGCCCAGACGATCTTGAGCGGCAGGCCGCCGTAGTCGCCGAAGTGCAGCGGTTGCGACAGCGACAGGGCCTTCACATACCAGGGCGACTCGGCCACCGCCGCCAGTTCGCCGGTGCGCACGTCGATCAGGGCCGGGGTGGTCAGGTGGGTCGTCAGCGGCGTGTCGCCGTGGAAGAAGACGGCGTAGTGGTGGTCGGTCGAGAACTGGGTGCCGGGGAAGGCGACGAACTGCAGGGTGCGGCCGGGCAGGGCGGCCTTGGCCCGCTCGACGGCGGCGTCCAGCGAGGCCCATTCGCCGGGGGCGGCGGGCGCCGCATGGGCGGCGGTCAGATCGGCGAGGGCCGTGTCCTTCCAGTAGGCGAGGATCGGCGTGGCCAAGGTGTTGACCACCCCGGTCGCGCCGACGACCAGCACCCAGGCCACGGTGACGATCCCCAGCAGATTATGCCAGTCCAGCCAGCGGGTGCGGGCCGCCTTCTCGAGCCGCAGCGTGCCGAACGGCAGCCGCCGCATGAAGGGGGCGTAGAGCACGACGCCTGACACCACCGCCACGATCAGCAGCAGCCCCATGGCGCCGAGGAACAGCATGCCGCCGAGGCCGAGGAACAGGTCGGTGTGAAGCTGCAGCAGGAACTCCAGCACCGGGTGCCCGGCGACCGGCGGGGCCGGATCGCCGCTGGTCCGGTCGATCGGCTGGAAATTGTACTGGCCGGCCGGGGCGTCGGGGGCGCGGGTGGTGACGTTCACCACCGGCCGGTCCTCGTCGAATGACATGAAGGCGGGGACATCGCCGGGATGGCGCGACAGGGCCGTGGCGAGGACCTGATCGAGGTTCAGGGTCTCGCCGTCGGGATTGGCCGGGGCCCAGGCTTCGTCGAGCAGGACGTGTTCCAGCTCATGGGTGAACACCAGCGGCAGGCCGGTGAGGCACAGCATCAGCAGGAAGATGGTCGAGACGAGGCTCGACCATTTATGGACCCACGACCAGACGCGGAGGGTGCGGGTCTTCATCCGGTTCAGAAGTCCGTCGAGACCGACAGGCGGAAGGTGCGCGGCGCGCCCAGCGTCAGATAGTTGGCTCCCGGATAGCCGCCGACCGCGACCCAGTGATCCTCGTCGGCAAGGTTCTCGACGCGGGCGCGCAGGGTGACCGGGCGGCCGCCGATGTCGGCGGCGTAGCGGACGCCCGCGTCGAACCGGGTCCAGCTGTCCAGCTCGGCCGCATTGGCGGCGTCGACCGGCTGTTCGCCGGTATGGACCGCCCGGCCCTCGAGGGTCAGGCCGGCCAGCTGCGGCACGTCCCATTCGACATTGACGTTGCCCTGCAGTTCAGGCGTGCCGATGGGGCGGTTTCCGTCCAAGGTTCCGCCCGCCGTGCGGGTCAGTTCGGCATCCAGCCAGGTCCAGCCGCCGAGCACGCGCAGGCCGTCGCGCGGCTCGCCGAAGAAGGCGATCTCCAGGCCGGTGTTCTCCTGCTCGCCATTGGCGGCGAAGACGCCGTTCTCGACATAGGCGCTGGCCAGGGTGGAGCGGAACAGGCTGACGCTGCCGCCGAAGCGGCCGGTGTCATACTTCATGCCGACCTCGACCTGCTCGCCCTGGAATGGGTCCAGCGCCTCGCCGGCGTTGGAGACGGGCGCGCCGCCGCTCAGGGCCGGGGCGATCTGGCCGGGGATCAGGGCCTCGGCGTAGTTGGCGTAGAACGAAATCTGCTCGACTGGCTTGTAAACGACGGCGAAGACCGGCGTGACCGCATCGCCCTCGTAGGCCGAGAGCGGTGCGCCGGTGTTGTAGTCGTAGGTCCGGGTCTCGATCTCCTGATAGCGGACGCCGGCGGTGACCAGCAGCTGGCCGTCCATGAAGGACATCATGTCGGCGAGGGCGAGGCTGGCGTTGTCGACGCGCTCGGTCACGTTCGGAGCCGAGAGATCGCCGCCGATGAAGAAGTCAGGCGTCGGCGGCGCGACCATGACCGGGGCGTACAGGTCGCTGGCGAAGCCGACGAAGTCGGAGAAGGCGTAGGCGTTGCGAGACTTCGACTGGACCTGCGAGGCCGAGGCGACGATCCGGTGGTCGATGGAGCCGATGGTCAGCTCGGCGCGGACGCCCACGTCGCCCGACCACACAGTGTCCTCACGGGTGTTGTCGAAGCGGTAGGCGCTGAGGGTTCCGTCCGGCTGGGCCGTCGGATTGGCCAGCACATTGGCTTCCTCGCCCTGGCGTCCGCCGACGGCCGCCCAGGCGGACACGGTGTCGCTCAGGTCGAACTCGCCGCGGGCGACGCCGAACAGCTGTTGCTCATCCGTATAGGTCCACGGCTGGGCGAAATTGGTTTCGGCCGAGGGGGCGGCGGGGACGGCGCCCGCCGGCGTCACGGTCGGACGCGGGGCGTCGATGTGGTGGTCCTGATACCCGATGTCGGCGGAGAAGCGGGCGCGGTCGCCGCGGCGGTCCAGGCCGAGGCCGATGGCGGTCAGCTGGCGGTCCTCGCCCTCGACGCCGGCCTCGCCGTCACGGCGGGCGATGTTGAGACGGCCGCCCCAGGCGTTGTCGGCGCCGAACCGCCGGGCCAGATCGGCGGCCAGATACAGTTCGCTCTCGCCGTCGAGGCCGGCCGTCAGCCGGTTCAGGTCGCGGTCGGGCGCGCGCTTGGGTGTCAGATTGAAGGCCCCGCCGACGCCGCTGCCGCCCGGGGCCGCGCCGTTCAGGAAGGCGGTGGCGCCGTGGAAGACCTCGACCCGCTCGAGGAATTCCGCCGCCACGAACTGGCGCGGCAGGATGCCGTACAGGCCGTTGTAGGTCATGTCGTCGGAGTACACCGGGAAGCCGCGGATGACGTACAGCTCCTGGAAATTGCCGAAGCCCTTGGACACCCGCACGGCCGGATCGTTCTGCAGCACGTCGCCGACGCTGCGGGCCTGCTGGTTGCGGACCAGTTCCTCGGTGTAGCTGGTCGAGGCGAAGGGCGTGTCCATGGTGTTCATCGCGCCGAACAGGCCGACCCGGCCGCCGCGCGCGACCTGGCCGCCGGCATAGGGCGAGGTCAGGGCGACCTGCGAACCGGTGACGATGACCTCGTCCAGATCGGTCGTGTCGGCGTCCTGGGCCATGGCGGGGGCGGTCAGAAGGGCGGCGCACCAGGAGGCGAGCAGGAGGGACCGGAACATGGGGGAGGCGCTTTCAGAGAATGAGAACGCGTCGCAATATACGACGACGGCCACGCCTTCAAGCCGGGTGCGACCGAAGTCGCGCCGGGTTGTGAAAATGCCGCGGCCGGAACTTTTCCCCGACCGTTCCGATACGCGCCGGCCGCGTTTTGCGGCTAGGCTCGCCCCATGACCGAACCGCGCCGTCTTCCGCTTGAAACCTGGGGCCGTCACTGGCTGGGGCGGCTGCAGATCCGGGCCGACCAGCGAGCCTGGAGCCGGTATGGCTTCGAGTTCCTGATGTTCGGAATCAAGCAAGGCTGGGCCTGCCTGTTCGGCGCGTCGATGCTGGCGCTGCTGATCGGAACCCGGCTGTGGTGGCCGGAACAGGCGCCGATCGCGCGCTACGACTTCCTCGTGCTGGGGGCGGTGGCGATCCAGGCGGCGATGCTGGCGTTGAAGCTGGAGAGCTGGGAGGAGGCGAGGGTGATCCTCGTCTTCCACGTCGTCGGCACGATCATGGAGTTGTTCAAGACCGCCGCCGGGTCATGGCTCTATCCCGAGCCGTCGCTGTTGCGGATCGGCGATGTGCCGCTGTTCTCGGGCTTCATGTATGCGGCGGTGGGCAGCTATATCGCGCGCATCTGGCGCATCTTCGACATCCGCTTTCGCCACTATCCGCCGCTGTGGACGACGTGGGGGCTGGCGGCGGCCATTTACGTTAACTTCTTCGCCCATCACTGGCTACCGGACGTCCGGCTGGGATTGTTCGCCCTGACGGCGGTGCTGTTCGGGCGCGGCTGGTTCTATTTCACTCCGGACCGGAGGCGGCGGTCGATGCCGTTCCTGCTGGGGTTCTTCCTCGTGGCCCTGTTCATCTGGTTCGCCGAGAACCTCGGCACCTGGGCCCAGGCCTGGGTCTATCCGGGGCAGGAGGACGGCTGGGAGCCGGTGTCGCTGGCCAAGCTGGGGAGCTGGTTCCTGCTGATGATGATCAGCGTGGTGCTGGTGTCGCTGGTGCATCGGCCGGAGGCGGAGCCCTAGCGTTCGTCATCCCGTGGCGAGCCTAGCGAGACCGCGGGACCCGGCGGCGCGCGAGAGCGCGAAGCTGTCGAGCGCACGGCTGTATCCGGCATTTCGCCTCCGCTACGCTTCGGCGCCGCCCGGTCCCGGCTTTCGCCGGGATGACGAAAGAAGAAATGTCGATGACCACCACCACAACCGACGTCGTCATCCTCGGCGGGGGCCACAACGGCCTCGTCTGCGCCTTCTACCTGGCGAAGGCCGGGCTGAAGGTGACGGTGCTGGAGCGGCGGCGCGTCGTCGGCGGGGCGGCGGTGACCGAGGAGTTTCATCCGGGGTTCCGCAACTCCACGGCCAGCTACACCGTCAGCCTGCTCAATCCAAAGGTCATCGCCGACATGGCGCTCGCCCGGCACGGGCTGACGGTGGTCGAGCGCAAGGCGTCCAACTTTCTGCCGTTCGACGACGGGCGCTATCTGCTGGCCGGCGAGGGGCGGACGCAGGCGGAGGTGGCGAAATTCTCGCCGCGGGATGCGGCGCGGTTGCCGGAGTACGAGCGGCGGCTGGAGGTCGTGGCCGGGGTGCTGCGCGACTGGATCCTGAGGGCGCCGCCCAATGTGGTCGAGGGCGGCTGGATGGCCATGCTGCCGGAGCTGCTGAAGGGCGCGTCGCTGGGGCGGCAGGCGGCGGGGCTGGACACGCAGGGTCGGCGCGACCTGCTGGACCTGTTCGCCAAATCGGCCGGCGACTGGCTGGACGGCTGGTTCGAGAGCGATCCGGTCAAGGCCCTGTTCGGCTTCGACAGCGTCGTCGGCAACTACGCCAGCCCCTACACGCCGGGCTCGGCCTATGTGCTGCTGCACCACGTGTTCGGCGAGGTGAACGGGAAGAAGGGCGTCTGGGGCCACGCCATCGGCGGCATGGGGGCGATCACCCAGGCCATGGCCGCCGCCTGCGCCGCGGTCGGGGTCGAGGTGCGGCTGGAGGCGCCGGTCGCCGAAGTGCTGACGGAGAAGGGCCGGGCGGTCGGGGCAGTGACCGAAGCCGGCGACGTGGTGCAGGCCCGGGCCGTGGTCTCGAACCTGCATCCCCGGCTGTTGTTCGATCGGTTCGTCGATGACGCCGTGGTGCCGGCCGACTTCCGCGAGCGGATCGGAAACTACCAGTCGGGGTCGGGCACCTTCCGCATGAATGTGGCGCTGTCGGAACTGCCGGACTTCACGGCCCTGCCGGGGAGCGGCGACCATCTGACGGCTGGCATCATCATCGCCCCGTCGCTGGGATACATGGACCGGGCCCATGCCGAGGCGCGGCTGAACGGATGGTCGTCAAAGCCGATCGTCGAGATGCTGATCCCCTCGACCCTCGACGACAGCCTGGTGCCGCCGGGACAGCATGTCGCCAGCCTGTTCTGCCAACACGTCTCGCCCAATCTGGCGGATACAGACCGCGACACGGTGGCCGATCTGATGATCGACACGGTCGACGCCCATGCGCCAGGCTTCAAGGCCTCGGTGGTGGGGCGGCTGGCGCTGGGGCCGCGCGATCTGGAGCGGCGCTTCGGACTTGTGGGCGGCGACATTTTCCACGGCCGGCTGTCGCTGGACCAGCTGTTCAGCGCCCGGCCGGTGCTGGGCCACGCCGATCATCGGATGCCGGTTCCGGGACTGTACCTGTGCGGCTCGGGGGCCCATCCGGGCGGCGGGGTCACCGGGGCGCCGGGTCATAACGCGGCGCGGGCGGTGGTGAAGGATCTGGGACGGTAGGGCTCAGGCAGCAGGCAGCAGGCAGAAGGCAGCAGGCAGCAGGTAGAGGTCTGCCCCCAACATGCGCCGCTACCGCGAGATTCGCCGCACTTGTTGCCTGCTGCCTGCTGCCTGCCGCCTCGTTTCAGACGTCCGCCAGACCCATCGCCGTCATCAGCGCGTCGCGCACGGCGGCTTCGGTGAAGGGCTTCTGCAGGGTCGGCTGGCCGCGCCACTCGTCGGGCAGGCCGCCTTCGCCATAGCCGGTCGAGAAGACGAACGGCACGCCACGCGCCTTCAGCGCCTCGGCGACCGGGAAGACCTGGCGGCCGGCGACGTTGACGTCGAGCAGGGCCGCGTCGATCGCTGCGGGATCGGCGACCAGCTCGAGACCCTCGTCCACGGTCGCCGCCGGACCGACCGGTTCGCAGCCCATGTCCTCGAGAATGGTCTCCAGCAACATGGCGACAAGGGATTCGTCCTCGACGATGAGAACGCGACGGCCTGCAAACGCCTGGCTCATTGGCCCTGCTCCCTGTCCAGTGGAATTGAAAATGTCGCTGTGAATCCGCTGTCTGCGTAGTCGAGTTCGACCTCGCCGGCCAGATCATGGCGAACATTGCGTTCGATCAGTCGACTGCCGAAACCCTTCCGGCCGGGCGGCGTGACCGAGGGGCCGCCGACCTCGCGCCAGACGAGCTGGAGCCGGGGGCGGGTCTGGTCGGCCAGCGCCCAGTCGACGAGGACGCGTCCGTCCGGCGCGGACAGCGCCCCATATTTGGCGGCGTTGGTGGCCAGTTCGTGGAAGATCATGCCCAGCGACAGCGCCGCGGCGGGCGGCAGGGCGACGTGCGGGCCGTTGACCGAGACCCGGGTGCTGCCGTGCGCCTCGGTCTCGTGCTGCAGGATGGCGTCGAGGTCGGCCCCTTCCCAGTGGCTGCGGGTCAGCAGGTCGTGGGTGTGGGACAGGGCCAGCAGGCGGGCCTGGAAGCCCGCGGCGAAGGTGTGGGGATCGCCATGCGAACGGGCGGTTTGCATGGCGATCGACTGGACCGTGGCGAGGGTGTTCTTCACCCGGTGGTTCAGCTCGTCGATCATCAGCTTCTGTCGATCGGTCGAGCGGACCGTTTCGGTCACGTCGTAGCCCTGAACGAAGATGCCGGCCACGGCGCCGGTCGCGTCGCGGATCGGCTGATAGATGAAGTTCAGATATACGGTTTCCAGCGACGAGCCCGGCTTGCGCTGCAGCTGCAGCTCGCTGGCGCGGCCCTGGTGCGGCTCGCCGGTGGCGTAGACGCTGTCCAGAAACTCCCAATAACCCTGGCTGACGACCTCGGGCAGCGCCTCGCGCACGGGCTTGCCGGAGATGTCCCGGTGCCCGATCAGCTGGGCATAGGCGGCGTTGTGCATCTGGAAGACGTGGTCGGGCCCCGACAGGACGGCGACGAAACCGGGGGCCTGCATGAACATGTCCATCAGGCGATTACGCTCGGTCTCAAGGCGGCGATTGGCCTCCTGCACCTGTTCGGCGCGACCGAGGACGGCGCCGCCCAGCATGACGTCGATGGCGCTGGCGCTCTCCGGCGCGCGGCTGCGCTCGCGCAGCCGCTGCAGTTCGCTGATGTCGGTGGTGTGCTGAAGGATGAACCTCACCTTGCCGGCGTCATCGAGTATCGGCGTGTGGGTGGCGCTCCAGTAGCGGTCCTCGAATACCTTGCTTCCGTCCTCGAGGGGCCGGGGGATACGGAATTTGACGAGCGGCAGGTGGTCGCGCTGGCGGCTGTCGCGGGCGCGCTCCAGCGACGCCCGGACTTGGCGTACGTTCTCGGGCGCCTCGTCGCCGGGCCCCGAGTCGAACGCCGAAAACAGCGGTTCGCCGATAATGGCGGCGCGAGTACTGTTGGTGACGTCCAGGTAGGCCTGGTTGACCCCGGCGATGCGGAGCTCCGGCGTGAGCAGCACATAAGGATTCGGCGAGGCGTCGAACGCACTCGCCAGTTCGACCGCCAGGCCGCCTGATTTCGCCAGTTCCTTCAAACCCGTCCCCGCCCGTGCGCATCGAACCAACGCCGTGATCGCTTATCGGTTCACGCGTCGGGCGTGTCTCAGGCATTTTGCTGTTTGAGCCAAGGGGGCGGGCTCCGCTAGGCTGGGGCCATGTCCATGGTTTCCTTTCTGACGGCGGCGCTTCTGATGACCTCAACGGCGAGCCCCGCGGATCCCGGACCCCGGGCCACGGTGGAGCAAGGCGTACTGGTCGGGCGCGAGGCGGTCGGCGTGCGCAGCTTCAAGGGCGTGCCCTATGCCCGGCCGCCGGTGGGCGAACTGCGCTGGCGGGCCCCGCGGCCGGCGGAGCCATGGACCGGAGAGCGGGACGCGGGACAGGTGGGAGCGATCTGCATCCAGCCGCCGGCCAATGGCGACAACGGCGTCGGGCCCCTGCCGATGAGCGAGGACTGTCTGACGCTGAACGTCTGGGCGCCGGCGGAGCGTGAAGGACCGCTGCCGGTGATGGTCTGGATCCATGGCGGCGGGCTGAACAACGGCTCGGGCACGGCGGCGCTGTACGATGGGACCAACCTGGCGAAGCGCGGCGTGATGGTGGTGACGATCAACTACCGGCTGGGCCGGCTGGGGTTCTTCGACCATCCGGCGCTGGCGGCGGAGCGGGCAGGGGGCGAGCCGGCGGCCAACTACGGGCTGATGGATGTGATCGCGGCGCTGCGGTGGGTGCGCGACAATGCAGCGGCGCTGGGGGGCGATCCCGGCAAGGTGACGATCTTCGGCGAGTCGGCCGGCGGGGCGCTGGTGACGCGGTTGATGATCTCCGAGCCGGCGGAGGGCCTGTTCCACCGGGCCGTGGTGCAATCGGGCCTCGGCCGTGACGAGGGGACGCCGCTGGACCGGCCGAGACGCGACGGCGGCGCTTCGATGCAGGCGAGGGGCGTCGCGTTCGCGCAAGGCCTGGGGCTGGCAACGGCGACCGCCGAACAGCTGCGCAATATACCGGCCGAAGCCCTGTTGAAGCCGGCCCCGAACTTCTATGGCGGCGACCTGTTGATCGCGGACGGTCGCTATGTGGGGCAGGATGTCGAGCCCGCCTTCGCGGCCGGGCTGGAAGCGCCCGTGCCGCTGATCATCGGCACGAACAGCGCCGAATTCTGGTGGATGAAGCCGTCGGACCTGAGCCCCTACGGCGCGCTGGACGACGCCATGACGGCGGCGGAACGCGCGGCTTTCGAGGCGGCCTATGGCGGGCAGGACGGCGATGACCAGTTCGTGGTCAGCGATCTGGTGTTCAACGAGCCGGCGCGGCATCTGGCGCGGCTGCATGCACGCAACGGCCATCCGACGTATCTGTACCGGTTCGACGTGGTCTCGGCCGCGATGCCCGAGCCCCACGCCGGGGCGACCCATGCGTCGGAGCGTCAGTACGTCTTCGACACCCTGACGGCCTCGCCATGGCCGACGGCGGAGATGGACCAGCGGCAGGCCGACGCCATGGCCGGCTACTGGACCCGGTTCGCCCGGGCCGGCGATCCGAACGGCGGCCTGCGTCAGGCGTGGCCCGAGTTCGGAGCCGAGCCCGACCGGCTGCTGGAGTTCACAAATGAGGGACCGGTGGCGAAGGCGATTCCGTTCGCCGAACGGCTGGATCTGATCGAGGCCTATTATTCGCGGGTGCGCTGACGCCTCAGAGTACGGCGCCGTTGGACTTGATCACGTCGGCGTAGAGCAGCCCCGAATCCTTGATGGTCCGCTCCTGGGTCAGGAAATTCACATGGGTGATGCCGAACCGCTTGGAATAGCCGAGCGACCATTCGAGGTTGTCGAGCAGCGACCAGGCCATATAGCCGCGGACATCGACGCCCTTGCCGATGGCGTCGTGCAGCGCCTTGAGGTGGTTCTTCAGATAGTCGACACGCATCGGGTCGTGGATGCGGCCGTCGATGGCGTGGGGCGGGTCGTACCAAGCCGAGCCGTTCTCGGTGACCATCAGCGGCAGGCCGTTGGTCTGTTCGTGCAGCCAGACGAGCGTATCGGTCAGGGCCGGGGGATAGACCTCCCAGCCGGTCTCGGTGTGGGCGTGCTGGATCTGTTTGACCGGGCGTGAGCGGGTCGGCCAGGCGTCGGGCGCATTCTCGGGCACGGAGCGGGTGTACCAGTTCAGGCCCATCCAGTCGGTCGGCTGGGCGATCAGGTCGAAGTCTTCCTGCGGGAACTCGCGGTAGGCCTCGCCATAGACATCCTTCAGCTCTTCCGGATAGCCGCGGCCCATCAGCGGATCAAGGAACCAGCGATTCATCTGGGCGTCGGCGCGCCTGCGGGCGGCCTCGTCCTCGGGCCTGTCCGAGGCGGGGTATTTGGGCTCGATATTGAGGACGATGCCGATCTGGCCCATCTCGTCCCTTGGGCCGATCTCGCGGAACCGCTTCACCGCCGCGCCGTGGGCGCGCAGGACGTTGTGGCCGGCGATCATCGCCTCAAAGGCCGAGCGGTGGCCGGGGGCGAGGGCGCCATGCAGATAGCCGCCGTCGACGATGACCCAGGGCTCGTTGATCGTGCCCCAGGTCTTCACCCGGCCCCTAAACCGCTCGAACAGGACCTGGCCGTAGTCGGCGAACCAGTCGGCGATGTCGGGGTTGAGCCAGCCGCCGCGATCGTCCAGCGCCGCCGGCAGGTCCCAGTGATACAGGGTGCACAGCGGCTCGATCCCGGCCTCGATCAGGCCGTCGATCAGGTCATCGTAGAACTTCAGCCCGGCCTCGTTCAGGCGGCCCGTCCCGTCGGGCATGACCCGGCTCCAGCTGACCGAGAATCGGTAGGCCTTGAGGTTGAGCCGCTTCATCACCGCGATGTCCTCGCGCCAGCGATTGTAGTGGTCGCAGGCCACGTCGCCGGTGTCGCCGTCCTTCATGTTTCCGGGCGTGTGGCTGAAGCGATCCCAGATCGAGGCTCCCGCGCCATCGGCCATGGACGAGCCTTCAATCTGATAGGCGGCGGTCGCGGCGCCCCATAGGAAACCCTCTGGAAACAGATAGTCGCCGGTGTTGTCCAAAGTCATGGGTAAGGCTCTTGAAACGCGGTGGGGAGGCGGTGAACGGCGGGCCCAGCAACGGCGGCTCCGCGTGGAACCGCGTGAACACAACCGTACTGTGTCCAGACTAGGGCACTTGCGGCGGCCATGGCTAGTGTGTCATGTAATCGGTTACACGGAATTCATCGAACGGACCCGCGCGAAGCGGGCCGGTATCGCGGACTGGTCAGGGAGGACGGTTTTGGCGCCTGGTGCGACCCCGAAAACGCGCGCGGAATCCCGGTCATGAAGGCCGCGACCATCCGTGATGTGGCGGAACGGGCCGATGTGTCCGTCGCCTCGGTGTCCCGTGTCCTGACCGGCGCCGGCCCGGTCGCCGAGGTCACCCGCGCCAGGGTGATGGAGGCGGTAGAGGCGCTGCAATATGTGCCCCACTCCGGCGCCCGCAGCCTGTCGACCAGCAAGACCCAGACGATCGGCGTCATCCTGCCGGACCTGTATGGCGAGTTCTTCTCCGAACTGATCCGCGGCATGGATGTGGCGGCGCGGGCGCTGGGCTATCACCTGATCGTGTCCAGCTCGCATGACGACGCGGCGGAGGCGTCGGCCGCCATCCGTTCGATGCGCGGCCGGGTGGACGGGCTGATCGTGCTGTCGCCGCACCTCGACGCCGCCAACCTGGCTGCGGGCCTGGCCGGACGCCTGCCCATCCTGCTGATGAACGGCGGGGACGGGGACGGACGTCCCTCGATCGTCGTCGACAACCACGGCGGCGCGGTCCAGGCCGTCGAGCATCTGGTCGCCACCGGCCGCCGCCGCATCGCCCATATCTCGGGCCCGACCGGCAACCTCGAGGCCGAGACCCGCCTGACCGGCTATCTGGAGGCCATGGCGCGGGCCGGACTGCCGACCACGGTGGTCGAGGGCGCCTTCGATCAGGCCTCGGGCCATCGCGCCGGGGCCGAGCTGGTCGCCGGGGGCGAACGTCCGGACGCCATCTTCGCCGGCAACGACATGATGGCCGTCGGCGCCATGCTGGCCCTGCAGGACGCCGGCATCGGCGTCCCGGAGGACGTGGCCGTGGTCGGCTTCGACGATGTGCCGATCGCCGGCCTGATGCGGCCGGGCCTGACCACGCTTCGCATCCAGATCGCGGAAACCGGACGGCGCGCGCTTGAGCGCCTCGTCCGTCTCATCAACGCGGCGGGCGAGGCCGTCGCCGACACCGCCTGCGAGGTCGTCCGGCCTGAACTGGTTGTACGCCCCTCAAGCCACCCGCCGACCCACGTCCAATCCACATCCGGCGGCCGCCCTCGCGCCACCGCCGACCTGCCAACCCTGAAGGGGGAGAACCCGCAATGACCCGTAAGTCCAAGCACTATCTGGGGGCTGTATCCGCCCTCGCGGTCGCCGTTTCGCTGGCCGCCGCCGGCGGCGCAGCGGCGCAGACGTCCACGGCGACGCTGCGCGGCGTGGTGACTGACAGCGGAGCCGCGGAAGGCGCCGCCCAGATCACCGCGCGCGAAACCAGTACGGGGTTCGTCAGCCGCACGACCGCGACCTCGAGCGGCGCCTATGCGCTGCCGAACCTGCGCCCGGGCACATACGAGATCACCGCGCAGACCGCCGACGGGCAGACGTCGAGCCAGATCGTGACCTTGCAGGTCGGCCAGCAGGCCTACCTGCCCTTCGAGGTCGCCGACGCCGGCGCCGACGGCTCCGCCGTCGAGCTGGACGAGGTGGTGGTCACGGGGTCGCGCAACGCCGTCGAGGTTCGCACGTCCGAGATCGCCACCCAGGTCACGACGCAGCAGATCGAAACCCTGCCGCAGGGCAACCGGAACTTCCTCAACTTCGCGGCTCTGGCCCCCGGCATCCGTCTGAACCCCGACGAATTCCGCCGCGACTTCGCGGCGGGCGGCAACACCGGCGGCAGCCTGGGGTCCAGCCAGGTCAACGTCTTCATCGATGGCGTCAGCCTGAAGTCGAACGTCAACCAGGGCGGCCTGGTTGGCCAGGACTCCAGCCGCGGCAACCCGTTCAGCCAGCTGGCCCTGCAGGAATTCCGCGTTTCGACGTCGAACTTCAAGGCCGAGTACGAAAACGCCGGAACGGCGATCGTCACCGCCGTGACCCGCTCCGGGACCAACGAGTTTGCCGGCGAGATCTTCGGCTTCTACCAGGACGACAGCTTCACAACCCGGAACTTCTTCCAGGAACGCGATGACCAGGAGGTCGCGGACCTTGAGCGGCGTCAGTACGGCGCCTCCATCGGCGGCCCGATCATCAAGGATCGCCTGCACTTCTTCGCGGCCTATGAGGTCAACGATCAGGTCCGCAGCAACCAGGTCACGGCCGGCGGCGATGCGACCCAGCGCGCCACCCTGCCGGCGCGGGTCGATCTCGCCAGCTACGAAGGCAGCTTCGCCAGCCCGTTCCGTCAGGATATCTACTTCGGCAAGCTGACCTTCCGGGCCAACGACAACTCGACCTTCGACCTTCAGGCCAGCTATCGCGAGGAGGACGACGTTCGCAGCTTCGGCGGCCAGACCTCGTTCGAACGCGCAGAGCAGGTGATCAACGAGGTTCTCAGCGTCAAGGGCCAGTGGGATTTCCAGGGCCCCGGCTTCTTCAACGAACTGTCCGTCGACTATCGCGACTCCTCGTTCCGCCCCGAACAGCTGAACCCCGACCTGATCGGGGAGAATTTCTTTGGGATCATTGAAATCGGCGGCCGCCCGACCGCGCAGGAGGTCGAGGAGACGATCCTGACGGTCCGCAACAATGTCACGCTCGATCCGTTCGAAATGCGCGGCTCGCACCTGGTCAAGTTCGGGGGCAAGGTGGCGTTTGCCGACTTCACCGTGTTCAACGGACAGAACACCAATCCGATCTTCAACTATCGTCTCAGCCCCTCGGAAGGGGACGACTACAGCACGCCGTTCGAAGCCTTCTACGGCATCGGTGCGCCGACCGTGACCGCCGAGAACACACAGATCGGCCTGTTCCTTCAGGACGACTGGGAGGTCAACGAGCATCTGACGTTCAACCTCGGCGTCCGCTGGGACTATGAGACCAACGCCAACAACAAGGACTTCGTCACGCCGGCCGCGGCCGTCACCGCGCTTCGGGCCGCCGAGGCGACTATTGTGGGGCAGGGAGGTACGTTCGACGCGGACAACTACATCTCGACCGGCGATAACCGCGACGCATTCAAGGGCGCCATCGCGCCGCGCTTCGGCTTCTCGTACGATGTCTTCGCCGATCAGCGCACGGTGGTCTTCGGCGGCGCCGGCCGGTTCTATGACCGGACTCTGTTCCGCAACGCGGCTGAGGAAAGTCTCTTCCGCCAGTTCGTGAACCGCCAGTTCCGCTTCTCGCAGGATGGGTTGCCGGACACGGCGGGAAATCCGACGATCGTCTGGAACGAGTCGTACCGAAGCAAGGCCGGACTGGACGGGCTGATCGCTTCGGGCCTCGCGCCCGAGGGCCAGCTGAGAGTCATTCCGAACGATCTGGAGCCGCCGCACACCGACCAGTTCTCCATCGGCCTGCGTCAGCGTCTGGGCGACTGGAACACCTCGGTTTCGATCGTGCGTCAGCTCGGCAAGAAGGAGATCGCCTACTATCCGATCAACCGGAACGTGGCTCTCAGCCCGACCGGGCGGCTGGAGTCCTTCGCGGTTCCCGGCTTCGCCGTCATCGTGGCCGCCGAGAACAATCGCGAGACGCGCTTCACCGGCATCTATGTCACGGCCGACAAGCCCTATACGCGCGACAGCGGCTGGGGCGTGACCTTCGCCTACACGGGCGCTGATTCCGAGAGCAACCGGAACGAGTTCAACTTCGACTTCCCCCGCACCGGCGATGGGCGCTTCGTGCCCAACGGCGGCGACATCGAGCATCAGATCGTCGCCACCGGCATCCTCGACCTGCCGATGCAATTCCAGCTGTCGGGCCTGCTGACCCTGACCAGTGGAAACTGCTTCAACGTCGATGATTTCAGCCGGATCGATGAAGGCCCCGAGTTCTTCCAGAACTTCCGTCAGGGTTGCTTCGGCCAGCCGGAGCGGTCCAGCTTCATCATCCCCGACGCCTTCGCCTACCGGTCGCTGGACCTGCGTCTGACCAAGACGATCGATGTGGGCGTCGGCGAGCTGCAGCTGATCGGCGAGGTGTTCAACGTGTTCAACTTCGACAACTTCGGCGGCTTCGACGGTTTCGTTCCGGAGACGGGCACGAACGCCAACTTCGGCAGGCCCGGGAGCATCGTGGGCAATCCGCGAACCTTCCAGATCGGAGCGCGGTACCGCTTCTAAACATCGCGCGAGCCTCTCGGCCGCCCCGGCGCACAACGCCGGGGCGGCCAATTTTTTTGACCTGACCCCCCAAGCGTATGAGGATGGAGCCCATGGATCGGCGCCGGTTTCTGTTGGGCTCCACGATCGCCGCGACGACCGGCCTGGGCCTGTCCGGCTGCGCCGTTAGGCAGGGGTTCGCCCGGAGCGGCCCCCTGCCGCCGCTCGACCCCGAAATCGACGATCTGCAGCGGCGGACCTTTCAGTGGTTTGTCGACACCACCAATCGCGCCAACGGCCTGACGCCCGACCGCTGGCCGACGAAATCCTTCGCCTCGATCGCCGCCGTCGGCTTCGCCCTGACCTGCTGGCCAATCGCGGTCGAGCGCGGATGGATGACGCGGGCGGAGGCGCGCGAGCGCACCCTGACCACGGCCCGCTTCTTCCATGATGCGCCGCAGGGGCCGGAGGCCCGGGGGATGAGCGGCCACAAGGGCTTCTTCTACCACTTCCTCGATATGGAAACGGGCCACCGGTACGGGACGACCGAGCTGTCGACCGTCGATACGACCCTGCTGCTTGGCGGCCTGCTCTACGCGGCCCGATGGTTCGACGGCGATCATCCGCAGGAGGCGGAGATCCGCCGGCTGGCGCAGGCGATCTATGAGCGGGTCGAATGGGACTGGGCCGTCGTCCGCCCGAACCGGATCACGATGGGCTGGAAGCCGGAGAGCGGTTTCATCGAGGCCGATTGGAACGTCTACAACGAGGGCATGCTGGTCCTGCTGCTGGCCATGGGCAGCCCTACCCACCCGGTTGAGGCGGCCGTCTGGGAGGAGTGGTGCAGCGTCTATGACGAGAGCTGGACCGACGAATGGGGACCGGCCCACCTTCATTTCCCGCCGCTGTTCGGCCACCAGTACAGCCATATGTTCGTCGACTTCCGCGGCATCCGCGACGCCTTCATGCGCAATAGGCAGGCGCAGATTCCGGGCTTCGACTATTTCCAGAACAGCGTCCGCGCGGTGCAGGCGCAGCGGAAATACGCCATCGACAATCCGATGGGCTGGGCCGGCTATTCGGCCGATGTCTGGGGCCTGACCGCCTGCGACGGTCCGGGCGACTTCAAACAGGTCATCGACGGCCGGGAGCGGCAGTTCTTCAGCTATTCGGCGCGAGGCCCCGGCGATCGCGACGACGGCACGATCGCCCCGACCGCCGCCCTCGGCTCCATGCCCTTCGCGCCGGCCGAGGTCACCGCCTGCATGAAGGCGATGAAGGCGCGCTATGGCGCGGCCCTCTATACCGAGTACGGCTTCCTCGACTCGTTCAACCCGACGCTGACGCAGACGGACCGGACGCTGCAGCATGGCCGCATCGTGCCGGGCATCGGCTGGGTCGACGACGACTATCTGGGCATCGACCAGGGGGCCATCGTCGTTCAGATCGAGAATCATCGCTCCGACGCCGTGTGGAAGCTGATGCGCGCCGAGCCCAACCTCATCCGCGGCCTGAAGGCGGCGGGCTTCACCGGCGGATGGCTGGATAAGGCATGACGTTTTCGCGGCCGGATCGACGCGCGGCGCTCGGCCTTCTGGCCGGGGCCGTGACGACGGGTCTGGCCGGGTGCGGAAGGCGCGAGGACGGGGTCACCCGGCTGACCTTCTGGGCCATGGGCAATGAGGCGGCCGGCGTGCCGCAGCTACTGCCGGAGTTCGAGCGGCTCAATCCGGGGATCCGGGTCGATGTCCAGGCCCTGCCGTGGACGGCGGCGCATCAGAAGCTGCTGACCGCCTATGCCGGGGACTCCCTGCCGGACCTCAGCCAGGTGGGGAACACCTGGGTGGCGGAGATGGCGGCGATCGGCGCGATCTCGGCCTTGCCGGCCTTCGCCTCCGACCTGCTGACCGACCAGTTCCCCGCCGTGCTGGAGACCAACCGCATCGACGGGCGGGTCGTCGGCGTGCCGTGGTACGTCGACACGCGGCTGCTGTTCTACCGTTCCGACCTCCTGGCGCAGGCGGGCTATCAGAGCGTGCCGCCGACCTGGGCGGGCTGGAAACAGGCCCTGCATGCGATCAAGCGACGGGTGGGCGAGGACCGCTACGCCGTCCTGCTGCCGCTCAACGAGTTCGAGCAGTTGCTGACCTTCGGGCTGCAGGGCGATGCGCCCCTGCTGCGGGATCAGGACACGCGCGGCAACTTCTCCAGCCCGTCGTTCGTGGCGGCGCTGGCCTTCTACAGGAGCCTGTTCGACGAAGGCCTGGCCCCGGTGGCGTCAGCGGCGCAAGTCGCCAACGTCTGGACCGAGTTCGAGCGGGGCTGGTTCAGCTTTTACTTCTCCGGGCCGTGGACAATCGGCGACTTCAGAAACCGGCTGAGGCCGGAGACGCGCTGGATGACCTCCGGTGTGCCCGGGCCGGACGGGCTGGGCGCGTCGGCCCCGGGGGGATCGTCACTGGTGGTCTATCGCTCGTCGCCGCGCCAGGAGGCGGCGTGGAAGCTGGTGCGCCACCTGTCCGACCCGGCGGTGCAGGCGCGCTTCAACGTTCTCACCGGCGACCTGCCCGCGCGGCCCAGCGCCTGGTCCGCGCCCGCCGTGGCGAACGATCACTATATCGCCGCCTTCCAGGGCCAGCTGGCGCGCGCCGAGGCCGTGCCCAAGGTGCCGGAGTGGGAGCGGATCGTCACCGAGATGCAGATCGTCGCCGAGCGGATGGTGCGCGGGGACTATACGCCGGAGACGGCGGCGGCCGAGATCGACCGGCGGGCCGACCGGCTGCTGGAGAAGCGCCGCTGGATGCTGGAGCGGGGTCGGGCATGACGGACGTGCGCCTGAACCTGGCCAAGGTGGAGGCCGAGGCCGCGGCCCGTCCGCGCCGCCGACCGGGCGATCCGCGCTCGCGCGAGCGGGCCGCCTGGGGCTTCGTCGCGCCGGCCCTGATCGCCATCGGGGTGTTCTTCGCCATCCCCGTGTTCGCGGCCCTGCTGCTGAGCCTGACCGATTTCGACATCTACGCCCTCGCCGATCTGAACAACGTCCGCTTCATCGGCCTGCAGAACTATGAGCGGCTGTTCGCCAATCCGCTGTTCTGGGGTGCGATGCGGAACACCGGCCTGTTCGCCCTGTTCGGCGTGCCGCTGTCGATCGCGGCGTCGCTGGCGGCGGCGACGGTCCTCAACGCCCGCGTAGTGAAGTGGCGGCCGGTGTGGCGGGTGATCTTCTTCGCCCCCTTCGTGACGACTCTGGTGGCCACCGCGGTGCTGTGGAACTACCTGCTGCACACCCGCTACGGCGTGATCAACTGGGCCATCTCCAGCCTCGGCCTGTCGCCGGTCGACTGGCTGGGTCAGCCCTCGACCTCGATCCCGGCCATACTGATGTTCGTGGTGTGGAAGATCTTCGGCTACAACATGCTGATCTTCCTCGCGGTTCTTCAGACCGTGCCGGACGACCTGTATGAGGCGGCGCGGATCGACGGGGCGGGGGTGTGGAAGCGGTTCACCCATGTGACCCTGCCGGCCATCGCCCCGACCCTGCTGCTGGTGTCGATCATCTCGGTGGCCAGCTTCTTCCAGCTGTTCGCCGAGCCCTATGTGATGACCCAGGGCGGGCCGGCCCAGTCGACCGTGACGGTGCTCTACTTCATGTACGAGGAGGGCTTCAAATGGTGGAACCTCGGCTCCGCCAGCGCCGTGGCCTTCGTGCTGTTCCTCTGCATCCTGGCGGTGACGCTGGTGCAGCTGGCGGTGGCGAAGCGGATGGGGGCCTATGAATGACCGGCCGCCGTCTGCACGCCCTGTTGCTCAACCTCGCCGTCGCCCTGGTCGCGCTGCTGGTGATGTTCCCGCTGCTGTGGATGCTGTCGGTCAGCTTCATGGCCACCGGCGAGGCGGCCAGCTTCCCGCCGCCGCTGTGGCCCAAGACCTGGACGCTGGAACACTATCGCGACCTGTTCGTGCGCCAGGGCATGGGCCGCTATCTGTGGAACAGCTTCGCCCTGGCGACCATGGCCACGGGGCTGGCCCTGCTGTTCACCGTCCCGGCCGGCTACGCCTTCGCCAAGCTGCGCTTCAGGGGCCGCGAACGGCTGTTCCAGCTGCTGGTCGCGGCGCTGGTGGTGCCGGCCCAGATCGGCACCCTGCCGCTGTTCCTGATGCTCAAGGGGATGGGGCTGGTGAACACCTACGCCGGGGCGCTGGTGCCGTGGCTGGCGTCGATCTTCGGCCTGTTCCTGGTGCGGCAGTATTCGCTGTCCATCCCCGACGAGATGCTGGAGGCGGCGCGCATCGACGGGGCCAGCGAGGGGCAGATCTTTCGCCGCGTGGTGCTGCCGACGCTGCAGCCGATCATCGTGACGCTGGCCCTGTTCGTCTTCCTCGGCAGCTGGAACGACTTCCTGTGGCCGCTGATCATTCTGACGGACCAGTCGAACTACACCCTGCCGGTGGCGCTGGCGGCGCTGTCGCGCGAGCATCTGCAGGACGTCGAGCTGATGATGGCCGGGGCGGTGATCACCGTCGGGCCGGTGCTGATCCTGTTCCTCGCCCTGCAGCGCTACTACATCCGCGGCATGCTGGCCGGGAGCGTGAAGGGGTAGAGCCTCAATCGCCGTAGTTGTCGTACCTCTGGCCTTGGGCGAGGTTGCCGAATTTGGTGGTGTCAGCGTCGAACGACAGCTTGACGATGCCGATCGGACCGTGGCGCTGCTTGCCGATGACGACCTCGGCCTGGTGTTTCAGCCGGTCCATGTCCTCCTGCCATTTGAGGTGCTCTTCCGAGCCCTCGCGCGGTTCGGCGCGGCCGAGGTAGTAGCTCTCGCGGTAGACGAACATGACGCAGTCGGCGTCCTGCTCGATCGAGCCGGATTCGCGCAGGTCGGACAGCTGCGGCCGCTTGTCCTCGCGCTGCTCGACCTGACGCGACAGCTGCGACAGGGCGAGGATCGGCACGCTCAGCTCCTTGGCCAGGGCCTTGAGGGCGCCGGTGATCTCGGACACCTCCTGCACCCGGTTCTTCTGGCTGTTGCTCTCGCCGGTGGTGATCAGCTGCAGATAGTCGACGACGATCAGGTCGAGGCCGTGCTCCATCCGCTTCAGGCGGCGGGCGCGGGCGGCCAGCTTGGACATCGACAGGCCGCCGGTGGCGTCGATGTACAGCGGGCTCTCGCCGATCTCGACCGCGGCGTCGCGGATCTTGCCGAAGTCGGCGGCGTCGATCTCGCCCTTGCGCAGCTTGTCCGAGGACACGCCGGAGGCGTCGGCGAGAATCCGCATGGCCAGCTGTTCGGCCGACATTTCCAGCGAGTAGAAGGCGACGACGCCGCCGTTGACCGTCTTGCGGCCCTCGGGGGTCGGCTCCCAGCGGTAGCTGCGGGCGACGTTGAAGGCGATGTTGGTGGCCAGCGCCGTCTTGCCCATCGACGGACGGCCGGCGAGGATCAGCAGGTCGGACGGGTGCAGGCCGCCCAGCTTCTGGTCGAGGTCGTCCAGCTGGGTGGCGAGGCCGGCCAGCTTGCCGTCGCGCTGGTAGGCCTCGGCGGCCATCTGCACGGCCCCCGACAGGGCGGTGGAGAAGCTGACGAAACCGGAAGACGGCTTGCCGGTCTCGGCCAGGGTGTAGAGCCGCTGTTCGGCGCTCTCGATCTGGTCGATGGCGGCGGTCTCCGGCTGGGGCGCCTCCTTGATGATCTCGCCGCCGATGCGGATCAGGTCGCGGCGCAGGGCCAGGTCGTAGACGACGCGGGCGTAGTCGGGAGCGTTGGCTCCCGGCGGGGCGCGGTCGACGAGGTCGGCGAGATAGCGCAGCCCGCCGAACTCCTGGAAGGCGGGGTCCAGCTTGAACCGCTCCATCAGGATGGTCGGCTCGGCCAGCAGGCCCTGACGGACGTGGTCCTCGATCGCCTCATAGAGCCGCTGGTGGAAGGGCTCGTAGAAATGGCTGCCGCGCAGCCGGTCGGACAGGCGCTCGAACACGGCGTTGTCGAACATCAGCCCGCCCAGCAGCGCCTGTTCGGCCTCCAGATTGTGGGGCAGCGACGGAACGGACGCGGAGTCCATCGGGGACGGGAAGGCGGCGGGGGCGAAGGCGTTCATCGGGGCCATGTCTTAGCCATGACAGCGCCCTGCGTCAGTCGCGGTCGTACCGGTGTCTAGGGATAAGTCCGGGCGGTTGTGGGCAGTCCCGAAATCCGTAACCGGATCAGTTCACGCCTGACCGGGGCAGGGGTAGCTGGAGGCCATCCAGGCGCGGATGCCGTCGGTGACGGTCATGCGCTGCCGGCGCGCAGACGGGATGCCGTTCAGATAGGCCAGCAGTTGCCGGGGGTTGAGTTCGATGCTCTCCGGCGGGCAGGCTGGCGGGGTCTGGCCGGCGGCGCGGGCCGTGCGGATCTCGACGCGTACGGCCCCGAACGCGCGCTCCACCTCGCCCTTGAGCCGGTGCGCGTCGGGGCGCAGCATGGCGGTGGCGTTCAGGGGAATGCGGTTGGCCCGGGTGACGAAGGACTCCAGCGTCGTCCCCGACTGGGCGGCGGCCGGGCCGGCGATGAGACAGGCGGCGACAGCGGCGATCAGAATGGTGCGCATGGTTTCCCCTCCGGATACCGGAGTTTGCCGGGAAATTTGTGGCCGATCAACGGCAGCCCGGCGCGAGCGGATGTCGCCGCCCGCGCCGGTCCCGCTCACCAGTTCAGGGCGAGGCGGGCGTAGACGAACCGCCCGTTGAAGCCGAACGGCGAGAAGTTGGAGAAGGGGAAGGCGCCCGACGCATTGTTCGCCGGCAGACTCTGGGCCGTGTACTCGTCGAAGGCGTTGTCGGCGCCAACGGCCAGGGTGACCCGGTCGCTGAGGTCGTAACGAGCCTCCAGATCAACCACCAGGGCGTCGCCCAGCTGCAGGTCGGTGGCCGCGGTCGCGCCGGGCGACAGGACGTCGCCGAATGCGGTCACGCGCAGCGTCCCGCCGAGGCGGTCGCGGGTCCAGTCGGCCTGGGACACGACCTTCCACGGCGGCGTGCCTTCCTCGAACCGCAGGGTGGCCTGACGGGCGAACAGGGAAACCGGGGTCGGCAGGACGCCCGTATTCGTGGTCGGGGTCTTCGTCACCGCGAAGTCATTGACGTTGCCGGCCAGGGTGAGGTCCAGCCGGCCGAAGCCCTCGTCGATCCGGTAGCGCGCCACCACGTCGAGACCGGTCGTCTCGGTGTTCACCCCGTTGATGAAGAACCTCGCGGCCGAGGCGCCGTAGCGCTGCAACAGATCGAAGATGGTTCGCGCGTTCGTGCCCGGCGCCGCCGTGGCGCTGCCGGTCAGGGTCTCGGACAGAACGATGCGGTCATCAATGTCGATGCTGTAGGCGTCGGCGGTCAGTTCGAACGCCCCCTTCCGCCAGACCACCCCGAGCGAATAGTTGGTCGACGTCTCGGGTTCCAGCGGCGTCCCGCCCAGCGCCAGGCCGACCGGGCTCACCGACGGGAAGGTGCCAGTCTCGTAGGGAACGTTGGAGATGTAGAGGATGGCGGTCTGGGTGAAATACTGCTGTTGCAGGCTCGGCGCCCTGAAACCGGTCGAGACAGCGCCCCGGACGGCGAAGCTGGGGGTGAAGTCGTACCGCGCCGCCAGCTTCCCGGAGACGTTGTCGCCGAAGTCCGAATAGTTCTCATAACGCGCGGCGGCCGAGACGGTGAAATTCTCGAACACCTCGCCTTCGAGGTCGACATAGACGCCGGCGTTGCTGCGGTCCTCGTCCACCTCATTGGCGGGGGTGAAGCCGGTGAAGCCGCGCGAACCCCAGCTCAGGTCCGTGCCGCCGATGTTGAGGAAGGTCCCGCGCTCGTACGAGCCGGGCTCGCCCGCGCCGATCTGATAGCTTTCCCGACGCGCTTCCAGACCGAAGGCGACGTTGAGCGGGCCGTAGAAGCCGACCTCGTACGCACGCGCGGCGTCGATCCCGAACACCAGCTGATCGTAGGTCAGCGAGCCGGCGTAGAAGCTGGTCGGCGAGGTCGGGCCCAGCGACGGGTTCAGGGTGTTCTCGACCCCGAACTCGATCTCGTTCCGGCCGTAGCCGAGATTGACGTCGACATCGAAGCCCCCGGCCGGCCCCCGCACGCCGCCGACGGCGGTCCAGTCGGTGCTGTCCGTCAGGATGCGCGGCAGGTAGCCGTCCGGATAGACCCGGCCGCTGACCGGATAGGCCGGGTTCTGGGCGTTGTCGGTCGGCGTGCGGTAGAAGGCGGCGGCGGCGGCCTCCCGCGTCTGGTAGCCCGCCCATCCGTAGGCGTCCCAACCGCCGGCCAGAGGCTTGCCGGCGTTCAGATAGATGGCCAGGTCTTCGGACTCGGGGTCGCCCTGGCCGCCGCGAACGCGGGCCGGAGCGAAGCGCGGGTCGATGTCGCTGCGGTTGGTGGACTCGCGATCACGGTACTCCACCGATGCGGTGAGGAAGCCGTCGGACCCCAGGCCGAAGCCCTGCCAGCCCGAGACGGTCAGGCTCTCGCCGTCCGAGAGGTCATCGCCGCCGCCGTAGGCGCCGATGTAGTCGGTCACGTAGCCGCCATAGGTCACGGTCGCGCCGCCGCCGCTGGAGGCCTCGCGCAGACGAAGATTGAGGACCCCGGCGATGGCGTCGGATCCGTACTGCGCCGCCGCGCCGTCGCGCAGAACTTCGATACGCTCCAGGGCGGAGCTGGGGATGGCGTTCAGGTCGACGGCGGCCGAGCCCCGGCCAACCGAGCCGTTGGTGTTGACCAGGGCGGTCGAATGCCGCCGCACGCCGTTGACCAGAACCAGGGTCTGGTCCGGGCCCTGACCCCGCAGGGTGGCGGGCCGGACCGAGTCCGTGCCGTCCGTCGCCGAAGGACGCGGGAAGTTCAGCGCCGGAACACTGGCGGCCAGTTGGGTGGCCAGGTCGGTCGCGCCACGCTGCTGCAGGGTTTCGGCGGTGACGACGTCGACCGGGGCGACCGTGTCCAGCCGCGAGCGGCCGGTGACCCGGGTGCCGGTGACGACGATCTCGTCGACGACCGAGACATCGTCGCGGGGCGGGGTCTGGGGCGCCGTCTGGGCCGAGGCGGCGCCGGCCAGCAGGGCGGAGGCGGACACGGCTGCGGACAGGGCGAGGCGGAGGGTGGTCGTGGTCATTGCGATATTCCCGATGCGACGCAGGTTTCCGCACGGCGTCGCGCGCAGCGATCGCCGGTTCCGGATCTTGCGATTGTGTTGAGTTCAGGTCCGGCGCGAGGGCCGGGGGTCGGTCAGCCGGTTACAGCGAACGTCGACATCGCATGAGCCCGCTGCAACGCGCGCGCAGGCGGGCGGCGAGGGCGATCCGGGGGAAGGGCGTGTAGTCCCGCATGGTCGTCTCCCGCTCGATCGGAAACTCTTGCGGTGACAGATGGAGGGAGTCCGGGCTTCACCCGGCCTCTCATCTGCCGCGACCCGGGGAGGGGTCCCGAAGGAGTTGGCACCTTACGGAGGTCCGCAGGTTGCCCCGACGTCAAAGGGCCTATCCCTCAGCCGGTCTCTATGAGCAGATTGAATATTGCGGTGCGTCATAAACGGATCAAGTCCGTGACAGAAAAAAGTTCGGCGGCGCGGGGTCTCCCCCACGCCGCCGTGACTTTCGCACATCAGGTCGAGGTTCAGGCTTCCGAACCGAGACCGTCCTGCTGGCCGGCGCCGCCGGCGACCATGTCCTTGGCCTGTTCAAGGGCTTCGGCGCGGTCCTGGTCGTAGGCCGACTTGATGACGTCCTCGCCCTTGGCCTGACGCTCGGCTTCGTCGGCCGAACGTGCGATGTTGATCTTGACCGTGGCGGAGACCTCGGCGTGCAGGCGAACCAGCACCTCGTGGACGCCCAGGGTCTTGATCGCGGTGTTGAGCACGACCTGCGAGCGCTCGACCTTGCCGCCTTCGGCCTGGATGGCCTCGGAGACGTCGCGGCCGGCGACCGATCCGTACAGCTGACCCGTCTCACCGGCTTGCCGGATCATGACGTAGGTCTGGCCGTCGATCTTGTCGGCGACCTTCTGCGCTTCGGACTTGTTCTTCTCGTTGCGGGCCTCGATGGCGGCGCGGTCGAGTTCGAACGCCTTCAGGTTCGCCGACGTGGCCCGACGGGCCTTGTCGCGCGGCAGAAGGAAGTTGCGGGCGAAGCCGTCCTTGACGGACACGACGTCGCCGATGGCGCCGAGGTTATCGACGCGTTCAAGCAGAACGACCTTCATATCACTTCACCACATAGGGCAGGAGGGCCAGATAGCGGGCGCGCTTGATGGCCTTGGCCAGTTCGCGCTGCTTCTTCTGGGAGACGGCCGTGATGCGCGACGGGACGATCTTGCCGCGCTCGCTGATGTAGCGTTGCAGCAGTTTCACGTCCTTGTAGTCGATCTTCGGAGCGTTGGCGCCGGAGAACGGGCACACCTTGCGGCGACGGTAGAAGGGGCGGCGGGCGGGGCCGGAGCCGGCCGGCGCGCCCGGCGACGGGGCAGTCGTATCGGTCATGTTCCGGGTTCCCTATTCAACGGCTTCGGCGGCGGCGTCTTCACGCGGCGTGCGCTCGCGCTCACGTTCACGCTCGCGCTCGCGACGGGCCAGCAGCGGCGACAGCTCGAGGTCGAGTTCCTCGACGCGGACGGTCAGCCAGCGAAGGACGTCTTCGTTGATCGACAGCTGACGCTCCACTTCGGCCATGGCGGCGGGCGGGCAGTCGACGGCGAGCAGCGAATAGTGCGCCTTGCGGTTCTTTTTGACCCGATAGGTCAGGTTGCGCAGACCCCAGTACTCGATCTTGGCGACGGAGCCGCCGCCTTGGGTGATCAGGTCCTTGATGGTGTCGTTCAGCGCTTCGGCCTGTTGCGCGCTGATATCCTGGCGCGACATGACCGTGTGCTCGTAAAGAGCCATGCGGTGGTCTCCCTTGTAGGGCGTCGGCGCGAGGGGACCGGGTAAGTCCTCTCCCACGATGGATCCTGAAGCGGCGGCCGGGATGACTTCCCGAACCCTTTGGAACTCCGCGTCAGGACCGAAGCCCTGGAAAGGCGGCGCGTATAGGGGAAAAGCGGTCGCCCGGCAAGGCGGAAGCCGCCCCGCTACTGCGGCCGCACCACCATGCAGGTAACGTTGCGCTCTGCCAGGGTAGCGCAGGCGGCCTGGGCGGCCTGTTCGCTCATGCCGGTGAAGCGCGACCGGTACCAGCCCTCGGCGTTCTGAACCGTGCGTTCGGCGGCGGTGAACTGGCTGCGGAAGCGGCGGTTGACCTCGGTCAGCCAGTCGCGCGCCACCGTCTCGTCGCGGAAGGCGCCGACCTGAACGGCCCAGCGGCCGGCGGCCTCGCGAACGGTCTCCCGCGCCGGCGTCGGCCGGGCGGCCGGGGCACCGTTGAGCGAGGCGGTGACGTCGGCGGGGCCCTCGGCCCGCATCAACGAGGCGAGGGTGCGGCCTTCGGACGGCGCCGGCGTGACCCGCGCCGGCTGCGGCGGCGCGGCGGGCAGGGAGACATAGCTGACGGCGTTGGAGCCGATGCCGTCTTCTTCCTCGTCGGCGACCTGGGCGTACTGCACGGGGGCCGAGTTGTCGGGGCCGATGCCGAAGCCCTTCTGTTCGAAGAAGGCCTGGGCCACCTGGATCGGCTGGCCGTTTCGGCGCAGCCGCTCGACCTCGAAACCGGTATCCATCAGGGCGGCGACGTGGCTGTTGCGGCTGGCGGTCGAACGGCCGCCGAGAACCACGGTGATCAGCCGTCGTCCGTCGCGCACCGCCGTCGCCGCCAGATTGTAGCCCGAGGCGTTGGTGTAGCCGGTCTTCAACCCGTCATAGCCGAGACCCTGACGCAGCAGGCCGTTGGTGTTGCGATACTCGCGCCCCTGATAGGCCCAGTCATGCAGGCCGAAATACCGGTAGTACTGCGGATAATCCCGCATCACCGCCCGGGCGAGGATGGCGAGGTCGCGGGCCGAACTGACCTGGCGGGCGTCGGGCAGGCCGTTCGGATTGACGTAGCGGGTCTGGGTCATGCCCAGTTCGCGGGCCTTCAGCGTCGCCTGGGCGGCGAACCGCTCCTGCGAGCCGCCGACGTGCTCGGCGATGGCGACGGCCATGTCGTTGGCGCTGCGCACCGCGGTCGCCTTCATGGCGTCGTCGAGGGTGATGGTCTGCCCGGCGGCGAGGCCCAGCTTGGACGGCGGCTGGCTGGCGGCGCGGGGCGAGACGGTGATCACGTCGTCGAGTTTGACCCGGCCTTCGCTGAGCGCCTCGAACGCCATGTACAGCGTCATGACCTTGGTGATGGAGGCGGGGTAGCGTCGGCTGTCGGCGTGCCGCGCGAACAGGACCTCGCCGGACACGGCGTCGACAACGATGGCGGCGTAGCGGGCGTTGTCGGACGACTGGGCGACAAGCGGCGGCGTCGTCGGCACGATCGCCAGGGCGGCGATCAGCAGCAGCGACAGAAATCCACGGCGGATCAGATAAAGGATCGGCAAGCGCAGGCCTCTTTACAATTAGCGCGACGGCGGCCCCACCACGCGACGCTGACGAAAGGCTACCATGCGTCATCGGAGTTTCGTGAGGGTAAACAAGCCGTCAACGGTTTTGTGAAGCGATCTCGCCTGACAGGCGGCGCCGAACGTCGATTTATGAACTTATTGTGCACCGCACAAAAACCCTTGACCCTCCTTCGCATCTGCACCATATGACCGCTGTCGCGATGGATTCGTCTGCCGCGGGAAAATTACAGCGGCAGGGCCGCGACAGGTTCAGGAGAAACACCATGGCCGACAGCGCCGAAACCGTGAACGTCAAGAAGACCGTCGAAACCGCCACCGCCCAGGTCAAGGCTTCCGCCGAGAAGGCCCAGGCCCAGGCTGAAAAAATGCAGGCCGCCGGCGCCCAGGCGTTCCGCGAAGCCGCCGACAAGTCGGTCGCCGGCATCCAGGAGCTGAACGCCGAGGGCAAGAAGAACCTCGACGCCGTCGTCGCCTCGGCCACCGCCGCCCAGAAGGGCGTCGAGACCCTCTCGGCCCAGACCGTCGCCTACAGCAAGAAGAGCTGGGAAGACGGCGTCGCCGCCGCCCAGTCGCTGGCCCAGGCCCGTTCGGTCCAGGAAGCCCTCGAGCTGCAGACCAACTGGGCCAAGTCGGCCGCAGAAACCTATCTGGCCGAAGTCACCCGCATGACCGACGTGTTCACCGCCTCGGTCAAGGACAGCTTCAAGCCGATCAACGAGCGCGTCACCGCCTCGGTCGAAAAGTTCCAGGCCGCCCGCTAAGCCTGAAGCGACTGTAAGCGTACGACAGGGCCCCCGGAGCAATCCGGGGGCCCTTTTCGATTCCGGGCCTCGTCACGAAACGTGTGACTGGACGCGCCTTCAAATCACGCCATCATTCCCTATCTGTCCAAACGACTCCCCAAACACGGACAACGAATGCCGCCGTCACGTAAGGTCGGTGACCAGGATGGAGGCCTCGGGGCCGCCACCGTCACCGAGACAAAGCCGAAGCTTCAGAAGCCCTCGCTGTATCGGGTGCTGATCCTGAACGACGACTACACGCCGATGGAATTCGTCATCTATGTGCTGGAGCGGTTCTTCCAGAAGAGCCGCGAGGACGCGACCCGCATCATGCTGCACGTGCACCAGCATGGCGTCGGTGTCTGCGGCGTCTTCACCTACGAAGTGGCCGAAACCAAGGTCGCCCAGGTGGTCGAGACGGCGCGGCGTCACCAGCATCCGCTGCAATGCACGATGGAAAAGGACTGAGAGGAACCCTCCAATGCCCTCATTTTCGCGTCCTCTCGAAGAGACCCTGCACCGCGCCGTCCACTATGCGAACGAGCGCCGGCACGAGTACGCCACCCTCGAACACCTGTTGCTCGCCCTGGTCGACGACCCGGACGCGGCCAATGTGATGACCGCCTGCAACGTCGAGCTGGTCAGCCTGAAGACGGCGCTGACCCTGTATGTCGACACCGACCTGGCCGCCCTGGCCACCAGCGATGGCGAGGACGCCAAACCGACCGCCGGCTTCCAGCGCGTGATCCAGCGCGCCGTGATCCATGTCCAGAGCTCGGGCCGCGAGGAGGTCTCGGGCGCCAATGTGCTGGTCGCCATCTTCAGCGAGCGCGAGAGCCACGCCGCCTATTTCCTGCAGGAGCAGGACATGACGCGGTATGACGCGGTCAACTACATCGCCCACGGCATCGCCAAGAAGGCCGGGGTCGGCGAGACCCGCCCGGCCCGCGCCGGCGGCAGCCCCGAGGACGCCGAGGACGCGGCCGCCGCCAAGACCGGCGGCGAGGCGCTGGAGGCCTATTGCGTCGACCTCAACGAGAAGTCGCGCAACGGCAAGATCGACCCGCTGATCGGCCGCCAGGCCGAGGTCGACCGCGCCATCCAGATCCTGTGCCGGCGGACCAAGAACAATCCGCTGCTCGTCGGCGATCCGGGCGTCGGCAAGACCGCGATCGCGGAAGGGCTGGCCCGCAAGATCGTCAACCACGAGGTCCCGGACGTGCTGGAAGGCGCGACCATCTACAGCCTCGACATGGGGGCGCTGCTGGCCGGCACCCGCTATCGCGGCGACTTCGAGGAGCGGTTGAAACAGGTCGTCAAGGAACTGGAGACGCACGACAACGCCATCCTGTTCATCGACGAAATCCATACGGTGATCGGCGCCGGCGCGACCTCGGGCGGGGCCATGGACGCCTCCAACCTGCTGAAGCCGGCGCTGGCCTCGGGCAGCCTGCGCTGCATGGGTTCGACCACCTATAAGGAATACCGCCAGCATTTCGAGAAGGACCGGGCCCTGGCCCGCCGCTTCCAGAAGATCGACGTCAACGAGCCGACGGTCGACGACACGATCAAGATTCTGAAGGGGCTGAAGACCTCCTACGAAGGCCACCACAAGCTGCGCTACACCGACGCCGCCATCCGTACGGCCGTCGAGCTGTCGGCCCGCTACATGACCGACCGCAAACTGCCGGACAAGGCGATCGACGTGATCGACGAGGCGGGGGCGTCGCAGATGCTGCTGCCCGAATCCAAGCGCAAGAAGGTCATCGGCCAGAAGGAGGTCGAGGCCGTCATCGCCCGCATAGCCCGCGTCCCGGCCAAGTCGGTTAGCAAGTCCGACACCGAGGGCCTGCGCGAGCTGGACCGCGACCTGAACCGGGTCGTGTTCGGCCAGTCGGGGGCGATCGAGCAGGTGTCGGCGGCGATGAAGCTGGCCCGCGCCGGCCTGCGTGATCCGCAGAAGCCGATCGGCGCCTTCCTGTTCAGCGGCCCGACGGGCGTGGGCAAGACCGAGGTGGCCAAACAACTGGCGTCGACCCTCGGCATCGAGATGCTGCGCTTCGACATGTCGGAATATATGGAGCGGCACACGGTCAGCCGTTTGATCGGCGCGCCTCCGGGCTATGTCGGCCATGACCAGGGCGGGCTGCTGACCGACGCCGTCGACCAGCATCCGCACGCCGTGGTCCTGCTGGACGAGATCGAGAAGGCTCACCCGGACGTCTACAACATCCTGCTCCAGGTGATGGACAACGGTATGCTGACCGACGCGGTCGGCAAGAAGGTCGATTTCAGGAACGTCATCCTGATCATGACCACCAATGCGGGGGCGGCCGACAACGCCCGCGCCTCGATCGGCTTCGGCCGCGGCAAGGTCGAGGGCGAGGACGACAAGGCGATCCAGCGGCTGTTCGCGCCGGAGTTCCGCAACCGTCTGGACGCCATCGTGGCGTTCAAGGCGCTGGACGCCGGCACGATCAAGTCGGTGGTGACGAAGTTCATCCTGCAGCTGGAAGCCCAGCTGGCGGATCGCAACATCACCATCGAACTGACCGACGAGGCCAATGACTGGCTGGCCAAGAACGGCTTCGACGAACTGTATGGCGCGCGGCCGCTGGCCCGGGTCATCCAGGAGCACATCAAGAAGCCGCTGGCCGACGACATCCTGTTCGGGCGTCTGACGCGTGGCGGGCATGTGAAGGTCGAGCTGAAGGACGGCAAGATCGTCTTCGACGTCGCCGGGCCTTCCGGGACACCGGCCAAGGAGACGGTCGAGGAATCGGCGGGCTGATCCCGCCACCAGCGATCAAGGCCCGGCGGAGACGCCGGGCCTTTTTCTTTGGCCGCTGAAGCGGAGCCTCAGGCCGCCAGCGGTTCGTGGACGGCTTCCGGGGCGGGGACGGGGAGCGGCAGGTCGACAGTGAAGGTCGAGCCGCGATCCGGGGCGCTGTCGACGGTAATCCGGCCGCCCATGGCTTCGACGAGGTTACGGCAGATCGACAGGCCAAGGCCGGCGCCCTCGAAACGGCGGGTGATGGACTCGTCACCCTGGACGAAGACGTCGAACAGGCGCGGCAACAGCTCCGGCGCGATGCCCATGCCGGTGTCGGCGATGGTGAAGCGGACCGCCCCGTCGCGGGGGCGGACGCCGACGCTGACGCCGCCGCGCTCCGTATAGGTGATGGCGTTGTCGACGAGGAAGTCGAGGACCTGCTGCAGGTGCATTTCGTCACCGAGACGCTGGCCGGTGGGGACGCAGTCGATTGTCAATTCCAGGCCCTTGGCGCGGGCGGCGGCCTCATGCTGTTCCACCGTGGTCCGGGCGCTGACGGCGGGATCGAAAGCGGCGCGGTTGATCAGCACTTCCTTGCGCTCAAGGCGGGTGACCTGAAGCAGTCGCTCGATCAGCCGAAGCAAGCTGCTGCTGGACTCGCGCAGCAGGTCGAGGCGGCTGCGCTGGATCGGGCTCAGGTCGCTCGTGGCCATCAGCTCGGCCATGCCGATGACCCCGTTCAGCGGCGTGCGCAGCTCGTGGCTGACGTTCGACAGGAAGCAGGACTTGGCGACGTTGGCGGCTTCGGCGCGGTCGCGGGCCTCGGTCAGCGCCACCTCGTTCTCGCTGAGACGACGCGCCACCCTGTCGACCCAGACGAGCAGCAGAACCGAGGCGCCGATCAGCGCCAGAAGCACCGCGGCCATGATCGGCGCGGCGTCGCGCAGCAGGCCGTGTCCGGGCTCGGCGGGTGTCCAGACGAGCGCGCCGATAGGCTCGCCGTCGCCGCCCCTCACGGTCACCCGGGCGCGACCCTCCGCCGGGGTCGTGACGAAGCGGGGCGAGGCGATGGCGAGATCGGGCTCCAGCGAGGCGACGAGGACGCTGATCGGCTGGGCCGATACAACGACGGGGTCGAGCCGGGGGCGTGAAACGGCCCGGTCTTCGGGCACCACGGTGGACGCCGCGACGAGCCAGGTTCCAGACCCGACGCGGACGACAGCCTGCCGGTTGACGACCGCCTCGAAGCCGAGCCCGGCGCGTTTGTCCGGCGCGGTCGCGGCGGTCCGGACCTCGCCCACCAGCGGCGCGACGGCGGCGCTGAAGGCGGCTTCCTCCGCCGCGGGCACCGGTTCGCTGTTCCGGGAGGCGAGGATGACCCGGCCGGCCGGATCGTAGGTCAGGGTCACGGCGTGGGCCATGTAGTCGGCGAAATAGTCGCCGAGGTTCTCCTGCAGCCACGGAAGATCCGGCTCGCCCGACAGGGCGACCACGGTGTCGTTCCAGATGGTGGCGGAGTTCACGTCCTCGACCAGGCGCTCAAGGGCGCGGTCCAGGCGTCGCTCGACGAGAGCCTGTTCCTTGTCGACTTCGATGCGGTCGACAGCGGCCGTGGCCCAGCCGATCAGGCCCGCCGCGCCGCCGGCGACGAGGGCGACGACCAGCAGGGCGGCCACGACGATCCGCCTCAAGTCCCGGCGATGAGCGGCCAATTCCCCCATGCGATCTGCGTCTCACGCCGATTCCTAAGCCGCCGTTATCTCGCGTGGTGAACGAAGCGTAACGGATCGATGACACTAGTTTAAGCAGTGCCGCCCATGGTTCCCAAAAGGGGAGAGGCGCTGATGAAAATGATGCTGGTCACAGTGGCGGCGATGCTGGTCTTGCCCGCGAGCGCCCGGGCGCAGGACCCCGACTTGACGGTCGAGGGGCAGGTCGGCGTCGTGTCGGACTATCGCGACCGCGGCTACACCCTGTCTGACGGGGAACCGGCCCTTCAGGGGGAGGTCAGCCTGGGTCACGCCTCGGGACTCTACGGCGGCGTCTGGGCGTCCAGCATCGACGAGTACGGCGTCGGCGCCGATGGCGACGGGGCGGAGGTCGAGGTCACCGTCTACGCCGGCTGGGCCGGGACGATGGCCGGCTTCGACGTCGACGCCGGGGTCTGGCAGACGGTCTATCCCGACGGGGAGGACGTCAACTATGTCGAGTTTCCGCTGCAGGTCGGGCGCGCCTTCGGCGACACGACGCTGAGCACGGGGCTGGTCTGGGCCCCGGCGCAGACCGGCACGGGCGACGCGGCCAACACCTGGGTCTGGACCCGGGCGGATTATGCGCCGCAGGCGTGGCCGGTCAGCCTGCATGCCATGATCGGCCGCGAGGACGGCGGTTTCGCGCCGGACGGCAAGACCGACTGGCGTGTCGGCCTTGCCGCCCCGGTCGGGGCCTTTACGGTCGGCCTCGACTGGGTCGACAGCGACAGCGAGGACAGCGCCCTCGTCGGCAGCGTTTTCCGGAGCTTCTAAGGCCCGGCGCAGCCCTAGCGGCGGCGGCCCAGACCGCCCAGCAGCACGGCCAGGCCGGCGACGATGCCGGTGGTCATCAGCGGCTTGCGGCGGGCGAAGTCGAGACCCTGGCGGGCCTTGTCCTGATACTGGGCGGGGGCTTTCTCGACGAGGCCGTCGAGGCCGTCGATGACGCGGCCATAGGCGTCGAGCGCCTTGCCCTTCACCTGGTTGAGGCGGCCGTCGGCCTGCAGCTTGCTGTCGCCGGTGAGCTGGCCGAGGCCGTTCTGGACGTCGCCTTCGAACTTGGTGGCGGCGCCTTCGATGCGTTGGTCGGTCATGTCTGAATCCTTGTCTGGAAAGGGCGGGGAGGCCTGGTCAGGAAGCGCATGTCGGGGCTGGCGGTTCCGGCGGCAAGGCGTCCCGCGGCCAATCTTTCGCAACCAATTCAGACTGACCCGACCGCGCGGCGGAGGCGTACCCCCGACTGCAGCTCGGCGCCTCGGATTATACCCGGGGAATATTGACGGGCGAGTTTCATCCGGGTAAAATCCGAAAACACCGTCCAGATCGTCCGCACCGTCCGCACCGTCCGCACCGTCCACAACGTCCATTGGCCCCCGCATCTCCGTCTCTCCGCGCCGCGGGGAGTGTAGCGGGGGCCTGCGTCAAACGTGGTCGTAGGCCCCTTGTCCCGGAGACTTTTCATGTCCATTCCGTCCGACCTGCCCGTCGTCGCTTTCGTCGGCGCCCGGCGGATCGCCCGCGACCGCCTCGACCGGGCCTTGCCGGCCATCCACGCCGCCGCGGCGGCCGGGGAGGGGCCGCTGGTGTTCGATCGGGTCGACGGCCGGGTGGTCGACCTCGACCTGCGCGGGGATGTGGCCGCGGCCCGGGCCCGGCTGGGGCCGGCGCTGGTGGAGGCGAGGCGCGGGCCGGGGCGGCCGAAGCTGGGCGTCACGCCGCGCGAGGTCACCCTGCTGCCGCGCCACTGGGACTGGCTGGCGGCCCAGCCGGGCGGGGCGTCGGTGGCGCTGCGCAAGCTGGTCGAGGCCCAGATGAAGGCGGCCGAGGGGCCGGACAGGGCGCGCCGGTCGAAGGAGGCCGCCTACCGCTTCATGACGGCGATGGCGGGTGATCTGCCGAACTATGAAGAGGCGACACGGATGCTGTTCGCCGGCGACTGGACGGCGTTCGACGCGGCGGTCGAGGCGTGGCCGGAGGGGGTCAGGGACGTGGCGCGGGAGATGGCGGCGGGGGCCTGGCGGAACGGAATGAGCTGATCCTTCTCCCGCAAGGGAGAAGGGAACGGGTCACCCCACCTTCACCCGCGTCGCCGCCTCCGGCAGATCCTCGCCGAACGCCCGCTGGTAGAACTCCGCGATCGTCGGCCGCTCCAGCTCGTCGCATTTGTTGAGGAAGGTCAGGCGGAAGGCCAGCCCCACGTCTCCGGCGAAGATGATCGCGTTCTGCGCCCAGGTGATCACCGTGCGCGGGCTCATCACCGTCGAGATGTCGCCGTTCATGAAGGCGTTGCGGGTCATGTCGGCGACGCGGACCATGGCGGCGATCTTGCGGCGGCCCTCGGCGTCCGACCACTCGGGCACCTTGGCGGCGACGATGTCGGCCTCGACGTCGTGGTCGAGGTAGTTGAGCGTGGTGACGATGTTCCAGCGGTCCATCTGGCCCTGATTGATCTGCTGGGTGCCGTGATAAAGGCCCGAGGTGTCACCCAGGCCGATGGTGTTGGTGGTGGCGAACAGGCGGAAGAAGCGGTTCGGGCGGATGACGCGGTTCTGGTCCAGCAGGGTCAGGCGGCCCTGGGCCTCGAGCACGCGCTGGATCACGAACATCACGTCCGGGCGGCCGGCGTCGTATTCGTCGAACACCAGGGCGACCGGGCGCTGGATGGCCCAGGGCAGCATGCCCTCGCGAAATTCGGTGATCTGCTTGCCGTCCTTGAGGACGATGGCGTCCTTGCCGATCAGATCGATGCGGCTGACGTGGGCGTCGAGGTTGACGCGGACCATGGGCCAGTTGAGGCGGGCGGCGACCTGTTCGATGTGGGTCGACTTGCCGGTGCCGTGATAGCCCTGGACCATGACGCGGCGGTCGAAGGCGAAGCCCGCGCAGATGGCGAGGGTCGTCTGCGGGTCGAAGCGATAGGCCTCGTCGACCTCGGGGACATGGCTGTCGCGCTCGGTGAACAGCGGCACGGTCATGTCCGAGTCGATGCCGAACACCTCGCGCACGGTGGCGTGGCGGTGCGGTTCCAGCGTCAGCAGCGGATCGGGCGAGGCGTCGAGCAGGGAGGTCATGCGCCTCCCTTAGAATCCCAGCGCGGCGGGGTCCAGCGGAGGCGTGGGCGGCCGTGGGAGAACCCTGCTTTACAGTCGTGGCGGACGAGCGTAATAACTGACCGGTCAGTTAGAAAGAGACGCGATGTTGCCCGCCGGCGAACCGAAGTTCCGACGTCGACCGGCTGATCGCCCGGCCGAAATCCTCGCCGCCGCCCTGGAAGTGTTCGCCGAGCGCGGCTTCCAGGCGGCGCGGCTGGAGGAGGTGGCGAAGCGGGCGGGCGTGTCGAAGGGGGCGCTGTATCTGTATTTCGAGACCAAGGCCGACCTGTTCCGCGCCGTGGTCACCGACGCCATCTCGCCCAATATCGAGCGGGTCAAGGCGATCGCCTCGGCCGAGGTTCCGTTCGAGCAGGCGGCGCGGCTGGGCATCGGCATGCTGGCGCGGACGGTGGTCACCGACCGGCGCATCAGCGGTGTGGTCAAACTGGTCATCGCCGAGAGCCGCAACCACCCAGAGCTGGCGACCATCTGGCACGAGACGGTGGTCGAGCCGGGGCTGCAGCTGATGGGCGGGCTGATCGCCGCGGCGCAGGGGCGCGGCGAGGTGCGGGCCGGCGATCCGCGGCTGTTCGCCTATGGGCTGATGGGGCCGATGCTGCTGGCGATGATCTGGCGCGAGACGTTCGAGCCGATCGGGGCGGGGGCGATCGATCCGGTCGCCCTGGCCGACCAGCACCTCGACACCATGCTGCAGGGGATGCGGCCATGAGCCGGCTGAAACGGATCCCGCGACCGGCGCTGGTGCTGGGCGTCATCGCCCTGATCGCGGGGCTGGTGTGGTGGGTGTTCCTGCGCGGCGACGAGGCGCGGACCCTGACCGGCTATATCGAGGGCGAGCGGGTCTATCTGGCCGCGCCGGTCTCGGGGGCGGTCTCGGCCCTGTATGTGCGGGAGGGCGAGCGGGTGGCGGCGGGCGGCCGCACCTTCCTGATCGATCCGCGCGTGCAGCGGGCCCAGGCCGACAGCGCCGCTGCGGCGGTCGGCGCGGCCGAGGCGCGGGCTGACGATCTGAGGAAGGGCCAGCGGGCCGAGGAGCTGTCGGTGTTCGACGCCGAACTGGCGGCGGCCCAGGCCAGCGAGCGGGCCGCCGAGGCGGACTATGGGCGGATCGAGCCGCTGGTGCGGCAGGGCATCTACGCCCCGGCGCGGCTGGATCAGGTGCGGGCGGCGCGCGACGCGGCCCGGGCGCAGACGGCGGCGGTGCGGCGGCGGCGCGACGTGGCGGCGCTGGGGGCGCGGCAGGACGCCATCTCCCAGGCGGAACAGCAGGCCTTGCAGGCCGGCGGCGGGCTGAGCGAGGCGCAGGCGCGGCTGGGCCAGCTGTCGCCGACGGCCCCGGCGGCGGCGCGGGTCGAGGAGATATTCTACCGGCCGGGCGAATGGGCGGCGGCCAATACGCCGGTGCTGGCCCTGTTGCCGGACAGCGAGGTCAAGCTGGTGTTCTTCGTGCCGGAGGCGGAGATGGCGCGCTATCGGCCGGGCGGGACCGTGCGGTTCAGCTGCGACGGCTGTGCGGCGGCGGGGACCGCCCGGATCAGCTGGGTCAGCCCGCGGCCGGAGTTCACCCCGCCGATCCTGTACAGCCGCGGCAGCCGCGACCGGCTGGTCTACCGGATCGAGGCGCGGCCGGCGAAGGCGGCGACGCTGAACCCGGGGCTGCCGGTGGATGTGGTTCCGCTGGAGGCGGGCGAGTGAGCGAGGGCGCGCCCGACGGGCCGGTCATCGACGTGCGCGGGCTGAGCAAGGCGTTCGGGGCGCTGCAGGCGGTGAAGGCTTTCGGCATCACGGTCGAGCGCGGGCGCATCTGCGGCTTCCTCGGGCCCAATGGGGCGGGGAAGACGACGACGCTGAGGATGCTGTGCGGCCTGCTGACGCCGGACAGTGGGGAAGGCACGGTGCTGGGCTACGATGTCATGCGCCAGTCGCAGGCGATCAAGCGTCGCGTCGGATACATGACGCAGAAGTTCTCGCTCTACGAAGACCTGTCGATCGAGCAGAATCTGGTCTTCACGGCGCGGGTGCACGAGCTGGACCGGCGACGCGAGCGGGTCCAGGCGGCGCTGGACCGGCTGGGACTGACGGCGCGCCGGGCGCAGTTGGCGGGGACCCTGTCGGGCGGCTGGAAGCAGCGGCTGGCGCTGGCGGCGGCGACCCTGCACGGGCCGGACCTGCTGCTGCTGGACGAGCCGACGGCGGGGGTCGACCCGGAGGCGCGGCGGACCTTCTGGGACGAGATCCATGCGCTGGCGGCGGGCGGCATGACGGTGCTGGTCTCGACCCACTACATGGACGAGGCCGAGCGCTGTCACGAGATCGCCTATATCGCCGGCGGCCGGACCCTGGCGCGGGGGACGGCGGACGAGGTCATCCCCGCCTCGGGGCTGGTGACCTTCCATGCCGAGGGGCCGGGCGCGGACCGGCTGGCGCGCGAGCTGCGCGACCGGCCGGGGGTCGAAATGGCGGCGCCGTTCGGCACGGTGCTGCATGTGTCCGGGCGCGACCGGGCGGCGCTCGAGGCGGCGATCCAGCCGTTCCGCACGCCGCCGCTGGTCTGGAGCGAGACGCGGCCGACGCTGGAGGATGTGTTCATCCAGCTGATCCACGACGTCGAAGCGGACAAGGGCAGGGCCGCCTGAGATGCTGTCCCTGACCCGCACCTGGGCCGTGATGGCCAAGGAGTTCATCCAGCTGACGCGCGACCGGCTGACCTATGCGATGATCCTGGCCCTGCCGATCGTGCAACTGCTGCTGTTCGGCTACGCCATCAACGACGATCCGCGCAATCTGCCGACGGCGGTGCTGGTGCAGGACAACGGCGCCTTTTCGCGCTCGATCCTGACGGCGATGCACAACAGCGGCTATTTCAACATCACCCTGCAGGCGCGGAGCCAGCACGAGCTGGACCGGGCGCTGGAGCGGGGCGAGGTGCAGTTCGCGGTGATCATCCCGGCCGACTTCACCCGGCGGGTGGTGCGCGGCGACGCGGCGCAGATCCTGGTCGAGGCCGACGCGACCGATCCGTCGGCCACCTCGGGCGCGGTGGCGGCCCTGGCCAGCCTGCCGGCGCAGGCGCTGACGCGGGACCTGACCGGGCCGTTGGCGGCGCGGGCGCCGGGGACCGCGCCGTTCGAGGTGGTCGTGCACCGGCGCTACAATCCAGAAGCGATCACCGCCTACAATATCGTGCCCGGCCTGCTGGGGGTGATCCTGTCGATGACGCTGGTGATGATGACCTCTCTGGGCATGGCGCGGGAGCGCGAGCGCGGCACGATGGAGAGTTTGCTGTCGACGCCGGTGCGGCCGCTGGAGGTGATGGTCGGCAAGCTGACCCCCTATGTGCTGGTCGGGGCGCTGCAGGCGGCGGTCATTCTGGTGATGGCGCGGGTGCTGTTCGACGTGCCGATGAGCGGCGGCTGGCTGGCGCTGATCCTCGGCCTGGCGCTGTTCATCATCGGCTCGCTGGCGCTGGGCTTCCTAATCTCGACGGTGGCCAAGACGCAGCTGCAGGCGATGCAGATGAGCTTCTTCTACATGCTGCCGTCGATCCTGCTGTCGGGCTTCATGTTTCCATTTCGGGGCATGCCGGACTGGGCCCAGGCGATCGGCCTGGCGATCCCCGTCACCCATCTGCTGCGGGTGGTGCGGGGATCGCTGCTGAAGGGCGTCGGGCTGGAGAACGCCGGGCCGAGCCTGTTCGCCCTCGGCCTGTTCGTGGTCGTGGTCGGGGCGGTGGCGATGCTGCGCTACCGCACGACGCTGGACTAGGCGGCGGTCAGTTTGACGTCGACATTGCCGCGCGTGGCGTTGGAATAGGGGCAGACCTGATGAGCCTTCTGGATCAGGTCGTCGATGACAGCCTGGTCGAGGCCGTGGTCGCTGATGGTCAGCTCGACGTCGAGGTTGAAGCCCTCGCCGCGGGTGTTCTTGCCGAAGCCGATGCCGGCGGCGACCTTTGTATCCGGACCGACGGGCGTGCCGGCCTTGCCGCTGACCAGCCGCAGGGCGCCGAGGTAGCAGGCGGCGTAGCCGGTGGCGAACAGCTGTTCGGGATTGGTCCCGTCGCCGCCCTTGCCGCCCATTTCGGTTGGGGTGGACAGCTTGACGTCGATCTTGCCGTCGTCGGTGGCCGAACGGCCGTCTTCGCGGCCGCCGCCCGAGGCAACAGCGTGGGCGCGGTAGAGGACTTCCATGACAGGGCTCCTTGTGTGGAGCCCACAGATGGGCGCCGCCGGGCGGGACGCTAGGCCAGTCCGGCCTTCTTCAACGTCTTGTAGGCCTTGATGACGTTCTGCAGCTTGGCCTCGGCCCCGCGGTCGCCCTTGTTCAGGTCCGGGTGGAAGCGTTTCAGCATCTCGTGATAGCGGGCCTTGATCGCCTTCTTGTCGGTGCGGGCGTCGAGGCCGAGATCGGACAGGGCGGCGCGCTCCAGCTTGCCGATGCGCAGATCGTCCTCGCCGCCGGGCCCGGCCTGTTCCTTCATGCGCCGGCCGAACAGACCGAAGCTGTCGCGCCAGCTGCCGGCGCCGGTGGTGTTGGCGGTGCCCATCTTGGCGGCGAAGGCCGCGGCCTCGCGGCTGTTGGCCCCGGCCTTCATCTCCCACGTCGGGCGGCCGCCGGTCATGGCCTCATTCTCCTGGGCGGCGCGGACCTGGCCTTCGCTCATGCCGGCGTAGAAGTTCCAGCCCTTGTTGTACTCGCCGGCGTGGCGCTGGCAGAAATCGTAGAAGTCGTTGAGCCGCTCGCGCGACTTGGGCGCGCGCGCCGTCGCGGCCTGACGGCAGTCCGGCCAGTTGCACGGCTTCTCGCCGGGCTTGAGATGCAGGACATCGGCCTTCGCCGCCTCCTCTTCGGGGCGGGGCGGCTTGATCCGCATATCCTTGAAACGGGGCTTGTATTCAAACTCGGCTGACATCGGTGCAAGTGTAGGGCTGAATTGGTCACCAACAAGGACACAGCCATGCCGGAAGGCCCGATCGCGACGATTATCCGGGAAAAGCTGACATCCGGGCTCAATCCGGTCCGGCTGGAGATCGAGGACGACAGCGGTCGGCATGCCGGACACCATCACGAGGGGGGCATGGACGGCCGGGCCGGCGGCGAGAGCCATTTCAACGTGACGGTGGTGTCGGCGCGGTTCGAGGGGCAGGGCCGTGTGCAACGTCAGCGAGCAGTGAACGACCTGCTGCGGACCGAGCTGGCCGGCCCGGTGCACGCCCTGTCGATCCGGGCGCTGACGCCCGCGGAGGCGGAGCGCGCCTGATCGTCGTTCAGCGAACGGTTGTCATTCGGACACCAGTGTTCATCTCGTCTTAGAAACTTGCCCATAGCCTTCGCCCCGGAATGTTTGGGAGCCGGGGCGCGCCATGGTCGAATCCGACGGAATCAGCAAGCCCGCAAAAGGCGAACCGGGTTCCGGCGAAGCGGCCCAGGCCCTGCGCGCCATTCTGCAGACCCAGTATCTGCGCTATCTGATCATCTCCAGCTGGGCCGTCGGCCTGCTGGCCGTGGTCGGGCCGCTGACGGCGGCCCTGTGGTTCTTCGGCACGATCTTCGCGGGTGCCCTGCGCGGCGCCGTCGAGAAGCGGATCAGCGACCGCGTCGGCGCCGGATGGGGGCTGATCTTCCCGGCCGTCGCCACCGCCACCACCGCCGCCTGGGCGACCGCGCCGCTGATGGCCTGGTTCTCGGGCCACCCGTTCGGCCAGCCGCTGGCCATGACCCTGCTGGTTTCCGGCTATGTTCTGGTGTTCGCCCAGCTGCGCAGCTCGCCGAAACAGGCGGTGGTGATCTCCTCGCCCTACAGCGTCTCGGCCGCCATCATCGCCGCCTCCCTGTGGGGCACCGAGCTGTTCTGGGCCTTCATGGGGGTGGTCCCGTTCACCGCCGCCGGTCTGGTCGTGCTGGTGTTGATGACCATGCTGCGCGAGGAGCGGATCCGCGCCTTCCAGGAGCATCAGGCGCATCTGATCGAGGAGCTGGAGTCCGCCCGCGACCGCGCCAACGCCGCCAGCGAGGCCAAGTCCAGCTTCCTCGGCGTCATCTCGCACGAGCTGCGCACGCCGATGAACGGCGTCCTCGGCGCCGCCCAGCTGCTGGGCGCGACCCGGCTGGAGCCGACCCAGCGGGAGTATCTGTCGATCATCCGCAATTCGGGCGACAACCTGCTGAGCCTGCTCAACGACATCCTCGACATGACCAAGATCGAGGCCGGCAAGATGACGTTCGAGGTCGTCGACGTCTCGATCGAGGACCTGCACAAGCGCGTCACCGGCCCGTTCCAGGCTCAGGCCGAGGCCAAGGGACTCAATTTCTCGACCCGTTTCGAGGGCGAGGCGCCAGCCGTGGTCCGCGGCGATCCGCTGCGCGTCTGCCAGGTCATTCACAACCTGCTGTCGAACGCCGTCAAATTCACCGACATCGGCGAGGTCACCTATACGGTTCGGTCAGAGCGGATCGGCGACGCGCGGGTGCGGTTCGAATTCGCGGTCAGGGATTCCGGGGCCGGCATTTCGCCGGACGATCTGGCGCGCCTGTTCCAGCCGTTCACCCAGGTCGACGCCTCCTCGACGCGCCGATTCGGCGGCACAGGGCTCGGCCTGACGATCTCGCGGCGCATGGCCAACATCATGGGCGGCGACATCTCGGTGGTGTCGACGGTCGGCCAGGGCTCGACCTTCACCTTCAGCGTCGAGGCGGAGGTCGTCGAATGGATGCGTCAGGAAGCGGCGACGCCGATCGCCGCCGAGGTCGAGGGCGGGCGGTCGTTGAACGTGCTGGTGGTCGAGGATCACCCGGTCAACCGGATGATCCTGGAAGCCTGGATGAGCTCGGCCGGTCACACCTCGGCGACCGCCGAGAACGGCCAGATCGCGCTCGACATGGCGGCGGACGATCGGTTCGACCTGATCATCATGGACGTCAACATGCCGGTCATGGACGGCCTGACCGCCACGCGTGGCATCCGCGCCGGCGGCGGCCTGAACGCCGAGACGCCGGTCGTGGTGCTGTCGGCCTCGGCCCGGATCGAGGACCATGAGGCGGGTCTGGAGGCGGGGGCCGACGCCTATCTGAACAAGCCGATCGACTTCTCGGCCCTGGCCGAGGTGATGAACCAGGTCGGCGGCGGCCGGGCGGCGCTGCGGTCGCTGATCGGCGACGAGCGCAAGGCCGAGGCGGCCTGAGCCGACGCCAGTCGCGTTCGAAAGGCGCCGGCATGGTGAACGGGAGGTGACCAGCGCCGTTCAGGTCGGGCTCAAGGGCCGGGGTGCAGGATCGGGTCAAGTCGAAACTCTTCGGCCTCATCTGGAGACATCCCATGAAGAAGGCTCTCACCGCCGCCCTCGCCGCCACGTTCGCCGTGACCTCGCTGGGCATGGCTTCCGCCGCCGAGGCGCAATCGCGCGGCGACCGCGCTGAACAACGTCAGGATCGTCGCGACGACCGGGGGGACCGCCGAGAAGATCGTCGGGATGACCGTCGCGACGCTCGCAACGATCGTCGCGAATGGCGTCAGGACAACCGAGCCGACCGTCGCGACGCTCGTCAAGACCAACGCGCCCACGCCCGCTGGGTGCAGGCGCAGCGTCGCTACAGCGCCGGCCGTTACTACGCGCCGCGCGGCTATCAGACCCGCTCGTGGTCGTATGGTCAGCGCATGCCGTCCTACTACCGCTCCAACCAGTATGTAGTCAGCAACTACGGCCAGTACGGCCTGCGCGCTCCGCCCCGCGGATACCAGTATGTGCGCAGCGGCAATGACGTGGTCATGACCGCGGTCGCGACCGGCCTGATCACGGCTGTCATCGCCGGGCTGTTCAACTAGGTCCGGTCTGCCACGCTTCTCGCGACTTGAGGCCTGACGCGGCCTGGCGCGGCGCTTGAAACGAGACTCGCCCCGGAGGGAGACTTCCGGGGCGTTTTCGCGTTTTAAGCTCCGATGCGCGCCTTCGCCGAACTGCTGGACCGACTGTCGCTGACCGGCTCGCGCAATGCGAAGCTGGTCCTGCTGCGCGACTATTTGAGGACCACGCCGGATCCCGACCGGGGGTGGGCCCTGGCTTCGCTGACCGGCGACCTGACGTTCGCCGCGGCCAAGCCGGCGATGATCCGCAAGGCCGTCGAGGCGCGGGTCGATCCCGTGCTGTTCGGCTGGTCCTACGACTATGTCGGCGACCTGGCCGAGACCGTGGCGCTGATCTGGCCCGGCGATCCCGATCACCGGGCCAACCGCGAACCGGAGCTGGGCGAGGTGGTGGAGGCGCTGCGGACCGCCGGGCGAGGGGAGGTGGCCGGGCTGCTGGAGGACTGGCTGGACGCGCTGGAGCCCAAGGCGCGCTGGGCGCTGCTGAAACTGATGACCGGGGGGCTGAGGGTCGGCCTGTCGGCCCGTCTGGCCAGGACCGCCGTCGCGATGATGCGGCCGGACGCGGTCAGCGAACCGCCCGACCCGGAGGGCGGCGAGGCGACGATCCCCCTCGATCCCGTCGAGGCCTCGGACATCGAGGAGGTCTGGCATGCCCTGACGCCGCCCTATGGCGACCTGTTCACCTGGCTGGAGGGCCATGGCGAACGGCCCGACGCCGATGCGCCGGGGCGGTTCCGGCCGGTGATGCTGGCCGTGGCGATCGACGAGGTGGCGGACTTTCCCCGTCTCGATCCCGCCGACCACGCCGCCGAGTGGAAATGGGACGGCATCCGGGTCCAGGCCGTGCGCGAGGGTGGGGTGGCGCGGCTGTATTCGCGCACCGGCGACGAGATTTCGGGCGCCTTCGCCGACGTCATGGCGGGGCTGTCGTTCGAGGGGGCGGTGGACGGCGAGCTGGTGGTCTGGCGAGACGGGGCGGTGGCGCCGTTTGGCGAGCTGCAGCAGCGGCTTAACCGCAAGACCGTCGATGCGAAGATGATGGCGGCGTTTCCGGCGGCCATCCTCGCCTATGACCTCCTGGCCGAGGCCGGAGAGGACCTGCGGGCGCTGACGTTGCGGGAACGGCGGGCGCGGCTGGAGACGCTGGCAGCCGGCCACGAGGGCGACCGGCTGCATCTGTCGCCGATCGTGCCCTATGCCGACTGGAGCGAGCTGGGCGCGCTGCGGGCCGATCCGCCGGTCGGGGCGGCGGCCGAGGGGTTGATGCTGAAACGCTGGGACAGTCCCTATGTCGCCGGCCGGCCCAAGGGGCCGTGGTTCAAATGGAAGCGCGATCCGCACGTCATCGACGCCGTGCTGATGTACGCCCAGCGCGGACACGGCAAGCGGTCCAGCTTCTACTCCGACTACACCTTCGGCGTCTGGACCCGGGACGAGGCCGGGACGGCGGCGCTGACCCCTGTGGGCAAGGCCTATTTCGGCTTCACCGACGAGGAGCTGAAACAGCTCGACAAATTCGTCCGCGACCACACGGTGGAGCGGTTCGGGCCGGTGCGGTCGGTGCGGGCCGGGCGCGACTTCGGCCTGGTGCTCGAGATCGCCTTCGAGGGGCTGAACCGGTCGACGCGGCACAAGTCGGGCGTGGCCATGCGGTTTCCGCGCGTCAGCCGCATCCGCTGGGACAAGCCGGCGCGCGAGGCCAATACGCTGGAAGATGTGATGGACCTGCTGGACGCGCTCGAAAGCGGCGGGGGGCGGGTGGCTCAGCCCGGCAGGTGAAGGCGGGACGGCGGCTTGCGGAAGCGCCAGTCGCGATCGACGCTGTCGGTGACGCCGATCAACTGCAGGAAGGTGATCACCGCCACCGCGGCCCCGGCCGCGGCGCCGGGCCCGGGCGCCGGAACCGCCTCGATGAGCAGGGGCAGGAGGGTCCAGCGGGCGGGAAAGGGCTTCACATCGACATCCGGATCGGCCTTGAGGTGCGGACACTCGCCCAGCGACCGCTCGACGCAGGCCCTGTGCAGCGGGGCGATGGAGCCCGCATCCACCAACACTCTCCGGTCCTCGATCTCGCGCGGCAGGTCGACGGCCTTGCCCGATCGCCGCAGGCGGCCCGCCGAGGTTCGCTTCGCGACCTGGGTCCAGCGGTCGCCGGCGACGGTCGGCGAACCGCACATCGGGCAGAGCATGCCGAGCACGGTCCGGCGCTGGCGGACGAGGTGGTTCTGCGAATACTGCGGGCGGCCGTAACCGGCGGCGTCGGTCTGGACCAAGGCGAGGCGGCCGCCCACGGTCGGGCAGGGCCGGACGCCGATGATCGGCTCCTCCGTCCAGCTGGTCACCCAGGGGACGTCGACGCCGACGACGAGACGCGATTTCTGCATCAACCCCTGCGCCCCCGTGCCGGCGCCTCCCATCCTGCCGGCATAACGAACCGCGCGAGGCCTGGGGTCAATGCGGGACGACGATTCCCGCTCCGACGGGGTTCCAAATCTCTTCGGGGACGCTAGACCCGGGCCATGACTTCGCTCCCCACCTCGCTCAATGACGTCGTGACCGCCGGTCAGAGGGCGGTTTCGATCGACGCCGCCGTACTGGTCAAGCTGACGGACATGGCCGGCGATCTGGCGATCAATCTGAGCATCGCCGCGATCATCCTGTTTGGCACGGTGGTCGCCGCCAGATGGGCCGCCCGGCTGACCCGGCGCGGGCTGTTGCGCGTGCGCGGCTTCCGACACGATCAGACCGTGCTCAGCTTCGCTGTGCAGGTGGTGCGGGTGGTGGTCTATATCATCGGCTTCATCGCCGTGCTGCAGCGGCTGGGGGTGCAGACCACCTCGATCATCGCGGTGCTGGGCGCCGCGTCGCTGGCCGTCGGCCTGGCGCTGCAGGGAACGCTGTCCAACGTCGCGGCGGGCGTGCTGCTGCTGGTGCTGCGGCCTTACAAGGTCGGCGACATCATCGATATTGGCGGGGTGGCCGGCTCGGTGCAGCGGCTGGATCTGTTCACGACCCAGATGTCGAACGCCAACAACCACAAGATCGTGGTGCCCAATTCCAAGGTGCTGGGCGATGTGATCCTGAACCTGTCGGGGCAGAAGACGCGGCGGGTCGAGATCAATTTCACCGTTGGCTACGGCGAGGACCTGAATGCGGCGCGGGCGGTGCTGGTCGGTGTCGCCGAGGCGCATGAGAAGGTTCTGGACGACCTCGCCCCGTGGACCGGCGTCACCGGCCTGCTGGACAGCGCGGTGCAGATCACGCTGCAGGCGTGGGTGAACTCCGAGGACTGGTGGCAGACCCAGGCCGACCTGATGCAGGGCGGCAAGGAGGCCATCGATGCGGCCGGCATCGAAATTCCGTTCCCGCACCAGGTCGAGGTGCCGGCCAAAGGCGCCGTCTTCACCCGGGTGGTCGCCACGACGGCGGCCGAGCCAGAGTCACAGCCAGAGGGAGACTGACCGGTGCGTTACGACTTCGGATCGGACAACACCGCCGGCATGGCCCCGGCCGCCCTGCAGGGGCTGGTCGCGGCCAACGAGGGCTACGCCCGGGCCTATGGCGCGGACGACGTCACCGCGCGCGCCGCGGACGAGATCCGCCGTCGGCTCGACGCCGACGCCGAGATCCGCTTTGTTTTTTCCGGGACGGCGGCCAACGCCATCGCCCTGTCGATGCTGGCCTGGCCGCATGAGGCGGTGCTGGCGCATCATGCGGCCCATGTCTGCACCGACGAGACCGGGGCGCCCGGCTTTTTCGGCTCCGGCGTCGGGCTGATCGGCCTTCCGGGGCTGTCGGGCAAGATCGATCCGGTCGCCGTGCAGGCGGCGCTGGACGAGCCCGAGGTCGGCCATCGCCAGCCGCCGGCGGCGCTGAGCCTGACCCAGTCGACGGAATACGGCACGGTCTACACCGAAGAGGAGCTGCGCCATCTGATCGAGCCGGCGAAGCTGAAGGGTTGCGGCGTGCATATGGACGGGGCGCGATTGGCCAATGCCGCGGCGGCCGGCTTCGACCTGACGCAGATCGCCCGGCTGGGCGTCGATGTGCTGGTGTTCGGCGGGGCCAAGGCGGGGGCCAACTGCACCGAGGCGATCGTGATGTTCGATCGGTCGCTGGCGCGACGCATCGACAACCGGCTGAAGCAGGCGGGGCAGACCGCGTCCAAGGCCCGCTATCTGTCGGCGCCCTTCCTCGGACTGCTGGAAAGCCACGCCTGGGAGGACGGGGCGGCCCACGCCAATCTGATGGCGCAGCGTCTGGCCGAAGGATTCGCGGGCGGCTCCCGCTTCGTCCTGGCCCATCCGGTCGAGGCCAACGCCGTGTTCGTACGGATGCCGCCCGAGGCGCATCAACGGCTCGCCGACCTGGGCTGGGCCTGCTACCGGTTCGACGACGGCTCGGTCCGGTTCGTTTGCTCGTGGGCGACCAGCCAGGCGGCCGTCGATGAGCTGCTGGCGGCGGTGCGCGCGCTTTGACAGCCGGGCACAAGGTCGGCTAGTCGGCGCTGTCGTCGCCGGACCCGCCGCGCCGCACACGGGAACGGCCCATGGCGAAAGCGCCGGAGACTACAGTTCTGGAGAAGGTGGACGAACCGGTCGCGGGCGAATCCGTCGACGCGGCGCTGCGCGCGACCTTCACGGCTGTCGAGGCGGAAGCCGTCCCGGCCCGGCTCGCCGACCACATCGTCCAGCTGTCATCGCCCGGCTCGAGGCCGGACCGGCGATCCTAGGGCCGCGTCGGCGTCAGTTGGCGCCGCGCGGCATGTCGAGCGCTTCCGCCAGCCGGTTGCGGGCGCGGTTGACCCGGCTCTTGATCGTGCCGAGCGCGCAGCCGGCGATCTCGGCCGCCTCCTCATAGGACAGGCCGGCGGCCCCGACCATGACGATGGCCTCGCGGTGCTCGGGCGGCAGGTCCTCAAGAGCCAGTTTGAGGGCGTTGAGCTCGACCGACCATTCCTGGTTGCCCTCTGCGGTCAGGCGGGCGGCGTGATGGCCGTCGCCGTCCTCGACCTCGCGACGGCGCTTCTGCACCGACGAATACCAGGAGTTCCGCAGGATGGTGAACAGCCAGGCTCTCAGGTTGGTGCCAGGCTGAAAGCGGTGACGGTAGATCCAGGCCTTGGTCAGAGTTTCCTGGACCAGATCGTCGGCGTCGGCCCCATTGCGCGACAGCGACCAGGCGAAGGCCCGCAGTGATGGCACCCGGGCGGTCACGGCCTCGCGCCAGTCGGTGCTGTCGACGATGCCGTCGGGGGCGTCGGAGACGGCTTCGGGGCCGCCTTCCAATGGCGCGCTGGACAGCGACATGCGGACAAGCTTTCAAATCGACGAATGTCACCGTGAAATCAGGGACGTGCCTCTGAACGCCCGCTCGTCGGGACCGTTCCGCTGGACAGCGTCGCAACGGTTGTGGAACAAAAGGGGACCGTGACGGTTGTCCTCAACCGCGGCGTTGGGACGGAAGGGGCTGAGGCATGACTGCACCGATGAGAGCTTCGGGGCCCGGCGCGCTTCTGACCGAATACCGCCGCGTCCGGTCGGCCATGCCGGCCCTCGCGCACGGGCTGGGCGCGGAGGATCTGGCGGCCCAGTCGATGAGCGACTGCAGTCCCGGCAAATGGCACCTGGCCCATACCAGCTGGTTCTTCGAGGCCATGATCCTGGGGGAGGAGCCGGGCTACGAACCGGTCGATCCGCGATTCCAGACCCTGTTCAACAGCTACTACGAAGCCCTCGGCCAGCGGGTTGACCGCAGCGAGCGCGGTCTGATGACCCGGCCCTCGGTGGACGAGGTTCTCGACTATCGGCGCGAGATCGACCACCGCATGGAGACCTGGCTGGAGCGCACGGCGCCCGACTCCCGGCAGGCCTATCTGTTCACCCTCGGCCTGCACCACGACCAGCAGCATCAGGAGCTGTTCCTGATGGACCTTCTGAACCTGATGTCACGCTCGCCGCTGGACCCGGTCGCCTACGACCGGGAGCCCCGCCGTGCGCCGGTGGAACCGCCGCGCGGCGGGCATGCCCGGTTCGAGGGCGGGCTGGTCGAGATCGGTCACGGCGGCGACGGCTTCGCCTTCGACAACGAGGGGCCGGCCCACCGTCAGTGGCTGGAGCCCTATGGCCTCGACCACGATCTGGTCAGCAATGCCGGCTGGATCGCCTTCATCGAGGACGGCGGCTACGCCCGGCCGGAGTTGTGGCTGGCGGACGGTTGGGCCGTGGTCAAGGCGGAGGGCTGGACGGCGCCGCTGTACTGGAGCCGGGACGAGGCGGACTGGTCGACCATGACCCTGACCGGCCGACGGGAGGTCGATCCCGCCGCGCCGGTGCGGCACGTCAGCTTCTACGAGGCCGACGCCTATGCCCGCTGGGCCGGCCGGCGCCTGCCGACCGAGGCGGAGTGGGAGCATGCGGCGCGTTGTCGCCCCGAGGCCTTCTCCAACGCCTTTGGCGAGGTCTGGCAGTGGACCTCGAGCAGCTACGCCCCATATCGGGGCTTCAGACCGACCGAAGGGACCGCGTCTGAGTACAACGGCAAGTTCATGGCCAATCAGATGGTGTTGCGGGGATCATCCTGGGCGACGCCAGAGGGGCATGGACGGGTCAGCTACCGGAATTTCTTCTATCCGCATCAAAGGTGGGCGTTCATGGGACTTCGACTGGCCGACGATCTCCCCGCGCCGCCGACGCGGGCCAGTTCTGACGGCGAGACCGCCCGGTTCCGCCGCGACCTGCTGGCCGGCCTGGGCCGCTCGCCCAAGACCGCTTCGCCGAAATGGCTCTACGACGCGGAGGGGTCGCGGCTGTTCGAGGAGATCACGCGACTGCCGGAATATTACCCGACGCGCCAGGAGGCCGCTCTGCTGCGGCGGGTCGCGCCGGCCTGGGCCGCCCGCTTCGGCCCGGACGCCTCGCTGGTCGAGTTCGGCTCGGGCGCCAGCGAGAAGACCCGGATCGTACTGGACGCCGCGCCGGGGCTCGCCGCCTATGTCCCGATCGACATCAGCGCCGACGCCCTGAATGCGGCGGCGCGGCGGATCGACGAGAGCTATCCGGGACTCAAGGTCGCGCCGCTGGTCGGCGACTTTCTGCATCTGGCGGCCCTGCCCGAGGGTATCGGCCGCGGGCGGAGGGTCGGCTTCTTCCCCGGCTCGACGATCGGCAATCTGGAGCCGCGCGAGGCGGCCGCCTTCCTCAGCGCCGCGCGGCGCCAACTGGGCGAGAACGCCCTGTTCATTCTTGGCGTCGATCTGGTCAAGACGCCGGACGTGCTGGTCGCCGCCTATGACGACGCCGCGGGGGTGACCGCGGCGTTTAACCGCAACCTGCTGGTGCGCGCCAATCGGGAACTCCAGGCCGGTTTCGATGTCGACAGCTTCGTTCATCGCGCCGTCTGGAATGCGGCCGAGTCGCGCATGGAGATGCATCTCGCGGCGACGCGGTCGATGGAGGTCCGGATCGACGATCGTATCATCGCCTTCGATGAGGGCGAGACGATCCACACTGAAAATTCGCGGAAATTCACCGAAGCGTCGGTCCGCGACCTGGCGGTGGCCGCAGGCTGGACAGTGGCGGCATTTGAAGCGGGCCCTGATCCGGCCGTCGCCCTGGTGCTGCTGGAAGCCTGAACGCAAAGGGGCGGCGCCGTTCAGCGCCGCCCCTTCAATCGTTAGCGCGCCGTCGTCTTATTCGGTCGGACGCGTCTCCTTGCCGTCCTTGCGCGACCCGTGCGAAGCCTCGCCGCCCTTGCGGCCGGCCTGGGCGGCCAGGCTGCGATCTTGGGAGAAGCTCCGCTTCTCGCTGGGCACGCTGGCGCCGCCCTTGCGCGCGATCTCGCGCTGTCGTTCGGGGTCCATCGAGGCGAAGCCCCGCTTGGAGACGCCAGAGGCTCGGGTGGGCTGACCAGTAGCCATTTGAAATGTCCTTTCACGCCGACTGTCGAGGTTGCTGACTGAACCCCCGCGAGGTCGTCCGGTTCCGGTCGCGCCGTCACGGAAACGCGAGCGAATCACGGGGTTTGTCGAATGTCAGCCGTACGGGCGCGAGTCGCCTTCGCCGCCGCCGCCCGGGTCGAGCGGCGGCACCTCGTCGGGCAGCGAGCCCGGATCAATGTCCGGACCCGGCGTGTCCGGTTGGGGAATGTCGGGTTGGGGCGTTCCGGGCGGGGTGGGTTCGATATAGGTCACGGCGGTCTCCTTCAGGGGACTGAACGCGACCGCGCGGGCGCCGTTCAATCACGATCCCGCCGGGCTGGAACCGGGGCCGCGCCGGCGGATTGAACAGCCGAACCCCGCCCTGTCAGGAGCCTGCCATGACCGATCCCTATACCGGCCCATCCACCACGGGTCCGTCGACCGGCCCGACCCCGTCCGACGACCTTTATGACAACGTCGATCTCGAGTCGGCCCGACTGGAGCGCGAGGCGGACGCCCTTCTGGCTGAAGGCGATGCCGGTCCGACCGGACCGCAGCCGATCCACGAGGCGGTGCGCGAGGACGCGCAGGCTGCGCGCGACTGGAGCCTCGAACGGGCCGAGCGGCTGCGCCGCGCGGTCGAGGACGAGCCGGTCAAGGCGACGCTTTACGCGCTCGGCCTTGGCGTCGTCATCGGCATGCTGATTTCGCGATAGACCCTCAAGACGGACCGGAGGCCGGGCGCGCGATCGGCGCCCGGCCGAGAGCCTGGTCCGAGACGAACGGATTGGTCCGGCGCTCGGCGCCGAAGGTCGAGGCGGGGCCATGCCCGGGCACGAAGGCGACATCGTCGCCCAAGGGCCACAACTTCGTCGTGACAGAGTTGAGGAGGGCCCCGTGGTCGCTGCGCGGGAAGTCGGTGCGACCGACCGAGCCCTGGAACAGGACGTCGCCGACCTGGGCGAATCGGGCCTCCCGGTTGAAGAAGATCACATGGCCGGGCGTGTGTCCCGGGCAGTGGTAGACCTCCCAGATCGTTTCCCCCAGCGTCAGCACGTCCCCCTCGGCCAGCCAGCGGGTCGGGGTGAAGCTGCGCGCCTCCGGCAAGCCGTACATCTGGCCCTGAGCCGGAATGCCGTCGATCCAGAACTGGTCGTCCGGATGCGGGCCAATGATGTCGAGCCCCGTCTCCTGCATCTCGGCGGCGCCGCCGGCGTGATCAAGGTGGCCGTGGGTGATCCAGATCGCGTCCAGCGCCAGACCCTGTTTCGCCACCGCCGCCAGCAGGGCGTCGACCGAGCCGCCGGGATCAATGATCGCCGCCTTCAGCGTCTTGCGGCACCAGACAAGGGTGCAGTTCTGCTGCAATGGCGTGACGGGGAAGATGGCCACGCCGATCGGGGGAGGGGATTGATCCATGGTCTGCAGATAGACGCTTACGCCCGCCGCCGAAACCCGACCCCTGCGGGTTCACATTGACCTTTCGAGCCGTCATCGACATAAGGGCGGGCTTCAAGGCGCCGCCTCGCAAGGGCGGCCCTTATTGCTTTACCCACACCGTGCAGCGCCATTCTCAAGGGCGCCGCCCCAGAGCGTCAGAATCCCGACCATGCAAGTCGTCGAAAAGTCCTCCGAAGGCCTCAGCCGCGTCATCGCGGTGACCATTCCCGTCGCGGAGCTGAACCAGAAGCTGGACGCCAAGCTGAAGGAAGTCGCCCCGCAGGTGAAGCTCAAGGGCTTCCGTCCCGGCAAGGTCCCGACCTCGCACGTCAAGAAGACCTTCGGGCGCGACCTGATGGGCGAGATCATCAACGACGCCCTGAACAGCTCCAGCCAGAAGGCCCTCGACGACGCCAAGGTGCGCCCGGCCGCGCCGGCCGAGATGAAGCTGACCTCGGACATGGACAAGGTCATCGCCGGTCAGGAAGACCTTGCCTATGAAATGGCGCTTGAGGTGATGCCCGACTTCACCCCGGTCGACGTCAAGACGCTGGAGCTGAAGCGCCCGACCTATGAGGCGACCGACGCCGACCTCGACGAGGCGCTGACCGAACTGGCCGGCCAGGCCAAGTCCTACGAGGACAAGACGGGCAAGACCGTCAAGGCCGCCGAAGGCGACGAGGTCACCATCGACTTCCTCGGCAAGTTGGACGGCGAGCCCTTCGAAGGCGGCGCCGCCGAGGACACCCAGCTGGTGATCGGCTCCAACCGCTTCATCCCCGGTTTCGAAGAGCAGCTGAAGGGCGCCAAGGTCGGTGAAGAGAAGGTGCTGAACATCACCTTCCCCGAGGACTACCAGGCCGCCCATCTGGCCGGCAAGGCCGTGACCTTCGACGTCAAGGTCAAGGCCATCAAGGCCGAGGCCCCGGCCGTGGTCGACGAGGATTTCGCCAAGCGCATCGGCCTCGAGTCGCTGGACAAGCTCAAGGAGCTGCTGCGCGACAATCTGAACCAGCAGTACAAGGGCGCCGCCCGCTTCAAGCTGAAGCGCGCCCTGCTGGACGAGCTGGACAAGGGCCACGACTTCCCGCTGCCGCCCAAGATGGTCGACGCCGAGTTCGAGGGCATCTGGCAGCAGGTCCAGGCCGACAAGGACGCCGGCCGCCTGCCGGAAGAGGACGCCAAGAAGACCGAGAAGAAGCTCAAGGACGAGTATCGCAAGATCGCCGAGCGCCGCGTGCGCTTGGGTCTGGTGCTGGCCGAGATCGGTCGCGCCAACAACGTCCAGGTCACCGACCAGGAGCTGAACAACGCCATCATGAACGAGGCCCGCAACTATCCGGGCCAGGAACGTCAGGTGCTGGACTTCTACCGCCAGAACCCCAACGCCGCGGCCCAGATGCGCGCCCCGATCTATGAGGAGAAGGTCTGCGACCTGATCTTCGACCAGGCAAAGGTGACTGACACCTCGATCACCAAGGAAGAGCTGCTCAAGGAAGATGAGGAGCTCTAGCTCCGGACTGCCTGGTTGATTTCGCCGGCCGACGACTGCAACCTCCACGGGGTCGGTTGACGGCGGAGCGCGTGATGATCCTCGAGTTGCTGGGTACGGCCCTTTTGTCGCTGATGGCGGTGCAGGATCCGCCGCCGACCGTACTCGACGAGGTGGTGGTCGAGGGCGTGCGTCGCACCGAAGAGACGGCCTTTGAGTTCATCGAGGCGGTGTCGGCCCCACCGTTCGGCTCCCGAACCTTGGCGGTCTGGACCACACCGCTCTGCCTGTCGGTCGAGAACCTGCCGCCGGACCAGACGGCGGCGTTGCGCGACCGGATTCTCGGCCGGGCGGAATTCGTCGGGGCCGAGATCGCCGAGGGCGGGTGCGCTCCGAACGTCATGGTCATATTCACATCCGACGGCGCCCGCACCTCTTCGGCCCTTGTGCGCGCCAACAGCGCGGCGTTCCGGCCCACCACCGGCCCGACCCAGCTCGAGCGAGCCAGCCTGCGCCGCTTCACCGATGCGAGCCGCCCCGTCCGTTGGTGGACTGTCAACCTGCCGGTCGATGTCGAAACCGGTCAGCGGGTTGTAGCCCTCGCCGGGGAGAACATCCCCGTGACCCATTACCAGACGACGTCCGTGTCGGAAGGCAGCGCTCCGGAGGGCCAGACAGGCGGACCGCCATGGCGAAAACTGAAGCCTGGGATGCAGCCCCCCGGAAACAACATCCGCGAGTCCCTGCAGATGACGATGGTCGTTGTCGACGCCACCCTCGCGTCAGGGACCTCGTTCGCCTCGCTCGGCGACTATGTGGCGATGATCGCCCTCGCGCAGGTCGACCCCGAGGCCAGTTTCGCCGGCCAGCCGACCGTCCTAGACCTGTTTTCGCCGACCCCGGGCGCGACCGAACTGACCCGCTGGGACCTCGACTATCTGACCGCGCTGTACGACGCACCGGTGGCGTGGACGAACATCCGCTTCCAGAAGGAAGACATCGCCCGGCGGATGGTTGACACCGGCGTCGAACGGGCCCGGGAGTGAGGGTCCGTCCCGCGATCCAAGATTGTATTTCCTGGCTGACCAATGCAACCTGCATGAGGCCGATGTACAGCGGAGCGGTTCAATGATCCCCGAAATGCTGAGTTCAGCCCTCCTTTCGCTGACGCCCGTTCAGGATCCGCCGCCGACGGTTCTCGACGAGGTCGTGGTGGAGGGCGTTCGCCGCACCGAACAGACCGCGTTCCGGTTCATCGAGACCGTGTCGGCGCCGCCGTTCGGGTCGCGAACCCTGGCGGTCTGGACGACGCCGCTGTGCCTGTCGGTCGAAAACCTCCCGCCGGAGGCGACGGAGGCCCTGCGCCACCGCATTCTCGGCCGGGCGGAGTACGTCGGCGCGGGAGTCGCGCAGGGCGAGTGCGCCCCGAACGTCGTTGTTATATTCACCGCCGACGGAGCCCGCACCGCCTCCGCTCTCGTGGAGGCCAACGGCGCGGCCTTCCGGCCGACTACCGGTCCGACGCAACTCGATCCCGCCAGCCGCGGCGGTTCACCACGGCCAGCCGAGCGGTCCGCTGGTGGAGCACCAACATGCCAGTCGATGTCGACACCGGCCAGCGCGTGGTGGCGGTCGCGGGCGAAAACATTCCGGTGACACACTACCCATCGACCTCGGTGGCATCAATGGCCCTTCCGGATCTCGAGGGCGGCTGGGTTGTGGACGAGTACCATGATCGCGGCAGGGTTCAAACAGGCAGCACCGGGGGGCCGCCGTGGCGGAAAGTCCAACCGGGCATGCAGCCCCGCGGAAATAACATCCGCGAATCCCTGCAGATGACCACGATCATCGTAGACGTCACCCGCGCCACCGGCGTCTCGTTCGCCTCGCTCGGCGACTATGCGGCGATGATCGCCTTGGCACAGATTGACCCCGAGGCCAGTTTCGCCGGCCAGCCCACCGTCCTCGACCTGTTTTCGCCGACCCCGGCGGCGACCGAGATGACCCGCTGGGATCTGGACTATCTGACCGCGCTGTACGACGCCCCGGTGGCCTGGACGAACATCCGCTTCCAGAAGCAGGACATCGCCCGGCGGATGGTCCAGATCGGGGCGGAACGCACCCGGGAGTGACGGCGCCGACTGGCGATGTTCACGGCGCCTCCCTTGCGCCCTATCCCGCCAGTGTAGATATGGGAGGGGCGCGGCTCTCGGAGTCGTCCCATCCCCTGCTCAAGAAGGCCTGAATGCGCGATCCGATCGAACTGATGAACATGAATCTCGTCCCCATGGTGGTGGAGCAGTCCAGCCGGGGCGAGCGGGCTTTCGACATTTTCTCCCGCCTGCTGCGCGAGCGGATCATCTTCCTGACCGGACCCTTCGAGGACGGCATGGCCTCGCTGATCTGCGCCCAGCTGCTGTTCCTGGAGTCGGAGAACCCGAAGAAGGAAATCAGCATGTACATCAACAGCCCCGGCGGCCAGGTGTCCTCGGCGCTGGCGATCTACGACACCATGCAATACATCCGCTCGCCGGTCTCGACGGTGTGCATGGGCATGGCCGCCTCGGCCGGCTCGCTGATCCTGACCGCCGGCGCCGCCGGCCAGCGCGTGGCCCTGCCGAACGCCCGCATCATGGTGCACCAGCCGTCGGGCGGCTTCCGCGGCCAGGCCTCGGATATCGAGCGCCACGCCGAGGACATCCGCTACACCAAGCGCCGGCTGAACGAGATCTACGTCCACCACACGGGACGGACCTATGAGGAGGTCGAGAAGACGCTCGACCGCGACCATTTCATGAGCGCCGAGGAGTCGAAGGCCTGGGGCATCGTCGACCACGTCTATGACAAGCGCGAACAGGCCGAGGGCGACGGCGTCAAAACCGTCTGAGCCTGTTGTTCGTCACAGATGAATGGGCGCGCCGGAGACGGCGCGCCCTTTTGTTTTGTGCTATCAGCCCCCGATGCAGCAGACGCGCGAATCCAGCGGAACCGTCGAGATCGACGGCGACACCTACGAATGGGAAATCCGGCGCCAGCCCCAGCCTAAGGCCGGAGGCAAGTGGGAAGGCATGGCCGTGTCGCTCCGGCTCAGGGATTTCAAGCGCGAGGCCATCGTACAGTTTCCGGCGCCGCTGCGCCCGAACGGCCGACCGGACGTGGAAAAGCAGAAGGTCAATGTCGACGCCGTGCGCAACGCCGTCGTCTCCGTCATGGAGGCGGGCTGGGACCCGACCTCGCGCGGCAAGGCCGTGGTCTTCGACGTCGACGCCGACGGCCACTGAGGCTCAGGGCCGGCCGGTGAAGACCCGGAAGCCCTGTTCATCGGCGATCTGCAGCATTTCCGTATCGCCCGAGGTGTCGCCATAGGCGGCCGCCAGTCGCAGGTCGTCGCCAAAGACGGCGCGGAGCCGGCGGACCTTCTCCTCGCCGCGGCAGTTGGGGCCGGCGAAGGCTCCGGTCACGCGGTCCTCGTCATCGAACACCAGCGGCGTGCCCAGCAGGGCCTCGGCCCCCAGACGGCGGGCGAACGGGGCGACGGTGGTTTCGGGGCTGGCGGTCACAATCACGCGATGGGCGCCTTTCGCCCCCCAGTCATTCCAGCAGGCGAGGGCGTCCGGGCGGATGAAACTGTCCCAGATCCGGTCAGCGAAGCGTTGGGCGTCCGCCTGCAGTGTCGCGCGATCCACCCCCGCGAGGAATTCCCGCACCGAGGCGGCCTTGATCCGGCCGCGGTCGCGGTCCCGGGCGTAGCTCGCCACGGCGGGCGCCAGACGCACCAGGCCGAGTGCCCAGGCCCCCCGCCCGGCCCGCCAGCGCAGGAACTGGGTGAAGCTGTCGCGGATCGTCAGGGTGCCGTCGAAGTCGAAGGCGACGATGGCCTGACCCTTGCGAGGCGGCTGGCGAAACGGGGCATCGCTTCCCATGTCAGACATTCGCCGTGATCGCCATCAACAGTGAACCGTCCGCTTCCGCCGCCTGCTCCGCTTTCGCGGGGTTGTGGCGGGCGCTGTGATGGGTGATTGTCATTTTTTGAAGACCTTTGCGCCCACTGTCCGGGAATCAAACGCGAGGGAAGCGTGTATGGCCTCATATCGGGGCCATCACGGGAGTGAGAAGGGTCTATGACCAAAGCCGCCGGCACAGACGCCAAAAGCACGCTCTACTGCTCATTCTGCGGGAAGAGCCAGCATGAGGTGCGCAAGCTCATCGCCGGGCCGACCGTGTTCATCTGCGATGAATGCGTCGAGCTCTGCATGGATATCATCCGCGAAGAGCACAAAATCTCGTTCTCCAAGGCCAAGGACGGCGTGCCGTCGCCCAAGGAGATCCGCGAGGTCCTCGACGACTATGTGATCGGCCAGAGCCACGCCAAGAAGGTGCTGAGCGTCGCCGTCCACAACCACTACAAGCGTCTGAACCACGCGACGAAGAACAACGACGTCGAGCTGGCCAAGTCGAACATCATGCTGATCGGGCCCACGGGCTCGGGCAAGACGCTGCTGGCCCAGACGCTGGCGCGCATCATCGACGTGCCCTTCACCATGGCCGACGCCACGACCCTGACCGAAGCCGGCTATGTCGGCGAGGACGTCGAGAACATCATCCTGAAGCTGCTCCAGGCCTCGGACTACAACGTTGAGCGGGCCCAGCGCGGCATCGTCTACATCGACGAGATCGACAAGATTTCGCGCAAGTCGGACAATCCCTCGATCACCCGTGACGTCTCGGGCGAGGGCGTGCAGCAGGCCCTCCTGAAGATCATGGAAGGCACCGTCGCTTCCGTGCCCCCGCAAGGCGGCCGCAAGCATCCGCAGCAGGAGTTCCTGCAGGTCGACACCGCCAACATACTGTTCATCGTCGGCGGCGCCTTCGCCGGCCTCGAGAAGGTGATCGCGGCGCGCGGCGACGGGGCCTCGATCGGTTTCGGCGCCCGGGTCAAGGAGATCGACGAGCGCCGCACCGGCGACATCCTCAAGGGCGTCGAGCCGGACGATCTGATGCGGTTCGGTCTGATCCCCGAGTTCATCGGCCGTCTGCCCGTTCTGGCGACGCTGGAGGATCTGGACGAGCCGGCCCTGGTCACCATCCTGACCGAGCCCAAGAACGCCCTGGTCAAACAGTACAAGCGCCTGTTCGAGATGGAGAACGTCGACCTGACGTTCACCGACGACGCCCTGATCGCGGTGGCCAAGAAGGCCATCACCCGCAAGACCGGCGCCCGCGGCCTGCGTTCCATCCTGGAAGGCATCCTGCTGGAGACGATGTTCGAACTGCCCACCTTCGAGGGCGTCGAGGAAGTCGTCGTCAACGCCGAGGTGATCGAGGGCAAGGCCCAGCCGCTGCTGATCTATTCCGAGACCAAGTCCAAGAAGGCCTCGCCCGACAGCGCGGCCTGACAAGGCTGCATGGGCGGAAGACGGGCGGGTCCGGCCACGGACCCGCCCTTTTTTCATGGGCCGGGGTGATGCCGGGGTGTCACAGCGGCCCGGGGCAGGTCTGTTCCGGCTGAAGGGTCGTCCCGGCATGATGGCGCCGGCATAGGCCCGGCCCTTGCCACGATCCGCCTGGCGGCAAGCCTGTGGACGCAAGCGGCGGTCCCCGGTCGGTCACGCTTGAACCGCGCGCGATCCGAACCACATACTCATCCGAAGGCCGCCGATCGGCGGGCCGAGTCGATACGGCGGGGCACAGGCGCTCCGAACGCCGGCCCGGCGGGCTCGAGATCAACGAGAGCCCAGTGAAAGTACGCATCATGTCCGAGACCAAAACCCTGCCCGTCCTGCCGCTGAGGGACATCGTCGTCTTTCCGCACATGGTCGTGCCGCTGTTCGTGGGGCGCGAGAAGTCCGTCAGGGCGCTCGACGAGATCATGAAGGGCGAGAAGCAGATCCTGCTCGCCACCCAGAAGAACAGCGTCGACGACGACCCGCAGGCCGACGCCATCTATCCGACCGGCGTCCTGGCCACCGTGCTGCAGCTGCTCAAACTGCCCGACGGCACCGTCAAGGTGCTGGTCGAGGGCAAGAGCCGCGCGCGCCTGACCCGGTTCACCGACCGCACCGAATATTTCGAGGCCGAGGCGGTCGAGATCGCCGACGATCCGGGCGAGCCGGCCCAGTCCGAAGCCCTGCTGCGCGCGGTGATCGAGCAGTTCGAAAACTATGTGAAGCTGAACAAGAAGGTGCCGCCCGAGGCGCTCAGCTCCATCCCCCAGATCACCGATCCGTCCAAGCTGTCGGACTCGGTGGCCGCCCATCTGTCGGTCAAGATCGCCGACAAGCAGGGCCTGCTGGAGACCATCTCGGTGCCGTCTCGGCTGGAGAAGGTCTATGGCCTGATGGAGGGCGAGATCAGCGTCCTGCAGGTCGAGAAGAAGATCCGCTCGCGCGTGAAGCGCCAGATGGAGAAGACCCAGCGCGAATATTACCTGAACGAGCAGATGAAGGCGATCCAGCGCGAGCTGGGCGAGACCGACGACAGCCGTGACGAGATCATGGAGCTGGAGAAGCGCATCCGTAAGACGCGCCTGTCCAAGGAGGCCCGGACCAAGGCCGAGGCCGAGGTCAAGAAGCTGCGCAACATGAGCCCGATGTCGGCCGAGTCGACGGTGGTGCGGAACTACCTCGACTGGCTGCTGTCGATCCCGTGGGGCAAGGCCAAGTCGAAGCCGATCGATCTCGACAAGGCCGAGGCCATCCTCGAGGAGGACCACTACGGCCTCGAGAAGGTCAAGGAACGGATCATCGAGTATCTGGCGGTGCAGTCGCGCACCAACAGCCTCAAGGGCCCGATCCTGTGCCTCGTCGGCCCTCCGGGCGTCGGCAAGACCTCGCTGGCCAAGTCGATCGCCAAGGCCACCGGCCGGGAATACATCCGCATGTCGCTGGGCGGTGTGCGTGACGAGGCCGAGATACGCGGCCACCGCCGCACCTATATCGGCTCGATGCCGGGCAAGATCATCCAGTCGATGAAGAAGGTGAAGACCACCAACGCCTTCATCCTGCTGGACGAGATCGACAAGCTGGGCGCCGACTGGCGCGGGGACCCGTCCTCGGCCCTGCTGGAGGTGCTGGATCCGGCGCAGAACAATGCGTTCGGCGACCACTATCTGGAGGTCGACTACGACCTGTCCAACGTCATGTTCGTGACCACGGCCAACAGCCTGAACATGCCCCAGCCGCTGATGGACCGGATGGAGATCATCCGGGTGTCGGGCTACACCGAGGACGAGAAGGTCGAGATCGCCAAGCGCCACGTCCTGCCCAAGGTGACCGAAGAGAACGGCCTCAAGCCGGCCGAATTCATCGTCCCCGACGAGCAGATCCGCAATCTGATCCGCTACTACACGCGGGAAGCGGGGGTGCGGTCGCTGGAGCGGGCCCTGGGCGGTCTGGCGCGCAAGTCGGTGCGGGAGATGACCAAGACCAAGGCGCTGTCGATCACCATCGACGAGGCCAAGCTGGCCGAGTTCGCCGGGGTTCGTAAGTTCCGCTACGGCGAGACCGACGAGGAGGATCAGGTCGGGATCGTCACCGGCCTGGCCTGGACCGAGTTCGGCGGGGAGATCCTGACCATCGAGGCGATCAAGATGCCGGGCCGCGGCCGCATGACCGTGACGGGCAACCTGAAGGAGGTGATGAAGGAGTCGATCTCCGCCGCCGCCTCCTATGTCCGGGCCCGCTCGCTCAGCATCGGCGTCAAACCACCGGCGTTCGAGAAGACCGACATCCACGTGCACGTGCCGGACGGCGCGACGCCCAAGGACGGTCCCTCGGCCGGCGTGGCCATGACGGTGGCCATGGTCTCGGTCCTGACCGGCATCCCGATCCGCAAGGACATCGCCATGACCGGCGAGATCACCTTGCGCGGCCGGGTCACAGCCATCGGCGGCCTGAAGGAGAAGCTGCTGGCGGCCCTGCGTTCGGGCATCAAGACGGTGCTGATCCCGGAAGAGAACGAGAAGGACCTCGCCGACGTGCCCGACAATGTGAAGGGCGCGCTGGAGATCATCCCGATCAAGACCGCCGACGAAGCCCTGAAATGGGCCCTCACCGGCGAGCTGACCGCCGTGGAATGGGACGAGGCGACCGACCCGCTGCCCGCCCCGCCGCCGGTGCAGGACTCCGGTACGGTGGTCGCGACCCACTGACGGTCCGAAACCGACAAAAGGAAACCCCGCCCGCAGCAACCCGGGCGGGGTTTTTCTTATCGCTGGACGATTTCGCAGAAGACCAGACGGTGACCGTCCAACGTGGTCACGCCCATCTCGCGCAGGCCCCACGGTTTGGTGGTCGGGCGCGAGGTGATCTGTGCGCCGCGCGGCGCGATCTCGTCGTGATAGGCGTCGATGCCCTCGACGAAGATGCGCGCCACCCAGGAATGATCGCCCAACTCGCGGGCCGGGGTGGCGTCGATGCACTCGCCCAGATCGAACCGCACCGGGCCCCGCTGTACGAAGCGCCAGCCCGGGGCCGGGATATCCAGCGGATCGAAACCGAGCGCCTCGATGTAGTGACGCGCCGACGCCTCGACGTCGGGGACGGCGAGGACGTGGCAGGTCTGGGTGAAGCGGGCGGTCATGACGGCTCTCCGGGGCGACGGCGCCGGGAGGCTACACCCGGCGCCGTCGTGGAGAACAGGGGTCAGAGGCTGTCGACCATCACCAGTTCGGCGTCGGCCGTGGCTGTGATGGTGATCTGGGCCTCATCCTTAATGGCCGCGCCGTCGCGGGCGTTCAGGGCCACGCCATTGACCTCGATCGCGCCGACGGCGGGGACCAGATAGGCGTGACGACCTGCGGCGAGGCTGTAGGTCAGGCTTTCGCCGGCGTTCAGCGTCGCGCCCAGCACGCGGGCGTCGGCGTTGATGGTCAGGGCTTCGTCGGCGGCGTCGCCGGACGCGAGGACCGAGAATTTCCCGGTGCGGTCGCTCTTCGGAAACGCCTTGGCGCCCCAGGCCGGTTTGGCGCCGCGGACATCGGCCTCGATCCAGATCTGGAAGATGGTCGTCAGCTCGTCCTCGAGGTTGAACTCGGAGTGACGCACGCCCGTCCCCGCGCTCATCACCTGGACGTCGCCGGCGCCGGTCCGGCCCTTGTTGCCCAGCGAGTCCTCATGGGTGATGGCCCCGGTGCGGACATAGGTGATGATCTCCATGTCGGCGTGGGGGTGAGGCGGAAAGCCCGACTTCGCCGCGATCTCGTCGTCGTTCCAGACGCGCAGCCGGCCCCAGCTCATGCGCGCGGGGTCGTAGTAGTTGGCGAAGGAGAAATGGTGTTTGGCGTTCAGCCAGCCGTGGTTGGCGCCGCCGAGGGTGTTGAAGGGGCGGACGTCGATCATGAGGGGTCTCCCGAGAGGGGCGCGCGACCTGTGGCGCACCGTTCGAACGCCATATAGGTAACAGTGTCGGTGGCGGAAAGGGGTCAGGTGCGCGGCATGGCCTTGCGCAGCGCATCGTTCATCCGGCCCTGCCACCCGGGGCCGGTCGCGCGGTACGACTCCAGAATGTCGGCGTCGACGCGCAGCGAGATCGGGCGTTTGGTCGGGGATTTCTGAACACTGCGGACACGCGTGCGGGGAAAGGCGGCCAACTCGGCCGCCGATAGCGTTTCCGGTCCCTTGGCCTTGGCGAAATCGGCGTCGGTCCAGTCAGGATTGTCGTCGAGTTGGACATCATCGGACATGGCGTCTGAACTCCTTGGCGTGGGCGCGGCGAAGACTGATGGCCCGGATGCGACCGCGGATCGTATAGGCGAGATAGTAAGTCAGCCCGTCGATCAGGCCATAGGCGCGACGCCGACGTTCTCCATAGTCTCGGCGGTCATCATCGAAGACGGCGATCAGCTCGAAATCACTGGCGCGGGACAGGGATATCCCGTGCTATTCGATGTTCGCCGCATCCTTGGCCGGATCGAAGAGGACCTTCATTGTATATACGATTTGCTGCGGGAATTCAACCCGTCTGCGCCCGGTGCCGCAGCAGCGCATCGGCCAGCACGCAGGCGGCCATGGCCTCGACCACCGGCACGCCGCGCAGGGCGACGCAGGGGTCGTGGCGGCCCCTGGTGCGCAGATCGGTCTCGGCGCCGTCGCGGGTGATGGTCTGGCGCGGCGTCAGGATCGAGGAGGTCGGCTTGAAGGCGATGCGGGCGGTGACCGGCTGGCCCGTCGATATGCCGCCCAACACGCCGCCGGCGTGGTTCGACAGGAAGACCGGCCGGCCGTCGTCGCCGAGGCGCATCTGGTCGGCATTGTCCTCGCCCGACAGTTCGGCCGAGCCGAAGCCGGCGCCGATCTCGACGCCCTTGACCGCATTGATCGACATCAGGCCCGCGGCCAGTTCGGCGTCCAGCTTGCCATAGACCGGCGCGCCCCAGCCGGCGGGCACGCCGGTGACTTCCAGCGCCACCACGGCCCCGATCGACGAGCCGGCCTTGCGCACGCCGTCGAGGTAGTCCTCCCACGCCGGCACGACCCCGGCCGAGGCGGCGAACAGGGCGTTGTCGTAGACGGCGTCGAAATCCACCGCCTCGGGCGCGATCCGGTGCGGGCCCAGCTGGACCACGCCGGCGCGAATGCGGACGCCTTCGCCCAGCACCTTGCGCGCCACGGCCCCGGCGGCGACGCGCACGGCAGTCTCGCGCGCCGACGACCGACCGCCGCCGCGATGGTCGCGGACACCGTATTTGGCCTGATAGGTGACGTCGGCGTGGCCGGGACGGAAGGCGCGGGCGATCTCGCCATAGTCCTTCGAACGGGCGTCCTCGTTTTCGATCTGGACGGCGATCGGCGTGCCGGTGGTGACCGGACCGTCTCCATCGTCGAACACGCCGGACAGGATGCGGGCGGTGTCGCTTTCCTGCCGCTGGGTCACGAAGCGGCTGCCCCCGGGCTTGCGCCGGTCCAGCCATGGCTGCAGATCGGCCTCGGTCAGGGGTATCAACGGCGGACAGCCGTCGATGACGCAGCCGATGGCCGGACCGTGGCTCTCGCCCCAGGTGGTCACGCGAAACAGATGGCCGAAGGTGTTGTGCGACATGGAAGCGACCTAAGCCGCCAGCCGGTCCGGCGTCCAGACGCGGGTGAAGCGGACCAGCAGATCCTCGGCCGCCGAGGGGATGTCCTCCGACGGCTGCAGGGCGACGAAAAGATGGCCCTGGGCGCGGCCGCCGCGCGCCGGCAGGCCCAGCCCCTTGAGGCGCAGGCGCAGGGGGGCCTGTCCCGCGACGATCCAGGCCGAGCGGGGCCCGGCGTGGGTGTCGATCTCCAGCCGCCCGCCGTCTTCCAGCAGCCGGGTCGGCACCGGGCAGTCCATGAACAGGTCGTCGCCGAGCACGCTGATGCCGTTGGCGGCCCGCACCAGCACCGGCAGATAGACATCGGCCCCGCCGAGGCCCGCGCCGCGCAGACGCAGGTGCTCGCCGCTGCGCATTCCGCGGGGCAGGCGGACATCGAGGGTGCGCCCGGCCAGCCGCACCGCGACGCGGCCGCCGTTCAGCGCGTCCATCGGGCCGATCGCCACCACGGGCGGGGAGGGCGGTCGGATCGTCGGCCCGGCCAGCGCCAGCGGACGGTCGCGGCTCTGGATCAGCCGCCAGGCGGCGATAACCTTGCGGAAGCGATCGGCGTCGCCGCCCGGGGCCGAGGGGTGGGCCGCCTTGACCGCCGCGCGGAAGGCCGCGGTCAGGACGGGCTCCGCCGTCGGACCGCTCAGGCCGAGCAGGGCGTGGGCCTCGCTGAGGGAGGCGACCTCGGATCGGGAACGGGCGCGCATGGCCCACTTAGGCGCCCGACATGGTCAAGGTCCGGTTAACCGTGACGCCTCTCCCCAAGCGGGACCGGAGGGTCTATCTGCAGGCCATGACCGCGCCCGTGATCCCGCCCAGCCCGACCCGCGAAGAGTATGCGGAGCACTACGCCGCCGCCCTCGCCTCCAATGGCGACGAGAGCGCCTTCGAGCGGCCCGAGCCGATCGGCCTGTTCGTCGACTGGCTGGCCGATGCGAAGGCGACGGAGCCGAACGACGCCAACGCCATGACCCTGGCCACCGTCGACGCCGCCGGCATCCCCGACGCGCGGATCGTTCTGCTCAAGGACGTCGACGATCGCGGCTTCACCTTCTACTCCAACCGCGAGAGCGCAAAGGGCGAGGCGCTGGCGGTGCATCCGTCGGCGGCCCTGTTGTTTCACTGGAAGTCGCTGCGGCGCCAGGTGCGGGTGCGCGGTTCGGTCGAGCCGGTCAGCGCCGCCGAGGCCGACGCCTATTTCGCCAGTCGGGCGCGCGAGAGCCGCATCGGGGCCTGGGCCTCGGACCAGTCGCGGCCGCTGGACAGCCGCGAGGCGCTGGAGCAGGCCGTGGCGCGCGAGACGGCCCGCTTCGCCGGGACCGACGTGCCGCGCCCCGAGCGCTGGACCGGCTGGCGGGTCATTCCCGACAGCGTCGAATTCTGGCGCGACCGGCCGTTCCGCCTGCACGACCGGCTGCGCTTCGAGCGGGCCGGGACAGGCTGGAGCAAGACGCGGCTCTGGCCCTGATCAACCGGCCAGCAGGTCCGCCAGCAGGGGGTGGGCCAGCACCGGCGCGGCCAGCCGGACCACCGCCTGCGGGTCGTCCAGCCGCACGGCGGCCGTAGCGTCGGCGATGATGAAGTCGGCGTTGAGCCGCGACGGCTCGGTCAGCCGCTCATGCCCCGGCCGGACGGTGGCCAGATACTGCTGGATCACCGAATCGGCGGTCCGGCCGCGCTCGGCCTGATCGCGCAGGAGCCGGCGGATGAAGCGGATGTCGGCCGGGGTGTCGACGAACACGCGGATGTCGAACAGCTCGACCAGACCCGGGGTGCACAGCACATGGGTGCCTTCGACGATCACCACATCGGCGGCGCGCACCGGCTCGCCGCCCGGCTCGCGCCCGTGGTGGATGAAGGAATAGACCGGGGCGACGACCTCGCGCCCGGCCTTCAGGGCGGCCAGATCGGTGATCATCAGTTCGTGATCGCGCGCCGCCACGTCGTCGAAATCGAAGGTGGCGGCGTCGAAGCCGGGCAGGCTGGCCGCGTCGCGGTAATAGGAGTCCTCGCGCACCAGCACGGCGGCGCCCGCGGGCAGGGCGTCCAGCAGGGTCTCCGCCAGGGTGCTCTTGCCGGAGCCGGAGCCTCCGGTGATGGCGATCAGAATGGGCATGGGCCGCTTCTACGGCCCGGCTAACATCCGGGCTAGTGGCTAGGCCAGGCCTCAACGAGTGCCCGCAGGGACACGGCGACCCCCACGAGCAAAGCCAGCCAGAGAACCAGCCCGTTGATCTGCAGCGCACGGGCCGACCGGTCTGGCGCCTTCAGGATGCCCCGGACCGCGACCAGCACCGGCACGAGGATATAGGTCGCAAGGGCCAGACCAAAGGCGATATGGTTGCCGGCCGGCCCTCCGATAGCGGCGCTGATCATCATGAACGGCATGGCGAGCATTATGATCGCCCAGATCATCACGAACCCGAACGCCAGTCCGGCCGGGGTCGTCATTAAGGCCACGAAGCCGCAACCCGCGAGCAGGCTCCACCACGGCATCGGCCAGCCGATGGACGGATTTGCTCGAGCTTCGCTCGCATGCCCGGGGGTCTGATCCATGCGCGCTTGCTTAGCGCAGGCAGGGTTTCCGAACCGTTCGTTGACCCCGCGTCACGTTGCGTATCCGCCGGGCCGCCGATAGCTTGACGGCCAAGCGTCCCGACCAGCGGATGCAGTATGAGGGACACCGATGCTCGGAATGATGCAGGACTGGCCGCTGACGGTCGACAAGATCATCGACCACGCCAGAAACTGGCACGGTCACCGCGAGGTCGTGACCCGCTCGGTCGAGGGGCCGATCGTGCGCACCACCTATGCCGAGATCCACGCCCGGGCCAGACGGGTGTCGGGCGTGCTGAAGGCCTGGGACGTTCAGGTCGGCGACCGCATCGCCACCCTGGCCTGGAACAGCGGCCGCCACATCGAGGCCTGGTACGGCGTCATGGGCATCGGCGCGGTCTGCCACACCCTGAACCCGCGCCTGTTCCCCGAGCAACTGATCTACATCATCAACCACGCCGAAGATAAGATCATCTTCGTCGACCTGACCTTCATTCCCCTGCTGGAAGCTATCCTGCCGCACTGCCCCTCGGTTCAGCGGGTCGTGGTCATGACCGACGAACTGCATATGCCGGCGACGAAGCTGCCGGGCGCCGAATGCTATGAGGCGCTGCTGGCCTCGGCTTCGGACGACGCGGTCTGGGGCGGCTTCGACGAACAGACCGCCTGCGGCCTCTGCTACACCTCGGGCACGACCGGCAATCCCAAGGGGGTGCTGTATTCGCACCGTTCGAACTTCATCCATACCCTGCTGGGACTGCAGACCACGGTGCTGGGGGCGACGCCCAGCGAGGTGATCCTGCCGGTGGTGCCGATGTTCCACGCCAACGCCTGGGGCATCGCTTTCGGCGGCCCGGCGGCCGGCTCCAAGCTGGTCATGCCGGGCGCGCGCATGGACGGGGCGGCGATCTATGAGCTGATCGAGAGCGAGGGCGTCACCTTCTCGGCCGCGGTGCCGACCGTCTGGCAGGGGCTGCTGGCTCACCTGCGCGAACACAATCTCAAGATCCCGACGGTCAAGCGCGTGCTGATCGGCGGCTCGGCCGTGCCGGAAAGCCTGATCCGCGCCTTCCAGGAAGAGTTCGACATCGAGGTGCTGCAGGGCTGGGGCATGACCGAGACCTCGCCGATCGGCACCCTGTCCAACCTGCCGCCGGAACTGAAGGCCCTGCCGTACGACGAGCAGATGAAGTGGCGGGTCAAACAGGGCACGCCGCCGCTGGGCGTGGAGCTCAAGCTCAAGAACGTCGCCGGCCAGGAGATGCCGCACGACGGGCACACCTACGGCCGGCTGATGATCAAGGGGCCGACCATCGCCGGCGCCTATTTCAAGGACGAGGGCGGCGACATCCTCGACCACGAGGGCTTCTTCGACACCGGCGACGTGGCGACCATCGATCCGCAGGGCTTCATGCAGATCACCGACCGCGCGAAGGACGTGATCAAGTCCGGCGGCGAGTGGATCAGCTCGATCGAGATCGAGAACCTCGCCATGGGCCACCCCAAGGTCGAGCTGGCCGCCGTGATCGGCGCCGCCCACCCGAAATGGGACGAGCGTCCGGTGCTGGTGATCAAGCTCAAGCCGGGCCACGACCAGGACAAGCAGGAACACCTCGACTTCCTGCAGGGCAAGATCGCCAAATGGTGGATGCCGGACGACGTGGTCTTCGTTGACGACATCCCGCTGGGCGCGACCGGCAAGATCGACAAGAAGCTGGTCCGCGAGCAGATGAAGGACTACCGCCTGCCGACCGGAGGCTGAAACCATGGCTGAGCTGAAGCGGGCATCGACCGGGGGCGGCTCGCGGCTCGCGGCGCTCGTCATCCTGGCGCCGGTGTTCGTCCTGATCGCCGCCCTCGGGACGCGGACGGGCCTGTGGACCTACGCCATCGGCCACGACCTGCTGGCCATGCGGGTCGGGGTGGGGCTGGCGGCGATCGCCGCCGTCGCCGCCCTGATGCTGCTGGTCTTCGCCCTGCGCCGCCGGGCCTCGGCGTGGCTGGCGGCGGCGACCATCGCCGTGTCCGCCCTCACCGTGAGCGGCTACGCCTGGCAGGCTTCGCGCCTGGCAGACGCCCCCCCGGACGACATCAGCACCGACCTGGCCGAGGTCCCGGGCTTCGGCGATCTGGCCGCGCGACGCGGCGGCCCCGGGCCCGCCGTCACCGGCGGTCCGGAAGCCTGCCCCGGCGCCGCGCCGGTCATGACGCAGGTCGCCCCGGCCGCGGCCGTCTGGGCGCTGCAGGAATCCGGCTTTTCGGTGCAAGGCCGCGTCAACGTCGGCCGGGCGGCGGGCACGCATCGCGGCTTCTGGTTCGGCTCGGCGCATGACGCGGTGATCCGTATCCGCCCCGGCCGCACCGATGTCCGCGTCGCCGCCCGCGACAGCCGGTCGCACGGCGGCGAGGCCTGCCGCCTGGCCACGCGACTCAGCGAGCGGCTGCGTGTCGTCGAATAGGCGTCAAACCAGGCGCCAGACGGCGTCCACCTCCGGACCCGGCTCGGCCCGCACCCGCCCGGCCCGCTGCAGGGCGATCAGATGGGCCCACAGCGTCAGGCCCGCCGCCGGCCACAGGCGCGAGTCCACGGCGGCGTAGAGCGCCGGCGTCATCTCCATGATCGTTTGCGGCCCGTCCGCCAGGTGGGCGAGGACCTGCGCCTCCCGCTCCAGCCGGTGCGCGCGATAGGCCGCAAGGAACGGTTCGGGTTCGGTGACCGGCGCGCCATGGGTCGGCCAGATGGTGGAAAAGCGGCGCGCGATCACCGCCTCCAGACTGGCCATATAGGCCGCCATGTCGCCGTCCGGCGGGGCCACCACGGTGGTCGACCAGCCCATCACATGATCGCCGCTGAACAGGGCATTCTCCTCGCGCAGCACGAAGGCCATGTGATTCGAGGCGTGCCCCGGCGTCGCCATCGCCTCGAGCGTCCAGCCGTCGCCGGACACGACCTCGCCCCCGGTCAGGATCGCATCCGGGACGAAGGCCTCGTCGTCGTCCTCGTCCAGCGCGCCCGAGGCGTGAACGATTCGCGCCGGCGGCCGGGCGGCCAGCACCGGCGCGCCGACGGCGTCGGCGAACGGGCGGGCGAGGGGAGAGTGGTCGCGGTGGGTGTGCGTCACCAGCACATGGCTGACGGTCTGGCCCTCGACCGCCGCCAGCAGGGCGGCCAAATGGGCCTCGTCCGGCGGGCCGGGGTCGATCACCGCCACGCCCGCGCCGGGGCCGGCGGGGCCGACGATATAGGTGCCTGTCCCGGTATAGGTGAAGGGGCCGGGGTTGGCGGCGATGACCCGGCGGATCAGCGGCGACACCGCATCGACCCGGCCGTAGTCCACCTGCAGATCGCGCACGAAGGGGATCACGTCGCCGGCCCCACCCGGCGCCGGGTTTGCGTCGCGAACCGGAAATCCCTCTCCTGAGTGTCCGACATGGCCGTTTCCCTTACCCTGTTTGTCTCAAAACGGCTCCAGCTCATCGCGGCGGCCCTTCTGTGTCTCATGGCGACGCAACTGGCCGCGGCGTCTTGCACCCCCGATCCCGCGCCCTATGCGGCCCGGGTCGGGATTGTCCGCTGACCGAGCCGGACGCCGACCCAAACCGGGCGAAATACGGCCAAGGTGGCGCCTTTGGACACGATTTCCAAACTCAGAACTCGTTGAATAATAGGAAATTTGCCAGAGAGATGGGGCCGGGCGACTGGAGTGTGGCGCGATTGCGACAGCTCGGCGACGAACCAATTACGACATTGTAATAGCGGTAGACGTCACACGCCCCACCGCTATGGTCGGCTTAATCTACGCGCAGTCGGAGCGTGGAGCGACATGTAGCGGCAGGTCATCACGACCACCGTCGCTTTTCAGGAGGAATGCATTTTGAAGATCCAAACCATTCGTGAGCGCCTGTTGGCCGGTACGATGATCGGCGGCGTGGCTCTTGCGGCTGCGATCGCTCTGCCGGTCGCGGCCGTTGTTCTGGCGCCGACCTCGGCCTCGGCCCAGGACTACACCACTGGCGGTCTCGCCGGTAACGTGGTTGACGACAGCGGTTCGCCGGTTGCCGGCGCGACTGTCCGGATCACCTCCAACGAGCAGGGCTACGGCCGCACCGTGACCACGGACGCCACGGGCGGCTTCCGTATCTCGCAGGTGCCGCAGGGCTCCTACACCGTCGAGGTCAGCGCTCCGGGCCTGACCTCCACGCGCGACCCCAACGTCGCGGTTCGCGTGGGCGGCACCGCCACCTACGGCTTCACCCTGACCTCGTCGGACGGCGGCACCAACCTGGGCGACGTCGTCGTCATCGCCAGCCGCCCGGAACTCGACTTCACCCAGTCGACCTCGGGCCTGACGGTCAACGTCGACGAACTGGTCGAGCGCGTTCCGCTCGGCCGCTCGGCGACCGACGTGGCCCTGCTGGCCCCGCGGGTCATCCAGGGCGACTCGGGCTTCGGCAACCAGCCTTCGCTGGGCGGTTCGTCGGTTGCTGAAAACGCGTTCTACGTGAACGGCCTGAACATCACCAACTTCAACAACTACGTCGGTGGCGCCACCCCGCCGTTCGACTTCTACCGCACCATCGACGTCCAGACGGGCGGCTATCCGGCCGAGTTCGGCCGCGCCACCGGCGGCATCATCAACGCCACCACCAAGTCGGGCACCAACGAATTCACGTTCGAGCTGCACGGCAACTATGCGCCGGACAGCCTGCGTGAAGATACGCCGAACATCCTGACCCGGGCGGGAAACGACGCGACTCTGAATGATCGCACGTACTCCGAGAGCTGGTCGCTCATTGCTGAGGCCGGCGGCCCGATCATTCGGGATCGCCTGTACGCCTACGGCCTGTACCAGTGGCAAGAGTCGGAAACCCGTACGGAGACCACGACCGGCGTTCGCACCACGACGATCAATGAGATTCCGTTCTGGGCCGCCAAGGTCGACGCCTACATCACCGACACCCAGCATCTCGAGTTCACCTATTTCAACACCGAGGGCAGCTATAGCCCCGAGCAGACGCGCGTTTCCGACGGCGGTTTCGTCGGCGGCTCGAACGTCTACGTTGGTGGTGAGAACTGGGTCGCCCGCTACACCGGGAACTTCAGCGACTGGTTCACCCTGTCGGCGGCCTATGGTGTCAATGAGGACCAGAACTACAGCACGCCGCTCGATCCCGATGCGTTCTACGCGGCGGATATCCGCCCGCGCGACCGTGGCACGGGCCCGGCCATTCGCATTCCCGGCTCGAACGTCTCGAGCGCGACCAACTTCCTTTCGACCGAGCGTGAGTTCTATCGGATCGACGCCGACGTGATGTTCAACGCCATGGGCGACCACCACGTCCGCTTCGGCATGGACAACGAGGACACCACCCTGCGTCGCTCCGTGACGCGCACCGGCGGTTACAACATCTACTACTACGCCGGTGAAGGCTCGATCGCTCCGGTCGGCGACGACTTCCTCGAGGCCTATGTCGCGACCCTCGGCGGCGGCGGCGCGCCCATCGAAGGCAATAACCGGGCGTTCTACATTCAGGACTCCTGGGACATCACCGAAGACCTGAACATCCAGCTTGGCCTGCGTCACGACACCTTCTCGCTCGACAACCTCGCCGGCCAGAACGTGATCGAGCTGAACGACAACTGGGGTCCGCGTTTCGCCTTCAATCTCGACCCGTTCGGCAACAACACCGACAAGTTCTACGGTTCATACGGTCGCTACTTCATCCCGATCGCCTCGAACCTGAGCTTCCGCGGCGCCGACCTGTTCTACAGCGCCTACTTCGCCAACGGCGGCACCTATGACACCAACCCCGACGGTACGCCGGTCGGCGGCCTGGGAACACCGGTTGTGTCGAGTGACTTCCAGATCTGCCCCGCCGGCGCTCCGGGCGGCGCGGCCGGCCTGCGCGCCTGCCTCGTCAACGGTGACGGCTCGGCTGAACCGGCCGACGCCAAATACGCCGAAGGCACCAAGGCCACGAACGAAGACGAGTTCATCGTCGGCTATGAGCGCCGCATCGACGATCTGTGGTCGGTTGGCGCTGCGGTGCACTACCGCAAGCTGAACAACGTCTCGGAAGACATTGCCGTCGACTATCTGGTTCGCCAGTACTGCGACGAGAACCTTCCGGGCGACGCCGGCGACGCCACCACTCAGCTGGGCCAGTGCTACCTCCAGTTCAGCGGCGACCACCAGTACGTCATCGCCAACCCGGGCCAGGACCTGACCTTCCTGGTGCGCGAGGCCCTGCCGGACGGTTCGCGTCCGACCATCTCCTTCACCGCCGCCGAGACCATGATCCCGCCGGCCCGTCGCGACTACTTCGGCCTCGAGCTGAGTTTCGAGCGCGCCTTCGACGGCAAGTGGAGCCTCGACGGTTCGTACACCCTGTCCAAATCGGAAGGGAATTACGAGGGCACCGTTCTGTCCGACAACGATCAGGCCGACGCCGGCTCGACGATCCTGTACGACCACCTGGGACTGAACGAGGGCAAGTACGGCCTCCTGCCGAACCACCGCGCTCACCAGTTCAAGCTGTTCGGCTCGTACCAGATCATGGAAGGCCTCACGATCGGCGCCAACTACTCGCTGATCTCGCCGCGTCACTTCGGCTGCCTCAGCCGCGCGACAACCGACGAACTGTCGTTCGGCTACGGAGCTTCGGCCGGCGTCTGCCGCCCTGACGTTCTGGCCCTCGCCGGCAACACCGATCCGTACGTTCCCGCAGCCGGCATCGACGGCTCCAACTACGCCGACTATGCGGTTACGACCCCGCGCGGCTCGGTCTTCACGAGCGACTGGGTGTCCACCCTCGACCTCGCCTTCCGCTACACACTGCCGACCTTCGGCTTCATGCGTCAGGGTCTGACCCTGCGGGCCGACGTGTTCAACGTGTTCAATGAACAGGCGGGTATCGACTACGAGGAACAGGGTACGTCCGGCAACGGCGTCGGTGCCAACCCGGACTACGGCACCGTTCAGGGCTATCAGTCGCCGCGCCAGATCCGCTTCGGCTTCGATCTGGTCTTCTAAGGACCACAAGATCGGTTGAGAATGAGGGCGGCGGACTTCGGTCCGCCGCCCTTTTTCGTTCGCGCGCAACGTCCCGGCTGGCCGGAGCGTTGGCTTCACGCCGAGACCGGTTCCGCCCGCCCTCGCCACGTTCAGGATGACCATGTTCAAGACCGCCGCCGCCTTCGCCGCTTTCCTTTCTCTGTCCGCCGCCGCCGCCGCTCAGGACGGCCCCATCGCCACCGCCGCCCCGGCGGCCGGCGAGACCGCCGAAGCCGTGCGGTATCGCGAGGCCCTGGCCTATGCGCCCCCGCTGCCGCGCGGCGCGCCGGAGGGCGACTATCCGCTCGTCGCCTGGTGCGAGGCGCTGGTGAACGGCCATGTCGCCCTCGGCGAGACCCTGACCACGGCCGACGATCTCGATCGCGACATCATCCGGTTGGGCCGGCTTGAGGCGGCCGACTTCCGCTCGGCGCTCGACGCCGCGGCTCCGCGCCAGTCCGCCGCGGACCGCGCCACCGCTGAATCCGCGGCCGCCGCGGCGACGGCCCTTTGGGCCCCGCTGGCCGATCAGGACGAGGCGGGGCGCAACCAGGCGTTCGGCCTGTTCTTCGGCCTGCCGGGCCGCTGCGAACACGCCGCGCGTCGCATTCGCGGGAACATCACCACCCCGCCGGCGACGCCGGAGGAGGTGGGGCTGGAATAGGGGGGAATCCGGCGACGGATTTCCGGCGAGCTCGGAGACGGCCCGCGAGGAATTGGCGGACAGGGGAGACTCCGGCCTCCACGGCCGTCATCCGCGTCTCAGGCCCCTGAATGACGGCCGTGGAGAGCGTCAGGCCGCGTCGCTGCGCGCGGGGGCGCCGGGATCATAGTTGAGGATCGGCGCCAGCCAGCGTTCGGCCGTGGCCACGTCCCAGCCCTTGCGGCGGGCGTAGTCCTCGACCTGGTCCGGATCGATCTTGCCGACGCCGAAATAGTGGCTTTCGGCATGGCCGAAATACAGGCCCGACACCGAGGCCGGGGGCGTCATGGCGAAGCTCTCGGTCAGGGCCATGCCCGCATTGTCTTCCGCCTGCAGCAGGCGGAAAAAGGTCGCCTTCTCGGTATGGTCCGGCTGGGCCGGATAGCCGGGCGCGGGGCGAATGCCTTGGTATTGTTCGGCGATCAGGTCCTCGATGGTTGTCTGCTCGTCCGCCGCATGGCCCCACAGCTCGGTCCGCACCCGCTTGTGCAGCGCCTCGGCGAAGGCCTCGGCCAGACGGTCGGCCAAGGCCGTGGCCATGATGGCGGAATAGTCGTCGCCGGCGTCCTTGAACCGTTTGGCGATCTCCAGCTCGCCATGCCCCGCGGTCACGGCGAAGGCGCCGATATAGTCCCGCCCCGTTTCGGCGACGAAGTCCGACAGGGCCAGATTGGGCTTGCCGTTCGACTTCCTGATCTGCTGCCGCAGGGTGTGGAAGCGGGCGATCTCTTCGGTGCGGCTCTCGTCGGCCCAGACGGCGATGTCGTCGCCGACGGCGTTGGCGGGCCAGAAGCCGACCACGCCCTTGGCCGTGAACCATTTCTCCTCGACGATCCGCTTCAGCATCGCCTGGGCGTCCTTGAACAGATCGCGCGCGGCCTTGCCGACGATCTCGTCCTCGAGGATCAGGGGATAGCGGCCGATCAGCTCCCAGCTGGCGAAGAAGGGCGTCCAGTCGATGTGATCGGCCAAGTCGCCCAGATCCCAGCTGTCGAAGGCGCGCACGCCGAGGAAGGACGGGGCGCAGGGCAGGGGCGTCGCCGGATCGGGCTGGAAGCGGTTCTGGCGCGCGGCGGCCAGGGACGCCCGCGCCTTGACCTCCTGACCGCGCGCATATTGCTCGCGGATGCGTACGTATTCGTCGCGCGTGGCGGCCTCGTTCTTCGCCCGCTCGGTCTTTGACAGCAGGCCCGAGACCACGCCGACGGCGCGACTGGCGTCGATGACATAGGTGGTCGAGCCGCTGCAATAGCCCGGCTCGATCTTGACCGCCGTATGGGTGCGGCTGGTCGTCGCCCCGCCGATCAGCAGGGGGATGTCGAATCCGCGCCGCTCCATCTCGCGCGCCACGAACACCATCTCGTCCAGCGACGGCGTGATCAGGCCGGACAGGCCGACGATGTCGACCTTGTGCTCGATCGCCGCGTCCAGGATTCGGTCCGCCGGGACCATGACGCCCAGGTCGATGACCTCATAGTTGTTACACTGCAGCACGACGCCGACGATGTTCTTGCCGATGTCGTGGACGTCGCCCTTGACCGTGGCCATCAGGATGCGTCCGGCCTGTTCGCGCGGCTTGCCGGCCTTTTCGGCCTCCATATAGGGCTCCAGCCAGGCCACGGCCTGTTTCATCACCCGCGCCGACTTGACCACCTGCGGCAGGAACATCTTGCCCGAACCGAACAGGTCGCCGACCACGTTCATCCCGTCCATCAGCGGACCTTCGATGACGTGCAGCGGCCGCTCGAACGACAGCCGCGCCTCCTCGGTGTCGGCGTCGATATAGTCGGTGATGCCGTTGACCAAGGCGTGTTCGATCCGCTTGCCGACCGGCTGGTCGCGCCATTTCAGATCGACGACCCGGGCCACGCCCTTGTCGCCCTTGTAGTTGGGGGCGATGTCGACCAGCCGCTCGGTGTTCGAGATATTGGTCCGCTGCGGCCGGTTCAGGATCACATCCTCGACCGCCTCGCGCAGGGTCGGGTCAAGCGTGTCATAGACGGGCAGGTCCCCGGCGTTGACGATGCCCATGTCCATGCCCGCCTGGATGGCGTGGTACAGGAAGACGCTGTGGATCGCCCGGCGCACCGGCTCATTGCCGCGGAAGCTGAACGAGACGTTCGACACCCCGCCCGAGACGCGGGCGTACGGCAGGGTCGCCTTGATGACCTTGGTCGCCTCGATGAAGTCGACGGCGTAGTTGTCGTGCTCCTCGATCCCCGTCGCCACGGCGAAGATGTTGGGGTCGAAGATGATGTCCTCGGGCGGGAAGCCGACCTCGTCCACGAGGATGCGGTAGGCGCGGGTGCAGATCTCGATCTTGCGCGCGGCGGTGTCGGCCTGGCCGACCTCGTCGAAGGCCATGACCACCACGGCGGCGCCGTAGCGCAGGCATTTTACGGCCTGCTCGCGGAACTCGGCCTCGCCGGCCTTCATCGAGATCGAATTGACGATCGGCTTGCCCTGGACGCATTTCAGGCCCGCCTCGATGACCTCCCATTTGGAGCTGTCGATCATCACCGGCACGCGGGCGATGTCGGGCTCGGCCGCGATCAGGTTGAGGAAGGTGATCATGGCCTGCTGCGAATCCAGCAGGCCCTCGTCCATGTTGATGTCGATCACCGAGGCCCCGGCTTCGACTTGCTGACGCGCCACCGACAGGGCGGCGGCATAGTCGCCGTCGATGATCAGCTTCTTGAATTTGGCCGAGCCGGTGACGTTGGTCCGCTCGCCGACGTTGATGAAGGTGGGACGCATCAGGCAGACTTCCAAATCGTATTGTAGCCGCGCGTACTCAGAGTGGCCGTCGCCACAGAGCCCCTATCCGCTGCGTGCCCAGCCAGAACGGCATCGCAGACAGCCAGCAGGAAATCGGCCTCCTGCTGCGTTTCGATCAATCGATCCTCAATGAACAGCCCACGCCAAGCTACGGATACGAACCGTCTGTCCCTCGTAATCTCAAGCGTGCCGCCCGCTGTCGGAATGAAGAGTTCGGCGTTCCCGTCCGGGTCCGGCCGTGTTGTGGCGAGGCCGGAGGCCAAGGCCTCGGCCTGCTCCCAGAAATATTCCGCAGGTGACATCACGCCACCAGCTCGAACGGTTCCAGCCCCGACAGCCGCATGGCCACCGGCCGTTCAGGGATCTCGCGCGTCGGCAGTTTCGACACCGCCTGCGCCGTATGGCGGATGTGATCCGGCGTGGTGCCGCAGCAGCCGCCGACGATGTTGACCAGACCCGACGCGGCCCATTCCTCGATGAAATGGGCCGTCTGGTGCGGTTCCTCGTCATACTGGCCCATGGCGTTGGGCAGGCCGGCGTTGGGATAGGCGGCCACCAGCGTATCCGCCACGCGGCTCAGCTCGGCGATGAAGGGCCGCATCAGATCGGCCCCGAGGGCGCAGTTGAAGCCCACGGCGAAGGGTTTGGCGTGGCGCACGCTGTTCCAGAAGGCTTCCGCCGTCTGGCCCGACAGGGTGCGGCCCGAGCGGTCGGTGATGGTGCCCGAAATCCAGATCGGCAGGGCCTCCATGCCCTCGTCCTCAAGGTCCTTGATGGCTTTGATCGCCGCCTTGCAGTTCAGCGTGTCCGTGATGGTTTCGATCAGATACAGGTCGACCCCGCCCTCGTTCAGCGCCTTCACCTGATGGCGATAGGCGTCATAGACCTGGTCGAAGGTCACCAGCCGCGCGCCGGGGTCGTTCACGTCCGACGACATCGACAGCATCTTGTTCAGCGGCCCGATCGAACCGGCGGCGAAGCGCGGCTTGTGCGGTTCTTTTTCCGTCCACCGGTCGGCGGCGGCGCGGGCCAGTTTCGCGCCTTCCAGATTGATGTCCCAGACCGCGTCGGCTTCGAGCTTGTAGTCGTCCTGGGCGATCACCGTGGCCGAGAAGGTGTTGGTCTCGGAAATGTCGGCCCCGGCGGCGAAATACTGGTCGTGCAGGCCGGCGATGATGTCGGGCCGGGTCAGGCACAGGATGTCGTTATTACCCTTCATCTGGCCGTTGTGGCCGGCGAAGCGGTCTCCCCGGAAATCCTCTTCCGACAGGTCGCTGCGCTGGATCATCACGCCCCAGGCCCCGTCGAGCACGAGGATACGCTCCTTCGCGGCGGCATGGAGGGCGGCGATGCGTTCGCTGCGGGGGAGGGGGGAACTCATACTGTGGCGGCCTTCGTCTCACGCACACCCAGCACCCGGCAGATCGCATAGACCAGGTCGGCGCGGTTCAATGTGTAGAAATGGAAGTCGGCGAAACCCTCTTCCTGCAGGCGGGCGCAGGTCTCGGCGGCCACCGAGGCGGCGATCAGCTTGCGTGTCTCCGGATCGTCGTCCAGCCCGTCGAAATGCGCCGCCAGCCAGTCCGGCACAGCCGCGCCGCACGCCGCCGACATCCGCTTCAGCCCCGTGAAATTGCTCACCGGCATGATCCCCGGGATGATCGGCGTGGTCACGCCCGCCGCCCACACCCGGTCGCGGAAACGCAGGAAGGCGTCGATGTCGAAGAAGAACTGGCTGATTGCGCGCGTCGCGCCGGCGTCGACCTTGGCCTTCAGCACGTCGAGGTCGTGATCCGCCGACGGGCTCTCGGGATGGCCTTCGGGGTAGCAGCCGACGATGACGTCGAAGCCGCCCTTGGCGGTGATGGCGGCGGTCAGTTCAGTGGCGTTGGCGTAACCGTCCGTACGCGGAACATAGGCCCCGCCGATGCCGGTCGTGCCCGGAGGATCGCCACGCAGGGCCACGATGTGGCGCACGCCGATGTCGCGATAGCTGTCGATGACGGCGTCGACATCCTCGCGGCTGGCCTCGACGCAGGTCAGGTGGGCGGCCGGCGTCAGGCGAGTCTCCGCCAGGATGCGCTCGACCGTCCGGTGGGTGCGCTCGCGGGTCGAGCCGCCGGCCCCATAGGTCACCGAAACGAACTCGGGCGCCAGCGGGGCGAGACGGGTCACCGCCTTCCACAGACTGGCTTCGGCCTCGTCGGACTTGGGCGGGAAGAACTCGAACGACACGCGCGGACGCGAGGCGTCCTGCCCGGCGCGGGCCACGGGGCCCAGCGGCGACAGCAGCAGGGCGCGGGCCTGGGCGAGACTGAGGGCGGAGGTGGTCATGCGACTTTCGATTTCGATGCGGCGATGCGTTCGGCGGTCCAGATGACCACGGTGAGGCCGTCCGTGTCGGGCGGCAGGGCGACGGCGGCCGAGGGCGTCAGCCCCGCCTCCGTCAGCCAGCGGCGCATCTCCGCGTCGGCGAAGCCGAGCCGGCGATGCTGGTGCTCCTCGCGCAGATGCTCCAGCGCGTGCGGGGCGAAGTCGACGATCAACAGCCGCCCGCCGGGCATGACCAGCCGCGCCGCCTCGGCCACGGCCGCGGCCGGATCGGCGAGGTAATGCAGCACCTGATGCACCAGCACCAGATCGGCGCTCTGCCCCGGCAGGCGGGTCGAGAAGATGTCGCCGTGCCGCAGCTCGACCCCGTCCAGCCCGGCGCGGGTGACATTGGCCCGGGCGATATTGAGCATGTTCTGGCTCAGGTCGAGGCCCAGCGACACGGTCGCCTTTTCGCCCAGCAGGGTCAGCATCCGCCCCGAACCGGTGCCCAGGTCGACGACCCGCTCGAACGGCCCGTCTCCGGCGGCCTTGAGAATGGCCGCCTCGACCGCCGTCTCGCAGACATACAGCGAGCGGATGCGGTCCCACTGGGGCGCGATGCGTTCGAAATAGGCGCCGGCGGCGACCTCGCGATCGCGCCGCACCTCCTCCAGCCGACGATCGTCTGCCGCCCCGTCGTCGCCGTCCAGCACGTCCAGCACGGTGTCGATCAGCCGCCGCGCCGGGGCGTCCGAGGTCAGGCGGTAGAACACCCGCGCGCCGTCGGGAAACCGCTCGATCAGCCCGGCCTCGGTCATCAGCTTCAGATGGCGCGAGACGCGCGGTTGGCTCTGGTCGAGAACACGCGACAGCTCCATCACCGACAGCTCCTCGCCAGCGAGCAGCGACAACACCCGCAGGCGGGTGGGTTCGCCGGCGGCGCGCAGGGCCTCCACGGTCTGGTCAGCGCTCAGGGTCATCAGATCATATAAAGATATCCTTATATGATTATGCAAGCGGAAACCGCTGGCCACGGCTCCGGTTCAGGCACAATCTCGCTGACTGACGCAACAGGACGGACCGGCTCATGACCTATCAGGCGAACCTCGGCACGGCGGCGGCCCTCGGCGTCCTCCTGCTGGCCGCTCCGGCCGCGGCCCAGACCGGCCCCGGCGTCCCCGGCGGCGGCATGGGCCCGCCGCGCGCCCTCGCTCACGTTCCGGCCTGGGCGGATCGCCTGTTCGACCGGCTCGACGCCAATCAGGACGGCGCCGTAACCGGCGACGAGCTGGCGGTCCTCAGTCGCGGCCCGGCAGGGGCCATGGGCGGCAGCCGGCTGCGCCGCATGATCGGCCAGTCCGACGCCAGCAATGACGGTCGCATCTCGCGCGAGGAGATGACCGCAGGCGCGCAGCGGATGTTCAACCGCATGGACGCGAACGGCGACGGCCTGCTGTCCGAAACCGAGCGCCCGCGCCCGGCGGCGCCGCCGGCGTCGCCGGCCATGCCGATGCCGGCGGCGGAGCCGGAAACCATGCCCTTCCCCGACATGGCCGGCGGAGTCTGATCTAGGGCACCGGCGTCTTCAGCGGCTCGCCGGCGAAGGCCGCCTCGATGTTCTGCAGCAGCAACATCAGCATGCCCTGAACCGCCTCGGTCGTGGCCCCGGCCGTATGCGGGGTGAGGACCGTATTGGGCACGTCCGTCCACCGCGCGACATCCGCTGGCTCGTCCTCGAACACGTCCAGCGCCGCCTGGCCGAGTCGCCCGTCCTTGAGCGCGGCGATCAGGGCGTCCTCGTCGACCAGTTGGCCGCGCGCCACATTTACCAGCAGCCCCTGCGGCCCCAACGCCTCGATGACCTCGCGCGAGATCAGGCCGATATTGCCGTCGTCGGCCTTGCAGGCGACCACCAGGATGTCGCTGTCCTTCGCCAGTTCGACCAGGGAGGCGGCGCGCGGCCAGGCGGCTGGCTTGTCGCGCGGGCCCCACCAGTGAACCGTCATGCGCAGCGCCGCGGCCCGCCGCGCCACGGCGTCGCCGATCGCCCCCAGGCCGATGACTCCGACCTTTTGCCCGTGCAGCGACGGGGTGATCATCTTGGAGTCCGCGGTCCAGTCTCCGGCCCGCAGGGCGCGATCTCCGGCGACGATCTGCCGCCGCGCGGCGATGATGAGACCCAAGGCGTGGTCGGCCACGTCTTCATGGTTCACGCCCGGGGCATGGGTGATCGGCAAGCCCCGCGCCCGGCACCAGTCGACGTCGATGCGGTCGTAGCCCGAGGTGAAACAGGCGATCAGCTGAAGTCTCGGCAGCTGTTCGATCAACGCCTTGTCCAGCGGAAACTCGCCCGCCACCACCAGCGCCCGTATCTCCGCCTGCGCCTCCACCGGCGGCCCCTCCCAGAACCGGTAGACCGTCCACCGGCTCTCGAGGAAGGGCGTCAGCGGCGCCAGATGCCGCTGCATGATCAGGAGGGCGGGGCGGTCGGTCATGGGCGCAACTCTACTACAGGTTCGCCGGACAGCAGTTTCTCCATCACCTGCGGCCAGCTGGCTCGAACGGCCATATAGAGTTCCCGGTTGGAGATGTTGCCGAGGTTCAAATGAACAAGCCCCGCTCGCCGACCGTCCCGCTGCGCCATAGCCAGGAAATCGCTGTCCTTGCTCACGACCGTGGCGTCGAGCTTGGCGGCGAGAGTCCAGAGGTCGCCATCGCTGGCGGAGAGCAGGCCCTCGGTCTTCACATGGAGGGCGTCGGACCCGAGTTCGGAAATCAGCGTCGCCAGCCCGGTCGGCAAATGCTCGTCGAGCAGAAACCTCAAGCGGCGGCGACCGTGACGATGGAGTGATCAAGCGCGTTGGCGGCATAGGTCAAGGCGGCCCGGATGTCGTCCGCCTCGAGCTCGTCGTAGTCAGACAGGATGTCCGCCTCGGTCATTCCCGCAGCCAGCCAGCCGAGAATGTCATGGACTGCGATCCGAAGCCCGCGAATGCAGGGCCGGCCGCTGCGCTTCCCCGGTTCGATCGTGATGCGGGACATGAGGTCGCTCATGCCCCGCATCATATCACAGGACGATCAGCGCCCAAACTTTTGGAATTTGATCCGGTGCGGGATCAGGCTCTCGACGCCGAGGCGACGCTTCTTGTCTTCCTCATAGGCCTCGAAGTTCCCTTCGAACCATTCCACATGGCTGTCGCCTTCAAAGGCGAGAATGTGGGTCGCCAGACGGTCGAGGAACCAGCGATCGTGGGAGATGACCACGGCGCAGCCGGCGAAGCCTTCCAGGGCCTCCTCGAGGTTCTGCAGCGTCTCGATGTCGAGGTCGTTGGTCGGTTCGTCGAGCAGCAGCAGATTGCCGCCGGTCGCCAGGGTCTTGGCCAGGTGGACGCGGTTGCGTTCACCGCCGGACAGCTGGCCGACCTTCTTCTGCTGGTCGCCGCCCTTGAAGTTGAAGCTGCCGACATAGGCGCGGGTGTTGATCTCGCGCTTGCCGACCATCATCACGTCGGTGCCGCCGGAGATGACCTCCCAGATGGTCTTGTTGGGCTCCAGATCGTCCCGACTCTGGTCGACATAGGCCAGTTTGACCGTCTCGCCGAGGCGGATGGTGCCGCCGTCGGGCTGTTCCTGGCCGGTGATCAGGCGGAACAGGGTCGACTTGCCGGCGCCGTTGGGGCCGATGACGCCGACGATGCCGTTGGGCGGCAGCTTGAACGACAGGTCCTTGAACAGCAGCTTGTCGCCGTAGGATTTCTCCAGGCCCTCGGCTTCCAGCACGACATTGCCGAGGCGCGGGCCGGGCGGGATCTGGATCACGGCGTGGGTCTGGGCCCCGCGCAGGCTCTCCTGCTCGTCGACCATCCGCTCATAGGCGGCCAGACGGGCCTTGGACTTGGCCTGACGGGCCTTGGCGCCCGAGCGGACCCATTCCAGTTCGCGGGTCAGGGCGCGCTGGCGGGCTTCGGATTCCGACTGCTCCTGCACCACCCGCTTGGTCTTGGCTTCCAGCCAGCTGGAGTAGTTGCCCTCGTGCGGGTGGCCCTTGCCGCGATCGAGCTCCAGCGTCCACTTGGTCACCAGATCCAGGAAGTAGCGATCGTGGGTCACCAGGATGACGCAGCCGGGGAAGGCCTCGAGGTGGTGCTGCAGCCAGGCCACCGACTCGGCGTCCAGGTGGTTGGTCGGTTCGTCGAGCAGCAGCATGTCGGGCTTGCTGAGCAGCAGGCGGGCGAGGGCGACGCGGCGCTTTTCACCGCCCGAGAGGTTGGTCGTCTCCCAGTCGTCGGGCGGGCAGCGCAGGGCGTCCATGGCCATTTCGATGCGGCTGTCGATATCCCAGACGTCGCCGGCGTCGATCTTCTCCTGGAGGGCGGTCATCTCCTCCATCAACTCGTCGGAATAGTTTTCGGCCATCTCCATGGCGATGGCGTTGAAGCGGTTGACCCACTGCTTCTCCTCGCACCAGGCCTCGACGTTTTCGCGGACGTTCAGGCTGTCGTCGAGCTGCGGCTCCTGCTCCAGATAGCCGCGCTTGACGCCGTCGGCGGCGCGCGCCTCGCCGGTGAACTCGCTGTCCAGCCCGGCCATGATCTTCAGCAGGGTGGATTTACCCGAGCCGTTGACCCCGACCACGCCGATCTTGGCGTCGTTGTAGAAGCTCAGCCAGATGTTCTCGAAGATCTTCTTGCCGCCGGGGAAGGTCTTGGTGAGACCCTGCATCTGGAAAATATACTGCTGCGCCATAAGCTGCGTCGCGCCCTGTCGTCTGGAGTGCGGGGGAGGTTGGCGCGGGTGTAGCGACCGCCGCGCCGAAGGGCAAATGACTAGCCCGACGACACGGCGGTTTGAAGGCGGATCGATCAGGCGTTGGCGCCGCCATCGACGAGGATGCCCGTCCCTGTGACATAGCTGGCGTCGGGGCTGGCGAGGAAGGCGACGGCCGCCGCGATTTCCGACGGCTGGCCATAGCGGGCCAGCGCCAGACCCGGAATGACACTGCCGGCGAGGGGGCCGTCGGCCGGGTTCATGTCGGTGTCGGTCGGGCCCGGCCGCACGAGGTTCACCGTGATGTTGCGCGACCCCAGTTCACGGGCCAGGCCCTTGTTGAAGGATTCCAGCGCCGACTTGGTCGCCGCATAGACGGTGATGCCGCCGAACGGGACCTTCTCGCCGACATTGCTGCCGATGGTGATGATGCGGCCGCCATCGGGAATATGCCGCAGCGCCGCCTGGGTGGTCAGCATGACGCCGCGCACATTGACGTCCAGCTGGTCGTCGATCTCCTCCAGCGGCTGGTCGACGAAGGCGCCCATGCGGGCGATGCCGGCGTTGTTGACGAGAATGTCGAGGCCGCCCAGCGCGGCCACGGCGCCGTCGACCGCGGCATGGGCGCCGGCGGGCGCGCCCGCGTCGGCCTGAATCGCCGCGGCCGTGCGGCCGGTCGCGCGGATCTCGTCGGCGAGGGCTTCGGCGACGTCGGCGGACTTCTCATAGGTGAGGACGACATCGGCGCCGTCGGCGGCCAGCCGGCGGACGATGGCGGCGCCGATGCCGCGGGCGCCGCCGGTGACGAGGGCGCGTTTTCCGGAAAGGGGAAGGGAGGAGGTCATGATCGGTTTCCATTCTGTATCAGGCGATACAGAATGCAGATGGAAGCCTTGCCTGCCGCCGTCAAGGGATTATGTATCGTCCGTTAGAAAAAGAGGTCCGGAAGCCGCCATGGCGGGTCGTCCACGCAGTTTCGATCGCGATGAAGCCCTGTCCAGCGCCATGCGGGTGTTCTGGGCCAAGGGCTATGCCGATGCGTCGATGGCCGACCTGACGGCAGCCATGGGGATCAATCCGCCCAGCCTGTACGCGGCGTTCGGCAGCAAGGAGCAGCTGTTCCGCGAGGCGGTGGAACTCTACCAGAGCTCGGAGAGTGGGGCCTTCCGCGACGCCATGGCCTCGGCCACGGCGCGCGAGGCCATCGAAGCGGGCCTGATGTCGACCGCCGCCGCCGTGGAGTGTCCGGACCGGCCGAACGGCTGCCTCGTCCTGATGGCCGCAGCCCATCCCGACGCCCTGCCCAAGGCGGCCTGCAACGACCTGAGTGCGGTGCGCGCGGGGACCCTGGCCACGCTGGAGGACCGCCTGCACAAGGGGCGCGACGCTGGCGAGATGGCGCCGGACGCGGATCTGGCCGCCATGGCGGCCTTCTACAACACGGTGCAGCAGGGGATGGTGTTCCGCGCCCGCGACGGGGCCACGGCCGACGAACTGCGCGGCACGGCGCGCGCGGCCATGCTGGCGTGGGACGGCCTGGCCGGCCTCAGGCGTAGTTGAAACTGACCGAAATGCGTTCGGCCTTCGCCGCGTTCGGCGGCACCTCGTGGCGCAGCCAGCTTTCCCACATCAGGATCGTGCCGGCCCGCGGGGCCAGATAGACGAACGGCTTCTCCGCCTCGGGGACGTTGGCGTGGACGCCGGGGCGGGCCATCATCAGCGGCAGGCGCGGGTCTTCAAGCTTAAGCGCCGAGGCGCCGTCCGGGACCTCGACATAGACGGTGCCGCTGAGGAAGGCGTGCGGATGGATGTGGCCGCTGTGGCCGCCGGCTGGCTTGAGGATGTTGACCCACAGATTGTCCAGACGCGGCTTGCGCGCCAGATCGAAATTCAGCGCCCGGGCGTAGGCGAGGGCGTGCTTGTCCAGCAGTCGCTTCAGGTCGGCGAACTCGGGCAGTCGGTGAGGCAGGTCGGTCAGCGAGCCGTAGGAGGTGTAGCCCCGATATCCGTGCTCGCGGCACCAGGCCCGCCCGGCGCCGTCCTCGGCGGCCAGCATGCGGCAGGCGTCAGCCAGCGCGGCGTTGAAGGCGGGGAAGCCGGGTCCGGCGGCCAGCGACGCTTCATAGACATGGGTGACGAAGAGGGGGCGCAGGGACATGCGCCCGCTTTAGACCGTCTCCCGCGAGGGGAGAAGCCGGGCCGTGGCCGTCAGCGCCGGACCGTCATCCGCCCCGCGACCCGTCGCCCCACTGGCGGGCGGCGGCGCGGGCGCCCAATTCATCCCCTCAGGATGCAGGAGACGGTGATGACGAGAACGGCGCTGGTGGTTGGATCAAGCGGGATCGCGGGCAGCGCCGTGGCGGCGGAACTGGTCGATCAGGGCTGGCGGGTGCTGGGTCTGGCCCGCAATCCGGTCGCCCAGACCGGCGTCACCCCGGTCGCCGCCGACCTGCAGGACCCGGCTGCGACCGCCGCGGCCCTGAAGGACGCCCGCCCCGACGCCGTGTTCCTCACCACCTGGTCGCGGCAGGCGACCGAGGCGGACAACATCCGCGTCAACGCCGCCATGGTCCGCAGCGTGCTGGAGGGCGTCAAACCCGCCGGGTCGGTGACCCACGTCGCCCTCGTCACCGGCCTGAAACACTACCTCGGCCCGTTCGAGGCCTATGGCAAAGGCGTTTTGCCCCAGACCCCGTTCCGCGAGGAGCAGGGCCGACTCGACATCGAGAATTTCTACTACGCCCAGGAAGACGAGGTCTTCGCCGCCGCCGCCCGCGACGGCTTCAGCTGGAGTGTGCATCGCCCGCACACCATCATCGGCAAGGCCGTCGGCAACGCCATGAACATGGGCTCGACCCTCGCCGCCTATGCGACCCTGTGCCGTGAGACCGGCCGACCGTTCCGCTTCCCGGGCTCGGAGGCGCAGTGGAACGGCCTGACCGACATGACCAGCGCCAGCCAGTTGGCCCGTCACCTCGTCTGGGCGGCGACCACCCCGGCCGCGGCCAATGAGGCCTTCAACGTCGTCAACGGCGACGTCTTCCGCTGGAAATGGATGTGGGGCCGGATCGCCGACTGGTTCGGCGTCGAGTCGGCTGATTTCGACGGGACGGTGCGGCCGCTGGAGGTGCAGATGGCCGACGATGGCCCGGTCTGGCGCGCGCTGGCCGAACGCGAGCGGGTGGCCGAACCGGACCTCGCCCGGCTGGCGTCGCCGTGGCACACCGACGCCGATCTGGGCCGGCCGATCGAGGTGATGACCGACATGGGCAAGAGCCGCCGCCTCGGCTTCACCGCTTATCAGCCGACCGACGACGCCTTCTTCGCCCTGTTCGAACAGCTCCGGGCCGAGCGGCTGATCCCCTGAGGGGCCGGCCCGTCACCAGCCCAGCCCGGTCTCGCCCCTGAGGATAGCCTCGGCCTCGGCCGTGTGTTTCGCCCCGTCCCGGTTGTGCAGCACCAGCGGCGGCAGCAGCCTGAGCGGCGCCTTGCCGGTCTTGATCGCCTGCACCAGCACCCGTTTGGCCGGTTCGTCGGCATGGGGATGCACCGGCCGGACGGCGAACGATCCCGCCGTCTCGCCCAGCAGGGCGAACAGATCGGCAAGCCGGTCGGCGCGGTGGATCACCACGATCCGTCCGCCCTCGCGCACCGCCTTGAGCAGGAACCGCGTCCAAGCCGCCAGCCCGTCGTCGGCCATCCACGCGCCGTGTTTGCCGGGGGCGGGGGCGCGCAGGGCGCCCGGGTCGTCGAAGAAGGGCGGATTGCTGACGGCGCGGTCGAACGGCTCCAGATCCAGCGCCCGGAAGCCGGCCGCCACGTCGCCCTCCAGAATGGTCGCGTCGGCCCCGTTCAGCGCCGCATTGTCCCGCGCCAGCGCCGCCATGGTCGGGTCGCGCTCGATCCCGGTCAGCCGGACGCCCGGGGCCCGCGCCGCCATCTGCATCAGCACCGCCCCGGCGCCGCAGCCGGCCTCGATGACGCGTTCGCCCGGCTCCGCCCCCGCCGCGGCGGCCAGCAGGGCCGCGTCCATGCCGGCGCGATAGCCCCTGGCCGGCTGGCGCAGCCGTACGCGGCCGCCCAGCAGGGCGTTCTCGACGATGTCTCCGCCTTGCGGAACGAACGGTGCGACGGTCACGCGGCTTGACCCTTCATGGCCCGATCACCATTGTGCGCCGCATCGTCGCCCTGCAAGCGGCGGCTGGATTTTCAGGCGTGATCCTTCCCCCCGCGCCGTGCCCATGAGTTCTCCCTTGGACGCTGTCACCGTCGCCGAGTCCCGCCCCAAGGGAGACGTTGAGCCGCTGGTGCGGCTGGCGCAGCCCGACATGGCGGGAGTCGACGCCCTGATCGTCGAGCGGATGCAGTCCCAAGTGCCGGTGATTCCCCTACTGGCCGAGCATCTCGTTTCGGCCGGGGGCAAGCGCCTGCGCCCGATGCTGACGGTGGCCGCCGCCCGGGCGTCGGGAGCGGACGGCGATATCGAGGCCTCGCGCAAGCTGGCGGCGGCGGTCGAGTTCATCCACACCGCCACCCTGCTGCACGACGACGTCGTCGACGGCTCCAACCTGCGCCGCGGCAAGACCGCCGCCCACCTGATCTGGGGCGCGCCGTCCAGCGTGCTGGTCGGCGACTTCCTGTTCGCCCGCGCTTTTGAGCTGATGGTCGAGACCGGCCAGATGCGCGCCCTCGGGATCCTCGCCACGGCCTCCAGCGTCATCTCCGAGGGCGAAGTGCTGCAGCTGACGCGCGCCCACGACCTGAACCTCGACCAGGACACCTATCTGCGCATCATTTCGGCCAAGACCGCCGAACTGTTCGCCGCCGCGGCCGAGGCCGGGGCGGTCGGGGCCGGCGCCGACGAGGATGCGGTGCAGGCCCTGCGGGCCTATGGCCTGAACCTCGGGATCGCCTTCCAGCTGGCCGACGACGCGCTCGACTATGGCGGCGCCTCGGCGACCCTCGGCAAGAACGCGGGCGATGACTTCAATGAGGGCAAGGCGACCCTGCCGTTGCTGCTGGCTGTGGCGCGCACGCGCGGCCGCGAGGACGCCTTCTGGGACCGCACCATCACCCGCGGCGAGCGGACGCCGGACGATTTCCGTCGCGCCCGCGAGCTGATCGTCGGCACCGGCGCCGTCAGCGCCACCCTCGACACCGCCTGGGACTACGCTGCCGCCGCCCAGGAGGCGCTGAAGCCCCTGCCGGCGGGCGAATGGCGCTCGGCGCTGGAGCAACTGGCCGATTTCGCGGTCAGCCGGGCGTCCTGAACGTTCAGCAGGGAATGGCGGCCACCTGGCCACTCTCGGCGAAAGCAAGCAGTGGCCGGTCACGCGTCATTAGCCGGTAGTTGAACGCTCGAGCGGTGGCCGCGATGATCCGATCGGCTGGATCGCGAAGCTCTGGACCTGGCAGGCTCGATGAGCCGATCAGGATATCCGGCCCCAACTCGCCCAACTCGATACCGGTGTCGAGGACGCACTGGAACCAGACCAGGGGAGGCATCGTGAGCGCTAGCCGCCCCTTGGCCACCAGCATGCCAATTTCCCAAGCAGTGATTGGAGACACCAGCAGAGCGGCGCCGGCCGATTGTGCGTCCTGAAGCGCGGCCTCGGCGCCTGCGGCCAAAGGGGAACCCTCAGCCAGCCAGATGAGGGCGCAGGTGTCCAGGAGGATTGGCCGGGTCATTGGCGTCCCGCATCCCATTCCTCTCCGGTCGGGGCTGTGAGGTCTACTCCCGCCGGAATGGTCACGGTCCCGCCCAACGTCGCCCGAATGCGGTCGATAATGCCATCGCCCCGGGAAGGTGGTGTTGGAACGCTGCGATCGGGCACTCGGATTGTGCGGCGGAACACGAGCCGTCGGGATGCCATGTCCACTCGTTCGGTCTGATAGCCCGCCGCCAACCACGCCTTGGTCATCACATTGTTGGAGGGGTTGTTGCTCCACCACGCCCGATGCCCGCTCGCCTTCTGGGGTAGGGCGCGGCCGATGATCTTCTCGATCTCAGCGAAGGTCATGGGGACCTCTTCGGTCTGCCGCGACTTCAGAAAGTGTTCAAGGGGGTCGTACTTCGACATGAGGACAGGCCTTGTGTGTAAGTAGTAAACACACAAAACACACTGTGTTTCTTGAGTCAAATGTGGAAGCGCGGTGAATGCACTTCCTTGCCGAGGGTGAGTCTAGCGCAGCGAGGCGCAGAACCGCTGAATGCGGCGGCAGGCTTCCTCCAGCACGCTTTCCGAGGTCGCATAGCTGATGCGGAAATAGGGGCTCAGGCCGAAGGCTGAGCCCTGCACCACGGCCACCCCTTCGGCGTCCAGCAGTTCGGCCGCGAAGGCGTCGTCACCGTCGATCACCGCGCCGCCCTCGGTGCGCTTGCCGACCAGGCACTCGATCGACGGATAGACGTAGAAGGCGCCCTCCGGCGTGGCGCAGCGGATGCCGGTCGCCTGATTGAGCATGGACACGACGAGGTCGCGGCGCGCCTCGAAATGCTTCGCCCGCTCGGCGATGAAGTCCTGCGGCCCGTTCAGCGCCTCGACCGCCGCCCACTGGCTGATCGACGAGGGGTTGGAGGTGGTCTGGCTGGCCACCTTGCGCATCAGATCGATCAGCGGCGTGGGCCCGCCGGCGTAGCCGATGCGCCAGCCGGTCATGGCGTAGGCCTTGGAGACGCCGTTGATCGTCAGTGTCCGCTCGTAGAGATCGGGGGCCACCTGGGCGATCGTCCGATACTCGAAATCGCCGTAGATCAGGTGCTCGTACATGTCGTCGGTCATCACCCACACCTGCGGGTGGCGGCGCAGCACGGCAGCCAGAGCCTCCAGCTCATCGCCGGTGTAGGCGGCGCCGGTCGGGTTGGACGGAGAGTTGAGGATCAGCCACTTCGTGCGCGGCGTGATCGCCGCTTCCAGCGCCGCGGGCTTGAGCTTGAAGCCGTCCGCCTCGTGGCCGATGACGCTGACCGGCTCCCCGCTGGCCAGCAGCACCATGTCCGGATAAGACACCCAGTAGGGCGCCGGCACGATCACCTCGTCGCCGGGCGACAGGGTGGCCAGCAGGGCGTTGTAGATCACCGTCTTGCCGCCCGGGGCGACGTGGATCTGGCTGGTGTCGTAGGTCAGGCCGTTCTCGCGCGCGAACTTGGCCGCCACCGCGGCCTTCAGCTCGGGGATGCCGTCGACGTCGGTGTATTTGGTCTCGCCGCGCCGGATGGCCGCGATGGCGGCCTCCTTGATGTTGTCGGGGGTGTCGAAGTCCGGTTCGCCGGCGCCGAGGCCGATCACGTCACGGCCCTCGCGCTTGAGCTCGCGCGCCCGGGCCGTCACCGCGAGGGTGGCGGACGGCTTGACGCGGGCGAGGGCGGCGGACTGCAGGCTGGACATGGCGACTCCCGGGGAAGGAGGGCATCCTTACGCAGTTGCGAAACGGCGATCAATTGGCGCGGCCCGCCATTGCCTTGGCTTCCGCCATGGGGGAGGTTTCCCGCCGGCTTTCGCGGCGACTCGCGGCACGGTCGCTTCCTGGGAACCCGCTGAACCATGTCGCACGGCAGCTTTCGATTCGGTCGCTTCCTGCTCGAACCGCACAATCGTCAGCTGTCGCTTGACGGAACGCCCCTTGAGCTGAACGCCCGCTATCTCGACGCCCTCGCCCTGCTGGTGTCCGAGCCCGGCACGCTGGTGTCGAAGGACCGATTCCTCGGCGAAGTCTGGCGCGGGGTCCCGGTCACCGATGAAGCCCTGACCCAGTGCATCCGGACCCTGCGCCAACGACTGGGCGACGACGCCGCCCGTCCGCGGTTCATCGAGACCGTGCCCAAGCACGGCTATCGCTTCATCGCCTCCGTGGAGCGGGTGGGGGCGGAGGATGCAGCGGCGCCGTCGGCCCTCGCCGCGAACGGCGCGACGTCCGGGGCGTGGCCCCGTAACCTCGCCCTCGGCGGGGCCGGCATGGCCGGCGGTGGCGTGGCCGGGGTTCTGGGCGGTCTGTTCTATGGCCTCGCCGGGGCGTCCCAGGACGGCATGGGCGGGGTCTCAATCATCCTCGTGCTGGTCTGCCTGACCGTCGCGGTCGGTCTGGTCGGCGGCGCCGGCGTCGGGCTCGGCATCGCGGCGGGCGGGCTCGCGCCCGGCCGGCCGGCGCTGGGCAACATCGTCGGCGGCGCCTTGGGCGGTCTGATCGTCGGCGGCGTCGTCAGACTGATTGGTCTTGACGCCTTCAACCTGCTGTTCGGCCGTTCGCCGGGCGACATCACCGGCGCGCCCGAGGGCGCCCTGCTCGGGGCGGCGGTCGGTCTGGGGGCCTGGCTGGGCAGCCGCGCGCCGGGCCGGGTCTCGCTGCGGCGCGGCATGGCGGCGGCGGCCCTGGCCGGCGGCGCGGTCGGCGTGATCATTCCGCTGACCGGCGGGCGGTTGATGGCCGGCAGCCTCGCCGAGGTCGCCGGCCGCTTCCCCGACTCCCGCCTGCGGCTGGACCAGATCGGCGCCCTGTCCGGCGAGACCGGCTTCGGGCCCGTCAGCCAGATCGTCACCAGCGGCCTCGAGGGCGCCCTGTTCAGCGCCTGCGTCGTCGGCGCCATGATCCTCGCGCGGCGCGGTCAGACCGCCCTGGATCAGTCCGCCGCGGGTAGATAGTCCGCCGGAATCGGCGCCTCCGGCGTCTCGGCCTGCCAATAGACGCTGATCACCCACCAGCGGCTGCCGTCGTTGAACAGCTGGATGCTGTTGATGCCGCGCATGAAGGGCGTCGCATCCGACAGGCTGCGCACGCTGTCATAGGTCGACCAGACGTGGGCGATGTGGCCGAAGCGCTCCTCCCGCCGGGCGATCTCGCGCTCGTGGAAGCCGTCGCGCACCAGCACCGGCCCGCTGCGGGTGATGTAGTCCTCCGGCGTCAGGGCGCGGGCCACGCCCACCCCTTGGGGGTTGACGCCCGACGGAATTAGCCGCGCCGTCGGGTGGAACAGGGACCGGAAGCGATCCCAGTCCCGCGCCGCCCCGGCGTCGCCCGAAATGACGTCATACAGGGCGGTGACGATCGCCTCGGGCGAGGCCACGTCAGCGGCGTTGGCCGCGGGGACCGCGGCGGGGGCCGGGGTCGGGGCCGGGGCAGGGGGCGTCTGGGCCGCGGCGGGGACGGCAAGGCCCAGAACGAGGGCGGCGGCGATGATGGTGGGGCGCATTCTGTCCTCCTCAGGCGCCGAGACGGCCGAACAGCGCCGACAAGGCCTTCAGCCGGGCGGCGTCGGCCTTGGCGGTGGTTTCCGGAACGGCGGCGAGATCACGCGACAGGGCGGCCGCCGCGGCGGCGTTGCTGCGCCCGCCCCGCCATCCGTCGATCGCCGTCCGCACCCGTCCGGCCAGGCCGGCCTCGATGCCCTGCGACCGGGTCAGCTGGTCCAGATAGGCCGCGGCCACGTCGGGGGTGTCGGCCCAGACCGCGCGGGTCTGGGTCTGCGGATTGATTTCGGCGACCATGACGCTTTCCGCCGCCGCGATCTCGGCCGCCGACAGGTGCTCGCCCGGCGTCAGCTTCAGCACATCGAGGCCGCGGGCGATCTCGCTGGCGTAGATCCGCCCGTTGAGCCAGTAGGCCGACCAGGCGCCGCCGACCTTGAGATGCTCGGGGTCGATCGGCCCGCGGTCGAACCAGGCGATCTCGAAGGGCTGTTTCGGGTCGGTGAAGTCGACGATCGAGACCCCGCCCTGGTACCAGGCCTGGACCATCAGGTCGCGCCCGGGCACGGGGATGATGTTGCCGTTGTGGGCGACGCAGTTCTCGGTCTTGCCCTGGGCCGACGGCAGTTTGAAGAAGCTCTGCCCCTTCAGGGTCCGGTCCTCGATGGTGGCGATCAGGTTGGCGCCCCAGGTCGCCGGGTCCTCGGCGCGGCAGCGCGCATTGGTGCCGCCGCCCCATTCGTCGGTGAACAGCACCTTGTCGCCGGCGTTGTTGAACGTCGCCGAGTGCCAGTAGGCCATGTCCGGGTCGAACATCTCGGACACCCGCGCCGGGTTCTCGGGGTCCGAGATGTCCAGCAGGATGCCGTTGCCGCTGCAGGCCCCGCCCGCCAGTCCGATTTCCGGGAAGACGGTGATGTCGTGGCACTGGTTGGTCTGGGCCGTGTCCTGACTGGCCAGGCCGGCGGCCCCGCCGCGCCACAGGCCGGCGATCTCGCCGGTTCGGCTGTCGGCGAAGATGCGCGGCCGGTTGACGATGGCGGCCTGCTCGGGGTGATCCAGCGGCACCTTGATGACGTCGATCGAATACAGGGCCGTCTCGGCGTTCTCGCCCGGCTCGCCGTCGCTGCAGATGCCCAGCTCGTCGGTCTTGCGCACGCCCGAGGTGCCCGAGTTGTAGATGTACAGGACGTTGGCGTCGTCCGGATCCGGCACCTGGGTATGGGTGTGCGACCCCCGGCAGGTCTGGACGGCGGCGATCTGGCGTGGCGCGTTCAGGTCCGAGATGTCGAAGATGCGGACCCCGCGGAAGCGCTCGGCGCTGACCTCGCCGTCGACGCCCTTGGCGCCGCAATCCAGCCGGCCCCGGTTCTCCTCGACCGACATGAACAGCAGGTCGCCATGGATCGACAGGTCGCCTTGTCCGCCGGGGCAGACCACGGACATCACCAGCCGGGGCTCGCCCTGCGACACGTCATAGGCGTTGAAGCCGTTGAAATTGCCGACGAACAGCTTGCCGTTCGACATCGCCATGTCGCTGTTTGCCAGGGCCAGCGGGGTGAAGCGCGGCGGGTTCTGGCGATTACGGGCCTGCATAGCCTCGGCCTCCTCGCGCGACTGCGGGGGGGCGAACAGGGCTTCCGGGTCGAAGAAGCCGGGCGGCGGCTGCAGCGAATGCTCCAGCGTCAGACCCGAAGCCGCCTGGCCGGCGTCGTGCAGCCCCGGTGCGAGCGTGCTGCGCGCGTCCGCGGCGACCTGGGGCGGTGAGGCGGTCTGGGCGACGGCGGCGTTCGCGCCCATCAACAGGCCAAGCGCGGCGACGGAGGTGAGCAGGCATTTGCGAGCGATCATGGGCCGGTCCTTCAGGCGAGGTCAGGGAGTCAGAGGTCGGAAAGAAGATTTTGCATGCGCAGGATTTCAGCCGACTGTTCGGCGACGACCGCGCTGGCGAAATCGGACAGGGTCGGATCCTCTGCCGCATCCGGCGTGGCCAGCAGGTCGTCGACCATGTCGATCGCGCCCTGGTGGTGCTGGATCATTCCCTGCAGAAACAGACGGTCGAAGGCGGTCCCCCGGCTTGCCGCCAGGGTCCGCATCTGCCGCGGCGACAACATGCCCGACATCACCGACCTGTCATCCGTGGAAGCCTGCGCGGGCGGGGTCATGGAATGATGGTCGTGCGCGCCGGCCCGCGCCGGCGCCGTATGGGCGGCGTGGTCCATGGCCGGCATGTCGACCGACTGGCCACGCACCGTCAGCCATTCGCGCATGATCGCCATCTCGGCCGCCTGCGACAGGGCGATGCGTTCGCCCAGCAGCTTGACCGTGGCGTCGGCGCCCTGCGCGCGCAGCAGTTCGACCATCTCCACCGCCTGGGCATGGTGGACGATCATATGCTGCATGAAGGCGACATCGGCGGCGTTGAAGGTGGTCCGGCTCAGCGCGACCGCCTCGTTCGCGCTGATCACGCGCGACGCCTGACCGGGCGCGCCCGGATTGAAGATCGGCGGCGTCTGGCCGCCGACGGGCGTTCCGATCAGGAGCGCCAGAACTACTGCGGGCGTCAGACTCACTCACTCGGCTCCCGGCGGCCCCCCGGCCGCTGGAGGGACTGTAGGGGCGGGAGTCAGTTTCGGGCAAGACGACTTCTCGGGTCAGGCGTTCCGCGGACGCGCCGCCGGACGCCGCGCCAGCGTCACCGGCACGCGCTTCAGCCACAGGCGCAACGCCTCCCAATGGATCGCGGCCACCACCTTGAGCGTCATCAGCGGAAAGGCGAGGGCGGCCCGGATCAGCGCCCCGTCTTCCAGCGGCCGTCGTTCGCCCCACAGGCTGGCCGTCAGGATGGCGCCGGTCGCGTCGTCGCAGCCAATGGTCAGCCCGACCCGCTCGTCCGGCGCCCGGCCCCGGAACCGGTACTGCATCTCCATCCCGAGGAACGGCGACACATACAGCGCCTTGGCGCAGCTCTGGCGGAACACGCCGTCGCCGCTTGCCGTCTGCGGTATCGCGAGATCGTACCAGTGGCGCTCGCCGAAGGTGCTGGAGACCTCATAGCTGACGGCGGCCAGTCGCCCGTCCGCCGCGTGGCAGTAGTAGACGCTGATCGGGTTGAAGACGAAGCCCAGCAGCCTCGGCATGGTCAGCAGCCGAACGGCGCCGCCCTGCAGGTCGACGCCGATCGTCGCCAGCCGCGCCTCGACCTGGGCCCGTAGCGGGCGCGCCGACCCGTCCCCGTGATCGCGGTCGAAGAAGGAAAACAGGTTCCAGCGATTGTGCGAGAACCACCGCAGCCGCCGGTCCAGCGCCTTCGGTTCGGACAGGTCCAGCAACAACCAGAACACCCGCTGCTCCAGCCGGTGGCGACCCGGCCGCAGCCGCTGGTGCACCACCCCTCCGGCATACAGGGCGGAGGCCTGGCTCACGCCGCCGTTTCCAGCCGCTGGTCGCGGCCGCCGATCTGGATGCGGCCGCTCTCCTCAGCGACGGTCCACGGCCGACGCACGCCGCCCAGCTGCTCCGCCACTGCGAGGCCGGACTGGAGGCCGTCCTCATGGAAACCGGCGCCGAAATGGGCCCCGCAGAACCAGACGCCGCCCTCGCCCTGCAGATCCCACAGGGCGCCCTGGGCGCGCAAGGCTGCGGCGTCGAAGATCGGATGCTCGTACAGTTCGCTGCGCAACAGGGCGTCCGGCCGCGGCGGCTGCGGCGGGTTCAGTGTCACGAACAGGTTTTGTCCCGGCAGACCCTGCAGCCGGTTCATCCAGTAGCTGACACACAGGCCGCCGTCGGAGCCGATGTAGTTCCAGCTGGCCCAGGCGCGCCGTCGCTTCGGCATCAGGGCCGGATCGGTGTGCAGCACCGCCAGGTTGCGGCTGTAGCGGAAGGCGCCCAGGGTCCGGCGCTCGGCTTCGGTCGGAGCGCTCAGCATGGCCAGGGCCTGATCGGCATGGGTGGCGATCACCACCTGATCGAAATGCTCGTGGCGGCCGTTCCGTTCGACCACCGTCACGCCGTCCGCGCCCCGTCGAACCTCGACCACGTCGCGCCCGAGCCGGACGCCGGCGCCCAGCGTCGCCGCGATCCGTTCGACATAGGTGCGGCTGCCGTCGATCACCGTGCGCCACGCCGGCCGGCCGGCCAGCTTGAGCAGGCCATGGTTGTCGCAGAAGCGCAGGAAGGACGCGGCCGGATAGTCCATCAGAGCCGCGGTCGGCGACGACCAGATCGCCGCCGCCATCGGCAGCAGGTGGTCGTCGCGGAAGGCCGCGCTGAACCGCCTCTCCTGCAGAAAGGCGCCCAGCGTCTGGTCCGGATCCTCCAGCGTCGCGATCGCCGCCGGGGCCTCGCGATAGAAGCGCAGCACCTCCGACAGCATCGACCAGAACCGCGGCCGCAGCATGTTGCGGCGCTGGGCGAACAGGGCCGGGGCGGCGTATTCGAAGCCGCCATCCTCGACCGAGACGGAGAATGACATCTCCGTCGCCCGGCTGGCCACGCCCAGGTGCTCGAACAGGGCGATCAGATTGGGATAGGTCGCCTCGTTGAAGACGATGAAGCCGGTGTCCACCGCCACCGGCCCGGTGGCGGCATTGGCTGTCACGGTGTTGGTGTGGCCGCCCAGACGGTCGGCGCGCTCGTACAGGACCACATCGTGGCGCTGGTTCAACAGCCAGGCGCATGACAGGCCGGAAATTCCCGACCCAATGACGGCGATCCGCAGCGGGGTGGCCGACGCGCCGTCGGACGAAACGTGTGTGAGACTCATGCGAACTCCGCTCAGCCCACGGACGGGCGGCCCGCTGTTACGTCGAGCATCGGACTTTGGATGAGGTATGATCCGGCCGGGGATTCCCCGCGTATGAGGGCTGATGCATGGAATGGTTTCGGACATCGGTCCTGCGCGCGCACGCGTCATGAGCGGCGAAGCCGAGTACGATCGCCTGATCCAGGCGGTGGCGCGCGACCGTGACCGCGAGGCCTTCGCGGCCCTGTTCGATCATTTCGCGCCCCGGCTGAAGGCCTATCTGATGCGGTCGGGGGCGGCGCCCGCGGCGGCTGACGACTTCGCCCAGGAGGCCATGCTGACGGTCTGGCGCAAGGCCGAGATGTTCGACCCGTCGCGGGCGCGCGCCGCGACCTGGATTTTCACCATAGCCCGCAACCGGCGGATCGACGCCCTGCGCCGCGACAGCCGGCCCCTGCCGGTCCCGGAGATAAGCCTCGCCGCGCCCGAACCGGAGCGGCCGGACGATCTGCTGGAGGCGCGTCAGGATGAGGGCCGCGTCCGCGCCGCCCTGCGCAGCCTGAAGCCGGACCAGATCGAGGTCATCCAGATGGCCTTCTTTCAGGAACTCACCCACGCCGAGGTGGCCCAGTCGCTGGACCTGCCTCTTGGAACCGTAAAGTCGAGGATACGCAACGCGATGATCAAGCTCAGGGACCTGCTCGATCAGCCTGTCGGGGAACAATCATGACCGCCCGCCTTCAACCTTCCGAGGAACGGCTGCTGGCCTATGCGGCCGGGACGCTGAGTCCGCCGGAGTCCGTCGTCGTCGCCACCCATCTCGCCCTGCGTCCGGAAACCGCGCGCTGGGTCGAGGACTTGCAGGCGGTCGGCGGCGAGGTGCTCGAAACCCTCGAACCGGCGCCGGTCGCCGACGATCTGCTGGCCCGCACCCTGGCCCGCCTCTCGGCGCCCGACGACTCCGTTCCGCCCGAGCCGGCCAATGACATGACAGAGCTGCCCGAGCCGCTGCGCCGCTATGCGCTCGGCCCGTGGCGCTGGATCGGCCCGAACATGCATATGCGCGACGTCCATGCCCCGCGCGACGGCGGATGCCGCGTCATCCTGCTGCGGATCGGTTCGGGCCGGACCACCCCGGTTCACAGTCACGACGGGGTCGAACTGACCTGCGTCATCTCGGGCGCCTATGAGACCGACGAGGGCCGCTTTGGTCCGGGCGATTTCGAGGAGGCCGATGGCGAGGTGCATCACCGGCCGCGCACGGTCTCGGCCGAGCCCTGCCTGTGCGTCGTCGCCCTCGACGGCCAGATCCGCCTCGACGGCTGGATCGGCCGGGTGCTGCAGCCCTTCGTCCGCCTGTGATCGCCCTGCTCGCGCCCTGGGGTCTCGCCGCCCTGTGCCTGTGCGCGGTGATGGCGGCGGCCTGGGGCGTGCAGCGGGCGACCGGGCAGGGCGGCTGGGCTGACGTCTTCTGGTCCTTCGGCCTGTGCGCGGCCGGGGCGGGCGCGGCCCTGTATCCAGTGGACGGCGCCCCGGACGCGCGCCAGTGGCTGGCCGCCAGCCTCGCCGTCCTGTGGGGCGTGCGGCTGGGCTCCCACATCGCGGGGAGGTCGCTGTCGGGTCCCGAGGACGCCCGCTACGCCCGCCTGCGCGAAGACTGGGGCCCGGCCTTCCAGCGCCGCCTGTTCGCCTTCCTCCAGCTGCAGGCCGGGGCGGCCGCGGTCCTCGTGCTGCCGGTGCTGCTGGCGGCCCACAATCGGGTCGGGCCTCTCGGCCTGCAGGACGCCCTCGGCGCCGGCCTGCTGGTCGCCGCCGTGGTCGGGGCCGGGATCGCCGACCGTCAGCTGGCCACCTTCCGCGCGGACCCGGCGACCACCCGCGACCAGGTCATGGACCGCGGCCTGTGGGCGTGGTCGCGGCACCCCAACTATTTCTTCGAATGGCTGGGCTGGTGCGCCTGGCCGGTGCTGGCCATCGACTTCGGCTTCGACCGGCCGTGGGGCTGGCTGGCCCTGGTCGGGCCGGCCTATATGTTCTGGCTGCTGACCCGGGTGTCGGGCATCCCGCCGCTGGAAGAGCATATGCGCCGCAGCCGGCCCGAGGCCTTCGCCCGCTACGCCGCCCGCGTCCCCGTCTTCTTCCCGCGGCCGCCCCGCGCCTAGAGGCTCAGGTTCAGCACCCGCATCAGCCGCAGCGCCACGGCGCAGGCCGCCGCCGACGACACGCCGCTGACGACCACGCCCCAGGTCATGTCCATCAGGGTGATCTTGAGGCCCCAGCTCTTCAGCGTGGCGTAATTGGTCAGGTCGTAGGTGCCGTAGGCGAACAGGCCGAACAGGCCGCCCCACATCAAGGCCGTCTTCCAGTCGCCGGTCTTCAGCCCCGGCAGGACGGCGAAGATCGTCAGCCCGACCGCATACAGGGTGTAGAAGGCCATGGCCGGGACGAGGCGGAATTTGTCGGCCAGAACCTCGCCGATCAACGGGCGATAGACGCGGTCGCCCATGTAGCCCAGCCACAGGGTGTCGATGATGCTGAAGATGACGAGGATCGTCACGAAGGCGAGGGCCTGGGTCATGGTCGTCTCCGATTGAGTCCCACCCCATACGCCCGGCCGGCTCGCCTGGATCATGCGGCGGCTGAGGGGAGGGTGCTCTCGCCGCCGGTGACGCGGAATGCTAATCGCCGGAGCATGCGTCGCCTGCTCGATTTCATTCTGAACATGGAAGGCCGCCGCTGGCGCACCCTGCTGGCGACGGCCCTGCTGCTGGGGGCCACGGTCGGCCTGCTGATGCTCGGCAAGAGCCAGCTGGGGCTGGCCGCCGAGGAGAATCTCGAGGCCTGGCTGCAGGGCTACGCCGGCAGCCCGTGGGCCTTCGCCGCGACGGTCGTGCTGTTCATCGTCGCCGCCTTCATCGGCGCGCCGCAATTCATCCTGATCGCCGCCTGCGTCGTCGCCTTCGGCCCGTCGCTGGGCTTCGTCTACAGCTGGGCCGCGACCGTGGCCTCGGCGGCGGTGACCTACTGGCTCGGGCGCGGCCCGACGGCGCGGCTGGTGGATCGCTACGGCGGCCGCACCCTCGGGCGGCTCAAGGGCTTTGTCGGCAAAAACGCCTTCTACGCCAGCTTCATGATCCGCAACGTGCCGTCGGCCCCGTTCATCGTCGTCAACATGGCGTTCGGCGCGGCTCGCGCGGCCTTCCCCGCCTATCTGCTGGGCTGCGCCCTCGGCGTCCTGCCCAAGACCGCCCTGGTGGCCTTCTTCGGCGGGGCGGTGGTTGCGGCGGCGTCTGGCGACGGCGTCTGGACCTCGCTGATTCTCGCCGGGGTCGCGGTGGTCTGGCTAGCCCTGATGCTGGCGGTCCGCGAACTGGTCAAACGGCGCGAGCGGGCGGCCGAAGCCCCCGACGTGAAGCGTCACTGACGGTATCGTGAACGGTCAAGCTGCGGATAGTGGCGCGCGCCGTTCCGGCGCCGGCGCATGGGGCTTGTATTCCCCCCCGCACAAGGGCAAACGGGCCGGAAGGTCGGTCAGGCGATAACGATCAGGAGGCGGCGCTCATGGGGATGGGCGCGGCCGGGGCGTCGCCGAAGCGGATCGAGACACGAACGCCCTTCAAGGCCCGAACGAACGGTATCCCGGTTCCATGTTCAACAGCATCTTCGGCGCGATTTCCAACGACATCGCCATCGACCTCGGCACCGCCAACACCCTGATCTATATGAAGGGCAAGGGCATCGTTCTGAACGAACCGTCCGTGGTCGCCCTGCGAAACGTCGGTGGTCGGAAGATCGTCCACGCCGTCGGCATAGAGGCCAAGCAGATGCTGGGCCGCACCCCCGGTCACATGGAAGCCATCCGCCCGATGCGCGACGGGGTCATCGCCGACTTCGAAGTCGCCGAAGAGATGATCAAGCACTTCATCCGCAAGGTGCATAACCGCAAGGGCTTCGTGAACCCCAAGGTCATCGTCTGCGTGCCGTCGGGCGCAACCGCCGTCGAGCGCCGCGCGATCAACGACTCCTGCCTCAACGCCTCGGCCCGTCGCGTCGGCCTCATCGACGAGCCGATGGCCGCCGCGATCGGCGCCGGCCTGCCGATCCATGAGCCGACCGGCTCGATGGTCGTCGACATCGGCGGCGGCACCACCGAGGTGGCCGTGCTGTCGCTCTCGGGCATCGTCTATTCGCGCTCGGTCCGCGTCGGCGGCGACAAGATGGACGAGGCGATCATCTCCTACATGCGCCGCAACCATAACCTTCTGATCGGCGAGACCACCGCCGAGCGCATCAAGAAGGACATCGGCACCGCCCGCATCCCGGCCGACGGCGAAGGCCTGTCGATCGACGTCAAGGGCCGCGACCTGATGCAGGGCGTGCCGCGCGAGGTCCGCATCTCCGAACGCCAGGCCGCCGAAGCCCTCGCCGAGCCAGTCACCCAGATCGTCGAGGCCGTGAAGGTGGCGCTGGAAGCCACCCCGCCCGAACTGGCCGCCGACATCGCCGACAAGGGCATCATGCTGACCGGCGGCGGCGCCCTGCTGCGCGGCCTGGACGCCGAGATCCGCGACCACACCGGCCTGCCGGTCTCGGTCGCCGACGACCCGCTGTCCTGCGTCGCCATCGGCTGCGGCCGGGTGCTCGAGCATCCGCGCTGGATGAAGGGCGTGCTCGACTCGGCCCTCTAGGACCGCGGTCGAAACATCGCCTTGAATCGCTGTCATTTCGGGGGCCGCGCCGGTTTCCAACTGGCCCGGATTTTGCGATAGGCTGCAGACGTCGGCGGGGGGCTCCCGCTGATTCCCTCTTTCCCAGGAAGGCGCGCCGTGGCGTTTCGCGACGGACCGTTCGAAAACATCAAGGTGCCGCTGGTCCTGTCAGCGGCCGTCACAGTCGTGATCGCGATCATCGGCTGCGTGTTGCTGCTGATCAGCGACGCCCGCGCCGAGAATTCCCCGTATCAGCCGGTGCGAGCCGGCGTCGAGACCGTGGCCGGTCCGGTCGGCGGCGTCTTCGCCGCCCCGGTGCGCTGGTTCGGCCACGCGTCCGACTATGTCGGCGGCTATTTCTTCGCCGTCTCCGAAAACCGGCGGCTCAAGCGCGAACTGGCCGAGTTGCAGCCGTGGCGCGACCAGGCCATCGCCCTCAAGAACGTCAACGCCCGCTATGAGGCCATGCTCGGCATCCGGCCCGAGCCGCCGGTGGACATGCGCACCGCCCGCTCCATCACCGACACCCGCGGTCCCTTCTCCAAGGCGCGCCTGCTCGATGTCGGCGCCGCCAGGGGGGTCAAGGTCGGCAATCCGGTGATCAACGAGCACGGTCTCGTCGGCCGCGTGGTCGGGACTTCGCCGGGCATCAGTCGCATGCTACTGCTGACCGACGTGGCCAGCCGCACCCCGGTGCTGATCGATCGCACCGACGCCCGCGCCCTGCTGACCGGAGACGGCTCGGGCAATCCCCGCCTGGAGTTCGTGCGCGGGGTCGGCGCGGTCCAGGCCGGAGATCGCATCCTTTCGTCGGGCGATGGCGGCGGCTTCCCGCGCGGCGTGCCGATCGGCGTCGCCGCCAAGGGCATCGACGGCTCGTGGCGGGTCAAGCTGTTCAGCGACCGCGGCGCCATCGACTATGTCCGCGTCATGCTGTTCGAGGACTTCGGCCAGCTGATCGGCGCCGACGACCTCAACGCCCCGCCGCTGGCCGGGCTCGACACCCTGTCCGAGGCGACCGCCGACCAGGGCGCCGCCATCACCGATTCCGCCGCCCGCCGCACCGGCGCGCGCGAGGCGACCGCGCCCGCGGGGGGGACGGAATGAGACGCGCCGTCGCGGTTCGTGTCGTCGGGCCGATGCAGTGGATCGTCTATCCGGCTCTGATCGCCGTCGCGGCGACAATCGTCCTGCAGACCCCGGTCGAGCTGTTCGGCCTGCACCTGCCCGAGCCGGTCATCCCCATGGTGCTGGCCTTCGCCTGGCCGCTGATCCGCCCGTCGGTGGCGGCGCCGATCATGCTGGCCGGTCTCGGCCTGGTGCTCGACCTGCTGACCTGGGGTCCGCTCGGCCTGTGGGGGCTGACCTTCCTCGCCATCTACAGCGTCGTCCTCGCCTCGCGCAGCTTCCTCGCGGGTCAGGACACGGCGGTGCTGTTCGTCTGGTACGCCGCCTGCTGCGCCCTGGCCTTCGCCCTCGCCTATGTGATCATGGCCTTCATCGCCCCGACGCCGGCCAGTCTGATCTCGGTCTTCCTCCAGCTCCTGCCGACCCTTCTGCTGTTCCCGTTCGCCCATCAGCTGATCGAGCGGTTCGAGGACGGCGACGTGAGGTTCCGATGAGCTCGGAACCCTCGATCTTCTTCGCCGACACCAATGAGCGGCAGGGCTCCTTCCTGCGCCGCACCTTCGTGCTGGGCGGACTGACCACGATTGGTGGTATCGCCCTGACCGCCCGCCTGGCCCAGCTGCAAGTCGTCCAGGCCGGCGAATACGCCACCCTCGCGACGAACAACCAGTTCAACTTCCGCCTCGTGCCGCCGCCGCGCGGCCGCATCCTCGACCGCAATGGCGTGGTCATCGCCGGCAACCGACCCAGCTTCCGCGTCCTCGTCGTGCGCGACGAAACCAAGGACCTTGACCAGACCCTTGATCTGCTGGGCCGTCTGCTGCCCGACACGGTCGAACGTCGCCGGTCGATCATCCGCGACGTCAACGCCGCCCCGCGCTTCTCGCCGGTTCCGGTCAAGAGCGACCTGACCTGGGAGGAGTTCGCCAAGGTCAATCTGTACGCCAACGAGCTGCCGGGCGTCATGGCCGACATGAACGAGGCTCGCTACTACCCGTTCGGCGGATCCTTCGCCCACGTCATCGGCTATGTCGCCAAGCCCAATGATCGCGACATCAAGGCGATCGAGGACCGCGGCGAGAAGGTGCCCGAAGTCCTCTACAACCCCGGTTTTCGCATCGGCCGCCAGGGGGTGGAGAAGACCTTCGACACCGACCTGCGCGGCGAGGCCGGCGGCAACCGGGTCGAGGTCGACGCCCGCGGCCGGGTCGTGGCCGAAGACGTCGGCGGATCGCGCCCCGCCGTGCCCGGCAAGGACATCGTCCTCACCCTCGACGCCGATATCCAGAACCGCGCGCTTGAGGTGTTTGGCGAGGAGGCCGGCGGCTGCGTGGTCATGGACGTGCGCAATGGCGACATCCTGTGCATGGTCTCGGCCCCGTCGTTCGATCCCAACCTGTTCGTCAGCGGCGTCCCCAGCCCGATCTATCGCGCCTGGGCCGACTACGAGCGCCGTCCACTGCTCGACAAATCCGTCACCGGCGTGTTCGCGCCCGGCTCGACCTTCAAGCCCGTCACCGGACTGGCCGCCCTGCTCAAGGGGGCCGATCCCGACCGCCGCATCACCTGCACCGGCGGCTTCTACCTCGGCCGCCGGTTCGCCTGCCACGCCACCCATGGCTCGCAGGACATGCGCGACGCCATCAAGAATTCCTGCAACGTCTACTTCATGACCCTGGCGGTCGAGATCGGGCCCGACGCCATCGCGGAGGCGGCCCGTTCCATGGGATTCGGCCAGACCTTCGACGTCGGCATCGGCGGCCAGAAGGAAGGCCTGGTGCCTGACCGGGCGTGGCGTCGGCGCAATCCGGTGCGCGGCGACGGCAAATGGTATCCGGGCGAGACGCCGAGCTACGGCATCGGGCAGGGAGCCCTGACCGTCAACGCGCTCCAGCTGGCGGTCTATACCTCACGCCTGGCCAATGGCCGCAAGGCGGTGATGCCCCGCCTGATCAAGTCCGTCGGCGGCGTCGAGCAGCCGCCGTCGGGCGAGGTTCGCGACCTGCCCTATCCGCCGGAAATGCTCGCCATCCTGCGCGAGGGCATGAACCGGGTGACCGATGTCGGCGGCACGGGCTTCCGCAACAGTCAACTTGGCCTCGGCGCGGTCCGGATGGCCGGCAAGACCGGCACGGCCCAGACCCGCAACTACGGCGCCGGCTCACGCAAGGGCGCCGGCCTGCCGTGGTCGCAGAAGGACCATAACCTGTTCATCGCCTATGCGCCGATCGACAATCCCCGCTACGCCGTGGCGGTCATCGTCCAGCACGGCGGAATGGGCGGCGGCACTGCCGGCGCGCCGCGCGCGCGCGAAGTGATGAAGGTCGCCCTGCTCAAGGATCCCGAGATTCGCCAGCGCATCGAGCAGGAGGGTTTCGCGGACACCGAGGATCCGGGCGCTCACGAAGCCAACGCCCTCGGTGCCGCCGGCTCCGAGGCGACGCCCGCGGAGCCGACCGCCCAAGGCCCGGCGCCTGCCGCCGCCGGCCCGCGCCCCTATCTGTCGGAACCCCGTCAATGACCGCCTCGGCCCTGACCCGTCCCGGCGAGCGTGACCGGCTCTCGACCAAGATCACCGAGCTGGACTGGCGCCTGATCGGCCTGCTGGGCGTCATCGCCTGTGTCGGCGCGGCCATGCTCTATTCGATCGCCGGCGGCCAGTGGCAGCCGTGGGCCGCCAAACACCTGCTGCGCTTCGGGGCGTTGCTGGTGGCGCTGCTGGGGTTAGCCATGATCCATCCGAAATGGTGGTTCCGGGCGGCCTATCCGCTGTACGGCCTGCTGCTCGTGCTCGTCCTGATGATCGAATTCACCCCGCTGGGCTACACCGCCGGCGGCGCGAAGAACTGGCTGAACCTCGGTTTCATGCGCATCCAGCCGGCCGAGTTCGTCAAGATCGGCCTCGTCCTGGCGCTGGCCCGCTGGTACCACAACCACTCCGCCCAAGACGCCAAATGGTCGTGGAAGCTGCTGATCCCGGCCGGGATGATCGGCGTGCCCTTCCTGCTGGTGGCCAAACAGCCGGACCTTGGCTCGGCCATGGTCATCGGCCTGACGGGCGCCGCCGTCATGTTCGTGGCCGGCCTGAGCTGGCGGGTCATCGCCGCCGGAGCGGGCGCCGCGGTCGCCGTCATCCCGCCGTTCGTCATGTTCGGCATGCATGAGTATCAGCGCAACCGGGTGCTGACCTTCCTCAGCCCCGAGTCCGACCCGTCCGGCACCGGCTACAACATCATCCAGTCCAAGATCGCCCTCGGTTCCGGCGGCTTCCTCGGCAAGGGCTATGGCCTCGGCAGCCAGAGCCAGCTGGAATTCCTGCCGGAACGGCACACCGACTTCATCTTCTCGACCCTCGCCGAGGAGTTCGGCTTTGTCGGCTCCTTCACCGTGCTGGCCTGCTATGTCGCCGTCATCCTGATATCCCTGCGCATCGCCTCCCTCGCCCACAGCCATTTCGGCCGTATCGCCGCGGCCGGCATGACCGGCTTCTTCGCCCTGTTCGTCCTGATCAACGGGGCCATGGTCATGGGTCTGGCCCCCGTGGTCGGCGTGCCCATGCCGCTGCTGTCCTACGGCGGATCGTCGATGATGACGGTGATGATCGGCTTCGGCCTGGTGCTCTCCACCCGCGTCCACCGCTACGCCGAACTGCCCAAGGGCCACGGCCTGTTCTGATCGCCGGGTTCAGGCGTTAGGCTCGCGCCATGTCTGAATCACCCGCCGAGACCACGCCGCCCGTCTTCGTCCCCGACTGGGGTGATACGCCCTGTCCAAAGCCGGTGGTCCCGACCGCCTCGCCGGAACAGACCGCCGCCATGATGGACGGCGTGCGCATGCGCGAGAACCCGGCCGAATGGGCCTTCGTCCGCCTGTCCAAGTTGATCGAGGATTTCGAGAAGGGTCTCGACAAGGACGAGGAGGTCGGGGCCCGCATCGTCGGCTTGCCCGGCGACGGGACCATGTCGATCGAGGACGTCGGCTTCTGGGGGCCGGACTTCATCATGTTCCTGGGCAAGAACGCCGACGGCAAGCCGGTGCGCCTGATCCAGCACTACGGACAGATCAACGTCCTGCTCGATGTCCGCAAGAAGCCCGAGGAGCGCGAAGCCCGCCGCATCGGCTTCCAGCTTTCGGAAATGGTGCGGAAGACGGACAAGAAGTGAGGCAGCAGGACTCAGGCAGCAGGCAGCAGGTCGCCCGGGGCCAATAGCCACCAGGTCCGCGATCTCATGCTGCCTGCTGCCTGCTCCCTAAAGCGAAGCGGCCCAATCCGTCGCCCGCACCAGGCTGTCGATGATGCCGGGTTCGGTCGAGGCGTGGCCGGCGTCGGGGACGATGTCCAGCTGCGCCTCGGGCCAGGCCCGGTGCAGCGCCCATGCGCCCGAGATCGGGGTCACCACATCGAACCGCCCCTGGGCGATCCAGCACGGGATGTGGCGGATGCGGCCGATGTTCTTCAGCAGCCAGCCCTCTTCCGGGAAGAAGCCGCCGTTGGTGAAATACCAGTTCTCGATCCGCGCGAAGGCCACGGCGAATTCGGGTTCGGCGAATTTGTCGGGCTTGGCGTCCGGCCCCTGGACGCTGACGGTCTCTCCTTCCCAGCTCGACCAGGCGACGGCGCAGCGTTCCCGCTCGCCCTGGTCGTCGCCGATCAGCCGCTTGTAATAGGCCCGCATCAGATCGTGGCGTTCGTCCTCGGGGATGGGGGCGATGAACCGCTCCCAGGCGTCCGGGAAGATGTTCGAGGCCCCATCCTGATAGAACCAGTGCAGCTCGGCCCGGGTCAGCAGGAAGATGCCGCGCAGCACCAGCGCCGTCGCCCGTTCCGGATGGGTGATGGCGTAGGCCAGCGACAGGGTCGACCCCCAGCTGCCGCCGAACACCACCCATTTGTCGATGCCCAGCAGCTCGCGCAGGCGCTCGATGTCCTCGATCAGGGTCCAGGTGGTGTTGTCCTCCAGCGAGGCGTTGGGTCGGCTCTTGCCGCAACCGCGCTGGTCGAACAGGACGATGCGGTATTTCGACGGGTCGAAATAGCGCCGCATGCCCGGATTGACCGCCCCGCCCGGACCGCCGTGCAGCACCAGCACCGGCAGGCCCTGCGGATTGCCGCATTCCTCGTAGTAGATCTCGTGCACGCCGCCGGTCGGCAGAAAGCCGGTGGCATAGGGTTCGATCTCGGGGAACAGGTCGCGGCGGGGCGTTTCGGGCACGGGGAAGGCCATACGTACTCGGTCTCTTTCGTGTCAGGCTGAAGCGGCTTGTGTTGGCAATGCGGCAAAGCCGATCAAAAGCCAAGCTGCGATCATAAGCAGGCCTCCGACTGGCGCGACCGCGCCCATGGCCGGCAGGCTCAGCAGGGCGATAGCGGACAGGGCGAGGGCGAATACCAGTCCGCCCGCGGCGGCCAGCCAGCCGGCGATGACGATGATCCGGCTTCGCGCGGGCCACATGCCGCAGACGAGGGCGACCACGGCGTGCGGCAGCTGATAGTGGGCCCCGGTGGTCAGCAGCTGTTTGACCTGCGGCCCGGCTCCGTGCGCCGCGAAGGCGCCCAGCGCCACGGCGAGGGCTCCGTTGAGCGCGGCGAACACCACCAGATTGCGAGTCACTGTCATGAACGGAGGCTAGCCGACAGAATCCCGCGCGTCTGCTATTCGCCCGCCATGACCGCCGCCCAGCGTATGGCTTTGCAGTATGTGTTGCTCTTCGGCGCCACCGGCGTCTCGCTCCCGTTCGCGGGCCTGTGGATGCGCGCCCAGGGCCTGAGCGGCGCGGAGATCGGCACCCTGCTGGCGGCGCCGATGCTGGCCCGGGTCGTCACCGGCCCGCTGCTGGCGGTGTGGGCGGACGGCTTTCGCTATCGCCGCACGCCGATCGCCCTGATGGGACTGGTCACGGCCGCCGGGTATGCCCTGGCCGGCCTCTCCGACCTCTATCCGGTGCGCGCCATCGGCTGGTTCGTCGGGGCCACGGCCATGGGGGTGCTGGTGCCCCTGACCGATGTCATGACGCTGAGGCTGGCGGCGCGTCTGGGATTCAGCTTCTCCCTGCCGCGCGGCGCCGGCTCGGCCGCCTTTGTCGCCGCCAACATCGCCATGGGCGCCCTGCTGCTGCACGGACCCGTGGACGGGGTGATCGTCTGGCTGGTGGTCTCGTCCCTCGGTCTGGCCGCCGTCGCCGCCTTCGTCCTGCCGGCCGAGACGGTCGCCGACGGCGCGGCCGTGGCCGGGCTGGAGCGCTTCCGCGGCCTCGGCCGCCTGCTCGTGGATCCGCTGTTCATGACCGCCATCTTCGCCGTCGGCGCGGTCCAGGCCGCCCATGCCTTCCAGTACGGCTTCTCGGCCATCATGTGGAAAACCCAGGGGATAAGCGAGGCGGTCACCGGTCAGCTGTGGGCCTTCGGCGTGGTCGCCGAGATCGCCCTGATGTGGCTGTTCGAGCCGTGGCGCCGGCGCGTCGGCATCGGCCCGTGGAGCCTGTTGATGGTCGGCTCGGCCGCCGCCGTGGTGCGCTGGAGCGCCATGGCCCTGGCCCCGCCGCTGTGGCTGCTGTGGCCGTTGCAGGCGCTGCACGCCCTGACCTTCGCCGCCACCTTCCTCGCGGGGCTGCAGATCGTCGAGCGGCTAACCCGCCCCGACAGCCACACCGCCGCCCAGACGCTGAGCTCGGTGCTGTCCGCCGGCCTGCTGATCGGGCTGGCGACGGCGGCCTCGGGGCCGCTGTACGACCGGTTCGGGGCAGGGGGCTACTGGGCCATGGCGGCCATGGCCGCCGCCGGCCTGATCGCCGCCATCCCGCTCAAACGACGGCTGGTCGAGGTCAGGCCAGATCCCCGATCGCCGCGTCCAGCAGCATGAAGGCGCGGCCGCCGTCGGTGGTCAGCCGGCCCAGCACGCCCGGCCCGTCCTGCGCCGCCGCCAGACCCGACAGTTCGCGCCCATAGGCCCGCACAAAGGCTTCGGCGTCGGCCCTCAGCTCGGTGTCGGTCAGCACCCGCCGCGAAACGCTGCGCACCGCCGCCGGGGCGACGCGGCGCACGATCTGCCGGGCCCGGTCGGGATCGCCGGCGGCGACCGCCTGGGCGGCCTCCTCGACGCGCGACCGCGGCAGCAGGGCGTTGGGATCGACGCCCATGCGCCGGATCGCCGCCGTGATCCGCTCGCCCAGCGCCTCGCTGTCGACCGCCGGCATGAGCGGCGTGTCGAGGTCCAGCGGCGCCTCGCCGGGCCCCTCGTCGACCAGATCGCTCCAGCCCAGCCGGTCCTGCTCGGCCTGGTTGGCCGGCGCCGCGCCGGGCATCGGCTCCAGTTTCAGCCGCCCGCGCAGACCGAAGCCGCGCGGCTCGTCCGATCGCTCGGCGGTCCGCTCCGGCGGGCGCTCGGGCGCCCGTTCCGGCCGGGGTCGCGGCGGCGCCTCCTCGGGCGTCGCGCTGGCGGCCAGGGCCTCGCGGCGGCGGCTGGTGGTCGGGCTCTCGCCGGACACCACCCCCATCAGCCGGACCGCCTCGGTCAGCATGTCGTAGTTGCGCCGCACCCGCTCCTGGAAGCCGGCGTCCAGCGCCTCGGTGTCGGCGGCGGCCTTCTGCGAGGCGGCCGACAGGGCGGCGAGGCCGTCCTCGACCGAGGCGCGCACCGCCTCGACCCGCTTCTGCGCCTCTTCCGGCAGGCGCGAGGCCCGCTCGTCGAGGTCCTCCATCGCCTGGTCGATGCGGGCGAAGGCGGCGTTCATCCGCTCGACCGTGGTCTCCAGCCGCTCGAGCGCGTGCTGGCCGGCCTCGTCGACCAGGCTGCTGGTCTCGACGACGATGCGCCGGGCGCTGTCGACGCGGGCGTCGGCGGCCTGATCGGCCTTCTGCGCCGCCTCGAACAGGGCCTCGCCCAGCCGGTCGGCCCGGACCTGGGCCTGTTCGGCGGCATCGGCGGCGGCGGCGCGGGAGTCCTCGGCCGTGGCCTGAAGCGCGGCGAGGGCGCGGCGGGTCTCCTCGACCAGGGCGTCACGCGCCTCGGCGGCCAGCGACTCGAACTTGTCGAGCGCCAGTTTGGTGGCGCTGTCGAAGCCGTCGGCCTCGCGTTGCGACATGTCGACGAGGGCGCGGAACTGGTCCGTCGCCGCCTCGACCAGATCCTTGATGCTGTCCGTCGTCCGCGCCGAGGTCTGGCCCAGTTCGTCGGTGACCGCCCGGGTGGCTGACAGCTGTTCGGTCAGCTGGGCCCGCTGGCTCTCGACCTGGGCGGAGAAGTCCTCCTGGTCGGTGCGCAGGGCGTAGGCGGCGGTGACGAGGGCGGCGCGCTGCTGGCCGAGGCCTTCCTCGACGGACTGGATCTGTTCGGCCACGCCCGAGCCGGCGTTCTCCAGCCGCAGCGTCTGGCGGGCCAGATCGTCGGCGGCGACGCGGGCGGCGTCCTGGGCCTCGCCGGCGGCGGCGGCAAGGTCCGCGGCGCGGGCGGCGAGGGCGGCCTCGGCTTCGCGCAACTGCGTCTGGGCCAGGTCCGAGGCGTCGACGACCATGCGCGACTGGCGTTCGACGGCGTCGATCACCCCGGTCGCCTGGCTGTCGAGCTGGACCCCCAGCGTCTGCATCTGGTCGCGCTCCTGACCGAGCTGTTCGGCCAGCCGCCGGGCGGTTCTGCCGGCGGTCTCGGCCGCCTCGTTGAGCCGCGCCGTCTCGTGCGCCAGCGCCTCGCGCAGCAGGGTCATGTCGTGGCGCGCGCGCTCGGCGGCGAGCGAGGCCTGGTCGATGTCGTTGCGCAACGACTGCAGCACCTCGCCAGTCTGCTGCGCCGCCAGCGCCGTCGGCGCGACCAGCGCCTCCGACAGGCCGCGCGCGCGGCGGGTCTCGGCGGCGAGGCCGGCCCCCTGACGCATGGCATGGGCCAGCAGGATGGCCAGCCCCGCCGGGGCGAGGGCGATCATGGCGTAGACCGCCAGCCGCAGCGGCTCGAGCTCGACCGCCCCGGAGCCGATCTCGAACGCCAGCCAGGCCGCGATGCCGCCGATCCACAGCGCCGCCGCGACGCCGGCCAGCAGATAGGCATGTCGGCCCGACGGGTCGGCGTCCACCGCTCGCCGCAGCGGCGCCGGCGGCGGGGGCGGATCATAGGCCGCCGGCGGCGCATCGGCCGACACGGACAATTCGGCTTGCGGCGGGAGGGCGAGGGCCGCGGCGTCCCGGCGCGCGGCCTCGGCGGCCCGCTGCTCGGCCTGGCGCCGTTCCTCGGCGAGGCGTCGGCGACGACGTTCGGACATCGGGCGCTCGGCTCTCGGCTCGGGTTCCGGCTCCATGTCCGGCTCCATGTCCGGCTCCAACTCCGCGTGCAGATCCGCCTCCGGGGCGTCGGGCGCTTCCAGCGCGGCCCTGATCTCGGCCATGGCGTCGACCTCCGGTTCGGGGTCGGTCAGGTTCAGCGGCGGCCGGTGGCGGGACTTCATGAGGCGGCGATCTCGACTGGATGCGACGTCGCGCAGCCGGGGCGCGCGACCCGTCCAGACCCTAGCGGCTCATTCGCGGCGCGCAAAGGCGAGCCCGGACGAATCCCGGCCGGCTCAGCAGTCCTGCTTGCGTTCGGCGATGGCGAGGACCGCGCCGGACGGCGGCTCGCCGCAGTCGCGCACCCGGTGGATTTCGCGCCGGGACTTTTCGGGGGCGTCAAGCTGCAGGCCGAACTGCGACAGCGCCGCGGCGGCCAGCAGGGCGATAAAGCCGATGATCATCTCGATCAGCGCCTGCATCGCCGACCTCCCCTGTCCGGTTGAACACCGTCCTTATGCGCCCAAAACACCGGTCGGGCAATCGGGCCGGCGTGGCGTATCGGGCGGAAGGGTTTACGGCGCGCCCGGGATGGAACGGAAGCCGCCGCCAAGCGTCCTGTAAAGCTTGGGCGCATGCCGCCGTCACGCGAATCGGTCAGGCTGCCTTCATGAGCCTTTCGGCGAACGAACAGAGCGAGCCCTGGCTGGCGCCGGGAGACAACTGCTGGCGGGTCGAGACCGCCGGGCGGTTCGCCGTGCTGATGGAAAACGCCGCCTATTTCGAGGCCCTCCAGTCGGCCCTCGGCAAGGCGAAGCGGTCGGTTGTCATGCTGGGCTGGCAATTCGATCCGCGCACCCGGCTTGACCCGCAATCCCGGCCGGAGGACCCCCAAGCCCAGATCGGCCACCAGCTGCGCATGATGGTCAAGGCGCGGCCGAACCTCGACGTGCGGCTGCTGATCTGGCGCTCGCCGCTGGTCATCGCCGCGTCGCAGGGCTTCTTCCCCCACCGGGCGCAAAGCTGGTTCCGCAAGCGGATGGTCGAGCTCCGGCTCGACAACCTCAGCCCGCCCGGGGCCTGCCATCACCAGAAAGTGGTCATTATCGATGACGCCGTCGCCTTCTGCGGCGGCGGCGACGTCGCGACCGACCGCTGGGATTCCGACGAGCATCTCGACGACGATCCCCGCCGCTGCCAGCCGTCAGGCCGGCTGTCGCCGCCGCGGCACGAGGTCATGTGCGTGATGGACGGCCCGGCGGCCCGGGCGCTCGGCGATCTGGCGCGCGAGCGCTGGTATCGCTCATCGTCCGAGCGGGTGGTGGCCCAGGACGTCGACGGCGATCCATGGCCCGACGGCGTCGAGCCGGATCTGCTGGACACCCCCGTTGGCATCGCCCGCACCGAGCCGGCCTGGGCCGGGCGCCGCGAAGTGCGCGAGAACGAGGCCCTCCACCTGGATTGCATCCGTCGCGCGCGCCGGCTGATCTACCTCGAGAACCAGTATTTCACCTCGCCGAAGATCGCCGCCGCCCTGGCCGAGCGTCTGGCCGAGCCCGACAGCCCCGAGGTGGTGCTGGTGTCGACGGCCACGAGCCCCAGCTGGTTCGACCAGATGACCATGGACACGGCGCGGTCGGAGGTCCTGTTCCGGCTGGAGCAGGCCGACCGGAACAACCGCTTCTACGCCTTCGCCCCCCACACCCCGGGCGGTGACCGGATCATCGTCCACGCCAAGATGTCGATCTTCGACGACGAGGTGCTGCGCATCGGCTCGACCAATCTCAACAACCGGTCGTTCGGCTTCGACAGCGAGTGCGACGTCGCGGCGGCGCCGACGACGGAGGCGGGGCGGGCGGCGATCCGCCGGTTCCGACACCGCACCATCGGCCACTGGATCGGCGGCAGCGCCGACGAGTTCGCGGCGGCCGAGGCCCTGTTTGGCTCCGTTGGCGAGGCCATCCAGCGCTTTGACACCGGCCGTATGCAGATCCTCGGCGCCAAGCGGCCATCGGCCATCGAGCAATTCATCGCCGAGTTCCAGCTGGGCGATCCGACCTCGACCTCCGACGCCTTCCAGCCATGGAAACGCCGCAGCCGCTCGCAGCGGGCTCCGCAGCCGCTGATCAGGCCCTGATGTCGAAATCCACCACAAGCGGCAGGTGGTCCGAGGCCATGCGGGCGAGGGGAGAGAAGGGCGCCGTCACCGCCTTCACCTCGATCTCGGGGCTGGTGAAGCAGTGGTCGATGCGGATGGCCGGGAAGCTGGACGGGAAGGTCTTGACCGACGGCCTGAGCCCCAGCGCCCGCTGACAGTCGGACAGCCGCCGCGCCAGCGCCTGATACGGCCGGGTGATCGAAGTCGCGTTGAAGTCGCCGGTCAGCAGGGTCGGGCCGATGCAGGCCGGGTTCCCCAGCCAGCCCTCGCCCAGCAGGGCCGCGACCTGCAGCCGTTGCTCGCGCGGCACCAGCCCCAGATGGGTGGTGATCACATTCAGCTCGACGCCGTCGATATCGATCGCAGCCCACAGGGCCCCGCGCGGCTCGAGGCCCGGTATGCCGCGCAGCGTCGGCAGCGGCCCCGACTTGACCAGCCGCTCCGGACGCAGCGTCAGGATCGCGTCGCCATACTCCTCCGCCTCCACCGTCATGGCGGCGTTGAAGTGGAAAGTCATGGCCAGCCGCTGCGCGATGGCGCTGGCCTGATCGACCATCCCGGTTCGCGCCCGGCCGACGTCCAGTTCCTGCAGACAGACGATATCGGGTTCGTACTCGGCGATCACGCCGGCGATCCGGTCGACGTCGAGCCGACGGTCGACGCCGACGCAGCGGTGGACATTGTAGGTCAGCAGGCGGGGCATGAGGTCCTGGGCAGGGGCCGAAACGCTCTGAGGCGGCCGGGCTAGGCCATTTCGATCAGGAATGCGACCCCCGTGGGGCGCCTCCGGCGGGCTGTCAGATGACCACCAGCCGGTCGGCGACCTCGTTCGGATTGCCGGGCCGGGGCGGGAAATGCTGCGCCAGGACCCCGCCGCACAGGCCGATGGCGGCCTCGAACCCGGCCGCCGGATCGTCGCGCTTCAGGCCCTGTGACAACGCCTCGGCGGCGTCGCCCCAGACCGACGGCTCGACCTTGCCGTGGATGCCCTGGTCGGCGACGACCTCGACCTGATGGTCGGACAGGGCGGCGAAGATCAGCACCCCGGTCCGCGCCTCGGTGACGTGCAGGCCGTGGGCGAGGAACTGCTGCAGCGCGGCGTCGCGGACGCGCGAGCGGCGCACGGCCCGTGGCGTGACCCAGCGCGTCACCCCGGGCAGGCGGGTGAGCAGATAGACGATCACGAACACCACCGCCTGGACGATGGCGTAGGCGCCCAGGGCCTGGCCCGTCGACAGGTCGCGCGCCGCGAGGTGAGCCGCCTCCCAGCTGTCGGCCATGCCCGGAATCCACCCCGGCTCGAAGCCGAGCGGGATCAGGCCCAGCGGCAGGACCAGCGCCGCCGCGGCGGCCCAGGCCAGCGACACGTCGTGGTAGGACGACACGCGACGGGCCAGGACGCAGAAGATCTCCCCCGACGTGCGCGCCTCCGCCGCGGCGATGGCGGCGGCGATCCGGTCGTGCGCCCCGGTCGTCAATTTCATCACCATCCGCCGGACGCGCCCCCGCCGCCAAAACTGCCGCCGCCCCCGCCGAACCCGCCGCCGCCGCCGAAGCCCCCACCGCCGCCGCGGCTGCTGCTGCGCAGGGCCTCGCTCGCCGCCCAGATCAGGATCGGCGCCACGCCGGACCCGCGCCGTCGGCGCCCGCCCCGCGACAGGCCGCCGATCATCCCCGCGAACATCAGGAACAGGATGACGCCGATCATGAGCAACGGCCCGACCGGAATCCCGACCTTCGGCGCCGCCGCCTCGGCGGCCCGCGCCTGGGCCTCCGCCGGATCCAGCCGCAACTGGGCGTCGATGGCCTCGACGCCCTGCTCGATGCCGCGCTCAAATTCCCCATCGCGGAACGCCGGCAGTATCTCGTTGTGGATGATCAGGGCCGACAGGGCGTCGGTCAGCACCGGTTCAAGGCCGTAGCCGACCTCGATCCGCACCTTGCGTTCCTCGGGCGCGACGATCAGCAGGACGCCGTTGTCGTCCTCGGCCTGGCCGATGCCCCACGCCCGACCCAGCTGATAGCCATATTCCTCGATCTCCCGGCCCTGCAGGCTCTCGACGGTGACCACCACCAGCTGGTCGGACGTGTCCCGTTCCAGCGCTTCCAGCTTCGCCGTCAGGGCGGTCTCGGTCTCCGGCGACAACAACCGCGCCTCATCGACCACCCGGCCGGTCAGGGCGGGAAAGCCGCTCGTCTGGGCCGCGACCGCGCCGGCGAGGCACAGCCAGCCGGCGAGGGTCAGGGCGACCAGCCGCGCCACCTGCCGCGTCGGGCCTCGGGTCAGGACATCGATCACGGAGCGGGCGGTGTCGCGCCGGGCTGGGTCGGGGCCGCGGTCCCGCCGGGCGTGGCGGGGTTCAGCGCGTCGAAATTGACGGTTGGCGCGCTCTGCGCCGCCTCTGTCGCGGTGAACAGCTGCATCGGCTCGGACCCACCGTGGATCGTCTTGGCCCAGATCACCGTCGGGAAGGTCCGCAGCGACGTATTATAGTCCCGGACCGCCTCGTTGTAGTCCATGCGGGTGATGTTGATTCGGTTCTCCGTACCCTCGAGCTGGGTCTGGAGGACGAGGAAATTCTGGTTTGACTTCACGTCGGGATAGCGCTCGACCACCAGCATCAGCCGCGACAGGGCCTCGCTCAGCTGCCCTTGCGCGGCTTGATAGCGCTGCATGGCCGCGGGGTCGTTCAGGGTCTCCGGCGTCACCGTCACGCCGGTCGCCTGGGCCCGGGCCTGGATGACTTCGGTCAGAATGGCGCGTTCGGAAATCGCCGCGCCCTGCACCGTCGCGACAAGCTGCGGCACCAGATCGGCCCGGCGCTGATAGGCCGACTGCACATCGCCCCACTTGGCCTGGGCGTTCTCCTCCTTGGTCGGAATGGCGTTGATGCCGCAGCCGGTGACGGCCGGGGCCAGGACCACGACGGCGGCGGTCGCGGCCATCCGGGAGTTCAAGCGAATCATCGACGTCTCCTGTCAGGCTGCAGACCTGCGAGGATGACTATCGGAGGTTAGGCTTCGCCGTTCAAGCGTCCAGCGGCTCGGGGTCCACGCCGGCCGCGCGGCAGGCCGCCGTATAGGTGTTGGCCAGCAGGCAGGCGATGGTCATCGGCCCGACCCCGCCCGGCACCGGGGTGATCCGCCCCGCCACCGCCGTCGCCTCGTCAAAGGCCACGTCGCCGACGACCCGGGTCTTGCCCTGCGCCGCCTTCTCCGGATCGCGCGACGGGACCCGGTTGATGCCGACGTCGATCACCGTCGCGCCCGGTCGGATCCAGTCGCCGCGGATCATCTCCGCCCGCCCGACCGCCGCGACCAGAATGTCAGCCGTGCGGCACAGGGCCGGCAGGTCGCGGGTTCGCGAATGGGCGATGGTCACCGTGCAGCTCTCACCCAGCAGCAACTGCGCCATCGGCTTGCCGACGATGTTCGAGCGCCCGACGATCACCGCGTTCAGCCCCGACAGGTCGCCCAGCTCGGCCTTCAGCAGCATCAGACAGCCCAGCGGGGTGCACGGAACCAGCCCCGGCAGGCCCACCGCCAGCCGCCCGGCGTTGACGACGTGGAAGCCGTCGACGTCCTTGTCCGGATCGATCGCTCCCAGCACCGCCGCGGCGTCGATATGGCCGGGCAGGGGCAGTTGTACGAGGATGCCGTGGATGCCGCTGTCGGCGTTCAGCGCCGCGATCAGGTTCAGCAGCGTCTCCTGATCGGTCTCTTGCGGCAGCTTGTGGGTGTCCGAGCGCAGCCCCGCCCGCAGCGTGGTCTCGCCCTTGTTGCGCACATAGATCTGGCTGGCCGGATCCTCGCCGACGATGACCACGGCGAGGCCGGGCTTGATCCGGTGCGCCGCCTCCAGCCGGGCGGCGGCGGCGGCGACGCGCTCCAACAGCCCGGCCGCGAAGGCCTTGCCGTCGATCAGGGTCGCGCGGGCGGGTTCGGCCGTCATGGTTTCGGCTCCGGTGATCAGGAATCGTGCGGTGAGCGCGATTTACAGACCGGGCGGTTCGTCGTCTATGATCGAGGTCGCACCCAGGGGAACTCGCATGCGCCGTCAGATCATTCTCGCCGCCGTCAGCGGCCTCGCGCTCGTCCTCGCCGCCGGCTCCGCCCTGGCCCAGGTCGCCGCGCCGCTCGCCCCGGGCGCCACGGTCGAGGGCGTCATCGAGGAGGGCGACGCGACCGCGTCCGAGGACGCTTACCGGTACGACGACTATGCGATCACCGCCCGGGCCGGTCAGCGGCTGGAGGCGGTGCTGCGCTCGGCCGCGTTCGACGCGTATCTGGAGCTGCTGCCCGAGGACGCCCTCGGCGACGCCGTGGCCACGGACGACGACGGCCTCGGCGAGGGGACGGATTCCCGCCTGCGCTTCACCATCCCGACCGACGGGACCTACATCCTGCGTGCCCGGCCGCTGTCCGAGCTGGAGGGCGGCGCCTACTCCCTCGGCCTGACCGAGCGCCCGCCGGCTCCGCGCGCGCCGCGGCCCACCGGCATCCGCCTCGGCCAGACGATCGAGGGCGACCTGTCCAGCCGCGATCCCGAGACCGACGACGGCCTCCCCTATGACGCCTTCACCTTCCGCGCCCGCCAGGGCGACCGGCTCTCTGTCTCGCTGGACAGCGAGGCCTTCGATCCGGTTGTCCGGATCGGCCGGCCGGAAAGCGGCGCCTTCGTCCAGCTGGCCGAGAACGACGACGGCCCGGGCCAGGGCCTCAATTCGCGCCTGATCTTCACCGCCCCGGAGACCGGTGACTATCTGATCCGCGTGACGCCGGTCGGCGCCGGCGGCGAGGGGGCCTACACCCTGCGCCTGCAGGAGGGGCCGCCCCCGATCGCCGCCCAGCCCATCGCCATTGGCGACACGGTCGACGGGGAACTCACCGCCAGCGACGGCAAGAGCGAAAGCGACACGCCGGCCGACGCCTACCGGTTCGAGGGCCGCGAGGGCCAGCGCATTCGCGTCGACATGACCTCCGGCGACTTCGACACCTATCTGGAGCTGTTTGACGACAACCGCGTCAGCCTCGACGAGGACGACGACGGCGGTCCCGAGGGCACGGACTCGCGTCTGACCCTGACCCTGCCGAGAACCGGCGCCTACATCGTCGAGGCGAGGGCCTTCTCCGAGGGCGTCGGCGACTACAGCCTGTCGATCACCGAGGTCGAGCCGGAACGGGCCCCTGACAGCCTCGCCTTCGGCGCCAGCCTCAAGGGCGAGATCAGCGAGGACGATCCGCGCGACGACGATGACCGCGGCTATGACGCCTTCATCGTCTCCGGCGTCGAGGGGCAGCGGATCCAGGCCATCATGCGCTCGGGCGATTTCGACACCTATGTGCAGATCGGCAAGGCGGACGGCGAGTTCAGCGCCCTGGCCTCCGACGACGACGGCCTGATGGAGGGCACCGACTCGCGCCTCAACTTCACCCTCCCGGAGGACGGTGACTATGTCCTGCGCGTCTCACCCCTCGGGTCGGACGCCAAGGGCCTGTATTCGCTCGAGCTGATCGACCGCGGTCCCCAGCCCCGGCCCGGCAGCATCCTCGTCGGCTCCACCGCGTGGGGAACCCTGACGACGACCGACGCGACCACCGACAGCAACACCCACTACGACGCCTGGCGGGTCGACCTGCGCCAGGACGAGAAGCTGCTGATCACCATGGTCTCGAACGACGTCGACAGCTTCGTCGTCATCGGGCGCGAGAAGGACGACGGCGAGTTCGAGGTGCTGGGCTCCGACGACGACGGCCTGACCGACACCCACGCCAAGCTGGAATGGACCGCGCCCGGGGACGGAACCTACGAAATCCGCGCCGGCGCCTATCAGCAGGGCCAGACCGGGGCCTACGCCCTGACCGTCGAGAAACAACCCTGAGCCTTCCGCTCGCTGCGGCGTTGGGAGGCGTATGGCCCTGACCGACAGCCCCGACCGCAAGGACCAGCACCTCGACGTCATCCTCGCCGGCAAGGCGCGGCACGGGCGCGCCAGCGGCTTCGCCGACATCCATTTCGTGCACGAGGCCCTGCCCGATCTCGACCACGGCAAGATCGACCTCGGGGCCGATTTCCTCGGCCGCCGGCTCAAGGCCCCGCTGCTGATCAGCGCCATGACCGGCGGCCCGGATCGGGCCGAGGCCATCAATGCCCGGCTGGCCGAGGCGGCGCAGCATCTCGGCATCGCCCTCGCCGTCGGCTCGCAGCGGACGGCCCTGGCCGCCGACGGCCCGACGCCGGGGCTCGACATGGCCCTGCGTCTCAAGGCCCCGGACACCCCGATCCTCGCCAATATCGGCGCCGCCCAGCTGACCCGCGGCTTCGGCCTCGACGAGGCCCGGCGCGTGCTCGACATGATCGCCGCCGACGCCCTGATCGTGCATCTGAACCCGCTGCAGGAGGCCTGCCAGCCCGGCGGCGACCGCGACTGGTGGGGGGTCGGCGCGGCGCTGCAGTCGCTGGTCAAGGCGCTGGACGCCCCGGTGGTGGTGAAGGAGACCGGCGCCGGTCTTTCGGCCGCCACGGCCCGGCGGCTGGTCGACATGGGCGTCGCCGCGATCGACGTCGCCGGGGCCGGCGGCTCGAACTGGGCCTCGGTCGAGCGTGAACGGGCCGTCGACCTCGACGACAAGGCCCACGCCGCCGCCTTCTCCGACTGGGGCATCCCCACCGCCCGGGTCATCGCCGAGGCCCGCGCCGGCTGTCCCAGGGCGACCATCATCGGCTCCGGCGGCGTCCGCGACGGCGTCGACGCCGCCAAGGCGATCCGCCTCGGCGCCGACATGGTCGGTCAGGCGGCCGGCGTCCTGACCGCCGCCGCCGTCTCGACCGAGGCCGTCGTCGCCCATTTCCAGACGATGATCCGTCAGATGCGCACCGTCTGTTTCTGCACCGGCTCGCCCAACCTGACCGCCCTGCGCAAGGCGCCGCTTCAGACCTGGGCGGACGGCAGCAGGTCGCCAGCGAACACCCGGTAACGGCCCGCCCGCACCCCGTCCGTCGCCCGCGCGATATCCGGCGCGAAATAGTGGTCCGAGCCATAGGCGGCCGCCGCCTCGCGCACGATGGCGAAGACCTGCTCCAGATCGGCCGAGGTCCGCAGCGGCCGGTGGAACTCGATCCCCTGCGCCGCCGCCAGCAGTTCGATGGCCACGACCGTCGCCGTATTCTCCGCCATGTCCAGCAGCCGCCGCGCTCCATGGGTCGCCATCGACACGTGGTCCTCCTGATTGGCCGAGGTCGGCACGGTGTCGATGCTGCACGGGTGGGCGACCATCCGGTTCTCGGCGACGAGGGCCGCCGCCGTGACCTGGGCGATCATGAAGCCTGAGTTCAGACCGCTCTCCTTGACGAGGAAGGCGGGCAGGTCGCTCATCTTCGGATCGACCAGGATAGAGGTCCGGCGCTCGGAGATATTGCCGATCTCGCCCAGGGCCATGGCGATCATATCCGCCGCGAAAGCAACGGGTTCGGCGTGGAAGTTGCCGCCGGAAATCACGTCGCCATCCTCGATGAAGACCAGCGGATTGTCGGTCACGGCATTGGCCTCGCGCTCCAGCGTCGCGGCGGCGTTGCGCAGCACGTCCAGCACCGCTCCCATCACCTGCGGCTGGCAGCGCAGGGAGTAGGGGTCCTGCACCTTGGAACAGTCCTCGCGGTGGCTGTCGCGGATCGCCGAGCCGGCCATCAGATCGCGCAGCCGGGCAGCGACCGCGATCTGGCCCGGCTGGCCGCGCAGGGCGTGGATGCGGGCGTCGAACGGCGCGTCGGAGCCCTTCAGCGCATCGACCGACAGGGCCCCGGCGGCGACGCCGGCGGCGAAGGCGGCCTCCGCGGCGAACAGGCCGGCGAGGGCGAGGGCGGTCGAGCACTGGGTGCCGTTGAGCAGGGCGAGGCCTTCCTTGGGGCCGAGCACCAGCGGCTTCAGGCCGACGCGGGCGAGGGCGGCCTCGGCCGACAGGGTCTCGCCGTTATGGCGCGCCTCGCCGACGCCGATCAGCACGCAGCTCATATGCGCCAGCGGGGCGAGGTCGCCAGACGCGCCAACCGACCCCTTGGATGGGATGCACGGCAGGACGTCGGCGTTGACCAGCGCGATCAGCGCCTCGAGCGTCCCGCGCCGGATGCCGGACGCCCCTTTCGACAGCGAGGCGATCTTCAGCACCATCAACAGGCGCACGACCTCGTCGGGCAGCAGGGCGCCGACGCCGCAGGCGTGGCTGAGCACCAGATTCTTCTGCAGCGTCTCGAGGTCCTCCGTCGCGATGGAGGTGTTGGCCAGCAGGCCGAAGCCGGTGTTGACGCCATAGACGGTGCGGCCCTCGGCGACGATGGCGGCGACCACGGCCGCGCCGCGCTCGACGGCGGTCCAGGCCTCGGGGGCGAGCGCGACGGCCGTGGGGGCGTCAACCACCGCGCGAAGCTGGCTGAGGGTGAGGGGAGACTGGCCGAGGGTGAGGGTCATCCGCTCCCCTTATCCCCATGCGCCGGGTCAGGAAAACCCGTTGGCGGATTCCGCCGGCTCAGCCGGCCTGTCGCCGCGTCACCCACAGGCCGAACAGGGCCGCGATCGGGAACATCAGCACGCCATAGATAGCGGCCGGCAGCGACATGTCCGGCCGCTCCAGCACGCCCTGGGCGATGACGATGGCGAGGGTGGCGTTGTGGATGCCGACCTCGAAGGCGCTGGCCACCGCCTGGGATTTCTCGATCTTCAGCAGGCGCGGCACGACATAGCCGACCGTCAGGCTCAGGACGCAGAAGGCGACGGCGATCCCGCCCAGTAGCAGGAAGTTGGCCGCGAACAGGTCGAAACTGCTCGCCACCGACCCCACGATAACCAGCACCAGAATGGCCACCGAGGCGATCCGGACGGGCTTGTCCATGGCCGCGGCGAAGCCCGGCTTCAGCGCCCGCACGGTCATCCCCAGCGCCACCGGGACGAGGACGATCAGGAACACCTCCACCGTCTTGGCGAACTGCAGGCCGACGCTGAGATCGCCCGGCTGGAACCAGGCGATGGCCAGATTGGTGAGCACCGGCAGGGTGACCACGGCGATGACCGAGTTGATGGCGGTCAGCGAGATGTTCAGCGCCACATCGCCGCGGAACAGGTGGCTGTACAGGTTGGCGGTCGTGCCGCCGGGCGAGGCCGCCAGCAGCATCATCCCGACCGCGAGGATCGGCGGCAGCCGGAACAACAGCACCAGCCCAAAACAGATCGCCGGCAGCAACAGCAGCTGGCAGGCGAGGGCGACGGCGGCGGCCTTCGGCTGCTTCGCCACGCGGACAAAGTCGGCCGGCGTCAGGTCCAGCCCGAGGCCGAACATGATGATCCCGAGGGCCAGAGGCAGGGCGACGGCGGCGAATTCCATGCGAGGTCCTCAGGTGGGAATTTTCAGACCCCTCTCCCGGCGGGAGAGGATCAAGTCAGGCTTGGCAAGGTCAGGCCGTGTTCGCGGGCGGCCTCTTTGGCGATCTCATACCCCGCATCGGCATGGCGCATCACCCCCGTCGCCGGGTCGTTCCACAGCACCCGTTCCAGCCGCTTCGCCGCCTCCGGCGTGCCGTCGGCGACGATGACCACGCCCGAGTGCTGGCTATAGCCCATGCCGACGCCGCCGCCGTGATGGAGCGACACCCAGCTGGCCCCCGAGGCGGTATTCAGCAGGGCGTTCAGCAGCGGCCAGTCCGACACCGCGTCCGACCCGTCAATCATTGATTCCGTCTCGCGGTTCGGACTGGCGACCGAGCCGGAGTCGAGGTGGTCGCGGCCGATGACGATCGGACCGCTCAGCTCGCCCGAGGCCACCATGTCGTTGAACATCAGCCCGGCCCGGTGGCGGTCGCCGAGACCGATCCAGCAGATCCGCGCCGGCAGGCCCTGGAAGGCGATCCGCTCGCGGGCCATGTCGAGCCAGCGATGCAGGCCGGCGTTGTCCGGGAACAGGGTCTTCATCGCCGCGTCGGTCTTGCGGATGTCGTCCGGGTCGCCGGTCAGCGCGGCCCAGCGGAACGGCCCGACGCCGCGGCAGAACAGCGGGCGGATATAGGCCGGAACGAAGCCGGGGAAGTCGAAGGCGTTGGCCACGCCGGCGTCGAAGGCGACCTGCCGGATATTGTTGCCATAGTCGGTCGTCGGCACGCCGGCCGACTGGAAATCGAGCATGGCCTGGACGTGGACGGCGCACGACTGGCGCGCCGCGGCCTCGACCGCGGCCGGGTCGGAGACGCGCCCGTCCTCCCACTCCGCGACGGTCCAGCCCTGCGGCAGATAGCCGTTGATCAGGTCGTGGGCGCTGGTCTGGTCGGTGACCAGATCGGGCCGCACGCCGCGTTTGACTAGCTCAGGCAGAACATCCGCCGCATTGCCCAACAGCCCGACCGATATGGCTTTTCCGTCCGCCTTCGCCTGCTCAAGCACGGCCAGCGCCTCGTCCAGCGTCTCGGCCATCACATCAAGATAGCGGGTCTTCAGCCGCATCTCGATCCGGCTGCGCTGGCACTCCACTGCCAGGCAGGACGCTCCGGCCATGGTCGCCGCCAGCGGCTGGGCCCCGCCCATGCCGCCGAGGCCGGCGGTCAGGATCCAGCGGCCCGACCAGTCGCCGCCATAGTGCTGGCGCCCGGCCTCCATGAAGGTCTCATAGGTGCCCTGAACGATGCCCTGGGTGCCGATGTAGATCCACGAGCCGGCCGTCATCTGGCCGTACATCATCAGCCCCTTGCGATCGAGCTCGTTGAAATGCTCCCAGGTCGCCCATTTCGGCACGAGGTTGGAGTTGGCGATCAGCACGCGCGGGGCGTCCTCGTGGGTGCGGAACAGGCCGACCGGCTTGCCCGACTGCACCAGCAGGGTCTGGTCGGCTTCCAGATTGCGCAGCTCGGCGACGATGCGGTCGAACGAGGGCCAGTCGCGCGCCGCCTTGCCGATGCCGCCATAGACCACGAGGTCCTCGGGCCGCTCGGCGACCTCGGGATCGAGGTTGTTCATCAGCATCCGCAGCGCCGCCTCGGCGGCCCAGGTCTTCGCCGTCATCTCCAGGCCGCGCGGGCTGCGGATGACGCGGGTGTTCGGGGTGGTTTGAGTCGACATGAGGCCATCTAAGCCCTTCTCCCCTCGGGGGAGAAGGTGGCTCGCGGAGCGAGCCGGATGAGGGGGCTGGAGGCCTTGTGCTCGCTGTCTGACGGGTTGGCCGCGGAACGAGCCCCCTCATCCGGCCCTCCGGGCCACCTTCTCCCCCGGGTGGAGAAGGGTCTATTGAGGGTCATGACCGAATCCGAAGCCCTCTCGTGGCGCTCTGTCGCCGACCTGATCGGCGACCAGCCCGATGCCCCGGTCGCCCTGATCGGCGCCGGGCTCAACGAACGATCCCTGACGCCCGGCCGCTGCGACCTTGGGCCAAAGGCCTTCCGCGCCGTGCTGCCGCGCTTCTCGACCTATGACGTCGAGACCGGAGGCGAACTCCACACCCGGGTCCACGACGCCGGGGACGTCCCGCTCAAGGCCGTCTCCCCCGCCGACGCCTTCGTCCCGCTGCGGGAAGCCGTGGCCGCCCAGACCGCCAGCGCCCTGACCGTACTGATCGGCGGCAACAACGCCATCACCCGGCCCGGCGTGCACGGACTCGGCCTCGACCGCGTCGGCGTCCTGACCCTCGACGCCCATTTCGACCTGCGCGACACCGACCAGGGCCTGACCAATGGCAATCCGATACAGGCGCTGCTGGAAGACGGTCTCGACGGCCGCCGCATCAGCCAGGTCGGCCTCGCCCCCTTCGCCAACACCCGCCGCGCCCACGACAAGGCCAAGGCGGCGGGCATCTCCGTCCGCACCGCTCGCGACTGCCGCGAACAGGGCCTCGCCGCCGTCGTCGCCGCCGAGCTGGAGCGCCTCTCCGCCCTCGTCGACGTCATCTACGTCGACTTCGATATCGACGTCATCGACCGCGGCCAGTGGCCGGCCTCGCCCGGCGCCCGGCCCGGCGGCGTCTCCGCGCAAGACTTCTTCGACGCCGCGCGCGTCATCGGCGCCCACCCCAAGGTCGAGGCCGTCGACCTGACCGAATACGACCCCTCGCTGGAAATCGGCGACCTCGGCGCCCTGACCGCCGGCCGCTGGTTCTGCGAGCTGCTGGCCGGGTTTGAGACGCGATGATCCGCGCCGACCACCGGATCACCGACTGCCGCCTGGCGACCATGGTCGAGGGCGGCGAGCCCTACGGCGCCCTCGACGACGGCGCCCTCCTGATCACCGACGGCCGCATCGTCTTCGCCGGCCCGCGCGCCGACCTGCCGCCGCACGAGGCCGCGGCCACCGAACGCCTCGACGGCCGCTGGGTCACCCCCGGCCTGATCGATTGCCACACCCATCTGGTTTTCGGCGGCGACCGCTCCGGCGAGTTCGAACAGCGGCTCCAGGGCGCCACCTATGAGCAGATCGCTCGCGCCGGCGGCGGCATCGTCTCCAGCGTCGCCGCCACCCGCGCCGCCTCCGAAGATCAGCTCTACGCCAGCGCCCTGACCCGCCTCGCCGGCCTCACCGCCACCGGCGTGACCACGCTCGAGATCAAGTCCGGCTACGGCCTCGACCGCGACAGCGAGCTGAGGATGCTGCGCGTCGCCCGCCGCATCGGTCGCGAGGCCGGCGTGCGCGTCCGCACCAGCTACCTCGGCCTCCACGCCGTCCCGCCCGAGCACCGCGCCGACCGCGCCCGCTATGTGGACAAGGCTGTGGACGACATCCTCCCCGCGGCCCACGCCGAGGGTCTGGTCGACGCCGTCGACGCCTATTGCGAGCCCATCGCCTTCTCCACCGAAGAGGTCGGCCGGCTGTTCGACCGGGCCCGCGCCCTCGGCCTGCCGGTCAAGCTGCACGCCGACCAGCTGTCCGACGGCGGCGGCGCGGAACTGGCCGCCCGCAACAACGCCCTGTCCGCCGACCACATCGAGCATGCGACCGAGGCCGGCGTCCGCGCCATGGCCGCCGCCGGCGTCGTCGCCGTCCTGCTGCCCGGGGCCTATCTGATGCTGCGCGAGACCACGCCGCCGCCGGTCGAGCTGCTGCGCCGCCACGGCGTGGCTATTGCCGTGGCCACCGACTGCAACCCCGGCACGTCGCCGCTGGCCTCGATGACGGCGGCGCTCAACCTCGCCTGCGTCCAGTTCCGCCTGACCCCCGAAGAGGCGCTGGCCGGGGCCACCCGCGTCGCGGCCAAAGCCCTCGACCTGTCCGCCGAGGCCGGAACCCTCGAGCCCGGCAAGGCCGCCGACCTCGCTGTCTGGGACATCGAACGCCCGGCCGAGCTCTGCTACTGGCTGGGCAAGCCGCTGCTGCATCGCCGCTACGTCGCCGGCGTCGCGCGCGGGTAATCGTCCGGTAAGGCGAATCCCTCCACTCTCCCCGCATGCGCCCGTCCCGCGACCGCATCGAGGACCTGATGTTCGCTGCCCTGGTGGTGGTGACCCTGCTGCTCGCCGTCGCCACCGTGCTGATGATCCAGGACGCCTTCGCCTAGGGTTGCCAGACCGTCTTGGCCGCCAGATCCGGCCGCGGCCGCTCCAGCGGCGCCTCCCCCAGCGTCCCGATGTGGATGAACCCGGCCACCCGCTCGCCCGCGCCGACCCCCAGCAGCGCCAGCGCCTCCGGATCATAGCTGTACCAGTCGGTGATCCAGCTCGCCGAATAGCCCAGCGCGTCGGCGGCGTGTTCGAGGTTCATGCACACCGCCCCGGCCGACAGCTCCTGCTCCCACACCGCCACCTTGTGCCCCTCGACCGGCGTCGAGACGACGAGGATGGTCAGCGGCGGCGCGGTCAGCTTGGACAGCACCTTGCGCGCCTTGCCGGCATCGGCCTGCCGTTCGGCCAGCGGCAGCAGGGCCTCGGCCAGCGCCGCCCGGCTCTGCGGCCCCATGACCACGAACCGCCACGGAAACAGCTTGCCGTGGTCCGGCGTCCGCGCCCCCAGCCGCAGGATCTGTTCGATCTCGTCCGGCGAGGGCCCGGACCCGCCCAGCGCCTGGGCCGGGGCCGACCGCCGCCGCGCCAGACGCGCCTGCTGCTCGATCGAAGGGACGGGGAGGGGGAGGGCCTGGCCCAGATCGGCGTCGGACATGATCCCTAGCTAGGCCTCCGCGCCGCCCCGCGCCATATGCGGGCCCCGTCATCGTCGGCGTCATGGCCGGATGCCCGACCGCCGGGCGGTGGCGACCGCGTGGCCGGCCCACCATATGGCGCGGGAGGGCGACCCGCCGTCCGAACTGGCGAAGGCCATGCCGGCGGGCCTATGGTGTCGCCGAAGGAGTCCCGGATGCCCCAGCTCGAAGTCGTCGCCGCCCACCCCGACACCTGGGGTCAGCTGCGCCTTGCCGCCCAGGAGACCGCCCGGTCGGAGCCGCTGCTGGCGTCGCAGATCAACGCCGTGGTCCTGTCGCACGGCGACATGGCCGCCGCCCTCAGCTACCAGATCGCCCGCAAGCTGGCCGACGCCGAACTGCCGGCCATGTCGGTGCGCGAGGTCTGCCTCGAGGCCTACGCCGCCGACCCGGCCATGGTCGCCGCCGCCGAGGCCGACCTGCGCGCCGTGGCCGAGCGCGACCCGGCGATCAAGACGCTGCTGCAGCCCTTCCTCTACTTCAAGGGCTTCCAGGCGCTGCAGGGCCACCGCGTCGCCCACTGGCTGTGGACCCAGGGTCGCGACGCCCTGGCCTTCCATTTTCAGAGCCGCATGTCCGAACTGTTCCAGGTCGATATCCATCCGGCGGCGCGCCTCGGCGCCGGCCTGTTCCTCGACCACGGCACCGGCATCGTCATCGGCGAGACGGCGGTGGTCGGCGACGAGGTGTCTATGCTGCACAACGTGACCCTCGGAGGCACCGGGGCGGAGCGCGGCGACCGTCACCCCAAGATCGGCAAGGGCGTGCTGCTGGGCGCCGGAGCCAAGGTGTTGGGCAACATCACCGTCGGCGACTACGCCAAGGTCGCCTCGGGCTCGGTGGTGCTGAAGGCCGTGCCCGCCGGCTGCACCGTCGCCGGCGTCCCGGCGCGCCTGGTCAACTGCCCCGCCGGCGAGGCGCCGGCCCGGACCATGGACCACACCCTCGCCGACATCGTCTACGACTTCGTCATCTGATCTCCTCCCCACGCAGTGGGGAGGTGGATCGGCGGCGAAGCCGACGAGACGGAGGGGCTCCGTCCGCCGCACGGTCGAACGCCCCACCAGCCCCTCCACCGCTTCGCGGTCCCTCTCCCCATTGCATGGGGAGGAAAACGCCTTCCCCTGTCGCGCCCCTTTCTCTACGGTCCGCCGCTTGTTTCCAGACCCCGAGGCCGACCATGAACACCGCCGACATGAAGCGCGTCGAGACGCACCTGAAGCGCACCTTCAACACGGGCGGCATCATCCTGAAGCCGCGCGGCAAGCCCAATGACTCCTGCGAGGTCTATGTCGGCGACGAATTCATCGGGGTCGTCTTCGAGGACGAGGACGAGGCCGGCAGCTTCATGTTCGAAATGGCCATCCTCGCGGAAGACCTGCCGCAGGACTGACCGTCTGGGCGAACGACGCGCATGAAAAAGCGCCGGAGGAGCGATCCTCCGGCGCTTCGTCGTTTCAGGCCCTGATTGGGGCCGCGATCAGTTGGTCTTGCCGAAGATCGCGTCGAGCAGTCCGGTCAGGAAGCCCTTCTTCTCGGCCGGCTTGGCGGCGGCCTTCGGGGCGGCGGCCGGAGCCGGAGCCGGGGCGGGCGCCGGAGCAGCGGCCGCGGGCTTCGGCGCCGCGGCGGCGGGTTTCGGAGCGGGCGCCGGGGCGGCCTTCGCAG
>NZ_JBKBMX010000002.1:0-245266 GCF_046295595.1 Brevundimonas sp. | reverse complement strand
GGCGCGGATGTCGTGATGGGCGCCGTAGCGCGACTTGGCGCCCTTCTGGATCGCCTCCTCGATCGCCTCGACGACGATCTCCTTGTCGATGTTCTTCTCGCGCGCGACCGCATCGGCGATCTGCAGCAGTTCGAGTCGGTTCGCGGAAACGCCGGCGACAGCCATGCTCTTAGTCCTCGGTCTCAGTGGGATCGATATTGTCGTTACGGGCGGCGCGCTTCTCGGCGCCCGCCTTCATCAGTTCGTCGGTCAGCACCAGCTTGGCGTCGACCAGCCAGTCGAACGGGATCAGGGCGGTGTCCTCCTCGCCATCCAGGTCGATGGCGATATTGGAGCCCTCGGTCCCGGCGATGGTTCCCTTGAAGCGTTTGCGGCCCTCGATCATGCGATCGGTCTCGAGTCGCGCCTCATGGCCCTCGAACAGGTCGAAGTCGCTCTGGCGCGTCAGTGGCCGGTCGATGCCGGGCGACGACACCTCCAGCAGATATTCGCCGCTGATCGGGTCGGCCGCGTCGAACACCTCCGACACGGCGCGGCTCAGGCGGGCGCATTCCTCGACCGCGATGTCGTGGTCGCTGGGCCGCTCGGCCATGATCTGCAGCCGCCGGCGCAGGGTGCCGCCCATCAGACGCACGCGCACGATGTCGAGGCCCAGGCTTTCCGCCACGGGTTCGATGAGCTCCAGCAGAGCGCGGTCTTCGACGGTCTTGGCCTTCAAGGCTGGGTCCCGGACAAAATAAAAGCGGCGGGCCATCCACGGCCGCCGCTTTGAACGACGCCGTTGGACGCCGGTCTAACGATGTGAGGGGGCGTATAGACCCGGGAAAGCGGTTTGTCAGCCCCTGACGTGCGCGGCTCCCCCGGCGGTCGCGCGAGGCCGCCTTGCCAGAACGGCCGCGCTTGACCAGAACCCCGCCGATGACCGCCCCGCTCCGCCTCGCCGCCGTCGCCGCCTTCGCCCTGCTGATGGCGCTGTGCGCCCAGGTCGCCGTGCCCATGGTCCCGGTGCCGATGACGCTGCAGACCTTCGCCGTCCTGCTGGCCGGCGCCGTGCTCGGCCGCGGATGGGGCGCGGCGGCGGTGCTGCTGTACCTCGCCATGGCCGCGCTCGGCCTGCCGGTGCTGGCCGATGGCGCGGCGGGGCTGGAGCCCTTCACCGGACCCACCGCCGGCTATCTGGCCGCCTTCCCGCTCGCCGCCCTCGTCGCGGGCGAACTGAGCCGGCGCCTCGATCGGCGCCCGGCGGCGCAGGTCGCGGTGATGATCGGGGCGCATCTGCTGATCCTTGTCGTCGGCGCGGCCTGGCTGGCGCGCGCCATCGGCGTCGGGGACGCCCTCGCCCATGGCTTCACGCCCTTCCTGTTCGGGGCGGCGGTCGAGTCGGTCGCCGTGGTCGGCTGCGCCGCCCTGCTGCGCCGCCTGCCCGTCTTCAGGTCCTGACGAAGTCGAGGAAGATCGGCGCCGTGTCGCCCAGCTTCTTCTCCTCGTAGCGGGTCACCACATGGTCGGCCGGCGCCGCGCGCCAGTCGTCGGCGCGGTCCGCCGTCCACGCCAGCCCGGGCGTGCGCTCGAACCGCTCCAGCGCCCAGTCGGCATAGTCCTTCCAGTCGGTGACGAAGCGCAGCCCGCCGCCGGGCTTCAGCAGCCGCGCGATCTCCGCCGCCGTCTCGTCCTGCACCAGCCGGCGCTTGTTGTGCCGCGCCTTGTGCCACGGGTCAGGAAACAGGATCATGACCCGGTCCAGCGAGGCCTCGGGCAGGGCCGTCATCACGTCGCGGGCGTCGTCGGCGTGCAGCCGCACATTCTTCAGCCCGCCCTCCTCGATGTGGCGCAGGGCCGAACCGACGCCGTTCAGGAACGGCTCGCAGCCGATCATCAGCGTGTCCGGATGGCGCGCCGCCTGAGCCGCCAGATGCTCGCCGCCGCCGAAGCCGATCTCGAGCCAGACCGCCGTCGCTTGCGGCATCAGCGCCGCCGGATCGATCGGCCCGGCCTTCGGATCGGGCAGGGCGATGGCCGGCAGCAGGGTGTCGAACAGCGCCGCCTGGCGCGGCTTGAGCGCGCGCGACTTGATGCGGCCGAACGAGCGGAGCGGGCCCCGGGTCGGGGGCGTGGAGGCGTCGGGGTCGGAGGACATGGCGGGCGTATAGCCGGGCGAAGCGCGAGGGGCGAGGCGCGCGCTGCGCCGCGGCCTCGTCAGGCTCAGCGGTAGCCGAGCTCAGCCGCGATCGGACCCGCCGCCTCGAGAATGAGCTCGGCCTGGGCCGCGCTCAGCTCGTCCCGCCAGCCTCCGGCGACGCCGCGTCGGTAAAACGAGCTGCGGTCCTCCTGCCCGGGCTGCCGGCCCTGGCTCAACCGTTCGAACCGGGTCGCCGCGACGCAGGCCGCCACGACGGTCGGCGAGGCGTCGACGCCAAGGAATTCGAACACCCGGCCGAGGGCGGCCTGCGGGTCCGCCTTCATCGCCTCATAGGTGAACTCCAGACAGGACAGCCCGTGCCGTTCGGTCTCCGCCCGAACCGAAGTGATGTAGTTGCGCCACCCCAGCGCCGTGTCCTTGAGCGACGCCTCGATCGAGGGGAACCGCACCTCGGGATGCACCCGCTCCATGTGGCGCAGCATCGACAGGGCGGTGTCGCGCGGATCGCGGATGATGTGCACATAGTCGATGTCGGGAAACAGGGCGGCGTATTCCTCGATGTAGAGGCCGAAATCGGGGTCCTTGCAGCCCAGCCGCCGGGCCCCGGGGAAAGGGCCGTCCCGACGCATGCGGGTTTCGACGAAGGCCTTGAAGACCGCATCGACCTCATCGATGTTCAGCCGCGGAAACACGGCCTCGCCGAACACCCGCATGTTCCGCTCGGTCATGAAGGCGTTGTAGGTCTTGCCCGCGTCGGCCAGTCGGTCGCGAAAATAATGGAATTTGCCCTCGCCCTTGCACACGACCTCGGGGTGGGCGTTGAGGGCGCGCTCGACCCAGGTCGTGCCGGATTTCGGCACGCCCAGGGCGAAGAAGAGGGCAGGCTCAGGGGCGGCGGCGTCCGAAGCGTCCATCGCGGCCCTATAGCATTGTCGTCCGGCAGGGGAAGGGCGGTCCCGCCCGCCGCGTCCTAGGCCGGGATCAGAGCCTTCAGCTTCTCCACCAGATCCGTCTTCTCCCAGCTGAATCCGCCGTCCGCATCCGGTTCGCGGCCGAAATGCCCGTAGGCCGCGGTGCGGGCGTAGATCGGCTTGTTCAGACCCAGGTGCTCGCGGATGGCGCGCGGCGTCGCCCCGCCGATAAGGCCCAGGATGTTGGCTTCCAGCACCGCCTCATTGATCGGGCCCTTGGCCGTGCCGTGCAGGTCGACGTGGATCGACTGGGGCTTGGCCACGCCGATGGCGTAGCTGATCTGGATGGTGCAGCGGTCGGCGAGACCCGCCGCGACGATGTTCTTGGCGAGGTAGCGGCAGGCATAGGCGGCCGAACGGTCGACCTTGGTCGGATCCTTGCCGCTGAAGGCGCCGCCGCCGTGGGGCGAGGCGCCGCCGTAGGTGTCGACGATGATCTTGCGCCCGGTCACGCCCGCGTCGCCGTCCGGCCCGCCGATCTCGAAGATGCCGGTCGGGTTGATGTGCCAGACCGTGTTCTCGTCGGTGAAGCCTTCCGGCAGGACCGAGAGGATGTGCGGCTTGACGATGTCGGCGACGTCGGCCGAGGACAGGCCCGGCGCGTGCTGGGTGGACAGGACGATCGAGGTGGCGCGGACGGGACGGCCGTCCTCGTACTGGATCGTGACCTGGCTCTTGGCGTCGGGCTCCAGCCGGGTGTCGCCGCCGTGCCGGACCTCGGCCAGACGCTTCAGGATGTTGTGGCTGTACTGCAGGGTGGCCGGCATCAGCTCCGGCGTCTCGTTCGAGGCGTAGCCGAACATGATGCCTTGGTCGCCCGCGCCCTCATCCTTGTTGCCCGCGGCGTCTACGCCTACGGCGATGTCGGCCGACTGGCCGTGCAGGCGGTTGATGAATTCGAGCTTCTCCCAGTGGAAGCCGGACTGCGCATAGCCGATGTCCTTGACCGCGGCGCGAACGGCGGCCTCGATCTCGGCCTCGACGCCGGGCGCCCAGTGCCCCGCCGTGTCCATCACGCCCTCGCCGCGGATTTCGCCGGCCAGCACCACCAGATTGGTCGTGGTCAGGGTCTCACAGGCGACGCGGGCATAGGGGTCCTTCGACAGGAACAGGTCCACCACCGTATCGGAGATACGGTCCGCGACCTTGTCGGGATGGCCCTCGGACACGCTTTCCGAGGTGAAGAGGAATGTAGAACGGGACAAGGCTTGGCTCCGGCAGGGCCCCGCTACGGCGGGGCGTGGCAGGAGACATATAAAGATATCTTTATGGGATCAAGAGAACGCGGCGGCGCGCCGCATCAATCGTCATGGACCGGCCTGCTCCGCGGCCGCGGAGCGGCGCCGAGCGCCCTGCCGGCTGCGCAATAAAAGCAAGAGGAAAGGTGGTGCCGCTTAGGTGACTCGAACACCTGACCCCCGCATTACGAATGCGATGCTCTACCAGCTGAGCTAAAGCGGCCTTCAGCGCGGCGGAACGAGCCGCCCGCGCGAGAGCCGCTCTTTATACGCGGGGGGAGGCCTTGCCAAGCGCCTCGAACAGCGCCGCCTCGTCCGGGCGCGCGGCGAGGCGGATGTCCAGCCCGGACGTCCCTACCAGCGCCGCCGACGCGCCGGCGGATATGGCCACGGCGACCTGGCCGGCGAACGGCCCCAGCGCCGCCAGCGCCCGCCCCGCCCGGGGAGAATGGACCAGCACGGCGTCGAAGCCGGCCGGGGCGACGGTTCCGGTGGCGACGGCCTCGTAGAGCGGCAGGCGGCGGACCTCGACGCGGCCCGCCAGCAGAGCCGGCAGGTCCCCGGCCGGCTCCTGCGCCCCGGGGGCCAGCACGACGCCGTCGGCGGGGGCCTCCGCCGCCAGCAACCTGGCCAGATCCTCAAGCGCCCCGCCCGCCGAGCGGACCGTGGCGAAGCCGGCCGCGCGGGCCGCCGCCGCGGTGGCGTCGCCGACCGCGAACACCGGCAGCGAGCGCTCGTCCGACAGGGCGGCGAAGGCGCCGACGCCATTGCGGCTGGTGAAGGCGAGGGCGGCGACCCTCTCCAGACCCGGTGCGGACCGCGCCAGCGGACGGATGGCCAGCAGCGGCGCGACGACCGGTTCGAAGCCGAGGGCCGTCAGCCGGGCGGCGGTGCGCGTCGCGCCCGGTTCGGCGCGGGTGACCCAGACCCGGCGCAGGACGCTCAGGGATCGACCCTCTGGTCGCCCGCCGCCGCCTGCACCTCGGCGCCCAGATGCAGGCCGAGGGCGCGGGCCTCGTCCTCGAGGTCGGCGATCTGGCCGGCCGCCATCTCGGCCGACCGGCGCCAGCGCGCCGAACCGTCGGGCGCGAGAATTTCGGTGGTCAGCCGCAGCCGGCCGGCGGCGATCTCGGCATGGGCGCCGATGGCCGTGCGGCACGAGCCCTCCAGCGCCGTCATCGCCCCGCGCTCGGCCGCCACCGCGAGGGTGGTCGCGGGATCATTGAGGGCCGCGACCCAGGCCGCCCTCCGGTCGTCCTCCCGCGTCTGCAGCGCCAGCGCCCCCTGCCCCGGCGCCGGCAGGAAGTCGTTCAGCGACAGCCGCTCGCGGATCACCGCCTCGAAGCCGAGCCGGTTCAGGCCCGAGACGGCCAGCAGGATGGCGTCGAACTCGCCCTCGGCCAGCTTGCGCAGCCGGGTGTCGACATTGCCGCGCAGCATCTCGATCTGCAGGTCGGGCCGCAGGGCCAGGGCCTGGGCCTGGCGCCGCAGCGAGGCGGTGCCGAGGCGCGCCCCCATCGGCAGTTCCTCGAAGGCGGCGAAGCTCTCGCTGACGAAGGCGTCGCGCGGATCCTCGCGCGGCGGGATGGCGGCGATGCACAGGCCGGGCGGCTGCTCGGCCGGCACGTCCTTCATCGAATGCACCGCCACGTCGACCCGGCCGTCGGCCAGGGCCTCCTCGATCTCCTTGGTGAACAGGGCCTTGCCGCCGATCTCCATCAGTCGGCGGTCCTGCACCCGGTCGCCGGTGGTGACGATCTCGACCAGCGGCACGGCCTGGGCGATGTCGGCCTCGGCGACGCCGAGGGCCCGGCCGATGGCGCGCTGCATCATGCCCGACTGGGTCAGCGCCAGTTTGGAGCGGCGCGTGCCGATGCGGACGAGAGGAGCCATGAGACAGCCGTTGCGCCGGGGGGTCCGGGTCGTTACCTCGACCCGATGAACAGGCCCGCCGACTATAGCAGCGAAGGACGCCGGGCAACCGCGCCCCTGACCCTGCCGGGACCCCTGACCGTGCTCGGCCTCGAGACCAGCTGCGACGAGACCGCCGCCTCGGTCGTGCGCCTGACCCCGGACGGCGTGGCCACGGTGCTGTCCTCGGTGGTGCACAGCCAGATCGACGACCATGCGGCCTATGGCGGCGTCGTGCCCGAGATCGCCGCCCGCAGTCATGTCGAGATGATCGCCGGCGTGACGGCGCGGGCGATGGCGGAGGCCGGCCTCGGCTATGACGGCCTCGACGGCGTCGCCGCCACGGCCGGGCCCGGCCTCGTCGGCGGCGTCATGGTGGGCCTCAGCTTCGGCAAGGCCGTGGCCCTGGCGCGGGACCTGCCGCTGATCGCCGTCAACCATCTGGAGGGCCACGCCGTCTCGGCGCGGCTGGGCCAGCCGGTGGCCTATCCCTTCCTGCTGCTGCTGGTCTCGGGCGGCCATTGCCAGCTGCTGGAGGTGCGCGGGGTCGGCGACATGACCCGGCTGGGCACGACCATCGACGACGCCGCCGGCGAGGCCTTCGACAAGATCGCCAAGGCCCTCGGCCTCGGCTACCCCGGCGGCCCGGCGCTGGAGAAGCTGGCCGAGACCGGCGACGGCGCCCGGTTCGATCTGCCGCGCGCGCTGCTGGGGCGCAAGGACTGCGACTTCTCCTTCTCCGGCCTCAAGACCGCGGCCTCACGCCTCGCCCACGCCTGCGAGACCGATCAGGACCGCGCCGACCTCGCCGACGCGGTGCAGAGCGCCATCGCCCGCCAGCTCGGCGACCGCGCCGACCGGGCGCTCAAGGCCTGGACCGGCGACCACCGCCTGTTCGTGGTGGCCGGCGGCGTGGCGGCCAACCGAACGGTGCGGGCCACGCTGGAAGCCACAGCGGCGAGGAACGGATTCGCCTTCCTCGCCCCGCCCATGGCCTGGTGTACGGACAATGCGGCGATGATCGCCCTGGCGGGAGCGGAACGGCTGCAAAAGGGTTGGACCTCGGATATCGACGCCATCGCCCGCCCGCGCTGGCCGCTGGACGAGGCGAGCGCCCTGGCCGACCCTGTCCATCCGGCCAGCCGCAAGGGCGCCAAGTCATAGGAGCGAGCATGGAATTCCGCACCGCGGGGGTGATCGGCGCGGGCGCCTGGGGCACGGCCCTGGCCCAGGTGGCCGGCTGGGCCGGCCTCGACGTCCTGCTGCAGGCGCGCGAGCCCGAGGTCGTCGAGAGCATCCGCGCCCGGCGCATCAACGAAGCCTTCCTGCCGGATGTGGTCCTCGACAGCCGCGTCTCGGTCACCGCCGACCTCGCCGATCTGGCGTCCTGCGACCTGATCCTCGCCGTGCCCCCGGCCCAGCACATGCGCTCGACCCTGGCCGCCTTCGCCCCCCACCACCGCCCCGGCGTGCCCGTGATCCTGTGCTCCAAGGGCATCGAGCGCGGCTCGCTGAAGCTGATGACCGACGTCCTCGCCGAGACCATCCCCGCCGCCCCGGCCGCGGTCCTGTCCGGCCCCAGCTTCGCCGCCGAGGTGGCCCGCGGCCTGCCCAGCGCCGTCACCCTCGCCTGCGCCGACGAGGCCCTCGGCGAGGCGCTGATGGAGACCCTGTCGGCCCCCGCCTTCCGCCCCTATCTGGCCTCCGACCTGATCGGCGCCGAGGTCGGCGGGGCGATCAAGAACGTCCTCGCCATCGCCTGCGGCATCAGCGAGGGCCGCGGTCTGGGGCGCAGCGCCCACGCCGCCCTGATCACCCGCGGCTTCGCCGAACTGACCCGGATGGGCGTGGCCCTCGGCGGCGAGGCGGCCACCGTGGCCGGGCTGTGCGGCCTCGGCGACCTGGTCCTGACCTGCTCCAGCCCGCAGTCGCGCAACATGAGCCTCGGCCTCGCCCTCGGTCAGGGCCAGTCGGTCGAACAGGCCCTCGCCGGCAAACGCTCGGTCGCCGAGGGCTATGAATCGGCCCCCGCCGTGCGCGAACTGGCGCAGAAGATGGGCGTCGACATGCCCATCTCGCTCGCCGTGGCGGCCCTGCTGGCCGGCGAGACCACGGTCCAGGGCATGATCGACGCCCTGCTGTCGCGCCCGCTCAAGGCCGAGCGGCACTAGTGCTCCCCCCTGTTGCGCAGCCCGAGCGCCCCCGCGTCTGGGCCACCCCGCCTGACGTCCCCCTGTGCCGCGAGGCCGACCTGCCCGACCCCGGCGCCCGCAGCCTGGTGCTGCAGATCGGCGAGGCCTTCTTCCACGGCTTCGTCGTGCGCAAGGACGGCCGGGTCGCCGGCTATGTCGACCGCTGCCCGCATCAGGGCCATCCGCTGGCGCTGGAGCTGGACCGCTACCTGACCCCCGACGGCGAGCGCATCCTGTGCGGCTGGCACGGCGCCGTGTTCGAGCCGCTCAGCGGCCTGTGCACCGGCGGCCCCTGCGCCGGGGCGCGGCTGACGCCATGGCCGGTCACGGTCGTGGACGGGATGATCCGCACGGCGTGACCGCGCTCGCCTCCATCCCCCGAAACGTCCGCTCCACCTGTTTCAGCAGCCGCTCCAGTTCGTCGTAGTCGCCGTACCGTTCGTCATCCATGGCCCGCAGCATGGCGTTGAGGATCGAGACATAGGTCGCCTGCGGATCGCTCCAGTCCAGCGCCACCCCCAGCGGCGGCCGCGCCGTCCGGTGCGGCGGCTCCATCCCCCGCGCCTTCGCCTGCGAGCAGATGGTCGCGGCCCCCACCTCGAACACCTCGGCCAGCAGATTGCCGCGCACCCCGCGCGCCCGCAGCGTCAGCACCCTCAGCCAGTCGCGCTCGTTCAGCACGCTCTTCGGATGCTGATAGTCGCCGGTCCGCTCGTGGAAGGCCGGCACCCGCCGCCGCGCCGGATCGTCCGCCGCCAGATCGCGGATCCGCATCCCCAGCCGCTTCGCATTGGCCGTCCAGGTGTCATGCGACACCCCCGCCTCGGCCCTCAGCGCCTTGGCCGTCTCCCCCGCATGCCAGCGCCGGAACAGCCCCCGCCAGGTCGCGTCGTCATGGGCCGAGTTGAAATGCGTCTTGTCCATGCACGCAGTTTAAGGCCGCCGCTTCCTGTGGCGGGTAGATCGCTTCGAGAAAAGCGCATGTCACGGACTTCGCAGCCGAATTTTTTGATAACCAGACTATAATTCCCCGGATTGTAAGCACAGCGTCACGGCCGTTCCTTCTCCCCTCCGGGGGAGAAGGTGGCCCGGAGGGCCGGATGAGGGGGAGGCCGGCTCTGGACGCGGCGCCGGCCGGCGTGACTTCAAACATCCCCCTCATCCGAGCCGCTGCGCGGCCCACCTTCTCCCCCGGAGGGGAGAAGGCGAGACGCTGTGGACACCCTGAACAAACCGCGAACATCCCCCTTGCCCCCGCGCCGCCGGCGCCGCATCACGTCCCCGGGTCGGTCGTCAGTTCACCGGAGTTCACCCCCATGCCGCAGCCCCCAGCCCCGGATCACGACCCGGACCCCGCCGCCCCCCTGATCGCCGCGCGCCTGCTGCGGTCTCTCGGCGGCCTCGACCTGACCAGCGCCGACGGCCGCGCCGGCATCCGCGCCCTGTTGTCGGAGATCGAGCGCCTCGCCCCCGGCGCCATCCTGCGCCAGGCGGCGTCGATCGAGCTGGACCGGGTGGGGTGGAGGGGGGACGCATCGCGTCCCGACGACGGGCGCGGACGGGGGTCGCGGGCGCCGCGGACCGCCGCGACCGGGACGCCGACGCCTGGACCCCATGGGGCGGCGTAATCCGGACCGCTACACCCATGAGGACTGGAAGCTGGCCGGCCGCACGGTCGGCGCCATCCTCGCCAACCGCTGGCTGGTCTATACCGAGTGCGAGCTGTGCGAGCTGCGCATCCGCGCCGACCTGAAACGCATCGCCCGCGAGCGCGGGACGAGCTTCGTCCTGTGGGGGCGGAGCACGACCTGCCGGCGGATGGGCTGCCCGGGACGGGTGACCTTCTGGGTGCGGCCGCACGGGGCGAACGGGGATGTGGCGATGACGTGAGGAACGGGATGGTCGATTCCGATTCGGGACAGTCGTCGGCGGACCAGCCGTCTAGAGAGGAAGGGGTGCCGGTACGCCGCTAAGAGCATAGCGTTGCTCACGCGCATGGAAAGCGCGTTCGCCGCCCTCGAGAATGCGACAGACCTTAGAGCGTATGCCGTCCCCGCCCTCGTTGCTCTCCAAGGAGCCGGCGATATAGCTGATCATCGGCAACCCGTCTGCCTGCCGCCCGCAGGTGGCGACAACAACCTGTTCAGCGTCGGTGTTCACCACTAGGTTAGGGTTGTGTGTGATCAGGATGATCTGCCGGCGTTTCTTGGCGGCCCGGAAGTAGTGGACGAGAAGGTCGAAGATAGACTCGCTATCCAAGTTCTCTTCTGGCTGATCGATGATCAGGGGACGACTGTCATCCGTGTCCATGCCCAGATAGAGGATCAACAGGACGATCCCCTTAGTGCCGGGTGAAAGCTTTTCCAGATCGACGCCGTTATATCGTAGGCCGTAGGTCAGCCGGATATGACCGGTTGAGAAGAGCCAGTCGAGCACGTCAGATGCGCCGACCCCGGTCCGCAGATGGATCGCGTCATTTTTGAAGCCAGCTAAGAATGGTTCGACGAAATCTGTGATTGCCGCCGCGATCTTCTCTGGATTCCCAGAGCGCCACGCGGGTGACAAATCGCGCTTAGCAACCGCTTCAAGATCGACCGGTGTCTCCCGGCGTTGATCAAACAGGGCACGCCCGCGCGCTATCCAGGCAGCGGTGTCGACATCCCATCGGATGTAGAATTCGAGGCTCTGCTCTTGATGCCCGCCCGTCTCAAGGCGTTGCCGGACTGGGCCATACAGCTTCTGGAGAATCGCCGCTTCAGCGGCCAAATTCTCGAAAACCTTAGTGTACGTTTCCCGCCGTTCGACCGGCACCTCTTGGGCCCGCTTCCGCTCCACGCTTTCAATTCGTGCGATGTCTTCGCCGATCCGGTGAACCTCTACTGCGATCGCGCTGAGCCGCTTTTGGATTGCGTCGATTCGATCTCGCAATGCCTTGTCCGCCGTCGCTAGCGCGGAGAGCCGCGTTAGATCGGCCGCGACAGCCCTAATGGTGCCAGCGGCTGGCATCTCGAGAGCCCCCTCTCTCTGGGCAATCGAGGTTTCGACGATCCCTCTGATACGAGCCACCGGCTTCTGGACATCGCCGCGGAAGACGGGCTCAAACAGCTGTAATTCTTCGTCACCGATACCGATCTCGCGAAGGCGTTCGACCATCCCAGCATGCCAACGCTGCATCTCCGCAGCCCGCGATTTCAGCTCGGCTTCGACAGCGTCGATGCGAACGAGCCGCTGTTTGTCCGATGCGGATTGCGCCTGCAGTTGCACGAGGCTGTCTCGCGTCGCCGCGATCTGGGCGTTGAGGGCGGTTTGCTCGGGATCGTTGATGACAGGCAACTGTTGGCGAAGGCCGGCGTCCTCGGCCTTAAGTGTATCGATGCGCGCCTTGAGATCTGGAACCTTGGCGGCTCGTTCGCGGAAATGCGCCAGCTCCCGGATCAGTTGTTGAAGGCGACCAGCCAAACGCTCACGTTCTTGGCGCAAATGCTCGGTGTGCATTGCGCGCAATTCGGCGAAGTTCGACGCGTTGAGCGTCTCAGTGGGGTCTAGGGCGGCGAATATGACCGACTCTACTTCTTGGACGAGGGCGGCACCGACGTGGTCTTCAGCGCAAAGCCTTTCCACGAAGCGCTGGGATAGATAGCGCACCTGCTGGCTGTCAGATTCGTTCTCACCAATCTTCTCGCGCGTGGTGTGCCCGTCCGCCCACAGCAGCTCGACCTCGACGCCGTCGAGGTGGTGTTCCGACCGGGACAGGAAGCCCGTCGCTTCGCTGTCAGACCAACTACCGGCGGTCGACGCGATCACTTCGGCTAGGGCAGACTTGCCCGAACCCTTCTGTCCGATAACGGCCACTAAGCCCTGATTGAGGGGAAGGCTGGTCTGCCCAAACCAACTAGACGGGTCGCGAACGAAAATTGTGTCGATGACCCGCGCCTCGTCATGCAGAACCGGGGGCAAGGCTCCAATCGCGACTCGATCGGCGGGCTCAAAGAGTGTTTGCCGCAGCCCTTCGAAGGTGCAGTCCGCTTTGATCCAGCAGAAGCGGTCTTGATCAGGCTTGAAGAGCTTGGCGAGCTCATGGGCATCCGAACCGTGCATGCACGGTTTCCGTCCGCCCAAGCGAGCGAGTGCCTTGAGCTTCTCCGCACCCGCTTCGCCCAAATAAAAGAGCCGATCGACCGGGTTGCCGGAAAAGACGATATGGGCGGCCTTGAGTATTTGCTCGCGCACTGCGGCAAACCCACCGTCCAGCGGGAGGCCGCTCACACCATCTTGACCGCTATTGGCCACAGCGACGAGAGCATTGGCCTTGAGCCACTGTTCGTCATCGAGCCAAGCCCGAAAGTCGGCGAATCCGATCTTAAACTGCTCAGTGCCATGGCGAAGTGCGGCACCGTCATCCTTAATGACGGGGTTATGCTTGTAGCCCATCGCCATTAAATCAGCGGGGACACAGCCGTACTTGACGCCGTCGAGCTTGAAGACGAGTCGGCCAAGGGCCTTAAGGATTTCCGCCTCGTGGTTGGGATCGGCCGGATCGATGAGAAGGTGAAGATTGATCGCCTTCGCCTTGGACGTTTCCGGCGTGACACGGAATTCGATATTGGGAATGAGCAGTTCAATATTGGCCAAGCGGCCGCTTTTCTTCAAGGCAAGCAAGCGGCTGTAGTTGGTGACCGACATGTAGTCGGTCACACCGATCACCTTGACGTCCTCTTCGGCTTCGACCGCCGCGAGATAGCTGTCCCAGTCCCCCTTGAATTGATCGTTCATGGCGGTACCGGGCGTGTGGACGTGGAGATCCCACCGCCGCCACTCTGAGCCTCTCTCGATCATGCAAACTCCGACCGGCGTTCGTTTGGTTTCTCGGTCAAGCTGTAGCCGGGTTGCTCAACGACGCAAGACGCAACGCTTGGCCGCGCCGCGCTCCTAACTTCGCCCTCAGGCCCACGTCGGCGTCGCGAACGGCCGCCCCCTAATGCGCCTCGTCCCAATTCCCCGCCGCCCTCGCCTCCACCACCAGCGGCACGCTCAGCGCCACGGCTGGTTCCGCCGCCCCCTCCATGACCCGTTTGATCACCGGGATGGCGCGCTCGGCCTCGGCTTCGGGGGCCTCGAAGACCAGTTCGTCGTGGACCTGCAGCAGCATCCGCGTTGACAGCCCCGCCGCCGCCAGCGCCCCGGGCATGCGCGCCATGGCGCGGCGGATGATGTCGGCGGCGGCGCCCTGGATGGGGGCGTTGATGGCGGCGCGTTCGCCGAACTGGCGCTCGGCCCCCGACTTCGAATGGATGGCCGGGATGTGGATGCGGCGGCCGAACACGGTGTGCACCATGCCGTGCTCGCGCACCTCCAGCTTCGTCCGGTCCATATAGGCGCGGATGCCGGGGAAGCGCTCGAAATAGGTCTTGATATAGGCGCCGGCCTCGCCCTGGTCGATGTTCAGCTGGGCGGCGAGGCCGAAGGCGCTGATGCCGTAGACGATGCCGAAATTGATCGCCTTGGCGCGACGGCGGGTCTCGGGGTCCATCTGGTCGACGGGGACGCCGAACATCTCGCTGGCCGTGGCGGTGTGGATGTCGACGCCGGCGGCGAAGGCGCGTTTCAGCTCGGGGATGTCGCCGATATGGGCCAGCAGGCGCAGCTCGATCTGGCTGTAGTCGGCGCTGATCAGGACATGGCCGGGGGCGGCGATGAAGGCCTGGCGGATCTGGCGGCCGGTCTCGGTGCGGATCGGGATGTTCTGCAGATTGGGGTCGCTTGAGGCGAGGCGGCCGGTGGTGGCGGCGGCCAGCTGGTAGCTGGTGTGGACGCGGTCGGTGGTCTTGTCGGCGGCCTCGATCAGGGCGTCGGTATAGGTGCCCTTGAGCTTGCTGAGCTGGCGCCATTCCAGCAGCAGGCGCGGCAGGTCGTGGGTCAGGGCCAGTTCTTCCAGCACGCTGGCCTCGGTGCCCCACTGGCCGGAGGCGGTCTTGCGGCCGCCGGGCAGGGCCATGTCGCCGAACAGGATGTCGCCGATCTGGCGCGGGCTGCCGACGTTGAACGGGCGGCCGGCCAGGGCGTGGGCCTGCTGTTCCAGCTCGGCCATGCGCATGCCGAACTCGGACGACAGGCGTTTGAGGCGGTCGGGGTCGACGCGGATGCCGGCCCGCTCCATGTCGGCCAGCACGGCCGGCAGGGGGCGCTCCAGGGTCTCGTAGACGGTGGTCAGCCGGGCCTCGCCGAGGCGGGGCCTGAGGATGCGCCAGAGGCGGAGGGTGACGTCGGCGTCCTCGGCGGCGTAGCAGGTGGCCGGTTTGAGCTCGACGTGTTTGAACGATTTCTGGGCCTTGCCCGTCCCCGCCACCTTCTTGAACGGGATCGGCTCGTGGCCGAGGTGCAGCCGGGCCAGCTCGTCCATGCCGTGCCCGTGCAGCCCGCCCTCGAGCACGTATGAGATCAGCATGGTGTCGTCGAACGGGGCGACGCGGATGCCGCGTTGGGCCATGACGGCGATGTCGTATTTGCCGTTCTGCATGACCTTGAGAACGGCGGGGTTCTCGAGCAGCGGCTTGAGCCGGGCGAGGGCGTCGGCCTTGACCACCTGGGTGATCGGCTCGCGCGTCTCGGCCGCTTCGCCGAAGTCGAGCCCGCCGGCATTGGCCGCCGGCTCATGCTCATGCGTCAGGGGGATGTAGCAGGCCTCATTCGGCCCGACCGCCAGCGACACCCCGCACAGCCCCGCATGCGTCGCGCTGAGCGCATCCGTCTCGGTGTCGAACCCGACCACCCCGGCCTCGGTCGCGCGGGCGATCCAGGCGTCGAGCTCGTCGAGGGTCTGGATGCAGTGGTAGGCGTCGTGGTCGACGGTGTGGACCTCGGCCGGGGCGGGCGCGACCTGGCCGTAGCGCGGGGTGGCGACGGGGGCTGAAGGGACCTTGGCGCGGGCGACGAAGGCGGTGCCGTCTTTCGCCGGGGCCTTGCCGTCGCCGACGCGGCTGCGCAGCGAGCGGAACTCCATCCGGTCGAGGAAGTCGCCGAGGATTTCGGGGTCGGGGTGGCGGACGACGAAGTCGTCGATCGGCTCGGGCGCCGGGGCGTCGCAGGTCAGCCGCACCAGCTCGCGGCTGAGCAGGATCTGGTCGCGGAAATTGATCAGGGTCTCGCGGCGTTTCGGCTGTTTGATCTCCCCGGCGCGCGCCAGCAGGGTGTCGAGGTCGCCGTATTCGTCGAGCAGCTGGGCCGCGGTCTTGGGGCCGATGCCGGGGGCGCCGGGGACGTTGTCGACGCTGTCGCCGATCAGGGCCTGAAGGTCGACCATCTTCTCGGGCAGGACGCCGAACTTCTCCATCACCGCGTCCTCGGCCAAGCGGCGGTCCTTCATCGGGTCCCACATGACCACGCCGCCGCCGATCAGCTGCATCAGGTCCTTGTCGGAGGAGACGATCACCGCCTCGCCGCCGGCGTCGCGCGCCTTGCAGGCATAGGTGGCGATCAGATCGTCGGCCTCGTAGCCGGGCAGCTCCAGACAGGCGACGCCGAACGCGGCGGTGGCCTCGCGCACCAGCGGGAATTGGGGGATCAGGTCCTCGGGCGGGGCCGAGCGGTTGGCCTTGTACTGGTCGTAGAGATCGTTGCGGAAGGTCTTCTCGGAGTGGTCGAAGATGGCCACCAGATGGGTCGGGCCGTCGGCGCCCTTCATGTCCTGCAGCAGCTTCCACAGCATGTTGCAGTAGCCCTGGATCGCCCCCACCGGCAGGCCGTCGGACTTGCGCGTCAGGGGCGGCAGGGCGTGGTAGGCGCGGAAGATATAGGCCGAGGCGTCGATCATCCACAGGCGGATGGCGGGGCCGTCCTGGGTCAGGGGGCGGTCGGTCGGCTCGGGCGCGGCGTCGGTCATGGGCGGAACATAGGGGGACGCGGGGGCGGCGTCACGGCCTCGCGGCGGAACAACCGCCGCCCGCGCCGGTTCGCCGTGCACACCCCCCGGAGACCGCCATGATCAAGACCGTCGGCTACGGCGCGCGCGCCGCCACGTCCAGGCTCGAACGCATGGAATTCGAACGCGACGACCCGCGACCGGAAGATGTGGTCATCGAGGTGATGTTCACCGGCGTCTGCCACTCCGACATCCACCAGGTGAAGAACGAGTGGGCCAACACCGTCTATCCGTGCGTGCCCGGCCACGAGATCGTCGGCCGCGTCACCCGCACCGGCGACAAGGTCTCCCGCTTCAGGGAAGGCGATCTGGTCGGGGTCGGCTGCATGATCGAAAGCTGCCGCGCCTGCGAACCCTGCGAGTCGGGCGAGGAGAACTATTGCGAGGGGCCGAACGGCTGGCTGGCGACCTACAACGGCCCGATGGTCCCGGCCAGCGGGGCCGAGGGCGGCGAGAACACCTACGGCCGCGACAACACCTTCGGCGGCTATTCCAGCGTCGTCGTCGTGCCCGAGGATTTCGTGCTGTCGATCCCGGACGGCCTGGCCCCCGAGGCCGCCGCGCCGATCCTGTGCGCCGGGGTCACGACCTGGTCGCCGCTGAACCACTGGGGCATTGGCGAGGGCGACACGGTGGCCATCGTCGGCTTCGGCGGACTCGGCCACATGGCGCTGAAGCTGGCCGTCGCCATGGGGGTCGAGGTCACCGTCCTGACCACCACGCCGGAGAAGATCGAGCAGGCGAAGGCGATGGGGGCCCACGCCGCCTATATCGCCACCGACAAGACGAGCCTGGTTCCGCTGGCCGGCTCGTTCGACCTGATCCTGTCGACCGTGCCGGACAAGCACGAGGTCGGCCCGTTCCTCGATCTGCTGAAGCGCGACGCCAGCCTGGTGGTGGTCGGCAACATCGACATCATCGACGGCGTCGACAATTCCAAACTGGCCTTCCATCGCCAGAGCGTGGCCGGGTCGCTGATCGGCAGCATCGCCGAGACCCAGGATGTGCTCGACTTCTGCGCCTCGAACGGCATCGCCCCGGAGGTCGAGATCATCGACATCAAGGACATCAATGAGGCGTTCACCCGGGTGGAGAACGGCGAGGCCCGGTATCGCTACGTCATCGACATGTCGACCCTGGGCTAAGGCTGGCGCGGACCGGTCGTCGGGCTTCACTCCCCCGACAGCCGGCTCTGGATACGGGAGAGGGTCTCGTCCAGCAGATCGAGATCGTGTTCCATGATGTTCAGCAGGATTTCACGATCAACCCGGTGATAGGCGTGCCTTATATGGTTGCCGACATCGGCGACGCGGCGCCATCCCATGTGGGGGAAATCATCCTTCACATCCTGGGGGATCGATCGGCTGGCTTCGGAGATGATCTCGATGAAGCGCTCGACCAGGGCCCGCTCATCGGAGAAGGGAGCGAGCGTCAGGTCGGCCTCGTCCCGCAGCCTGCGGAGTCGGGCGATCGCCCTGCGCATGTCGGACAGCGTCGGGGCCAGGTCGCGGGCCATCAGAAGACCCGTATCGCCTCTCGCTCGATCCGCTCCCGAAGAAGCTCGTGAAGACCCTCGCGCGTGGTGACATCGACGCGTCGACCAAGACCGTCCTCGATTATCGCCGCCAGACCAAAGAAGGCGAGCCCGAGCCGCGAGTCCGGCGCCAGATCAACGAAGACATCGACGTCGCTCGCCGTTCCCGCTTCGTCGCGCGCCGTCGAACCAAACAGATGCAGGGACGCGACGCCCTCCCTTCGCAGGGCGGGCTCCAGCGCCTTGAGCCGCGCCAGCGCCACCCGCCGGCTCAGGGGATTTTTCGTCGCCACGGTCATCCCGGGATTATAGGACGCGCCACCCGTGCCCGCAAAGCGACGGTCTTCAGCTGGCGCGCAGTCCGGTGATGGTGCGGTTGGGGGCGATGTCCTCGGCCGAGGTGATCAGGTGGACGAGGGCGGGGCGGCCGGCGTTGCGGGCGGCGGCGAGGGCGGCGGGGAAGTCGGCCGTCGTCTCGCAGCGCACGCCGAAGGCGCCGAAGGCCTCGGCGTATTTGACGAAGTCGGGGTTCTTCAGGTCGGTGGCGATGGTCCGCTGCGCGCCCGGATAGTGGGTCTCCTGATGCATGCGGATGGTGCCGTAGGTTCCGTTGTCGACGACGACGACCACGACATTGATGCCGTACTGGACCGCCGTGGCGATCTCCTGACCGGTCATCAGATAGTCGCCGTCGCCGGCGATGCAGATGACCTCGCGGTCCGGGTGGACCGACTTGGCGGCGATGGCGGCGGGATAGCCGTAGCCCATCGCCCCCGAGGTCGGGGCCAGCTGGGTGCGACAGGCGCGGTGGCGGTAGAAGCGGTGCAGCCAGGCGGCGAAATTGCCCGCGCCATTGGTGACGATGGCGGTCGGCGGCAGGCTGTCGTGCAGATGGGCCATGCACTCGCTCATATTCACGGCCCCGGTCACCGGGACGGGGGTCGAGAAGGCCTGATAGTCGGCGTGGGCGGCGGCGGTCTCGTCATGCCAGCTGCGGCCGGGCTCGATGGCGGACAGGGCGTGGGCGGCCAGCGAATTGTCGGCCGTGGCGCTCATCAGCGGCGTCCAGACCCGGCCAAGCTCCTCGGCGCCGGGATGTATGTGGATCAGGGTCTCCGCCGTGCGGGCGCGGTCGAACAGGGTGTAGCCCTGGGTCGGATTCTCGCCGAGGCGGGCGCCGATGGCGATGATCAGATCGGCCGCCTTGGCCCGCGCCGTCAGCCTGGGATTGCAGCCGAGGCCGAGGTCGCCGGCGTAGTTCGGCCGGGCGTTGGACAGGATGTCCTTGCGCCGGAACGACAGGCTGACCGGCAGCCCGATCCGTTCGGCCCAGTCGCCGATGGAGGCGGCGGCCTCGTCCGTCCAGCCCGAGCCGCCCAGCACCAGCAGCGGCCGCTCCGCCTTCGACAGTCGCGCGCGCACCGCCTCGACGAAGGCCGGGTCCAGCGCCGCCCGCGCTGGCGTCACCGGTCGGATCGGAGCCGGGCCGCCGTCCTCGTGCAGGATGTCCTCGGGCAGGGCGATGACGACCGGGCCCATCCGCCCCTGCAGGGCGGTGGCGAAGGCGCGTTCGACGACCTCGACGGTGCGCTCCGGGCTTTCGATCTCGGTCGCCCATTTGGCGAGACCGCCGAACACCTCGCGATAGTCGACCTCCTGAAAGGCGCCGCGGCCGCGGTCGGTCAGGGCGATCTGGCCGACGAACAGGATCATCGGCGTGGAGTCCTGATGCGCCGTATGCACGCCGATCGAGGCGTGGGTCGCGCCCGGCCCGCGCGTGACCATGCAGACGCCGGGCTTGCCGGTCAGTTTGCCATACGCCTCGGCCATGTTGGCGGCCCCGGCCTCGTGGCGGCAGGCGATGACCTGAATCCTGTCCCGCACGTCCGCCAATGCGTCCAGCACCGCCAGATAGCTTTCGCCCGGCACGCAGAAGACCCGGTCGATGCCGTTCATGACGAGGGTCTCGACGAGGCGGCGGGCGGCGGTGTTCGCGGGCTGGGTCATTCCGCCGGATTAGCAGACCGACCCGGCGTTTGGCCATGCAACCCCCGGCGACGCTTCGCGTTCACGGTCAAGGTTCAACACCCAAAGGGGATTCCCATGAAGAAGATCGTCGCTCTGACCATCGTCGCCGCCGCCCTCGCCGTTTCGGCCTGCAACACCATTTCGGGCGCGGGACGCGACGTCTCGGCCGCCGGTTCGGCCGTCACGGACACGGCCGAAGAAGTCGCCAACTAGGCCTCACCGCCTGCCGACAGAAGCCCGCCGGTTCGCCGGCGGGCTTTTTCGTGCGCGCTCAGTAGCTGACGCCGGTCAGATACAGGCCGTCCGACGGCGCCACCGGGCCGCAGGCGGCGCGGTCCCGCGCCTCCAGCACCCGCGCCACGTCGGCGACGGCCCAGCGGCCCAGCCCGACCTCGGCCAGGGTCCCGGCCATCGATCGCACCTGCCGGTGCAGGAAGCTGCGCGCCTCGAACACCAGATGCACCTCCTCGCCGACGCGCGCGACCCGGGCCACGTCCAGCGTCTTCAGCGGCGATTTCGACTGGCAGTTGATGTCGCGGAAGGTGGTGAAATCATGCAGCCCGACCAGCGCCTGGGCGGCCGCGTGCATGGCGGCGGCGTCCAGCGGCTTCCTGACATGCCAGACCCGTCCCCGGTCCAGCGCCGGCCGCCCCGGCCGGTTGAGGATGCGGTACAGATAGCGCCGCCCGGTGGCCGAGAAACGGGCGTGCCAGTCCGGTTCGGCCTCGACGCAGTCCAGCACCGACACCGCCTCGCGCACCATATGGGCGTTGAGGGCGTTCATCACCGTCGCGGCCGGCCATGCCTTGTCGAGATCGACGCCGATCACCTGGCCGGTGGCGTGGACCCCGGTGTCGGTGCGGCCGGCGGCGGCGATGCGCACGGTCTCGCCGCAGAAGGCGGTGATGGCCGTCTCGACCGCGCCCTGCACCGTCGGCTGGTCGGTCTGGGCCTGAAAGCCGTTGTAGCCCGAGCCGTCGTATTCGAGCGTCAGGCGATACCGGGGCACTAGCCCAGCACCGTTCCGGCCGGGATGGCGAAGCCGCGCAGCATCTCCTCGGCCGGCTGGGCCGCCTTGCCCGGCCGCTGCACTGTCAGCAGCCGCACCACGCCCGCGCCGCAGGCCACCCGCAGGCCGCCATCCAGAACCTCGCCCGGCGAGCCTTCGCCCGGACCGGAGACGCGCGACATCAGCGCCTTGATCCGCACCGGCCCCTCGGGCCCCGGGGCCTCGAACCAGGCGCCGGGGAAGGGCGACAGGCCGCGGATGTGGGCGTCGATCGCCGCCGCCGGCCGGCTCCAGTCGATCCGCGCCTCGGCCGGGGTGATCTTGCGGGCATAGGTCGGTTCGCCGACCTGGGGCGTCCCCTCGACGGCGCCGCGCTCGATGGCGGCGAGGGCGCGCGGCCACAGGCTGGCGCCGGTGTGCGACATGCGATCGGACAGGCTGGCGGCCGTGTCGTCGGGGCGGATGTCCAGCACCTCGGACAGCAGGATCGGGCCCTCGTCGAGGCCCTCGGACATGCGCATGATCTGCACGCCGGTCTGGCGGTCGCCGGCCATGATGGCGCGCTGGATCGGCGCCGCCCCGCGCCAGCGCGGCAGCAGCGAGCCGTGCAGGTTGAAGCAGCCGAGGCGGGGCGCGTCGAGCACCTCGCGCTTGAGGATCTGCCCGTAGGCGACGACGCAGGCGGCGTCGACGTCGAGGCTGCGGAAGGTCTCGATGGCGTCGGCCGACTTCATCGACTCCGGCGTGAACACCGGCAGGCCCATGGTCTCGGCGAAGGCGTGCACCGGCGACGGCGTCAGCTTCTGGCCGCGGCCGCGCGGCTTGGGCGGCTGGGAGTAGACAGCCACGATCTCATGACCGCTGGCGATCAGCTCGGCCAGCGAGGGCACGGCGAAGTCGGGAGTTCCCATGAAGGCGAGGCGCATGGGAGGCGGTGTGCCTCAGGCGAGAGGCGGGGACAAGGCGGGGGGTGGTGGGGGGGCGGTTTACGGCCGGGAGGCGAGGTCCGCTGTCGCGGCCGTATGCGACGTACACGGGGTCAAGCTAGAGAAGGTGGGTGCGGATTTTCGTAAGGACGCGACCGAGCAAGTTCGTGCCGCGCCATTCGTCAGGGCGATGGACGCGGGGGTCCTCAATCGAGAGACCGACGCCCCATATCCAGTCCCGAGGGTTAGCTTCCACGAGCATCGCACCGTGGGTGGCCTTCAACTGCCGGAGCGCGCCCCCGTTTTGCGCGAACTTGGCCAAGTTCCCCGCATACACGATGCCGGCCTTGGCTTCGTCCCAGGTGCTCTGATCGAACTTCTGCACTTGCTGGCCGAAGCGCTTCTGTTCGGCCGGGTCGGGCGTCGCGATGATCTGCTCTGCCCTCGTCTCATCATCGAACAAGCGCGCCTTGGCGAACATCATCCACTGTTCCGCAGTGACGAAATTCAGGCCCTCAAGCGTGAAGGCTGTGGGATGCCACTGGCTAAAGACGCCCTTGATGAACGGGTGGAAGCTTTCGAAGGCGGCAGCTTGCGGTAGGTCAGCTTCGGTTATCGTGTCGCCGAGGTTCATCCACACCTGATGCCGCAACGGACGCCCGCTTTCCACCCTTAGGCGGTTGTCTGGTCCCGACCCGTTAGCAAATTTCGGACTGTCCGCTTTGGGCGAGCGGTGTGGCGGCGTGAGAAACCCAGAACGCCTCGATGAATGAACGAAACCACCCGCTGTCCATTCCCATCGACCGTCTTCCCTGATGGGGTGTGGCGAAGACCAAGCCCCAAGGCGACGCGGGCCCGAATCCGTGCTCGCAGTAGACGATCAAGGTATCTGACTCCGCTTCGTGATCGAACACGACCCATCCTTCAAACTGCTGTCCGGCAGTTCCGTAATCCCAGTCGAGGGTGATCGGGCGCGGATCGACAAGCCCTCGAAGGACGGCTTGTTTTGTGTTGTCGTCCGTCAGGACCGACAACTCGCTATCGATCAGGGCGGCGATACTGGCTTGAGGCGTCGGCATGATTGAAGCCTAACCCCGCACGATGCCAATGTCGCCTCACCACCCTCAGGCGACAGTCGGCTTGCGACCCATTGCGGAAATCCGCTCCAGAACGCCTCAGCGGGGTGGATTAGGCCCGCGCTTGTCGGCCTTCGAAAGGATGCGCCATCCGCCGATCACAACCAACCCGACGCAGACTCCCAGAAGCAACTGGAACGCCATCGCGAACACGCCGAAGTCCGAACCGGCCGCGACGTGCAAGGCGGTAATCACCGACAGGGCGAGCCACTCCTTCCAGGTGAACGAGCGAACGAAAGATTTGAGCCCTGCTGTGGTCATACCTGACACTAAATCTCGGACGTCGCATTTCCACCCATTGCGGCCCTACAACCCGTCCGCTGGCCGTCGTCTCGCCCGGGCCTACTGCCAGCGGGTCTCGACGCCGCCGCCCTCGTCCCATTCGCCGCCGGCGTCGAAGGCGTCGTCGAAGTCGAGCAGCCGGTCCAGCAGAACCCCGGCCACGACGCCGACGACCGCGACGCCGATCAGGGTGGCGAGGCTGGCTACCCCGATCTTCTCGTTGCGGGTCAGCCGGCGACGGCCGGAGGGGTCGATGATGCGGTCGCGGTTGCGCTTGAGGCGGGCCATCAGGCGGCCATCCTCGCGGCCTTCTTGACCTTGGCCACGGCCCGGTCGCGCTTGAGCCGCGACAGGTGGTCGATAAACAGCACGCCGTTCAGGTGATCCATCTCGTGCTGGATGCAGACGGCGTACAGGCCCTCGCACTCCTCCTCGACCGTCTCGCCGGCGTAGTCGAGATAGCGGATGCGGGCCCGGGCCGGACGCTCGACGGCGTCGTAATAGTCGGGGATCGACAGGCAGCCCTCTTCGTAGGGCAGGGTCTCTTCCGAGGTCCACAGGATCTCGGGATTGACGAAATAGCGCGGGTTGCGGCGTTCCGCGTCGTATCTGGCGCGGGCCTCGTCGCTCATTTCGGCGGGGTCGTCGTCGCAGACGACGCCGTCCCGGTCGCCAAGGTCCATGACGATGACGCGGCGGGTGTCGCCGATCTGGACGGCGGCCAGGCCGATGCCGGGCGCGTCGTACATCGTCTCCAGCATGTCATCCATCAGGGTGCGCAGCTCGTCCGTGATCGGTCCTTCGACCGGCCGGGAGACCTGCTTCAGCACCGCCAGATCGGCGGCGTTGTCGATGGTGAGGATGCGACGAATGGTCATGTCGGGGAGGTAGGCGGCGCCGGCCCGAAGGTCAAGATTTCCCAGCCCGCAGGTTGGTTATGCCGCAACGCCCGGCAGCGGCCGCGGCGACTTGTCGGGGCCGATGGCGACATAGGTGAAGACGCCTTCGGTGACCCGCACCGCCTCGGCGTGGGCCTCGTTGCGCGACCGCTTCCACGCCTCGACATGGACGCGGATCGAGGTCCGGCCGGTCTTGAGCACGGTGGCGTGCAGCGACACCTCGTCGCCGACCGAGACCGGCTGGTGGAAGACCATGGCGTCCAGCGCCACGGTCACGCAGCGGCCCTGGGCCATCTCGAACGCCGGGGTCGCCCCGGCGAGGTCCATATGCGCCAGCAGCCAGCCGCCGAAGATGTCGCCCTCGGGATTGGTGTCGGCCGGCATGGCGATGACCCGGCCGACGAGGCGGCCTTCCGGTGCGTCGGCCATCAGAAGGCGCTCTCGCCGGTGATGGCGCGGCCGAGGATCAGGGCGTGGACGTCGTGGGCGCCCTCATAGGTGTTGACCGTCTCGAGGTTCATGGCGTGGCGCATGACGTGCATCTCGCCGGTGATGCCGGCGCCGCCGTGCATGTCGCGGGCCTCGCGGGCGATGGCCAGGGCCTTGCCGCAGTTGTTGCGCTTCATCATCGAGATGGCCTCGGGGACCCAGGCCCCCTGGTCGAGCAGCCGGCCGAGGGCCAGGGCGCCCTCGAAGCCGAGGAAGATCTCGGTCTGCATGTCGGCCAGCTTCTTCTGCACCAGCTGGCGCGACGACAGCGGGCGGCCGAACAGCATGCGCTCGCCGACATAGTCGCGGGTCAGGTGGAAACAGGCCTCGGCCGCGCCCATGGCCCCCCAGGCGATGCCGTAGCGGGCCTTGTTGAGGCAGCTGAACGGACCGCGCAGACCCTTCACGCCCGGCAACAGGTTCTCCTCCGGGACGAAGACGTCGTTCAGGCCGATGTCGCCGGTGATCGAGGCGCGCAGGGACAGCTTGTCGCCGATCTTGTCGGTGGTGAAGCCGTCCATGCCGCGCTCGACGATGAAGCCGCGGATCACGTCGTCCAGCTTGGCCCAGACGACGGCGAGGTCGCTGATGGGACTGTTGGTGATCCAGTATTTGGCGCCGTTCAGCCGGTAGCCGCCGTCGACGGCGACAGCCTTGGTCTTCATCGAAGCCGGGTCGGAGCCGCCGTCAGCCTCGGTCAGGCCGAAACAGCCGACCAGTTCGCCGGCGGCCATACGGGGCAGAAAGCGCATCTTCTGCTCTTCCGAGCCGAAGGCGTAGATCGGGTACATGGCCAGCGACGACTGCACGCTCATGGCCGAGCGATAGCCGCTGTCGACCGCCTCGATCTCGCGCGCGATCAGGCCGTAGGCCACATGGCTGACCGAGGAGCCGCCGTACTGTTCCGGCAGCATGGCCCCGAGGAAGCCCATCTCGCCCAGCTCGGTCATGATGGCGCGATCGAAGGTCTCGTCGCGGAAGGCCGCGACGACGCGCGGCAGCAGCTTCTCGCGGGCGTAGGACCGCGCCGCGTCCTGGATCATCCGCTCGTCGTCGGTCAGCCGGCCGTCGAGGTCCAGCGGGTCGTCCCAGCGGAAGGTCTTGGCGGGAGAGGCGGAGCCGTCGGCCATGGGGTGTCTTTCCTGAAGCGTGTCGGGGTCGCCACGGCGTCACGCGATGGTGACGGGCGCCCCCTATTCCGGCGGGCGGTTTAGGCCAGAATGGCGCCGACGGGTAGAGGCCGGGCCCGTTCCAAGCTAGGCTGTCTTCATGATCCAGACGCTGAATCGCCTGTTCGTCGACCACCCGCGCGAGGTCAAGGAGGGCTATTTCGAACATATGGCCGCCTCGTCGCGCTTTGGCTTCCGGCTGCTCAAGCTGGCCGGCTGCGCCTTCCTGCATGCGATCGTGCCGGGCGTGCACAAGGCCACCGTGTCCCGCTCGGTCTGCTGCATGGCCGAGGAGATGGACGGCCGCGCCCGCGAGGCCCGCGAATGCCGCATGCGCAACGCCGGGGTGTGGGACCCGGGGCTTTAGCCGACGCCGCCGAACGGCTAAGCACGCCCCATGACCCAAGGCCCCCTCTCCGGCGTTCGCGTCCTCGACCTCAGCCGCGTGCTGGCCGGCCCGTGGGCGACCCAGACCCTCGCCGACCTCGGGGCCGAGGTCATCAAGATCGAGCGGCCCGGCGTCGGCGACGACACCCGCCACTGGGGCCCGCCGTTCACCACGAAAGCCGACGGGTCGAAGGGCGACGCCGCCTATTTCCTGTGCGCCAACCGCGGCAAGAAGTCGGTCGAGCTGGACATCGCGACCCCCGAGGGGGCCGCCATCGTCCGTGAACTGACGAGGAATTGTGACGTCCTCGTCGAAAACTTCAAGACCGGCGGGCTGAAGAAATACGGCCTCGACCACGCCGCCCTGTCGGCGATCAATCCGAAGCTGGTCTATTGCTCAATCACTGGCTTCGGCCAGGACGGGCCCGACGCCCATCGCGCCGGATATGACTATATGATCCAGGCCATGGGCGGGCTGATGTCGGTGACCGGCCAGCCCGACGGCGCGGCGGGGGCCGAGCCGATGAAGGTCGGGGTCGCCGTGGCCGATCTGTTCACCGGCCTTTACGCCTCCAACGCCATCCTCGCCGCCCTGCTGCACGCCCGCGCCACGGGCCAGGGCCAGCATATCGACATCGCCCTGTTCGACGTCCAGGCCGCCATGCTGGCCAATCAGGCGACCAATTTCTTTGTCAGCGGCAAGGCCCCGACGCGGATGGGCAACGCCCACCCCAACCTCGCCCCCTACCAGCCCTTTCCGTGTACGGACGGTATGGTGGTGATCGCCGTCGGCAATGACGGCCAGTTCCGCGCGCTGGCGGCGGCGCTGGACGCTCCGGGCCTTGGCGCCGATCCCCGCCTGCTGACCAACGCCCTGCGCATCGAACATCGCGCGGTGATGACCGCCGAGCTCTCGGCCCTGACCGCCGGCCATACGATGGCGTCGCTGATGGCGGCGCTCGAGGTCGCCGGCGTGCCGTGCGGCCCGGTCAATACGGTCGATCAGGTGTTCAACGAGCCGCAGGCGAAACACCGTGTGCTGGAGATCACCCAGACCCGCCCCGACCTGTCGGCGCCCGTTCGCACGGTCGCCTCGCCGATCCGGATGTCCGCCACGCCGGTGGCCTACGACCGGCCGCCCCCGGCGCTGGGTCAGGACACGGACGAGGTTTTCGGAGCGCTCCGCTCCGATCGCTAGCCCCGGGGCGGGTCGAACAGGACCTTGAACACGATCGCGATGGCGATCATCGCGGCGACCAGCACCACGAATGAGATCAGCACCCCCTGCCAGGCCACCGGCCGGAAACGGCGCGGCAGGCTGACGCCCCAGAAGCCGCCGGTGGCGAAGGCCGCCAAAGCCATGACCGTGCCGGTCGCCCGCGTCCCGACGTCCATGTCGGACACGTCGTCGCCGTCTTCGGTCGCGAACTCCCCCGCTTGGGCCCGCGCCAGCAGCGCCCGCGCCGCCTCCACGGCTGACGCCGGCGCCATCAACCGGATGCCGAGCGCCCGCTGCATCAGGGGATCGACGGTGGTCTGGTACCGCTCGGTGACGCTGACCTCGATTCCATGCGAGGCCAGAAACGCCGCCGCCAGATCGGCCTCATAGACATCGGTGAAGCGGGTGATCTCGCGCAGGCTCATGGCGCGACCGCCGGCCGCTGCAGCAGCGCTGGATCGGCATAGGCCTTGAGCTCGACCAGATAGCCGTCGGGATCGGCGAGCATCATCTTCGCCCGGTCGCCCGCTTCGTCCACCGTGGGCTCAAGCCGGAACGCCGTCCCCTCCCCGACAAGGCGGTCGGCGAGCCGTCTCCACGCGGTCCATTCCAGCGTCGCCCCGAAATGCTGGGCTTCGCGATAGGGCGACGGCACGACGGCGGCGGGCCGCTGATAGGCGGTGATCTGGGCGCCGAACAGCCACAGATCGACCCAGTGGGCGGTGACGCGCCCGGACCGCGCCCCGAGGACGTCCTCGTAGAACCGCCGCGTCCGCGTCAGGTCGGAGACAGACAGCGACAGGTGGAAGACGGGGTCCAGGCGCTACAGGTCCAGCAGCGCCCGCGCCGGATCCTCCAGCAGCTCCTTGACCCGCACGAGGAAGGTCACCGCCTCCTTGCCGTCGACGATGCGGTGGTCGTAGCTGAGCGCCAGATACATCATCGGCCGGATCACCACCTGGCCGTCCACCGCCATCGGCCGCTGGACGATGTTGTGCATGCCCAGAATGCCGGACTGCGGCGCGTTCAGGATCGGCGTCGACATCAGCGAGCCATAGGTGCCGCCGTTGGTGATGGTGAAGGTGCCGCCCTGCAGCTGGTCCAGCGTCAGGTCGCCGTCGCGGGCCGCCTTGCCGAGGGCCGCAATGCCCTTTTCGATGCCCGCCAGCGACAGGGTGTCGGCGTCGCGCAGGACGGGAACGACGAGGCCCTTCTCGGTGCCGACGGCGACGCCGATGTCATAGTGGTTCTTGTAGATGATGTCGGTGCCGTCGATCTCTGCGTTGACCGCGGGGATCTCCTTCAGAGCCGCGACGATGGCCTTGGTAAAGAAGCTCATGAAGCCGAGCTTCACCCCGTGGCGCTTCTCGAAGGCGTCCTTGTACTGGGTCCGCAGGGCCATGACGTTGGTCATGTCCACCTCGTTGAAGGTGGTCAGCTGGGCGGCGGTGTTCTGCGATTCCTTGAGCCGGCGGGCGATGGTCTGGCGCAGCCGGGTCATCTTGACCCGCTCCTCGCGCGGCTGGTCGGCGCGCGGCGCGGCGGGAGCCGCGGCCTTGGCGGCCGGGGCCGGCGCGGGGGCGGCGCCGATGGCGGCGACGGCGTCGGCCTTGGTGACGTTGCCCTTCGGCCCGGTGGCGGCCAGCGCCTTCGGGTCGAGGTTGTTCTCGGTCACCACCCGCTGCACGGCGGGCGACAGGTGCGGGGCGTCGCCCGATTTGATCTGGGCCGAGCCGGCGTTGGCCGAACCGCCCGAAGTCGGCGCGGCGGCCTGGGCCGTAGCGGGAGCGGCGCCCTCGCCCGAGGCGGCGAGGCTGCCGATCTGCTGACCGGGCGTGACGGTCGAGCCGGACTCCGCCTCGATGGTCAGGACGCCGGCGGCGGGGGCCGACACCTCGACCGCGACCTTGTCGGTCTCGATCTCGACCAGCAGCTCATCCTTGGCGACGGTGTCGCCCGACTTCTTTAGCCACGCCCCCATCGTGCCCTCGGCGACGCTCTCGCCCATGGTCGGGGTCATGATCGCGACCGAGCCGCCCGAAGCGGCGGCGGCGGGCGCCGGAGCCGCCGGGGCCGGGGCGGCTTCCGCCTTCGGCGCGGGCGCGGCCTTGGCCTCGGTCTTCGGAGCCTCGGCCACCGGCGCGGCGCCGGCGCCCTCGGTCACCACGCCCAGCACGGCGCCCGGTGTCACGGTCTCGCCGTCCGGGGTCTTGATCTCGGACAACACGCCATCGGCGGGCGACACCACCTCCAGCGAGACCTTGTCGGTCTCCAGCTCGACCAGGACCTCGTCCTTCCTGACGGGATCGCCAGCCTTCTTCGTCCACTTGCCGATCGTGGCTTCGGTGACGGATTCGCCGAGGGCGGGGGTCAGGATGTCGGCCATGGGACGGGCTTTCTCAGGTTCGTTCGTTTGTCATCCCGGAGTACGGCGCGGCCGCGGTTCCGGACGGGGTCAGGCGAAGGCGTCGGTCAGGAAGGCGTCGAGTTCTTTCAGGTGCCGGCTCATCAGGCCCGCGGCGGTCGAGGCCGAGGCCGGGCGACCGACGTAGCGGGCCCGTTTGGCCTTCACGTCCAGCTTCTCCAGCGTCAGCTCGATCCACGGATCGACGAAGGTCCAGCCGCCCATGTTCTTGGGTTCTTCCTGGCACCAGACCAGTTCGGCGTTGGGGAAACGGGCCAGTTCGGTCATCAGCGACTTCATCGGCCACGGATAGAACTGCTCCATCCGCATCAGATAGACGTCGTCGGTCTGGTCGCGCTCGCGGCGCTCCAGCAGGTCGTAATAGACCTTGCCCGAGCACAGCACGACGCGGCGGATGTCCCTGTCGGCCTTGATGGTGATCCCGGCGACCTCGGGCCGCGTCTGGGCGTCGTCGTGCAGGATGCGGTGGAACGAGCTGCCCTCGGCCATGTCGGCGATGGTCGAGACCGCCTTCTTGTGCCGCAGCAGGCTCTTGGGCGTCATGATGATCAGCGGCTTGCGGAACGGCCGGTGCATCTGGCGACGCAGGATGTGGAAATAGTTGGCTGGGGTGGTGCAGTTGGCGACCTGGATATTGTCCTCGGCGCACTGCTGCAGGAACCGCTCGAGGCGCGCCGAGGAGTGCTCGGGCCCCTGCCCCTCGTAGCCGTGCGGCAGCAGCATGGTCAGGCCGCACATGCGCAGCCATTTGCGCTCGCCCGAGGTAATGAACTGGTCGATCACCACCTGGGCGCCGTTCACGAAGTCGCCGAACTGGGCTTCCCACATGACCAGAGTGTTGGGGTCGGTCAGGGCGTAGCCGTATTCGAAGCCCAGCACCGCCTCTTCCGACAGGGCCGAGTCGATGACCTCGAACTGGGCCTGGTCGGCGGACAGGTTGTTGAGCGGCACATAGCGGGCCTCGGTGGTCTGGTCGACGATGCCCGAATGGCGCTGGGAGAAGGTGCCGCGCACCGAGTCCTGGCCCGACAGGCGCACCGGGAAACCCTCGTCCAGCAGCGAGGCGAAGGCCAGGCTCTCGGCCGTGGCCCAGTCGATGTTCTCGCCGGTCGTGATCATCTCGCGCCGGCCGTCCATGACGCGCCTCAGCGTCTTGTGCACGTCGACGTCGTTGGGCAGCGTGGTCAGGCGGTGGCCGAGGCCAAGCAGCTTGGCCGCGGGCACCGAGGTCTCGCCGCGGCGCTCCTCGCCGTCGGGCTGGCCGATGCCGGTCCACTGACCGTCCATCCAGTCGGCCTTCTTGGCCTCGAAGGTCTTGCCGGCCTCGAACTCGGCGTCGAGGAAGGCCTCGAACCGGGCCACCTCGGCGTCGACCTCGGCCTGGCTGGTGACGCCCTCGGCGATCAGGCGTTCGGTGTAGATCTCGCGCGTCGACGGCAGGGCGCGGATCTTCGAATACATCAGCGGCTGGGTGAAGGTCGGGTCGTCGCCCTCGTTGTGGCCGAAGCGGCGGTAGCAGAACATGTCCACCACCACGTCTTTGTGGAATTTCTGCCGGAACTCGGTCGCCACCTTGGCAGCGAAGACCACGGCTTCCGGATCGTCGCCGTTGACGTGGAAGATCGGCGCCTGGACCATCAGCGCCACGTCGGACGGATAGGGCGAGCTGCGCGAGTTGCGCGGGCTGGTGGTGAAGCCGATCTGGTTGTTGACGACGAAATGGATCGTCCCGCCGGTGCGGTAGCCCTTCAGCCCCATCAGGGCGAAGCATTCGGCGACCACGCCCTGGCCGGCGAAGGCGGCGTCGCCGTGGATCAGCAGCGGCACGACCTTGCTGCGGTCCAGCGCCCACTGCTCCTCGGGCTTGCCGACATTGGCCTCGCGGATGTCGAACGCCTGTTTCGCCCGCGCCTTGCCCAGCACCACCGGATTGACGATCTCGAGGTGCGACGGGTTCGCCGTCAGCGACAGGTGGACGTTGTTGCCGTCGAACGAACGGTCCGAACTGGCCCCCATATGGTATTTGACGTCGCCCGAGCCCTCGATGTCGCTCGGCACGGTCGAGCCGCCCTGGAACTCGTGGAAGATGGCGCGATAGGGCTTGCCCATCACCGCCGCGAGGGTGTTCAGCCGGCCGCGGTGGGCCATGCCCAGCACGATCTCGTCGACGCCCAAGGCGCCGCCGCGCTTGATGATCTGCTCCAGCGCCGGAACCATGGCCTCGCCGCCGTCGAGGCCGAACCGCTTGGTGCCGGGGAAGCGTTTGTGCAAGAAGCGCTCGAAGCCCTCGGCCTCGATCAGCTTGTTGAGGATCGCCAGCTTGCCTTCCTTGGTGAAGGCGTTCTGCTCGAACTTGTCGGGGCCCTCGAAGCGGGCCTGCAGCCAGTTCTTCTCCTCCGGCTCGGCGATATGCATGAACTGGATGCCGATATGGCCGCAGTAGGTGCGCTTGAGGATCGCCAGCACCTCGCGGATCGTGCCGGTCTGCAGTCCCAGCACGCCGTCCAGATAGATCGGCCGGTCCAGATCGGCTTCCGAGAAGCCGTAGAATTCCGGCGTCAGCTCGGGGTTGTCGGTGGGCGGCTCGATGCCCAGCGGGTCCAGCGTCGCCTGCAGATGCCCACGCACACGATAGCTGCGGATCAGCATCAGGGCGCGGATCGAGTCATGGGCGGCGGCGCGGATGGCCTCGCTGGAGACGCCGGCGTCCGGGGCGGCGTCAGCCTTCGCCGCCGGCGCGGCGCCCGGCTTCTTCGGGTCGGGCTTGGCGGCCGGCCAGCGGCCGTCGAACACGGCGGCGGACTCACTGGGCTCCGAGGCGTTCGACCGGCCCCAGCCGCCGGCGCCGCCGGCGGCGATCACCGTCTCGGCCGTGTCGCGCAGCTGGTCGAAGAAGGCGCGCCATTCGGCTGAAACAGACGCCGGATCGGCGGCCCATTTGCCGTGCAGGTCCTCGATGAACGAGGCGTTCGAGCCATACAGGAAGCTGGTCTCGGCAAAGACCTGATTCAGCCGACCGGCATCGTCCGCCATTGTTCTCGTCGCGTCCCTGGGGCGGCGCGCGCACATCCGCGCGGAGCCAGCGCTGCTGATATAGGCGCTGTTTCCTTATGGGTCATGACCGAATGGGGGCGAAAGGGCGGAAATTGTCTCGAATTCGATGAATTTTCGCGCCTCCGTGCCCCATAGGTGGGACATCACAGCCGCCGTTTCCGGCGGCTGCCAGCGGCCCGAAAGCCGCCGCCGACCTAGCCCTTGAGGACTTCCACGAGGGTCGCGCCCAGTCGGGCCGGGGACGGCGAGACAGTGATGCCGGCCTCCTGCATGGCGGCGATCTTGGACTCCGCATCGCCCTTGCCGCCCGAGACGACGGCCCCGGCGTGACCCATGGTGCGGCCCTTGGGCGCGGTGCGGCCGGCGATGAAGCCGACCATCGGCTTGGAGCGGCCCTTCTTCGCCTCGTCGATCAGGAACTGGGCCGCGTCCTCCTCGGCCCCGCCGCCGATCTCGCCGATCATGACGATCGACTGGGTCTCTGGGTCGGCGAGGAACAGCTCCAGCACGTCGATGAACTCCGTGCCCTTGACCGGGTCGCCGCCGATGCCGACGGCCGTGGTCTGGCCGAGACCCTCGTTGGTCGTCTGGAACACCGCCTCATAGGTCAGGGTGCCCGAGCGCGAGACGATGCCGACATTGCCCTTCTTGAAGATCGAGCCGGGCATGATGCCGATCTTGCACTCGTCCGGCGTCATGATGCCCGGGCAGTTGGGGCCCAGCAGGCGCGACTTCGAACCCTCGAGCCGGCGCTTGACGCGCACCATGTCCAGCACCGGAATGCCTTCGGTGATGCAGGTGATGAAGGGGATCTCGGCCTCGATGGCCTCGATGATGGCGTCGGCGGCGCCCGCCGGCGGCACATAGATGACCGAGGCGTTGGCGCCCGTGGCGTCGCGGGCTTCGGCGACCGAGGCGTAGATTGGCAGGCTCTCGCCGCCCGAACCGGTCCAGGTCTGGCCGCCCTTGGTCGGGTGCACACCGCCGACCATCTGGGTGCCGTGATAGGCCAGCGCCTGTTCGGTGTGGAAGCCGCCGGTCTTGCCGGTCAGGCCCTGGACGATAATCTTGGTGGTCTTGTCGACGAGGATGGACATGAGTCTGCTCTGATTATTCGGTCAGCGGGACGGTCGGTGGCGAAGCCGGAGCTTCAGCCGACCGCCGCGACGATCTTCTGGGCGGCGTCGTCGAGGTCGTCGGCGCTGGTGATGGCCAGACCCGACTCGTTCAGAATCTTCTTGCCCAGTTCAACATTGGTGCCTTCCAGACGGACGACCAGCGGCACCTTCAGGCCCACTTCCTTGACGGCCGCGACCACGCCCTCGGCGATGACGTCGCACTTCATGATGCCGCCGAAGATGTTGACCAGGATGCCCTGGACGGCCGGGTCGGCGGTGATGATCTTGAACGCCGCCGCCACCTTTTCCTTCGAGGCGCCGCCGCCGACGTCGCAGAAGTTGGCGGGCTCTTTTCCGTACAGCTTGATGATGTCCATGGTCGCCATGGCCAGGCCGGCGCCGTTGACCATGCAGCCGATGTTGCCGTCCAGCGAGATGTAGGCGAGGTCCCACTTGGAGGCCTCGATCTCCTTGGCGTCTTCCTCGGTCTCGTCGCGCAGTTCCTTGATGTCCGCGTGGCGGAACAGGGCGTTGCCGTCGAAGCTGACCTTGGCGTCCAGCACCCGCAGGTGGCCGTCGGTCATGACGATCAGCGGATTGACCTCCAGCATGGCCATGTCGGTGTCGACGAAGGCCTTGTAGAGGATCGGGAACAGGGTCTTGCCGTCCTCGGCCGCCGCGCCGTCCAGCTGGAAGGCGGCGTTGATCTTGGCCACGTCGGCTTCGGTCACGCCGCTGGCCGGGTCGATGACGATGGTCTGGATCTTCTCGGGCGTGTCATGGGCGACCGCCTCGATGTCCATGCCGCCCTCGGTCGAGACGACGAAGGCGATGCGGCCGTACTGACGGTCGACCAGCAGCGAGCAATACAGTTCGCGGTCGATGTCGGCGCCGTCCTCGATATAGAGGCGGTTGACCTGTTTGCCGGCCTCGCCGGTCTGGGCGGTTACCAGGGTGGCGCCCAGCATTTCCTTCGCATGGGCCACGACCTCTTCGATCGAGCGGGCGAGGCGAACGCCGCCCTTGCCGTCGGGGCCCAGTTCCTTGAACTTGCCCTTGCCGCGACCGCCCGCGTGGATCTGCGATTTCACGACATACAGGGGTCCGGGCAGCTGCTTCGCCGCCGCTTCGGCCTGGTCGACCGAGGTGATGGCCACGCCAGCCGCGACCGGTGCGCCGAAGCCCTTCAGGACCTGTTTGGCCTGATACTCGTGAATGTTCATGCATGCCGCCTTGGGAGGAGAGTCGGCGTGCTTATAGAACCCGCCCGTTCGCGGGTGCAACCGTGGTCCGAAGAACGGGCCCCGCCTTTAGTCGACCCAATCCTTCTTCAGCGTCCGCGACGCGCCGATGAGAAGCACCGCCGCCAGCAGGTAGAAGCCCATGCCGGTGTAGATCGCCCAGCGCAGGCTCTCGTCGCCGAAGCGCGGCGCCAACAGGTCGCTCATCCAGCCGAAATAGTAGAAGCCGACGGCGATCCCGAGCAGGTTGTTGATCAGCAGGAACAGGGCCGAGGCGGTCGAGCGCATCGGCGCCGGGACCAGATGCTGGACCGAGGCAGTGATCGGTCCCAGCCAGGCCAGGTTCAGCCCGGTCGGGATCAGGAAGATCAGGAAGGCGACGATCAGCTGCTGGGCATTGGTGCCGCCGCCGGGGAAGATCAGCCCGATCAGCCACGGCGAATTCATCGCCAGGATGAACATCGGGGCCGAGATCAGGAAGGCGATCGCCGGGGTCAGCGGATAGGCCCCCTTGCCGCGCTTCGACAGCTTGTCGGCGATGGCCCCGCCCATCCAGATACCGAGCGTGCCGCCGATCAGGGCGATGCCGGCGTAGTACCAGCTGGTCTGCGACAGGCTCAGGCCGAAGCTGCGCATGAAGAACAGCGGCAGCCAGCCGGCGACGCCATAGCCGCACACCGAGGACGAGGCCGCGCCCAGCGCCAGCAGCCAGAAGCTGGGCTTGGGAATCACCGCCGAGGCGGTGCGGCGGGCGATCATCAGCGAGACGCCGATGACCACCGCCAGCAGGCCGCCGAAGGCCAGCACCGGGGCGTTGCCCAGCGCCAGCCCGGCGAAATGATTCAGCGCCGCGAGGGTCAGGCAGGCCGCCCCGAGACCCAGCATGATCAGGGCGGCGATCCGGCCGGTGTTGCCGGAGCCGACCACCGGCGCGGCGGCGATCTTCGCCAGCTCGGCCTCGGTCTTCAGCGCGTCGGTCCCGCCGCGCGTCGGGTTCTTGACCGTCAGCAGCAGCACGGGGGCCAGCAGCACGCCGATCAGTCCGACGGCGATGAAGGCGGTGCGCCAGCCATAGGTCGCCGCCAGCAGGCCGCCAACCAGCGTCCCCGCCGCCGTGCCCAGCGGAATGCCGAAGGCGAAGGCGGCAAGGGCGCGCGCCCGCTGGCTGGGCGGGAAATAGTCGGCGATCAGCGAATAGGCCGGGGCCACGCCCCCGGCCTCGCCGACGCCGACGCCCATGCGGAACAGGAACAGCTGGGTGAAGGAGGTGGCCACGCCGCACAGGGCGGTGAAGCCGCTCCACACCGCCAGCGCCCCGGTCATGATCCACACCCGGCTGAAGCGGTCGGCCAGCCAGGCCAGCGGAATGGCGAGGGTCGAATACACCGAGGCGAAGGCGATGCCACCCAGCAGGCCGAACTGGCTGTCCGACAGGCCGAACTCCTCCTTGAGCGGGGCGGCGAGGATGCCGATGATCTGGCGGTCCAGGAAATTCAGCATGTAGACGAGGATCAGGATCGCCAGGACATAGTAGCTGTAGCCCGGGCGGACGGGCGCGGCGGCGGCCGTATCGGTCATGGCGTTTCCCTCGACGTTTCGGCGGACGGTAGCCGCCCCGGACTCGACTGCAAAGAAAAAGGCGGCGGCTCGTCAGAACCGCCGCCTTTTCGTGTTCGGTCGGCGGATCAGAACCGCGCGGTAAGCGTCGCGGTGACCGTCTTCGGCGCGCCGTAGAAGCCGATCACGGCGTCGCCAGTCAGGGCCCCGAACGAGCTGAAGTCATAGCCGCCGACGCGGTAACGCTCGTCGCTCAGATTCTTGCCGTGCACGCCGAAGGTGTAGCGTTCGTCTGACGAGGTCCAGACCACGCTCGCGTCCAGCAACCAGTAAGACTCCTGGTCGAGGATCGGCTGCGCCGACTCGAACAGCTGGTACGCGCCGCGGTAGGCGGCGCTGGGGGTGAAGGCGATCCTGGAGCCGTTGCCCAGCCAGTGGGTGTAGGTGAATCCGGCTGAACCGGTCCACTCTGGCGTGTTCTGGAAGTCGCGGGAATCCGACAGATCAATCACGCAGCCCGCGAGGGTGGGGCAGCTGGTATTCAGCGGGCCACTCGGGACGTAACCGAGATATTCGTCGAACTGGGCGTCGATGTAGCTCAGCATGAGGTTGGCGGCGAAGTTGTCGGTGAACCGCATCGAGGATTCCAGCTCCCAGCCGCGGATCGAGGCCTGGCCGACGTTGTCGACCACCGAAGCCACCACGCCCGGCGTCGTCGTCGGATACTGGGTGGTGATCTGCATGTCCTCGTAGGTCGAGTCGAAGATCGCCGTGGCGAAGTTGAAGCGATTGTCGAGCAACGAGCCCTTCAGGCCGATTTCGAAGGTGTCGACGATCTCGGAATCATAGCCCTCGTCGGTGGCCGGATAGGCCACCGAGTCGCCGCGCATGTCGAAGCCGCCCGATTTGAAGCCGCGACCGTACGAGGCGTACGTCGTGAGGTCCGGCGACATCTTGTAGGTGACGCTGACCCGGGGGGTGAATTCTTCAAACGTCCGGGTGTCCTCGTAGTCGGTGCGCGGCGCTTCGAAGGCGATGGCGCCCGCATTGCCGAAGACCGGGCTGCGGATGCCGAGATAGCGCTGGCGGAAGACCTCGCCGGTCTTCTCGTCCTTGGTCCAGCGACCGCCGACCGAGGCCGACAGGCGGTCGGTCAGGTCATAGCTAAAGTCCCCGAACACGGCGAAGCTCTCGGTCACCACCGAGCCGGAGGTCAGGGTGGTCAGATTGGCCCCGCCAACCACCGTGTCGAAGGCGCCCGCGGCATAGGCGTCCATATAGTAGACGCCGGCCACGCCCTGCCAGCGTTCGCCCTCGAACAGGGCCTGGAACTCCTGGCTGAACTGGTGGTCCTCATAGAAGGCGGGGATGTCCAGCAGGGGCGCGGGCAGGTTGTCGAAATCGATCGGGCCGAGCGTCTCGCCCTCGCGCCAGGCGGTGATCGACTTGAAGGTCAGGGTGTCGCTGGCGTTCCACTCGCCGAGCAGCGACAGGCCCGAGGTCCTGACCTTGTTGCGGTCGCCCGCCCCGGCGTTGGTGTCGTAGACGCTGCCGGGGCTGGGCGCGATCTCACGATAGCCGTGACGGGGGTTGGAATCATCCGCGAGGGTATCGCCGGACAGGCGGAAGAACAGGGCGTCGGTCGGGGCCCATTCGACGCTGGCGCGCAGGGCCATCACGTCCTTGTTGTAGTGTTCGGCTCCGGTGTTGAGGTTCTGCCCGTAACCGTCGCGCAGGTAGCGTCCGAGCGCGGCGGAGACCGAGACGGTGTCGCTGACCGGGGCCGACCCCGAGACGACGACGTCGCGCTGGTCATAGCTGCCGTAGGACATGCGGAACTCGCCCTCGGCCTCCTGGCCGATGCGGCCGGTGACGTATTTGATCGCTCCGCCGATGGTGTTGCGGCCGTAGAGCGTGCCCTGCGGACCGCGCAACACCTCGATGCGTTCGATGTCGAAGATGTCGAGCACGGCGGCCTGCGGCCGGGCCACGTAGACGTCGTCAATGTACAGGCCGACGCCGGGATCAAACCCCCACAGCGGGTCCTGTTGGCCGACGCCGCGGATGAACGAGATCAGCGTCGAGTTGGCCCCGCGAGCGGCCTGAAGGGTCAGGCTCGGCGTCGTCCGGGTCAGTTCGGTGATGTCCATGGCGCCGACGGCCGCCAGCCGCTCCGCGCTGTAGGCGCTGACGGCGACCGGTACGTCCTTCAGGGTCTCTTCGCGGCGGCGCGCGGTCACGATGACGTCGTCGACGGCGGAGGCCTGTTCGGCTTGCGGCGGCGCATCCTGCGCCATGGCCAGGGTGGAGAGCGCGCTCCAGGCGGCGCCTGCCAGCAAAGCGGTCTTGATATAACGGTTCATGTGAAGCCCCAATTCCTGTGTTTCCGGTCGCGACGCTTTATTTATTCAGCGTTCAATGATTTTCCGGGAACGTAACCGTTTTCGGTCGGCTGTCAAACGGCGGCGCTTGTCGCGGCGGCGGCGAGAAAGCGGACTGTGGCGCCGTTGCCATGACGGCCTGACGCGGCCTAGCTTGCGCCATGACCAAGCCCGACGCCCCCGCAGCCGCCGCCACGCCCACGCGCCGGGGACGACCGTCGAAAAAGCGCGCCGACGGGTCCGGCGACACCCGCGAGTCGATCCTCGACGCCGCCGAGGACCTGTTCTCGAAACACGGCTTCTACGGCGTCACCATCCGCGAGGTGGCGCGCGAGGCCGGCGTCGACACCGCCTTGGTCCACTATTATTTCGGCGCCAAGCGGGCCCTGTTCGACGCCGTCTTCCTGCGCCGGGCCGAGGTCTGGAACAGCGACCGGGTCAACGCCATCAATCGCTACGCCGAGACCGCCGGCGCGGACATGACGCTGGAGGGTCTGCTCGCCGCCTTCCTGCACTCGCCGTTCGAATGGGCGATGAAGGGTGGGCCGGGGTGGAAGCACTACGCCGCCCTGGTGGCCCAGACCAATGCCAATCCGATGTTCGGCGGCGAGATCATGACGCGCTATTTCGACCCCACGGCACGGCGGTTGATCGAGCTGATCCGGCGCGTCCTGCCCGAGGCACGCGAGCAGGACCTGTACTGGAGCTATCACAACCTGTCCGGGGCCCTGACCCTGACGCTGGGCGAGACCGGCCGGCTCGACCGCCTGTCGGGCGGCCTCTGCCGCTCGGGCGATCTCGACACCGCCGGCGAATATATGGTCCGCTTCGCCGCCGCCGGCTTCCGCGCCGTCTGCGGCCCCGGGAGTCGGCCCGAGTGATGGCGGGGTCCAACGACTCGCCGGCGCCGGGCCCGCCCGACTGGCGCCGCTTCCGCCTCGACCGGAACATCGGGGTGGCGCTCGGCGCGGCCGCACTGCTCGCCCTGACTGGCGCCTTCGGCACCATCGGCGTGCCGCTGTGGCTGCGCTTCGCCTACTGGGCGCCGCTGATCCTCGCTGGCGCCGTCTGGGGGCAGCTGTGCTCCCGACTGGTCGAGGGCCGGGTCGACCCGGATGAGCGGCCATGGCTGACGGTGGCCGCCCTGTCGGCCGCCATTGCCGGGCCGGTGGTGGTGCTGGTCTGGCTGTTCACCGGCTTGGTCTTCGAAGGCCGGATCTATCCGCCCGGACGGATTTTCGGCTTCATCGGACCCGTGTTGGTCGTCACCGTCGCCCTCAGCGCCGTCAACGTCTTCATGGGCCGCGCCGTCCCGGTCCAGACCCACGCCGGCGCCGGCGGGACCGCCCCGGCCCGCTTCCTCGACCGCCTGCCGCCGAAGCTGCGCGGCGCCACCCTGCACGCCGTCCAGGCCGAGGACCACTATCTGCGCCTGCACACCGACCGCGGCTCGGACCTGATCCTGATGCGGCTGTCCGACGCCGTGGCGGAGCTGGAGGGACTGGAGGGCGCCCGCACCCACCGCAGCTGGTGGGTCGCCCGCGACGCCGTGCGCGACGCCACCCGCGGCGACGGCCGCGCCGCCCTGACCCTCGAGGGCGGCCTCGTCGCCCCGGTCAGCCGCCGCTACGCCCGGGCCCTGCGCGAGGCCGGCTGGTACTAGCCGGTCCGGTGCTGGCCGGCCCAGCATCCGTGGAAGCCGGCCGGCAGGGCGACGTCGGCCCGCCAGGTCGCCACCGGCCCGTCCGCCACGCGGCCGGCCTCGAACACATGCAGCTCCGTCACCCCCTCGGCGAGGTTGATCGACGGCGCCACCAGCCAAGCCTCGGCCTCGCCCGACCGCCCGGGCCTGGGCACGAACAGCGCCTCCTCGGTGATCTGACGCTCGCCGAAGTGGAAGGCGTCGGACCGCCCGGTCTCCCAGTCGTGCACCGCCCAGCCGGTCGGCAGCGGCCGTCCGGACGTCTCGCCGGCGACATGGGCCGTCAGCCGGCGCGGCAGGCCGGCCCGGCGCGGATCGCCCTTGGGGAACTCCCCCGTGACGCCCGACCCGACCATCTCCGCCCGACCGTCGGCGTGCAGGGTGACCAACGACAGCACCGCCGGCTCGCCCGGCACGGTCCCGCGCTGTTCGACCAGCACCCGGGCGCCCTCGACCGCGAAGGCGACGTCCTTGCCGGCCGCGACATCGAAGCGGATCGTGCCCGAAGCCTCCTCCCAGGCGTCGCCGAGATGGAAATAGCTGAAGGCCGGCAGTTCGAAGATCCGCCGCCGCGACAGGTCGGCCTTGTCGATCACCAGCACCTGGGTTCCCAGTTCCGGCCGCCAGGCGAACTGCGAGGCGTAGGGCATGCCGCTGTGGTCGAACACCCACGGCTGCAACACCAGGATCAGATGCCGCGCGGTGGCGGTGAAGTCGTGCATATAGCTGGCCCGCGGCAGGTCGATGACCTCGGCCGTTCGCAGGCCGCGGTTCGGGTTCAGCCGCCACACGACGGCCTTGCCGCCGTTGAGGCCGATGTTCCAGATCGTGCCGTCGGGGTCGTAGCGGGGATGGGCCTGGAATGGCATGCCCTTGAGATCGTCCCTCAGGGTGACGAAGCGGCGGGTCGAAAGGTCGGCCGCCGACATGGCCATCGGCGAGCCGCCCTCCCACAGGGCCCAGACCTCGTCGCCGGCGGTCATGACGGCGGTGTTGGCGGCGTTGGCGTCGTCATTGGAACCGACCCGGGCGCGGGCGTCGCCGGCCGTGCCGAAGCCCGGCGTCACGACCGCCCCGATGGCGCTCTCGTGGCGACGGCGCGGCGTATCGGCGAACCGCGCCTCCAGCGTCGCCTTCCCGTCGGCGACGCGGAAGGCCCGCATCAGGCCGTCGCCGTCGAACCAGTGGGTGGCGCTGCCGCCCGGCCGCCGGAACTTGCCCGGCCCGTTGCGGAACAGCGTCCCCGCCAGCCCGGCCGGAACCCGGCCATGCACCAGCCGCATGGTCCGGGGCGCGACATCGGCCTCGAGATCGGCGGTGGCCAGGGCCCAGTCGGCGGCGGCCTCCTGGGCGGCCATGGCGCGGACGGTCTCGGGGGTGACGACGGCGGCCGAGAGGGCCGCGGCGCCCATCAGGAATTGGCGGCGGGAAGGGATCACGGCGGTCTCCTGAGAGGAATGTCGGCGCGGCCTCAGGCAGCGAGCCGCCGCGCGGCGAGCGGTAGGCCGCTCAGCGAATGCTGATGGTCTGGGCGGTCGCGCCCGAGACGGTGAAACGCGCGCGCGCCCAGCTCGCCGGGCCCATGTTGCCGACGGCGTTGTTGGAGAAGGCGTAGGGCTCGACCGGCAGGCCGAACGGATTGAAATTCATCTCGCCGTCGCCGTTGACGTCGTGGAAGGCCTTGGCCGCGTAGTCGCCGGCGGGCAGGTTGTCGAAGGTCGCCGTCCGCTCGCCGGCGGCGACGTCCAGCCTCCGCTGGCCGACGCCCCGGTCTGAGGCGTAGCCGGCCTCGGAATCATACAGGGCGACCATCACCGCGCCGGTTTGCGCGCCGGTTTCGAACGTCAGGGTTATGGAGCTCTCGGGCGCGCCCCCGGACGGACTCTGGGCGAGGGCGGTCCCGGCCGGGGCCAGCAGGGCGAGGGCGGCGAGGGCGATCAGGGGCAGGCGGGTCATCAGCGGTCTCTCGAACGGGAGAGGCCCGACCACCGGACCTCTCAGGCCCCGACCGTGCCGCCCCCCCCGCCGCCGCCGCCACGCCGGATGCGGAGAGCGCCGCCTCCCGTTCGTGAATGACCACGCCCGTCCGTTGGCGAAGCGCCAACGACCGCCTCAACTGCGCCGGATGCGCCGCTTCAACAGCCGGTCGGACAGGGCCTCGGCGTGTTTGAGGGTGAAGGCCAGCGCCGCCGGATTGCCCCGCCGCGGCCCGACCGTATCGGCCACCACCGCGCCCCGTTCGCCGATCGGGCGTTGGTCGCCGGTGGTGGTGTCGATCGCCGTCTGGTGCTCGACCTCGGCGTTCAGCTCGGCCCCCATCAGGATGATCTGCACGCTCAGCCAGGTCCACAGCAGGAAGCCCATCATCGCCGCCAGCGGGCCGTACGAGGCCGTGCGCACGAAATTCTGCAGATACCAGCTGAACAGCAGCGAGAGGATCACGCTCAGCAGGGCGGCGAACATCGCCCCCGGCGTCAGCCAGCGCCAGCGCGCCCGCGCCCGGCACGGCCCGAAGCGATAGATCACGGTCAGGGCGGCGACATAGACGACGCCGAGAACCGGCCAGCGCAGCGGCGCGAGGTAGGCCCACTCCTCGGCCAGGCCGAACACCCCCATCACCACCGGCACGCCGACGATCAGGCCCGCCGCCAGCAGGATGCTGAGCAGGCCCGACACGGTGAAGGCCATGCAGATGAGATTGTATCTGATCAGATTGCGCTGCTCGACCTCGTGATAGGCGATGTTGAGGCCGTAGAAGAGCACCTTGATCGCGCCATTGGCCGTCCACAGCGACAGGGCCAGGGTCCAGACCAGGGTGAAGGTCAGGGTGGTGGTGGCGTTCTCCGCCAGCCGCTGCATCTCGCCGCCGAGAAACTGCGCCACCGGGGAGGGCAGCACCGAATAGAGGAACTGCAGCCGCCCCCAGGCGTCGGCCGGATCGGCGAACAGGCCGTACAGGGTGACGAAGGCGGCCAGCGTCGGGAACAGCGACAGCACGACGAAGAAGGTCACGCCCCCGGCCACGAAGCCGACCCGGTCGCCGAAATAGGACGCCCCGACGCGCCAGAAGATATCGACCCAGCCCTTGTGCGGAATATGCTCCGGCCGCTGCGCCAACCGGCCGCGGCCGGGCTCCTTCGCCTCGAAATCCTCGGGCGTCGGCGCGCGCGGCGGGATCGGCTCGGGCCGCTGACGCCGCAGCTCGATGCCGTAGTTGTGCCCGTGCCGGTACAGCAGGTGCGCCGCCCCGGCCCCGGCCGCCAGCCCGCCGGCCACCGAGCCGATCAGACCCCACAGCCCGAGGCCGCCCCTTGCTTCAGACCGCTTCTGCATCCTGGCCACAACGGCTCCATCCCGACGGCGTTCCGGCGCCGTCGCGCTTGATATCCGCGCAAAGCCGCGCCAAGGCCAGAGCATGACCGACGCCGCCGCAGAAACCCCCTCTGGCCCGACCCTGCTGACCGCCTGGAAGGCCGCCGCCGCGACCCTCAAGGCCGGCCGCATCGACAGCCCTTCGATCGACGCCCGCCTGTTGCTCGAGGTCGCCGCCGGCTGCTCGCGCACCGACATCCTGACCGATCCCTACCGCGCCGTGACGCCGGAGCAGCAGTCCGCGCTCGACGGCTTCGTCGAACGCCGCCTCCGCCGCGAGCCGGTGTCGCGCATCCTCGGCAAGAAGGGCTTCTGGAAGATCATGCTGAACGTCACCCCCGACGTGCTCAGCCCCCGCCCCGACACCGAGGCCATCCTCGACGTCGTGCTGCTGGCCTATCCGCCCAACAAGGCCTTCGAGATGATCGATCTCGGCACCGGCTCGGGCGCCATCCTGCTGGCGACCCTCGCCGAGCGATTCGGCGCGCGCGGCGTCGGCACCGACATCTCGTTCGAGGCCCTCGCCGTGGCCAAGGAGAACGCGACCAACCTCGAGCTCGACAACCGGGCGACCTTCCTGCGCACCGAATGGGCCGCCGGATTCGGCGACCACAGCTTCGACGTCGTCGTCTCCAACCCGCCCTACATCCCGTCCGGCGACATCCCCGGCCTCGACCCCGAGGTGCGCGACCACGACCCGCATCTGGCGCTCGACGGCGGCCCCGACGGTCTGCAGGCCTATCGCGAACTGGCCCCCGAGATCCGCCGCATCCTGCGTCCCGACGGCCTGTTCGCGGTCGAGATCGGCTGGGACCAGGGCCCGCAGGTCAAGGCCCTGTTCGAGGCGGCGGGCTTCGAGCACGTCATCGTCGTCAAGGACCTGTCCGACCGCGACCGCGTCGTCACCAACGGCCCCGACCCGCGGACCAACCCCGTCCCGAAGATGTAGCCGGGCGCGTCCGCGCGCCCAAACAAACCCCTTGGAAACCGCCCGCGCACAGGCTAAGTCTTCGTCTGTCTCCCACCCAAAACGCACGCCTTGGACCGCTTCAGGCCCATCCACGCGCGCCCGGGACAGTGACGGTCTGATCATTCGGTCAGGCGGACCACGGGCCGACAACGGATTTCCGATCACATCGTCAGCGGGGATTGGCCCCGGAACGAAGCGGAACGACCAGACGGACAGCGCCGGCGGCCCACGCCCCCGACCGTCCCTTATACAAAGCACGAGCGTCCGATGAGAGATTTCAAGGGCATGAAGCGTCAGCGCGGACGCAACAGAAAGCCCGGCAGCGGCGGCGGAAACAACAACGCCAACGCCACCAACCCGAACCGTTCGTGGGACTCGCAAGGGCCCGAGAACATCAAGGTCCGCGGCAACGCCCAGACCGTCTATGAGCGCTACATGCAGCTGGCGCGCGACGCCTCGGCCGCCGGCGACCGGGTGCTGGCGGAGAACTACACCCAGCACGCCGAACACTATTTCCGCGTCCTGCGCGCCTTGCAGCCCTCGCGCCCGGTGTCCGAGATCGCCCAGCGCGAACTGGCCGGCCAGGGCTTCGACATCGATTTCGAGGACGAGACCGGGGCCCAGGCCGCCGCCATCATGGCCGCCGAAAAGGCCGAGGCCGACCGGGTCGCCGCCGCCGAGGCGCGTCAGCGCGACAACGAGGAACGTCAGAACGGCGAGCGTCAGAACGGCGGCTCGTACGATCGCCAGAACGACCGCCCGAACGACCGTCAGGCCGACCAGCCGCGCCGCGAATGGCGCGACCGCGACGACCAGCCGCGCGAGCCGCGCGACCAGGCTCCGCGCGCCGAGGGCGCTGAGGGCGCCGCCGGCGAAGGCGGCCGCCGCGAGACCCGCCGCGAGCGCTGGGAGCGCCGGCAGCAGGAGCGCAATCTGCGCTTCCAGAACGAGCGCGGCGAGGGCGACCAGACCGACGCCGCCCCGACCGCCGATGACGCCCCCGTCGCCGAGACGTCGAACGACAGCCGCGACGCCGAACCGGCCGCGCCCAAGGCCGAACGGACGCCCCGCGCGCGCCGCCCGCGTCGCGAGGAGTCGGACGCCGCCGTCGAAGAGGCCCCGACCGCCCTGCCCGGCTTCCTGACCCGCCCGACCGCCACGACGACCGACGGTCCGACCGGGGGCGGCGAGGGCGAGGCCCCCGCGCCCAAACGCCGCGCGCCGCGCCGCAAGGCCGAGGTCCCGGCCGACGAAGGCTGACGACCGCCCGCCCTGTGGCCCGACGCGCTTGACCTCGCGCGCCGGTCCGGGTCCAAGGGGCGTCTGTACGTTCACGGACGCCCGCCGGCCTCTCCCCATGAGGCGTGACGGGCCTTGACCCTACGGGAGCGCCGCATGCCTCGCCTGTTCCGGCCGTCGATTCTCATCGCCCTCGCCGCCGCCACGATCGCCGCCTGCGCCACGCCCCCGCCGCCGCCGCCGCCCGTTCCCGGCGGCCCCGACGCGAGCCCCGTCCTGCGCGACTGGCGCGGCGTCGTCACCGCCCGCGACCGCGACCGCTACACCCGACTGGGTGCCGCCTGGTCCCTCGCCCTGCAGCAGGCCGACCGCCAGCGCGGCTCGGGCGACCTCGCCTCGACCGGTGACCTGATCGACCCCGACGCCGGGCGCTCTCCGGTCGCGCCGCCGCCCGGCGACTATCGCTGCCGCACCGTCAAGCTCGGCTCCCAGGGCGGCGAGGACGGTCTCGGTTATGTGGTCTACGGCTGGTTCGCTTGCCGCATCGAACAGACGCCGGCCGGCCTGAAATTCAGCAAGCTGACCGGCAGCCAGCGCCCCTCGGGCCTGCTGTTCCCGGAGGACGAGCGCCAAATGGTGCTGCTGGGCTCCATGGCCCTGGCCGAGGAACCGGCGGCCAACTCCTATGGCCAGCGGCCCGACCGCGACCTCGTCGCCGTGCTGGAGCGGATCGGCGAGCGCCGCTGGCGGCTGGTCCTGCCGTGGCCGCAGTATGAGTCCAACCTCGACCTGATCGAACTCGTCCCCGCGTGACGAAGACGCCGGGCCCGAAACCTCGCAAGTCGCGGGCCCAGCCGGTGATCCCGGCCGCGTCGGAGGCCGCATCGGAGACTGACGTCTCGAAGGCTCGAAAACCGCGACGCGTTCGCGCGGACCCGCTCGACATTCCGTCGCCGCCGCGCCGGCCCCGCCCGGCGGACATCGCTGTCGTCGGCGCCGGCCCCACCGGCCTTGCCGTCGCCCTGATGCTGGCGCGGCAGGGCCGGCGCGTCATGGTCCACGAGCGGTTCGCCGCCCCCCGGCCCGTCGGCGCCGGCTTTATGCTCCAGCCCACCGGCCTGCACGTGCTGGACGGGCTGGGCCTGACCCCGCGGGTCGAGGCCCTCGGCCAGCGCATCGACCACATCTTCGGCCGCGAGGCCCGCCGGGGCCGCGTCGTGCTGGACGTCCGCTACAGCGATCTGAAACACGCGCGCCCGGCCATCGGCATCCATCGCGCCGCCATGTTCGCCATCCTGTACGAGGCCTGCGTCGAGGCCGGGGTCGATTTCGAGACCGACCGCGAGATCGTCGCCGCCGACGTCGGCCGCCTTGTCGACAGCGCCGGTCGCCGCAGCGCGCCGTTCAACCTCGTCGTCGACGCCTCGGGGGCGCGCTCGGCCATCGCCTACGGCATGGGCGTCGGCCGGCGCGACCTCGCCTGGGGCGCCCTGTGGACCACCGTGCCCTGGCCCGGCGCGCCGTTCGATCCGACGGCGCTGCAGCAGGTCTATCTCGGCGCCAGCCGCATGCTCGGCGTCCTGCCCACTGGCGTCCTGCCCGGCGCCCCCGACGCGCCGCTGGCGACCTTCTTCTGGAGCCTGAAGACCGAAATCTGGCCCGACTGGCACGCCCTCGGGCTGGAAGTCTGGAAGGACCACTGCCTGCGTCTCTGGCCCGAGCTGGCGCCGGTGCTGGACGCTGTCACCGACCGCGAGCAGATGACCTTGGCGTCCTACGGCCACCAGACCCTCGCCCGGCCGGTCGGCGAGCGGCTGGCCGTGATCGGCGACGCGGCCCACTGCACCAGCCCCCAGCTCGGCCAGGGCGTGAACATGGGCCTGCTCGACGCCCGCGCCCTCGCCGACGCCCTGACCCGCCACCGCGACCTGCCGACGGTGCTGAACGCCTACGCCCGCGCCCGCCGCTGGCATGTGCGGCTGTACCAGGCGCTCAGCCTCGGCTTCACCCCCTTCTACCAGGCCGACGGCCGGCTGCTGCCGTGGGTGCGCGACCATGTGCTGGGCAAGGTCGCCCGCCTGCCGCTGGCCCCGCGCCTGCTGGCCGCCACGGTCGCCGGGGTGTTGCTGGATCCGCGCGCCCCGGCATCCCCGGACGGCGCCGCCGCCCACCCTTGACCCCCGCCGCCGCTGCGGCGAGTCTGGACTGACGGGAGGCGGATCCGCTTCCGCATTCAGGGGGATATTTCATGCGTGGCTTCAGCCTCACCATCGGCGCCGTCATTCTGGTGGTCATCGTCGCCGCCGCGGCCCTGATCGGCATGCCGACCTACAACGTCTATTCCAAGCAGATGCAGGGCAAGGCGGCCTATGAGCAGGCGGTGCAGGACCGCCGAATCCGCGTGCTCGAGGCCCAGGCCGCGCTCGACTCCGCCACCCTGACCGCCCAGGCCGAGATCGCCCGCGCCCGCGGCACCAACGAGGCCAATCGCATCATGGCCGAAAGCCTCGGCGGCCCGGAAAACTACCTGCGCTGGTCCTACATCCATATGCTGGAGGAGACCGCCGGCAAACAGGGCCGCGAGGTCATCTACATCCCCACCGAAGCCGGAATGCCCATCCTCGAAGCCGGGCGACGGCCGGCGGAGTAGGCTGATCGCGGCAGGGCGCTCGCGCCCGGAGCCCTCTAGCCTAGCGGCCGATCGCCGAACCGCGCCCATGTTTTTGGAACGCGACGCTCCAGATGGTCCGGGTCGTCCTCGAACGGAACGCCCAATGGCTCCCGTCCCAATGTCGTGGACTCCATCTGGATGGGCATTTCAGCCGGATCAAGGCCGGTCCTCTCGCTCCAGACCTCGTCCGTGACGTAGAGAATCTCCTCAAACTCAAGAACCCCGTCAGCATCGGCGGCCACCATGTCGGCCAGGTCGTCGGGATGGGCCAGCAACCGCTCGAAGGCGGCCCGCCCCCGGGAGACCATCCAGCGTCGGAAATATTCGAAACCGTCGTCAGACGCGCCGCCATGCGCGACGTAGGCCACGGCCCACAGGTCCCAGGTGTAGGCCCGCGCCAACTGCACCTCGAAGGCGCTGCGGAAGGCGAGGACCTCCTCGGCCGTCAACGTCTCAAGCTCCGAGCGAAGGCTTGCCACCTGTCGGTCCGGGTCGGACTTATGGACGGCGGCCCGATCCATAATCACCCAGAAGCGCTGCTCGTCCATCGCCTGCACCACTATCGCCTCGCTCGTCTGCTGAACGTGGAGCCTGTCCGAAGCGGATGTCGAGGCCAACAATGCGGTAGCGAGGATCGCAATCATCACACCTTACTCAGCCGCAGGTCGTGGAAGTCGTAGCTGAAGTCGGCGTCCGGGCTGACCGCCTTCATCGTCGCCGTCGCCGGGGCGCCGTTCTCCAGCGTGAAGCTGATGAACGCATCCTCCTCCCGCCGGTCGGGGAACCGGGTCCGCATCGTCTCGCCGTCGTACGCCTCCAGCGGGCCCTGCAGTGTCGGCGTGCGGCTGAAGGCCAGCCACAGACCGCCGCCGCGCCGCTCGATCGTGATGTCGCCGTACCAGGGATCGCGCCACGTCCCGGCATAGGCCGCCAGCGGCAACGACGGGGCCGCCCCCGCCGCCTGTTTCGCCTCGATCTCCGCCGCCGCCGCGATCGATTTCGCGTCGCCCTCGGCCTGCAGCCGGACCCCGTCGGCGATCCAGTCGAAGTCGACCTTGCCCATGATGATGTCGGCGATGCCGCTGCGCAGGGCCCGGGTCAGGAACCCTTCCTCGGCATTGGTGAAATAGCTGAACCCGGCGTCGCGCCCGGGCAGCAGCACCGTGCCCGAGACATAGCCCGGCGCCCCGCCGCCATGGGTGATGAAGCGCTCGCCGCGATAGTCCTGCACCTGCCAGCCCATGGCGTAGGTCGAGGCGATGGCCCGCCCCGGCAGCTCCGCCGTCGGCCCGGCCGAGTTGGAGATGATGATGTTCGGCCGCCACATCTCGTTTCCGCGCGCCTCGGCATACAGCCGCGACCCGTCCGGCAGTTCGCCGCGCTTCAGCTGCACCGCGATCCATTTGGCCCAGTCGACCGGGTTGGTGACGAAGCCGCCCGCCGCCCCGGCCGAACTCCAGTTCCACACCTCCTGGATCGACTGGCCGATGGTCTGCATCTCGCCCTGATAGCGCAGCGGCGGCCCGATCCGCCCGTGCGGCAGGGCCGAGGTCGCCGGGTCCGCCGCCTTCATCAGCGGCAGGGTTTCGGTCATGCCCAGCGGGTCGAGGATGCGCGTCTGCACGAACGCCTCCCACGGCATCCCCGAGGCCGCGGCGACGACCTCGCCGGCGACCACGAACATCAGGTTGCAGTAGTGGTAGGCGGTGCGGAATTGGTCCTCGATCGGCACATGTGGCACGGCGGCCATGATCTCCGCCCGGGTGCGGTCGCTGTTGGGCCAGAACAGCAGGTCGCCGGCCCCGAGGCCGAAGCCGATCCGGTGGCTGAGCAGGTCGCGCACCGTGACCATGTCGTTGAGCTCGGGCTTCGACAGGGCGAAGTCGGGCAGATACGCCCGCACCGGCGCGTCCCATTTCACCTTGCCCTCGTCGACGAGGATGGCCAGGGCCGCCGCCGTCACCGCCTTGGTGTTGGAGGCGATGGCGAAATGGGTGTTCTCGTCGACCGCCGCCCCGCCGATCGCTCGCACGCCATAGCCGCGCGTCAGCACCGCCGTCCCGTCCCTGACCACCGCCACCGACACCGCCGGCTGGTCCGGGAAGGCGGCCATGACCTGTTTCACATAGGCGTCGACCGCCTCGGCCAGCGCCTCCCCCGCCAGGGCCGGCCCGGTCTGGGCCCATGACAGCGACGGCAGGGCGACCCCGGCCGCGGCCGAAGAAACCAGCGCCGCGCGGCGCGTGAGGCGGATCGACATGAAGACGCTCCCGAAAATCAGGCCGCAACGCTAGCCCGCGGTTCGTTCGGCGTCATCCCCACCCGCGCGCCATCGGGTCGCCGCCCGGCCTCTGCGTCAGGATACGGCGAAAAGGTGTCAAGTTCTGAAAAATCCGTAATGAAATTAACGCGATGTAACTGTTCAACCGCCGAGGGTGTATTTAAGTCTAACTTAAAGCCAACGCATGCTTGCGGCGCTCAATCGAGGGTTCTCAAAATGTCCTTCAAATTCATGCTTCTCGTCGGAACAGCTCTCGCCGTCTCGTCGGGCGCCGCCTTCGCCCAGACGACGCCCGCGCCCCAGACCCCCCCGGCTCAGCAGCCCGCCCCCGAACAGGAGGCGCAGGTCGAGGACGTGGTCGTCGAGGGCCGCGCCACCGACGTGCGCACCTCCATCGACTCGGTCAGCTACAGCCTCGCGGATGACCTCCAGGCCCAGACCGGAACCCTCGCGGAGGCCCTGCGCAACATCCCGTCGGTCGAGGTCGATCCCGACGGCAACGTCAGCCTGCGCGGCGACGCCAATGTCACCATCCTGATCGATGGACGGCCCGCGACCCAGTTCAACGGCCCCAGCCGCGGCCAGATGGTGCAGCAGGTTCCGGCCAGCCAATACGCCCGCATCGAGGTCATGACCAATCCGTCGGCGGCCTATAGCCCCGAGGGCTCGGGAGGCGTCATCAACCTGATCTCCAAACCAAACGCCGTGCGTCAGGGCCAGACGACCACCGGCTCGCTGCGCGCCAATATCGGCGACAACGGCCGCTGGAATATCGGCGGCAATATCGCCCATGTGATCGGCAAGACGACCCTGACCGCCGATGTTGGCCTGCGTCACGACGCCTTCGAGCAGCAGATCGAACGCCTTCGTACGACCTTCGACGCCGGCTCCGGCCAGTTCCTCGAGGCGCGCCAGTCCCAGAACGTCGACGGCGAGGCCGACGCCCTCTTCACGCGCTTCTCGGCAGAGCACAATCTTGACGACAAGACGCAACTGGTCGCCGAGGTTCGGCACACGGACGTCAGCACCAACGCCGACGCCCTCGATCTCTATGAGGCGGACAACGCCGCGGGCGGCGTCGCCGCGGCTTATCGAAGGACCTCGAACGGCGGCTTCGCCGGCCAGTTCTCGGGCGTCACCGGCCGGATCCTGCGCCGCTTCGACGACCAGGGCCACGAGTGGTCGAACGAGGTCCGCTTCGATCGCAACGCCTTCGACTTCAACTTCGATACCTTTGCCGACCAGCAGATTCCGGCGGCGGCGCCCTTCTACGAGGACATCGAAAACGAGAACCGCCAGGACATGCTGGGAATCACCAGCGCCTACGTCCGCCCGATGTCGGACGGTGGAAAGCTGCGCGCGGGCTATGAGCTGCAGGCCCTGAATCTGGAGCTCGACAGTTCTCTGGCGCGCGGGCCGACGCCGACCAGCCTGACCCCCGATCCGGTCGTCTCCAACGAATTCCACGTCGACCAGGCGGTCCATGCCCTCTACGCCACCTGGGAGCGGCCGTTCGGCGAAAACCTGTCGGCCCAGTTCGGCCTGCGGCTGGAACAGGCCGACATCGACCTCGACCAGGTGACAACCGACATCCAGTCGTCCAACGACTATTTCCGCGCCTATCCGAGCATGCACCTGCAGTACATGATCGGCGAGGGCGAGAGCCTGCGCGGCAGCTACAGCCGGCGCATCCAGCGCCCCGGCCCGCAGGACCTGAATCCATTCCTGACATATCAGGACAGCCTCAACCGCCGCTCCGGCAACCCCGACCTGCTGCCGCAGGAGACCGACTCCTTCGAGGTCATGTGGCAGAAGCGGGTGCAGCAGACCTTCTATCAGGCCACCCTGTACCATCGCGACACCCGGGACGCCTTCACCCAGGTGACCAGCGACCTCGGCGGCGGCGTCTTCCTGACCCGGCCCGAGAACCTCGGCTCCAGCGTCTCGACCGGCGTCGAGCTGGTCGCCAACGGGGCCCTGCACCCGACCCTGCGCTACAACGCCAGCATCAACGCCTTCCGCCAGTCGATCGACGCCGCCGGCATTCCCGGCGCGACCGATCGCGAGGACGAGAGCGTGTCCGGCCGCCTGACCCTCAACTGGCAGCCGAGCCAGAACGACTTTCTGCAGGTCTCCAGCATCTGGACCGGCGACCAGCTGCTGGCCCAGGGCGTCCGCGAGACGGCGACCCTCGTCAACCTCGGCTACCGTCGCAAGCTCAACAAGGACTGGTCCTTCCAGGCCACCGTCCGCGACCTGTTCGACGAGTTCGGCGCGACCACCGTCATCGAGACCCCGACCTTCACCGAGCGCACCAGCATGATCTTCGGCGGCCGGGCGGCCTATATCGGCCTGACCTGGAGCTTTGGCTCGGGCCAGCGCCGGCCGCCGGAGCAGTTCGACTTCTCGGCCGCCCCTACCGGCGGCTGATCGTCCAAGGGGGCTCCGACCCCCTTGTGTGACCCGATCGCCACACCCAGATTTGCGGCATCTCAAGGCGTCGCTTCCTGAAAGGGCGTCCCTGGGCTCACACTCCGCCTCACGAGGGGACACGCCGTGAATCTCGACCTCTATTCCGACCGCGCCAAACAGGCCGTCCAGTCCGCTCAGTCGCTGGCCCTCGCCCGCCGGCACCAGCAGTTCGCCCCCGAACATCTGCTCAAGGTGCTGCTGGAAGAGCGCGACGGCCTCGCCCGGAATCTGATCACCGCCGCCGGCGGCGACCCCGCGAAAGCCGAGAAGGCCGTCGAGACCGCCCTGTCCAAACGCGCCCAGGTCTCCGGCGGCTCGGGCCAGCTGTATCTCGACGGCGACACGGCCCGCGTCTTCGCCGCCGCCGAGGCCGCCTCGAAGAAGTCCGGCGACGCCTTCGTCACCACCGAACGCCTGCTCAGCGCCATCGCCCGCGAGGGCGGGGTCGCCGCCACCGTCCTCGCCTCGGTCGGCGCCACGCCCGACAAGCTCGACGAGGCGATCAACGAGATCCGCAAGGGCAAGACCGCCGACTCCGCCGGGGCGGAAGACGCCTACGACGCCCTCAAACGCTACGCCCGCGACCTGACCCTGGCCGCCCGCGACGGCAAGATCGACCCGGTCATCGGCCGCGACGAGGAGATCCGCCGCACCATCCAGGTCCTCGCCCGCCGCACCAAGAACAACCCCGTCCTGATCGGCGAGCCCGGCGTCGGCAAGACCGCCATCGTCGAGGGTCTGGCCCTGCGCATCGTCAACGGCGACGTGCCCGAGAGCCTCAAGGACAAGAAGGTCATGGCCCTCGACATGGGCTCGCTGATCGCCGGGGCCAAATACCGCGGCGAGTTCGAGGAGCGGCTCAAGGCCGTGCTCGCCGAGGTCACCGCCGCCGAGGGCCAGATCATCCTGTTCATCGACGAGATGCACACCCTCGTCGGGGCCGGCAAGGGCGACGGCGCCATGGACGCCTCCAACCTGCTCAAGCCCGCCCTCGCCCGCGGCGAGCTGCACTGCGTCGGCGCCACCACCCTCGATGAATACCGCAAACACGTCGAAAAGGACGCCGCCCTCGCCCGCCGCTTCCAGCCGGTCTTCGTCGAGGAGCCCAGCGTCGAGGACACCGTCTCGATCCTGCGCGGCCTGAAAGAGAAGTACGAGGTCCACCACGGCGTGCGCATCGCCGACGGCGCCATCGTCGCCGCCGCCACCCTCAGCAACCGCTACATCACCGACCGCTTCCTGCCCGACAAGGCCATCGACCTGATCGACGAGGCCGCGTCGCGCGTGCGCATGGCCGTCGATTCCAAGCCCGAGGCCCTCGACGAGATCGACCGCCGCCTGGTCCAGCTGCTGATGGAGCGTCAGGCGCTCAAGACTGAGGCCGAAGCCGTGGCCAAGGAACGCGGCAAGCCTGACAACGCCTTCGCCAGCCGTTTCGCCAGCCTCGATGAGCAGATCGACGACCTGCAGGTCCAGTCAGACGAGATGACGGCGCGCTGGAAGGCCGAGAAAGACAAGGTCGGCGCAACCGGTCAGCTGCGTGAGGCTGTCGACCGTCTACGCGACGAATTGGTCAAGGCGCAGAGGGCCGGCGATCTCGCCCGCGCCTCAGAGATCGCCTACGGCCAAATTCCCGCTCTGGAGAGGCAGCTCGCTGAGGCCGAAGCCACTGAGGGTTCCGGCGCCGCCTCCCTGACCCCCGAGGTCGTCGACGCCGAACAGATCGCCCAGGTCGTCTCCCGCTGGACCGGCGTCCCGGTCGACAAGATGCTGGAGGGCGAACGCGAGAAGCTGCTGACCATGGAGACCGCCCTCGCCCGTCGCGTCGTCGGCCAGGACGAGGCCCTCGCCGCCGTCGCCGACGCCGTGCGCCGCGCCCGCGCCGGCCTCAACGACCCCAACCGCCCGCTGGGCAGCTTCCTCTTCCTCGGCCCCACCGGCGTCGGCAAGACCGAGCTGACCAAGGCCCTGGCCGAATTCCTGTTCGACGACGAGGCCGCCATCACCCGGATGGACATGTCCGAATATATGGAGAAGCACAGCGTCAGCCGCCTGATCGGCGCCCCTCCCGGCTATGTCGGCTATGACGAGGGCGGCGCCCTGACCGAGGCGGTGCGTCGCCGCCCCTATCAGGTCGTGCTGTTCGACGAGGTCGAAAAGGCCCACCCCGACGTCTTCAACGTGCTGCTCCAGGTGCTCGACGACGGCCGCCTGACCGACGGCCAGGGCCGCACCATCGACTTCCGCAACACCCTGATCATCATGACCAGCAACCTCGGCTCCGAGGCGTTGGCGGGTCAGTCCGAAGGCGACGACGTCGAGGCCGTCCGCCCCTATGTCATGGACCAGGTCCGCGCCCATTTCCGCCCGGAATTCCTCAACCGCATCGACGAGATCATCCTGTTCCGGCGGCTGGGTCGCGGGCAGATGGCGGGGATCGTGCGCATCCAGCTGGGACGGTTCGAAAAGCTGCTGGCCGACCGGCGGCTCACTTTGGCGCTGGACGACAGCGCCGCCGCCTGGCTGGCGGACAAGGGCTACGACCCGGTGTACGGGGCTCGGCCGCTGAAGCGCGTCATCCAGAAGGAACTGGTCGACCCGATCGCGCGGAAGCTGCTGGCGGGGGAGATCGAGGACGGATCGGTGATTGGCGTGTCAGCCGGGGAGGGCGGGCTGGAGATCGGGAAGGCGCGGGTGCACTAGGCGGGCTCTTTGTCATCCCGAGCACGACTAGCGAAGCGGAATATCCGATACGACGACTCGGGAACCTGCATCGGTGGTTCCTGCGTCTTCTAGTAGGCGGACGAACGCATCGCGCATCGACCACGCGTCGACCGCCGGGCCTATGATTATGCGCTCGATTAGTTCTGGGACCTCTGCTCCTACGAACCCTTCGTCTGGATAATTCCGCAGCGGAATTTTGTGAACACACTGAGGGATACCCCGGACCACCTCAACATTGGACGGTAGCCTGTCAGTTGCCTCAAGCGCCGGAGTATGGATGATCCTCCACTCTCGTTCCTCGTGGAACCCGGGGTGTTTGGTGCAGACTGTCGAGAACCGCATCATCTGAAAAACCGCGTCTATGACGTTCTCTTGGCCGAGATCGCGCCATAGCTCCCGGCTATTCGCGATGCCTTCGCTCACCAGACCGAATTCTCGATAAAACTGCGCGCTACTGAGATAGGCTACGGGGCTCGTATAGGCCCGAATGGCGTCGCTGGCCGTGGCGAAGGCCGTACTGTTCAAGACAATCGCGACGCCCGCGGTTGACCCGTATGCTCGCCACATCGAGAGGCGGCCTATTCCATCTTCATTGTCATCGTGTTCCGAGATGCAGGTGACGTAAGTTTCACTCCGGAACGAGGGAAGCCAAAGATTGAACTTGCTCTCAAGTTCCTCGCACGTGCCTGGAAATTCTTCGTCCAAGGCGGCCTTCATCTTAGCGGCCGCCTCACCTTTGTAGGCAGCATTCAGACATTCAAAACCGTACTCTACCTCCATGTAGTCGTTCATGGTTGTCGTGCGCCGCATCCACACTTCTCGGTTTCGTATTATTCCGACGGCGGCTTCAGCAGTTGTGTAATGTACAAAACGGGTTCTCCCATTTCGGACGTCATTCTGCTTCTTCGTCGCGTACGGGAAAAATAGCGCGGCCAGTTGTTCTTCAACGTCGTTCATAAAACAACGATAGAGCGAGTCGCTCTTTCAAACACTGCCTGCTCGGGTCGCACGGAAGCACCGCGCTTCCTCTCCCGTTGGGAGAGGGCTTGAGCGCACGGCGGCGCAGCCGTCGTCCTGGCGCGAAAGGGTGAGGGTCGACCGTCTGGGGGCGGCTTCACCGCGTCTCGCAGCCGACGATTATTCGGCGGGTCGCTCGGAACCCAGGCTAAGCACCACCGGCACCGCAGAACAGATCGAGACCTTGACCGAGAGTCGGCGGTCTGTAGGCTCTCAGAGTTCGCTATATCCGAACGCACAAACGGCCCTCCGGGATGGAACCGAAGGGCCGTCTGCTCAGGTCTCCTTGTGGAAGGGAGACCGCCGGATCGGGACGCCGCCTGATTGCGATTCGGACCGGCGTCCCGACCAGCTGACTCCAGCCCGGTTTGGGTTAGCGGTCAATGACCGTCAAAACTCGATTGACGATAACGACAAGGGATGGCCTCTCCGCGTCCCCCTCTCCCATTGGGAGAGGGCTTGAGCGCACGGCGGCGCAGCCGTCGTTCTGGCGCGAAAGGGTGTGGGTCGACCGTCCGGGGGCGGCTTCGCCGCTCCACCCAGCCGCCCCTCATCCGGCGCTGCGCGCCACCTTCTCCCAATGGGAGAAGGGCGCTGTACCTCGCCAGACGCTCAGATCGCCTCCGCCGCCGCCCTGATCTCTTCCGTCACATCCCGCGCGCCGGTCATGTCCCAGCTGCTGTCCTCCAGCCGGAACAGCCATCCGTTCGCGTGTTCGCTGTAGCGGCAGCGCGCCTCAAGCCCCCCGTGCGGCAGAATGATCGCCCGCATGACCCGATACCGGCCGTCGAACAGGACCGCAGCGAGGTAGTCGAACTTCTTCTCCGGCAACCGACGCAGGAAGCTCAACTGCCGTGAGCCGTTGTGCCGGGTCAGGCGGCGGCTCTTGATCTGATAGCGGACCCCGTCCTTGTCGGTGGCGTCATGCCCGGCCGCCGAAGAGCTCTCCAGCGCCCAGCCGAACGCGGTCGAGAACAGCAGCTCGGCATAGTCGCCGACCGGGCTGTTCGAGGTGCGCACCACCTCGCGCCGCCGCAGCTCCTCCATCACCTCCGCATGCAGGGTCAGAAGCTCGCGGATCGACGCGCGGGCCAGCGGCGGGTCGTCGCCCGGCGGCTCGGTCGCACCCGAGGGCGTGACGACGACGAGGGGCGGCTGCCCGGGGGGTCCGGCGCCGTAGTGCTCCGGCGGCACCGCCTTTCTCAGCATATTGCCGAGGTTCATCCGCACTTGACCCGGGTTCAGATGGGCATATTGCTCGCGCCGATCGATGCCGTAGCGGCCGGCGACGGCGTGAAGCGCCTCGAGGTCCAGCGTGCCGTCTTGGGCGGTGACCTGCGGCCGGAGCCACAAGTTGAACGGGTCGTTCTTCGTCAGCCGCTCCCAACGCTCGCGCCGCTCCCGACTGATTTCCATAACTGAACCCCCTAAGCCGCCACGACCTTCCGCGGCCGCCCGCCCTTCAGCCCGTTCCTGCGCGACGCCGCCGCCCGCGCCTCCGCCCGGGTCCAGTCCATCGGGCCCAGAAAACCCTCCAGCAGTCGCGCCACCGAGAAGTCGGCGTCCAGTCGGGGGAGGTGCAGCACGGTCCCGCCGCCCTCGATGACCGCGCCGACGAAATCCTCCTCACGCGCCTTCTCCAGCCCGTGGGCGTCGCGCGGATCGAACATCACGTCGAGGCCGGTGTCGAGCCGCAGCTTGAGCCGGCGGGTGCGCTTGTCGAACCGCGCCTCCAGCGCGCGCGGCGTGGTCGTCTTGCGTTTGGCGCGGGCGAAGGCCTTTTCGTCGGGGACAAGCAACTCAGCCATGAATCGCACTCCAGGTCTCGCAACACTCACTCAGGCGCCCGGCGATCTCCTCGCCGAGCTCCCACACAAGGGCGAGGGTCCAGCTCCCTCGTAGTCCCAAAGCGCCACTGGACCGTCGGGGCAGTTGAGCAGGAACCTCGCATCGCCATCGGGTCCGATCGCATGCACATGCGGCGGCGGATGGTCGTTCGAATAGACCACCACCCGAAACCGCCTGCGGCTCCTGAAGATCGTCGCCATGCCGCAACATAGGCAATAACCTGGAATGTGTCCAGGTTTCCCCCGAACCGTCGTATACCCCCGTCGACCAGATAGTACCCGCCGGTCATGAACGACGCGTCAGCGGAGCGCCGCGCGCATTCCCTCTCCCACTGGGAGAAGGACCCGCGCGCACCCATGACGCTGTGCTGACAATCCGCGGAATTATAGTATAGGGAGGCCGGAATTCCTCCGCCTTTTCAAACCCCGCATCGATTCTCGAGCCGTTTTACCCGCCACAGGAAGACGCCGGGTTAGACTGCCGGCGGTCTTTGACAACCGCACCCTGCCCGTCCCGCCGAGGGGCGAACGATCCGGACGGTGTGGACGATCTGGACGGTGTTTTTCCGTTTTACCCGGGTAAAACACCCGGCTCCCTTCCCGCCCCAAATCCGGTCTAACCTCCCGCCATGTGCGCCTCCTATGAAGCCCGGTTCTCGGTCACCCAGCTGGTCGAGGCCTTCGACCATCACGGCGCCCCGCTGCGCTTCCCGCGCGGCTTGCCGAACATCGAACCGGTCGACGAGGTCCGCCCCACCGACCTGGCCCAAACCGTCCGCGCCATCTCCATGGAAGACGGGGCCGATGGCGAGGCCGCCGAACTGGTCCCCCTACGCTTCGGCTTTCGCGGCCCCGAGCGCCCCGGCGGCAAGGGCAAGCCGCCGCCGGTGATCAATTTCCGCTCCGAGGGCCGCGCCTTCTCCAACGGCGAGCGCGGCGGCCGCGCCCTGATCCCCGTGTCCGGCTTCTATGAGTTCACCGGCTCGACCTATCCCAAGACCCGCTGGATCCTGCGCGGCGTCGACCAGCCGGTGCTGGCCCTGGCGGCGATCTGGCGGGCGGGGGCCGAGGGCGAGCCCGACGCCTTCTCGCTGCTGACCGCCGAACCGGGCCCCGATGTCGCGCCCTATCATACGCGCGGCGTCCTGCCCCTGCCGCCCGCCGCCTGGGCCGACTGGCTGTTCGACCGCCGCCCGGCGCCGGAGCTGCTGATCCCGCCGCCGGCCGGGACGTTGGCGGCCTTTTCGGCCCCGCGCGGCGGCGCATCGACGCCGCCCTCCGGCCCGGCTATGAACGGGCTGATATGAGAGGCCTGTACCGACTCCTGACGCGGTGGTGGACCGCCTTCGCCCTCGCCGCCTCGCTGGCGTTGCTGGGCGCGGCGCATGCGTTCGAGCGCTTCGGCGGCCTCGCGCCGTGCAACCTCTGCCTCAAGCAGCGCGAGGTCTATTGGGGCGCCGTGGCCATCGCCCTGACCGCCACCCTGTGGCACCTGGTCAGCCGCGGCAGCCGCGGCACGCCGCGCATCGCCGCCTTCCTGCTGGCCGTGGTCTTCACCACCGGGGCGATCACGGCCCTGTTCCACGCCGGCGGCGAATACGGCTGGTGGAGCCTGCCGGCGGCCTGCATGGGCGGCGGCGACGTCAGCCTCGAAAGCCTCGCCGCCCTCGCCCTCGGCACGGCCCCGGTCCAGGCCCCGGTCTACTGCGACGCCGTGACGTGGCGCTTCCTCGGCCTGTCGATGGCAGGATGGAATGTGCTGATCTCCGTCGCCCTGGCGGTGTTCAGCCTGCTCGCCGCCAAGCGGCCAAAGGACGCCCGTGCCCCCCGCCCCTGAAGACGCCGCCGCCGCCCGCCCCGTCCGCCTCGCCCATCCCGGCCGGGGCGCCAGCCGTCGCCGCCGCGCCGAGATCCTGCGCGTCGACCACGCCGGCGAATACGCCGCCGTCCACATCTACCGCGCCCAGAAGGCGGTGTTCGAGGGCCGCGCCGGCAAGGCCGCCATCGCCGCCGACATGGCCGAAATGCAGGCGCAGGAAGCCGTCCACCTCGCCCGTTTCGAGGCCCTGCTGAACGCCGAACGGGTCCGGCCGACGCTCCTGACCCCGGTCTGGCGCCTCGCCGCCCTCGGCCTCGGCGCCGGCACCGCCCTGCTCGGCGAAAAGGCCGCCCACGCCTGCACCGAGGCGGTCGAGAGCGTGATCGAGGAACACTACGCCGATCAGATTTCCGAACTCGCGGAGCGCGACCCGGAACTGGCCGCCGAACTGACCGTCTTCCGCGACGAGGAGCTGGCCCACCACGACCACGCCGTCGACCACGGCAGCCGCGACGCCCCCGGCTACCGCCTGCTCAGCGCCGTGATCAAGGCCGGCTGCCGCGCGGCGATCAAGGTGTCGGAGCGGGTCTGACGTCGAAGGCCAGCAAGAGCGTCCGCTGCTGCGACCGTCCGTTGTCGTCCGACAGGATGTAAAGCCGCGTCCCGTCGCCCCGCCGGACCGCCGCGACGCCCTCGAAATTGTCGACCGTCGACGGCAGGCTCAGCTCGACCAGCACCGGCCCCAGCGTCCCGTCCGCCGCCATCCGCCGCACCCGCGCCCTGACGTCCACCGGCGCCCGGAAGCGCCGCTCCACGACCCAGAAGCCGTCGCCGCCCGGATCGCGATCCAGGCCGGTGATGCGGTATTCGCTGTCCGGCAGCGGCTCGGCCGGCGGCGCGACCACGACCCGGCAGCCGGCCGCCGCGCAGTCCCAGACCCCGCCCGACTCGCCGGTCACGCGCCAGCCGCCCGCCGCCGCCGCGCCCCCCTCCATGCCGCTGTTCAGCGGAAAGTCCGCGTCCGGCGACGCCAGCGGCTCCGGCGCCCCCGCCGTCTCCAGCCCATAGGCCCACAGCCGATGCCGCCGCTCGAAGGCCACGGCGATGATGCGGCCGCCCGCCAGCAGGAACAGCCCCTCGGCGTCCCCGTCCGCCTTGTCGGCGATCGGCGATCCGTCTTCCAGCGTCAGCCGGCGCCAGCGCAGCCCCTCCACTCCCGTCAGCCGCCCGGCCGCGTCGTGCCGCAGCCGCCCGCGCACCAGATCCCCGGCGTCGCTGACCGAGACGAAGTCGTCGCCGTCGACCAGCTTCAGATCCGACAGGCTGTGCAGCGGCGAGTCCGTGGCGAGCACCAGCTCGACCCCGCCGGCGAACCGCACCCCCTGCGCCAAGGCCGCCCCGCCGGGAATCCCCAGCCCGACCGGCCGCACCTCGGCCTCCCCGGCGGTCCAGCGCGCGGCGCCGCCGGGCCCGCCGGTCCAGACCGGGGCCGGAACCGCCGTGGCGCAGGCCGACAGCAGCAGGGCGGCCGCGGCCGCGATCCAGCGCGCGCGCCTCACGCCGCCCGCCGTCGCCGCTTCGGCGCCGCCTTCGGCTCGGTCTCGAACAGTTCGGCCAGCTTCTCGATCATCACCCCGCCCAGCTGTTCGACATCGACGATGGTCACCGCCCGACGATACCAGCGGGTCACGTCGTGGCCGATGCCGATGGCGATCAGCTCGACCGGCGAGCGCGTCTCGATCTCCTCGATCACCGACCGCAGGTGCTTGTCCAGATACAGGGCGGCGTTGGCCGACTGGGTCGAATCGTCGACCGGCGAGCCGTCGGAAATGACCATCAGGATCTGCCGCGCCTCGGGCCGGGCCTTGAGCCAGTCGTGCGCCCAGGTCAGGGCCTCGCCGTCGATATTCTCCTTCAGCAGCCCCTCGCGCATCATCAGGCCGAGGTTCTTCTTGGCCCGCCGCCACGGCGCGTCGGCCGACTTGTAGATGATGTGCCGCAGGTCGTTCAGCCGCCCCGGACTGGCCGGCTTGCCGGCGCTGATCCACGCCTCGCGCGCCTGTCCGCCCTTCCACGCCCGGGTGGTGAAGCCGAGGATCTCGACCTTGACGCCGCAGCGCTCCAGCGTCCGCGCCAGGATGTCGGCGCAGACCGCCGCCACCATGATCGGCCGCCCGCGCATCGAGCCGGAATTGTCCAGCAACAGGGTCACCACCGTATCGCGGAATGGGCTCTCGCTCTCGGCCTTGAAGCTCAGCGGACTGGTCGGATCGGTGATGATCCGGGTCAGGCGCGAGGTGTCCAGCACCCCCTCCTCCAGATCGAAGGCCCAGCTGCGATTCTGCTGCGCCATCAGCCGCCGCTGCAGCTTGTTGGCCAGCCGCGCCACCACCGAGGACAGCGCCGTCAGCTGCTGGTCCAGCAGCGACCTGAGCCGCTCCAGCTCGTTCGGATCGCACAGTTCGGCCGCGTCGATGGTCTCGTCATGTGCGGTGGTGAAGACGCGGTAGGCGTCGATCCGCCGGCCGTCGTCGCCGACCTCCTGCCGGTTGGGCAGGGCCCCCTCATTGATCTCCGGCCCCTCGTCGGAGGCGTCGCCATCGGGATCGGCCGGGGCGCCGTCGGGACGGGCGTCACGCTCCTCGCCCGCGGTCTGGTCGTCGGACGAGCCGTCCATCGACTGGCCCTCGCCGCCGCCGGCGTCCTCCTCCTCGTCCTGGTCGTCGGCGGCGTCCGGCTCCTTCGGATCCGGCTCGTCCTCGCCCTGATCATCCGAGGCCTCGTCGCCGCGCCCGTCGCCGGGATCGAGGTCCAGCGCCCGCAGCACCTCCTTCAGCCGCACGGCGAAGGCGTCCTGGTCGCCGGCGACCTCGGCCAGGGCGTCGATCTTCGCCCCGGCCTTCGCCTCAAGATCGGCGCGCACCAGATCCAGCATCGCCCCGGCCCCGTCGGGCGCCCGCTGTCCGGTCAGTCGTTCGCGCACCAGCAGGGCCAGGGCCTCGGGCGCCGAAACCCGCTCCGCCTCGGTGACCCTGAGCGCGCCGCTGCGCTCCAGCCGGGTCAGCAGGGCGGCGTTCATATTGGCCCGCACGCCTGCCAGCGACTGCGAGCCCACCGCCTCGACCCGCGCCTGTTCGACCGCCTCGAACACCTCGGCGGCTCGGCTGTCGGACGGGCGCAGGCGGGCGTGCAGGCCTTCGTCGTGATTGGCCAGCCGCAGGGCCAGCCGGTCGGCCTGGCCGCGCAGGGTGGCGCTCTCGGGCCCGGCTGGATCGCGCGGCGGATGCGGCAGGGTCAGGACGCCGTCGACCAGCTTCGGCCCGTCGGTCCCGAACACGACCTCCAGCTCCGACTGTTCGGCCAGCGCCCGCGCGGCATGGGCGAGCGCGCGCTTGAAGATTTCGGCGGGAGTCTCGGCGGAGGCCATGGCGTCCGGTTAGCCTGTCTGCCGCCCGCTGCAAAGCGGCGCGGGCATCGACCTAGTGCGCTTCGGGCGGCCGCGCGGCGGGGCTGAAATATTCGCTCTCGGGCTGCGGATGCGCCGACAGCACAAAGCGCCGGTCGCAATAGCCGCACTCGACGAAGTCGTCCTCGCCCATGTCCATATAGACCAGCGGATGGCCGAGGGCTCCGCCGCCGCCGTCGCAGGCCACGCGCTTGCTCGAGACCACGATCTCTTCCGGCGGCGGGATGATCGCATCGGGATGACGGGGCGGCATGATCGACCTTGGGGCTGGGGCGGGCGTCGGCGACTCCCTAGGCGGGGCCGCGCGCCGCGTCAAACCTCGCGCGGCTTGCGCCCGAACAGCCGGTCGATCAGGGCCTTGCGCCGTTTGAAGATGGTCCAGCCCAGCGAGGCGGCGGCGACCCACAGGCCGATCTCCCCGACCAGTGCCGCCGGACCGCCCCACAGCAGCGCCTCGCGCAGCTCCAGATGGCCCGTCTTGTACAGCACCGTGGCGAGCACGGCGCCGCCATAGCCGAGCAGGCAAACCCCGAAGGCGCTCCAGCCAATCAAACGGGTCCGGGACATCTGTTTTCCTCCGCAAACAATGCTGTTCACAATGTCAAGGAAACTAGACACGCCGAGGCCAGATGTAAAGCGTCTTTGACAGAGCTCCGGTCCGGCGGGGGCTTGGCCCCGGCCGGTCCCGCGCCTACCTAGGCGAACCGTCCCGTCGAAAGCCGCCCATGACCGATCCCGCCGCCCTTCCCGTCAACGCCATCGAGGTTCACGGGCTGGAGAAGACCTACGCCGGCAACAAGAAGTCGCCGCCCAAGGTCGCCCTGCGCGGTGTCGACCTGGTCATTCCGCGCGGCTCGATGTTCGGCCTGCTGGGTCCCAACGGCGCCGGCAAGTCGACCCTGATCAACATCCTCGCCGGCATCGTCAACAAGACCGGCGGCACGGCCGCCATCTGGGGCCGCGACATCGACAAACAGCCGCGCGACGCCCGCGCCGCCCTCGGCGTGGTGCCGCAGGAGATCGTCGCCGACGTCTTCTTCACCCCGCGCGAGGCGCTGGAGGTCCAGGCCGGCTTCTACGGCGTACCGGCCCAAGAGCGCCGCTCCGACGAACTGCTGGCCGCGCTGGGCCTCAGCGACAAGGCCCACGCCTATGTCCGCGCCCTGTCCGGCGGCATGAAGCGCCGGCTGATGGTGGCCAAGGCCCTGGTGCACAATCCGCCGATCCTGATCCTCGACGAGCCGACCGCCGGCGTCGACGTCGAGCTGCGCCGGCAGCTGTGGGAATACGTCCGCCGCATCAACGCCGAGGGCGTCACCATCCTGCTGACCACCCACTATCTGGAGGAGGCGCAGGAGCTCTGCGACACTATCGCCATCATGAACCGCGGCGAGGTGGTGGCCTGCGAACCGACGCCCCAGTTGCTGCGCCGGCTCGACACCCGCAATGTGGTCGTCACGCCCGAGCACGTGCTGGACGGCCTGCCGAAACTGAAGGGCTTCGAGGCGGTCGCGCGGCCCAACGGCGCCTTCGTCGTCACCTACCGCAAGGGCCAGTCCTCGGTGGAGCAGGTGCTGGCCGCCGTGCGCGCGGCGGGCGTCACCATCGCCGACATCACGACCGAGGATCCCGATCTGGAAGACGTCTTCCTCGCGCTGACCTATGGCGACGCGAGCGCGGTAGATCCGACGAGGGACTAGGCAGCAGGCAACAGGCAGCAGGCAACAGGAAGAAACCCGCCGCCGGCTTCACGCGCGATGCTCCTGCTGCCTGATGCCTCAGACGACCATCACCGTGCCGATCAGCAGCCGCGCCCCGGCGCGACCCAGAGTCGTATTGGTCGCGGCCTGGAGCTGGGCGATCAGCCGCTCCACGTCCGGCGGGGCGCCCGGCAACAGGCCATTGGCAGCCTGCTGCACGACCGCCGCATAGGCGGCGCGCAGCCGGGGGGCCGACTGCCCGACCCGCGTGCGCAGGGCGGCGTCGGGCGTATCGAGGCCGATCTCGACGGTCATCACCCCACGCCCGCCGCCCGCGCGCCCGGCATTGGCCGTGACGGTCGGCAGGGCCAGATAGCTGGCCTCGGGCGCGCCCTTGGCGTCACCTGCGGCCGCCGGGCCGGCAGAGGCAGTGGCGGCGACAGCGGTTAGGCCGAGAAGAGAGCGACGATTCATGCCGCCACGCTGGCACACGGCGCTTAAGGCCCGGTTACGCCGCCGCGACCCTCGCGTCCGCCGCCTTCGGCTCCATCGGCCTCAGGTCCAGCAGGGCGAACAGGGCCGCGTCCTCGTCCTGTTCCGGATTGGGCGTGGTCAGCAGCCGGCCGCCGACGAAGATCGAATTGGCTCCGGCCAGGAAGCACAGCGCCTGCATCTCCGGGCTCATCGTCTCGCGCCCGGCCGACAGCCGCACCATCGCCTTCGGACAGACCAGCCGGGCCACCGCCACGGTGCGCACGAACTCGATCGGATCGATCTCGCCCTCACGCTTGACCCGCTCGCCCAGCGGCGTGCCCGTCACCGGCACCAGCGCATTGACCGGCAGGCTGTCGGGGTGTTCCGGCAAGGTCGCCAGGGCGTGCAGCAGGCTGGCCCGGTCGCGCCGCGCCTCGCCCATGCCGACGATGCCGCCGCAGCAGGTGCTCATCCCCGCCGCCCGCACATGGGCCAGGGTGTCCAGCCGATCCTGATACGTCCGCGTGGTCACCACCTCGGCGTAATACTCCGGGCCGGTGTCCAGGTTGTGGTTGTAGTAATCCAGCCCCGCCGCCTTCAGCTGCCGCGCCTGATCCGCCGTCAGCATGCCCAGGGTCGCGCAGGTCTCCAGCCCCAAGGCCTTCACGCCGGCGATCATCGTCGCCAGCTTCGGCGTGTTGCGGTCCTTCAGCTCCCGCCAAGCTGCGCCCATGCAGAAGCGGCTGGCCCCGCCGGCCTTCGCCGCCATCGCCTCGGCCATCACCACCGTGGCGTCCATCAGCTTTTCCGCCTTCAGCCCGGTCTGGAAACTGGCCGACTGTGAGCAGTAGCCGCAATTCTCGGCGCAGCCGCCGGTCTTGATCGACAGCAGCTGGCTCTTCTGCACCTCTGACGGATCGAACCAGCGCCGGTGCACGCGCGCGGCCTCGAACACCAGTTCCATGAATGGTCGCCCGAACAGGGCCTCGACCTCTTGCAGGGTCCAGTCGTGGCGGGGGATCGAAAGGTCAGGGCTCATTTCGCCTTCCTTTGCTCCGCCGCGCGCGCAGGGGCAAGTCAGAGCTCGAACAGAACCTCGCCACGCCCCAGATCAATCGCCACGCTTTCGAACTGGCTGAGCAGGTCGATGCCCATCAGGAAGGCCGGCCTGTTCGCCAGTCCCCAAAGGTCGAAGGTATGATAATCCCCGACCAGCATGGGCGTGCCCAGAAGGCTCAGACCGGCGAACTGCACATTCGGGAAGATCATCAGCGTCGCCCCGGCCGAGCGGCCCGTCGGCGAGAGCACCCGGTTGGCTCCGCCGTCTCCCACGACGACGGGCAGGGCTCCCGCCGCCCGGGCGAGGGCGGTGTTGGCGATGCTGACCAGGGCGCCCGTGTCGACGATCGCCAGGGCCGACTCGCCGTTCAGCCGCGCCTCGATCATCAACAGCCCGAAGCGCTGCCCCGCCGCGCGCACCATGCGAGCCGTCGGTCGCGGGCCGTCCAGATAGCCCCCGGGGGTGCGCCGCGAGCGTGACACGCGGAGTCTCCGCGCGCCCCTGAAGGCCAGATCCAGCCGCAACCCGGCCAGCAGATCCACCCCCAGCAGCCCGTCGAGACCGCCCATGGCGCGCCGCGAAGCGACCGCCAGCCTCGGCTCCGGCACGTCGAGCGCGCCGGTCTGCAGGCGCCCGGCCCGGACCGTCCTGACCACTTCGCGGGCGATCAATGTATGCATGCCGATATCGGGCCCGGGGCGCAGCGCCAGCGGCTCGACCAGGTCGGAGGCAATCACCGAGGCGTTGGCAGCGCTGTCGACGGCGAAGGCGTAGGGTCCGCCCGCGTCGATCCGCACCGGAGCGGTGAGCCAGCCGCGATGCCGGGCCTCAACGGCGAAGTCCTGCGACGCAGGGGACGGAGCCCCGTCCCGCCCCGACGGCGGGGGTACGATGAGCCCGAGCCCGGCCCCGGCCAGATCGCGCCGCGTCCACTCCATCATCCACGCCCCTCACCCGGCAAGGTTGGCATGGAAACCGACGGCGGGCGAAGGATATTTCGAGATCCTGGCATCGCCATATAAGGATATCCTTATGTGTTTCTTGCCGAGAGGCCGAGGGACGGCTATAGGGCGCCACCCGCACCCGCTGCGAACCACCCGGAGCCGCCCGTGACCGACTACATCGTCCGCGACATCTCCCTGGCCGCCTTTGGCGACAAGGAAATCGCCATCGCCGAAACCGAAATGCCGGGGCTGATGGCCCTGCGCGAGGAGTTCGGCAAGGACAAGCCGCTCAAGGGCGCGCGGATCGCCGGCAGCCTGCACATGACCATCCAGACCGCCGTGCTGATCCAGACGCTGGAAGCCTTGGGCGCCGAGGTCCGCTGGGCTTCGTGCAACATCTTCTCGACCCAGGACCACGCCGCCGCCGCCATCGCCGCCTCGGGCACGCCGGTGTTCGCCACCAAGGGCGAGACCCTGGTCGAGTACTGGGACTACGCCCACAAGATCTTCGAATGGGCGGACGGCGGCTATCCCAACCTGATCCTCGACGACGGCGGCGACGCCACCCTGCTGTGCGTGCTCGGCCCCAAGGCCGAGAAGGACATCTCGGTCCTCGCCAATCCGCAGAACGAGGAGGAGGAAGCCCTCTTCGCCGTGATGAAGCGCTACATCGCCGAAAAGCCCGGCTTCTATTCGGCCATCCGCGACGCCATCGGCGGCGTCTCGGAAGAGACCACCACCGGCGTCCACCGTCTGTACCAGATGGCCGAAAAGGGCGAGCTGCCCTTCCCCGCCATCAACGTCAACGACAGCGTCACCAAGTCCAAGTTCGACAACCTGTACGGCTGCCGTGAGAGCCTCGTCGACGCCATCCGCCGCGGCACCGACGTCATGCTGTCGGGCAAGGTTGCCGTGGTCTGCGGCTACGGCGACGTGGGCAAGGGCTCGGCCGCCTCGCTGCGTCAGGGCGGCGCCCGGGTTAAGGTCACCGAGGTCGATCCGATCTGCGCGCTGCAGGCGGCGATGGAAGGCTATGAGGTCGTCACCGTCGAGGACGTAGCCGGCGAGGCCGACATCTTCGTCACCGCCACCGGCAACAAGGACGTCCTGACCGTCGACCACATGCGGGCGATGAAGAACAACGCCATCGTCTGCAACATCGGTCACTTCGACTCGGAGATTCAGGTCGCCGGCCTGAAGAATTTCAAGTGGGACGAGATCAAGCCGCAGGTCCACCACATCGAGTTCCCGGACGGCAAGAAGATCATCCTGCTGTCGGAAGGCCGCCTGGTGAACCTGGGCAACGCCACCGGTCACCCCTCGTTCGTGATGAGCGCCAGCTTCACCAACCAGACCCTGGCCCAGATCGAACTGTGGACCAACAAGTCGAAATACGAGAACCAGGTCTACGTCCTGCCCAAGCACCTCGACGAGAAGGTCGCCATGCTCCACCTCGGCAAGCTGGGCGCCAAGCTGACCACCCTGTCGAAAGAACAGGCCGACTACATCTCGGTCCCGACCGAGGGCCCGTTCAAGCCGGATCACTACCGCTATTGATCCACCGATCGGCCCTCCGGTCGTGAACGATGGGCCGCCCCGCAGGGGCGGCCCATTTTCGTTTCGCCGCGCCGCGATCAGAACCGGGCGTTGAGGCTGAGCCAGAAGCTGCGGCCCTTGTCCTTGTTGTTGTAGTGATCGAAGAACAGGGCCTCGTTGCGGCCGCCGCCGCCAACGCTGACGTCCTGATAGTCGCCATCGCCATTCAGGTCGCGGAACTCGGCGTCATAGGTGGTGAAGTCCTCGTCCAGCAGATTGTTGACCCGGGCGTTGACGGTCAGCCAGCGGGTCAGCTCGTACGATCCGCCCAGGTTCAGCACGGTATAGCTCTTGTAATACAGGTTCTCGCCGGTGATGGCGTGCAGGCCGCGGTAGCGGTCCGAGCGCGCCTCGCCGGTCAGCAGCAGGTTGAGCCGGTCGGTCGCCTGCCAGTCCAGCGAGGCGTTGGCCATGTGCCGGGCGCTGTTGCCCAGCGGCCGGCCGATCTCGGCCCCGCTCTTCTGCTCGCTGTCCGTATAGGTGTAGTTGCCGCGCAGGCCGACGGTCTCGAGGATGCGCCAGCGCCCGGCCACCTCGACGCCCCGGATCACCACCTCGTCGATATTGGTCGCCCGGCTGGTGCTGCCATAGCCGAGGTCGGCGTATTCGCCGCTGCTGGCGCAGGCCAAGGTGGTTCCGGCGCCGCACGGCTGATTGGCGATCTTGTCCTCGAAGGTGTTGTCGAAGGCGGTGATGTTGAAGTTGTGTCCCGCCGGAGACTCCCAATAGACGGCCAGCTCGGCGCTGACGCTGGTCTCGGGCTGCAGGTCGGGGTTGCCGAACATCGGCGAGGTGCCCTGTCCGCCGAAGCCGACTATGCCGTCGTACAGCTGGGTCGTCTTGGGCGTCTTGAAGCCGGTGCTGACGCCGCCCTTGATCGTCCACTGGTCGTTCAGGCTGTAGACGCCGTAAAGGCGCGGGCTCAGATGGTCGCCGAACACCTCGTGGTCGTCGTGGCGGACCCCGGCGGTGACCGCCAGCGGTCCCGACACCTGCCAGGTGTCCTCGGCGAACAGCGACCACATATTGTGCTCCTGCTTCAGGCCCGGCGTTCCGCTCTCGATGCCGAACACCCCGTCGGTCAGCTCGCCGCGGATGACCTGGCCGCCGACGACGACGGTATGCCCCCCGGCCATCTGGAACGGCAGGGTCAGCTGGGCGTCGAGAGTGTACTGGGCGCTCTCCAGCGTGCGTTTCGGACGCGGCAGGAAGGTCTCCTCGGCGATGGCCCGGCGCTCGGCCTCGCTCAGCCCGGCATAGGCGCCCGTGCCGTCGATCATGCTCAGCAGCAGGTCCCGCTCGGCGACGGTGAAGGGCAGGGTGCGGCCGTCGTTGTTGGTGGCGACATGCGAGAGCGACACCCGGCTGTCGCCGAAACTCCACCGGCCTTCGTGCGTCAGCGACCAGGCGTCGCGGGTGAACTCCTGCTGCGGGGCGTAGCCGACCCGCGGGTTGGCCCGCCGGGTCCAGGTTCCGCCGGCGCCGGCGCAGGCGGCGGCGTTGGAGCCGCTCGCGCCGAGGCAGAAGCTGCCGGCGCTCCAGATGCTGTCGATGTTGTCGACGGTGCCGACCGGATACTCCGGATTGCCGGCGTCATTGACCTGGATGGCGTTGTTATATTCCTGCCGGGAGGTGTCGTAGTCCAGCGTCAGGGTCTGGGTCGCCGTGGGGGTGAAGGTCAGGCTGGCGCCGCTCGACATGTTCTCGTTGTCCACTGTCTTGCCGCCGCCGCCGAAGCCCAGCGAACGCACATGCTCGAAGCCGGCGGGGTCGGTGACGGTCTCATAGACCGGGTTGGAGGCGTCGCGATTGTACCAGCTGCCGCGCACGCCGAGGTTCAGCAGGCCCGGCACGAGCGGCCCGTTGGCGTAGACATCGACCGTGGTGTCATCGCCGTATTCGTCATGGGTCTCAAAGGTGCGGGCCGTCGTCACCGAGCCGCTCCAGCGATCCAGCGTGCGTTTGGTGATGATGTTGATCACCCCGCCCATGGCGTCGGCGCCGTACAGGGTCGAGGCCGGGCCGCGGATGACCTCGATCCGCTCGATCGAGTCCAGCGGCGGGATGTGGTTGAACTGGTTGCCGCCGAAATTGTTCGGATAGATGTCGCCGTGGTTGTTCTGACGGCGGCCGTTGATCAGGATCAGCGTATAGTCCGAGCCCATGCCGCGCATCGAGATCGTGCCTTGGCCGGTCTTGTCGCGCGTCTCACCGATGTCGACGCCCTCCAGATCGCGCACCGCGTCCAGCAGCGTCATGTACGGCCGGGTCTGCAGCTGCTCGACAGTGATCACGCTGATGCTGGCGGGGGCGTCGACGATCTTCTGCTCATAGCCCGCCGCCGTGACGACCAGGTCGTCCAGCCGGGTGGCCGGATCCTGCGGGATCGGCGCCTGCGCGAGGGCCGGAGCGGCGCCCAGCAACAGGGCCGCGGCCGAAACCAGCGTCGGCAGACGATGAGTGATGCGCATGAGAAGGCCCCCGTGATTTGCGAGCGCTTCTCAAGCCGATTCTGCGAACGACTTGCAAGTGAATTGTGCGAACGTGTCGCATTTTCAGTTTGGGCCGCCGCTGGCGCTGCGCCGGGCAGGGGCCTAGAACCCGGACATGGGAACCGTATTCGACATCCTGATCATCCTCGCCATCGCCGCCGTGGCCATCACCCTCGGCTTCGGAGTCCGTTCGCTGTACCAGACCGGGCCCGAGGCGCGCTCACGCTCCAACAAGCTGATGCGGCTCCGGGTCGCGTTGCAGGCCCTCGCCATCGCCCTGCTGCTGGTCGCCATGTGGTGGAAGTCCACCTACGGAGCCTGAGCCCATGGTCGTCCTCAACCGCATCTATACAAAGACCGGCGACGACGGCGAGACCCGCCTGGCCTCCGGCGAGCCGGTGTCCAAGACCGATCCGCGGGTCGAGGCCTATGGCGCCGTCGACGAGCTGAACGCCGTCATCGGCGTCGCCCGGCTGCACTCCGGCCAGAACGACCGCATCGACGCCATGCTGGCGCGGATCCAGAACGAGCTGTTCGATCTCGGCGCCGACCTCGCCACCCCGCATGACCCGGCGCCGAAATGGGAGGCGCTGCGCATCCTCGACAGCCAGGTCGAACGGCTCGAATCCGAGATCGACTGGATGAACGAGAGCCAGAAGCCGCTCGACAGCTTCATCCTGCCCGGCGGCTCGCCCCTGTCCGCCCATCTGCATCTGGCTCGCACCATCTGCCGCCGGGCCGAGCGCGACGCCTTCCGCGCCCGCGAGGCCGGCCGCGACCTTTCGCCGCCCGCGATCCGCTATCTGAACCGGCTGTCCGACCACCTGTTCGTCGCCGCCCGCCGGGCCAACGCCCACGGCGCCGACGACATCAAATGGGTCCCTGGCGCGACCCGGTGACCGCCGCCTATTGCGCCGCCAGGGCCGCGCGCTGACGGTCGGCGTCCGCGTCGCGCGCCGCCTTCGCCGCCGCCATCCGGTCCTCGATCGCCAGCAGCTCGCGGTTCTTCAGATCCGAGGCCTCGGCCCGGCTCTGGCCGATCGGCCGCCCGGTGACCTCGGCGATCGAGATCGGCCGGGCGCAGACCGAGGTCTCCGGGTCCCACCAGCCGCCGTCCGCCTCGCAGCGGTCGCCCGGGGCGACCACCAGCGCCTGCCAGGCGAACATTCCGCCCAGCATCACGGCGAAGATGGCGAAGAACAGCACGGTCAGTCGCTTCATGGTCAGCAGGCGATGCATCGATGACTTCCGTTGTTGATCCGCGGCCCGTTGACGCGGCGTTACATTGACAGGCCGGGACAGGCGTTCCATTCCCTGCCCGAACATTCCGGCCATCTCATGGACAGCGCAATGAAGGTACTCGTCCCCGTCAAACGGGTGATCGACTATAACGTCAAGGCCCGCGTCAAGGCGGACCAGACCGGCGTCGATCTGGCCAACGTCAAGATGAGCATGAATCCGTTCGACGAAATCGCCGTCGAGGAAGCGGTTCGTCTGAAGGAAGGCAAGGAGCATCACGCGGCCGGCACGGCGACCGAGATCGTCGTCGTCTCGATCGGCGTGACCCAGGCCCAGGAGACTATCCGCACCGCCCTGGCCATGGGCGCCGACCGCGGCCTGCTGATCCAGTCCGACACCGACCTCGAGCCCCTCGCCGTCGCCAAGCTGCTCAAGGCCGTGGTCGACGAGGAGAAGCCCGACCTGGTCCTGATGGGCAAACAGTCGATCGACGGCGACAACAACGCCGTCGGCCAGATGCTGGCCGCCCTGCTCGACTGGCCCCAGGCCACCTTCGCCGGCAAGCTGGTGATCGAGGGCGGCAAGGCTGTCGTGACGCGCGAAGTCGACGGCGGGCTCCAGACGCTCGCCGCGACCCTGCCGGCCGTGGTCACCGTCGACCTGCGCCTCAACACCCCGCGCTACGCCTCCCTGCCCAACATCATGAAGGCCAAGAAGAAGGAGATCGCCGTCAAGGCGGTCGCCGACTACGGCGTCGACACCGCCGCGCGCCTGACGGTGCTCAAGGTCGTCGAGCCGCCCAAGCGCGGGGCCGGCGTCAAGGTCACCGACGCGGCCGATCTGGTCGCCAAACTCAAGACCGCGGGAGCCCTGTAATGGCCGTGCTCGTCATCGCCGACCGCGACGGAGACACCGTCCGCGACACCACCCACAAGACCGTCACCGCCGCCCTGAAGCTGTCGGGCGAGGTCGATGTCCTCGTCATCGGCCAGGGCTCGAAGGCCGCCGCCGACGCCGCGGCGAAGATCGCCGGCGTTCGCAAGGTGCTGCTGGCCGAAAGCGCCGGCCTGTCCCACCAGCTGGCCGAAGCCGTCGAGGCCACCGCCCTCGGCCTCGCCGACGGCTATGACGCCATCCTCTCGCCGGCCACCACCGACGGCAAGAATTTCATGCCCCGGATCGCCGCCAAGCTGGACGTCGCCCCGATCTCGGATATCATCGAGGTCGTCTCCAACGACACCTTCGTGCGCCCGATCTACGCCGGCAACGCCCTTGAGACGATCCAGTCCTCCGACGGCAAGAAGATCATCACCGTCCGCCCGACCAATTTCGACCCCGCCGCCGAAAGCGGTTCGGCCGCCGTCGAGAGCATCGCGGGCGCCGACGCCGGCAAGTCGGCCTTCGTCAGCGAGGAGATGGTCAAGTCGGACCGTCCCGAACTGGGCGCGGCGAAGATCGTCGTCTCCGGCGGCCGCGCCCTCGGCTCGGCCGAGGAGTTCCACGCCGTCATGGACCCGCTGGCCGACAAGCTCGGCGCCGCGGTCGGGGCCTCGCGCGCGGCCGTCGACGCCGGCTACGCCCCCAACGACTACCAGGTCGGCCAGACCGGCAAGGTCGTCGCCCCGGCCCTCTACATCGCCATCGGCATCTCGGGCGCCATCCAGCATCTCGCCGGGATGAAGGACTCGAAATTCATCGTCGCCATCAACAAGGACGCCGACGCCCCGATCTTCCAGGTCGCCGACTTCGGCTGGGTCGCCGACTACAAGACGGCGGTGCCGGAGCTGATGAAGGCGCTGGGCTGACACTGAATGGGTGAGGCGGGCGCATTCCGGTCCGCCTCACCTCGCCTTACCGGTTTGTAATGTTTCCGGCCTTGTCGTGACCCCGCCGAAGCCCTTGTAATCCCCCCTCGTTCTGCGCCGCCGGCGCATCAGGGGAGCGTCCGATGATCGTCAACCGCCTGCGGGGCCCCAGCCTCGCCACCCTCGCCTGCGTGCTCGCCGGCGCCTTGGCCCTTTCGGCCTGCGCCACCACCGGCGAAGACACGCCCGCCGCCGACGGTTCGTCCGACAGCGAGGCGCGCGTGCCCCTCGCCGCCGGCCTCGACGCCGCCGCCAATCCCGATCCCTTCCCCTCGACCTATCGCGGCCTGCCGCGCGAGGACTTCGCCATCGTCGGCGCCACCGTCTTCACCGGCGCCGGCCAGCGCATCGAGAACGGCGTCGTCGTCGTCACCGGCGGCCGCCTCGCCGCCGTCGGCGGGGCCGAAACCGCCATCCCGGCCGGCCACCGCCGCATCGACGCCGCCGGCCGGTTCGTCACCCCCGGGGTGATCGACACCCACAGCCACCTCGGCGTCTATCCCTCGCCCGGCGTCCAGGGCATGAGCGACGGCAACGAGGCGACCAACCCCAACACCGCCCAGGTCTGGGCCGAACACAGCCTGTGGCCCCAGGACCCCGGCTTCAACGCCGCCCGCGCCGGCGGCGTCACCACCCTCCAGATCCTGCCCGGCTCGGCCAATCTGTTCGGCGGGCGCGGCGTCACCGTCCGCAACATCCCGTCGGTGACCATGCAGGGCATGAAGATGCCCGGCGCCCCCTACGGCCTGAAGATGGCCTGCGGCGAGAACCCCAGCCGCGTCTACGGCAGCCGCAACAGCTCGCCCGCCACGGGCATGGGCAATGTCGCCGGCTATCGCGCCGCCTTCATCGCCGCCCGCGAGTACAAGGCCAAATGGGACAAATGGCGCGACGACGGCGAGGGCTCGCCGCCGACCCGCAACCTGCAGCTGGAAACCCTCGCCGGCGTCCTCGACGGCTCGGTGCTGATCCAGAACCACTGCTACCGCGCCGACGAAATGGCCGTGATGGTCGATGTGGCGAAGGAGTTCGGCTACAGGATCACCGCCTTCCACCACGCCATCGAGGCCTACAAGGTCGCGCCCCTGCTGGCCCGCGAGGGCATCTGCGCCGACATGTGGACCGGCTGGTGGGGCTTCAAGATGGAGGCCCTCGACGGCATCGAGGCCAACGCCGCCCTCGTCGACGCCCAGCCCGGCGGCTGCGCCGTCATCCATTCCGACGACGCCGAACTGACCCAGCGACTCAACCAGGAAGCCGCCGCCGCCCTCGCCGCCGGACGCCGCATCGGCATGGACATCTCTGAAGAGCGGGCCCTGTCGTGGATCACCCTCAACCCGGCCCGGTCGCTCGGCATCGCCGACCAGACCGGCTCGCTCGAGGCCGGCAAGCGCGCCGACGTGGTCATCTGGAGCGCCAATCCGTTCAGCGTCTACGCCCGCGCCGACCAGGTCTTCATCGACGGCGGCCTCGCCTTCGACCGGATGAACCCCGCCTACCAGCCGCTGTCCGACTATGAGCTGGGCCAGCCCGGCTACGGCCTCTCCGCCGCCAACGTCGCCCAGGGAGCCCGCTGATGCGCCTCAGGACCCTCATCCTCGCGGCCGCCTCCGCAGTCGCCGTCGCCAGCCCCGCCGTGTCCCAGGAGCTCACCGCCATCACCGGCGGCCGCGTCCTGACCGGGACCTCGGTGATCGAGAACGGGACCGTCATCATTCAGAACGGCCGGGTCGTCTCGGTCGGGACCGGCGCCGCCCCCTCGGGCGCCCGCGTCATCGACGCCCACGGCAAGGTGGTCACGCCCGGCTTCGTCGCCGTCGACAGCGGCCTCGGCGGCTCGGAGATCTCCTCCGTCGGCGGCTCGGACGACCTGCGCAACGGGGCCAACACCATCAGCGCCTCGTTCGACGTCAGCTACGGCCTCGACCCGTGGTCCTTCACCCTGCCGGTCGCCCGCCTCGGCGGCATCACCCGCGCCATCGTCGTGCCAAACCATCCGGGCGGCGGGGGCGGCGGCCACCACCATGACGACAGCGACTTCGCCGGCGTCGGCGAAGGGGGCTTCCAGTCGCCCAGCCTGTTCGCCGGCCAGGCCGCCATCATCCATCTGGCGGAGGGGACCGACATCCTCGTCAAGCCGCGCGTGGCCATGGTCGCCCCGTTCGGCGAGGCCGGGGCCGGGGTCGCCGGCGGCGCCCGCGGGGCCCAGTTCACCCAGTTCAAGGAAACCCTCGCCGAGGTCCGCCTCTACGCCCGCAACAAGGCCGCCTACGACCGCGCCGGCCTGCGCGACCTTTCGCTGTCACGCGCCGACCTCGAGGCCCTGATCCCGGTCGCCAACGGCTCCCTGCCGCTGATCGTCACCGTCCGCCGCGCCGCCGACATCCAGCAGGTGCTGCGCCTCGCCCGCGAGGAAGGGGTGAAGATCATCCTCGACGGGGCCGAGGAGGGCTGGCTGGTCGCCGCCCAGATCGCCGCCGCCGATGTGCCGGTCCTGCTCAATCCGATCTCCAACCTGCCGGACAGTCTCGAAACCCGGGCCGCGCGGATGCAGAACGCCGCCGTCCTCGACGCCGCCGGTGTGACCATCGCCATCAAGGGCAATGAGGGCTCGATCCACCGCGCCCGCGAGACCCGCTACAACGCCGGCAACGCCGTCTCCCACGGCCTGTCGTATGAGTCGGCGATCGAGGCGATCACGGTCAATCCGGCCCGCATCTTCGGCATGGCCGGCCAGTTCGGCGAGCTGCGCCCCGGCGCCGCCGCCGATGTGGTCGTCTGGTCCGGCGACCCGCTGGAGCCGCTCAGCAACGCCGAGACCATCTTCATCGGCGGCGCCGAACAGGCCCCCGTCAGCCGCCAGTTCCTGTTGCGCGACCGCTACGCCGGCGGCGGCGAAGGCGCCCGGCCCCCGGCCTATCCGCGCTGAGCCCCGCGCCCCTCCCCGCGGCGGGAGGGGCGCCTCCGGCGTCGTTTGAGCGGTTCTTGACCGTCCGGCCCTCCCGGACCCGGGCCCGCCGCCCTATCTGCACTGTATGACCGACCTCTCCCCCCGCGAAATCGTCTCCGAACTCGACCGCTTCATCGTCGGCCAGGATGACGCCAAACGCGCCGTCGCCGTCGCCCTGCGCAACCGCTGGCGGCGCAAGCGCGTGCCCGAGAACCTGCGCGACGAGGTCACGCCCAAGAACATCCTGATGATCGGGCCCACCGGCGTCGGCAAGACCGAGATCGCCCGGCGGCTGGCCAGGCTGGCCGGCTCGCCCTTCCTCAAGGTCGAGGCGACCAAATTCACCGAGGTCGGCTATGTCGGCCGCGACGTTGACCAGATCATGCGCGACCTCGTCGAGGCGGCCCTGATCATGGTCCGCGACAGTCGCCGCTCTGGCGTCAAGGCGAAGGCCGAGGCGGCCGCCGAGGAGCGCATCCTCGACGCCCTCGTCGGCCCCGGCTCGCAGCCGGCGACGCGCGACAGCTTCCGCAAGAAGCTGCGCGCCGGCGAACTGGACGACAAGGAGGTCGAGCTGCAGCTGGCCGACACCGCCTCGCCGATGCAGGGCATGGACCTGCCGGGGGGCGGCGGCATCGGCATGATCAATCTGACGGAAATGCTGGGCAAGCTGGGCGGCGGGCGGACCAAGACCGTCAAGCTGCCGGTGCGCGACGCCGTCGGCCCGCTGGTCGTCGAGGAGAGCGACAAACTGCTGGATCAGGACAGCCTGACCCGCGAGGCCCTGCTGCTGGCCGAGAACGAGGGCATCGTCTTCCTCGACGAGATCGACAAGGTGGCGGCGCGTCAGGGCGCCTCGGGCGCCGACGTCAGCCGCGAGGGGGTACAGCGCGACCTGCTGCCGCTGATCGAGGGCACCACGGTGTCGACGAAATATGGGCCGGTGAAGTCCGACCATGTGCTGTTCATCGCCTCGGGCGCCTTTCATGTCGCCAAGCCGTCTGACCTGCTGCCCGAGTTGCAGGGCCGGCTGCCGATCCGCGTCGAGCTCAAGGCCCTGACCCGCAACGACTTCGTGCGTATCCTGACCGAGCCCGAGGCCAATCTGATCCGCCAGAACCAGGCCCTGCTGGCCACGGAGGACGTCACCCTGACCTTCACCGACGAGGCCATCGGCGCCCTCGCCGACGCGGCGGTGGCGGCCAATTCCACGGTCGAGAACATCGGCGCCCGCCGGCTGCAGACGGTGCTGGAGCGGGTGCTGGAGGAGACCAGCTTCAAGGCCTCCGACCTCGCCGGCCAGACCATCGCCTTCGACGGCGATCAGGTGCGGGACAAGGTGGCGGACCTGGCGCGGGACGCGGATTTGAGCCGGTTTATTCTCTAGGCGCGGCTTCTGTCGGTTCAAGCCGCCCGGCTTTGGTTACAAACGCGACGCAGCGGACCAAGGGCCGGGTCGCGCCCCAGTGCGCGCCCGGCCGGTCAGATCAGGAGCTGAAGGCGCCGCGGCTGAAGCCGCCTCGAACACATTCCTTCTGTATTCCAGCCTGCTGGATGGCGTCATACTCGCCCTTCAAACGGCCGAGCTCTTCCTTCTGGTCGCCGTTGGCGAGGAAGAACAGGGCGGGCCAGAAGATAATAAGGCCGACCGTCATGGCCGCAGTGTCGTTGTTGGCGCGACTGCGCTGGTTCGCGGTCAGTTCGTTGACCTTGGCGGCAATTCGGCGGTTCTCTTCACCGAGCTGCGGACAGGTATAGTTCGCATAGTTCATCGGCGAGACGTAGCTGGCCGAAATGTTGTTGGGATGGGTGGCGCATGCGCCCAGCGTCAAGGCTGCGCCCAGCGCAACGACAGCGATCTTCATTTTGGTAGCCCCCGGGATGCTCGGCGAGTGTGCAGAGAGAATGACGGTAGCCGTCCAGAGTTGTCATTCTCCTACCCGTCTTGGTGAACGGGGCGCGCATCAGTGTTCGCCGGCGCGTCCTGCATTCAAGGCAGTTGAAAACGGAACGGAAGCCGAACATAACTCCCGCATGCCCCCCGCCGCCGTCGATATCGACCTCGTCTTCAGCCGGCCCGCGACGACCCTGTCGGTCACCCGTGGCGCGGCGCGGCTGATGGCCGACATGGGCTATGCGCCCCTGCTCGAGGTTTGCCTGCCCAACGGCCGGCGCGCCGACGTCATGGCCCTGGGCCCGCGCGGCGAGATCGCCATCTGCGAGGTCAAGTCGGGGCTGGAGGACTTCCGCGTCGATCGCAAATGGGGCGAGTACCGGCCGTATTGCGACCTGTTCTATTTCGCCGTGGCGCCCGAGTTCCCGTCAGACATCCTGCCGGATGAGCCCGGCCTGATCGTCGCCGACGGCTTCGGCGGGGCGGTGGTGCGCGACGCCTGCGCCGCGCCGCTGGCCCCGGCCCGGCGCAAGGCCCTGACGATCGCCTTCGCCCGGCTGGGGGCGCTGCGTACGCTGCGGGATCAGACGGCGGGCTGAGGCGTGTCGACCACCAGGCCGCTCTCGCCTGCCGCGTTGATCGCCGAGACGGAGGCGGCGCATCCGGTCAGCGTCTCTTCGCCGACCTTGACCAGAGCGGTCAGCGGGTAGGTGCGGTCGCTCATGCCGTCGCTGCATTCCGTCGCGGTGAGGGTGACGGACAGGGGGGCGCCCGCAGTGGTGGTCGCTTCCCAGATGGCCATGGTGCCCTGGATCACCGGCGCAGACCGCGGCGCGCGCTGCTCGGGCCGGTCGACGCCCGAGTACACCAGCTCCGACCCGGTCAGCTCGACCGCCCAGAACGGCTCCGTGCCCAGCGCCCGCAGCGGCGCGGTCAGATCGACGCCGGCCAGCACGGGCGCAGCCTCGGGCGCCGCTTCGGATGCGGCGGGCGCCTCCGCTGAGGGTGAACAGGCGGACAGGCCAAAAAGGGCGAGGGCGGTCAGGGCGAAGGCGCGCATGGATATCTCCAGGGGGCCGGAATGGAGCGCGGGACAGGGCGCCACGTCAAGCGTCGCCGCGACGTAGATCGGGGTCAGGGCTGGCCGGCGGCGCCGTGCGAGACCGAGGCCATCAGCACGCCGTCGGACGGCTGGATCGGGGCCTTATGGATGAAGCCCCAGGTCGGATAGACGCTGGTGCCCAGGTCGTTGATCGGATTGTACCAGACCTTGACGGCGGTCCAGTCGCCCTTGTCGGAGACGTCGACGACGGTGACATTCTCCTCGACCTTGCCGCGGCTGCCGCCCCAGTTGGCGTGGGTGACGCGGATGACCCGGTCGGTCAGCACCTCGGAGACGACGGCGACGTGGCCGCGGCTCATCCGGCCGCTGGGCTGGAAGGCGAGGACCGAGCCGGTGCGCGGGCGTTCGCTGGTCTGGAAACGGTCGCGGGCCTGGGTCCACCATGTGTGGGCGTCGCCGAAGATCTCGATGCCCGAGAACATCCGGGCGAAGGTGACGCACTGCCAGTACGGCTCTCCGGCCTTCGCGGCGGGGGCCATGCCGCCCAGCGCAAAAAATCCGAGGGTCGCCGCAACCGCGGCGGCTTTGAGCCGTTTCATCATGCTGGCGTGTTTCCCGACTGCCTCTGGAATCAGCCTTAGACGATAGTTTCAGAGGGTTGAAGAACCCTTTCAGGCGAATTCGCCTCGGGCCCTTCTGTCGGGCCAGCTGAGCCATTGCGCCTCGCCATACCCCGCAAGGCCTTGCGGGCCGGGCGTTCGACCAGGTGGTAGGTCAGGGCGGCGGCTGCCGGAATCGCCGCCAGAACCGCCAGCCACACAATCACGTGAAGACTTTTGTCCTCCGCCCCGGTCAGCCGCGCCGCGACATTGACGCCCAGCAGCAGCACCGGCGCGCACACCATATAGATGGAGTATGAAATCTCGCCGAGATAGACGCCCGGCTTCGAGGCGAAGACGCCGGCCCGCTCGTTTTCCACCCCGGCAAGCCCCAGGATCAGTCCTCCGGCCAGCAGCACCACGATCGGGTCCCACAGGCCCAGCGAGGCGCTGACCAGCAGGCCGACGCCGCAGGCCAGGGCGATCCAGCCGCCGTGGCGCACCGGCGCGCGGCGGTGGATCAGATACAGGGCGCAGCCGAGGGCGAAGCACGGCACGATCCGCAGCGCGCCCCAGCGGAAGGTCGCCTCGGTCAGCGAGAACCCCGCTAGCGGCTCGAACACGGCGTACAGGGCCACGGCGCCGACCGCGGCGAGGGCCGCGGCCAGCAACGGCCGCTCGCGCATCCGCCATGCCACGAATGCGAAGGCGGGGAAGCTCAGATAGGCGAACCACTCGGCCGAGATCGACCACGACGGGTGGTTGAACGCCGCGCTCGAGGCCAGGCCCCAGGCGTGGGTCAGGCTCAGATGCGCCGGCAGCGAGCGCCAGTCCAGCAGGCTGTCGCTGACCGTCAGACCGGCGACGGTGGCCCCGATCCCCAGCGCGATCATGCCGGCCAGGGTCACCAGATGCAGCGGATAGACCCGCGCGATCCGCGCCCACAGAAAGCCGCGGTAGCTGAAACCGCCGGCGCGGCCGCGGCCCGCCGCCTCGAGATAGACGTGGCTGAGGATGAAGCCCGACAGGACGAAGAAAACCTCGACGCCGAGATAGCCCTTGGTCACCGCCACCGGGACGAAGGCGACGTCGAGGTGCGGCCAGGCCGTGTACAGCACCACCCACAGGGCGGCGAGGAACCTCAAGGTGGTGAGGGCGCGCAGGTCGGGGGGCGTCTGGACGGGCGTCATGGCCCGCCAGACTGGGCGCTCAGGCTCTAGGAACCGTTAAGCGCCGCACTGCGAGGGTTTGGGCTCGTCCGGTTTGTACATGGCGCACGACCGGTCGATCTCGCCTTGGATCATGGCGCAGGGATTGGCGCTGTTGCACGGCGGCCGGGTCGCCGGACTGACCATGATGCAGCGCTCGACCAGCTTCGCCGAGGCCTCGGCGCCGATCTCGGCGAGACAAGAGCCAGCCGCCCCGCCGGCGGCCACGACGGGATCGACCTCCTCCTGCGGCGGGGCGTCGACCGGCATTTCCGGGGCCGGAGCCAGCGCCGTGGCCTCCGCCGGCTCGGCCGCGGGCGCATCGGCGGGTTGTTGGCAACCGGCGACCATGGCGGTCATGGCCACAAGGGCGAGAAGGGTCCGGCGCATCCAGTCTCTCCGATCGATCATGAAGCGCCACCATAGGCATGGTTCGCCACGGTGCGATAGCGGCCCTCACCCGCAGCGCCAATCCCGCTCGATCCGGCGAAACGGGTATCGGTCGCGAATGTTCGGCCCGAAGAACTGGCCTTTGGAAAAGGCCTCGCGGAAGGCGGCGTTCACCTCGGGCGGCACGCCGTCGTACTCATACACCTCGCCGCTGACGAAGGTGACGCGCAGGCAGCGACGCGGCTCGTCATAGCTGAAGCGGCGGATGACGCTGGAGGGCATCCGGGCTGAACGCCGCGTCGCGCCGACGGCTCCGGCCTGCGGAGCCGTCGGCGGTCGCATCAGTCGCGCAGCGAGTCCGGCACCAGGCCGCCGTTCTCGGCCAGCTTGCGCCAGACCGCCTTCGACAGGGCGATGTTCTGTTCGGCGCTGCCGTGCGGCCCGGCGTTGACGCCCAGCTCCTGGGCCAGGTCCTTGCGCGCCTCGAGGCTGGAGTCGAGACCCAGCAGCTTCAGCAGGTCGACGATCGAGGTGCGCCAGTTGCCGGCGCTCTCGCCCTTCATCTCGGCCATGGAGACCAGCACGGCCTCGACATCGACGGGCGCGGCGGCCACCCGGGCGGCGGGCGCGGCCGGGGCCGCCGAGGGGCTGGTCTGCGGAGCCGGCGCCGCCTTTGGCTTGTGACCCCGGATCCGGTCCCAGATCGAACTGAAGATGCTCATGACGCGCGTCCCTTGTGAATGGACCGGCTCAACGCGCCGCAACAGCTCCGGTTCAGTCCGGCTCGCGTTCTCCAACCTCGACCGGCCGGACGGCCAGCAGCCAGCCGTCGGCGAGGTGAACCTCAGGCGCGGCCGCCTTGGTGAACGGCAGGTACCAGGTCGGGCCGCCGGCCGCCGGAGCGATCTCCAGCATGTCATCGGCCCCGAAATTCTGCACCGATTTGACGGTCCCCAGAACGACCCCCTCGGGGTCGCGCGCTTCCAACCCGACCAGATCGGTCAGATAGAATTCGTCCTCATCGGGCTCCGGCAGCCGGTCGCGCCGGATGTGCAGCTTCAGCCCGCGCAGGGCGTCGGCCTGTTCCTTCGTGGTGATCTCCTTCGCCCGCCCGACCACGGCGGCCTTCTCCGGCCGCGCCGAGATCAGCGTCAGGCCGACCGAGCCGTCGGCGCGCAGCAGCGGGCCATAGGACATCAGCGCCATCGGATCGGCCGTATAGGCCGTGACCCGCACCTCGCCCTTGACCCCGAACCCGCCGGCGATCTGGGCGACGAGGATGAGCGTGTTGTCGGTAGTCATGGCCGCCTCGTTCTGATCCCGCGCCTCAAGTAGCGCGAAGCGCGACAGGCGCATCCCAATAAGTGAAAAGCAGCGCCCGGGCGTCCGGACGCTGCTTTCCGATCGTCTCATTCCGCCAAAGCGGAAACCGGAGCCGTCAGGCTTCGGTCTTCTCTTCTTCGGTCGCTTCGGTGGCCGGGGCTTCTTCAGCAGCGGCTTCAGCGGCCGGAGCCTCTTCAGCGGCGGCCTCGGCCGGAGCTTCCTCGGCGGCGGCTTCCGGTTCCGGGGCCGGGGCGTTCTTGGCGGCTTCGGCAGCGGCCTTGGCCTCTTCCTTGGCGCGCTCGGCGGCTTCGGCGGCTTCGACCTTGGCGGCGGCTTCGGCCTCGGCGCGGTCAGCTTCGCGCTGGGCCCGCTCGGCGGCGCGTTCCTGGGCCTTCTTGCCCGGCTCGGCCTTCTTCGGATTGTTCGACTGGGTCCATTTGACCTTGTCGGCCAAGGCTTCGTCCTGGCTCAGGAAGCGGGCCACGCGATCGGTCGGCTGGGCGCCCTTGGCGAGCCATTCCGTGATCCGGTCGGTCTTCAGCGTCACGCGCTTCTGCTCGCCGTCGCGCGGCAGCATCGGATTGTAGGTGCCGACCCGCTCGATGAATTTGCCGTCGCGCGGCGAATGCGAGTCGGCGATGACGATATAGTAGTACGGGCGCTTCTTGGCGCCGCCGCGGGCCAGACGAATCTTCAGCATTTTCAGTCTCTTTCTTTGGTCGGTCTATTTCTTGGTGGGGAAGCCCGGCAGGCCCGGAAGGCCCCCCGGAAGTTGTCCGCCGCCCAGGCCGGCGAGCCGGTCCTGGATGGCTTTCATTTCGTCGGCCGAGGGTTCCGGCATCCGGCCGCCCCCCAGCGCCTTGAGCCGGGCCATGTCGGCCCCGCCGCCGCCGCCCATGCCGGGCATGCCCATCATGGCGGCCATCTGCTTCAGCCCCTTGCCGCCGCCCTTGGACATGGACTTGACCATGTCGGCCATCTGGCGGTGCTGTTTCAGCAGGCGGTTGATCTCCTGGACCTCGACGCCCGCGCCCCGGGCGATGCGCTTCTTGCGGCTGGCGTTCAGCAGGTCGGGCTTCTTGCGCTCGGCCTTGGTCATCGAGCCGATGATGGCTTCCTGACGCGCGATCATGCGATCGTCGACGCCGCTCTCGGCCATCTGGTTCTTCATCTTGGCCACCCCGGGCAGCATGCCCATGATGCCCTGAAGACCGCCCATCCGCTTCATCTGCTGCAGCTGGGCGGCGAGGTCGTTGAGGTCGAACTGGCCCTTGGCCAGCTTGCGCGCCATGGCCTCGGCCTTGGAGGCGTCCAGCTCCTGCGACGCCTTTTCGACCAGGGCGACGATGTCCCCCTGGCCGAGGATGCGGCCGGCGACGCGGCGGGCGTCGAACACTTCCAGCGCATCGACCTTCTCGCCCGCGCCGATGTATTTGATCGGCAGGCCGGTGACGGCGCGCATCGACAGCATGGCCCCGCCGCGCCCGTCGCCGTCGGCGCGGGTCAGGACCAGGCCGGTCAGCGGCAGGCGCTCGTGGAAGGCCTTGGCGGTGCGCACCGCGTCCTGACCGGTCAGGCTGTCGGCGACCAGCAGGGTTTCGACCGGTTTGGCGACGGCGGCGACCTCGGCCACCTCCGCCATCAGCGCCTCGTCCAGCGTAATGCGGCCGGCGGTGTCGAGGATCAGGACGTCGAAGCCCTGCAGTTTCGCCGACTGAAGCGCCCGCTTGGTGATCTGGATCGGCGACTCGCCGGCAACGATCGGCAGGGTGCTCACTTCGATCTGTTTGCCGAGGGTCTGCAGCTGCTCCATGGCCGCCGGACGACGCGTGTCCAGCGAGGCCATCATGACCTTCTTGCGGTCGAACTTCGTCAGCCGCAGCGCCAGCTTGGCCGAGGTCGTGGTCTTGCCCGAGCCCTGCAGGCCGGCCATCAGGATGACGGCGGGCGGCGTGGCGTTCAGGTTGATCGGGGTCGGCTCCTCGCCGCCCAGCATCTCGACCAGGCCGTCATAGACGATCTTGACCACCTGATCGGCCGGCTTGACCGAACGGATGACGTCCTCGCCGGTGGCGCGCTCGGTGGCGAAGGCGATGAAGTCCTTGACGACCGGCAGGGCGACGTCGGCCTCCAGCAGCGCCACGCGGACTTCGCGCATCGCCTCGGAAACGTCCTTCTCGGACAGGGCGCCGCGCCCGGTGATCCGGTCGAAGACGCCTGTCAGCCGCTCGTTCAGAGCCTCGAACATTCACAACCTCTGTTGGCGCAGGCGACGCGGCTCCATACGACAACAGCCCCCGGCGACGATCACGTCGGCGGGGGGTTCTCGCCTGCCTCGTCCCGACGGATCGGGTGTCGTGCAGGTGGAGACGCGAGGTTCACTTGCGTCGGAAGCGGCGGCTTATGGCGGAAAAGCGGGGCCAAGACAAGGCAGGCGGCGGCACGAGGCGCCCGCCGGCTACATGCCCTTCGACGGATCGTCCGACGGCGTGTGCGGATCGGCCTGGTTTGAGGCCTTGCGGCTACGCATCATCGCCCAGACCACGGCGACGCCGAGCAGGAGGGGGCCGCCGACGATGACGATGCCCCAGGGGAATGCTTCCATGATGGTTCTCCTTTCAGGGAGACCAACCCGCTGAAACCGGATTTGCTCCCCCTCGCCCCGTCGCGCGCTCGCCAAGCCGGAACGACACGGGCATGGTTCGCCCACCGCTCTCCCCGGGAACCGACATGATCCAGGCCGCCGACGACCGACTGCGAGACGAAGTGCGCCTGCTGGGCGGGCTGCTCGGCGAGGTGATCCGCGACGAGGGCGGGCAGGATCTCTACGACCGCATCGAGGCCGTGCGTCAGGCCTCGGTGGCCTGGCACCGCGACGCCGGTCCCGCCGACGCCGCCCGGCTGGAAAAACTGCTGGGCGAGCTGTCGCTGGACGACGCCGTCGGCCTCGCCCACGGCTTCGCCGTCTTCTCCCTGCTGGCCAATGTCGCCGAGGACCGGGCCGGCAAGCGCCGCGCCCGCGAACAGACCGCCGCCGGGGCCCGCGCCGACACCCCCGAGGGCGCCCTGCAGCGGCTGTCCGAGGCCGGCGTCTCCGACACGGCCGCGCGCGACCTGCTGTCCGGGGCCCTGATCTCGCCGGTGCTCACCGCCCACCCGTCCGAGGTCCGGCGCAAGAGCGTCATCGACCGCATCGCCGCCGTGTCCGACCTGCTCGACGCCTGCGACCAGAACGATCTCGCCTGCTCGCCCGAGGTGCTGATGACCGGCCTGCGGCGGCAGACCATCATCCTGTGGACCACCCGGCTGGTGCGTCAGGCCGGGCTGGTGGTGCAGGACGAAATCGACACCGTCGTCTCCTTCCTCGAGCGGGTGTTCCTGCGCGTCGCCCCGGACCAGCTGGCCGACTGGCGCAAGCGGCTGGACGCGCCCGATCTGGAGCCCTTCATCCGCATCGGCACCTGGGTCGGCGGCGACCGCGACGGCAATCCCAATGTCGACGGCGCCGTCCTGTCGGCGGCCTTCCGCACCCAGGCCCGCGCCGCGCTCCGCCACTATCTGGACGAGGTCAATGCGCTCGGCGCCGAGCTCAGCCTGTCGGGCTCGATGAGTCATGTTTCTCCGGCGCTGGAGGCCCTCGCCGGCGCCTCGGGCGACCGCTCGCCGCACCGCGCCGACGAGCCCTATCGTCGCGCGCTCAGCGAGATCTACGCCCGCCTCGCCGCCACCCATCCGGTGCTGACCGGCCAGCCGGCGCCGCGCGCGCCCTCCTTTGTCACGGATCCCTACGCCGGGCCGGACGCCTTCCGCGCCGATCTGGCGGTGCTGCGCGACAGCTTGATCGCCAACCATGGGGCGGTGTTCGCCGACGACCGACTGGCCAGGCTGGTCAACGCCGTCGACGTGTTCGGCTTCCACATGGCCACCCTCGACCTGCGCCAGAACGCCGACGTCCACGAACGTGTGGTCGCCGACCTGCTCCGCGTCGCCGGCGTCTGCCCCGACTATCTGGCGCTGGACGAGGAGGCGCGGCTTGGGTTGCTGGCGGCCGAGCTGGCCTCGGGCCGCCCGCTGTTCAGCCCCTATGCGACCTATCAAGACGAGACGCTGAAGGAACGCCGTATCCTCGAGGCGGCGGCCGAGGCCCTGCGCCTGTTCGGGCCGCAGGCGATCCGCACCCATGTGGTGTCCAAGACCGACGCCGCCTCCGACCTGCTGGAGGTCTATCTGCTGCTGCGCGAGGTCGGCCTCTACCGCCCCGAGGACCCCGCCGCCTGCCCGATCCAGGCCGCGCCCCTGTTCGAGACCATCGACGACCTGCGCGCTTCGCGGCCGACGCTGGAACGGCTGCTGCGCGAGCCGTCCGCCCTCGCCGTGGCCCGCGCCCGCGGCGTGCAGGAGGTGATGATCGGCTATTCCGACTCCAACAAGGACGGCTCCTACCTGACCTCGACCTGGGAGCTGCACGAGGCCTCGCGCGCGCTGCTGCAGGTCACCGATGCGGCGGGGCTGCGGCTGCAGCTGTTCCACGGCCGCGGCGGCGCGGTCGGCCGTGGCGGCGGCTCCAGCTTCGCCGCCGTCGTCGCCCAGCCGCAGGGCACGGTCGCCGGCCGCATCCGCGTCACCGAACAGGGCGAGGTCATCGCCAACAAATACGGCGAACCCGACGTCGCCCGGCGCAACCTCGACGCCCTGACCTGCGGCGTGCTGCTGGCCTCGCTCAAGCCGCCGGTCGACGAGACCTTCACCGCCCGCCACGGTCCGACCGTCGCCGCCCTGTCGCGCGCCTCGATGGCCGCCTACCGGGCCCTGGTCTATGAGACCGACGGCTTCGTCGACTATTTCCGCGCCGCCACCCCGATCGCCGAGATCGCGGACCTGAAGATCGGTTCGCGCCCGGCATCGCGCACCGCCTCGACCGCGATCGAGGACCTGCGCGCCATCCCCTGGGTGTTCAGCTGGAGCCAGTCGCGCGTCATGCTGCCCGGCTGGTTCGGCTTCGGCTCGGCGGTGCAGGGCAGCGACATGGACGAGCTGCGGACCATGGCCCGCGACTGGCCCTTCTTCCGCACCCTGATCCAGAACATGGAGATGGTCATGGCCAAGGCCGACATGACCATCGCCCGCCGCTACGCCGCCCTCGTCCCCGACCCGGCCCTGGCCGAGCGGATCTTCGCCGCCATCCAGGCCGAATGGGATCGCACCCATGCGGCGGTGCTGGCGATCACCGACCAGACCGCCCTGCTGGCCGGCCAGCCCGAGCTGGACCGGCTGATCCGCCTGCGCATGCCCTATGTCGAACCGCTCAACCATGTGCAGATCGAGCTGATCCGCCGCCGCCGCGCCGGCGACGACGACCCCCGCGTCCGCGAGGGCATATTGCTCAGCCTCAACGGCGTCGCCGCCGGACTGCGCAACAGCGGGTGAGGAAAAGGCCGACGGATCCCTCCGTCGGCCCCTTCATTTACACCCGCGCTCCGCGCGGCGCCCTCCAGCAGCCCGAAGGGCGATAGGGCCCTAAGAGACCGGGAAACCCCGCACCTTCAGCAACGCCGTCACGTCCGGATCGCGACCGCGGAAGCGGCGGTAGGCCTCGGCCCGGTCGGTGGTGTTGCCCTCCGACAGGATGATCGCCTTGTAGCGCGCCGCGATGTCCGCATTGAAGACGTCGCCCGACTCCTCGAAATAGGCCCAGGTGTCGGCGTCCATGACCTCGGACCACAGGTAGCTGTAATAGCCGGCCGAATAGGCGTCCGAGGTGAACAGGTGATTGAACTGCGGCAGGCGGTGCCGCATCACGATCTCCTTCGGCATGCCGTAGCGTTCCAGGCTCTCGCGCTCGAAGGCGTCGATGTCCGCCGGCGGCGTGGCCCGGGTGTGCAGGTCCATGTCGACCAGGGCCGAGGACAGATAGCTGACCGTCTCATAGCCCTGGTTGAAGGTGGCGGCGGCCTCGACCTTGTCGACCAGCGCCTGCGGCATCGGCTGGCCGGTCTCCACATGCTTCATGAAGCCGTCGAGGATCGGCCGGCTCAGCACCCAGTGCTCATGCACCTGCGACGGATATTCGACGTAGTCGCGCGGGGTGCCGCCCAGCGCCGGATAGGTGATCCGGTACGACAGATAGTGCAGGGCGTGGCCGAACTCGTGGAACAGGGTGGTGGCGTCGTCCAGCGAGATCAGGATCGGGTTTGTGCCCTCGGCCTTGATGAAGTTGTTGTTGTTCGAGGCCAGCACATTGTCGACGCCGTCATAGGTCGAATACGACCGGTAGGTCGTCATCCACGCCCCCGACCGCTTGCCCGAGCGGGCGAAGTCGTCGGAGTAGAACAGGCCGACGTGGCTGCCGTCGGCCTTGTTCGTGACCTCGAACACCTCGACGTCCGGATGGAAGACCGGAACCGTCCCCTTCGCCAGCGGCGTGAACGCGTACCCGTACAGCCGCTCGGCCATATGGAAGGCGCCGCGCTTGACGTTGTTCAGCTCGAAATACGGCTTCAGCTCGTTCTGATCGAGATCGTATTTCTGCTTCCGCACCTTCTCGGCGAAATACAGATAGTCCCACGGCTCGATGTCGTGACCGGCTATCGCGCGCATGTCGGCGACCTCCTCAGCGACCCGCGCCGTGGCCGGGGCCCAGACCCGCATCATCAGATCCATGGCGGCGGCCGGCGTCTTCGCCATCGTGTCCTGCATTCGCCATTCGGCGTGATTGCCGAAGCCCAGCAGGCGGGCGCGTTCGGCCCGCAGCTTCACGATCTCGGCGATGGTGGCGTTGGTGTCATTGGCGTCGCCGTTGTCGCCGCGATTGACGAATTTGCGCCACACCTGCTCGCGCAGGGCCCGGTCGTCGGCGAACGACAGGAAGGGGTCGACGCTGGAACGGGTGTTGACGATGGCGAAGCCGCCCAGGTCGCGGCTGCGCGCCGCGGCGGCGGCCGCCGCCTTGTTCGACGCCGGCAGGCCGGCCACGCCCGCCTCGGCCGGAATGTGGGTGAAGGTGTTCTCGTCGGCGACGACCTTCTGGCCGAAGCGGGTGAAGGCGTTGGACAGGGCGGTGTTGATCCGGCCCAACTCGGCCTTCTTCGCCGCGTCCAGCGCCGCGCCGCTGCGCACATAGGCGTCGCGGCTACGCTCGGCCAGACGGCTCTGTTCGGCGCTCAGCCCGGCCGCCGCGGCGCCGTCGGCCACGGCCTTGATGCGGGCGAACAGCTTTTCATTGAAGGTGATCTCGTCGCCCGCGGCCGACAGCAGCGGCGACACCTCGGTGTCGACGGCCTGGTAGTCGTCCGAGCCGATGTTCTGCGTCATCACCCCGAACAGGGCCAGGGCCCGGTCCAGCGGCTCGCCGGCCATCTGCAGCGCCACCTGGGTGTTGGCGAAGGTCGGCGGCTCGGGGTTGTTGGCGATGGCCAGGATCTCGGCCCGTTGCAGCTCGATGCCCTCCAGGATCGCCTCCCGCAGCCCGGCGGCGGAGACCTTGTCCCACGGCGGCACGCCTTCATACGGCCCGGTCCAGGGCTGCAGCAGGGCCGCGCGCGGCGTCTGCGCCGGCAACACGGCGCGGGCGATGCGCGCGTCTTCGGCGAGGCCGGAGGCCGAGGCGCCGCCGCCGGTCTCCATGCCGTTCGAGGCGCAGGCCGACAGGGCGAACAGGCTGCCCCCGGCGATGAGAAGTTGGCGTCGATGCATGGGACAGGCCTCCGTCGTTTCTGGGCGTTGGGCGTTACCTAGGCCCTGTTGGCGCTGACTGTCACATGAACGGGCGGTAATCTTGGGCGTGGACGACAAAGGGCCGCACCGCTAACAGGCCCGCATGGCCATAGGCGTATTCGACTCCGGCGTGGGCGGTCTGACGGTGCACCGCGAACTGACGCGGCGCTTTCCCGACCGTGACTTCGTCTATCTCGCAGACCAGGCCAACGCCCCCTACGGCGGGCGCGCCGGCGAGGAGATCGTCGATCTGACCCGGGCCGGCTGCGAGCGGCTGTTCGAGGCCGGGGCCAATGTCATCGTCCTGGCCTGCAACACCGCCAGCGCCATCGCCCTGCGCCGACTGCAGCAGACCTGGGTGCCCGAGGCCCGCGCCCGCCACGGCCGCCCGGTCAATGTGCTGGGCATCATCGTCCCGACCATCGAGGCGGCCACCGGCCTGCCGTGGACCTATGAGGCCGAGCGGCGCGGCGACAAGATCGAGGCGCTGGAGATCACCGGCGTGTTCTGCACCGCCGCCACGGCCATGAGCCGGGTCTATGAGATCGAGATCGACAAGCGGCGCGAGGATCTCGCCGTCTTCTCCGAGCCCTGCCCCGGCCTCGCCGGCCTGATCGAGCTCGGCGCCCCGGCCGAGGAGCTGACCGTGGTGGTCAACGACCACGTCGACACCCTGCGACGCCGCATCGGCCGCCACCCGGACAAGGCCATCCTCGGCTGCACCCACTATGAGATCGTCGCCGACCTGTTCGCCGCCGCCCTGCCGCCGGGCACGCCGGTGATCCACCAGCCGACCGCGGTCGCCGACGCCCTCGACCGCTATTTCGACCGCCATCCCGAATACGCCCTGGGCGGCTCCGGCCGGCGCGACTTCCTGACCTCCGGCCAGCCCGGGCCGCAGTCCGATCTGGTCAGCCAGTTCTGGGGCGCGCCCCTGACCTTCGATCGCGCTTGACGAATGCGGTTCGGCGCTAGCCGGCCAGCGCCGTCTCGGAAGCGACGATCCGGCTGGCCGCATGAACCACCGCGCCGATGCGCAGCGCCGCCTGGACCTGGGTCGCCGGCACGCCATGCTTGCGCAGTTCGCCCTCGTGGGCGTCGAGGCAGGCGCCGCAGCCGTTGATGGCGCTGACCGCCGTCGACCAGAGCTCGAAATCCATCTTGTCGACGCCGGGATTGGCAAGGACGTTCATCCGCAGCCGGGCCGGAATGGTCGTGTACTCCTGGTTCTTCATCAGGTGCAGCGACCGGTAGTAGATGTTGTTCATGCCCATGATGGCGGCGGCCGACTTGGCGGCGTTCAGCGCCTCGGGCGTCAGCACGGTCGCGGCCTGGGCCTCGATCGCCCTGACCACGGGCGCGACGCCGATGGCGTGCGCCGAGGCGAGGAAGCAACCCCATTTCTGCTGGTCGTTGAGCACCGTCTCGGAGGCCAGCGAGCCGAGGTTCAGGGAGATGTCCTTGGCGTAGGCGGGAATGAGGTCGCGCAGGGCGTCGATCGACATGGGAGGTCCTCGAAAAATCAGTTCTGGAAACGAAACAGGCGGCGACTTCCGCCGCCGCCTGTCGAAGTTTGGAGACGGTTCGCCGCCGTTAGGCAGCGAGCGTCTCGCCGCCCACCGGGCGGTTGCAGGCGCACAGCTCGTCGGTCTGGAGGGCGTCGACGACACGCAGGGTGTCGGCCGGGGCGCGGCCCACGTTCAGGTTGGTGACATAGACGTGCTGCACGATGTTGTGCGGGTCGACCACGAAGGTGGCGCGCAGGGCGACGCCCTCTTCCTCGTCGAGAACGCCGAGGGCGCGGGCCAGCTTGCCGCCGTTGTCGGCGAACTGCCAGATCGGCAGCTTGCTCAGGTCGGCGTGGTCGCGGCGCCAGGCCAGTTTGACAAACTCGTTGTCGGTCGAGCCGCCCAGAACCACGGTGTCGCGGTCGTCGAAGTCACGCGCCAACGAGGCGAACTCGGCGATTTCGGTCGGGCAGACGAAGGTGAAGTCCTTCGGATAGAAGAAGATGACCTTCCACTTGCCCTCGAAGCTGTCCTGGGTCAGCGCCTCGAACGCCGAGACGCCGTTCTCTTCGTGGCTGTTGAAGCCCGGCTTGACGCCCGTGATCTTGAAGTCCGGCAGTTTTTGTCCGACGCCCAGCATGCGCTGTTCTCCTGATGGTTCTGAAAGAGGGAATCTCTGGAGCGCCGGGGGAGCGGCGCCGCAGGTGCGAATTGGCGTTTGCACTGCACAATGTCAATGAGTGGCGCCGCGACAGATCGATCAATTTTTCTTATAGCTGCCATAGGGCTGACGAGGTCTGACGATTGCCGGTCCATCGATTTACCGATCAGGGTTTCGCGGGCACTGTGCGGACCCGCCAAGGAGCCTGTCATGCACCGATTGATCGCCGCCGCCCTCGCTGTCGCGACCGCGGCAACCGCCGCCCCCGTCCTCGCCCAGACCCCGCCCGCGACCATCGGCGAGCGGTACGTCCCCGCTCCGTGGTGGATGCGCGAGCCGGTGATCGCCTCGATCGGCCAGGTCCGCACCCAGGTCGCCGCCAACCGGTCGAACTTCAGCGCCAGCTTCCAGTCGGTCGACCGCACCGCCGCCGACGCCTCGCGCAAGGCCGCCGACCAGGTTCGCGCCCTCGGCCAAGCGCTGGCCGACTACGGAGTCGAGGTCGTCCGGGTCGAGACCACCCTGTCGACCCGCCCGCTCTATGACCAGTACCGCGACGAGAACGGCGTCCTGCGCGACAACGCCCGGTCCGACCAGATCGAACGCTATCAGGCCGACGCCACGATCAGCGTCACCGTCCGCAACACACGGGTGCTGGAACGGGTCTACGCCACCGTCGTCGCTTCCCGGCCGACCTCGATCGGACAGGTCTCCTTCCACCTCGAGCCGGACAATGCGCTGAAGACCTGGCTGCAGGGCGAGGCGGTCAAGGACGCGGCGCGTCGGGCCCGCGAGGCTGCGGGCAACGCCGGCGCGACGCTGGGCGAGGTCAAGGTCATCGATCCCACCGGCCGCGGCTGCGAGACGGACGTGCTGGCCGGCTGGCCCTCCTACGGCTCGGGCGGCCTCGCCACCGACGTCGACGCCAGCGACATCGTTGTCACCGCTTCCCGCATGGGGGGACCGCCGCCGCCGCCGCCGCCGGCTCCGGGCATGGCGCCGTCCGAGGCCGAGATCGAATCCGCTCGTCTGGCCCTGCAGCCGCCGCTGCGCGAACTGACCGATCGCGCCTGCGTCGTCTACGCCCTCGACTGAGACGGCTTCGGTTGACGCGGCCCGCTTGTCGCGCGACCGAAGGACATGACGCCGCCATTCAAAGCCGACCCCGCCTTCGACCCCGGCTCCATCGTCGTCGACGACTGGCCGCTGTGCCAGGTGCGGCTGCAGGACGACGCCCGCTTCCCGTGGTTGATCCTGATCCCGCGACGCGACGGGCTGCACGAACTGGAGGACTTGGCCGCGCCCGATCGGGCGGCGCTGATGGACGAGATCGTCCGCGCCGGCGAAGTCGTGCGGATGCTGGGCGAGGCGGCCCAGCGGCCGGTGCAGAAGCTCAACGTCGCCGCCCTCGGCAATGTCACCGCCCAGCTGCACGTCCATGTCGTCGGCCGCCGCCACGACGACGGCCTGTGGCCCTATCCGGTCTGGGGCCGGCCCCGCGCCGCGCCCTGGGGCGCCGCGGCCCTGCAGGCGATGGCGTCGCGGATCCGGCTCAGTCAGGCCGAGTGAGGGTCACCGGCCGGGTCTCGCCGTCCAGCGTCAGCCGGCCGCTCCAGCCGCCGCCGGTCCGCTCCAGCGTGATCACGCCCCCGCCCTCCAGCGTCAGACTGCGTCCATCCGACAGGGCCGCGCCCGACCGGGGCACGCCCGTGCTGCCCGGGTCGCGCCAGCCGCCCTCGACCGGTCCGAAACCGGCATCCATCAGCACCAGATCGTACAGGGTCGCGCCCGTCGCATCGACGACGCGCCAGGCCCCGTCGAGCGGCCCGGCCATCTGGTCGGCGCGGATCTCGGCCGAGGCGACGCCCTGCTCATAGGCGATCTCGATGTCGGTCGGCGTCACCTCATAGGAGCCGGCATAGGCCTCGACCGTGACCGGCGCGGTCAACGGTCGACGGTGCGCGACGTTGGCGACATCCCCTTCGGCGCGCTCGCGACCGAAGTCCGACCCCGGCTCGAACGGCCGGATCACCGGCGCCACATAGGGCGTCAGCGTCGAAGGATGGGGCGCGGCCTGCGGCGTCAGCCAACCGGCCAGCACGGCGATCAGGATCCCCGACATGGCCCCACTGTGCCGTCATCGGCCCGATCTGGCAAAGCGGATGCCCGAAACCCGCGAATTCGTGATCGGATCGCCGCAGGCGGGCCGTGTGCGTTGACCCCCGCCGCGCCGCTGGACTAAAGCCTGATCACCGATTTCGAGCGGCTGATTTCGCTCAGGTTTCTGAGAACCATTCGCATATGTCGATCTCCCCCCTGCCGGGCGACGCTTCGAACGATCCGGCCGACGATCAGTCCGGCCGTTTCGTGCTCCAGCCCAACGGCCGCGTCCGCCCCCTGTCGCCGCACCTGCAGGTCTGGCGCTTCCATCTGACCATGCTGGGTTCGATCCTGAACCGGGTCGCCGCCGGCGCCCTGTCGTTCGGCGCCCTGTTCGTGGTCGGCTGGCTGGCGGCGGCCGCCTTCGGCCCCGACGCCTACGCCGGTTTCACCGCGGTCATGGGCTCGCCGGTCGGCCTGCTGGTCTGGTTCGGCCTCAGCCTCGCCGGGGCCTACCACCTGACCTCGGGCATCCGGCACATGACCTGGGACGCCGGCGAGGGCCTGACGCCGAAGACCGCCACCAATCTGACCGTCGTCAGCATGGTCGCCGCCGTCCTCATCGTCGCCGTCTTCTGGGGCGCGCTGTTCCTGACCGGGAGGGTCGTGCTTTGAGCCTGCGGACCAAAACCTACCGTAACGGAGTCAAGGTCTCCGAGCGCCACGGCGCCGGCGAATGGCTGCAGGAGCGGATCTCCTCCCTGATCCTCATCCCGCTGACCCTCTGGGGTCTGTGGAGCGGCTGGACCCTGTCGGGCGCCGGCTATGACGGCGCGCTCGAGTGGTTCCGCTCGCCGGTCAACGCCGTGCTTCTGGCCCTGACCCTGCTGATCAGCCTGTGGCACATGAACATGGGCGCCAAGGTCATCATCGATGACTACATCCACCGTCCGGTTTCGCGGAACACCCTGGTCGGCGGCATCGGCCTGCTGTGCCTGGTGCTGGCCGCGGCGGGCGTCTTCTTCATCGTGCGACTGGCGCTGGGCTCCGCCCCCCTGCCGGCCGGTTTCGGAGCCTGATCGCGTGGCTGCTGCTTATGAATTCGTCGACCATGCCTATGACGTCGTCGTCGTCGGGGCCGGCGGCTCCGGTCTTCGCGCCGCCCTCGGCGCCGCCCAGCAGGGGCTGAAGGTCGCCTGCGTCACCAAGGTCTTCCCGACCCGCTCCCATACCGTCGCCGCCCAGGGCGGCATCTCGGCCTCGCTGGGCAACATGGGCGAGGACAGCTGGCAGTGGCACATGTACGACACCGTCAAGGGGTCGGACTGGCTGGGCGATCAGGACGCCATCGAATACCTCGTCCGCAACGCGCCCAAAGCCGTCTATGAGCTCGAGCACTGGGGCGTGCCCTTCTCCCGCACCGAGGAAGGCAAGATCTACCAGCGCGCCTTCGGCGGCATGACGCGGAACTTCGGCGAGGGCCCGGTGCAGCGCACCTGCGCCGCCGCCGACCGCACCGGCCACGCCATCCTGCACACCCTGTACGGCCAGTCGGTGCGCCGCGAGGTCGAGTTCTTCATCGAGTATTTCGCCCTAGACCTGATCATGCAGGACGGCGCCTGCACCGGCGTGACGGCGCTCAAGCTCGACGACGGTGTGATGCACCGCTTCCGCGCCAAGATGGTGATCCTGGCCACCGGCGGTTACGGCCGCGCCTATTTCTCGGCCACCAGCGCCCACACCTGCACCGGCGACGGCAATGCCATGGTGCTGCGCGCCGGCCTGCCGCTGCAGGACATGGAGTTCGTCCAGTTCCACCCGACCGGCATCTACGGCGCCGGCTGCCTGATCACCGAGGGCGCGCGCGGCGAGGGCGGCTATCTGACCAACTCCGAAGGCGAGCGCTTCATGGAGCGCTACGCCCCGACCGTGAAGGACCTCGCCCCGCGCGACATGGTCAGCCGCTCCATGACCATCGAGATCCGCGAAGGCCGCGGCGTCGGTCCGAACAAGGACCACATCCACCTGCACCTCGACCACCTCGACCCGGCCATCCTGCACGAACGCCTGCCGGGCATCTCCGAAAGCGCCAAGATCTTCGCTGGCGTCGATGTCACCAAACAGCCGATCCCGGTCCTGCCGACGGTCCACTACAACATGGGCGGCATCCCGACGAACTATCACGGCGAGGTCCTGACCAAGGTCGGCGACAACGCCGACAGCGTGGTGCCCGGTCTGATGGCCGTGGGCGAGGCGGCCTGCGTCTCGGTGCACGGGGCCAACCGCCTCGGCTCCAACAGCCTGACCGACCTGGTCGTCTTCGGCCGCGCCGCCGGCCTGCGCTGCGGCGAAGTCGTCGACAAGGCCTCGGCCGTGCCCGACGCCCCCGCCTCGGCCACCGACGGCCACCTCGCCCGCCTCGACCGCTTCCGCCATGCGAACGGCTCGACCCCGACGGCCAAGCTGCGCATCGAGATGCAGCGCGCCATGCAGTCCGACGCCGCCGTCTTCCGCACCGGCAAGACGCTGGAGGAAGGGGTCGCCAAGCTGCGCGCCATCCACGCCGGCGGGGCCGACATCAAGACCACCGATCGCGGTCTGATCTGGAACACCGACCTGGTCGAGACGCTCGAATACGATAACCTGATCGACCAGGCCCTGGTCACCATCGAGAGCGCCCTGAACCGCACCGAGAGCCGCGGCGCCCACGCCCGCGAGGACTATCCGGACCGCAACGACGCCGAGTGGATGAAGCACACCCTGTCGTGGAAGGTCCCGACCGAGCCGGTCAGGATCGACTACCGCCCGGTGCATAACTACACGATGTCCGACGACATCCAGTACATCGAGCCGAAGACGCGGGTTTACTAGAGATGGTCCAGCTCACCCTCCCCAAGGGCTCGAAGCCCTCCACCGGCAAGGTCCACAAGGCCCCCGCCGGCGCGAAGAACGTCAAGACCTACAAGGTCTATCGTTACGACCCCGAGGTCGACGCCGATCCGCGCTGGGACACTTTCGAGGTCTCGGCCGACGACCACGGCCCGATGCTGCTGGACGCCCTGATCCACATCAAGAACGAGATCGACCCGACCCTGTCGTTCCGCCGTTCGTGCCGCGAGGGCATCTGCGGCTCCTGCTCGATGAACATCGACGGCCGCAACGCCCTGGCCTGCACCAAGGGCTGGGAGGAGTGCACCTCCTCGACCATCTCCATCGCCCCGTTGCCGCACCAGGCCGTGGTCAAGGACCTGGTCACCGACCTGACCCTCTTCTACGCCCAGTACGACTCGATCCAGCCCTACCTCCAGTCCGACGAGCCGGACCCGGAGCAGGAGCGCATCCAGCTGCCGGAAGACCGGGCCAAGCTGGACGGCCTGTACGAGTGCATCCTGTGCGCCTGCTGCTCGACCTCCTGCCCCAGCTACTGGTGGAACCAGACCGAATACCTCGGCCCCGCCGCCCTGCTGCAGTCCTACCGCTGGATCGCCGACAGCCGCGACGACGCCACCGACAAGCGGCTCGACGACCTCGAGGACCCGTTCAAACTCTACCGCTGCCACACCATCATGAACTGCGCCCAGGTCTGCCCCAAGGGTCTGAACCCGGCCAAGGCCATCGCCGAGACCAAGAAGCTGATGGTCTCGCCCAGCCGCAAGAAGACCGAGGCCGCCTGACTTGGCCAGGGTGACCTACATCGAGCACGACGGCCGCGAGCATGTCGTCGAGGTCAAGAACGGCCTCTCCGTCATGGAGGGGGCGATCCGTAACAACGTCCCCGGCATCGACGCCGACTGCGGCGGGGCCTGCGCCTGCGCCACCTGCCACGTCTATGTCGACGAGGCCTTCGCCGCCGAGACCGGTCGCGCCTCGGCCATGGAGGAGTCGATGCTCGACTTCGCCGAGAAGGTCCAGCCGAACAGCCGCCTGTCGTGCCAGATCCGCGTCAGCGACGACCTCGACGGCCTGATCGTCCGCCTGCCCGAATCCCAGCACTGAGTGCAGGCGTGGGCCGCGCCGGTGCGACGATGAAACCGGATCGAAACCCCAGGCTGCTAGCGGTCGAACCATGAACCGGCCGGAAGACCGCAGACTGGAGCCCCGCTCGCCCGCCAATGCGCGCGGCGTCGTCGTCGCGCCCGGGCTGGAGCTGGGCTGTCTGATCCTCGACCTGTCAAACGCCGGCGCCCGTCTGCGGCTGGACCGCAATCTCGCCCTGCCCGAGCGGGTGATCATCGTCGACGTCGCCCAGGCCACCGCGGTCGAGGCCCAGGTGGCCTGGCGCAAGGGTCAGGAGGCCGGGGTCAAACGTCTCGGCCCCGGCGCCTCCCTGCGCGGTCTCGTCCCGTCGCGCCTGACGACGGCGCGCGAGGCCCTGATCCGCGCCGGCGGCCGCTAGACGCCGTCCGGCATCGTCCCCGAGGTGATGGCGATCCGCCCGATCAGCCCCTTGACGATCAGGTCCAGCGCCGACCCCGCGCGATAGTCGGCGGCGGCGACGAAATTGACCCGGTCCTCCGAGATCAGCCCATAGATCTTCTGCTGGTCGCGCTCGGAATTGCGCGGATCATAGACGGCGATCGAGAAGCCGCCCTTGGTGTGCATCATCTTCATCGTCGGCACGTCGGTGTCGCCGTCGCCGAGGAAGATCATCCGCTCGAACGGCACCGGCCGGTCGTCGTCGGCCATGAAGCGGTTGATCTTCTCGTGCTCCCAGTGATTGAGCACGCCCTTGTTGATCCTGAACAGATACTGGGTCTTGGTCGTGTAGTTGACGCCGACCGCCGGCCAGATCGCCACGCCCTGGTCGTCATAGACGAATTTCGACGCGAACACGTGGCGGAACTCCGGCCGGATCGGGCAGCCGTCGATCATCTCCTCCAGCCCGGCCGAGATGATGTAGTGCTCGATCTCCAGCCCGTATTTCGCCCCCACGGCGTTGATCCGGTCGAACCATCCCTCGCCGGTCAGGTCCGACCTCAGCCCGTCGAACAGCTTCACGTCCTGGCCATGATCGCGGAGCAGGGCGCGGGTGATCGGCGCCTTGTTGGCCCGCGCGTGGTTCAGCATCAGCTGCATATACATCAGGATGCCGTCGCCATCGGCGTCGCGGGTCAGCCGTTCGGCCTCCTCCCAGAAGGCGCCCTTCTCCATTCCGACCGACGGAATGAAGGTGACCTCCTGCATATTGCCCCGCGCCAGGGTGCCGTCGAAATCGTAGATCAGCGCGGTCTTGAGGGGCTTGGCCATTGGGGGTCCGGCGACGATGATGGAGCGGTGTCCAGTGGCTAGTGGGTGGTGACGAGGGTGTCAAAGCGCTCCCCGACGTCCGGATGACGAAACCTTAAGGTCAGAAACCCGCCCGCTTCTGCCATGATCGAAACCTGATCAAGGAGCGGGCATGTCGAACTTCCAGATTTTCACCGGCCGCGACAGGCTGGTCCTGTCCCTGGCCGTGGTGGCCGTGGTGGGCGGCGCGGCGCTGCAGGCGTCGGCCCAGACAGCGTCCGGATCCTGGCTCGTCGATGCGGCGCGCAACGCCGACACCGGCGCGGCGCGCGTCTTTCTGGATCGGGGCGCGGACGTCAACCACGCCCGTGCGGGCGATGGCACGGCGTTGATCGTCGCCGCGCGGCTGGGCGATCTGGCGATGACCCGGCTGCTGGTGAACGAGGGCGCGGACGTCAACCGGTCCGTCGCCGGCGACGCCAATCCGCTCATCGCCGCCGCGTCGCATGGCCAGCTGGAGGTCGCTGAATTCCTGATCGCCGAGGGCGCCGACGTGAACGCCGTGGTCAAGGACGATGAGACGCCCCTGATCAACGCCGCGCGCGAGGGTCACCTCGAGATGGTGCGCAAGCTCGTGGCCAGCGGCGCGGACGTCAATCTCGCGGTCCGGGTCGAGCTGCCGTCGGGCGGCTCCGAACTGCGGTCGCCGCTCAGCCAGGCGCGTCGCAATCGTCACCGTGACGTCGCGGAGTTCCTGGTCGCCCGGGGCGCCCGCGACTAGCCCCTCACCCCAGCCGCAGCTCCGGCGGAACCGCCACCCCCGCCGCCTCCAGCGGCAGGTGCAGGATGAAGGCCGCGCCCTTGCCCGGCTCGCTCTCGACCTCGGCCCAGCCGCCGTGCAGCTCGACCAGGGCCTTGACCAGGGCGAGGCCGACGCCCGGCCCGCCGCGCTCGCGCTTGACGAAGCGGTCGAAGACATGGGCCTGCAGATGGTAGGGAATGCCGCGCCCGGTGTCCTCGACGCGGATGCGCACCTCGGCCGGCGCCGCCTCGGCGATCAGGGTCACCGCCCCGCCCTCCGACACCGCCCGCGCGGCGTTGTCGAGCAGATACTCCAGTGCCTGGCCGACCCTCTGCGCGTCGGCGCGGATCGGCCTCAGTCCCGGCGGGCAGCGGACCGTCAGGCTCGCGCCGCGCCCCTCGATCCGCTCGCGCACCCTGCCCGCCGCCTCGTCCAGCAAGTCGGACACCCGCACGTCGCCGAGCGTCAGCTCCATCTCGCCGGCGTCGATCTGGGCCATGTCCAGCACGTCGTCGATCGATCCGGCCAGCTGGCGGGCGGCGATGCGGATGGCCCCGGCGTGCTGGCGGCTGCGCTCGGGCAGGTCGGCCTGGGTCTCCAGCAGTTCGGAATAGCCGACGATGGTGGTCAGCGGCGTGCGCAGCTCATAGGAGACGCTGCCGACGAATTCGCGCTTCAGCGCCGTCGACTCTTCCAGCGCCTGGGCCTTGGCGGCGAGGGCCTGCTCCAGCCCGCGCCGGGCGGTGATGTCGGAAAACGCCACCAGGGTGGCGCCGTCGGGCAGCGGCCGGGTCTGCCACGAGGCGATCCGCCCGTCGGTGGTCCGCCCCTCGCCGGCGATCGGCACCCGGCTTTCCGGATCGGGATCGGCCACCCGCGCCTTCAGGCCCAGCCACAGGGCCGGATCGGGCATGGTCCGGTGGCACAGGGCGGCCACGGCGTCGAAATCCCCGGCCGCGTCCAGCGCCTCGCCGCCGACGCCCCAGAAGGTGTCGAACGCCTCGTTGTGCAGCCGGATGCGCCCGTCCGAGCCGAACACGGCGACGGCGTCGTTCAGCTTGTCCAGCGTCGCCTTCTGCACCTGGATCTGCGCGTTGAACCGGCTGCGCAGCTTCAGCTCGTCGGTGATGTCCGAGAACAGCAGCAGCACCCCGCCCAGCGGGTGCGGCTGGCGCACCACCCGCAGCGTCCGCCCGTCCGGCAGGGACCAGCTGTCGTCCGGCGCGGCCTCGGCGGCGCCGTAGAAGTCCAGCTCGTTGGATTTCCAGCCGGCGTAGTCGATGACCTCGGGCAGCAGCCGGCGCTGGCGCAGCCGGTCCAGCAGCTCGGCATGGGTCGGCCGCTCGTCCAGCCACGCCGGGTCGATGTTGAACAGGGTCTGGAACGCGGTGTTGTGGAAGGCCAGCCGCTTGGACGGCCCGAAGATGGCCACCGCGTCGGCGAGGTGGTTCAGCGTCTCGTCATGCGCCTCGACGTGACGGCGCAGGGTGTCGCGCGTCTCTTCGGCCTCGGTCATGTCGAGGGCGAAGGCCAGCACCGCCCCGGCCCCGCCAGGGGCCGGCTCGGCGACGATCCGCCACGCCCGCCGCCGTCCGCCGCCGGTGGTCCAGCGGAACCCCTCTTGGCGCTGGTGCAGCCGTCCGGCCTCGGCGACGATGGCGTCGGCCCCGCGGTCGAAGGTCAGCCCCTTCTCGCGGGCCGCGTCGATGTTCTCGGCCTTCATCTCGGCCAGCCACGCCTTGTTGGCCCAGGCCAGCCGCCCGGCCGCGTCGGTGATCCACGTTGGGGCGGGATAGGCGTCGGCCAGCAGGCCCAGGCCGCTCTCGGCCGCCGTGCCGACCAGCCCCAGCCGCGACAGCCGCAGCCACGCCGCCCCGGCCGAGGACCGGCCCTCGACGGCCCAGGCCCCGCCGACGCCGTCCAGCACCGCGTCGAAGGCCTCGCCCTGATCGATCAGCCCGTCCAGTCGCGGCCCGGCCGCCGCCCGGATCGCGTCCAGCACCACCAGCGCCGGATCGGCGCCGTCGTCCTCGCGACCGCCCAGTTCGCGCGTGATGGCGCTCCACGCCGCGGGCGAGCCGAGCCGGCGGGTGTGGCCTCCGGGAGTCAGCGCCAGCCGGGCGTCCTCGAACGCCGCCAGCGCCCCGTCGCGGTCGGCGAGAGCGGCGCGCGCGACCGACAGGTCGGCTTCCGCGACGTGCGTCCGCGCCGCCAGCCGGCCGCGCAGCCGCGCCGCCCAGGCGCTGAGCGCCAGCGCCAGCCCCGCGGCGCCCGCGGTCGCGACATAGGCGATGTCGGCTTCCGCCATCGTGATCGTTCAGCTCCCGCCCTGATTCGGTAACCATACCGCATGAGGGGCTAGGGACTAGGGACTAGGGACCAGGTGCATCCGTCGCGGACTTCTCAACATAGCCCCTAGCCCCTAGACCCTAGCCCCCATGAAGTGGACCACCCAACCCGCCCCCTCCCTCGAGGACTTCGCCCGTCTGGCCCGCGAGGCCTTCGACGCCCTGCCCGAGCCGTTCCGCTCGCTGGCCGGCGACGTCGTCATCCGCATCGACGACTTCGCCGATGAGGAGATCCTGGCCGGCTTCGGCATGGAGGACCCGTTCGAACTGACCGGCCTGTATCACGGCGTCGATGTCGGCCGCCGCGAGGGTCTCGGCCCCGCCCCCGAGGCCTCGCGCATCTTCCTCTACCGCCGCCCGATCCTCGACGAATGGTGCGAGCGCGGCGACGTCGGCCTGTCCGAGATCATCGCCCACGTCCTGATCCACGAAATCGGCCACCATTTCGGCCTGGACGACGACCGGATCGACGAAGTCGAGGACGGGGAGGACTGAGTCGGGCGCTCCCTTCTCCCCTTGGGGGAGAAGGTGCCCCGGAGGGGCGGATGAGGGGTGAGCCGGCTCCGGACCGGGTGTCAGCCAGTTCGCCGCAAACATCCCCCTCATCCGGACGGCTTCGCCGCCCACCTTCTCCCCCGGAGGGGAGAAGGAACGTGTTCACCGCGCCGCAAATCCGCCGCCAGCCATCACAATCTCACCCGCCAACCCGCTGTTTTTCCTCACCACCACCCCCGCCCCAGCGTCCTGAACCCGCCACAGGGCGCGGCGGTGGTAGGCTCGCCCCGGTCTTTGACAATCAACGCCCCGCGCCGCCGCTTAGGTGGCGCTCCGGCGAACCGGACGATCTGCACTATCTGGACTATCTGGACGGTGTTCCTCGTTTTTACCCGGGTAAAACCCCCGGCGCGCCCCCGCCTTAAATCCTTCCCGATCTGTGGTATAAGCCGCGCCTCCCGCCACCCAAGGACGTCCCCTTGAGCCTGACGCTCGATCTTTCGCGCACGCCCGCCGCCGACAGGCCGGCGGCCCCCGTCAACCTCTCCGGTCTGACGCGCGCAGGCCTGCGTCAGGCCCTGATCGACGCCGACGTCTGCCCGCCGGAAAAGGCGAAGATGCGCGCCAGTCAGGTCTGGGGCTGGATCCACCACTACGGCGTCACCGACTTCGCCGCGATGAGCAACATCGCCAAGGATACCCAGGCGAAGCTGGCCGAAGCGTTCACCCTCGCCCGGCCCGAGATCGTCGAGCGTCAGGTGTCGAAGGACGGCACCCGCAAATGGCTGATCCGCACCGCCCCGGGCATCGAGATCGAGACCGTCTACATCCCCGACGTCGGCCGCGCCGGCGCCCTGTGCGTCTCGTCCCAGGTCGGCTGCACCCTGAACTGCACCTTCTGCCACACCGGCACCCAGAAGCTGGTCCGCAACCTGACCGCCGCCGAGATCGTCGCCCAGGTCCAGGTCGCCCGCGACGACCTCGAGGAATGGCCGTCCCCGAAAGAGGACCGCCGCCTGTCCAACATCGTCTTCATGGGCATGGGCGAGCCGCTGTATAATCTCGACCACGTCGCCGACGCGATCGACATCATCAGCGACAACGAGGGCATCGCCCTGTCGCGCCGCCGCATCACCGTCTCGACCTCCGGCGTCGTGCCACAGCTCGATGAACTGGGAACCCGCACCCAGGCCATGCTGGCGATCAGCCTGCACGCCACCAACGACGCCCTGCGCGACGTGCTGGTGCCGCTGAACAAGAAATACGATCTCGAACAGCTGATGGCCGGCATCCGCGCCTATCCGGGCCTGTCCAACGCCCGCCGGGTGACCTTCGAATACGTGATGCTGAAAGGCGTCAACGACAGCCCCGAAGAGGCCCGCGCCCTGCTCAAGCTGATCGAGGGCATCCCCGCCAAGGTGAACCTGATCCCGTTCAATCCGTGGCCGGGCACCGACTACGAATGCTCGGACTGGAAGACGATTGAGCGCTTCGCGGCGATCCTCAACAAGGCCGGCTACGCCAGTCCGATCCGCACCCCGCGCGGCCGCGACATCCTCGCCGCCTGCGGCCAGCTCAAGTCCGAGAGCGAAAAGGTGCGGGCGTCGACGCTGCGCAAGGCGGCGCAGGCGGCGTAAGCCGAGTGACTCGTGGTTAGTGATTAGGGGTTCGCCGCTTCACTGGCGGCGGAAGGGCGGCGCGGACCGGGCCGTCTCACCGGCAGTGGCCAGCCACTAATCACTGACCACTAACCACTCCCTCCCCGACACACACCGACACTAATCTTGACCAACTGTGTCCCCGCCGCGCTTGCGGATTGGGGCGGGAATGGGGCACAGCCTCGGCCGTGACAGCCGCCCGGACACCCATGGACTCCTCGTCTCTCGCCACCGTGCTCGAAAGCCCCGAGGCCCAGGCCTTCGCCACCGGCTTCCCCACGACCGTCGCCCACCTGTGCGTCACCCTGGCCCTGCTGGCGATCGGCGCGGTGATCTACGCCCTGCTGACCCCGTGGAAAGAGATCGCCCTGATCCGCGACGGCAACGCCGCCGCCTCGGTGGCCTTTTCCGGCGTTCTGATCGGCCTCGCCATCCCGCTGGCGGTCAGCCTCAGCGTCTCCACCTCGGTGCGCGACATCCTGATCTGGGGCGTGGCCACGGTGGTGTTGCAGCTGCTGGTCTTCCGCATCGTCGACCTGTTCCTGACCGGCCTGCCGCAGCGCATCCACGAGGGCGAGGTCTCGGCCGCCGTCCTGCTGGTCGGCGCCAAGCTGGCCACCGCCGTGATCCTCGCCGCCGCCCTGACCGGCTGAGGCCATGGCCCGTCCGCCCGACTGGGTGATCTACACCCTCGTCCTCTCCGCCCTGATCGGCCTGTCGCTGGGCCAGCGCGAGAACGCCGACGCCCCGCCCGCCCCGCCAGCCCCCGACGAGCTGGAGGGCGCCCTGCTCGGCCCGGTCACCCCGTTCGATCCCGCCGTCACCGTCAACGCCCCGGACATCCCCTTCCAGCCCGCCTCCGGCACCGCCTTCTCGATCGCCAGCGAGGGCCGCTGGGTGACCGCACGCCACGTGGTCGAGGGCTGCCGGCGTCCGGCCATCATGGTCGGCGGCGGTCGCGCCGTCGCCGCCGACGTCCGCCTCGCCCCCCGCGCCGACATCGCCGTGCTGCAGACCGCCGGCGCTCCCGCCGCCCTGCCGGTCGCGACGGAGGACTCCCTGCGCAAGGGCCAGCGCGCCTTCCATCCCGGTTATCCGCAAGGCCGCGCCGGCGAGGTCACCTCGCGCCTGCTCGGCCGCGAGACCCTGCGCGTGCGCGGCCGGGGCCAGCGCGACGAGCCGGTGCTGGCCTGGGCCGAGGTCGGCCGCACCGACCGGCTGGGCGGCACCCTGTCGGGCCTGTCCGGCGCCCCGGCGCTGGACCGGCAAGGCCGCGCGGTCGGCGTGACCATCGCCGAGAGCCCGCGCCGCGGCCGCCTCTACACCACCGCGCCCGATACCTTCGGCCCCGCCGTCCGCGGCCTGCAGAAGGCCGACGAGCCGCTGACCGGCCGCACCGTCACCATCGACAACTACGGCCTCGTCGCCGACGACCTGCGCCGCGACCTGCGCGTCGCCCAGGTCGTCTGCCTCTCGACCTGACCTACCGCAGCGCTGCCGAGTCGATGTTCAGCTCGCTCAGCGGGACGACCTCGAGGTCCGGATATTTGGCCCGCAGTCCCTCGAGGAAGACCGAGGCGTCGCCGACGATGACGAGGCTGGCGTCAGCCGGCGACAGGTGCTCGGCCGCCGCCGCCTGGATCTGCGCCGGGGTCACGCCATTGACGTCGTCCCCATAGGTCGCCAGCTCCGACAGCGGCAGGCCGTACAGCGCCAGATTGGCGACCAGCCCGCCCAGGCCGTCGACCGTCTCCAGCGAGCGGCCGAAGCCGCCGATCAGGGTCGCCTTGCGCGGCGCCAGTTCGGCCGCGGTCGCCTCGGTCGCCGACAGCCGGGCGATCTCGGCCAGGATCAGGTCCGCCACCTCAGGCACGGCGTCGTTGCGCGTCTGCGCCGAAGCCGAGAGCAGGCCCTCGTCCTCACGCGTGCTGAGGCTGGAATAGGCGCCATAGCTCAGACCACGCTTGATGCGGATCTCCTGGCTCAGCCGCGCCGAGAAACCGCCGCCCATCAGGCCGTTGGCGACCAGCACCGGGAAATAGTCCTCGTCGGTCCGGGCGATGCCGCGCATGGCCGCATAGACCGCCGCCTGTCCCGCGCCCGGCTGGTCGATGACGATGACCCGCGGGGCCACGGCCGGGCCGGCCGGGTCCGCAACCGGCGTCGTGGCCGGTCCCGCCTGCCAGTCGCCGAAGGCTTCCTCGGCCAGGGCCTGGGCGGCGTCCGGGGTGATGTCGCCCGAGAACACCAGCGTCGCCCTGGCCGGCTGGTACATGCCGCCGTGGAAGGCGACGAGGTCCTCACGCGCGATCGACGGTATCGAGGTCGGCGTGCCCGACCCCGGAACCCCATACGGCGCGTCGCCAAACACGGCGCGGGCCGCGGCCAGACCCGCGACGGGACCGGGCTGCGACAGCTGCACCCTCAGGCCGTTCAGCGTCTGGGTCTGCTCGCGCTCCAGATCCTCGGCGGTGAAGGCCGGGTTGCGCACCACATCGGCCAGCAGGGCCATGGTCTGCGGAAAGACGTTCGACGGCGAGGAGGCGAAGACGGTGGTGAAGTCGACGCCGGCGCTGGCGCCGATATTGGCCCCGAGACGCTCGATCTCGGTGGCGATCTCGGGCGCCGTCCGGCTCTGCGTGCCCTGGGTCAGCAGGGAGGCGGTGAAGCCGGCGACGCCGGCCTTGCCGCCCGCCGCGTCATCCGCCGTGCCGGCCTCGAAATTGAGCCGGGCCGAGACCAGCGGCAGGCCGGGCTTGGGCGCGACCAGCACCCGCAGACCGTTGGCGAGGCGGCGCTCGGCCACCTGCGGCGTCGCCGGATCGACGGCGGTTCCGGGCTCCGGCAGCGGCGTGCGCTGGCCCTCGGGCAGCAGGGTGACCCGCTCGCCCGCCGGGGCCAGATCGGCCAGGGTCACCGGCGCCGTGAACACCTCCTGCACCGGCGAGGCGGGGTTCTCGTCGGTCGCCTGCAGATAGCGCATGGCGATGGCCCGATCGTCGGTCAGATACTGCCGCGCCACCCGCTGCACGTCCTCGACGGTGACCGCCTGGATGTTGGGGATGTCGCGGTCGGCCGTGGCCGGGTCGCCGGTCATGATCAGGGCGTAGCCGAGCGAGAAGGCGCGGCCGTCGATGGTCTCCAGCCCGCGCAGGGCCTGGGCCGTCAGCTCGGTCTTGGCCTCGGCCAGTTCCGCCGCGGTGACCGGTTCGTCGCGCAGGCGGGCGACCTCGGCGCGCAGCGACGCCAGGCCCTCGTCCGCGGTCTTGCCCTCGCTCATGATGGCGTAGGTGTTCAACACCCCGACCTGCTGCTGCTGGCTGTTGGACGAGCTGGCCGTGGTGGCGATCTGCTGGCGATAGACCAGGGACTGGTACAGGCGCGAGCTCTCGCCCGTCGACAGGATGCCGTCCAGCACGTCGAGCGCGGCGCGGTCGGCATGGTCATAGGGAACGGTCGGCCAGGTGATCTGCACCATCGGCAGCGGCACATTGGGGCCGTAGAAGGTGGCTTCCCGCGCCGGACCGAAGGTCTCGGGGACATTGTTCTCGGGCAGCGGCCGGCCCGGATTTTCGATGACGCCGAAATACTGGTCGATCCAGCGGTCCAGCTGGGCCTGATCGAAATTGCCGGCCACGATCAGATAGGCGTTGTCGGGCCGGTAGAAGGTCTCGTGGAAGCGCAGCACGTCGTCGATGGTCGCGGCGTCGAGGTCGGCGATCGAACCGATGCCGGGGCGGCGGTAGGGGCTGTCCTGGAAGATGAAGGCCTGGGAATGCAGGCGCTGGAACCGGCCGTAGGGGGTCGACAGCACCCGCAGGCGGAACTCCTCCTTGACCACGTCGCGCTCGCTCTCGAACGTGGCCTCGTCAACGACCAGCGACCCCATCCGGTCGGCCTCGGCGAACAGCATCCGCTCCAGATGCTGCGCCGGCACGGTCTCGAAATAGTTGGTCACGTCCAGGCCGGTGGAGGCGTTGTTCGAGCCGCCCACGTCCTCGGTCAGGCGGTCGAAGGTCTCCTGCGGCAGGTTCCGCGTCGCCTTGAACATCAGATGTTCGAACATGTGGGCGAAGCCGGAGCGTCCCTCGGGGTCGTCCTTGGCGCCGACCTTGTACCAGACCTGCACCGTCACGTTCGAAGTGGCCGCGTCGCGCGCCGTATAGACCTTCAGCCCGTTCGGCAGGACTCGCTCGCGGAAGCCGAGCGGCGGCACGACGATGGACCCCGGCCCGTCCTGCGCGGCGCCGACGGGCGCGTGGAGCGGCGCATCGAAGGCCTGCGCCGATGCGGCGACGCCCAGCAGCAGGGCGGAGATCGAGACGGCGGCGAACAGGCGGGTTTTCATGGTGCGGCTCCGGAGGCCCGTCGCGCACGGGCAAGGAACCCTATCAGGGCGAAAATCCGGCGCACCTTACGGAGTTGTAATACGGCCGCTCAGTCGATCTTCAAGGCCTCGGCCAGCAGCCTGGCCTCGGCGGCGCGGCTGGAGCCGGTCCGCCAAGCCACGACGATCTCGCGCCGCGGAGCCTTGGCCGAGATATGGCGCACGACCACGCCGGGCATGTCCGCCAGCCCGGCCCGGACCGCCATTTCGGGCAGGAAGCTGACCCCCAGCCCTGAGGACACCATCTGCACCAGGGTGTGCAGGGAGGTGGCGGCGAAGACGTCGTCGCCCTTCGGCGGATCGATGTCGAAGGCGGCCAGGGCCTGGTCCCTCAGACAATGGCCGTCCTCGAGCAGGATCAGGTCCTCGGCCTTCAACGAGCCGGGGGCGATCGGCCCGCCGGCGGCGAGCGGATGGCCGACCGGGGCGGCGGCGAGGATCTCGTCGTCGCCGATGCGCGCATGATCCACGCCCTGTGCGGAATAGGGCAGGGCGATCACGGCCGCGTCGAGGTGGCCGGCTTTCAACGCCGCCACCAGACGCGGCGTCAGGTCCTCGCGGATGAACAGCCGCAGGGCCGGATAGGCGATCTTCAATCCGGGCAGTTTGGCGGGCAGCAGAAAGGGCGCGACCGTCGGGATGACGCCGAGCCGGAACCGGCCCGACAGCGGCTTGCCGGCGTTCCGGGCCGCCTCGACCAGATCCTCGGTGCGGGCCAGCACGTCCTCGGCCCGGCGCACGGCCTCGGCCCCGACGGCTGTCAGCTGGACATTGCCGCGCGTGCGCTCGACCACCGAAGCGCCGAGGATCTTCTCCAGCTCCTGCACCCCGGCCGACAGGGCCGGCTGGCTGACGTGCGCCGCCTCCGCCGCGCGACTGAACGAGGCATGTTCGGCCAGGAGCTTGAGATACTGGAGCTGTCGCAGGGTCGGGAGCATGCGCCCGACATAGGCGCTCGCTATGTCGAAAGCCATGGCGATCTACCTAATCTATGAGAGTCCCCGGCGGCCCGCAGGCCGCCGGGGGGTGTCTCAGGCGTCGACCGCGGCCGTGCCGAACTCTTCCTCGAGGGTCACGTCGAACCGGTCGGCGTTCATCACCTTGGTCCACGATCCGACGAAGTCGCGAACGAATTTTTCGCCGGCGTCGGCAGAGGCGTAGACCTCGGACAGGGCCCGCAGTTGCGAGTTGGAGCCGAACACCAGATCGGTGCGCGTCGCCGTCCACAGCTCCTCGCCGCTGATCCGGTGGGAGCCGACGAAGACCTCGTCGCCACGGTCGTCGACCTCCTTCCACGCCGTTCCCATGTCGAGCAGGTTGACGAAGAAGTCGTTGGTCAGCTGGCCCGGACGTTTGGTCAGAACCCCGTGCGGCGAGCCGCCGTGGTTGGCGCCGATGACCCGCAGGCCGCCGACCAGCACCGTCATCTCCGGCGCCGTCAGGCCCAGCAGCTGGGCCCGGTCGACCAGCAGCTCCTCGGTCGGCACATTGAAGCGCACCGACAGATAGTTGCGGAAACCGTCGGCCTTGGGCTCCAGCACCGCGAAGCCCTCGACGTCGGTCTGTTCGGCGCTGGCGTCGGTGCGGCCCGGGGTGAAGGGAACCTCGATCGAATGACCGGCCGCTTTCGCCGCCTGTTCGATCCCGACCGAGCCGCCGAGCACGATCAGATCGGCGATCGAGACGTTGGTCCCGGAGGCCGCCTTGATGTCTTCATAGACCTGCAGCACCCGCGCCAGCTGGTCCGGCTCGTTGACGTCCCAGCTGCGCTGCGGCTCCAGCCGCAGCCGGCCGCCATTGGCGCCGCCGCGATGGTCGGAGCCGCGATAGGTGACCGCCGCGGCCCAGGCCGTCTTGACCAGCTCGGCCACGGACAGGCCCGAGGCCGCGATCCGGTCCTTCAGCGCCCGCACGTCGGCCTCGCCGATCACCGGCCCCTGACGCCGCGGGATCGGGTCCTGCCAGATCAGATCCTCGGCCGGCACTTCCGGGCCGAGATAACGGACCTTGGGCCCCATGTCGCGGTGGCACAGCTTGAACCAGGCGCGGGCGAAGGCGTCGGCGAAATAGTCCGGATCGGCCCGGAATTTCTCCATGATCGCGCGGTATTTCGGATCGACCTTCAGCGCCATGTCGGCCGTGGTCATCATCGTCGGCACGAGCTTGCCCGGCACGTGGGCGGCGGGCGCGAGCGTGTCGTCCGGATTGCCGACCGGCTGCCACTGTTTCGCCCCGGCCGGGCTGCGGACCAGTTCGTACTCATGGTCCAGCAGCATGTCGAAGAAGGTCATGTCCCACTTCGTCGGCGTCGGCGTCCAGGCGCCTTCGAGGCCCGAGGTGATGGTGTGGTCGCCGATGCCGCTCTCATGGCCCGACTGCCAGCCCAGACCCTGCTGGGCGATGTCCGAGCCTTCCGGATCGGCGCCGACCTTGGACGCGTCGCCGTTGCCGTGCGCCTTGCCGAAGGTGTGACCGCCGGCGGTCAGGGCCACCGTCTCCTCGTCATTCATCCCCATGCGCGCGAAGGTCTCGCGCATGTCGCGGGCCGACTGCAGCGCCTGGGTGTTGCCGCCCGGCCCTTCCGGGTTGACGTAGATCAGCCCCATCTGGATCGCCGCCAGCGGGCTTTCCAGCGCCTTGCCGGCTTCCTCGTCGATGCGCGTCTCGCCCAGCCACTCTTCCTCGGTGCCCCAGTAGACGTCCTTCTCCGGCTCCCAGACGTCGGCGCGGCCGCCGCCGAAGCCGAAGGTCGGCCCGCCCATCGATTCAATGGCGACGTTGCCGGCGAGGATCATCAGATCCGCCCAGGACAGGTTGGCCCCGTATTTCTGCTTGATCGGCCACAGCAGGCGCCGCGCCTTGTCGAGGTTGGCGTTGTCCGGCCAGCTGTTCAGGGGCGCGAACCGCTGCTGGCCCGAGCTGGCCCCGCCGCGTCCGTCGCCGGTGCGATAGGTGCCGGCCGAGTGCCAGGCCATGCGGATGAAGAAGGGGCCATAGTGGCCATAGTCCGCCGGCCACCACGGCTGGCTGTCGGTCATCAGGGCGGTCAGGTCGCGCTTGACGGCCGCATAGTCCAGCTTCTTGAAGGCCTCGCCATAGTTGAAGCCGTCGCCCATCGGATCGCCCGACCGGCCCTGCTGGTGCAGGATGTCCATGGTCAGATGGTTGGGCCACCAGTCGCGATTGTTGCGTCCCAGCAGGGTCCGCAGGGCCGCGGGCTCCTTCTTCGGATCATTGAGGGGCGTGGGTCCGCCGGCGTTTCCGTCCATGGTCTTCTCCTGCGTTCTGGGCGCGATTGGAGGGAGCCTAGGCTGAAGCTTGCGGAAAGGAAAATCGATAAACGTTGTCGCCAGCCATAGATGAATTTATCAAAGCGGATGCAGCGCGGTGGCGGCTGCGCTCAGGCGCTCTCCGCCAGCCACCGCATCCGGCACGCCATGATCGCCGTCTCGCCCAGCCGGTCGACCAGCCGCCAGTTGACCACCACCCCGACCGGCGCGCCGACCACGGGAATCAGTTGGGCCATCTTGGCCAGGTCGATGTAATCCCGATACTCGATCTGGAATTTCCTCCAGTCGTATTCCGTGATCACCTCGGGCTGATCGATCCCGGCGATCCAGCGCTCCAGTTCCGCAAGCGCCTCGGGCCGGCGTTTGGCGCTGGCGAAGGCGAGGTGGAAGATGTGCAGCACGAACAGCCGCTCGCGGACCGAGCCGCCGCCCCAGCCATAGGCGGCGACGATGTCGCCCAGCATCCTCACCTTGATCGCCATCAGGACCGGAAAGTCCGCCGCCGCCAGCACGAACCCGCCGGCCCCCGCCACCCCGCCCTCGACGCTGGCGGTGTTGCGATAAACCCTGATCGCCGCCCGGGCCCTGAGTTCGCGCGCCGCCAGCGACCCCTCCGGCCGCGGCTTCGCCTTCAGCAGGTCCGAGCCGAACAGAATGCCCTTCGTCATCGCCTCGACGCCGGCGGTGATGATGGCGTGCACCCGCTCCGGGATGATCCGGTTGATCCGCTCCTGGGTTCCGCGCGTCGCCTTGTCCCACAGCCCGGGCCGCTTCAGCACCTTCGCCCGCCAGGCCGCGACCTCGGCGCGCACGGTCGTGTCGTCCACGACGGTGATCAGGCCGGGCGGCGTGTCCTCGGCGGCGATGATCTGGGGCAGGCTGGCCATGACGGCTCCGGGTGACGCGGCGTTACGGTTGCAGGCGAAAGCGCGCGGGTCTAGACCGCCGCCCGACAGCGATATCGCATCGCACACCTTCCTCCCGGAGATGAAATCTATGGCTCGCGCGAAGATCGCCCTTATCGGCGCCGGCATGATCGGCGGCACCCTGGCCCACGTGGCGGCGCGTGAAGCGCTGGGCGACATCATCCTGTTCGACATCGCCGAGGGCACGCCCCAAGGCAAGGCGCTGGACATCGCCGAAGCCACCGCCGTCATCGGCACGGACGTCTCGTTGAAAGGCGCCAACGACTATGCCGACATCGCCGGCGCCGACGTCTGCATCGTCACCGCCGGCGTGCCGCGCAAGCCGGGCATGAGCCGCGACGACCTGATCGGCATCAACCTGAAGGTCATGAAGGCCGTCGGCGAGGGCATCAAGGCCCACGCCCCCAACGCCTTCGTCATCTGCATCACCAACCCGCTCGACGCCATGGTCTGGGCGCTGCAGAAATTCTCGGGTCTGCCCAAGGAGAAGGTCGTCGGCATGGCCGGCGTGCTCGACTCGGCGCGGTTCGCCTACTTCCTCGCCGAGAAGACCGGCGTGTCGATCCAGGACATCAACGCCTGGACCCTGGGCGGCCACGGCGACGACATGGTGCCGATGGTGCGCCACTCGACCATCGGCGGCCTGCCCCTGCCCGACGCGGTTGTGGCCGGCTTCCTGTCGCAGGCCGAACTGGACGCCATCGTCGACCGCACCCGCAAGGGCGGCGGCGAGATCGTCGCCCTGCTCAAGACCGGCTCGGCCTTCTACGCCCCGGCCGAGAGCGCCATCGCCATGGCCCGCTCCTACCTGCTCGACCAGAAGCGCGTCCTGCCCTGCGCCGTCTGGCTGTCGGGCGAATACGGCCTCAAGGACCTCTATGTCGGCGTTCCGGCCCTGATCGGCGCCGGCGGCGTCGAGAAGGTGATCGAATTCACCACCAATGACGACGAAAAGGCCATGTTCAAGAAGTCGGTCGAGTCGGTCCAAGGCCTGATCCAGGCCTGCAAGGACATCGACGGCTCGCTGGCCTGAGGCCCCTTACGGCGGCGGCTCCCGGGCCGCCGCCGAACGCCTGTGCGGCCCGGTCTCCTGACCCCCGCCGCCGACCCCGCAACGGCGTCGGTTTCGCTCGCAATTCTCCCGGAAAATCCTATATCTTGTCGGTTCCGGCGCGGATCAGATTCGCCGTCCGGTAACCGATGATTCCGGGCGGCCGCAGCGTCGCCCTTTCCGGCCCGAACCGGGCGATGATCCGACCGAATATATGACCGACCAGACCCCGAAATCCGCCGACCTTGGGCGCAACGTCGACACCGCCGAAGAAGCCGCCTACGGCGCCGATTCCATCAAGGTCCTCAAGGGCCTGGACGCGGTCCGCAAACGGCCCGGCATGTATATCGGCGACACCGACGACGGCTCGGGCCTGCACCACATGGTCTATGAGGTGGTCGACAACGCCATCGACGAGGCCCTCGCCGGTCACGCCGATCTCGTCCAGGTCATCCTGAACGCCGACGGCTCGGTCACCGTCACCGACAACGGCCGCGGCATCCCGACCGACATCCACGGCGAAGAAGGCGTTTCGGCCGCCGAGGTCATCATGACCCAGCTGCACGCCGGCGGTAAGTTCGACCAGAACTCCTACAAGGTCTCCGGCGGCCTGCACGGCGTCGGCGTGTCCGTCGTCAACGCCCTGTCCGACTGGCTCAAGCTGGTCATCTACCGCAACGGCAAACGCCACGAGATGCGGTTCGAGCGCGGCGACACGGTCGAGAGCCTGCGCGTCACCGGCGACGCCCCCCTGCGCGACAACGGCAAGGTGCTGTCGGGCACCGAGGTGACCTTCTTCCCCTCGGTCAGCACCTTCGCCCACATCGATTTCGACCTGAAGACGCTGGAGCACCGGCTGCGCGAGCTGGCCTTCCTCAACTCGGGCGTGGTCATCAAGCTGCAGGACCATCGCGGGGCCGAGCCCTTCGAGGAAATCCTGCACTATGAGGGCGGGGTCGAGGCCTTCGTGCGCCACCTCGACAAGTCCAAGACGCCGATCCTCAAGGACGTCATCGTCATCCGCGGCAAGAAGGAAGGGATCGAGATCGATCTCGCCCTGTGGTGGAACGACAGCTACCACGAGACCATGCTGTGCTTCACCAACAACATCCCGCAGCGGGATGGAGGCACCCACCTGTCGGCCTTCCGCGCCAGCCTGACCCGCGTCATGGGCGGCTATATCGACGCCGCCGGCGCCGCGAAAAAGGAGAAGGTCTCGGTTTCGGGCGAGGACGCCCGCGAGGGCCTGACCTGCGTCCTGTCGGTCAAGGTGCCGGACCCCAAATTCAGCTCCCAGACCAAGGACAAGCTTGTCTCGTCCGAGGTGCGTCCCGCCGTCGAGGGCCTGTGCTCGGAAGGCCTGTCGACCTGGTTCGAGGAACATCCGGTCGAGGCCAAGGCCGTCGTCGCCAAGATCATCGAGGCCGCCGCCGCGCGTGAAGCCGCGCGCAAGGCCCGCGACCTGACCCGGCGCAAGACGGCGATGGAAATCAGCTCCCTGCCCGGCAAGCTGGCCGACTGTCAGGAACGCGATCCGGCCAAGTCCGAACTGTTCATCGTCGAGGGCGACAGCGCCGGCGGTTCGGCCAAACAGGCGCGCAACCGCGAGAACCAGGCCGTCCTGCCCCTGCGCGGCAAGATCCTCAATGTCGAGCGCGCCCGCTTCGACCGCATGCTGTCGTCGGACCTGATCGGCACCCTGATCCTGGCCCTCGGCACCGGCATCGGCCGCGACGACTTCAACGCCGACAAGCTGCGCTATCACAAGATCATCCTGATGGCCGACGCCGATGTCGACGGCGCCCACATCCGGACCCTGTTGCTGACCTTCTTCTACCGCCAGATGCCGGAACTGATCGAACGCGGCCACGTCTACATAGCCCAGCCGCCGCTCTACAAGGTCTCCAAGGGCAAGCAGTCCCGCTACCTCAAGGACCAGTCGGAGATGGACTCCTACCTGATCGAGGAAGGCTCGTCCGAGGCCGAGCTGGACCTGCCGAACGGCGAGCGCCGCGTCGGCCTCGATCTGCAGGCGCTGGTGCGCGAAGCCAAGGCCTTCAAGGCCGGCGTCGATCGCCTCTCGCAGCGCGCTCCGGCCTTCGCGGTCGAACAGGCCGCGCTGGCCGGCCTATTCGACGAAGACGCCGCCGATCCGTCGAAGGCCGCCGCCCGCCTCAACCTCTACGCCGAGGAAGGCGACGGCGATTGGGCCGGCTCGCCCGGCGCCCAGGGCGCCGTGGTGTTCGAGCGCGTGCGCCGCGCCGTCACCGAGCGCATCGTGCTGGAGGAGGCCCTGATCCGCTCGCTGGACGCCCGCCGCCTGGCCGAGCGCGCGACCGCCTTCGAGGGCCTGTTCGAAAAGCCGGCCGTCTATCGCCGCAAGGACAAGGCCGTGACCATCCGCGGTCCGCTGGACCTGCTTGAGGCGGTGCTGGAGGCCGGCAAGAAGGGTCTCGCCATCCAGCGCTACAAGGGTCTGGGCGAGATGAACCCGGAACAGCTGTGGGAGACCACCCTGGACGCCAACGCCCGCACCCTGCTGCAGGTCAATGTCGAACACCAGGAGGACGCCTCCGACCTGTTCGCCAAGCTGATGGGCGACGTGGTCGAGCCGCGGCGCGAGTTCATCCAGGCCAACGCCCTCGACGCCGCCGTCGACGCCTGACAACCGTCAGGGACGTCCGGCGTCGACGAAGGCCTGGATCGACGCCCAGTGCGGCGGAAGGACGCTCGCGCCGTCGCAGGCGATCTCCTTCAGATGCTCGGGCATGGTATCCGGCCGCAAAGGCTCCCAGGCGGCATCCACTTCCGGATACTGGTCCATCTCGGCCCCGTCCGGTCCGAACTCGGTGACGCCGGCGGTGCGCCACTGGTCCGCGTCACAGCGAAACTGGTAGACCTCGATCGAGTGGCTGAGGTCGCCCGCGTCGCCTGCCCGGGGCACGGTGGCCACACGGACTGAGGTGATCCCGTCCGCGACCGCAATACTGTCCGCATCGGCCATGAAGGCATTGCTGACGGTGCGGGAGTACAGTTGCCAGGTTTCGGCCGCCGCCGGCCCCCCCAGCGTGAGTGACAAAAGTCCGGCGCAAACGGCGATTTTCATGGCGACCTCCCCAGATCCGCACCGACATGATGCGCCGCGACGCGCGCTTGGCAAGAGGCCCGGCCGATCATCTGGAAGGGAGAATGGCGCACCCGAGAGGATTCGAACCTCTGACCCCTGCCTTCGGAGGGCAGTACTCTATCCAGCTGAGCTACGGGTGCGTCTGACGGCGAAACGCCGGACGAAGGGCCTTACAGCAGGACCGCGCCGCTCTCAATCCCGAATGCGCAACCGGCTTGGCGGGCCTCGCTCCAGCGCCTAGCCTGCGGCGGCTCAACGATGGAGGTTCCGATGCGCGCTCTTGTAATCAGCCTGCTGTGTCTGCTCGGGGCCTGCGCCACCGCGCCGGCCACGCCGCGGACCACCGGCGACGACCTCGATGCGATCGCCCGGGACTATGTCGCCCTGATCCTCGAGATCGGCGAGCGCGAGGAAGGCTATGTCGACGCCTACTACGGCCCGCCCGAGTGGCTGGCGGCGGCCAAGGCCAATCCGCGCGAGATACCCGGGCTGATCCAGGGCGCCGCCTCGCTGACGAACCGGCTGAACGCCGTGACCACGGCGGGAGCCCGGCCAGAGGTCGCCCAGCGCAAGGCGTATCTGCTGGCCCATGTGTCGGCCGCCGCCGCGCGGCTGCGCATGCTGTCCGGCGAGACGATGGGCTTCGCCGACGAGGCCGAGGCCCTGTTCGGCGTCCGCCCCGACCTTCAGCCGCTGTCGTCCTACGACCAGGTGCTGGCCGAGATCGACGCCCTGCTGCCGGGACCCGGCCCGCTGGCCGACCGCGTCACCGAATTCCGCTCCCACTACGTCATCCCGAAGGACCGGCTGCAGGTGGTCATGGACGCCGCCATCGCCGAATGCCGCCGCCGCACCGCCGTGGATATCGCCCTGCCCGCCAACGAGAATTTCACCCTCGCCTTCGTCGGCGACAAGCCGTGGTCGGGGTATAATTATTACCAGGGCAATTCCCAGTCGAAGATCGAGATCAATGCCGACTTCCCGATCTACACCGAACGGGCGATCGATCTGGGCTGCCATGAGGGCTATCCCGGCCACCACGTCTACAACGCCCTGCTGGAACGGACTTTCGTGCGCGAGCGCGGCTGGGTCGAGATGAGCGTCTATCCGCTGTTCAGCCCCATGTCGTTCGTGGCCGAGGGCAGCGCCAACTACGGCATCGACCTGGCCTTCCCGGGCGACGAGGCGACGACGTTCGAGCGCGAGGTGCTGTTTCCGCTCGCCGGCCTCGACCCGTCGGCGGCGGAGAAGAAGGCGCAGCTGGGGGCGCTGACCCGCCGGCTGGCGCGGGCCGAATACACCATCGCCGATGCCTATCTGGCGGGCCGTATCGACCGCGAGGCGGCTATCGATCAGCTGATGACTTACACCCTCGCCGACCGGGCCAAGGCGACGCAACGGCTGCGCTTCATCGACACCTACCGCAGCTACATCATCAACTATGGACTCGGCCGCGACGTGGTCCAGGCCTGGGTCGAGCGGCAGGGGCCGGACCGCTGGGATGCGATGGAGACCCTGCTGTCGAGCCAGATCCTGCCGGTGGATCTGGACTGACCGTCGTGCTCAAGGGAGCCTTCCTCCTGTCCTTCGGTGGCGACGAGTTCGCCGTTCAGTCCTTTGCTGTCCCGCCCGAACCAGTTGCGATCGCGTTCAACGGACGGCGACGGATTTTCAACGAAGGAAGAACGAACGAATATTGCCTTTACCAATGCAGCATCGCCGACGGCGCGATCCACCACGTTGATGGCAACAGCGTGGGCGATACGGTGTTCGTGACGCTGCCTTGTGAACTCGAGGGCCAGGCGGTGGACGGGCGCGGGACGTCCGCTGCCATTGTCGATGCCGATGATCAGGTGATTCCGGTTGGCCGAGCGGTTATCTTGAAGATGACACCTTGATCACTGCGCCAGCATGCCCCCGTCGATCTTGAACTCGGCGCCGGTGACGAATTTGCTCTCGTCCGAGGCGAGGTAGAGGGCGCAATACGCCACGTCGTCCGGCTCGCCGATGCGTTTCAGCGGAATGCCGCGCGCCAGCTTCTCGTGCGCCGTCGCCTCGTCACCGCCGGCCATGGCCACGAACGGGTCGAGGATCGGCGTCTTGATGAAGACCGGGTGCACTGAGTTGCAACGCACGTTCCAGCCCGCCTTGGCGGCCTCGAGGGCGACGGTCTTGGTGTACATCCAGACGGCCGCCTTGGTGGCGTTATAGGCCCCCATGCCCGGCGCGGCGGCGAGGCCGGCGACCGAGCTGATGTTGATGATCGAGGCGGCGCCCGAGGCGCGCAGATGCGGCATGGCGTGTTTGCAGCCCAGCATGATCGACTCGACATTGACCGCCTGGACGCGGCGCCAGTTCTCCAGCGTATCCTGCTCGGCCCAGACCAGCTGGCCGCCGATGCCGGCGTTGTTGATCAGGATCGACAGCCCGCCCATGGCCGCCACGGCCTGATCGACCACCGCGACCCAGTCGGCCTCGTCGGTGACGTCGTGGGCGAAGGCGAAGGCGACGCCCGGGCATTCGGCGTTGATCGCTTCGGCGAGGGCTCGCGCGCCTTCGAGATTGGTGTCGGTGACGGCGACCCGTGCGCCCTCGCGCGCCAGCATCCGCGCCATGGCCTGACCGAGGCCGCCGGCCGCGCCGGTGATCAGGGCCGCCTTGCCGGCGACGCGGCCGCTCACGACCGGGCTCCGAGGGCGACGGCGGCCTCGTCGATGAAGCGCGCCATGTCGAGGTCGCGCCGGGTCACCCCGCCGGCGTCATGGGTGGTCAGGACGATGTCGACGCGGTTGTAGACATTGGACCATTCCGGATGGTGATCGACCTTGTCGGCCAGCAAGGCGACGCGGGTCATGAAGCCGAAGGCGGCGTTGAAGTCGGCGAAGGCCAGCTTGCGCTCGATGGCGGGGCGGGACCCCTCATGCGCCCGCCATGACGGCAGGGCCTTCAGCACCTCGTCCACGTCCAGCCGTTCCGTCATGCTTCGTCCTCGTACCGCGCGCGATCCTCGTAGAGCCGTATCTCGCGTGCCGCGCGGCCACAAGACGCCGGAGTCGGACACAGGAACGCAGTCAGAAGCTTGAGCGTTACAAACCATCACCCTTCGAACCGGGAGCCTCGGCATGGACAATCTGTGGATCGCCGCGCTCGACGCCGCCGACCGCAAGCGGATCGAGCCGCATCTGAGCGAGCGGCCCTTCAGCCAGGGTCAGATGCTGTACGACGCCGGCCAGTCGGTCGACGAGGTCTGGTTTCCCATGAGCGGCGTGGTGTCGCTGATGACCGTGATCGACGACGACCGGATGATCGAGACCGCCGCCATCGGCCGGGAGGGTCTGGTCGGCGTCACCTGCGGACCGACCAACGCCCGCGCCGCCAGCCGCGCCATCGCCCAGGTCGACGGCGTTTCAGCCTGCTGCCCCTCCGACGTTTTCGCCGACGCCCTGAGCCAGAGCGAGAGCATGCGGATGGCGCTGTCGAAATTCACCGAGAGCCTGTTCGCCCAGGTGCAGCAGGCCGCGGCCTGCAACGCCCAGCACCGGCTGGACGAACGGCTGGCTCGCTGGCTGCTGACCATTCACGACCGCGCCGACGCCGACCGCTTCGCCCTGACCCAGATGGACATCGCCGGCATGCTGGGCGTGCGCCGGGCCACCGTCTCCGAGGTCGGCTCGACGCTTGAGGAGCAGGGGCTGATCCGGCGGGGCCGCGGCTGGGTCGAGGTGCTGGACCGCAAGGCGCTGGAGGGGGCGTCCTGCGGTTGCTACGCCCTGATGCGCGGGGTGATGAAGGATCTCGGCGTGCCGCGCCCCAGCGCGCCGACCCGCTGAGCGGCCCAGCGAGGTGCGGCCACGCGGATGGATGACGGAGGCGGCGGGAAACGCTAGACCGCCGCAATGACCGACGCGCCCGCCTCCGACGCCCCTGCCGGCAAGACCTCCTCCTTCGGCTTCCGCGATGTGGATGCGAAGGAGAAGGTGCAGCTCGTGCGCGGCGTGTTCGACAGCGTCGCCTCGAACTACGACCGGATGAACGACCTGATGAGCGGGGGCGTGCACCGGCTGTGGAAAGACGCCGCGGCGGCCAAGCTGAATCCGCGTCCGGGCGAAACCATCCTCGACGTGGCCGGCGGCACCGGCGACATGGCGCGGCGCTATGCGAAGATGGCGCGCGGCGCCCAGCAGCGCCGCGGCGGGGACGACGCCTCGATCATCGTGCTGGACTACAACGCCGAGATGATCATGGCCGGGGTCCACAAGGGCGGCGAGCCGGAGATGTCCTGGACCGTCGGCGACGCCATGGCCCTGCCGATGCCCGACGCCTCGGTCGACGCCTATTCGATCAGCTTCGGCATCCGCAACGTCGCCGACATCCCCCAGGCCCTGCGCGAGGCGCGACGGGTGCTGAAGCCCGGCGGGCGCTTCCTGTGCCTCGAATTCTCCCGGCCGACCGCCTCGGCCATCCGCAAGGCCTATGACGCCTGGTCCTTCCACGCCATTCCGCGCATCGGCGGCTGGGTCGCCGGCGACCGCGACAGCTATCAATACCTCGTCGAGAGCATCCGCCGCTTCCCCGACCAGTCGACCTTCAGGGCCATGATCGAGGACGCCGGCTTCAGCCGGGTGACGGTGACCAATCTGTCGGGCGGCGTGGCGGCGATCCATCACGGGTGGGCGATCTGAGCCGCCGGATCGATCCCGCCACCCCGCCGCCGCCGCCCGCCACCGTGCCGGTGCGCCGGCCGGTCGAGGCCAGCCTGCGCCTGATGAGCTGGGGCTGGGTTCTGATCCGCCATGACGCCCTCGTCCCGCGCGAGATCACGCCGCTGCTGCCGGTGTCGATTCGCTGGATCGCCCATCTCCTGCACGGCTTCGCCGGGCGCGAGGGTCGCGAAGGCCGCCCCGGCCAGCGGCTGGGCAAGGCGTTCGAGCACCTGGGCCCGGTGGCGATCAAGCTGGGTCAGGTGCTGGCCACGCGCGCCGACATCTTCGGCGTTGAATTCGCCCGCGACCTCGGCCGGCTCAAGGACGCGCTTGAGCCCTTCCCGCTGGACCAGGCGCGCCGCGAGGTCGAGCGGTCGCTGGGCCGGCCGGTCGAGAGCCTGTTCACCGATTTCGGCCCGCCGGTGGGGGCTGCTTCCCTGGCCCAGGCGCATCCGGCCTGGCTGGCCGACGGGCGCAAGGTGGCGGTCAAGGTGCTGCGGCCCGGCGCCGAGCGGCGCGTCGCCCAGGGACTGGACTCGATGCGGCTGGCGGCGCGACTGGCGGTGCGCTTCGTGCCCCCGGCAAGACGGCTGGAGCCGTCGGCCTTCGTCGAGACCATCGCCCGGGCGCTGCAGCTGGAGCTGGACATGCGGCTGGAGGCGGCGGCGGCCTCCGAGCTCAAGGACATCATGGATCGGGCCCGCGACCGGGACGGCGGCCATATGACCGCCCCGGCGGTGATCTGGGACGGGGTCGGCAAGCGGGTGCTGACGCTGGAATGGGCCCCGGGCGTGGCCATGACCGATCCGCTGGCCGCCGAACAGCCGGGGCTGGACCGCAACGCCCTGGCCGACAATGTGGTGCAGGCCTTCCTGACCCAGGCGCTGGACTATGGGACCTTCCACGCCGACCTGCACGAGGGCAATCTGTTCTGTCACGCCCCGGCCGAGCTGACGGCGATCGATTTCGGCATCGTCGGACGGCTGGGACCGGCCGAGCGGCGCTATCTGGCCGAGATCCTGTGGGGCTTCCTGAGCCGCGACTACGACCGCATCAGCCGGGTCCATTTCGAGGCCGGCTATGTCCCGCCCGAACATTCGGTCGAGGCCTTCGCCCAGGCCCTGCGGGCGGTCGGCGAGCCAGTGATCGGCAAACAGGCGTCGCAGGTGTCGATGGGTCGCCTGCTGGGCCAGCTGTTCGAGATCACCGCCCTGTTCGACATGCATCTGCGGCCCGAGCTGATCCTGCTGCAGAAGACCATGGTCTCGGTCGAGGGGGTGGCCCGCCGGCTGAACCCCGACCACGACCTGTGGGCCGCGTCCCAGCCGGTGGTCGAGCGCTGGATTCGCCGCGAACTCGGGCCCCAGGCCCAGGTTCGCGACGCCTTCGAGGAGGCCCGGGCCACGCTCAAGGCCCTGTCGCGCCAGGCGCAGAGCGCGCCGGAGACGCGCACGGTCATCGTCCGCGAGACCCGCGCGCCGGCGTGGATGATCGCCGGGGTGACCCTCGCGGTGGCCGCCTCGACCGCCGCCCTTGTTCTGTCGCTTTGGCCCGCCATTCTCTGAGATCAGTCCGGAGACGATCCCATGAAGCCGCTTCTGCTCGCCGCCGCCGTCCTTCTGTTCGCCCCCGCCGCCCAGGCCCAGGTGGCCGCCGGCGCTGTGCCCAATACTTTCGACGGTCCCACGATGCCGGTGCAGGCCGTCCAGCCCGTTTCGCCGGCCCCGGCCGCCGCCCCGCTCAACCCGGGCGCCGAAGACGCCCTGCGCACGATCATCGCCGGGGCCCAGGCCGGAGCCATCGACTATGGGTTGATGACCGACGACCTCGCCGAAAAGGTCCGTGAGCAGGAGGCGGTTGTCACGCCGCTGATCCAGCGCTTCGGCGTGGTGGTCGCGGTCGACTTCATGGGCAGCCAGGAGGGGATGGACGGCTTCGCCGTCACCTTCGCCGAGGCGGTGACGGAATGGATGATCGCCCTGAACGACGAGGGCAAGATCACCGGCCTGCTGTTCCGTCCCGCCGAATAGACGTCAGTCGTCGCCGGCAGGCCGGCCGCGATCGCTCTTGATCGTCGAGCGTTTCGCCTTGCCTTCCAGCCGCCGCTCCTTCGAGGCGCGCGTCGGCCGCGTCGGCACGCGATAAACCGGCGCTACCGAGGCCTTGTCGACCAGTCCCTGCAGCCGTTCGATGGCGTCGGCGCGGTTGCGCTCCTGGGTGCGATGGCGGACGGCGGTGATCAGGATGACCCCGTCGAGGGTCAGCCGGCTGCCGGCCAGCTTCATCAGCCGCGCCCGCACCGGCTCGGTCAGAGACGGCGAATTGCGGGCGTCGAAGCGCATCTGCACCGCGGTCGAGACCTTGTTGACGTTCTGGCCGCCCGGGCCGCCGGCGCGGAAGAAGCGGAATTCCAGCTCGCTCTCGGGGATGACGGTCATCGCGGCGCCCGTTTCGCCCGCACCACGGCCTGGTCCAGCGCCTGCAGGAAGGCCGAGCGGTCCTTCGGCCCGAACGGCGGCGGGCCCGAGGTGGCCACGCCCATCGACCGAAGATGTTCGCCGACCATCCGCCCCGCCAGCGCCGAACCGATCGAATCGGGCGTGAACGGCTGGCCGTTCGACTTCAGCGCCTGGGCCCCGGCCTTGAGGCAGCGGTCGGCGAGCGGGATGTCGGAGGTGATGACGATGTCGCCGGGCCCGGCCCGTTCGGCGATCCAGTCGTCAGCGACGTCGGGACCGGCGTCGACCATGACCCGCTCGATCCAGCTTTCGCGCGGGGTGTTGACGAAGGCGTTGGAGACCACGAACACGCCGAGGCCGTAGCGGGCGGCGACGCGGTAAATCTCGTCCTTCACCGGACAGGCGTCGGCGTCGATGAAGATGCGGGGCGCGGTCATGGCGTCTTGCTGGCCGTTTTGCCTCCGGTTGTCGAGCGGGCGGGCCCTCAGCCGCCGCTAATCCAGCGTCTCCACCGTCAGATTGCCGTTGGTGTAGACGCAGATGTCCGCGGCGATGGCCATGGCCCGGCGGGCGATCTGTTCGGCGTCCATTTCGGTGTGGTCCAGAAGGGCCCGGCCCGCGGCGAGGGCGAAATTGCCGCCCGAGCCGACGGCGGCCACGCCATGCTCCGGCTCCAGCACGTCGCCGACGCCGGTGACGGTGAAGATCGAACTCCTGTCCGCCACCAGCAACATGGCCTCGAGCCGGCGCAGATAGCGGTCGGTGCGCCAGTCCTTGGCGAGGTCGACGCAGGCCCGGGCCAGCTGGTCGGGATACTGCTCCAGCTTGACCTCAAGCCGCTCGATCAGGGTGAAGGCGTCGGCCGTGGCTCCGGCGAAACCGGCCAGGACCTTGCCGCCGGCCAGGGTGCGCACCTTGCGCGCCGCGCCCTTGACGATGGTCGGCCCCATCGAGACTTGGCCGTCGCCGGCGATCACCGTACGGCCGTCCTTGCGCACGGCGAGGATGGTGGTGCCGTGCCAGCCGGGAGAAGTCGGATTGTCGTTCGTCATTCGTCTCAGATGGAGACAGGAATGCGGCGCGGCAAGCGGTTTCCCGCGGAATTACAACGTCGCCTTGGGACATATTTTCACCAATGCAATCGTTTACACGATCAAATTATACCCCAAATCTTGTCCTGTGAGGGAAGCGCCATGCTTCACCGCCTGATCTATGCCAGCGAAGCGATCGGCGCGACCGGAGCCACGACGCTTTCGATCGCCCAGATCCTCGGCGTGTCCGAGCGCAACAACCGGCGCGACCACCTGACCAGCTGCATCATGTTCCATGACGGCCATATCCTGCAGGCGATCGAAGGCGCGCGGGTCGACATCGACCGCCTGATCCGCCGGCTGCTCGATGATCCGCGCCATTCGGGCGTGCGGATCCTCAGCGACGAGCCGATCAAGGCCCGCCGCTTCAACGAGCCGATCACCCTGTGCGGCGACCCGGCCGCCCTGCTCGACCGCGTCGGCGTGGACTCCCTGTCGCGGGTCACGGCCAATGAGATCGAGGCGCTGCTGGAATTCCGCGACGCCGCGTGACGCGAGGCGACGGACCCCGTAACGGGGGCGGGTGAGCTTTTCTGACGACGAGATCGAGCGCTATGCGCGCCACCTGGTGCTGGCCGAACTGGGCGGTCCCGGCCAGCAGCGGCTGAAGGCGGCGCGCGTGGCCCTCGTCGGTCTCGGCGGCGTCGGGTCGCCGGCGGCCCTGTACCTGGCGGCGGCGGGCGTCGGGGCGCTGCGCCTGATCGACCCCGACGTCGTCAGCCTGTCCAATCTGCAGCGCCAGATCGCCTTTTCCGACGCCGATATCGGCCAGTCCAAGGTCGAGGCCGGCGGCCGGCGGCTGGCGGCGATGAACCCCCACGTCACGATCGAGCCCGCGCCCGAGCGCCTGACCGCCGACAGCGCCGGCCGGTTGCTGCGGGATTGCGACCTCGTCATCGACGGCACCGACGATTTCGACACCCGGTTCGCGGTCAACGCCGCCTGCATCGCCGCCGGCATCCCGCTGGTCTCAGGAGCGCTGGGACGGTGGAGCGGCCAGATCGGGGTGTTCACCGGCCGCCCCTGTTATCGCTGCCTGGTGCCCGAGACCCCGCCGGAGGCCGAGACCTGCGCCCGCGTCGGGGTGGTCGGAGCGCTGGCCGGGGTGGTCGGCGCGATAGCGGCGCTGGAGGCGATCAAGCTGATCACCGGCGCCGGCCAGCCCCTGACCGGCCGGCTGCTGCTCTACGACGGCCTCGCCGGAACCGCGCGCACCGTCGCCGTCGCCGCCGATCCGGCCTGCCCCGTCTGCGGCTAGAACATCGCCGGGATGACCCGGTCGGGCGGGCGGTGGCCGTTCTGGAAGGTCAGGATGTTGACGATGACGCGGTCGCCCATGTCCTGGCGCGCCTCGATCGTCGCCGAGCCGAGGTGCGGCAGCAGCACGACATTGGCGAGACCCAGCAAGCCCGGATGGATGGCCGGCTCATGCTCATAGACGTCCAGTCCGACGCCGGCGATGGCGCGGCGGGCCACGGCCTCGGCCAGCGCCGCCTCGTCGATCAGTTCGCCCCGGGCGGTGTTGATCAGCAGGGCGTGCGGCTGCAGCCGCGCCAGCCGCTCGGCCGACAGCAGGTGGTGCGTCTCCTTCGTCGCCGGGCAGTTCAGCGAGATGATATCCATCCGCGACAGCATCTGGTCCAGATCGTCCCAGTATGTGGCCCCCAGTTCCTCGGCGACCATGTCGGGGACCGGCTTGCGGTTGTGATAGTGGACCTGCATCCCGAACGCCCTGGCCCGCCGCGCCAGCCCTTGGCCGATGCGGCCCATGCCGACGATGCCCAGCCGCTTGCCCCACAGCTTGCGTCCGGTCATCCAGGTCGGGGTCCAGCCCTCGAACCGGCCCTCGGCCACGACCTGGGCGCCCTCGACGATGCGGCGGCTGACGGCGAGGATCAGCCCCATGGCGAGGTCGGCCGTGTCCTCGGTCAGGACGCCCGGCGTGTTGGTGACGATCAACCCTCGTCCGACCGCCGTCTCGACATCGATGTGATCCACCCCGGCCCCGAAATTGGCGATCATCTTCAGCCGCGGCCCGGCCGCGGCGATCAGTTCGGCGTCTATGGCGTCGGTGATGGTCGGAATCAGCACATCGGCGCGGGCCACGGCCGCCTCCAGCGTCGCCCGGTCCATCGGCGTGTCCGTCAGGTTCAGTTCGGCGTCGAACAGTTCGCGCAGTCGCGTCTCGACCGCGTCCGGCAGCCGTCTGGTTAACACGACCTTAAGCCTGGGCGCGGACATTCAGAGCCTTCAATTCCGTGGATACCTGCGTGTCTAGCAAAGCTCGCCCCCGCTTCCAAAGCCTTCGAAGGCTGGCCGCGACCGTCGTGGTCGTCGGCGCCGCTATGCTGGCCGGGGCCTTCCAGACCATGCCTGACGGCCGCCCGACGCCCAGCGGCCAGCCGGTGCCGCGCTGGCTGTCGCTCAAGTCGTCCGAGGTCCATGCCCGGTTCGGCCCGGGCCTCGACCACCGCATCCTGTGGGAATACCGCGTGTCCGGCCTGCCGGTGCAGGTGATCGCAGAGACCACCGAATGGCGCAAGATCTGCGACCCCCGGGGCGCGGTCGCCTGGGTGCACCGCAGCGTCGTCTCCGGCCGGCGCAGCGTGTTCAACGCCTCGGAGGCGGAGATCCCGATCCATGCGAACCGCTCGGACTCGTCTCCGGTGCGGGCCCGGCTGTCGCCCCGCTCGCTGGTCGCTCTCGGCGAATGCGAGGAGGGCTGGTGCCGCGTCGGGGCCCGACGTCTGAGAGGCTGGGTGCGCGAGTCCGCCGTGTTCGGAACCCAGGCCCGGCCGCTGTGCAACGCGGCCCGCCCGGCGGGGACCGGCCGTCGCTGAGTCCGCCCCGCAAAGGGGATGGTTGAGCCCGCCCCCGCGCTCGTGTAACCCGACGGCCACACCGGCCATGAGCCGCGCCCCGCGCGGCTGGCCGCCCGACAAGCGAGCGTCCGTTGACCCAATCGAATCCGTCGTCGTTCGACTATGAAGCGCTGCTGGCCTCGGGCCGCGGCGAGATGTTCGGCGAAGGCAACGCCAAATTGCCGGCCCCGCCGATGCTGATGTTCGACCGCATCACCATGATCAACGCCGACGGCGGCGCCCACGGCAAGGGCTATGTCGAGGCGGAACTGGATATCCATCCCGACCTCTGGTTCTTCCAGTGCCATTTCATCGGCGATCCGGTGATGCCGGGCTGTCTCGGGCTCGACGCCATGTGGCAGCTGGTCGGCTTCTACCTGGGCTGGATCGGCGGCCCGGGCCGCGGCCGGGCGCTCGGCGTCGGCGAGGTCAAATTCACCGGCCAGGTGACGCCGGACATCAAGAAGGTGGTCTACAAGATCGACCTCAAGCGGGTCATCAATCGCCGGCTGGTCATGGGCATCGCCGACGGGGTTCTGGAAGCCGACGGCGTCCCCATCTATACGGCGGCCGACATGCGCGTCGGTCTGTTCGGCGCGACTGAACCCGTCGGCGGCTAAACGGTTCACAGACCGCGGACAACGCGGCGATCAGAGTTCAAGAAGGAAACATCATGCGGCGTGTCGTCGTCACCGGACTGGGTATCGTCTCCTCCATCGGCACCGGCCAGGACGAGGTCGCGACCTCGCTGCGCGAGGCGAAGTCCGGCGTGAAATCGGCGCCAGACCATATCCAGCACGGTTTCCGCTCGCAGGTCTGGGCCCCGCCGTCGCTGGGCGTGACGGCCGAGGACTGGGCCCCGCACGTCGACCGCCGCGCCGCCCGCTTCCTCGCCAACGGCACCGCCTGGGGTCACATCGCCTTCGAGGAGGCGTTGAAGGATTCCGGCCTCACCCCGGACGAGATCAAGGACGAGCGCATCGGCCTGATTGTGGGCGAGGGCGGCCCCTCGACCCAGATCATCCTGCAGGCGGCGGCCACCACCATCGAAAAGGGCTCCCCCAAGCGCATCGGCCCGTTCGCCGTGCCCAAGGCCATGGCCTCCGGCCCCTCGGCCGTGCTGGCCACCTGGTTCCAGCTCAAGGGCATCAACTATTCGATCAGCTCGGCCTGCGCGACCAGCGCCCACTGCATCGGCGCGGCCGCTGAACAGATCGCCTGGGGCAAGCAGGACGTGGTCTTCGCCGGCGGCTGCGAGGACATCGACTGGTCGATGTCCAACATGTTCGACGCCATGGGCGCCATGTCGTCCAACTTTAACGACACCCCCGACAAGGCCAGTCGCGCCTATGACAAGGACCGCGACGGCTTCGTCATCGCCGGCGGCGCCGGCATCGTCGTGCTGGAAGAGTACGAGCGGGCCGCGGCCCGCGGCGCCACCATCTACGCCGAGGTCACCGGCTACGGCGCCAATTCCGACGGCTATGACATGGTCGCCCCCTCGGGCGAAGGCGCCGAGCGCTGCATGAAGATCGCCCTCGAAATGGCCGGCAATCCGCGCATCGACTATCTGAACCCGCACGGCACCTCGACGCCGGTCGGCGACAGCAAGGAGATGGGCGCGGTGCGCAATGTCTTCGGCGACGACCTGCCGATGATCTCCTCGACCAAGTCGCTGACCGGCCATTCGCTGGGCGCCGCCGGGGTGCAGGAGGCCATCTACTGCCTGCTGATGATGAAGCACGGCTTCGCCGCGCAGAGCGCCCACATCGAAAACCTCGACCCCGAGTTCGAGGGCATGCCGATCCTGCGCGAACGCCACGATGGCGAGCTGAAGCACGTCATGTCCAACAGCTTCGGCTTTGGCGGCACCAACGGAACGCTGATCCTGTCGAAGGTCTGACGGCAACCGGCGGGGCTTCGGCGCGCTATAGTCGGCCGCCAGACGAACGGAGCCGCTTCTGACCTTCGATCCCTACATCCTGTTCCTGCTCGGCCTCGGCGGCGTGGTCCTGCTGGTCTCCTGGGCCCCGGCGGGGCTGAAACGGCTGCCGTTGACCCTGGCGATCCTGTGCGTGGCGCTGGGCGTGCTGGTGTTCAGCACCGGGCTCTTGTCCTTCGATCCCGACCCCCGCACCTGGGACACGGCCACCGAGCGGTTGACGGAGCTGGTGGTGATCATCAGCCTGATGGGCGCCGGCCTGAAGCTGGATCGCCCCCCGGGTTGGCGCAACTGGTCGACCACCTTTCGGCTGCTGGCGGTGGCCATGCCCCTGACGATCGCGGCCGTCGCCTTTCTCGGATGGGCCGGGCTGGGGTTCAGCCTCGCGATGGCCCTGCTGTTCGGGGCCAGCATGGCGCCGACCGATCCGGTTCTGGCCGCCGACGTCCAGGTCGGCCCGCCGCGCGAGGGCGATGGCGACGAGGTCCGCTTCGGCCTGACGTCGGAGGCCGGGCTCAACGACGCCCTCGCCTTCCCCTTCGTTCACCTCGCCATCCTCGCCGCCGCCGGCGGTCTCGCCACCCAGTCCGGCCTGACGGACTGGTTCACCATCAAGGTCGGCTGGAAGCTGCTGGCCGGACTGGGGGCCGGCTGGCTGATCGGCAAGGCGCTCGGCTACCTGCTGTTCCGCGGCCGGCGCGGCCTGTCGAAGCTCGGCGACGGCCTTATCGCCGTGGCCGCCACCCTGATCGCCTATGCGGCGGCCGAGATGGTTCACGGCTACGGCTTCCTCGCCGTCTTCATCTGCGCCCTCGTGATCCGGGGCTATGAGCGGGACCATGACTTCCATCAGGAGATGCACGACTTCTCCGACCAGATCGAACGGCTGCTGATGATGCTGCTGCTGGTGTTGTTCGGCGGGGCCCTGGCCAATGGCCTGTTGTCCAGCCTGACCTGGACCGACGCCCTGATCGGCCTCGCCGTGGTCTTCGTCATCCGTCCGATCGCCGGGCTGATCGCCATGGCCGGGTCGGAACAGCCGTGGCGCGAACGGCTGCTGCTGGCCTTCCTCGGCATCCGCGGCGTCGGCTCGGTCTATTATCTGGCCTATGGCATCAACCACGGCGACTTCGGCGACAGCGAGCGGCTGTGGGCCGTGGTCGGCTTCATCATCCTGCTGTCGATCATCGTCCACGGCGTCACCGCCACGCCCCTGCTGGCCCGGCTGACCCGCCGTCGCGAGGCGGAGGCCGACGCGGCCTGACGCTTCCCCCGCCTTACGCCCCCTGCTAACCCTCCGCCAACGGCCTCATGCAGCGAGCAACCGCGTTGCGAGCGTTAGGCCACCCAACACGGAGACGGACCATGGCGAGCGAGAGCGGCTGGAACATGCCCACGGGCGAACTCATGAAGGGCAAGAAGGGCCTGATCATGGGGGTCGCCAACAGCAACTCCATCGCCTGGGGCATCGCCTCGCAACTGGCCGCCCAGGGCGCCGAACTGGCCTTCACCTACCTCGGCGAGGGCCTTGAGCGCCGCGTGCGGCCGCTGGCCGAGAGCGTCGGCGCCAAGCTGCTGATCCCGGCCGACGTCACCGACGACGCCTCGATGGATGCGGCCTTCGCCGAGCTGGAAAAGGCCTTCGGCACGATCGACTTCGTCGTCCACTCCGTGGCCTTCGCCAACAAGGACGAGCTCAAGGGCAGCTTCGTCGACAACACCAGCCGCGACAGCTTCCTGCTGGCCATGAACATCTCGGCCTTCAGCTTCGTCGACGTCGCCAAGCGGGCGTCGAAACTGATGCCCAACGGCGGCTCGCTGGTGACCATGACCTATCTCGGCTCGGAGCGGGCCATCCCCAACTACAACACCATGGGCGTGGCCAAGGCGGCGCTGGAGGCGGCGACCCGCTACATCGCCCGCGACCTCGGGCCGAAGGGCATCCGCTGCAACGCCATCTCGGCGGGGGCCATGCGCACCCTGTCGCTGGCCGGCATCTCGGGTGGTCGCGGCATGATCGCCCAGGGCCGGGCCATGTCGGCGATGAAGGAGGACACCTCGATGGAGGGCGTCGCCGGCGCCGCCCTGTGGCTGTGCTCCGACCTCGGCTTCTCGACCACCGGCGAAGTCATCCACGTCGACGCCGGCTTCCACATGATGGGCCTGCCGGACGGCGAGGAGGGCTGAGGCCCTCGTTACCGCCCCAGCGCCGCGCGCTGCATCGCGAACAGTTCGGCGCAGCCGCCCTCGGCCAGCTGGAACAGGCGATCGAACTCGGCGCGGGTGAAGCCGCGCTTCTCGCCCGTGGCCTGGATCTCGACGATGGTCCCCGAGCCGGTCAGGACGAAGTTGCTGTCGGCCTCGGCGGTGGAATCCTCCTCATAGTCGAGGTCCAGCACCGGCTGGTCGCTGCACACGCCGCAGCTGATGGCGGCGACCTGGTCGAGGATCGGGTCGGTCTTCAGCACCCCCTCGGCGCGCAGATAGTCGAAGGCGCTGGCCATGGCGACCCAAGCCCCGGTGATCGCCGCCGTGCGCGTGCCGCCGTCGGCCTGGACCACGTCGCAGTCCAGCACCACCTGGCGCTCGCCCAGCGCCTTGAGGTCGACCACGGCCCGCAGCGAGCGGCCGATCAGCCGCTGGATCTCCTGCGTCCGCCCGGTCTGCTTGCCCGCCGCCGCCTCGCGCCGGCCGCGGGTGTGGGTGGCGCGCGGCAGCATGCCGTATTCCGCCGTGACCCAGCCCTGCCCCTTGCCACGCATCCAGCCGGGCACATTCTCCTCGACCGAGGCGGTGACCAGCACCCTGGTGTGCCCGAAGGTCACCAGGCAGGAACCCTCGGCGTAACGGTTGACGCCCGTCTCCAGCGTCACGGGGCGGAGCTGTTCGGGGGCGCGTTCGGAGGGGCGGGCGGTCGACATGAGCGATTTCCTTGGACGGGACGGCCGGGCTGCTTATCCTGAAACCGTGAGCCTGTATTCCCCCCTGTCCGCGCCTTCCGCCGTCCGGCTGCGCCCGGCGACGCCGGAGGACGCCGATCTGCTCGCCGGCTGGGACCGCGAGCCGCACGTCATCGCCTGTTCGACCGACGACCCCGAGGCCGACATCGCCTTCGGCGGCATTCAATGGCGCGAGGAGCTGTCGGACCAGTCGGAGGTCAGCTTCTACCGCATCGCCGAGCTGCAGGGCCGGCCCATCGGCGTGATGCAGATCATCGACCCGCATCTGGAGCCGACCCACTACTGGGGCGACATCGGACCGAACCTGAGAGCGCTCGACATCTGGATCGGTCCGCCGGACGCGCTCGGCCACGGCTACGGCACGCAGATGATGACCCTGGCGATCAACGATTGCTTCGCCGATCCGGCCGTGACCGCCATCGTCATCGACCCGCTGGCCTCCAACACCGAGGCCCACCGCTTCTACCAGCGCCTCGGCTTCGAGCCAGTCGGGCGCCGGATGTTCGACGAAGACGACTGCCTCGTGCACCGGCTGTCGCGCCAGGGCTGGGAGGCGCGGTCATGACCAGCTTCGCCGGCGCCCCGTTCGGCGGGCCCTCCCTGAGCCTGCCCGCCCTCGACGAGCGCGCCCGCGACATCTTCCGCCGCATCGTCGAGGCCTATCTGCAGACCGGCGAGCCGGTCGGCTCGCGCACCCTGTCGCTGACCGGCGTCGCCCTGTCGCCGGCCTCGATCCGCAACACCATGCAGGACCTGACCCTCGCCGGCCTGCTCGGCTCGCCGCACAGCTCGGCCGGGCGCATCCCGACCCACGCCGGCCTGCGCCTGTTCGTCGACGGCCTGCTCGAGATCGGCGACATCGGGGCCGAGGAGCGGCGAGAGATCGACGCCCGCCTCGCCGGCAGCGGGCGCAATTTCGAGGAGGCCCTGAACGAGGCCTCGTCCCTGCTGTCCGGTCTGGCCGGCGGGGCCAGCATCGTCGCCAGCCCGATCCGCGAGGCCGGGGTCAAACACGTCGAATTCGTCGCCCTCGGCCGCGACCAGGCCCTCGCCGTGCTGGTCGCCGACGACGGCACGGTCGAGAACCGGCTGATGCCGCTCAAGGCCGGGGTCACCCCCTCGACCCTGCAGGAGGCGTCCAACTTCCTCAACGCCCGGCTCAAGGGCCGCCCCCTGCACGAGGCGCGCACCGAGATGCGCACCGAACTGGACGCCGCCCGGCGCGAGCTGAACGAGACGGCGGCCCGCCTCGTCGAGGACGGCATGGCCGCCTGGTCCGGCGGGGCCGAGCGCGAGCGGGCCCTGATCGTGCGCGGCCGCGCCAATCTGCTGCACGACCGCGAGACCGCCGAGGATCTCGAGCGGGTGCGCGTCCTGTTCGATGATCTGGAGCAGAAGGAACAGCTGATCGGCCTGCTGGACGGGGTCTCGACCGCCCAGGGGGTGCGCATCTTCATCGGCGCGGAAACGCGGTTGTTTTCGCTTTCGGGTTCCGCCGTGATCGCGGCGCCCTATATGACGGGCCGTCAGCGGGTTCTCGGCGCCATCGGCGTCATCGGCCCCGCGCGGCTGAACTATGCCCGTGTCATACCGTTGGTGGACTATACCGCCCGGGTGCTGGGCCGGATTCTGGACGGACAAGAGACTTGAGCGACATTCACGACGACACCCCGACCTCCGAGGAACTGGCCGCCGACATCGGCGAGGCGGACGGCTATGGCGAGCCGGACGACGGTCTTGGGCCCATCGACGCCCTGATCGCCGAGCGCGACCAGTGGAAGGACCGCGCCCTGCGCGCCGTCGCCGAGGCCGAGAATACGAAAAAGCGCGCCGAGCTGTCGAACAATGACGCCCGCGCCTACGCCATCCAGAAATTCGCCCGCGACCTGCTGGGCGTGGCCGACAATCTGGAGCGTGCCCTGCAGGCCGCGCCGAAGGACGCCGACGCCGGCGAGGCCGGTCTGGTCACCGGTCTGGAGCTGACCCAGAAGTCGCTGCTGTCGGCCTTCGAGGCCAACAATCTGAAGCGTGTCGCGCCGGAAGCCGGCGAGGCCTTCGATCCGCATTTCCACCAGGCGATGATGGAGCAGCCGTCCGACACGGTTCAGGGCGGTCAGGTGATCCAGACCCTGCAGGCCGGCTACGCCCTGTTCGGCCGCACCGTGCGCCCGGCCATGGTGGTGGTCGCCGCCAAGGGCTCCGGCGCGGCGGCGGGGAATGCGGCCTATGTCGCCGCCGGCGCGACCGGCGGGAATTTCGACGGCCAGGCCTGACCAATTCCCTTCTCCCCTCGGGGGAGAAGGTGGGCGGCGAAGCCGCTCGGATGAGGGGGCCCTATCCGTCGCAGGCCGTCGGAAGGTCAGGATGAGGCAGGCAGCCCCCTCATCCGGCCCTCCGGGCCACCTTCTCCCCCGAGGGGAGAAGGAAAACCGGGCCTATTTCAGCCGTTCCCCGAACAGCGCCAGCAGCTTCGCCCAGCCGTCCGCCGCATCGGCGGCGCGATAGCTGTCGCGATAGTCGGCGTGGAAGCCGTGCGGCGCGTCCGGATAGACCTCGATCCGGCTCTCCGTCTGGCTGGCCCGTTGCAGGGCCGCCCGCATAGCCTCGACGCTGGCCAGCGGGATGCCGCGGTCGGCCTCGCCGTACAGGCCCAGCACCGGAGCCTTGAGATCGTCGGCGAGATCGACCGGCCACGGCCCGCCGGCGACCTGCTCCGGCGTCGCGTCGGCCGGCGGGGCCAGACGACCGTACCAGGCGACGCCGGCGTCGATGGCCGCGAAGCGGGCGACGGCCTGCCACACCACCTTGCCGCCCCAGCACCAGCCGGTGATCCCGACCCTGTCGGCATCAGCCCACAGCTGCTGGCTGGCCCAGTCGAGGGTGGCGGCGACGTCGCCCATCACCTGCTCATGGCCGGCGGCGGCGACGATCTCCTGGACCCGCGCCATCTCGGCGCCGGCGGGGTCCTCGACCCGGACGAAGAAGGCCGGCGCGACCGCCGCATAGCCCTCTTTCGCCAACCGGCGGCAGATGTCGCGGATGTATTCGTGGACGCCGAAGATCTCGGACACCACCACGACCACGGGAAAGGGCCCGTCGCCCTCGGGCCGGGCGACAAAGGCGGGCAGGTCGAAGCCGTCGGGGGCCGGACAGGACACGTTCGCCGTCACCAGTCCGTCCGCCGGCGTGCTCACCGGGCTGGCCTGGGCCGCCAGGGCGGCGGGGGCGTAGCCGGCGAACAACAGCCCGCCGACACCGCCCGTGGCGAGGGCGCGGCGGCTGAAGCGGAAGTCGTCGGGCTGGGCCCCTTCGGGTCGGACGAGGTCTGGCATGGAGCCTCCGGCGCTCAAAGCGGGACAGTGGCCCGGGGTGTCGGGGGCGTCGAGTCACGGGGCAGTGATGAGGGGGATGAGGGATGAGGGATGAGGGATGAGGGATTGGCTGGCTTACGGTGTTGTCGCCCTCGATCAGGCAGCAGCCCCCGGTCGCCGACCTGCTGGACCCCGCTCCTCATCCCTCATCCCTCGTCCCTCATCCCTACCGAGCCCGCCGCAGCGTCAGATTCATCCGCCCGCCGCCCGCGATCAGCCCCGACGACTCCGCCAGGATCCGGTCGATCCCGTGCCGCGCCAGCCGCGCCGGGCCGGTCAGGGCGCAGATGTCGCCCGAGGCCAGCCGCACCGACCGCGTCGGCCCGCCCTCCGCCGCGCCGAAGCGGAACACCGCCGTATCGCCCAGGGAGATCGACAGCACCGGCGCCGCCCGGTCGGCCTCGTCCAGATCCTGATGCAGCCCCATCCGCGCCCCGTCGCGGTACAGATTGACCAGACAGGCGTCCGGCGGCTCCGGCCAGCCGGTCAGCTCCTGCCACAGCACAACCAGCCGCTCCGGCATCGGCGGCCACGGCTCCCCGGTCACGGGATGGACCGGTTGATAGCGATAGCCGCCCCGGTCCGAGACCCAGCCCAGCGGCCCCAGACTGCTCATCTGCACCGAGAACGGCCGTCCGGCCCGGGTGGTCGGCCGGTAGAAGGGCGCGCTTTCGACCGCCGACAGCACCGCGTCCCGCAGATCCGCCTGCTCGTCGGGCGACAGGGCCCCCGGCCACAGACGAAACCCCTCCAGCCCGGTGTCGATCTCGCGCGGCGCCAAGGCTCAGCGGGTCAGATAATAGTCGGCGATGCGGCAGACATTGATGTTCTCGCGCAGCAGCGTCTGGCCGCCCGCCAGCCCGGCCCGCAGGTCGTAGAGGCAGCCGCCGGACCCGTCGTCGATGGTCACCGGCACGCTGGCGCCGGTCGCCACCGGGGTCCCGCCCAGCAGGTCCGCGCCGAACGTTCCGGTGCGGACGTCGGCGGCCTGCAGCGTCTGCAACACCGCTCCGGTCTGGTTGTGCACGCGGACGCGGCGGTTCTGGCCGTCGCTCGACTGCGCCTGCACCGTCGACACGGCGTCGGTCAGCCCTGCGAGGCCGAGCGCGGCGGCGCCCAGGGCGGCGGTGAGTGTCGTCCGGGCGAGCATGGGCGCCTCCTTCTGGCCGGCCCGTCCGGCGGGCCGCCGCGGCCATTATAGACCCATGCGCGCTTCGTGACACACCTGACGGAGACTGACGCTGAATCGCGATCAGGCCTTGCAGGCGGGGGGCAGTTTCCCATATCCGCGACAGCCGCCGGAAAACCCCGCAGATCGTGGGGCTTTGCGACGGAACCGTACATTTGACCCAAGACCCGACATCAGGGGCGGTCACGCGCGGCGCTTCGCTTTAAAAGGCCGCCGCACCGCCCGCTGACATGGAGTGAAAGACCAAAACATGGCCAAGATCATCGGCATCGACCTGGGCACCACGAACTCGTGCGTCGCCGTCATGGACGGCAAGAACCCCAAGGTCATCGAGAACGCGGAAGGCAACCGCACGACCCCGTCGGTCGTCGCGATCCAGGACAATGGCGAGGTGCTGGTCGGCCAGCCCGCCAAGCGTCAGGCCGTGACCAACCCGACCAACACCTTCTTCGCCATCAAGCGCCTGATCGGCCGCGCCTTCTCCGACCCCGTCGTGGCGAAGGACAAGGACATGGTGCCCTATGAGATCGTCAAGGGCCCGACCGGCGACGCCTGGGTCAAGGCCCACGGCAAGGACTATTCGCCCCAGCAGGTCTCGGCCTACACCCTGGGCAAGATGAAGGAGGCCGCGGAGGCCTACCTCGGCGAGACCGTCACCCAGGCCGTCATCACCGTCCCGGCCTATTTCAACGACGCCCAGCGTCAGGCGACCAAGGACGCCGGCAAGATCGCCGGCCTCGAGGTGCTGCGCATCATCAACGAGCCGACCGCGGCCGCCCTCGCCTATGGCCTCGACAAGAACGACGGCCAGAAGATCGCCGTCTATGACCTCGGCGGCGGCACCTTCGACGTCTCGATCCTCGAGATCGGCGACGGCGTGTTCGAGGTGAAGTCGACCAACGGCGACACCTTCCTGGGCGGCGAGGACTTCGACCTGCGCCTCGTCGACTATCTGGCCGACGAGTTCAAGAAGGAACAGGGCGTCGACCTGCGCTCGGACAAACTGGCCCTGCAGCGCCTCAAGGAAGAGGCCGAAAAGGCCAAGAAGGAACTGTCCTCGGTCACCCAGTACGAGGTCAATCTGCCGTTCATCACCATGAACGCCTCGGGCCCGCTGCACCTGAACATCAAGCTGTCGCGCGCCAAGCTGGAAGCCCTCGTCGACGACCTGGTCCAGCGCACCATCGAGCCTTGCGCCAAGGCGCTGAAGGACGCGGGGATGAAGGCCTCGGACATCGACGAGGTCGTTCTGGTCGGCGGCATGACCCGCATGCCCAAGGTGCAGGAGGCCGTGAAGGCCTTCTTCGGCAAGGAGCCGCACAAGGGCGTCAACCCGGATGAGGTCGTGGCCCTCGGCGCCGCCGTTCAGGCCGGCGTGCTGCAAGGCGACGTCAAGGACGTGCTGCTGCTGGACGTGACCCCGCTGACCCTGGGCATCGAGACCCTCGGCGGCGTCTTCACCCCGCTGATCGAGCGCAACACCACCATCCCGACCAAGAAGAGCCAGACCTTCTCGACCGCCGACGACAACCAGTCGGCCGTGACCATCCGGGTCTTCCAGGGCGAGCGGCCGATGGCCCAGGACAACAAGATCCTCGGCCAGTTCGACCTGATGGGGATTCCGCCGGCGCCGCGCGGCATGCCGCAGATCGAGGTCGCCTTCGACATCGACGCCAACGGCATCGTCCACGTCACCGCCAAGGACAAGGCGACCAACAAGGAACAGTCGATCCGCATCCAGGCCAACGGCGGCCTGTCGGACGCCGACATCGAGAAGATGGTCAAGGAAGCCGAGGCCAACGCCGCGGCCGACAAGACCCGCAAGGAACTGGTCGAGGCCCAGAACTCGGCCGACAGCCTGATCCACTCGACCGAAAAGGCCATGGCCGAACACGGCGACAAGATCGACGAAGCCGGCAAGACCGCCATCGAGGCGGCCATCGCCGACCTGAAGACGGCCAAGGACGGGACCGATCCGGAAGCCATCCGCGAAAAGACCAACACCCTGGCCCAGGCCTCGATGAAGCTGGGCGAGGCCATGTACGCCTCGGCCCAGGGTGCCGGAGAGGACGGGGCGGCTGACGCCCCCGCCGACGACGGCGTGGTCGACGCCGAGTTCGAGGAAGTCTCCCCGGACGCCGACGGCGACGAGAAGAAGAGCGCCTAAGAGGCCACAGAGCCCTCCCTCCTCCGGCGCGACGCGCCGGGGGAGGGATCGCTGCACGAAACTTGCATCATTTTTCCGGGGCCCCATGTCAGCCCGGGCAGCCGTTTCGATCCATTCGCCCGGCAAGAGGCGGATCGTCGGCAGGGTAAGAGGACGAACGCCAGATGGCGACGCGTGACTATTACGAGATTCTGGGTGTCGAGCGGACCATCGACGCCGCCGGGCTGAAATCCGCCTATCGCAAACTGGCCATGGAGCATCATCCGGACCGCAACGGCGGCTGCGAGGACGCCATGGCGCGGTTCAAGGAGATTTCCGAGGCCTACAGCGTCCTGTCCGACGACCAGAAGCGCGCCGCCTACGACCGCTTCGGCCACGCCGGCGTCAACGGCGGCGGCGGCGGCAATCCGTTCGGCCAGGGCCAGGGCTTCGCCGACGTCAACGACATCTTCTCCCAGGTCTTCGGCGACGCCTTTGGCGACGTCTTCGGCGGCCGTCAGGGCGGCGGCGCCCGCCAGCATGGGCCCCGACGCGGTTCGGACCTGCGCTACGACCTCGAGATCACCCTCGAACAGGCCTACAAGGGCGCCGAGGTCGAGATCGCCGTGCCGACCACCGCGACCTGCGAGACCTGCGAGGGCTCGGGCGCCAAGGCCGGCACCAAGCCGGTCACCTGCACCACCTGCCAGGGCGCTGGCCGCGTCCGCACCGCCAACGGCTTCTTCCAGGTCGAGCGCACCTGCCCGCGCTGCGGCGGCCACGGCCAGATGATCGCCGAGCCCTGCACCAGCTGCGCCGGCCACGGCCAGGTGCGCAAGAACCGCAAGCTGCAGCTCAAGGTCCCGGCCGGGGTCGACGACGGCTCGCGCATCCGCCTGTCGGGCGAGGGCGACGCGGGGCAACGCGGCGGTCCGCGCGGCGATCTCTATGTCTTCCTGTCGGTGACGCCGCACGAACTGTTCGAGCGCGACAACCTCGACCTGCTGGTCACCGTGCCGGTGCCGATGACCACCGCGGCCCTCGGCGGCGAGATCGAGGCCCCGTGCCTGACCTCCGAGGCCTGCGACGGCCGCTGCCGCGCGCCGGTCAGCGTCCCCGCCGGGGCCCAGACCGGCCGCACCGTGCGCATCAAGGGCAAGGGCATGCCGCATCTGAACGGCAAGAACCGCGGCGACCTGGTCGTCGAGCTGTTCGTCGAGACCCCGACCGATCTGACGCCGCGCCAGAAGGAGCTGCTGGAAGAACTGGCCGCCTCGCTGGGCGACACCCAGACGCCGCGCAACTCGTCCTTCGCCGGCAAGGCCAAGCGCTTCTGGGCCGACATCCTCGGCGCCGAGGCGACGCAGTAGGCCGCCCGCCCGGCGAGGATGACGCCGGCCGCGAAAGCCTTCACAGTGTCGCCGACATGTTCAGGGGACTGATTTGAGCGCCATCTTCCACGCCGGCATCTCCGGCGCCCGCGGCCGCATGGGCCGCGCCGTCTCCACCGCCCTGGACGCCCGCGAGGACGTCGTCGTCGCCGCCCGGTTCGACCGCGGCGAGACCCCCGACCTGTCGCTGTGCGACGTGGTCATCGACTTCTCCACCCCGGACGCCTCGGTCGAACTGGCCCGCCTCTGCGCCGATCGCGGCGGCCCCGCCCTCGTCATCGGCTCGACCGGCCTGACGCCCGAGCAGGAGAGCGACATCCACAAGGCGTCGGAAAGGATCGCCATCGTCCGCAGCGGCAATTTCTCGCTCGGCGTCAACATCCTGATTGGTCTGGTCGAACACGCCGCCCAGCGGCTGGACGCCGCCGACTGGGACATCGAGGTGCTGGAGACGCATCACCGCAAGAAGGCCGACGCCCCGTCCGGCACCGCCCTGATGCTGGGCGAGGCCGCCGCCAACGGCCGCGGCGAGGATCTCGCCGACGTCCGCAGCCCGCCGTACGACGGCATCACCGGCGAACGGGAGACCGGCAGGATCGGCTTCGCCTCGCTGCGCGCCGGCGGCGTCATCGGCGAACACACCGTCCTGTTCGCCTCGGAGGACGAGACCCTGACGCTCAGCCACTCGGCCATCGACCGCTCCCTCTTCGCCAAGGGCGCCGTCGCCGCCGCGGCCTGGGTCCGCGGCCGCAAGCCGGGGCTATACGACATGCAGGACGTGCTGGGTTTCCGGCAGGCGTAGCGGGTCGTCATTCCTCCCCCGCAGGGGGAGTGGGACCATCCGAAGGATGGTGGAGGGGGCCTTCGGCGAAAGCCGGGGTCTGAACCAGGCCCCCTTCACCGCTTCGCGGTCCCCCTCCCCCTCCGCTTCGCTCGGGGGAGGAATGCCGATCAGTGCACCCGCCGCCGCCGCCCGAACCCGCCGGTCAGCAGCGTCTTGATGAAGAAGAACACGGCGATGACGATCGCATAGCCGAGGAACAGGGCCAGCACCGTCATCCAGAAGCCGAGGCTCAGCAGGTCCGGCAGCACCACCGCCCCGCCGTCCAGCAGCGGCCGCAGCACGCCGATCAGGATATGCACCAGCGCCGCCCCCAGGGCCGTGCCCCACAGGCTGCGCCATGCCGGCATCATCAGGGTGGCGATCACCGCGATGACCAGCCCCATGATCTGGTTGACGCTGTCGAACCCGCCCTGGGCGAGGCCGAAGATTCCGTTCAGAAACGCACCGATCGAATCCAGCAGGGACTCCATACGCCGACCTCCGTCTTGCTGCGGCCAGCTTGGCCGTGAGCAGGGTTAACGCAGGTTCGCCTGAATGGCTCCGCTTATCGTCCGGTCGAGCCGAAACCGCCGGCGCCGCGCGCCGTCTCGTCCAGCGCCGCGACCTCGACCATGGCCGCCTGTTCGCACTTCGCAATGACCATCTGGGCGATGCGTTCGCCGCGCCGGATCACGAACGGCTCCTGGCCGTGGTTGATCAAAATCACCCCGACCTCGCCGCGATAGTCGCTGTCGATCGTGCCCGGCGAGTTGAGGCAGGTCAGCCCATGCTTCAGCGCCAGCCCCGAGCGCGGCCGCACCTGGGCCTCGAACCCCGGCTCCAGCGCGATCTTCAGCCCCGTCGGCACCAGCGCCCGGGCGCCGGGCTCCAGCGTCAGCGGCGTCGCCTCCGCCACCGCCGCGCGCAAATCCATCCCGGCCGACCCGCCGGTCTCATAGGCCGGCAGGGGCAGGCCCTCGGCGTGCGGCAGGCGTTCGACGCGAACGGTCGTCATGGGCGGCGTATCCTCAGGCTTTGAAATGGTCGGCGATCCGGGCGGCCAGCTTCCGCGCCACCTCGGTCTTCGACTGGCGCGGCCAGGCCTCGATCGACCCGCCGCGGGTGAACAGGGTCACGGCATTGCCGTCGGCCCCGAACACATCGTCCGAGACGTCATTGCCGACGATCCAGTCGCAGCCCTTGCGCGACAGCTTGGCCCGGGCGTTGGCCTCCAGATCGGCGGTCTCGGCGGCGAAGCCGATGACCAGCGTCGGCCGCGCCGGACCGGGCCCCGACACCCCGGCGAGGATGTCGGGGTTCTCGATCAGGGCCAGCGACGGCGGCCCGCCGGGGGCCTTCTTGATCTTGCCTGAGGCCACGCCGTCGACCCGCCAGTCGGCCACGGCAGCGCTCATCACCGCGATGTCGGCGGGCAGCGCCGCCTCCACGGCCGCCGTCATCTCCCGCGCCGTCTCGACCCAGACCCGGTCGACCCCGACCGGCGCCGACAGGGCCACCGGCCCGGACACCAGCGTCACCCGCGCCCCCAGCGCCGCCAGCGCTTCGGCGATGGCGTAGCCCTGCTTGCCGCTGGAACGGTTGGTCAGACCGCGCACCGGGTCGATCGGCTCGAACGTCGGTCCGGCCGTCACCACCGCGTGGCGGCCCGCCAGCGGCCGCCCGTCTGGCCCGCCCAGCAAGTCCCCGATCGCCGCCAGAATCGCCTCCGGCTCAGCCATCCGGCCCGGGCCGAACTCGCCGCAGGCCATTTCGCCCTCGTCCGGCCCGACCACGGCGACGCCGTGAAAGCCGTCGAACCCCTTGAGCCGCTCGACATTGGCCTGGACCGCCGGGTGCAGCCACATCCGCACATTCATCGCCGGGGCCAGCAGCACCCGCTTGTCGGTGGCCAGAAGGGTGGTCGAGGCGAGATCGTCGGCCATCCCGTTGGCGGCCTTGGCGATCAACCCCGCCGTCGCCGGCGCCACCACCACCAGATCGGCCCAGCGCGACAGCTCGATATGGCCCATGGCCGTCTCGTCCTCGGGCATGAACAGGGCCTGGCGCACGGGATGGCCGGTCAGGGCGGCCAGCGACATCGGCGTGACGAACTCGGCCCCCGCCGGCGTCAGCAGGCTCATCACCTCGGCCCCGGCCTTCTTGAGCAGCCGCACCAGCGCCAGCGCCTTGTAGGCGGCTATGCCGCCGCCGACGATCAGCAGGATCTTGCGTCCGGTCAGCGAGGCCTGGGTCATGGCCCTGATCTAGCGACCCGGCCCCGTGGCGTCGAGAGACGCCCGAACAAGAACATTGCCGGAACAAGAACATTGCAGGAACAGGATAACAACGTTATGGTGTCCGCGCTCATGGAGACCACTGGAGGCTGCAATGACGGACAGGGGCGGACGGACGGCGGGGAGAACGGCGGCGGCAGGGCTGCTCGGCCTGGCGATGCTCGGGCTGACGGCCTGCGGCAACGGCGGCTCGGCGGTCGAGACGCGGGATCGGGCGGCCGACGGGGCCGAGGCGGTGCTGACCTCGGCGGCGGGACCGCCTGCGGCGGCCGAGGGTTCCGAAACGGCGAAACCGGCGCTCACCGCCAATCGCCGCGAAACGGCGGACGCCAAGGTCGCGCGGCTGTTCGAGCGCAACGGCGCCGACTTCGGCGCCGCCTCGGCGGAAGACTATCTCGACAAGGTGCGGGCCTTCACCGAGCGCCCGCCGGCCGGAACGGAGCGGGTCGAGCGGCCCAATGGCGATGTCCTGCTTTACCAGGCCTCCAGCAACACCTTCGCCGTGGTGTCGCGCGAGGGCGTGGCCAAGACCATGTTCAAGCCGCGCGACGGCGTGGCCTACTGGGCCGAGCAGAAGGCCGCCGCGCCCGCCTTCGGGCGGCGGCGGGAGTCATCGGCCGAATAGGAGTCTCAGGCCTCGTCTGTCCCGGCCTCGTCGGCCATCTCGCGGACCAGCTCCAGCGCCAGCTTCTGCCGCCGCGTTGACAGCTGGGGCGCCAGTCGGCCGATCTCGATGGTGTAGCGGGTGGCCGGATGGCCGTGATCGAAGCTCGCGCCGCCCTCGGCCACCCCGGCCGCCTGGACGCCGTCCAGACCCTCGAAGAAATAGCCGATGTCGACCTTGAAGAAACGGGCGATGTCCCAGAGCTTGGACGCCGAAATCCGGTTGGCGCCCTTCTCGTATTTCTGGATCTGCTGGAAGGTCAGACCGAGGGCGCGGCCCAGATCGCTCTGGTTATAGCCGAGCGCCAGTCGCTTTTCGCAGACGCGCCGGCCGACGTGCCGGTCAACCGGATGAGGTCCGTCCTCGCCCTTGCCTCTGGCCATGGTTCGTCTTGCCCTCTTCTGGGTATAGCGCCCCCTGAATGCGCCTGCTCGGGCCCGCTGTCACGGAAAAACGCCCGGATTCCCGCTTCACGCAATCCCCGGTAGCGCGGCCCCGCCGAAGCTTCACCGCGGACGCGAAACTCGCCCGACAGGCGGGAAATCAGCGTCGTGCGCGGACGATAAGCCGCCGCCAGCCGACCAGCGGCGCCAGCGCCACAAGCAGCCCCAGGGCGAACAGCAGGTCGCCGAACCGCCCATACAGGGTCGCCGCCGTCGGGGCCGGCAGGCGGGCGTCGATGACGCCGCTTTCGCCCGGCTCCAGCCGCTGCTCCCCGACCACCCGGCCCCATGGATCGATCATCGCCGAGACCCCGGTCGGGGTCGAGCGCACCACCGGCAGGCCGGTCTCGATGGCGCGATAGCTGGCCAGGTTCAGATGCTGCAGCGGCCCCGAAGTCCGCCCGAACCAGGCGTCGTTGGAGATGTTGACGATCCACTGCGGTCGCGCCGCCCCGCCGGGGGTGAAGCCGGGATACAGGCTTTCATAGCAGATCAGCGGCTGCACCCGGGGCAGGCCGGGAATGGAGATCGGCGCCGGGCGCGGACCGGCGCTGAAATCCAGCGGCATATGCGTCAGGCTGCGCACGCCCAGCGCGCCCAGCAGCCCACCCGCCGGCAGGAATTCGCCGAACGGCACCAGCCGGTATTTGTCATAGGCGGCGGTGATCTTCAGGCCCTCGCCGCCCTCGCCGGTCAGGGCCAGCAGGCTGTTGTAATAGCGGGCCCCGTCGGGCGCTTCGGGGTCGGCCACACCGCGGCCGAGGCCGAGGATCAGGCTCTGGCCCGGCCGCACCGCCCGGGCTATGGCCGCGGCGTCCGGCGATCCGGGGGCGAACACCTGATTGGCCGAGGCCGGCAGGGATCCCTCCGGCCATATCACCACGTCCGGGACCACCGCCCCCGGGCGCGCGGTCAGGTTCACATAGCGGTCGACGATGCCGCGATAGGCCTCGGGCGACCATTTCGACTCCTGCGGCACGTCGGCCTGGACGATCCGCACCACCGTATCGGTCAAGGCCAGCCGCGCGCCCGACAGCCGCACCGTCCCGCCGACCAGCAGGGCGGCCAGCGCCAGCACCCCCAGCACGGCGGCGCCGACCCGGGCCTTGCGGGGCCCCGGCCCCGCCAGCGGCCCGACGGCCGAAATCGCCGCCACCGTCACCAGGCTGAGGCCATAGACGCCAACCACGGCGGCGAACTGCGACGCCGGCGATCCGGCCGCCCAGCTGGCCCCGGCCGGGTTCCACGGAAAGCCGGTCAGCACATGGCCGCGCAGCCATTCCAGCAGGCTGAACAGGCCGGCGAAGACCAGCACCCGGACCACGCCGCCGGGCGCGAAACGCTGATAGAGGGCCGTCGCCGCGCCCCAGAACAGGCCGAGGCCGATCGGCAGCAGCGAGGCGGCGAAGGGCGCCATCCACGCCTGGGCCGGATTGACCAGAAACGCCTCCGCCACCCACCAGCAGCTAATGAAGAAATAGGCGAAGCCGGCCAGCCAGCCCATCCAGAAGCCGCCGCGCGGCGTCGCCGACCGCTCGGCCAGCAGCATCAGCAGCGGATAGCCCAGCAGGCCGGGCAGGAAACCGAACGGCGGATGGGCCAGGGCCGCGCCGGCCCCGGCCAGCAACGCCAGGGCGATGCGGCCGTAGTGCAGGATCAGCCGGTCGCGGCGGGAGGCGGGGTCAAGCTTGAGCATCGGCCCTGTATGGGTCGGCGACGCCCAGACTGGCAAGGATGGTCCGCTCCTCGGCCTCCATCTCCTCGGCCTCGCCGTCGGCCGCGTGATCGCGCCCCAGCAGATGCAGCACGCCGTGGACGGTCAGGTGCGATAGATGGTCAGCCAGGGTCTTGCCCTGGGCCGTAGCCTCCGCCGCGCAGACGCCATAGGCCAGCACCAGATCGCCCAGATGCGGCGCCTGCCCCGGAAGCGTCATGTCCGCCGCCGGAAACGACAGCACATTGGTCGGCTGATCCCGCTCGCGGAACCGCGCATTCAGGTCGCGCACCTCGGCGTCACCGGTCAGCAGCACGACGACGTCGCCCGCGACCGTCCGGAGCGCCGCCGTCGCCGCCCGCTCGACCACGCCCGCCGCATCCGGCAGGGCCGCCGTCCACGCCGCGTCCTCGATCTCGACCTCGATCATGCGCCCGAGTCCGAATCCGGATCCTCGAGGTCGGCGGCGGGCCGATGTTTCGCCGAATCGGCGTCATAGGCGCGGACGATACGCTCGACCATGGCGTGCCGAACGACGTCCTGGGCCTGGAAGCGCTGCACCCCGACCCCCTTCACGTCCTCGAGGATGCGCAGGGCGTGGCGCAGGCCGGAGTCGCGCGGGTTCAGCAGGTCGATCTGCGACGGGTCGCCGGTCACCACCATCCGCGCCCCCTCGCCCAGACGGGTCAGCACCATCTTCATCTGCAACCGCGAGGTGTTCTGCGCCTCGTCGACGATGATGAAGGCGTGCGCCAGCGTCCGGCCGCGCATGAAGGCGATCGGCGCCGCCTCGATCTCGCCCTTGTCGCGCCGCCGGCGCACGTCGTCGGCCCCCAGAATGTCGTTCAGCGCCTCCCAGATCGGCGCCAGATAGGGGTCGACCTTCTCGTTCAGATCGCCGGGCAGGAAGCCCAGCTTCTCGCCAGCCTCGACCGCCGGCCGGGTGATGACCAGCCGGTCGACCTGGCCGCGCCGTAGCAGCGAGGCGCCATAGGCCGCCGCGAGGAACGTCTTGCCGGTCCCCGCCGGGCCGACGCCGAAGGTCAGTTCGCAGCGCGACAGCAGGTCCAGATAGTTGGCTTGGGCCGCCGTCTTGGGCGCGATCGCCCCACGCCGTCCGACCGGCAGGGCGATGGCCCCCGGCGCCACCGTACCCTGCCCGGCCCGCGGCTGGGTCGCCGCCGCGCCGAGCGCCGTGCGCACATCGGCCTCGGTGATCTCGGCCCCGGTGGTCGAGCGCGCCGCCAGGGTCTCGATGACCCGCCTGGCCTGGGCCCGGTCGCGCGTCGAGCCGTTGATGGTGACCCCGCCGCCGGGCGTTTCGACCAGGACCTTGTAGGCGTCCTCGATCAGGGCGACGTGCCGGCTGTGCGGCCCCGTCACCGCCCGAACGGCGGCGTCATCCAACGCCAGGAACTCACTCTCACGCGCCATGGGCCGCCTTGTGCTGGAGCCGGCCGGTCAGGGAATTCTGCTGGCCGCTCTCGATCATCACCGGAACGATCCGGCCGATCAGATGATCCGCGTCATCGACGTGAACCGATTGCAGATACGGCGAGCGGCCGACGGCCTGGCCCGGGTGCCGGCCCTTGCGTTCGAACAGCACCGGCAGGGTCCGTCCCGCCTGGGTCGCGTTGAAGGCGATCTGCTGTTCCGTCAGCAGGGCCTGCAGCGCATGCAGCCGGGCACGGCTGACCGTCTCCGGAACCTGTCCCGCCATGGTCGCGGCCGGCGTGCCCGGGCGCGGCGAATACATGAAGGAGAAGGCCCCGGCGTAGGTCACGCGCTGCACCAGATCCATCGTCTGTTCGAAATCGGCCTCGGTCTCGCCCGGGAAGCCGACGATGAAATCCCCCGACAGCGCCATGTCCGGCCGCGCCTCCCGGATCCGCTCGACCAGCTCGATATATTTCGTCCGCCCGTGCTTGCGGTTCATCAGCCGCAGGATGCGGTCCGAGCCCGACTGCACCGGCAGGTGCAGCCACGGCATCAGCGCCTCCAGCTCGCCATGGGCGGCGATCAGGTCGTCGGACATGTCGTTCGGGTGGCTGGTCGTATAGCGGATCCGGTCCAGCCCCGGGATCTCCGCCAGCGCATATGCCAGCCGCGCCAGCGTCGACGGCGTCCCGTCCGGACCCTCGCCGTCATAGGCGTTGACGTTCTGGCCCAGCAGGGTGACCTCGCGCACGCCGCGCGCCGTCAGTTCGCGCGCCTCGGCCAGCACATCGGCGACCGGCCGCGACCATTCGGCGCCGCGCGTATAGGGCACGACGCAGAAGCTGCAGAATTTGTCGCAGCCTTCCTGCACCGTCAGGAAGGCGGTCACCCCCTCCCCGCCGCGCGGAACCCGCAGCGCGTCGAACTTCTCATTGGGCGCGAAATCGGCCCCGATCCGCTCGCCCCGCGCCCGCGCCGTGCGGGTCAGCAGCTCCGGCAGCTGGTGATAGGCCTGCGGTCCGACGACCAGATCGACCGCCGGCTGACGCCGCATGATCTCCTCGCCCTCGGCCTGGGCGACGCAGCCGGCCACGGCGATGGTCATCCGCGCCCCGCCCGCCGCCAGCCGCAGGTCGCGCATCTCGCGCAACTTGCCCAGTTCGGAATAGACCTTCTCGGCCGCCTTCTCGCGGATGTGGCAGGTGTTCAGAATGACGAAGTCGGCGTCCTCGGCCGTGTCGGTCGGCGCATAGCCCAGCGGGCGCAGCACATCGGCCATGCGCCCCGAGTCATAGACGTTCATCTGGCAGCCGTAGGTCTTGATGAACAGCCGCTTCGGCGCGGCGCCCGCCTCGTCCGTCTCCGGTGCTGCAACCAGGGTCTCGGTCATGCGCGACTTTTAGTGCGGCCGCGCCGTTCGCGCCATGGCCGCGGCCCCGCTAGTCGAGATCGGCCGGATCAATCTTGTCCGGGTCGATCCGTGCGGCGTGGCGCTTGAAGATCAGCCCGTCACGCTTGGACGGCTCGGCCCCCTCGATCGGCGTGCCGTAGAGCTCCAGCTTGTGGCCGATCAGCTCGAAGCCGAGCCGTTCGGCGATCTCGGTCTTGAGCCGCTCGATCTCGGCGTCGAAGAATTCGATCACCTCGCCCGACCGGGTGTCGATCAGATGGTCGTGGTGATCGTCGCCCGCCTCCTCATAGCGGCTGCGCCCGTCGCCGAAGTCGTGCTTCTCGACCACGCCGGCCTCCTCGAACAGCCGCACGGTGCGGTAGACGGTGGCGATCGAAATGTGCGGATCGATCGACGAGGCGCGGCGGTACAGCTCCTCGACATCGGGGTGGTCCTCGGCGCTCGACAGCACCCGGGCGATGACGCGCCGCTGTTCGGTCATGCGCATGCCGCGCTCGGCGCAAAGCTTCTCGATCCGGTCCATGGCGACAGGATAGGCGGGCCGGGCGGCCTAGGGAAGCGCCGGAGACAAGTTGAGAACCAGAAGCAGGGCGTCGCGCCGCCCGCCGTCGGCGCCGGCGTAATAGCCGGGCCGTCGCCCCGCCTCGACGAAGCCGGCCCGGGCGTACAGCACCCGCGCCGCCGCATTGTCCTCGGCCACCTCGAGGAACACCCGCACCGCGCCGCGCGCCGTCGCCGCCAGCACCCCCTCGCCGACCAGCCGCCCGCCCTGCCCGGCTCGCCGCGCCTCCGGCCGCACCGCCAGGGTCAGGATCTCCGCCTCGTCGGCGACGGCCCGCATCAGGATGAAGCCGTCCGCCGCTTCCACCGCGAACACCCCGGCCTGGCCCAGCAGGTCGGCGAACGCCGCCGCGCTCCACGGCGCGTCGTGCGGCCCGGCGAAGGCCTCGGCGTGGACCGCCGCCAGCCGCGCCGCCCGCTCCGCCGGGTCGGGAGCCGCCTCGACGCTCATGCCGCCGGCGGCCGCGGCTGGCCCGGCAGACGCGTCGGCGGCGTCGCATCGGGCGCGCGCAGATACAGCGGCCGCGGCGGGCTCGCCGCCGGATCGGCCGCCGCCGTCAGCCGCGCGATGGCCTCCGGCGCCGGTCCCTCGAGGGCGAACACCGCCGCGCCCGCGACGTCGTTCGCGATCAGCGCCGCGCCCGAGCCGATCAGCCCCGCCCCCGGCTCCAGCGCCCGCGCCCGGTCCCGCGCCGCCTCGATCGACAGGGCCTCGGCCGCGCCCTGCGCCTCGCCGCCCCGCCAGAAGCGCGCATAGACCTGTCCGCGTCGGGCGTCGATCAGCGCCGCCGCCGCCGGCAGCGGCCCGGCCGAGGCGGCCAGCGCGTCCAGCGTCGAAATCCCGATCACCGGCCGGTCCAGCGCCGCCCCCAGCCCCTGGGCGAAGGCCAGACCGACCCGCAGACCGGTGAACGACCCCGGCCCCGCCGTGACGCCGATCCGGTCAACGACGCCGAAGCCGCCCGCCTCGGCCACGGCGTCGCGCACCAGCCCGCCCAGCCGCTCCTGATGCCCCTTGGTCATGACCTCGGAGCGCAGGCCCAGCGGCCGCGCCCCGCCGGCCTCGACCGCGAACAACCCGGCGCTGCACAGCCCCAGCGCCGTATCGATGACCAGCACCCTCACGCGGCCGCCCTCGCGCCGGTCGTGCGTCCCGACGCCCTCAGTCGTCCCGGGCCAGCGCCCGCACCACCCGCGCCACCGCCCTGCGCAGCTCGCGGTCCTCGATCAGCGGAAAGGCCGTCGCCACCGCCCTCCCGTCCGCCGTCGCGGTGATGTGACGCAGCGCCTCCCAGCCGGTGTCGGAAGGCCCGCGCGCCGTCTGCACCGGCGGAAAGAAGGCCTCGACCGAGGTCGCCAGCACCGTCGCCACCCGATGCAGCCGCGAGGCCGAGATGCGGTTCTGCCCCGTCTCGTATTTCTGCACCTGCTGGAAGCTGATGCCGATCTGCTGCGCCAGGGCGGTCTGCGACAGGCCCATGGCCGAGCGCCGCAGGCTGATTCGCGCGCCGACGAAGGCGTCCACCTCTTCCGGTCCCCCGGTCCTGCCCATGGTCTGGCCCTCCCTGCTGAGGACAGAAGCGTTTCATGAAACCGCGATCATCGCAACCAAAACGTTTCATTCAGACATCCAGTCGCGCGATCACAGCCGAGACCTGCCGCGTCGCCGTGCGCGCGATCCGTTCCTCGCCGCCGCCGATCCCGCGCACCGTCAGGGCCTCGGCGTCGGCGCTGTCGTACAGCCGCACCCGCAGCTCGCCGTCGGCCATTTCGATGACGCAGCCCTGATCGCGCCGCGGCCAGCGACCGGGGGCGTATTCGACCACCACGCCCGACGCGGCCCAGGGCGCGAGATCGTCGTTGGACAGCTGCAGCCGGCGTGTCGCCCCGGCCGGTTCCAGCCCTGCGAAGACCCGACCCCGGCTCTCCAGACCCTGCGACGCGGACCCGATCGGCGGGACGCCCGGCGACGCGGCGGTTTCGGCCAGCTTCAGGGCGAGGGCCTCGGGCGAGGCGCCGATGGCGGCCGTGAAACGCCGCTGCACATCGGGCCGGAACAGGCTGGGCCGCTTGCCCGATTCATACAGGCCCCAGCCCTGGCTGGTCATGCCCAGCCGCTCGCCGGCCTCGGCCTGGTTCAGGCCCTGCTCGCGGCGCAGGGCGGCGAGCGCCTCGCCGAGGCGCCGGGCGTTGCTGTCGCTCTCGAACCGGGGCATGCGGGGATGATGGCGCCGTCCCCCGCCGGAAGCGAGGACGGATTTGTTTCAGCGTCGCACTATCGGCGAAGGGCCCAACCCGCGCTCAAGCAGCGAGCGACCGCGTCGCGAGCGTTAGCGCCCCTTGCCTAAAGCACCTGCTCGACGCGGGTCACTTCCGGCACATAGTGTTTCATCATCTGCTCGACGCCGGCCTTCAGCGTCGCCGAGGACGACGGACAGCCGGCACAGGCGCCGCGCAGGCGCAGGGACAGAACCCCGGTTTCGAGGTCGAAGCTGTCGAACAGGATGTCGCCGCCGTCCTGGGCCACGGCCGGACGGATGCGGCTGTCCAGCAGCTGTTTGATCTCGGCGACGATCTCGCTGTCCTCGACCCCGGCCTCGCCGCCCTCGACCGCGCCCTCGCGCAGCAGCGGCGCGCCGGAGACGAAATGATCCATCACCGTCGCCAGGATCGGGGCCTTCATCTGGCTCCAGTCCGGCCCGGCCGGATGGCGCGTCACCGAGACATAGTCCGAGCCGAAGAACACCCCGGCGACGCCCTCCAGCTGGAACAGCGCCTCGGCCAGCGGCGAGACCGCGGCCTGGTCGATGGTCAGGAATTCGCGCGGCCCGGCCGAAACCTCGCGGCCCGGCAGGAATTTGAGCGCGTTCGGGTTCGGCGTGGCTTCGGTCTGGATGAACATGCGCCTCAGATGCGCTCGCCGGCGGGTGGGTTCAAGACCCGGCCCCTCTCCCTCCCCGTCCCGGGGAGGGATGTCGGCGCGGCAGCGACGACAGGGTGGGGGCGGCCCGGCAGGGCCGCGCGGGCCCCGGCCGTGGCCCCCCCCCCGGGCCGCGCCCCCCCCCCGCCCCCCCCCCCCCCCCGCGGGGGGGGTGGGTGGGCGCCCCCCCCCCCCCCCCGGGGGGGGGGCGGCCGGGGCGGGCCGCGCGGTCGCCGGCCGTCCCCACCCGGCTGTCGCTGCGCGCCAGCCACCCTCCCCGGGACGGGGAGGGAGAAAACGGGGCTCTACGCCAGGTCCTCCAGTTCTTTCTCCGTCAATTCCCCCGGCACGATGGTCACCGGCAGCTTGCGCCCGGTGAAGGCCGCGCCCTGTTTGACCACCGCCGCGACCAGCGGTCCCGGGGCCGTAGAACCGGAAGCCAGCACCAGAATCTTGATGTCGGGATCCTCGCCGACGACCTTGCGGATACAGGCCTGCGGCTCGCCACGCTCGATGAGCAGGATGGGAATCGAGCCCGAGCGCTCCCCCGCCTCGGCCGCCCAGGTGTTCAGCGAGGCCTCGGCCTCGGCCCGGGTCTGGCGCTCGATCTCCTCGCGCACCCCGGCCCAGTGGGCGTCCGAGGCCGCCGCCGGGATGATCCGCAGCATGACCAGATGGCCCCCGGTCGACCGCGCCCGCCGCGCCGCATAGCGCAGCGCCGCCTCGAACTCGGGGCTGTCGTCGACCACGACCAGAAACTTACGCGGCATCGGCGGCCCTCTCCCTCACACGGTACGCTAGCAGATCGGAAGCGCGCGCGCGAAGCGATCCGGAGCCCGTCCCCATACTCCCGCTCATCCCCGCGAAGGCGGGGATCCAGTCCTGTCCAGCATGGCGCTTCAGGTCATGAGACCACCGGCATCCTGGCGCTGGACCACGCAAGCCGCTGGATCCCCGCCTTCGCGGGGACGAGCGGAATGGGGGGTCGGCCGCCCCCCCCTAGCTCGCCGAGGTCGCGATCTCGCGGATGGCGCTGTTGGCGATGGTCAGCTTGGCGAAGGTCCAGCCCGAGCCCGAGGCCTCGATCTCGTCAACCGAGGCGCGCACCCCCTCCACCGTCTTCAGCCGCGGCCCGATCCAGCGGTCGACCGCCTGTTCCGCCGACAGTTCGGTGGCCCCGACCGAGGCGTCGGTCGAGCGGGCCACGGCCCGCGTCAACATCAGCTGCTCGTTCATCAGGTCCTCGATCAGACGGCGCACCGCCAGCCGGTCGAAATGATCGGCCGAGGGCACCGCCCCCGCCGCCGCGCGCAGCCGGTCGAAATCGAAGGCGGCCCCGACCTGGTGGTACAGGGTCGCCATGGCCGGCTCGGGCCAGCCGGCCTCGCGGGCCAGATCGCCGATGTCGGCCGTGGCCACCAGCGGCCGCAGCATGGCGAAGTCGCGGGCCATGGCGTCCGGCGCCCCGTGCGCCGTGAAGGCGGCGATGCGGCCTTCCAGCTGGGCCTGTTCGAAGCGCGACAGCACGCTGCCGCCGGCGGCCCGCAGGGCGTCCGCGGCCGGGCGATAGGCGGCGATCAGGCTCTCGACCGAGGCCCCGTCCCGCGTGGCGCGGCGGGCCAGCCAGAAGGTCTGGCGGCGCAGCACGGTCGAGATCTCGCGATAGAGGGCGATCTGGGCCTCGGCCGAGATCTTCAGGTCCAGCGCCGACACCTCGTCCCACGCCTGGTCGAGGCGGAACACCTGCCGCGCCGCCTCGAAGGCGGTGACCATGGCCCCGGTGTCGCACTGGGCCGACAGCCGCAGCCGTTCCGGGAAGGTCGGGCCGCACAGGTTGACGATCTCGTTCGACATCACAGTCGAGATGATCTCGCGCTTCAGCCGGTGCCGCTGCATGTCGGCCTCGAACTTGGCCAGCGGCTCGGGGAAGTAGCGCACCAAAGTGCGGTGGAAGAAGGGATCGTCCGGCGCGGTCGAGGCGACCACGTCGTCGAACAGCTCGATCTTGGAATAGGCCGTCAGCACCGCCAGTTCGGGCCGGGTCAGGGCCTGACCGGCGGCCTTCATCTCGGCCAGTCTGACGTCGTCGGGCAGGCCCTCGACCTTGCGGTCCAGTTTCCCCTTGCCGCCCAGCCACTGCATGAAGCGCTGCTGCGAATCCAGCGCCCCGACGCCCTCGGCCTCCTGCAGGCTGATGGCCAGGGTCTGGTCGTAGTTGTGCACCAGCACCTTGAGCCCGACCTCCTCGGTCATCGAGGCCAGCAGGGCGTTGCGGTCTTCGGACTTCAGCGCCCCTGAGGCGATCGCCGCACCGGTCAGGATCTTGATGTTGACCTCGTGGTCGGAGCTGTCGACCCCGGCCGAGTTGTCGATGGCGTCGGTGTTGAGCCGGCCGCCGTTGCGCGCGAAGCCGATCCGCCCGGCCTGGGTCATGCCCAGATTGGCGCCCTCGCCGATGACCTGGGCGCGCAGATCGACGCCGTCGACGCGGATCGCGTCATTGGCCTTGTCGCCGACCTGCAGGTCGGTCTCGTGCGCCGCCTTCACATAGGTGCCGATGCCGCCGAAATAGAGCAGCTCGGCCGGCGCCTTGATGATCGCCTTCATCAGCGCCGCCGGGTCCAGCACGTCCTCGGCGATGTCCAGCGCCGCCTTGATCTCGGGCGACAACTCGATCGACTTGGCCGAGCGCGGGAACACCCCGCCGCCCTTGGAGATCTTGCTCTTGTCGTAGTCCTGCCAGGACGAGCGCGGCAGTTCGAACAACCGCGCCCGCTCGACCCACGACGCGGCCGGATCGGGATTCGGATCGATGAAGATGTCGCGGTGGTCGAAGGCCGCGACCAGCTTGATCGCCTTCGACAGCAGCATGCCGTTGCCGAACACGTCGCCGCTCATGTCGCCGACGCCGACGACGGTGAAGGGCTCGGTCTGGATGTCCTTGCCCATCTCGCGGAAGTGACGCTTGACCGCCTCCCAGGCGCCGCGGGCGGTGATCCCCATCTCCTTGTGGTCGTAGCCGACCGAGCCGCCGCTGGCGAAGGCGTCGTCCAGCCAGAAGCCGTAGTCGGCCGAAATGCCGTTGGCGATGTCCGAGAAGGTCGCCGTGCCCTTGTCGGCGGCCACGACCAGATAGGGGTCGTCGCCCTCCCACAGCACCACTTCGGCCGGATGCGCCACCGAGCCGTCGGCGAGGATGTTGTCGGTGATGTCCAGCAGGCCGGACAGGAAGGTGCGGTAGGCGCGGATCGCCTCGGCCTGCTGGGCGTCGCGGTCGCCGCCGGCGCGGACCACGGCGGGCAGCCCCTTGGGATAGAAGCCGCCCTTGGAGCCGACCGGCACGATGACGGCGTTCTTGACCTGCTGCGCCTTGACCAGGCCCAGCACCTCGGTGCGGAAGTCGTCGCGCCGGTCGGACCAGCGCAGCCCGCCGCGCGCCACCGGCCCGAAGCGCAGATGCACGCCCTCGATATGCGGGGCCCAGACGAAGATCTCGCGGAACGGCTTGGGCAGCGGCAGGTCGTCCAGCTCGCGCGAGGCGATCTTGATCGAGATATGCGCCTTGGGCGCGCCGTCGGCCCCGGTCTGGAAATAGTTGGTCCGCTTGATCGCCAGGATCAGCAGCGCCAGCCGGCGCAGGGCCCGGTCGTGGTCGAGGCTCTTGACCGCCTGCAGCAGGGCCATCAGCTTGTCGGCCTGCTCCTTGACCGCCGCCGCCCGCTCCCTGGCGTCGCCGCCGGCCGCCGGATCGAATTTGGCGTGGAACAGCGACACCAGACCGCGCGCCACGGCCGGATAGTCGCGCAGCGCCTCTTCCTGCACCGCCTGACTGGGGTCGAGACCGGTCTGCTGGCGATAGCGGGCGAGGGTGCGCACCAGCGCCGCCTCGCGCCAGCCGACGCCCAGCTCCAGCACCAGCCGGTTAAAGCCGTCGCTCTCGGTGCGTCCGGTCCAGACGGCCGAAAAGGCCTGCTCGAACGGCTCGCGCACATCGTCGAAATGCAGGTCCCCGCCGCGCGGGTCCTCGAGCAGGAATTCGTGCACGTGGATCGACGGACCGCCTTGGGGCGACAGGGCATGGCCCCATTCCTCGAGCGTCTTCAGCCCCATGTCGGCCAGCACCGGCAGCACGTCCGACAGCGGAACGGCCGCGCCCCTACGGTAGAGCTTGAAGCGGAAATTCAGCGGCCCGTCGGAGGCGTTGCGGAAGGCCCGCACCGCCACCGGCTCGCCGCCGTCATTGAGGCCCGTGGCGTTCAGCCCGTCGGCCGCCTGCAGGTCGCGCACCGCCTCGTCGGCGCTGTAGCGGTCGCGATAGCCGGCCCCGAAGGCCCAGGCCCAGCGGGCGCTCAGCGGCCCGACTTGGACGTCGTCGACGTCGGCGGTGCGCAGGGCGCTCTCGAACCGGTCGACCCAGCTGCGCCCGGCCTCGGCGATCTCGGCCTCCAGCGCGGCCGGGTCGGGGCAGGGGTGTTCGCCCGGGGTCACGCCGATGATGTAGTGGATGCGCACCAGCGGCTGGTCCGACAGCTGCGGATACCAGGCCGACAGCCGGCCGCCCCAGGCGTTGGCCAGAATCCGGCCGATGCGCTCGCGCACCCCCGGATTGAACCGCTCGCGCGGAATGAAGGTCAGCACCGAGACGAAGCGGTCGAACGGATCCTTGCGCGTGAAACTCTTGATCCGCGGCCGGTCGTGCAGGTGCAAGATGCCCAGCGCGATCTCCAGCAGCTCGTCCTCGGTGATCTGGAACAGCTCGTCGCGCGGATAGTTTTCGAGGATGTTCTTGAGCCGCTTGTGGCTGTGCGACCCGGCGACCTTGTCGGCGCGGGCGAGGGCGTTGGCCACCTTGCGGCGCAGCAGCGGCACCTCGTTGGCTGTCTTGTCATAGGCCTCGACGGTGAACAGGCCGACGAAGCGGGTCTCGCCCGAGGGCTTGCCGTCCGCTCCAAACCGCTTGACCCCGATATAGTCCATATAGGCGCGGCGATGCACCCGCGAGCGGGCGTTGGCCTTGGCCACCGTCACCGGCTCGGACAGGTTCAGCTGCTTCTTCATCGACCGGGTCAGCACCGCCGGCTCGTTGGCGCGGCGCAGCACGGTGCGCTCCGGATCGGCCAGCACGCCGAGGCCGGCGCCCGACTGCGACAGCGGCGCCTCGGCCTCATACCCGCCGTCGGCCGTGCGCGGATAGTCGTAGTCGCGGGCCCCGAGGAAGACGAAATGATCCGCCTCCAGCCAGCGCAGGAAGGCCAGGTTCTCGGCCAGGATGTCCGGGTCGACCCCCGCCACCCCGGCCTCCAGATGGGCGATGGACCGCGCCATCAGGGCGTTCATCGCCCCGTGGTCGGCGACTGCGGCGCGCACGTCAGCCATGGTCGCCGCCAGGCTCTCGCCGAGAGCGTCGCGCCGCTCCTGCGGCGTCGGGTCCATGACCACGATGATCACCGAGGTGCGGACCCCGTCGATCTCGACGATCGGGTGGAACATCGAGCGCACGGTGACGCCGACCTCGGCCAATTCGCCCATGACGCTGTCGACGAGGAAGGGCCGGTCGTCCTGGACGATGGCGATGGTGTCATAGCCGACGTTGTGCCCGTCGGCCCCGGTCAACGGCCCCAGGGTGATCAGGGCCGCGTCGCCCGGCCGTCGTCCGGCCGCCGTGCGCCACACCGAGGCCAGCAGATGGGCCAGGTCGGAGCCGCTCAGTTCCGGCGTCTCGTCGGCGACATAGTCGTCATGCGCCTGGACCAGATAGGCGCGGGCGCCCTCGGTCGCCGGGCCGCCGATCGCGGCGGCGAAATTCGCCTCCAGCGCCTCCAGGGTGATCGCCTGAGGGTGCGTGGGGGCGGTGGCGCCGGGCATGGAGGTCTCTTTGTGTATCGCGACCGCTGACGGGCCGCCTGGAACGTCGCCAGACTAGGCCGCTTCGCCGCTTGGGCAAGCCACACCGTCGGGACGGGGGTCCACTAGGCCAGCGGTCTGGCGACGGGAAGCCCGAAATGAGACGAAATCGCGCCCCCTGTGGTCCTCGCCCGGAACCAGAAACGACTAGGCCGCCGGACTTTCGCCCGGCGGCCTGTTCGGACCGGCGCCCTAGGAGGGGGGAGGGGAGGCGCCGATCTTGCGCGCCGCGGCTTGGGGGGGAGGGGGGCCGCGGCGACAGGGCTGAGATAGGCGCCGGTTGTGGCCAATCAAGGGCGCGGGAACGGCTCAATCAGGCCCGGCCTGCGGCGGGTTGACGCGGCGACGCGGCGGGGCCTTCGTCGCCTCGGAGTCGGCATAGGGCTCGCCGTCGCCGGACAGCAGGATGGCCATCCAGCGCGAGCCCTTGAACTCGGCCAGGATGGCCATGGCCATGACGGCCAGCGGCGTCGACAGGAACATGCCGACCACGCCCCAGATCTTGCCCCAGAAGGCCAGCGACAGCAGCACCACCACCGGGTCGATGTTCTGGTTGTCGCCCTGCATGCGCGGCTGGATCAGGTTGCCGCTGATGAACAATATGATCTGCAGCCCGACCAGCAGGATCACCGCCGGCCAGTAGCTCTCGAACTGGACAAGGGCGAACAGCGGCGGGGCGAGGCCCGCCACCGCCCCGCCCAGCACCGGAATGAAGCCGACGATGAAGATGACGAAGGTCCAGAACTCGGCGTTCTGCAGCCCCACGGCCCGCATCAGCAACCAGGCCGCGGCGCAGATCATCGCCCCGGTGACGGTCTGCACCCACAGATAGCCCTCGACCCCGCCGCGCACCCGCTCGAACACCTCCAGCGCCTCGCCGCGCGCGGTGCGGTCGGGGAACATGCCGACGATCTTGCGCCGGAAGCCCGACTGCGAGGCGATCAGGAAGGCCAGATAGATCATCACGAAGAAGGCGCCGGTCAGCACCCCTTGGGCCTGCAGGGCGGCGTCGGCGAGGTAGCTGCGCAGATCCAGCTGGTTCATCAGCTCCGCCGCCGTCGGCACGGTCTCGACCCCCAGCACCCGGGCGCCATCGATCAGGATCTGGTCGATGCGCGGGCCGATCCGCGAGGTCACGCCGTTCGCCTCGCTGAAGAAGCCGGCGGCGCCGTTCACGATCACCCAGATCGAGGCGAAGAACAGCACCACGACCAGGATCAGGGCGGCGGTCCCGGCGAACCGGTGCGGAATGCCGGTCCGCTCCTCGATAAACCGCTTCACCCCGTCGATCATGATCAGCAGGAAGATGGCCATGGCCAGCGGCGTCAGGATATCGCGCAGCCAGTAGACCGCGGCCCCGGTGGCGACGACGGCGATGGCCACCAGCGCATTGCGGGCGACAGAGGACGTCGGCAGGGTGATCGGGGCTTTCATCGCCATATGGTCAAGGTCCCCGGGCTTGCAGTCAATCGGCGGCGCGAACGGCCTTGAACCGCCGCGCCGGCCGGTAGAGCATGAGCGCCAAGCTTGGCCCGGAGTTCCCCCATGACTGATGCCGCCCACGGCCTGTTTCTCGGCCAGTCCCCGACGGAGGGCGGCGGACAGGCCGAAATCCTGCTGTGGAACCGCGCCAACCGCCACGGCGTCGTCGCCGGGGCCACCGGCACCGGCAAGACGGTGACCCTGCAGATCATGGCCCAAGGCTTTTCCGACGCCGGCGTGCCGGTCTTCTGCGCCGATGTGAAGGGCGACCTGTCCGGGATCTGCGTGCCTGGCGCGCCGAATGAGAAACTGCTCGCCCGCGCCGCCGGCATGGGGCTGACCCTGACGCCGCGCGCCGCCCCGACGGTGTTCTGGGATCTGTACGGCGAAAAGGGCCACCCGATCCGCACCACGGTCAGCGAGATCGGCCCGCTGCTGCTCGGCCGCATGCTCAACCTCAACGACGTCCAGGAAGGCGTCCTGTCGGTGGTCTTCCACGTCGCCGACAAGGAAGGCCTGCTGCTGCTCGACCTCGACGACCTGCGCGCCCTGCTGGCCCATGTCGGCGAGAACGCCGAACGGATCGGCCGCGAGGTCGGCCATGTCGCCCCCGCCTCGATCGCCGCCATCCAGCGCTCGATCCTCCAGCTGGAGCAGCAGGGCGGCAAGGCCTTCTTCGGCGAGCCGGCCCTGCGGCTGGAGGACATGATGCGCACCGGCCTCGACGGGCGCGGACAGGTCAATGTGCTGGACGCGACGAAGCTGATGGGCAGCCCGCGCCTGTACGCCGCCTTCCTGCTGTGGCTGCTGTCCGAGCTGTTCGAACAGCTGCCCGAGATCGGCGACCCCGACAAACCCCGCCTCGTCTTCTTCTTCGACGAGGCCCATCTGCTGTTCACCGACGCCCCGGCGGCCCTGCGCGAAAAGGTCGAGCAGGTCGTGCGGCTGATCCGCTCCAAGGGCGTCGGCGTCTATTTCGTCACCCAGAACCCGGCCGACATTCCGGACACCGTCCTGGCCCAGCTCGGCAACCGCATCCAGCACGCCCTGCGCGCCTACACCCCGACCGAACAGCGCGGCCTCAAGGCCGCCTCCAACAGCTTCCGCGCCAACCCGGCCTTCGACACCGCCGGGGCCATCCAGTCGCTCGGCGTCGGCGAGGCCCTGGTCTCGACCCTCGACGAAAAGGGCGCCCCGCATGTCGTCGCCCGCACGATGATCCGCCCGCCCGACAGCCGCCTCGGCCCCGCCACCGAGGCCGAGCGCGCCGCCGTCATGGCTGCCAGCCCGGTGCGCGGCCTCTATGACGTCGCCGTCGACCGCGAATCCGCCGAAGAGGTTCTGACCGCCCGCCGTGGCGAGGCCGACCAGGCCGCCGCCGGTGCAAAGCTGATCGCGGCCCGGACGAAGGCCGAGGCCGCCACCGCGAAGGAGGCCGAAAAGGCCGCCGCCGCCCGGGCGAAGGAGCAAGCCCGCCTCGACCGCGAAGCCGCCCGCCCCCGCGCCCCGGCCCGCCGCTCGACCCGCGAAACCCCGATCGAGGCGGCGACCAAATCGGTCCTCCGCACCGCCGGCAGCACCATCACCCGTGAACTCCTGCGCGGCCTGCTCGGCGGCCTGAAGCGGCGGCGGTGACAGGTGCAGGGTCCTTCTCCCGATGGGAGAAGGTGGCCGGGCGGAGCCCGGTCGGATGTGGGTCGGCTGTGTCAGTCGGCGCAAGCAGCCGCCCGGAACAGCGACGCGGCTTGCGCCGAATGTTCGCCCTCCCTGCTTTCGTCATCCTCCGGCAAGCCGCGTTTTCGCGGCGCAGACCGGGGAACCCAGTGGCGCGCGACAGCGCGAACCTGTCGGGAGCGCCGCTGTTCAGGATAGCCTGCCTGAATAGGTCGCCTTCGGCGCCGCTGGGTCCCCCAGTCTCGCTGCGCTCGCCGGAGGATGACGAAAGCAGGGACGAAGCCCATGACGCTGTGCTTACAATCCGCGAATCTATAGTCTAGTTACCAAAATATTCGCCAACTAATTCAACGGACTAATCTTTTCTCGATCCGTTTTGTCTGTCCTAGGGCGGGCCTCCCGTAAAATGCTCCCCATCCCGTCGAACGGGGAGGGCGTCGGATCCACGTTCCTCGATGGCGGCGGGCTGTGGTCGAGCGATGAAGCCCGGGCGACGGAGAGTCCGGGGGTCCTCGAGGGCAGGGATGGATCCTGCCCGCTTGCTCGCCGCGCGGCTTGAGGATCGGGCCGATGCCGCTACATGCGGTCACGTCCGACCCATGACGGCGTCAGCAATGGCCTGTCATGTTCCGGTAAGGCCTCAATCGGGCCGCCAGCCGGAGGGTCGTGTGGAAAACGACTGCGCGGGGCGGTCTGTCTCGTCGAAACGGTAAACACATTCCGCACCGGGCGAGGCCCGGTCGCCCCGCTCTCTCCCCACCCGCTTCCCCCGAAGTGGCGAAGAGTCGTGCCTTCTTCCGCCTCGAGGGGGGAGAAGCGCTCTCAGATCTTTGACAATCGAACTAGCCGCGCGGAACCAGCCGCCACATCCTCAGCGGGTGGCGCACCGCCCCGGCCTCCTCGCCGGCCGCCGCGCCCCGGCCCATGTACAGGTCGGCACGCACCGGCCCGCGAATGGCCGAGCCGGTGTCCAGCGCCACGACCAGCCCCTGATAGCTGCCCCGCGCCCCGACCAGATTGCCGCCGTCGGCCGAAATCCAGACCAGATCGCCATAGCGCCAGTGGCCGGGATCGACGGCGATGGCGCGGCGGGCCGGGAGGGGTATCCCCGCCGCCCCGTTCGGGTCGCCGCCGTCGTCGGGATCGAGGCTGAAGAAGATGTAGCGCGGGTTCAGCGCCATCACCGCCCGCGCCTCCGGTCCCCGGTGCGCCGCCAGCCAGGCCCGGATCGCCTCGCCCGAGGTCCCGTTGCGCGGCAGCAGGCCCTGCTCCGCCATCGGCCGGGCGATGCCGGCGAATTTCTGCCCGTTGTCCGCCGCATAGGCGGCCCGCGCCTTCGACCCGTCCTCAAAAGTCAGATAGCCCGAGCCCTGGATCTGCATAAAGAACAGGTCCTCGGCCCGCATCCAGGCCAGGGGCCCAGCCCCCCATTGGGCGCCCGCCAGCGCCCCCGCCTCGATCTGCGCCCGCGGCGGCAGGACCTGGCCGCGGGTCCAGCCGGCGGGCGGGGCCAGCACCGGACTGTCGAACACCGCGTCGGGGCTGCGGCGCGCGGCGTACTCCGGGGCGAAATAGGCGGTCAGCAGCCCCGGACCGCCGTCCGGCGTCTCCGCCGCCACGACCGAGAAACCGCTCTCGAAAAACGCCCGGGCCAGCGACGGGGTCACCGGCTTCGACGTACGACGCAACTGCTGGGCGCGCTCGCACTGGGTCCGGGCCGGCGCATCGCGGGCGACGCGGCAGGTGTCGGCCCAGGCGTTGAAGGCGGCCAGATGGTCCTCGTCGGCCCAGCCCGCCAGCGCCGCCGGACTCAGGCCGGGCGGGGCGTTCGGCGTCGGCGTCGGAGCCGGGGGCTGCGGCGCGGTCGGGACCGGCGTCGGGATCGGTGATGGTCCGGGCGCGGGGGCCGTGGCGCAGGCCGCCAGCAGCAGCGTCAACGTCAGAACGACGGCGCCGACGGCCGCCCGGGACTTCGCCCCGCGGCCGACCGGCCTCATGCGGCGGCGGGCTCGGTGCGGGCCAGCAGCCAGTTGGGATCGCTGGCGCCGAGGGTCCGTTCGAAGGTCCAGACCTCGGCGACGCGCCGGTCCTCGACCTGCTCCTCGACCGAGGCGTTGGCGGACTTCACCCGGTTGCGCAGTTCGGCGAGGAAGCGGACCTTGGCCGTGGCGCGGTTCTCCTGCGCCGTGGCCAGCTCGAGATCGGCGCGGGCCGGGTGCAGGAACTCCGCCTCCTCGGTCTCGCCGCGGGCCTCGCGCGCGGCGATCCCCGCCTCGAACGACTCCATCACCCGGGCCGTCAGCAGGGGCTTCAGCGTCTCGCGGTCGCCGGCGGCATAGGCGCGGACGATGGTCTCATGCGCCTGGCGGGCCCCCTCGAGGAAGCGCACCGGATCGAAATTGGGGTCGCGCGCCTTGAGCCCGGCGATCGACGACAGGGTCGCGGCGTCGAGCAGGTTCGGCCGCGCGGAGCCCGCCTCCGCCGGGACGGCCGTCGCCGCCGGCGGCTTGGCGCGCGCATCCTCCTCGGGCTGGCGCCCGACCTTCTTGCCCAGCACATTATAGAGCTGGAACAGCACGATGGCCGCGATCACGGCGAAGATGACGATCTGGACCTGGACCTGCACAGGCATTCCTTGACTGGCGGCCGACGAAAGCCGGGCGCGACGAAACGACGATTAGGGACTGATATGGGGGCGCGCAAGGCGAACGGCGCCCCCCGCCGCCCGCGACGGATCGCCCTGCCCCCGTTCGCGTCGAATCCTTCACGGGCGAGCGTCGTTGCCGGACCCGGCCTCGCATGCTAGTCGCCGCGCCTTCCGGGCCGGTCCGTCCGCGCCCCCACGTCCCTCCAGACAAGACCGATCGCCATGACCGACGCCGCCCCGCCCGCCGACGCCAACCCCGCCCCGAACGGCGTCGAGACGCCTCCCGGTCCCGGCTTCCGCATCCTCGCCCAGTTCGTCCGCGACCTGTCGTTCGAAAACCCCAAGGCTCCCGACTCCCTGCGCGTCGAAGGCAAGCCGGCCATCGATCTCGGCGTCGAGATGAACGCCCAGGGCCGCAAGGACGGCCTGTTCGAGGTCGAGCTGCGCCTCACGGTCAAGGCCACCACCGACGCCCTGACGGTGTTCAATGTGGAGCTGGTCTACGGCGGCCTGTTCGCCCTGCACGGCGTGGCCGAGCCCGACATCGAGCCGATGCTGCTGATCGAATGCCCGCGCTACCTGTTCCCGTTCGCCCGCGAGATCATCGCCCGCGCCACCTCGGACGGCGGCTTCTACCCGCCCTTTATGCTGGACCCGATCGACTTCGCCGGCATCTATCTGTCGCGCCAGCAGCAGATCGCCCGCGGCCCTGCCGAGATGGCCCAGGCCTGAGTCAGCAGAGGCGGCGTCAGGCCGCCTCGACCTCCAGCCCATAGGCCTTCCACAGCGAGTGGTCCTTCAGCGTCGCCCGCAGGAAGGCCAGATGCGCCGCCTGTTCCGCCTCGCTGACTCGCGCCGCCAGCGGTCGCGGTCGCGGCCCATAGGCGCCCAGCGCCGCCTCGGCCGCCGCCTGGCTGGCCACGGTGCGTCCAGACGACAGGTCCAGCCGCCGCTCCTTGCCGCCCTTCAGCTCCAGATAGACCTCGGCCAGCAGCCGCGCGTCGATCAGGGCCCCGTGCAGGGTGCGCTCGACAAGGCTGATCTTGAATCGCTTGCACAGGGCATCCAGCGAATTGGCCATGCCCGGAAACCGGCTCTGGGCCAGTTTCAGCGTATCGATCCAGCGCGTCTCCTCCAGCAGCGGATGGCCGCACAGGCCGCACTCGTAATCGATGAACGAGCGGTCGAAGGCGGCGTTGTGGGCGATCACCGGCGCGTCGCCGATGAACTCCATCAGATCCTTGACCACCTCGTGGAAGCGCGGCGCGTCCTTCACCTTCTCGTCGGTGATGCCGTGCACCCGGATGGCGTCCGGCGGGATCAGCCGCTCGGGATAGACCAGGGTGTGATACATCCGCCCGGTCGGCAGCAAGTCCTCGATCTCGATACAGCCGACCTCGATCAGCCGGTCGCCGGTCTTCGGATCGAAGCCGGTGGTTTCGGTGTCGAGGACGATTTCGCGGGTCATGCCCCTTATTGAATCGCTTCGTCGTCCGGCGAAACCCCGCGCCGGGGCGAAGTCCACCCCGGGGCCAGAACCGTCCCCACGATTTCGCCGACCCGGGCGCGCGCCGCCTCCAGCCCCTTATCAGTCTCGACGATAAAATCGGCGCGCCGGCGCTTCTCGGCGTCGGGCGTCTGCCGCGCCAGAATGGCCTCGAACCGCTCGCGGGTCATGCCGGGCCGGGCCAGCACCCGTTCGGCCTGGACCTCCGGCCCAGCGGTGACCACGACCACCGCATCGACCGCGGCGTCGCCGCCCGTCTCGAACAGCAGCGGAATGTCCAGCACCGCCAGCCGCACGCCGCGCCGATCGGCCGCCGCCAGCGCCTCCAGTCGCCCCCGCAGCACCAGCGGATGGACGATGGCCTCCAGCCGGCGGAAGGCGTCCTCGTCCTGGCCCAGCGCCCCGGCCAGCCGGATGCGGTCCACGGCGCCGTCCACCACCACGCCCGGAAACGCCTCGCCGACCGGCCCGACCGCCGCCCCGCCCCGGGCGTAGAGCCGGTGGACCGCCTCGTCGGCGTTCCACACCAGCGCCCCGGCCTCGGCGAACATCGCCGTCGTGGTGGTCTTGCCCATGCCGATGGAGCCGGTCAGGCCGAGCACGATCATGCGGCCTCTCCCAGCACCGCCAGCGCCAGCGCCCGCACGTCGACCGGCGGCGGCTCCACGCCAAAAAAGGCCTGGAACGACGGCCGCGCCTGGCCGATCAGCATGGCCAGCCCGTCCACCGTCGTCAGACCTCCTGCCCGCCCGGCGGCGAGGAAGGGCGTCAGCAAGGGCTTGTAGGTCATGTCCATCAGCACCGCGTCCCCCCGCAGCGCGCCGACGTCGATCTCCGGCGGCGCGCTCAGCGCATTGACCACCAGCGCCGCCTCCGCCGCCGTCTCAGGCCCCGCCACCGCGACGCTGAGGTCGGCGGCCAGCCGCTCCGCCCGCTCCGCCGTCCGGTTAAGCACGCTGACCTCGGCCCCCGCCGCCTTGAGCGCCGCCGCCGCCGCCCGTGCCGCCCCGCCGGCGCCGAGGATCAGCACCGGCCGTCCCGACAGGTCCAACGCCGGCGCCTGCTCCGCCAGCGCCGCCAGCAGGCCGGCCCCGTCGGTGCTGTCGGCCCGCACGCGGCCGTCTTCGAACACCAGAAGGTTGGCCGATCCACAGATCCGCGCCGTCTCGCTGACCTGATCCGCCAGCGCCAGCGCCGCGGCCTTGAACGGGGCGGTGACGTTCAGTCCGCGCAGCCCCCCGGCCCGGCCCTCTGCGACCAGGGCCGCGAACCTGGCCTCGTCCGCCGGTCCGAAGGCCCGATAGTCGGCGTCCAGGCCCGCGGCGGCGATCCACGCCCCGTGGATCAGCGGGCTCAACGAATGGGCGATCGGCTGCCCCGCCACCCCCGCGACCACGCTCATGTCGTCAGCACCCCGGCCCGGCGCAGCTCGGCCAGCACCGGCCACAGCGGCATCCCCAGCACGGTGAAATAGTCGCCCTCGACCGCCTCGAACAGCTGCGATCCCATGCCCTCGAGCCGGTACGACCCGACCGACCCCAGCAGGGCCTCGCCCTCGGCCGCCAGATAGGCGTCCAGAAAGGCGTCGGAAAAGTCGCGCATCCGCAGGGTCGCCGTGTCGACGCCGGACCAGACCACCTGGCCGTTGCAGGCCAGGGCCGCGCCGGAATGCAGCTGGTGGGTCCGCCCGCGCATCAGCCCTAACCGGTCCCGCGCCGCCGCCATCGACGGCGCCTTGGAGACCAGTCCGCCGGCGAAGGCCAGGGTCTGGTCGGCGCCAAGCACCCAGGCCTCCGGATCGTGGCGCGACACAGCCAGCGCCTTGACCCGCGCCAGCTCGACCGCCAGCCCCGCGGCGTCGGCCGGATCATGCACCGCCTTGACCGCGTCCTCGTCGACATCGGCGACCTGGACCGAGAAGGGCACGCCCGCGCCCTCCAGCATGGCCCGCCGCGCGGCGCTCTTGGAGGCCAGCACCAGACGTTCGCCGCTCACCCGAGAATCCCCAGCCTGTGGGTGCGGCGCTCGTTCAGCACATTGATGATCGCCGCCGCCGTCTCCTCGACCGAGCGCCGGGTCACGTCGATGACCGGCCAGCCGCGGCGTTCGAACGCGCGCCGCGCCTTGACCGTCTCCTCCCGCACCGCCTCGTGGTCGGTATAGGACGAGGCTTGCGCGGCGTTGAGCCCGTCCAGCCGGTTGCGCCGGATCTGCACCAGCCGGTCGGGCGAGACGGTCAGGCCGATGATCAGCGGGTTCTTCAGCGCCACCAGCCGTTCGCCGTCCTCCTGCCCCGGCACCAGCGGCACATTGGCGGCGCGGATGCCGCGGTGGGCCAGATAGATGCAGGTCGGCGTCTTGGACGTCCGGCTGACGCCGCACAGCACCACGTCGGCGCCCTCCAGCTGGTCGGTCGTGCCCTGGCCGTCGTCATGGGCCATGGCGTAGTCCAGCGCGGCGATGCGGTTGAAATAGTCGGTGTCGAGCGCGTGCTGGGCCCCAACCCGGGTCGACAGGGCGGCGCCGAGATAGCGCGACAGGGCCCCGACCAACGGATCGAGCGCGGCGATCTGCGGCATGTCCAGCCGGCGGCAGCCATCCTCCAGCTGTTCGCGCAGCTCGCGGTCGACGAGGGTGTGCAGCACCACGCCGGGCGAGGCGGCGATCTCCTCCAGCACCCGGTCCATCTGTTTCGACGACCGCACAAGGGCGTAGATGTGCTCGATCGGGATCACCCCGTCGAAGCGCGCCACGACGGCCTTGGCCATGGCGTTCAGGGTCTCGCCGGTCGAATCCGAGACCAGGTGGACATGAAAATAGGTCGCCAGTCGCGAGACGCCGGCCGCGCGGGCCGGGCTCATCGGGCGCCGGGCCCGGTGGACGAACTCATCGGAAGCGGTCCATGCGACGAGACTCCTGTGGACGGGGCCGGGCGCCGATCGCCCCGACCCGTGCGTCGATCTCTATAGCCGGACGGGCCGGACGCGGCGAGCGGGGATGACGGTGGACGGCGCCGGTGGTCGTCAGGCGAGTCGTCCCGTGCCGGACGCCTGTCCGATGATCGGGTGTGGACAGTGTTAACAAGACCTTAACGGCGCCCAGAAGCGAATGGCGGCGATCGGTCCGAAGGGCCCGCATGGCAAGGCTTCGTTAAGTGTTATCCCCGCTTTCACCAGCCCGGTGGACGTCCGGGGATGACCGGCCGACCCGGGGCGGACAAACCTGTTCGGACCAGCTTGGAACCCGACCTTATCCCCGTCATCCCCCGCCCTGCCTTCTTCCACCACTCTTCTTGATTCTCTTTCATTGAAGGAATGGGGGGTGCGACACGGCCCGGGCTTGAGGTGGACCGGCCCCCCCGGTAAGCCCGGGATCAGATGACCAACTCCCAGACGCCCCTGCTGCTCAAGGTTCTCGCCGGCGAGACGACATCGCGGCCACCGGTGTGGTTCATGCGCCAGGCGGGACGGTATCTGCCCGAGTACCGCGCGCTCCGGGCGACGACGCCCGACTTCATCTCCTTCTGCCTGACCCCCGAAAAGGCGGCCGAGGCGACGCTGCAGCCGATGCGGCGGTTCGGCTTCGACGCCGCCATCGTCTTCGCCGACATCCTGCTGATCCCCCGCGCCCTCGGCCAGGAGGTCTGGTTCGAGACCGGCGAGGGGCCGCGGCTCGGCGCCCTGCCGCCGGTGGAGGCCATGCGAGCGCTGGCCTCCGGGGCCGGAGAGGCGTTGAAACAGGTCGGCCAGACCCTGTCGATCGTCAGGGGTGAGCTGGAGCCCGGGCGGGCCCTGATCGGTTTCGCCGGCGCGCCCTGGACCGTAGCCACCTATATGCTGGACGGCGAGGCCCGCACCATCGGCAAGGGCGAGCGCGCCCAGGCCCGGACCTACGCCTATGCCGACCCAGAGAAGGTCGCGGCCCTGCTCGAGGTGCTGGTCGAGGCCACGGCCCATTATCTGAAGATGCAGGCCGACGCCGGCGCCCAGGTGCTTAAGATCTTCGAAAGCTGGGCCGAGGGCCTGCCCGACGACCTGTTCGAGAGCCTGGTCCTGCAGCCGCATCTGGCGCTGGTCAAACGGGTGCGCGAACTGGGGGTGACCGTGCCCCTGATCGGCTTCCCGCGCGGTTCGGCAGCGCTGGCCGAACGCTATGCGACCGCCTGCGACGTCCAGGCCGTGGCATTGGATACCGCCTGTCCGCTGGCGGTCGGCCGCCGGGTGCAGGCGATCAAGCCGATCCAGGGCGCGCTCGACCCGCTGCTGCTGCGCGCCGGCGGCCCGATGCTGGACCGGCGGGTGGACCAGTTGCTCGAGGCCTGGGGGCAGGGGCCGTGGATCTTCAACCTCGGACACGGAATTCTGCCCGATGTGCCGATCGAGCGCGTTGAACAGGTTCTCAAACGGATTGGCGCGCAATGAAGACGATCAACGGCCGCCGCATCGCCGTGGTGCTGTTCAACCTCGGCGGGCCTGACGACCAGGCTTCGGTCCGGCCCTTCCTGTTCAACCTGTTCAACGACCCGGCCATCATCGGCCTGCCGGGCGTCGCGCGGACGCCGCTGGCCTGGCTTATCTCCAGCCGCCGCGAAAAGACGGCTCAGGCCAACTACGCCCTGATGGGCGGCGGTTCGCCCCTCCTGCCGGAAACACGCAAACAGGCTGCCGCCTTGGAGGCCGCCCTGTCGTCGCGGCTGCCCGAGGACGAGGTTCGCGCCTTCATCGCCATGCGCTACTGGGCCCCGCTGACCGAGGAGACGGCGGCCGAGGTCGCGGCCTTCGCTCCGGACGAAATCGTCCTGCTGCCGCTGTATCCGCAGTTTTCCACCACCACGACCCAGTCCTCGATGAAGCGCTGGAACGCCGTCTACGCCGGATCCGGCGAGAGCCGCACGGTCTGCTGCTGGCCCGAGGCCTACGGCTGGGTCGAGGCGCAGGCCCGGGCCATCGCCGGCAAGCTGGACGAGGCCGGCGACCGACCGGTTCGCGTTCTGTTCTCGGCGCACGGCATCCCTGAGTCGCTGGTCAGCCGCAAGGGCGATCCCTACCAGGAACAGGTCGAAAGCACCGTCTCCGCTGTCGTGGCGAAACTCGAGGCCATGGGCCGCAAGGTCGACCACGCCCTCTGCTACCAGAGCCGCGTCGGACCGATGAAATGGCTCGGCCCCTCGACCCCAGAGGCGCTGGAACGCGCGGGGTCGGACGGCGTCGGCGCCGTGGTCGTGCCGATCGCCTTCGTCTCCGAGCATGTCGAGACCCTTGTCGAGCTGGACATCGAATACGGCGAACTGGCCCACGAACTCGGCGTCGCCCCCTATCTGAGGGTCCCGGCGGTCGGGACGTCGGAGCCGTTCATCACCGCCCTCGCCGACGCGGCGCTGCATGGCCTGTCGCGCACCGGCGTGGCGCCCTACGGCCCGGGCTGCCGCGGCGACTGGAAGGCCTGTCCCTGCCAAGCCGAGAACCGCGCCGCATGAGTTACGAGACGTTCAACGTCGTCCGCGGCCTGCACATCCTGGCGGTGATCGCCTGGATGGCGGGGATGCTGTTCCTGCCCCGCCTCTACGCCTATGACGCCGAACAGGCCGACAAGCCCGAGCCGCTGCGCGGCGAGATGCAGGGCCTGCTGAGGGAATGGCAGCGCCGCCTGCTCAAGATCATCGTCAATCCGGCAATGACCGCCGCATGGGTGTTCGGCGTGTGGATGATCGTCATCCATGTCCATGGCTTCGGCGAGGGGTGGGGCTTCCTCGCCCAGCCATGGATGGCGACCAAGCTGCTGGCCGTCGTGGCGCTCAGCGGCTGGCACGGCTTCCTCGCGGGCGAGTTCAAACGCATCCGGGCCGGGACCTCGACCCGCTCCGGCCGGTTTTGGCGCATGACCAACGAAATCCCGTTCCTGATCGCCGTCGTCGCCGTCCTTTCCGTGACCGTCGAATGGACGCTGGGATAGCCGCCGACGCTTGACCTCGGGGCCACGGCGTGGTTTCGCTGGTCGCGAACCGATCCTGGCCTGGGGCTCACGCCCTCCGGACGGTCCCTCTCATACAGCGACGCCTGCCGGATCGACCCTGCGGGACCCACGCCGCCCTCCCTGCCGGCCCCCGGGCCAACATCGCCAGCCGCCCAGACCCCGCCGGTTCGCGGGCGTCCGTGCGCGCCCGCCTGAAGAAGATTTTCCATGACCGACGTCCGCGACACCGATCCGACCGCCCCCGAGGCCGAGACCCTCGACGGCGACCAGCCGACCAATGAGGTCGACGCCGCCGACCTGCCGATGGTCGATCAGGAAGCCGGGGATGACGAGGAGGAGGACGACGGCGAGCCGATCGTCCCCAACGGCCGAATCACCTTGGCCGAGCTGAACGAGAAGACGCCGGCCGATCTGGTCGCCTTCGCCGAAGGCCTCGAGGTCGAGAACGCCTCCAACCTGCGCAAACAGGACCTGCTGTTCGCCATCCTCAAGGCCCTGGCCGACGAGGAAGTCGAGATCATCGCGGACGGCGTGCTCGAGATCCTGCCCGACGGCTTCGGCTTCCTGCGCAGCCCCGACGCCAACTATCTGCCGGGTCCGGACGACGTCTATGTCTCGCCGTCGCAGATCCGCCGCTTCGGCCTGCGCTCGGGCGACACCATCCACGGCGCCGTCCGTGGTCCGCGCGAGGGCGAGCGCTATTTCGCCCTGCTCAAGGTCGACACGATCAATCTCGAAGACCCCGAGATGGTCAAGACCAAGGTCCTGTTCGACAACCTGACCCCGCTCTACCCCGAAGAGCGGCTGCACATGGAAATCCAGGATCCGACGCTGAAAGACCGCTCGGGCCGGGTCATCGACATCGTCGCCCCGCTCGGCAAGGGCCAGCGCTGCCTGATCGTCGCCCCGCCGCGCGTCGGCAAGACGGTGATGCTGCAGAACATCGCCAAGTCGATCGAGAAGAACCATCCGGAAGTCATCCTGATCGTCCTGCTGATCGACGAACGGCCGGAAGAGGTCACCGACATGCAGCGGACGGTGAAGGGCGAGGTCGTCGCCTCGACCTTCGACGAGCCGGCCACCCGCCACGTCGCCGTCGCCGAGATGGTGATCGAAAAGGCCAAACGCCTGGTCGAGCACAAGAAGGACGTCGTCATCCTGCTCGACTCGATCACCCGCCTCGGCCGCGCCTACAACGCCACCGTCCCGTCGTCGGGCAAGGTCCTGACCGGCGGCGTCGACGCCAACGCCCTGCAGCGGCCGAAACGCTTCTTCGGCGCGGCGCGGAACGTCGAACAGGGCGGCTCCCTGACGATCATCGCCACCGCCCTGATCGACACCGGCTCGCGCATGGACGAGGTGATCTTCGAAGAGTTCAAGGGCACCGGCAACTCCGAGATCGTGCTGGACCGCAAGGTCGCCGACAAGCGCATCTTCCCGGCCATCGACGTGCTCAAGTCCGGCACCCGCAAGGAAGAGCTGACCACCCCCAAGGATCAGCTGGCCAAGACCTATGTCCTGCGCCGCATCCTTAACCCGATGGGCCCGCAGGACGCGATCGAGTTCCTGATCGACAAGCTGCGTCAGTCCAAGAACAATGCCGACTTCTTCCAGTCGATGAACACCTGACGGCGGTATGGCCGCTGTTTCACGTGAAACACCCTCAAGCAGCCTGCCGCGCGCATGGCGTCAGGGGAAAAGGAGTGGCGCTATGAAGGTCAATGTCGAGATCGACTGCACGCCGGCCGAGGCCCGGGCCTTTCTCGGCCTGCCCGACGTCGCGCCGCTGAACGATCACATGGTGGCCGAGATGAAACGGCGCATGGACGAGAACATGGCCGCCATGCAGCCGGACGAGCTGATGAAGACCTGGACCAGCTTCGGGATGCAGGCCCAAGACCAGTTCCGCAAGCTGATGGAAGCGGCGGTCAAGCCGTGAGCGACGCCGTCTCCTCCCCCGCAGGGGGAGGGGGACCGCGAAGCGGTGGAGGGGCTCTTTCCGCCGTCCGCCAACCCCTCCGTCACGCCGCTGCCGCGGCGCGCCACCTCCCCATCGGAGATGGGGAGGAGACATGATCCCCGACACCATCTTCGCCCTCGCCACGCCGCCGGGTCGGGGAGCCATCGCCATCCTCCGCCTGTCAGGGCCGCGCACCGATGCGGCCCTCGCCAACCTCGGCGCCGGCGGTTTGAAGCCGCGTCTGGCCTCGCTCCGCTCACTCGCCCGCGACGGCCGCCCCCTCGATCAGGCCTTGGTCCTCCGCTTCCCGGCGCCGAACTCCTACACGGGCGAGGATTGCGCCGAGCTGCATCTCCACGGCGGCCGGGCGGTCGTCGAAGCCGTCAGCGACGCCCTGATCAGCCTCGGCCTGCGCCCCGCCGAGCCCGGCGAGTTCACCCGCCGCGCCTTCGAGAACGGCCGGATGGATCTGGCCCAGGCCGAGGCGGTCGCAGACCTGATCGACGCCGAGACCACGGCCCAGGCGGCCCAGGCCCTCGGCCAGCTGGACGGCGCCCTGTCGCAGACCTACGCCGGCTTCCGCCACGACCTGCTCAAGGCCCTCGCCCTCGTTGAGGCCGAGATCGACTTTCCCGACGAGGAGGTGCCGGACCATCTGGCGCTTACAGCCGGGCCGGTGCTGGACGGGCTGATCGCCAATCTGCAGGCCGCGCTGGCCGACGCCCGGCGCGGAGAGCGGGTGCGCGAGGGCTATCGCATCGTCCTGATCGGCGAGACCAACGCCGGCAAGTCGTCGCTGTTCAACGCCCTGGTGGCGCGCGAGGCGGCCATCGTCACCCCGATCGCCGGCACCACCCGCGACGTGCTGGACGCCGACCTGATCATCGGCGGCTACGCCGTGACCCTGTCCGACACCGCGGGTCTGCGCGACAGTGACGATCCGATCGAGGCGGAGGGCGTGCGTCGGGCGCGGGCCCGGGCGGAACAGGCCGAGCTGCGGCTGTGGGTCCGGGCGCCGGGCGATCCGGAAGGCTCCGCGGCCGCCTATGCCCGGCCCGACGACCTGATGGTCTTCACCAAGGCCGATATCGAACGCGCCGCCCTGCCGCCGGACGGCGAGTCCCTGATCGTCAGTACGACTACGGGGGAGGGGCTGGGCGCCTTGCACGACTGGCTGGCGGCGCGACTGGCGCGCGACCTGTCCGGCGGCGATTTCCCGGCGGTCACCCGCGAGCGACACCGGCGGCGGCTGACCGAGGCGCTGGCGGCGGTCGAGGCGGGGCGGCGGGCGCTCGACCTCGCGCCGGAAATGGCCGGGGACGATCTGCGCCGGGCCGTCGACAGTCTGGCCCGCGTCACCGGCGCCATCGGCGTCGAGGACATCCTCGGCGAGGTGTTCACGACCTTCTGCATCGGCAAGTGACGTTTCACGTGAAACACGCCCCGCGCGCCGGTAGCGAAACCGCCGGCTTTCCCCTATGTCCCGGCCATGAAGCGTTTCGACGTCATCGTCATCGGCGGGGGCCACGCCGGCTGTGAGGCCGCGGCGGCGTCCGCGCGCGCCGGGGCCGCCACCCTGCTGCTGACCCAGAAGCTTGAGACCATCGGCGAGATGTCCTGCAACCCGGCCATCGGGGGTCTTGGCAAGGGTCATTTGGTGCGCGAGATCGATGCCATGGACGGGCTCATGGGCCGGCTGGGCGACGTCTCCGGCATCCAGTTCCGGCTGCTCAACCGCTCCAAGGGCGCGGCGGTGCAGGGGCCGCGCAGCCAGATCGACCGGCGCCTCTATCGCGAGGCGATGCAGGCCGAGCTGGCGGAGACGCCGAACCTGACCCTGATGGCCGGCACGGCCGAGAGCCTGATCCTCGACGGCGGCCGCGTCACCGGCGTCGTCACGGGGGAGGGCGTCGAGCTGCACGCCGCCGCCGTGGTCCTGACCACGGGCACCTTCCTCAACGGCGTCATCCACAAGGGCGACCAGCGCATCCCGGCCGGCCGTCACGGCGAGGCGCCCTCGACCGGTCTGGCCGCCGACCTCTACGGCGCCGGCCTGCAGATGGGCCGTCTCAAGACCGGCACCCCGGCGCGGCTGGACGGCCGCACCATCGCCTGGGACCGGCTGGAAATGCAGGCGGCCGACGCCGATCCCGTGCCGTTCAGCTTCCTGACCGGGCGCATCGACGTGCCCCAGATCGCCTGCGGCGTGACCCACACGACCGAGGCGACCCACCGCATCATCGCAGACAATCTCGGCGACAGCGCCGTCTATGGCGGGCACCTGTCCGGCCGTGGTCCGCGCTACTGCCCGTCGATCGAGGACAAGGTGGTGCGGTTCGCCGACAAGGCCTCGCACCAGATCTTCCTCGAGCCCGAGGGCCTCGACGATCCCACTGTCTACCCGAACGGCATCTCGACCTCGGTCTCCAACGCCACCCAGGCCGCCTTCCTGCGCACCATTCCGGGGCTGGAGGCGGTCGAGGTGTTCCGCTTCGGCTACGCCATTGAGTATGACTTCGTTGATCCGCGCGAACTGACCCCGGCGCTGGAGGTCAAGAAGCGCCCCGGCCTGTATCTGGCCGGCCAGATCAACGGCACCACCGGCTATGAGGAGGCGGGAGCCCAAGGGTTGATCGCCGGCCTCAACGCCGCCCGCGCCGCGGCCGGATCGGACCCGACCATCCTCGGCCGGGACCAGGCCTATATCGGCGTCATGATCGACGATCTGGTCACACGCGGGGTGACCGAGCCCTACCGGATGTTCACCAGCCGGGCCGAGTACAGGTTGACGCTGCGGGCCGACAACGCCGATCAACGGTTGACCCCTGTCGCCATGGCCGCGGGTCTGGTCTCGGCCGGGCGCCGCGCCGCCTTCGAAGCCAAGGCCGCTGCGCTGGCGGACGCCGCGGCGCTGGTGCGCGGCGCGACCTATACGCCCAAGGAGGCCGGCGCCCTCGGCATCGCCGTCAACGCTGACGGCCAGCGCCGCTCGATCCGCGACCTGCTGGCCTTCCCCGGCGTTGACCTGACCGCCTTCGAGGCCGCCCATCCCGCCATCGCCGCCTGGCCGCGGCAGGTGCGCGAACAGGTCGAGATCGACGCGGGCTACGCCGGCTATCTCGACCGACAGGCCTCGGACGCCGAGGCCCTGCGCCGGGAGGAGGCGTTGGCCATCCCGTCCGACCTCGACTATGCGGCCATCGGCAGCCTGTCGAACGAGGTGCGCGAGAAGCTGAACCTGGTCCAGCCGCGCACCCTCGGCCAGGCCGGGCGGATCGAGGGCATGACCCCCGGCGCCCTGACGGCCCTGCTGTCGCATGTGAAGCGGGCGAAGGTCGCGGCGTGACCCCATCCGAATTCCAGACCCTGACCAACGCCACCCCGGCGCAGATGGCCGACCTCGACATCTTCATCGAACGGCTGACCGAGACCAATGCGGTGATGAATCTCGTCGGGCCCGACAGTCTGCCGGACGTCTGGAACCGGCATATCTGGGACTCGGCTCAGCTGCTGAGCATGGCTCCCGCGGCCAGGACGTGGGCCGACCTCGGAGCCGGGGCCGGCTTTCCCGGTCTGGTGCTCGCGATCCTTCTGAAGGATCGATCCGACAGCCATGTCTGGCTGATCGACAGTCTTGGCAAGCGCTGCCGCTTCCTTCAGGAGGCGGTGGACGGGCTGTCGTTGCGGGCTACGGTGATCAATGGTCGGGCCGAGGAGCAGAGGGTCACGGCGGACGTCGTCACCGCCCGCGCCTTGGCGCCGATGGAGAAGCTGCTCGGCTATGCACAGCCTTATCTACAGCGCGGCGCACAGGGGCTGTTTCTCAAGGGGGAAAAGGCCGAGGTTGAGTTGATCGAAGCCCGCAAGGTCTGGCATTTCGACAGCAGTCTGTCCGTCTCGCGCAGCGACCCGCGCGGCCGTATCGTTTCCGTCCGGAGTCTCCGTCGTGTCCATAGCCGGTAAGACGCGCGTCCTCGCCATCTCGAACCAGAAGGGCGGCGTCGGCAAGACGACGACGGCGATCAATCTCGGCACCGCCCTGGCGGCGATCGGCGAAAAGGTGCTGATCGTCGACATGGACCCGCAGGGCAATGCCTCCACCGGCCTGGGTGTTCCACGTGAAACACGCCGGGTGACCATCTATGACGTCATCGTCGACGGGCGCTCCGTCGACGAGTCGGCGGTGCAGACCTCGGTCCCCGGCCTGCATATCCTGCCCGCCGACGCCGACATGTCGGGCGTCGAGATCGAGCTGAGCCAGGCCGATCGCCGCTCCTATCGCCTGCGCGACGCCCTTGAGGGGCAGGGCGGAGAGGGTCAGACCCGGTATGACTATGTGCTGATCGACTGCCCGCCGTCGCTCAACCTGTTGACGCTCAACGCCATGGCCGCGGCCGACGCCGTTCTGGTGCCGCTGCAGTGCGAATTCTTCGCCCTTGAAGGTCTGAGCCAGCTGATGAAGACCATCGAAATGGTGCGGCAGAGCCTGAACCCGACGCTGGAGATCCAGGGTCTGGTCCTGACCATGTACGATCGCCGCAACGCGCTGTCGGGGCAGGTGGCGGCGGATGTCCGCAAGCATTTTGGCGAGAAGGTCTACGAGGCGGTGATCCCGCGCAATGTACGGGTGTCGGAGGCGCCGTCGTTCGGCAAGCCGGCGCTGATCTACGACCTGAAATGCGCCGGCAGCCAGGCCTATCTGCGCCTCGCCCGCGAGGTGGTGGCGCGCGAGAAGACCCGGCGGCTGCAGGCCGCCTGATGCGAATTTACGAAGTGGAATCAGTATCTTGAGCGAACGTCAGCGCGGTCTGGGCCGGGGATTGTCGGCCCTTCTGGGAGAACAGGCCGGCGAAGCGGTGCCGGTCGACGGCTCGGCCGCCCCGGCCGGGGTGCGCATGGCGCCGATCGAGTCGCTGAAGCCTAACCCCGACCAGCCGCGCAAGCTGTTCGACCACGGCGACCTGGCCGAACTGGCGGAATCGATCCGCGACAAGGGCGTGCTGCAGCCGATCCTCGTGCGGCCGCATCCGAAGGACGACGGCGTCTGGCAGATCGTCGCCGGCGAACGCCGCTGGCGCGCCTCGCAGATCGCCCGCCTGACCCAGGTGCCGGTCATCGTCCGTGAGATGGACGACGTCGCGGTGTTCGAGGTGGCGATCATCGAGAACGTCCAGCGCGCCGACCTCAATCCGCTGGAGGAGGCCGACGCCTATCGCCTGCTGATGGAGCGGTTCGGCCGCACCCAGGACGCGGTCGCCGGCGTGGTCGGCAAGAGTCGCAGCCATGTCGCCAACACCCTGCGCCTGCTGCAGTTGCCGGAAGAGGTGCTGTGGTATGTGCGGCACGGCAAGATGAGCGCCGGCCACGCCCGGGCCCTGATCACCGCCCCCAACCCCGCCGCCCTGGCCGAGCAGATCGTCAATGAGGGGCTCAACGTCCGTCAGGCCGAGGTGCTGGCGCGGCGCGCGGCCGAGGGGCCGAAGCCGGCCAAGGGCAAGGCCCGCACCGGCGCCTCAGGCGAGGGCGGGGCCGATATCGCCGCGCTGGAACAGGATCTGACCGACGCCCTCGGCCTGCCGGTGTCGCTGGTCGATCGCGGCGGCAAGGGCGAGCTGAGCCTGCGCTACGGCAGTCTGGAACAGCTGGACGACCTGTGCCGGCGGTTGATGCGCGGCTGAGGCCTCCCGTGCTACAGTGACCGCATGACCGACAAACCGAGCAATCCGACCGCCGAAGCGATGAAGAAGGCGCTGGCCGCCAAGAAGGCCGGCGGCGGCCCGGCGCACGGCGGTCTGGAAGGCGGCGCCCGGGCCGAACAGAAGGCCCAGCAGACCCGCAATCTGGCCCTGTCCAAGCCGGCCTTCCGCAAGGCGTCCAAGCGCGGCTAGAGCCCCAGGCGGCGGGCGCGGGCTGAAATTTCCAGCAACAGACGCTCGGCGATCAACTGGTCGGGCGATCCGGTCGTCTTGGTGGCGATGTCGGCGGCGTTGACGCTGTCCAGCACCTTGTCGAGGTCCTCGAGCCGCCAGCTGCGGGCCTGACGCAGCATCTCGGCCTCCTGTTTCCAGAACACCCCGGCCGATTTGGCCGCCTCCTTGGCCCCGGCGCCGTTGGCCTGCAGCACATTGATGCGGCGCAGCTTGCCGAGGTGGATCGAGGCCTGACGCACCGCCATGACGGGCGATTCGCCCTCGGCCAGGGCGCGGCGCAGGCCCGACTGGGCCGGGGCGGGGCGGCCGCCGAAGGCCTGCAGCGCCGCGTCCTGCAGCGAGGCGTCGGGCTCGACCCCGAGATGCAACTCGAGCTCGGCGACGTCGATCGTCTGGCCCGAGCCGGGCCCGATATAGAGCACCAGCCGCTCGATCTCCTGCCGCATCAGGCCGCGTTCGCGCGGCAGGCGCGACACGAAACGGTCCAGCGCATCCTGGGTCAGCCCGACCTTGTCGGCGGCGAGGGCCTCGCGCGTCATCCGGGCGACATCGCCGGTCTCGTCCTCATAACAGGCGATGCCAACTGCGCCATGAGACGCTTCCGCGGCCTTGCGCAGGGCGGAGTCGCGGCCCAGCGCCCCGGCCTCGATCACCAGCATGGCATCGGGATTGTAGCCGCCGTCGGCGTGGGTCTTGAGGGCGGCGGCCAGCATCTTGTCGATCGAGGCCTTTTCCGAGCCGAGCCGGACCCGGACGAGTCGACGGCCGCCGATCATCGACAGGGCGGTCAGGGCCTCCTCAAGGCGGGCCTCGTCGCCGTCGATGTCGCTGTCGGTCAGGACCGTGACGTTGAAGGGGTCGTTCAGGTCCGGCGTGATGGCCTTGCACAGCAGCGCAGCGCGCTCGGCCACCCCTGAGCGATCCTTGCCGTGGATGACGGCGGCGCGCACCGAACGGTCCGGCGTCTTGAGGAAGCGATCGACCTCGGGCCGTTTCGCCAGGATCATCGCCGGCCTGTCATGGCTGGCCTTGCAGGGCCAGCATCAGGGCCAGCCGGATCTCGCGCGCCAGTTCGGCGGCGGCGCGTTCCTCGCCGTCCTGTTGGGCGGCGATGGCGGCATAGGGCTGGTCGGCGGCGGCGTAGGTGGTGGTCACCGTCTCCGTGCCGGTCAGGGGCGTCCCGCCGGCGGCGGGGGTCAGGGTCCAGCGGCCGATGACGGTCAGCTCATAGCGGGTGGCGGTGTCGTCGATGCGGCGGCCGAGCGGACGGCGCGACTGCTCGGCCGTGGTCTCCAGCCGCCAGAGCGGGACTTGGGCGGCATCGCGGCCGAGGGCGTCCTCCAGCTGCTCGCGCAGCCGGTAGCCGAGCCGGTCGTCCTGGGTGGTGACGGCGATGCGGCTGAGCCCGGAGCCGACCCCGGCGTCGCCGTACAGGGGCGTGAAGCCGCAGCCGGCCAAGGCCAGTCCCGCCAGTGCGACAAGCCCAGGCCGGCGGGCGCGCATCAGCCGACCACCAGATTGACGATGCGATCCTTGACCACCACGATCTTCCTCACCGTCTGACCCTCCAGCCGCGCCTGAACGTCCGCGTCGGCCAGAACGATGGCCTCGACCGCCGCCGGCTCAAGGCCGCGGGCGACGCGAATTTCGCCGCGACGCTTGCCGTTGACCTGGATCGGCAGGGTGACCTCGTCGTCGGCCGCCAGCGCCGGGTCGTGCTCCGGCCACGGCGCGTCGAGGATCATCCCCGCTTCGCCCAGCCGCGTCCAGCCTTCCTCGGCGAGGTGGGGGGTGAAGGGGGCGACCAGGCGCAGCAGGGCCGACAGGGCCTGACGGCGGGCCTCGCCGCCGGCCGTGGCGTGGTCGCGGATGACGGCGACGAAGGCGTACAGCCGGGCGATCGCCGAGTTGAAGCGGAAGCCGGCGATGCCCTCGGACACGGCCTTGATGGCCTTGTGGGTCTCGCGCACGAGGGCGGCGTTGGCGGCCTCGTCGCCGGGGTCGGCGGGATCGAAGCCGTCGACCTCGGTCCAGACCCTCTGGACGAAGCGGCTGGCGCCCTCGACGCCGCCCGGGGTCCATTGCACGTCGCGCTCGGGCGGGCTGTCGGACAGGACGAACAGCCGGCCGGCGTCGACGCCATAGGTGTCGACAATCTCCTGCGGCGCGACGACGTTCTTCTTCGACTTCGACATCTTTTCGATGTCGCCGATGACCAGGGCCTCGCCGGTCGAGCGCTGGCGGGCCGAGCGCTGGCCAGCTTCGTTGAGCAGTTCGACGTCGGTGGGCTCGACCCAAGCCCCGTCGGGCCGGCGGTAGGTCTCGTGCACCACCATGCCCTGGGTGAACAGGCCGGCGAAGGGCTCGCGCACGCTCATCAGGCCGGCGTCGGACAGGGCGCGCGAGATGAAGCGGGCATACAGCAGGTGCAGGACGGCGTGCTCGACCCCGCCGATATACTGGTCGACCGGCAGCCATTTGTCGGCCGCCGCCTTCGAGATCGGTTCGGACGCCGCCGGATCGGTGAAGCGGGCGAAATACCAGCTGGAGTCGACAAAGGTGTCGAGGGTGTCGGTCTCGCGCGTCGCATCCTCGTGACACGACGGGCATTTGACGTGTTTCCACGTCGGGTGGCGATCCAGCGGATTGCCGGGGGTGTCGAAGGTGACATCCTTCGGCAGTTCGACCGGCAGGTCAGCGGCGGGGACGGCGCCGCACGACGGGCAGTGAACGATCGGGATGGGGCAGCCCCAGTAGCGCTGGCGGCTGACGCCCCAGTCGCGCAGGCGATAGATGGTCGCGCCCTCGCCCTGGTCGGCCGCCTCGACGCGGGCGATGGCTTCGGCCTTGGCCGTTTCGATGTCGAGACCGTCTAGGAAGTCGGAGTGGAAGATCGCGCCGGGACCGGTGTAAGCCTCTGTTCCGACAACGAAATCGTCTCCGGCGCCGTCCGGTCTCACGACCGGGATGACGGGCAGGTCGTATTTGCGGGCGAAGTCGAGGTCGCGCTGGTCATGGGCGGGACATCCGAAGATGGCGCCCGTGCCGTACTCCGACAGGATGAAGTTGGCGATCCAGACCGAGACCTCGCGGCCGTCGAACGGGTGAATCACCTTCAGGTCGGTGTCGAAGCCGACCTTTTCGGCCTGTTCGATCTCGGCCTGGGTGGAACCGCCCTTGCGGCATTCGGCGATGAAGGCGGCGGCGTCCGGGTTCGTCTCGCCGACGGCGCGGGCGACCGGATGATCGGGGGCGATGCCCATGAAGGACGCGCCGAACAGGGTGTCGGGGCGGGTGGTGTAGATCTCCAGCCCGTCCGGGGCGGCGGCGGGCGCCGCGCCGGCCCAGGCCCAGGTCATCTGCAGGCCCTTCGACCGGCCGATCCAGTTCTCCTGCATCAGCCGGACCTTGTCCGGCCAGCGGCCTTCCAGTTCCTTGAGCCCCTCGATCAGGTCGTCGGCATAGTCGGTGATGCGCAGGAACCACTGGTTCAGCTTGCGCTTCTCGACCACCGCGCCCGAGCGCCAGCCGCGGCCGTCGACGACCTGCTCATTGGCCAGGACGGTGTTGTCGACCGGATCCCAGTTGACGATCGAGTCCTTGCGATAGACCAGACCCCGTTTGAACAGTTCGAGGAACCAGGCCTGCTGCTGGCCATAATAGGCCGGGTCGCAGGTGGCGAATTCGCGCGACCAGTCCAGCGACAGGCCCAGCAGCTTCAGTTGTTCGCGCATGGCGGCGATGTTGGACCAGGTCCAGTCGCCGGGGTGGACGCCGCGCTCGATGGCGGCGTTCTCGGCCGGCAGGCCGAAGGCGTCCCAGCCCATCGGATGCAGGACGTCGAAGCCCTGGGCCCGTTTAGAGCGGGCCACGACGTCGCCCATCACATAGTTGCGGGCGTGTCCCATGTGGATGTTGCCCGACGGATAAGGAAACATCTCGAGAACGTAGTATTTGGGCTTCCCGGTCTCCGCGGTGGGCGCGCGGAAGGCGTCGGCCTCCGCCCAGCGGGCCTGCTGACGGGGTTCGGCGGTCTTGGGCTCGTATCGGGCCACGGCAATCCTTGAGGCGTCGCTCCTGAGGGCGAGCCTGAGGAGGCTATGGTCGGGAGGAGTTAATCAGCGGGCGTTCTGGAGGTTGAGCTGGCGCGCCTTGGTCAGGATCGCGTTCTCAAGATCCGTCTCGGTCTGGGCGGCCACTGCGGCGCCGACCCACTGCCCGGAGGCGTCGCGCACTTCCTTGGACACGGTGACGTTCAGGGCGTCGGCGCGCAAACGGGTGTCGAGAATGAACACCGTCGCCTTGAACCGCTCGTTCGGCGTCTGAGGGTCGGTGTACCAGTCGTAGTTGACGACGCCGCCCCACGGATCGGCGTTGGCCAGCGGCATGAAGCTGAGGGTGTCGAGCGTGGCGCGCCACAGGAAGGCGTTGACGCCAATGCCCGTCTGGCCGGCCGGGACGGGCTTGGCCCCGCCGCCCATGCCCGGGATCCCGCCGCATGCGCCCAACATCAGACCCGAGGCGATCAGGGCGACCGCTGCGCCGCGAACCAGCACCATCGAGACTCTCCATTCCATCGAGACGTGCAGCGGGCCGTCCCGCGCACGCGTCAGCCCGCCCGATAAGCGGATGCCGAAGCGACGCTCTATAACACGCTGAAAAGGGGCGATGACAAGGCGAAGTCGCATCGTTTCCGCCCACTGGCGGCGTTCGGCAGCCGCGACGCCCCTCCCGGACGATTCAGGGACGACTTTGGGGCGACCTCGATCCGTGACGCTCGCGCCACAGGAGTCCCGCAGAGTCATGCGGAACCCCGGGTAATGGGCCACGTTTCGTTGACCGGGCTGAACAGCGGTGTCTAATCGGCGCCAAGGACCGCGAGGGAAGCTTCCGTCGCGGCGTAAAGGGCAGGACATGCGCCAGAATACGCGCAAGAACGGCGCCGTCATCGCCGGAGCGGCCGCAGGGCTCATGCTCCTGGCCATGGCCGATGTCGCCTCGGCCCAAGCCGCTTCGTCACGCGCCCGCACGCCGGCCGTCAGCCTGACCGAAGCCCAGGCCGCCCGCGCCGCCACCGGCGCCAACCAGTCCCGCCTGCGGTTCACTGAACGCGGCCGTTGGGGCCTCGACCTCAACCTGAGCCAGCCGGTCGGGCGCGACAGCAACCTCGGCGATGTCGAGGCCGGCGCCTATTACCGCGTCAACCCGCGCCTGCGCGTCGGCGCCACCGCCGGTCTGGCCGAGCCCGAGGCCGATCCGGCCAGCGCGCCGCAGACGGACCGCCGGGCCGCGCCGCGCTTCCGTCTGGAATCGATCTTCCGCTTCTAGGCGTCGACCGGCCCGAAGGCCGCCCGAACCGCCCCCACCCCCGCCAGACCACAGGCCCCCGAGCGAACCAGCTCGCCTGCATTCTCGCCGGTGATCCCACCGAGGGCATAGACCGGGACGGCGGCCTGCCGGACCAGAGCCGCGAACGCCCCGACGCCGAGCGCCGGCCGGGCCGCTGAGGCTCCGCCGGCCGCGAACACCGGCGACAGCACGGCGGCATCGAGACCCTTGGCGCGGATCAGCGCCTCCGCCGAATGCACCGCCCCGGTGATGCGCCAGTCGGGTCGGGCCGCGGCTAGGCCGGGCCCCTGCCCGAGCGCCCGTTCCGGAAGATGGACGCCGTCCGCCCCGAGCGTTTCGGCCAGTTCCGCATCGAGACCGACCAGCAGCAGGCCGTTGCGTCGATGCGTCGCCTCGCGCAGGCGCAGGCCGGTCTCTCGGGCGTCGGCTGCGCCGAACGACCGGAACACGACCCCCGCCCCGACCGGCAGCCGCGCCGCCGTCTCCCATGGGCGCGGGGTGCGGACGGGGTCGGTGAAGAAGAGCAGCGGCGGCAGGTTCGGCGCCGGACGCCCGGCGGCGCGGCTGACATCGGCGGCGTCCCGTGCGAGGACCCGGGCGACGTCCCACAGACTATCCGCTTCGGACTGGTTCATGACCTCCTCTTCTTCCGATCCCGCTTCAGGGTCCAGCATCGCCGACCGTTTCGAGGCCGTGCGTCGCCGGATCGCCGGGGCCTGCCGCGACGCCGGACGCGATCCGGCATCGGCGGTCCTGACGGCCGTGACCAAGACCCAGTCGGCGGAGGCGCTGGAGGCGGCGCTGGCCACTGGCCAGCGGGTGTTCGGCGAGAACCGGGTGCAGGAAGCGCAAGCCCACTGGGTCGGACTGCGCGACGGCGTGGCCGATCTCGAACTGCGGCTGATCGGGCCGCTGCAGACCAACAAGGCCGCCGACGCCGTCGCCCTGTTCGACGTCGTCGAGACCCTCGACCGGGAGAAATTGGCCGACGCCCTCGCCGCCGCCGCCGACAAGGCGGGACGAACGCTTCGCGTCCTGATCCAAGTCAACACCGGCGCCGAGCCCCAGAAGGTCGGCGTCCCGCCGGAACAGGCCGACGGCCTGGTGCGATACGCCCGCGACAAGGGCCTGAATGTCGAGGGTCTGATGTGCATTCCGCCGGCGGACGAGGCGGCGGGCCCGCATTTCGCCCTGTTGCGCAAGATCGCCCGGCGCAACGGACTGGGCGTGCTGTCGATGGGGATGAGCGGCGACTACGAGACGGCGATCCGCTTCGGCGCGACCCATGTCCGGGTCGGATCGGCGTTGTTCGGGGAACGAAACCGTCCCGAAACCCCCTCTATTGACTGAAAACCGCTCCGCTTCGGGTCCAACCCTTGGCGGAACGGCCGACGCTCGCCATTCTGGTACCCATGCCCGCACCCAAGACCATCCTGATCATCGACGACGACGACGACCTGCGCGAGGCGCTGGCCGAGCAACTGGCCCTGCACGAGGCCTTCCGCCCGGTTCAGGCGGCGACGGCGATGGAGGGCGTGCGGATGGGCCGCGAGGTGCGCGCCGACCTGATCCTGCTGGACGTCGACCTGCCCGACATGGACGGGCGCGAGGCCTGCCGGCTGTTGCGCAAGGACGGCGTCTCGACGCCGATCATCATGCTGACGGGCCAGTCGTCGGACGCCGATACGGTGCTGGGGCTGGAGTCGGGGGCCAATGACTATGTCACCAAGCCGTTCCGGTTCGCCGTGTTGCTGGCCCGGATCCGCGCCCATCTGCGCAGCCACGAACAGTCCGAGGACGCCGTCTTCCGCATCGGCCCCTATGAGTTCCGGCCCGCCGCCAAGGTGCTGATCGACGACAAGGCGCGCAAGGTGCGGCTGACCGAGAAGGAAACCAGCATCCTCAAATACCTGTATCGCGCCGGGGCCAAGGCGGTGTCGCGCGAGGAGCTGTTGACCGAGGTTTGGGGCTACAACGCCGGGGTCACCACCCACACCCTGGAAACCCACATCTATCGGCTGCGCCAGAAGATCGAGCCGGAGCCGGGCCAGGCGCGGCTGCTGCTGACCGACGCCGGCGGCTACCGGCTGCAGCCCTAACCCGGACGCCACTCGCTGAGGGTCTCGCCCGTCGGCGTCTCGAAGGCGACGCGGTCCAGCTGCACCGCCGCCACGCAGACCGGGCGCTGATTCGGGTTGGCGGCGCGGCAGCGGATCGCCCGCCCGTCCGGGAAGGCCGCCATCCGGCCCTGCAGGCGGACCCGGTAGCCGGCCTCGAGGGCGATCAGCGGCGCGTCGCCCGCCTGCCGGATGGTGTGGGCGTAGGCGCGACCGTTGCGCCGGCCGATGCGGGAGCTTCCCGTTTCGAACACCGCAGCCAGTCCGACCGTTTGCGGCGAGGCCGCCGCCGCTCCGCTGGTCAGCGGATCGACCCGGATCGAGGGACAGCCGTCAGCAGCCATCCACGGCCGGGCGACCCAGAACCCCTCCACCGCCTCCCACTGATCCTGCCCGGTCCCGGCCGAGCGGGTCCAGTCGCCGGGGGTCAGGCTCAGATTGATGTTCTCGCGCTCCGGGCCCCAGGACCAGCGGGCCAAGCCATCGCCCACGCCCTCGGCCGGCGACGCCTCGGCGCCCTCGCAACCGAAGGCGAGGCGAATGTCGAACTGGCGGCCCGCCAGCGACTCGCCGCTCGCGGCCTCGGCCCCCGCGGCGTAGTCGGCGGCGGCCCGGTCGATGGCCGCGAGCAGGGCCCGCCGGTCGAGGGCGACCGGCCCGACCGGTGTCGCGGGCGCGCTCGTGGCGGGCGTGGCCGGCTCTGGCGAGGGCGCCGCAGGCTCGGCCTCTCTCTGGCAGGCGGCCGCAAGAAGACCAGCCGCCGCAGCCACGACGACCGGCAGGCGAAGAGGCGAGACCGGTTTCAGCATGGAACCAGCCTAACACGTCAATCGCTCAATTGGGGGCGGCTGACCCGAAAAGGTTGACCTGACCCGGGCGCGAGGGGCAGCAGGGCGAAATGAATTTCGATCAGATCGCGGCTCTGCTGGTGCTCGTCACCGTGGTCGGTGTGCTCATTCACGGTCGCGTCCGCGCCGATGTCGTGGCCCTCGCGGGCGCTGCGGCCCTGCTGCTGCTGGGCGTGGTGCGGCCGGTCGAGGTGCAGGGCGCCTTCGCCAGCCCGGCGGTCATCGCCCTCGCCGGCCTGTTCGTCATCGCCTACGCCATCGAGCTTTCCGGCCTGCTGGGCCTGATGATTCGCCAGGCCACCCGGCTGGCCGCGCGCGTCGGAGCAATCGGCATCTGGGCGGTGCTGGGCATGTGCGGGGTGCTGGGCGGCTTTCTGAACAACACCCCGGTGGTGGTGCTGGCCGCGCCGGTGATCCGCGACGTGGCCACGTCGCTGAAGCTGTCGCCGAAACGCTTCCTGATGCCGCTCAGCCACATTTCGGTGCTGGGCGGCCTGCTGACCCTGATCGGCACCTCGACCAATCTGCTGGTCAACGACATGGCGCGTAACGCCGGCCAGCCGGTGTTCAGCCTGTTCGAGATCACGCCGGTCGGCCTGTGCATCGCCGTCGCCGGCGGGCTGTGGCTGTATTTCGTCGGCGCCCGGCAACTGGGGCGCAGCGTCCAGGCCGACGAGGCCGAGCAGGCCCGGCTGGCGGCGATGGAGGAGGCGCGCCAGGAGGCGGAGGCCGAGCGAATCGCCCGCAGTCGCCGCCGCTTCCCGTTCGGGCTGCCGCGTCTGGGCGAGGCGCGCACCAATGACGACGGCTCCGGCGACGCCCATCTGGGCGACGTCGCGCTGTTCGGCGCGGCTGACCGGCCGTTCGATCTGCGGCGGTCGCTGATCGCGCTCGGGGTCTTCGTCCTTGTCGTGGCGGCGGCCGGGCTCGGCTGGGCTCCGATCGCCGCCGCGGCCTTCGCCGGGGCGGTCGCCCTGATCCTGCTGCGGGTGATCACCCCCGAGGAGGCCTACGCCGGTCTGCGACCGGAGATCCTGCTGCTGATCGCCGGCATGGTGGTGGTCGGGACCGCCATCGAGGTCACCGGACTGGCGGCGACCGGCGCCAGCGTCCTGATCGAGGTGCTGCGGCCGTTCGGTCCGCTGGTCGGGCTGATCATTCTGTACGGGGTGACCCTGTTCGCCACCGAGCTGTTGTCCAACGCGACGGTGGCGGTGCTGATCACGCCGATCGCCGTGGCCCTGGCGGAGAGTTTCGGGGTCGACCCGCGGCCATTCCTCGTCGGGGTGATGATGGCCGCCTCGGCCGCCTTCGCCACGCCGTTCGGATATCAGACCAATGTGCTGGTCTATCAGATGGGCAACTACAGCTACATGGACTTCGTCCGGGTCGGGCTGCCGCTGAACCTTGTGACTTGGGTGGCGGGGATGATCGCCATCCCGATCTTCTTCCCGTTCTAGACGTCGAGGTCCATGGTCACCGGGGCGTGGTCGCTCGGCTGGGTCCATTCGCGGACGGTGTCGTGGATGCGGGCGCTGGCGGGGACCACGGCAGGGGTCAGGCCGGGCGAGGTCCACAGGTGGTCGAGGCGCAGGCCGCGGTTGGACTTGCGGAAGTCGGCGGCGCGATAGCTCCACCAGCTGGCCAGCTTGACCGGCTCGGGGATCTGGTCGCGGACCACGTCGCAGAAGCCGCCCGCCGCCTGCAGCCGGCGCAGGGTCTCGACCTCCAGCGGCGTGTGGCTGACGATCTTCGACATATAGCGATGGTTCCAGACGTCGTTCTCGCCCGGCGCGATGTTGAAGTCGCCGGCGAGGACCAGCGGCCGCTGCTTGTCGCGCCCAGCCATCTCGGCGGTGAGCCGCTCGTAGAAATCCATCTTGTGATCGAATTTCGGGTTCAGGGCCCGGTCGGGCGTGTCGCCGCCGGCGGGGATGTAGAAATTCTGGATCTCGACGCCGTCGACCATGGCGGCCACGCAGCGGGCGTGGCCCTCGCGGCAGACATCCAGCTTCGGGGCCTCGGCGATCGGCTTGCGGCTGGCGATGGCGACGCCGTGCCAGCCCTTCTGACCGCCGATCTTCAGATGCGGCAGGCCCATGGCCTCGAAGGCGGCCCGCGGAAACTGGTCCTCAAGGCATTTGATCTCCTGCAGGCACAGGACGTCGGTTCCGCTCTCCCCGACGAAGCGGGCGACCTGGTCGATGCGCAGGCGGAGGGAGTTGATGTTCCAGGTGGCGATGCGAAGCATCCGGGCTTCTTAGTGGGAGCGCGTCCAAAAGGCTCCGCCTTATTCGACCCGGCGCGCTCCCGGCGCTCAGGCAGCGAGCGACCGCCTTGCGAGCGATAGCGCCCCCCTGAACACAAAGAGACGCCCGGCCGTCGCCGGCCGGGCGTTTGAAGGTTCGTCTCTCTCGCCGCCGGGAAGGGGATGAAATCCGTAGCGGTTGAGACCGGCTCCCGCCGATCTGTGGCGAAAACAACACGCCCGAGAAAAAATGTCAAGGCTGGTTCGCCCCGAAGGCGAGTCAGCCGCGGCGCGGGCGCTGGGTCGGGTCGCGCAGCTGGAACAGGCTGGCGGCGAGGCCCGGGGCCGGGCGCAGGCTGGTAAGCTGGGTGCGGGTGCGGCCGCCTTGGGCGTCGACGATGGTCCACTCCTGCAACCGCACCGGGTCGCCGGCGAAGGCGAGCACCACCGAACCGTCGTTGGGACGGCGCTGGTCGCGGGCGGTGATGGCGAAGGCGCCCGAGGCCATGCGCGTGACGCGGTCGATGCGCACGCCCTGGTCGAGGCGGACGGTGCGGGCGAGGAAGGTCGACAGCGGCGTCTGGCCCAGCGGCACCTGGCGGAAGACGTTGAGGCGCGGGTCGTAGCGTTTGACGTTCGAGCCGTCCGAGACGACCAGCAGGCCGGCCGGGTTGGTGTATTCGAAGCGCATCTTGCCTGGGCGCTGCAGATAGAAGCGACCCTCGCGGCGCGAGGCGCCCGAGGTCTCGACGAAATTGCCCTGGGCCGAGGTCAGGCCCTGCAGATAGGTCTGGGCCCGGGCGAGGACGGCGCGGTCCTCGGCCGACAGACTGGCCTGGGCGTGCGCCGGCAAGGCGGTGACAGCGGCGAGGGCGGCGGAGCCAAGGGCAAAGGCGCGGCGTGAGACGGTCATAGGGGTCTTCTCCCGTTCGGGATGGTTGATGTCTGCCGTCTTGCGGGACTGGTCTGGCGGAGGCGTGACCCGAGCCTGACCATATTCAGGCGCTCCGATGAAGCCCCGTTCAGCTTCATCCGGCCCACGGCGGCCCGGATAACGTCTTCGGTCCGGCTCCGTTGCCCGGGCAGGGGAAAAGTGTCCGTGAAAAAATTCGTGGGACACTCGGACACTTCGGACACTTTGGTCTCCCTTCCGACCGCCCTGACGGAGGCCAGCCGGGATTATACGCCCGCCCCGGGGGCATGCTCGGTATAAGGCCTGAAAAAGACTGAAAGCCTTGCTGCTTCAACCGGTTGGCGCGCGGAAAAGTGCGGGAAGTGCGGTAACCGGCGCCCGTTGGCTACATCGGCGGCGGGCCGGCGAGGACGTCGCGCTTGCCGGCGTGGTTGGCGGGGCTGACCACGCCCTCCTGCTCCATCTTCTCGATCAGGGACGCGGCGCGGTTGTAGCCGATCTGCAGCCGGCGCTGGATGTAGCTGGTCGAGGCCTTGCGGTCGCGCGTGACCACGGCCACGGCGCGGTCGTACAGATCGTCACCCGAGCCGCCGCCCTCGTCGAAGCCGGCCGCGTCGCCGTCGCCGTCGGGATCATCGGTGATCAGGTCCAGATAGTCGGGCTCGGCCTGCGACCGCAGGTGTTTGCAGACCTCGTCGACCTCCTGATCGGTCACGAACGGGCCGTGCAGGCGGGTGATGCGGCCGCCGCCGGCCATGTAGAGCATGTCGCCCTGGCCCAGCAGCTGTTCGCCGCCCTGTTCGCCGAGGATGGTGCGGCTGTCGATCTTGGAGGTGACCTGGAAGCTGATCCGGGTCGGGAAGTTAGCCTTGATGGTGCCGGTGATGACGTCGACCGACGGGCGCTGGGTGGCCATGATCAGATGGATGCCGGCGGCGCGGGCCATCTGGGCCAGACGCTGGACCGCGCCCTCGACGTCCTTGCCGGCGACCAGCATCAGGTCGGCCATCTCGTCCATGACGACGACGAGGAAGGGCAGGGGTTCGGGGCGGATCTTCTCGGACTCGTAGACCGGGCGGCCCTGGTCGTCGAAGCCGGTCTGGACGGTGCGTTCGAAATGCTCGCCCTTGGCCACGGCCTCGCGGGCGCGCTCGTTGTAGGAGGCGATGTTGCGCACGCCGAGCTTGGACATGCGCCGATAGCGGTCCTCCATCTCGCGCACGGTCCATTTCAGCGCGACGACGGCCTTCTTGGGATCGGTGACGACCGGAGCCAGCAGGTGCGGGATGCCGTCATAGACCGACAGCTCCAGCATCTTGGGGTCGATCATGATGAAGCGGCACTCGGCCGGGCTGTGGCGATACAGGATCGACAGGATCATGGCGTTGACCCCGACCGACTTGCCCGAGCCGGTGGTGCCGGCGATCAGCAGGTGGGGCATGCGCGCCAGATCGGCGACATAGGGCTCGCCGCCGATGGTCTCGCCCAGCGCCAGCGGCAGCAGATGCGCCGGCTTGTCGTATTCGGCCGAGGCCAGCAGGTCGCGTAGATAGACGGTCTCGCGCTTCGCATTGGGCAGTTCGATGCCGATGGCGTTGCGGCCGGGCACGACCGAGATGCGGCAGGCGCGGGCGCTCATCGAGCGGGCGATGTCGTCCGACAGGGCGACGACGCGGCCGTGCTTGACGCCGGGCGCGGGCACCAGTTCGTACAGGGTGACGACGGGGCCGGGGCGGATCTGGTCGATCACGCCGCGCACGCCGAATTCCTGCAGCACGCCCTCCAGCATCTTGGCGTTCTGCTTCAGCGCCTCCTCGTCGACCGAGGCGACGCGCTTGGCCGGCTTGGTCAGCATGGCCAGCGGCGGCAGGTCGAAGCCGGTCGAGGGTTTGGCGAAGTCGAAGGCGACCTGGCTGTCGTCGAGCTCACGCTTCGACGGTTTGGGCGCGCGCGGGGCCGCCACCTTCGGCTCGGCCGCGCCGCGGGCCGGGGTCGGGACCGGCTCGCGCCACGGCGGGTCCTCGTCCGAATCCAGCGACAGCGGGGCGTCGTCTTCCGGCTCGGGCGCGGGACGGGGCCGGGGCGGAGCCTTGGCGGCCTTGCGGCGGATGTCGGCGACGGGCGCCGGAGCGGAGCGGCGCAGGCCGCGGGCCCAGTCGAGGCCGTCGCCGAGGTCGGCGAAGCGCAGGCCGATGGCGTAGCCGAGGCTCCACAACGCCAGCGGCAGGAACAGGACGCCGGCGCCGATCGCCGCGCCCGGCAGGCGCAGGGCGGCGAAGGCCATGCGCACCAGGCCGACGAGGGCGTCGCCCCACAGGCCGCCGAGCCCGGTCGCCAGCGGCCAGGCCGCCGGGGCCGCGAGGGCCGACAGGGCGGCGGACAGGGCCAGCACGCCGACCGTGGCGGCGAAGGCCTTGAACGGGGTCGGCTTGAGCCGCTGCTGGACGGCGTCGCCGATCGCCCCGGCGAGGCCGAAGGCGATCAGCAGCAGGGCCGCGGGCCATGCCGCGAGGCCAAGCGACTGCATGAACAGGTCGGCGAACAGGGCCCCGTTCAGGCCCAGCCAGTTGGTCGGCGCGATCGAAGAGGCGGCGTTGAGGCTGGGGTCGGCCGGATTCCACGAGATCAGGGACGCCAGCAGCAGGGCCGCCAGCAGCGCCTGCAGCACCCCGCGGAAGCGCACCACGAACGGCGCGCTCCACAGGATGCGGGCGCTCTCGAAGGCGCGGTGGCCGAGGGCGAGGGCGGCGGACATACGGCGGCGGACTCCGGGAATACAGGGCTCCGGCCACTGTCGGCCCGACAGGGTTAAGGGGCTGTTTACCGGCCTTTGCGCGGCTCCCACTTTGCCGCACTGGACCTTACGGCCCCGCGGCGCGACAAGCGGGCATGACCGAGACGGATCGATACGACGTGATCATCGCCGGAGCCGGGCTGGCGGGGGCGACCTTCGCCCTCGCCGCGGCCCGGGGCGGGCTGAACGTCGTGCTGGTCGATCCGCAGCCGTTTTCGGCCCAGTTGGCCCCGTCGTTCGACGGGCGCTCGACCGCCATCGCCTTTTCGACTTTCCGCATGCTCGATGCGCTGGGCGTCGGCGAAGGCCTGCGGCCGCACGCCTGCCGCATGGACCGGATTCTGGTCACCGACGGACGCCGGCCGGGGGCGGCGTCGCGTCCCGCCTCGTCAGCCTTTCTGCGTTTCGACGCCGATGAGATCGGCGACCGCACCGACGGCGAGCCGCTGGGCTATATGGTCGAGAACCGGCGCATCCGCGTCGCCCTCGCAGAGGCGGTGACGGCGGCGGGCCTCGAGGTCCGCGCCCCGGCCTCGGTCGACCGGGTCGAGGCCGGTCCGGGGCTGGCCACCGTGACGCTGGCGGACGGCGCCGTGCTGCGCGCGCCGCTGGTGGTCGGGGCCGAGGGCCGCGGGTCGCGCGTGCGGCGCGAGGCCGGCATCGACACGGTCGGCTGGGACTATGGCCAGAGCGGCGTCGTCGCCACCGTGGCCATGGGCCGCGACCACGGCAATGTCGCCCATGAGTATTTCCTGCCCTCGGGCCCGTTCGCCATCCTGCCGCTGACCGACCGGCGCGCCAGCCTGGTGTGGACCGAGACGACGCGGCGGGCCGAGGCGCTGAAGGCGGCGTCGGACGAGGCCTTCCACGCCCATCTGATGCGGCGGTTCGGCGATTTCCTCGAGGATGTCTCGGTGGTGGGGCCGCGCTTCGTCTATCCGCTGTCGCTGCAGCTGGCGGAAAACCTGACGGCGCCGCGCATCGCCCTGATCGGTGACGCCGCCCACGGGGTCCATCCGGTGGCCGGCCAGGGGCTGAACATGGGGCTGAAGGACGCCGCGGCCCTCGCCGAGGTGCTGGTCGACGCCCTGCGGCTGGGCGAGGAAATCGGCTCCGAAACGGTGCTGGACCGCTACGCCCGCTGGCGCCGGTTCGACAATGCGGCCCTGACGGCCGGCTTCGACGGCTTCGTGCGGCTGTTCTCCAACGACCTGGCCCCGGTCCGGCTGGCGCGCGATCTCGGCATCGCCGCCGTCAACCGCATCGCCCCGCTGCGTCGCGCCTTCATGCACGAGGCGGGCGGCGCGACCGGCGATCTGCCGCGGCTGCTGCGCGGTGAGGCGCTCTGAGGGGTGGCTGGTGGCTAGTGATTGGCCGCTTTCCTGCCTGCGGAAGGGCGGCGCGGCCGGCGCCGACGCACAGGCGCCGGCCAGCCACTAACCACTAGGCACTAATCACTCAGTCCAGCTTGCGCGCTTCCTCGGCCAGCATGATCGGCACGCCGTCGCGGATCGGGAAGGCCAGCTTCGCGCCCTTGGAAACCAGTTCCTGTCGTTCGCGGTCCCAGGTCAGGCGGCCGCGCGTGACCGGGCAGACCAGCACCTCGAGCAGGCGCGGATCGACGGAGGCGGGGGTGTGGAAGGCGTCGGACATGGGGGGAGGTTATAGGGATTAGGGATGAGGGACTAGGGATGAGGACGCCGCAGGGCGCGGAGGGCTGTATGGCGCGCATCTCCCTCATCCCATCCCCGATCCCTCATCCCTCACTGCATCGACGGCGCATCCCCGTCGCCTGAATCCGCCGCGTCGATGGTCAGCAGGGCGGTCAGGACGGCGGATCGGTCGGTCAGGCTGTCGGCCTCGAGCAGCGCCTGCTTCTCCGGCGGCTCGAACGGCAGGGCCATGGACAGGCTGTTGACCAGGGCCTCGGGCGGCGCGGTCTCGGCCGTGTCCCAGTCGATGTCGAGGCCGCGCGTCTCCAGATAGGCGCGCAGGGCGTCCAGCAGGCCGTCGCGATCAAGGCCGATGTCATCGACCGGCGGATCGGCGAGGTCTGCCTCGAACGGGGCGAAGTCGGCGCGGATCTGGCGGTAGGGGGTGCGGGTCGGCAGTTCGCTGCCGAGGCGGAAGCGGGCGCAGCCGGTCAGGGTGATCAGATAGCGGCCGTCCGAGGTCTCGGCGAAGCTGGTGATGCGGCCGGCGCAGCCGATCGGCGACAGGCCGGGCAGGGCGTCCGGACCGGGCTGGGGCTGGATCATGCCGATGATCCGGTCGCCGGCCATGGCGTCGTCGATCATGTTCAGATAGCGCGGCTCGAAGATGTTGAGCGGCAGCTGGCCGCGCGGCAGCAGGATGGCGCCGGGCAGCGGAAAGACCGGAATGACCTGCGGCAGGTCGGCGGCCCTGACATAGCCCTGCGCCATGCGGAGCCCCCTAGGCGAACAGGATGGAAGACAGACGGCGACGGCCGTCACGGGCGATCTCGGACGACGGCCCCGCCGCTTCGAACACGACGAGGAGCTGCTTGCGGGCGGCCTGGTCGTTCCACTCGCGATCGGCCGCGACGATGGCCAGCAGGCTGTTTACCGCGCGCTGCAGATCGCCGGCGGCGGCCTGGGCCAGCGACAGGTCGTAGCGGGCCTGATGATCGCCCGGGTCGGCGGCGACGCGGGCTTGCAGCTCCGTGCTGGCGCCGGCGGGCGCGGCCGAGGCGAGGGCCAACTGGGCGCGGATCGACTGGACCTGGGCGTTCTTCGACTCGGCCGGGGCCATGGCGAGGGTCTGGCGCGCCTGGTCGGGGTCGCCGTCGGCGAGATAGACCCGGGCCATGCCGGCGATCGCGCCTTCGTGGCCCGGCTCCAGCGTCATCACCTGGGCGAAGGCCTGGGCGGCGCCGCCGAGATCGTTCAGCGACAGCGATTCCTCGCCCATCGACATCAGCTGTTCGATATCGGAATTGGCGCTCTCGCCGCCGGTCAGCTTGTCGATGAAGGCCTTGAGCTGGCTTTCCGGCACCGCGCCCTGGAAGCCGTCGACCGGCTGGCCGTTGACGAAGGCGTAGACCGTCGGGATCGACTGGACGCGCAGCTGGCCAGCGTAGGCCGGGTTCTTGTCGACGTCGATCTTGACCAGCTTGACCGCCCCGCCGGCGGCGCGGACGGCTTTTTCGATCATCGGCGTCAGCGTCCGGCACGGTCCGCACCAGGTGGCCCAGAAGTCGACCAGCACCGGCTGGGTCTTCGACTGCTCGATGACGTCGGCCATGAAGCCGGCGTCGGAGCCCTCCTTGATCAGGTCGTCTGGCAGGGCGGTGGGGTCGGCGAGGCTCATCGGTCGATCCTGTGGTCGGAAACAGCGTAACGCGGCAGTCCGCAGATGGTCGCGGCGACCGTTCGTCTCAAGTGGCGGGCGCCCGGCCGCGCTCAAGTAGGGCGAAGCGCGGTAGCGCCACTAGGTGGGATCGCCGCCCGCCCCGGCGGGGCTCAGCTTCCAGCGGATCTTGGTCTCGGAATCGGTGCGGGCCGAACCGCGCACGACGATCTGCAGCGAACGGCGGGTCAGGCCCTCGTCGATATGCACCGAGGGCTCGATGGCCACGTCGGGGCCGTCGGTGCGGAACCACCAGCCGCGCCCGGAATGGCCGCGCAGCAGGATCGAGCGGCGGTCGCGGGCCAGCGAGGCCTGGATGCCCGGCTCCAGCTGGAAACGGATGGCGTAGGGGGCGGCGATGGCGCGGACCACCTCCTTCTGGCCGGGCGACGGGTGCAGCCGCTCCTCGGCGCGCAGTTCGTCCAGCCGCTGGTCGAGATAGAGGCGGCGCTGGTGCAGCAGGCCGTAGGCGTGGACCCAGCCGTCGTGCTCGGCCTCGAGCCAGACGGCGCCCTCGCCGTCCCGCCGATGGGTCTCGACGTGCAACGGCCGGCCGATCAGCCGGTGCCCCAGCAGCTCGCCCTTCCAGCCGCCCAGCGGCGAGGCGGTCGAGGTCTCGCCCAGCGTCAGGGTCGAATGGCCGGGGGCCAGCCGCAGGCCCTGACGATCGGCGGCGCGCGGGGTCCAGCCGCAGCCGGTGACCAGGCGGTCGCGGCCGCACACGATCTCGAGCGCCAGCGGCTGGGCGCAGGCGGACGCCGACCAGGCGCCGCGGGCCGGGCCGGCGACGTCGGCGGCGACGGTCAGCAGCGGGCTGCGGACGCGGGCGACGCCGCCGACGGTTCCGGTCGGCGGCTCCCCGCGGTCGACCTCGTCATGGGCGACGGCGGCGGCGATGCGGGCGGCGCTGGACGGTCCGCCGCCCTGCAGCGTCATCAGGCGGCCGTCCGGCAGGGTCTGGAAGCGGGTCGCCCTGGTCAGGCGCTGGATGGCCGTCAACACCGCCGGCGGCGGGGCCTCGGACAGCTGGGACAGAGCGTCTTCCAGCGTCAGCAGGTCGAGCAGCAGCTCCAGCCCCGCCTCCGGGCTGCGCGAGGCGTGGGCGCCGTCCTCGCCGATGGTGCGCGCGAGGGCCGCGGGCAGGGCGGCGAGGGCGCGGCGGCGCAGGCCGGCCCCGGGCGCGCCGGCCAGCACGCAGCCGGCGACGGCGGCGGCGATCAGACGCGTGGCCCGGGCGGCCGGGCCGCCGGGCGGGCGCAGCAGCTGGCGCGCCTGACGGCCGAGCCCGTCGGCGAGCCGCAGCCGCTCGGCCTCGGTGGCGACCTGGCCCATGCGGCGCGCGGCGCAGGCGAGGTTGAAGGTGCGCCGGGCAAGGATCTCGGGGTCCCAGGCGAACGGCGACCAGCGGGCGAACACCGTGGCCCAGGTCAGGGTCAGGCGCAGGGCCTCGCGCGCGCCGCGCTCGCCTTCCAGCATCAGCGACGGCAGCCAGGCGAAGGCGTGCAGTTCGGCGGCGAAGGCGCGGGTCGGACTGGGCCGGTTCCACGGATCCTCGGGCGCGGGCGCCTCGAGACTGGCGCCGGAGAGCTGGAATTTGCCGCCGAGGGCCAGTTTGCCCGGGGCCGGATCGACCGGGCGGAACTCGCGCGGGGTGGCGGCGAAGCCCTGGGCGACGCGGCCCTTCAGGGTCAGGGCGTAGCCGGGCAGGCCGTAGAGCTCGATCCACAGCTGGCGGCCCAGCAGGCGGCCGATGATGGCGGGCCACAGGCCGGGGCCGGTGGCGGCGTCGACGGTGCGCACCGGGGTCCGCATCGGCGCCCCGCGCAGACCCGGGATCTCGCCGGGCGCGGGACCGTCGGCTTCGGGGCGGGTGAAGGGTCCGATCGGGCTCATGCCGCCGGGCGTTCGGCGGCCTTCAGGGCCCGGATGTTGTCGGCATAGGCGGACGGTCCGCCGCGGAACACGGCCGTGCCGGCGACCAGGGCGTCGGCGCCGGCGGCGACGCAGGCTCCCGCGTTGGCGGCGGTGACGCCGCCGTCGACCTGCAGATGGGCCGGCGATCCGGCCGCGTCGAGCAGGGCGCGCGTCCGCTCGATCTTGCGCAGGGTGGAGGGGATGAAGGACTGGCCGCCGAAGCCGGGATTGACCGACATCAGCAGCACGAGGTCGACGAGTTCGATGACGTCCTCGAGCACCGACAGGGGCGTGCCGGGGTTCAGCACCACCCCGGCGCTGGCGCCGAGCTGGCGGATGCGGCCGAGGGTGCGGTGCAGATGCGGGCCGCTCTCGGGGTGGACGGTCAGATAGTCCGCCCCCGCCTCGCGGTAGGCCTCCAGCCACGGATCGACCGGGGCGACCATCAGATGCACGTCGAACGGCAGGGTGGTGTGCGGCCGCAAGGCCTTCACCACGTCCGGGCCGATCGTGATGTTGGGCACGAAATGGCCGTCCATGACGTCGACATGGATCCAGTCGGCGCCGGCCGCCTCGAGGGCGGCGACCTCCTCGCCCAGACGGGCGAAGTCGCTGGCGAGAATGGAGGGGCAGATCAGGGGGGCAGGCATGGTCCGGGGATAAGGCGGGTCGCGGGCCGTAGCAAGGCGCGGGCGGGGTTTCGGACGCCGCCCCGGCTACACGGTTGGGTCATCGCCGGCGCCGACATCGTCCGGCGAGGGGGACGACGGCCGTTCACACACCGGAACAAATGAGGCACAAGGCGGCGATGCTCGCTGACTCGCTCCCGACCGCCGCCTCGCCCTCCCTGGCCGACGCGCGCGCCACCCTCGAGCGGGTCTGGGGCCATCCGGACTTCCGCGGCCGTCAGGCCGAGGTGGTCGAGGAGGTGCTGGCCGGCCGCGACGTGCTGGCCGTACTGCCCACCGGCGGCGGCAAGAGCGTCTGCTACCAGATCCCGGCCATGCTGCGATCCGGTCTCGGCCTGGTGGTGTCGCCGCTGATCGCGCTGATGACCGACCAGGTAGAGGCGCTGAAGCAGCAGGGGGTGGCTGCCGCCCGGCTCGATTCCGGCGTCTCGATGGACGACCGCTCGGAGATCTGGCGCGCGGCGCGGGCCGGCGAGCTGGACCTGCTCTATGTCTCGCCCGAGGGACTGGCCCAGCCCCACCTGATCGACCGGCTGCATGACCTGCCGCTGTCGCTGATCGCCATCGACGAGGCCCACTGCGTCTCGCAGTGGGGGCATGACTTCCGGCCCGACTACCGGACCCTGGGCCGTCTGGCCGAGCTGTTCCCCGGCGTGCCGCGCGTGGCCGTCACGGCCACGGCCGACGCCCGCACCCGCGAGGACATCGTCCGCTCCCTGCGGCTCGGCGAGGCCCGGGTGGTGGTCGACAGCTTCGCCCGGCCGAACCTGCAGCTGCTGGCGGTGCGCAAGGAGAACGGCTCGCGGGCCCGCACCGACGCGGCGGTGATCGAGCTGGTGCGCCAGCGGCGCGGCAAGTCGGGCGTGGTCTATTGCGGCTCGCGCGACGGCTGCGAGCGCGTCGCCCAGGCCCTGCGCGACGCCGGGACCAACGCCATCGCCTATCACGCCGGCATGGAGGCGCGCGACCGCGACCGCCGGCTGGAGCGGTTCCTCGCCGAGGACGGGGCGGTGATGGTGGCGACCATCGCCTTCGGCATGGGCGTCGACAAGGCCGACGTCCGCTTCGTCATCCACGCCGATCCGCCCGGCTCGCTGGAAGCCTACTGGCAGGAGATCGGCCGCGCCGGGCGCGACGGCGAGCCGGCCGAGGGCATCACCCTGTACGGACCGTCGGACATCGCCTGGACGCTGCGGCGGCTCGACGGCCGGCCGATGGCCGAAGAGGTCAAGGCGGTGCAGGTGAAGAAGGCCCGCCAGCTGTTCGCCATGCTGGACGGGGCGGTCTGCCGCCCGCAGGCGGTGCGACGCTATTTCGGCGAGACCGGGGCGGAGCCGTGCGGCGTCTGCGACATCTGCCAGGACCCGCCGGCCCAGTTCGACGCCACCGTCCCGGCCCAGAAGGCCCTCGCTGCCGTCCAGCGACTGGGCGAGCGTTTCGGTCGGGGGCGGGTCATCGACCACCTGCTGGGCAAGACGAAGGACGTCCAGCCGTGGGAGACGGCCCTGTCGACCTGGGCCATCGGCGCCGACACCGCCCTGTACACCTGGCGCGACGTGGTCGACCATCTGATGTTCGAGGGCCTGCTGGTCGAGGACCCGAACGACGGCAAGCCGCTGGTGCGGCTGGGCGACCCCGAGGCCGTGCGGGCCGTCTATCGCGGCGAGCGGGTGGTCGACGTCCGTCTGGCCCCGGCCCGCGCCGTCGCGGCGAAGGAGCGGGTGCGCACCGGCCGCAACGCGGCGCTGGAGACCATGGACGCCGATGTCCGGGCCCGGTTCGAGACCCTGCGGGCGTGGCGGCGCGACCGGGCGGCCGAGCAAAGGGTGCCGCCCTACGTCATCTTCCAGGACAAGACCCTGCTGGAAATCGCCATGGCCGAACCGGCCGATCTCGAGCGGCTGGCGCATATTCCCGGCGTCGGTCAGACCAAATTGGACCGGTATGGCAAGGGCGTACTGGCCGCCCTGTCGCACCAGCCGGCCTGACGCCGCCCCGAACGCCGTTCCGCCGGTAAGATTCAGTCAAGGTCTCGGAAGGGGGGCCTTAAACTTTCGGCGTCACAGTTCGGCGGTGATCGCACACCGCGCCCCCTCCCCGATCGACAAATTGGCCGTGGCGGTCGTCCACGAGCCCGCCCGCGCCGCCAACGCCTATGCGCCGCTGCCCGCGGGCGCGCGCGAGGAGGCCCTGCGCTTCCTGCTTCAGACCGCCGCCGACGCCGGCGTGACCCTGGTGGCGACGCGGCCGGACGGCGACGGCGAGCGCCGGCTGGGCCAAGCCTGGCCCTTCCCCTCGCCCTTCCAGGTCACCGTCCGTACGGTTTCGATCGCCGAAGGCGTCGACCGCGTCGAGGCCCGCGCCCGTCGCTCGCTGGAGCGCCTCGGCCTGCCGCGCGGGGATGCGCTGCTGGTCGAGCGCGCGGACGATCTGGCCGGGGCCGAGGGTCGCGCCCTGTGGGACCGGCTGGAGGCGCTGAAGGCCCGCGGCCTCTACCGCCGCATCGGTTTCCGCGCCTGCGTCGAGGACGGCCCCGCCCTGCTGGCGCGACGGTTCCAGCCGGACGTGGTCGAGCTGCCGATCAATCTTCTCGACCAGCGGATCCAGCACACCGGCGTGCTGGCCGAGCTGGCTGCGCTGGGCGTCGCCGTCCACGCCACCTCGGTGTTCGCCGACGGCCTGCTGTTCATCAGCGGCGAACCGCTGCCGCCGGAAATGGCCGGCCACGCCCACGCCCTGTCGCGTATCCGCCGCCGCCTCGCCGAGGCGCGGATCGATCCGATGCAGGCCACCCTGGCCTATGTCATGGGCCTGCCCGAGGTCTCGGCGGTCATCGCCAGCGTCGCCTCGGCCGCCGAGCTGCGCGCCGTGGTCGCCGCCGCCAACGCCCAGACCCCCGCGCTCGACTGGGCCGCCCTGCAGCTGGAACCGGCGACGGCGGCCGCCGCCGGATCCAGCCTTCAGGGCCGTGGCCGCATCAGTAGCGCAGCCTGATTCCGACATAGCCGGACCGGCCGGGCTCGCCATAGCCGAGCACTTGCTGATAGCGTTCGTCGGCCAGGTTCTCGATCCGGGCGGTCAGCGTGACCGTGTCGGTCAGGGCGTAAGCGCCGTTCAGATTGGCGACGACGAAGCCCTCCCGGATGGCCGGCGTGGCGCCATTGGTGTCCCGGTCATCGCCTTCGGCCCGGACGGTGAGGGCGCCGGACAGGCGATCGCCGGTCCAGCCCAGGGTCGCCGATCCGGATTGCTCCGGCACGCGGGCGAGCGGGCGGTCGTTGCTCTCGTCCCGCGCGTCGGTCCAGGCCCAGGCAAGAGTCAGGTCGAAGCCGCCGCCCAGACGGGCCCGGCCTTCCAGCTCGATCCCGTCCGTCGCAGTCTCGGCGACATTGACGTAGTAGCTGTCGAAGGTCGCGGGATCGAAGACGTAGGTGATCTGGTCCTCGACCTCCAGCCGGTAGGCCGTGGCGCGCCCCTCGATCCGCCCACTGGCCGAGGCCCAGCCGATCGCCGCCTCATAGCCGGTCGCCGTCTCGGGCCGCAGCACCGGGAAGGGTTGCGACGAGAAACAGTAGTCGCACACGGCCTGACTGATCGAGGGCGCCTTGAAGCCCGTGCCCCAGGCCGCAGACAGGGTGAAGCCGGCGCCGGGGTCGAGCGCCGCCGACACCCGTCCGGTCGTCTTCGAGCCGAAATCGTCGGTGTCGTCGAACCGCAGGGACCCGGTCAGGCTCAGGCGCGCCGACGGATCGACCCGCGCCGTGGCGAAGGCCGAGGTCGTGCCGAGCGCTTCCGTCAACCCGGTCGATAGACTGCCTTCGGTATCCTCCCGTTCGGCGCCGATGGCGAAGGCGACGCCGGCCGTCTCGCCGTCAGCCTGCCAGCGGTACGACTGGCGGTCCGACTCGAAGGCCGTCGGGAAGTCCGTCACCGTTTCGCGGCGCATGTCCGCGGCCGAAAGGCTGAACTGGTGCGACAGGCCGAACGCTTCGAGGCGCAGACGGCCGAACCCGGACCACTGCTCGCTGGTCTGGGTCCCGTCGGTGTCGGCCAGGACGTAGTCGGGCGCCGGATAGCCGTCGAGGTCGGCGTCGCTGTCGGTCCAGCGGACCGAGCCGTCGAACGCCATGGCGTCGGCGAAGGCGTACCGTCCCCGCGCCCCGGCCGTCGTCGCGCTGAAGCCGTCGGCCTCGGTGGCCCCGTCCGCCTCATCGGCGGCGGAGACGCCGTCCGTGTCGAAACGCGAGACCCAGGCCCCGAAGCCATAGCGATCGGTCGAGACGCCGGCCGCCAGCCGGCCCCGCACAGTGTCGAACGAGCCGGCCTCCGCCTCCACCGCAAGCCCGTCGAGATCCCGGGTGGTGAAGGCGATCACCCCGCCGATGGCGTCGGAGCCCCACAGCGACGACTGCGGTCCCGACAGCACCTCGATGCGCTCGATGTCGGACAGTTCGAGACCCGAGAAGTCGAAGGCGCCGTTGACCTCGGCCGGGTCGTTCACGGGCGCTCCGTCGATCAGCACCAGGGTCTTGCCGGGCGAGGCGCCGCGCATCCGCACCTGGGCGACCCCGCCGAAGGCCCCGGAGCGAACCACGGACAGGCCGGGCACATCGGTCAGGATGTCGGCGGCGAAGACGGCGCCGCGCCGCTCGATGGTCTGGCGGTCGATCACCCGGGCCCCGGGCGTGTCGGCGACGATGGCCGGCAGGCGGGTGGCGGTGACGACCACCTCTGGCAGCTCGTCGGTTTCGTCCGGGGATTGGGCATGGGCGGACAGCGGAAAGAGCACGGCCGCGGCCGTGGCGTAGAGGATGGATCGCGTCATTCGCGGATCTCCGTCGGCCCCGCGCTGGCGCTGCGCGCGGCGTGTGAAAGCGACCGACCCGGCCCCCGGGAGAGGGCGCGGCGCTGGGGTCGGGTCGCTTCGACGGAACAGCTTCCACGCAAGGTGGAAGGGTTGGCCCCACGCCTCTGTCTGGTCCCGGACAGCGGACGAGCGACGTCGGCGGCCAGGTCTCCTGGCTTGCGGGTCAACAATCGACGTCCACGCCTTCCCGGTTTCCCAGTGGCGCCGGAGCGAACTCCGGATCGGACGACGATCTAGCCGCCTACAGTTGCGGGCACAGCCGCGGTGTTCGACCGCGTTCCCTTAACCGCCTGCGCGGCTTGTCGCAGCGCGGCGAAGCTTGTGCAAGGCGTCAGACGCCGCTTGAGCGCGCGGGCGCATTCCGTCACCTTGCGCCGCTCAGATGAACGCCCCCCTCGCCCATCCGCCGAAAGCCGATCCGCTCCCCTCCGCCGAGGGGGTGACGCCGGTCATGGCGCAATTTCTCGCCGCCAAGGCCCAGGCGCCGGACGCCATCCTGTTCTTCCGCATGGGCGATTTCTACGAGCTGTTTTTCCGGGACGCCGAGATCGCGGCCGCGGCTCTGGGCATCACCCTGACCAAACGCGGCAAGCACCAGGGCGAGGACATTCCGATGGCCGGGGTGCCGGTGCATGCGCTCGACGGCTATCTGGCCCGGCTGATCCGCCAGGGCTTCAAGGCGGCCATCTGCGAACAGCTGGAGGCGCCGTCCGAGGCGCGCAAGCGCGGCTCCAAGGCGGTGGTGCATCGCGACATCGTGCGGGTGGTCACACCGGGCACCCTGACCGAGGATTCGCTGCTGGACGCGCGCGGGGCCAACCGGCTGGCCGCGGTGGCGATCCGCAAGGGCCGGGCGGCGGTGGCCGTGGTCGAGCTGTCGGCGGGATCGGTCGACATCGTGGCCTGTTCGCTGGAGGACCTGCCGGCGACCCTGGCCTCGTTCCGGCCGTCCGAGGTGCTGGTCCCCGACCGGCTGTTCTCGGACGCGGCGGCCAAGGCCGCGCTCGACGGCTCCGGCGGCGTGGTTCAGGCCCTGCCGCAGGCGCTGGCCGAGCCGGTCGGAGCGCGGGCGCGGGTCGAGCGGCTGTACGGGGTCGCCTCGCTGGACGGCTACGGCGCCTTCGAGGAGTGTGAAGTCTCGGCGCTGGGACTGATCGCCGCCTATCTGGAGACGACCCAGGCCGGCAAGATCCCGGCCCTGTCGCCACCGCGCCGCTCGGGCGACACCGGCTTTCTGGCCATCGATCCGGCCACGCGCCTCAGCCTCGAGATCGACCGCACCCAGCGCGGCGAGCGCGAGGGATCGCTGCTGGCCTGTATCGACCGCACCGTGACCTCCGGCGGGGCGCGGGCCCTCGCCGAGCGCATCGTCCGACCGCTGCGCGACCCGGTCGCCATCAATCACGGCCTCGACGCGGTCGAATGGCTGCTGGAGCGGCGCGACCTGCGCCGCGATCTGCGCGACGGGCTCAAGGCGGCGCCGGACGTGGCGCGGGCGGTGTCGCGGCTGGCGCTGGGGCGCGGCGGGCCGCGCGACCTGGCGGCGGTCCGCGCCGGCCTGTCGGTCGCCGAGGGCGTGGCCGGCCTGTTCCCGCCGGAGCGCGACCCGCTGACGGGCCCCCCGGCCCGTCTGGTCGATTGCCTCGACCGGCTGGCGTTGTCGCCGGAGACCGGCCGCCTGCTGGTCGATCTGGCGGAGGGTCTGGTGGCCGAGCCGCCGCATCTGGCGCGCGACGGCGGCTTCGTCGCCCCCGGCTACCGGCCCGAGCTGGAGGAGGCGCGCCGCCTGCGCGACGACAGCCGGCGGGTCGTCGCCGACCTCGAGGCGCGGGCGGTCGCCGAGTCGGGTGTGGCCTTCAAGATCCGCCACAACGCCGTGCTCGGCTATTTTCTCGAGGCCTCGGCGAAGGCCGCCGAGCCGTTGCTGCGGCCGACCGGCGACAGCCCCTTCATCCATCGCCAGACCCTCGCCAACCAGGTCCGGTTCACCACCGTCGAGCTGTCGGAGCTCGATGCGAAGATCAGTCAGGCGGGCCATCGAGCCCTCGCCATCGAGGGCGAGACCTTCGAGACGTGGCGGCGCGCCGTCCAGGCGCTGTCCAGCACGCTGCAGGCCCTGGCCGGGGCGCTGGCCGAGCTGGACGCCCATGCGGCGTTGGCGGAATGGGCCGAGGAGGTCGGCGCCGTGCGCCCGACCGTCGACGCCACGCTCTGTTTCGAGGTCACGGCCGGCCGCCATCCAGTGGTCGAGGCGGCGGTGAAATCGGCCGGCGATCCCTATACGCCCAACGATTGCCGGCTCGACGGCTCGGGCGCCGCCTGCGCCCGCCTGTCGATTGTCACCGGGCCGAACATGGCCGGCAAGTCGACCTTCCTGCGCCAGAACGCCCTGCTGGTGGTGCTGGCCCAGGCCGGCGCCTTCGTCCCCGCCCGCGCCATGCGCCTCGGCGTGGTCGACCGGCTGTTCAGCCGGGTCGGGGCCGGCGACGACCTCGCCCGCGGCCGCTCGACGTTCATGACCGAGATGGTCGAGACCGCCGCCATCCTGGCCCAGGCCACCGACCAGTCGTTCGTGGTGCTGGACGAGATCGGCCGCGGCACCGCCACCTATGACGGCCTCGCCATCGCCTGGGCCGTGGCCGAGGCCCTGCACGACCACAACCGCGCCCGCACCCTGTTCGCCACCCACTATCACGAACTGGCGGGGCTGGAGACGCGGCTGGCCCATGTCTGCAATCTGTCGATGAAGGCGCGCGAGTGGAACGGCGACCTCGTCTTCCTGCACGAGGCCGCGCCGGGCGCCGCCGACCGCTCCTACGGCGTTCAGGTGGCCAGGCTGGCCGGCGTGCCGCCCGCGGTGGTGGAGCGGGCGCGGGCGGTGTTGGACCGGCTGGAGGGCGAGAAGACCGCGTCCATCAACCTCGACGATCTGCCCCTGTTCGCCATGGCCGAGACGCCCGCCCCGCCGCCCTCCTCGGCCCTGAGCGACGCCCTGTCCGCCATCGAGCCGGACGAACTGTCGCCCCGCGAGGCGCTGGAGGCGCTCTACCGGCTGAAGGCCCTCAAGCCTTGACCGCCCCGGCGTGGTCGCACCGTCCCGTTTCACGGTCTATATCCACGCCATGAGCTCCCGCAGCCGCCGACCGGCCGACAGCGCAGACGGTCCCGGGTCCGACGGCGACGGCTGGGCCGAAGCCGCTTCGGCGGCGGATCCCCGCGCGGTCGCCACGGAATTGCTCCGCAGGTCGTGGGAGGCCGCCCGGCTGCGCGCGGCGCAGCGGCTGGAAGCCGGCCTTGGCGGGGTCGAGGTGGCCCGGTTGCACGCGACGGCGGCGGACGAGCTGCTGAGGACCCTGTGGCGCTTCGCCACCGAAGATCTCTACCCCGCCCCCAACCCGACCGAGGCCGAGCGGCTGAGCCTGATCGCCGTCGGCGGTTACGGCCGCGGCGTCCTGGCCCCCTTCTCCGATCTCGATCTGCTGTTCCTGCGACCCTGGAAGTCAATTCCGCGCACCGAACAGGTCATCGAGTTCATGCTCTATGTGCTGTGGGACCTCGGCGTGAAGGTCGGCCAGTCGGCCCGGTCGGTCGACGAATGCCTGGCGTTGGCCAGGTCCGACATGACGGTGCGCACGGCGTTGCTGGAGGCCCGACCGCTGGCCGGCGACCAGAGACTGTCCGAGGATTTCATCGCCCGGTTCGAGGCCTTCATGGTCAAGGCCGATCCCCGGCCCTTCATCGCCGCCAAGCTGGAGGAACGCGACGCCCGTCATCAGAAGGCGGGCGCCGTGCGTTACCGGGTCGAGCCCAACGTCAAGGACGGCAAGGGCGGATTGCGCGATCTCAACACCCTGTTCTGGATCGCCCGCTCGCTGGCGCCCGACAGTCCGCTGGGCGCCCGCGTCATGGACGACCTGCTGACCTCGCGCGAGCGCCGGACCTTCGAGGAGGCGTTCGACTTCCTGTGGCGCACCCGGGCGCACCTGCATCTCGTGGCGGGGCGGGCGGAAGAGAAGCTGACCTTCGACTTCCAGCCCGAGGTGGCGCGGCGGATGGGCTGGCGCGGCCGCGGCGACGAGCCGGCGGTCGAGCGGTTCATGCGCCGCTACTTCCTCGTCGCCCGCGATGTCGGCGGCCTGACCCGGGCGATGTCGGCCAAGCTGGAGGCGCGGCAGCAGAAGCCGACCATGAGCCTGTCGCGGCTGATCCCGGGCCGAAAACGCAAGCTCGGCGTGGAGGGTTTCGTGGAGGACGGGGGGCGGCTGTCGGTCACCGGCCCGGAGGTCTTCGCCGCCGCGCCTGAGAAGCTGCTGTTCCTGTTCCGCTGCGCCGACGCCCATGACCTCGACCTGCATCCGGACGCCTTCTCGGCGGTCAGCCGGTCGCTGTCGCTGGTGACGCCGTCGCTGCGCCGCGATCCGGAGGCGACCCGCGCCTTCCTCGACATCCTCGCCCACGGCCAGCGGCCCTACCGGGTCCTGACGCTGATGAACGAGACCGGCCTGCTGGGGCGTTTCCTGCCCGAATGGGGGCGGATCGTCGGCCAGACCCAGTTCAACATGTACCATGCCTATACGGTCGACGAGCACACCCTGCAGGCCATCGGCATCATCAACGACATCTGGCGCGGCAAGCTGAAGGCGCAGCACCCGAACGCCAGCGAGATCGTCCATCGCATCGACGATTTCGAGGCCCTGATGCTGGCCATGATGCTGCACGACGTCGGCAAGGGCGGCGACCGGGGACAGCTGGAGGATGGGGCCATCGCCGCGCGGCGGGCCTGCGACCGGCTGGGTCTCGACCCCCGCCGGATCGAGTTCGTGGTCTGGCTGGTGCGCAATCACCTGGCGCTCAGCGACTACGCCCAGAAGCGCGACGTGACCGATCCGGAGACCGTGCGCGCCTTCACCGAACTGGTCGGCGACCCCGAGCGGCTGCGCACCCTGTTGATCCTCACCGTCGCCGATATCCGCGCCGTCGGCCCGGGCGTCTGGAACGGCTGGAAGGGCCAGCTGATCCGCGACCTCTACCAGCGGACCGAGGCCGCCTTCCGCAGCGAGACCCTGCATCCGGTCGATCCTCTCGACGACTATCCGGACCTGATGCGCAGAGGGCGCGCGGAAGGAGCGGTGGCCGAGGTGCTGGAGGCCGACCCGGCGGAGGCGGGCGGGCCCTCGGCCGCCCGGGTCGCCGTGGCGGCGCGGGACCGGCCGGGGCTGTTCGCTGATCTGGCGCAGGCGCTGGCGGCGGCGGGAGCGGATGTGGTCGGCGCCCGGGTGGCGACGGCGGAGGACGGCGCGGCCCTCGACGTCTTCGAACTCCAGGACGGGGCGGGCGCGCCCTATGGCCAGTCCGAGCCGCGGCGGCTCACACGCCTGCTCAAGGCGCTGGAAGCGGCGGCGCGCGGCCAGGCCGTGCGGGCCTCTCCGCCGCCGGCGCCGTTCAGCCCCCGGCGCGCGGCGTTCGACGTGCGGCCGACCACCATCATCGACCTCGAACAGAGCCCCTCCGCCGCCGTCGTCGAGGTCTCGGGGTCGGACCGGGCCGGGCTGCTGGCCGATCTGGCGCGGGTGCTGTCGGAACACCGGCTGTCGATCCGCTCGGCCCACATCGCCGGCTTCGGCGAGCGGGCGGTGGACAGCTTCTATGTCACCGACGCCCGGGGGCGGAAACCCAGGGCCGGGCCGGCGCTGGAACGGCTCCGCAGGGATCTGGAGACGGTGCTGGACTGGAAGGACCGGCCGGTCGAACGGGTCTCCAAGCCGGTCCGCGCCAGTCTGCGCGACGTGTCGGAGCTGGGCCGGCTGCGTCCGGCGCGCCGGCCCGTATCGCGTCCGCCGGAAGCAGGCTAAGGCGCTGACATGGCCGACAAGACCCAGCCCGCCGCGGAACCGACAGAGCCTGCCCCGTCCGTCCCGTCGGCGACGGCGACCGACACGCCGATGGTCCAGCCGCCCGCGTCGGCGACGACGGCGCGCAAGGGCGGCGGCATGATGCGATCGTCGGCCATCTTCAGCGGCCTGACCTTGGTCAGCCGGTTGGTCGGCTTCGCCCGCGACGTGGTCATCTCGGCGGCGCTGGGGGCCTCGGCGGGCCCGGCGGCGGACGCCTACAACACCGCCCTGAACTTCCCCAATCTGTTCCGCCGCATCTTCGCCGAGGGGGCCTTCGCCGCCGCCTTCGTGCCGGCCTATGCGCGCACGCTGGAGACCGAGGGCGAAGCGGTCGCCGACCAGGTGGCCACCGACGCCCTCGCCGCCGTCGCCTTCGCCACCGTCGCCCTGACCATCGTCGCCCAGCTGACCATGCCGTGGCTGATGACGGTCATCAACGTCGGCTTCCTCGACGACCCGGCGCGCTTCAAGCTGGCGGTGATCCTGACCCAGATCACCATGCCCTATCTGCCGTGCATGGCCATCGCCGCCCTGCTGTCGGGGGTGCTGAACGCGCGCGGCCGGTTCATCGTCTCGGGCGCCTATCCGATCCTGCTGAACCTGATCATGCTGGCCGCCGTGATCCCGGCCCGGGGCGATCAGGTCGGCGCCGCCTATGCGGCCTCCTGGGCGGTGCTGGCGGCGGGCGTGGCCCAGGCCGGGCTGTGCTGGTGGGCGGTGCGCAAGGCCGGCGCGAACATCCGCATCGGCCTTCCGCGACTGACCCCGGCGGTCAAGGCCATCATCATCACGGCCGTTCCGGCCGCGATCGGCAATTCGGCGACCCAGATCAACGTCTTCATCTCGGGCAACCTGTCCAGCTTCGTCGCCGGCGGGCGGACGTGGCTGGCGACCGCGGACCGGCTCTACCAGCTGCCGCTGGGGCTGGTCGGGGTGGCCATCGGCATCGCCCTGCTGCCGCGCCTGTCGCGCGCCGTGGCCTCGAAGGACCACCAGCAGCAACAGGCCTCGATGGACGAGGCGCTGATCCTGTCGATGGCCCTGACCCTGCCGGCGGCGGCGGCCCTGATGGCCATGCCCTATTTCCTGATCGACGCCCTGTTCACCCGCGGGGCCTTCCTGACCTTCGACGCGGTCAACACCGCCCGGGCCCTGTTCCAGTTCGGCTGGGGCGTGCCGGCCTTCGTGCTGATCCGCATCCTCGCGCCGGCCTTCTTCGCCAGGGGCGACACGCGCACGCCGATGAAGTTCGCCCTCGTCTCGGTGGCGGTCAACGCGGCCTTGGCGATCGGCCTGTTCTACGCCGGCTGGGGCGTGGCCGGGATCGCCGCGGCGGTGTCGGGCGCGGCCTGGACCAACGCCCTGCTGCTGGGCGGGGCCCTGTGGCGGCGCGGCCTGTACCGGCCCGGCGCGGCGGCGCTGTCGCGGCTGGGGCGGATCGCGGCGGCGGCGGCCGGGCTGGCGGTGGTGGTCGGCGTCGCCGCCTCGCTGCGGTCCGTCTTCGAGACGCCGATCGCCGGCCTGCTGGCGGCCATGGGAACCTCGCACGGCGCCAAGGAGGTCAGCCTGCTGCTGGTCACCGGGCTCGGCGGCCTGGTCTATCTGGCCCTCGCCTTCGCCACCCGCGCCGTCACCGTGGCCGAGGTGCGGGGCCTGATCCGGCGCTCCCGCTAGTTCGGGTTGCTCTCGCCGTCCCGGTGAGGCATTGGCCGCTGATGTCCGACGCCTCCCCCGCCCCCATCGCCTATGACGGCCCGCGCCGCGTCCTCAGCGGCATCCAGGCCTCCGGGGCCCTTCACCTCGGCAACTATCTGGGGGCGCTGAAGCGGTTCACCCAGCTGCAGGACACGGGCGCGCCCTGCTTCCTGTTTGTCGCCGACCTGCACGCCATCACCGTGTGGCAGGACCCGGCCTTGCTGACCGCCCAGACGCGCGAGATCGCGGCGGCCTATCTGGCCTCCGGGCTGGACCCGGCGAAGTCGGTGATCTTCCCGCAGTCGGCGGTGCGGGCCCATTCCGAGCTGGCGTGGATCTTCAACTGCGTCGCCCGCCTCGGCTGGCTGGACCGGATGACCCAGTTCAAGGAGAAGTCCGGCAAGCACAAGGAACGCTCCTCGGTCGGCCTCTACACCTATCCGGTGCTGCAGGCGGCCGACATCCTGCTGTACAAGGCGACCGAGGTGCCGACCGGCGAGGACCAGAAGCAGCATCTCGAACTGACCCGCGACATCGCCGCCAAATTCAACAACGACTTCAACGCGCCGGGCTTCTTCCCCCTGCCCGAGCCGCTGACCCAGGGGCCGGCGCCGCGGGTCATGAGCCTGCGCGACGGGGCGGCCAAGATGTCCAAGTCCGACCCGTCGGACCAGAGCCGCATCAATCTGACCGACGACGCCGATACGATCATGACCAAGGTGCGCAAGGCGCGGACCGATCCGGAGCCGCTGCCGGAGACGGTCGAGGACCTGGACGCCCGGCCCGAGGCCAAGAACCTCGTCACCATCTACGCCGCCCTCGCCGACATGACGCGCGAACAGGTGCTGGCCCAGTTCGGCGGTCAGGGCTTCGGCGCCTTCAAGCCGGCGCTGGCCGATCTCGCCGTGGCCTCGATGGCCCCGGTGACCGCCGAGATGCGCCGGCTGATGGACGATCCGGCCGAGATCGACCGGGTGCTGAAAGATGGCGCCGAGCGCGCCGCCGCCATCGCCGATCCGGTGGTCGACGAGGTCAGGAAGATCGTCGGCTTCTGGCGCGGCTGATCGCGGTTTCCGGCCGCTTTGTCGACAAGGGGCTGGCGGAGGTCCGGCGCGGGTTCCAGGTAGGGGGATGAGCCTGAATCACCCTCTCGATCGTCCCGTCTGGAGCGCCTTGACCAGCCGCCAGACCCCGCTGGCGCTGGGCGACGCCCGCGCCCTGCGCCTCGACCCGGAGTACGGGCTGTTCGCGGCGGCGGCCGATGCCTCCCCCGCCAGCACCGCGGCGCTCGGAATGCTGAATGTCTCGCCTGCCGGCCTCGGGCTGGTCGAGGCTGGCGACATGCCAGTTCCGCCGGGGGCGGTGGTGCGCAGCCGGGCCGCCATCGTGCAGATGGCGGCGTCATCCTTGAACGGCGGCGGCAAGTCCGTAGCCTTCGAGCCGCTGGGCGACGCCGACCGAGCGGAGATGCTGGCGCTGGCGACGCTGACCGTGCCGGGCCCGTTCTTCGGAAAAACCCACCAACTGGGCGACTTCATCGGCATCCGGCATGAGGGTCGTTTGGTCGCCATGGCCGGCGAGCGGATGAAGCCGGACGGCTTCACCGAGGTGTCGGGCGTCTGCACCCATCCGGACTATCGCGGCCGGGGCTATGCCGGGGCGCTGATGCGGGTGGTGACGGCGCGGATACTGGAGCGCGGCGAACAGGCCTTCCTGCACGCCTACGCCGCCCACGCCGCGACCATCGCCCTGTATGAGGCGCTCGGGTTCCGGGTGCGGACGCCGATTACCTATACGGTGCTGGCCGGCCCGGCCTGAGTCCCTTCACCCCACCCGGTCCAGCCTGGCGATGAAGAACCCGTCCAGCCCGCCCTTTTCGGCCCACATCGACGGCAGGATGCGCAGCCAGCCCTCCGGGGTCCGGGCCTCCTCGGGGGCGCCGAGGTCAGCGGGGACGGCGGGGGCGGTCCTGAACGCCGGGTTGCGGCGCAGGAAGGCGATCACCTGGGTCTCGCCCTCCTCGCGCTCCAGCGAACAGACGCAATAGACGAGCCGGCCGCCCGGCTTCACCCGCTCGGCGGCGGCGTCGAGCAGCCGGTGCTGGACGTCGGCCAGCTTGGCCACATCGGCCGGCTTGGTCGCGCGCAGCACCTCCGGATTGCGGCGGAAGGTGCCGGTGGCGGTGCAGGGGGCGTCCAGCAGGACGGCGTCGAAGGTGCGCGGATCGTCCCAGTCCTCGGCCGGGACGGCGACGACCTCGGCGGTCAGGCCGGTGCGGGCGAGGTTCTCGCGCAGCCGGTCCAGCCGCTTGTCCGAACGGTCCAGCGCGACCACCGAAACGCCGGCGGCGGCCAGCTGCAGGGTCTTGCCGCCGGGGGCGGCGCAGAAGTCGACCACGGTCTCGCCGGCCTGCGGGGCCAGCAGGCGGACCGGAACGGCGGCGGCGGCGTCCTGGACCCACCAGACGCCGTCGTCGAAGCCGGGCCAGCCGGCCAGGTCGCCGCGACGGCCAGTGCGGATCGTGCCGCCGGGCAGGATCTCGCCGTCGACGGCGTCGGCTGTGGCCGCGTCGTCCAGATCCGGCTTGAGGCTGAGATCGGCGGCCGGCTCCTCGCGGGCGGCGAGGGCGAGGGCGGCGAGAGTCGGCTCGCCATAAGTGGCGCGCCAGCGGGCGGCGAGCCAGTCGGGCAGGTTGGACTCGGCCGTGGTCAGGCCGGGGCCTTCGCGCTCGATGCCGCGCAGCACGGCGTTGACGAGGTTCTTGTACGGGCGGGTCTTGGGGTCGCGCTCGGCCAATTTGACCGCCGTCGACACGGCGGCGAAGGCCGGGGTCTCCAGCACCAGCGTCTGGGCGAGGGCGACGCGCAATATGGTGCGCACCGCCAGCGGCGGGCCCTTCTGCAGCTTGCGGTCGAGGATCTGGTCGATCTCGCCGAGGCGGCGCAGGGCGGCCATGGCCACGGCGCGGGCGAAGGCGCGGTCGGGGCCGGGCAGGTCGGCGACCTCGCGGAACGACAGGGCGGCGTCCAGACCGCCGCGGCCTTCCAGCGCCGCGTTCAGCAGGATGCCGGCGGCCAGACGCGCCTCGACGCCGATGTCGGCGGCCTCGTCGCGCGGCAGTTCGACCTTCGGCGGACGCGGCCCCCTCGACTTGTCGGCCATGCGGCGGCCGCGGGCGGCCGAGTTGCGGCCGCCGGTCGGTTCGCGGCTCACACCGACACCTGGGTGCCGAGCTCGACCACCCGTCCGGGCGGGATGTGGAAGAAGTCGGTGGGGTTGGCCGCGTTGCGCATCAGGAAAATGTACAGCCGATCCTGCCACATGGGCATGCCCTGGTTACTCGAGGGAATGATCGAGCGGCGGCCGAGGAAGAAGCTGGTCGACATGATGTCGAACTTCAGTCCGCGCTGCTTGCGGCAGACATTGAGCGCCTTGGGCACATTGGGCTGTTCCATGAAGCCATAGGAGATGACCAGCTTCTTGAAGTCGTCCGAGATCGGCTCGATGTGCACGCGGTCGGCCTCGGACACGCGCGGCCGGTCGGTGGTCCGCACCGTCAGGATGACGTTCTTCTCGTGCAGCACCTTGTTGTGCTTGAGATTGTGCATCAGGGCGACCGGGGCGATGTCCGGGTCCGAGGTCAGGAAGATGGCCGTGCCCGGGGCCCGGTGGGGCGGGCGGGCGCGCAGCATCTCGATCAGATCGGCCAGCGGCAGGCTGTCCTTGCGCGTCTTGGCCGTGACGATCTGGGTGCCGCGCACCCATGTCCACATGATCAGCAGCAGCACCGCGCCCAGCGCCAGCGGGAACCACGCCCCCTGCGGGATTTTCAGCAGGTTCGAGGTCAGGAACACCAGGTCGATGCCGATGAAGGGCACGATCGCGGCGAGGCTGACCGGCAGGGTCCATTTCCACAGCCGCCGGACGATGAACCAGGCCAGCAGGGTGTCGACGAACATCGAGCCTGTGACGGCGATGCCATAGGCGGCGGCCAGGGCGGTCGAGGTCTGGAAGGTGAAGACGAGCGCCAGCACCCCGACCATCAGCATCAGATTGACCGAGGGAACGAAGATCTGCCCGGCCTGGCTTTCCGAGGTGTTGCGGATGTCGATGCGCGGCAGCAGGCCCAGCTGGACCGCCTGCTGGGTCACCGAGAAGGCGCCGGTGATGACCGCCTGTGAGGCGATGACGGTGGCGATGGTGGCCATGATCAGCACCGGCCAGTAGGCCGCCTCGGGCACCATGCGCCAGAACGGATTGATCGCCGCCGACGGATCGGACAGCACCAGGGCGCCTTGGCCCAGATAGTTGAGCGTCAGGCAGGGCAGGACGAAGATCAGCCAGCCCTGGCGGATGGGCGCCTTTCCGAAATGGCCCATGTCGGCGTACAGCGCCTCGGCCCCGGTCACGGCGAGGAAGACGCTGCCGAGGATGACGAAGCCGAGGAAGCCGTTGTCGATCAGGAACAGCACGCCGTAGTGCGGCGACAGGGCGCGCAGGATCGAGATGTCGTCGAAGATGTGCCACAGGCCGAGGCCGGCGAGGATCAGGAACCAGACCGCCGTCAGCGGGCCGAAATAGCGCGCCACGCTGGCCGTGCCGCGCGACTGGATCATGAACAGGGCGATCAATATGCCGGCCGCGATCGGCAGGATGTAGGGGCTCAGTGCCCCGCCGATGCCGGGCGCGTCGCGCAGCCCCTCGACCGCCGAAACGACGGAGATGGCCGGGGTGATGACGCCATCGCCATAGAACAGCGCCGCGCCGCAGACCCCGAGCAGGAAGACCAGGGCCGAGCGCCGGCCCATGGCCCGCTGGGCCAGGGCCATCAGGGCCAGGGTGCCGCCCTCGCCCTTGTTGTCGGCCTTCATCAGAAAGACGACGTATTTCAGCGTCACGACCAGGATCAGGGCCCAGAACACCAGCGAGACCACGCCCAGCACGGCCAGCTCGGCCGTGCCGCCGCTGCGGCTGTGATGCAGGGCCTCGCGCATGGCGTACAGCGGGCTGGTGCCGATGTCGCCGAACACCACGCCGATGGCGCCGATGATCAAGCCCCATTTGCCGGCCTTGACGTGACCGCCCTCGCCGGCCGCCGCGGGATGCGGGTGGCGCGGGGCGACGGACTTGTCCTGGGGTGTGGGGGGAGTCGCGGCGCGCTTGCCGTCTTCACCTTGGGGAGGGGCCCCGACCATGAAGTGCCTCCGGGACGCCGCACGACGCGGTTCCCATCAAACGAGCGGCGAGCCTTTAGGCCCTTTCATCGGCCGGTTCAATCGTGCTGCAGGTGCGAAGATCGAGGCCGCGTCTGGACAGGGGGCTCTGACGGGCGGAAAAGCGGGACCGGCAGAAAGCCAAGCTGTTTGTTAAAGCCCCGTGCCCACCCTATCTTGGGGATAACGCCATGTCAGACAGTCAAAGATTTCCCGTCGCCGCCCACGCCCTGGCCTATCTGGCCCACAAGGGCGCCTACTCGCCGGCCGAGGCCGCGCCGAGCGCGATTCTGGCAGCCTCGGTGCCGACCAATCCGGTGGTGGTGCGGCGGGTGACCGCCCTGCTGGCCAAGGCAGGGCTGATCGCCACCCGCCCGGGCGCCTCGGGCGGGGCCTGGCTGCTGCACCGGCCCGACACCATCACCCTCGATGTGGTGCTCAAGGCGGTCAACGGCTGCGCCCACCTCGGCTCGCCGCCGGCCGGGGCCAAGGGCTGCCCGGTCAGCGAACACATTCCCCGCCAGGTGGCCAAGGCCCTGACCGCCGCCGACCGCGCCGCCGGTGACGCCCTGTCGAAGATCACCATCGCCGACCTGCTGGCCGAGAATCCGCCGTCGCTGGCGGCCTTCGCGCCGCACGCCGCCTGCCCCGTCGCCGCCTGAGCCCGGGGGACGCGATGAGATCGACCGTTCGCCGGACGGTTCTGATCACCGGGGCCTCCGCCGGCATCGGCGCGGCCCTCGCCCGCGTGTTCGCCGACCGGGGCTGGAACCTGATCCTGACCGCCCGCCGCGAGGCCCCGCTGAGGGCTCTGGCCGCCGAACTGGCCGGGCGCGGGGTGGATGTCAGCGTCATCCCGGAAGACCTCGCCGATCCGGCGGCCCCGCGCCGGCTGTTCGAGACGACGGCGGCGCGCGGCTTGACCGTCGACGGCCTGGTCAACAACGCCGGCTTCAGCCTGACCGCGGGCTTCCTCGACACCGATCCCGAGGCCCATGCGGCGATGATCCGCGTCATGCTGACCGCCCCGGTCGAGCTGGCCCGGCTGTTCGCCCCCGGCATGGTCGAGCGGGGCTACGGCCGCATCCTCAATGTCGCCTCGCTGGCGGGGCGGATGCCGGCGACCGGCGGCGACACCCTGTATGGGCCGATCAAGTCGTTCCTGATCAAGGCCTCGCAGGGCCTGCATCTGGAGCTGCGCGGCACGGGGGTGCACGTCACCGCCCTGTGCCCCGGCTACACCCTGACCGAGTTCCACGACGCCAACGGCACAAGGGCCGAGGTGTCGGCGGCCTATCCGGGCTGGATGTGGCAGGGCGCCGACCATGTGGCGCGGGTCGGCTATGACGCGGTGGAGGCCAACCGGCCGGCGGTGACGCCGGGGGTGATGAACAACCTGCTGGGCGGCCTCGCCAAACACCTGCCCGACCGGCTGGCCCTGGCCATGGTCGGCGGCCACGCGAAACGGCTGAAGCGGATCTGACGCCCGCTAGTGACCGCCCGTCGGATACGGCGTCGTGGCGATCGAGCTGAACATGCCGGGGATGGCTTCCGACAGGCCGGACAGCATGAACTGGATGGCCAGGGCGCACAGGATCAGACCCAGCACCCGCACGATCACGGCCATGCCGACGTCGCCGAGCAGGCGGCTCAGCGGTCCGGTCAGGGCGAAACAGACGAAGCTGACGAATCCGACCGCGCCGATGGCGGCGAGGGCGGCTCCGGTCCCGGCCGGGCCGATCTGCTGGCCCTCGCCGGCGACGATGATGACCGTCGAAATGGCCCCCGGGCCGATCATCAGCGGGATGGCGAAGGGCACGATCAGCCGCTTGAACCGCCGCTGGGCGTAGCCGCGCACATCCAGCGCGTCGGTCGCCGAATCGGCGTCGGCGAACATCTTGAGGAAGTCGCCGCGCACCATGTCGAGGCCGAGCAGCAGCAGCAGTATGCCGCCGGCGATGCGGAAGGCGGCCATGGAGATGCCGAAGAACTGCAGCAGCGCCAGGCCGGTGAACAGGAAGAAGGCGAGAAACACCACGGCGAACAGGCAGATCAGGGCCGAGACCGAGATGCGCTGGCGCAGCGTCGCGCCGGCCGTGGCGGCGGCGAAGATCGGCAGATTGCCGATCGGATCCATCAGGGCGAACAGGGCCACGAACAGGTTGACGCCCAGATCGACCGCGTTCATGTGCTGACCTCGCCCTGCAATTCATCCGACAACGGTCATCAAGGCTGACGCCCGCCCGCGCCTCCAGTCCTTAGCTGAGCCGAAGGAGGGACGCCATGACGCCCGTGCCGACCGACCCGCGCCTGATCATCGGCCTCGATCTGCCGTCCATCGACGCCGCCCGGGCCATGGTCGAGCGGCTTGGGGCTTCCGTTTCGGCCTACAAGGTCGGCCTGACCCTGCTGGCGCGCCCGGGCGGCGTGGCCTTCGCCCATGAGCTGCGGGCCGCCGGCAAGTCGGTGTTCCAGGACTGGAAGCTGCACGACATCGGCGCCCAGGTGGAGGGGGCGGCGCGGGCCGTGGCCGAGGGCGGCTGCGACCTGCTGACGGTCCACGCCCACCCCCAGGTCATGCGCGGCGCCGTGAAAGGGCGCGACGCGGCCGGAACGGGCACGAAACTGCTGGCGGTGACGGTGCTGACCAGCCTGTCCGACGCCGACCTGACCGAGATCGGCTACGGCTATACGGCCGGCGATCTGGTCGAACGGCGCGTGCGTCAGGCGCTGGATTGCGGCGTCGACGGGGTGGTGTCCAGCCCGCTGGAGGCGGCGCGGGCACGGTCGATCGCCACGGAAGCCGGCCGCCCCGACTTCCTGATCGTCACCCCGGGCGTCCGGCCGGCGGGGGCGGACAAGGGCGACCAGCAACGGGTGGCCACGCCGGCCGAAGCCCTCGGCGCGGGCGCGACCCATCTGGTCGTCGCCCGGCCGGTCGTCGGCGTCGCCGACCCGGCCGCGGCGGCCGCGGCCATCGTCGCCGGGATGGCCGGCGCCGCCTAGCCGCGCTCGCCCGGCTCCTGGCTGTAATACTGGCGCGGCGCGGGCGGCGGCGGGGGAGGCGGCGTCTCACCGTCAATGCCGTAGTACTGGTTCGGCGTCATCGGCGCCTCATAGACCGGCGGCGGGGCGGGGACATAGACGTCCGGCTGCTGGATGTGCACCGGCGGAGCCTGATGGATGCGCGGAGCCTCGACATGGACCCGCGGCGGCTCGACCGACACATCGGGCGCGGCGAGGTGCACATCGGGGGCCTCGACATAGACGTCCGACGGGGCGACGTGGACCCGCGGCGGGGCGACATGGACGTCCGACGGCCGCACATAAACCGGCGGCCCCTGGACATAGACCGGCGGGCTTTCGACATAGACCGGCGGCCCCTGCACATAGACCGGGCGCGGCCGCGGCTGCGGGCGGTGCTCCACCCGGCGTTCATGGCGGTAGTCCGGGGCCCGGCGGTCTTCGTACCGCTCTTCGCCATAGCCGCCGTAATAGGCCGAGGATTCCTCGTAACTTTCGTAGCTCTCGTACGACCGCTCCTCATAGCTGTCGCGGCGCTCGCTGTAGCCGTAGCGGCCGCCGCGGTCCTCGTACGAGGTCTCGCGGTAGCCGCCGCCGCAGCTCGGCGCCCGGCGGCCGTCGCGGCCGAAGCCGGTGACGACATAGCCGAACGGGGCGCTGGCGCAGGCCATCACGCGACGGTCGATGTCGTGATAGACCGGGCCGCCGACGGAGCCATAGCCGCCCGCGTCGCCGCCGTAGCCGCCGCCGACATAGACCGTGCCGCCACCATATCCGCGCCCGCGAACGCCGCCGACGTCATAGGTCCGGGCGTTGATGTACGAGCCGGCCGAAGCATGGGCCGAAGCCGAGGCCCGGGCGCTGGCGTTCACATTGACGTTCACATTGTGCGAGCCGCCGCCATGGCCGCCACCGCCATGCCCGCCACCGCCGTGGCCGCCGCCGCAGCACGGAGCGGGCGGAGGGCGATGGCCGCCGCCCCGGGGATCTCCGGCCTGGGCCGCGGAGGCGGCGAAAAGGGCGAGGACGGCGGCGGAAAGGGTTAACACGCGCATGATACGAACTCCGGAACTGGAGCCGTTCTAAGTCACTGGAATGAAAAGGGTTCGGAATGCACCGAGGGGGCGAATAGTCGGCCCCGGCATTCCCCGGACGGCGTGAAAATTAACCCTTTCGGGCCTCAGCGGTCGTACAGATAGACGTCGCCGCAGCCGCAATCGCGGTCGGACCGGCGCTCGCGCGACCAGCCGTGCGCCGCGGCCGGCCGGTCGTCATCATAGCCCCAAACGTCGCGGTAACCCGGATGCGGTCGGCGCTCGTAGCGGCTGTGGCCATAACCCGTCTCGCCGCGCCCATGGCCGTAGCGGACGCCGTAGGCCGGCGCCGGGCCATGGAACCAGGGTTGATCCGCATAACCGTCGGCCCGGCGGCCGGTGGTCCCATACGACCGGGTTTCGACCTCCGACAGCGGCGTCCCGCCGACCCTGCCGCCATAGGGGGTCACATAGACCGGCTGGCCCCAGGTCTGGGCCGCCGCGCTTCCGGCCAGGCCGATCGGGGCGAGGACGGCCAGCGACAGGCCGCCGGCGGCGGCGAGGGTGCGGATCATGACGGCGTCTCCTGTTCATCAGGGTTAACGCCGTTCGACGGCCAAAGTTCGCCGACCGCGGGGTTCGCCGATTCAGAAATCGACGGCCAGGCCCTTCTTCTCCCAGTCGCCATAGCGGGTCGGTTCGGGGCCGCGCGGGCCGCCGTGCTCGGGCGCCAGCGCCGTCTCGTCGCCCGAGGCGCGACGTTCGGCCGCTTCCAGCAGGGCCCGGCGCGCGGCGTCGCTGAGCGGCCGCTCCGGCGTGGCGTGGGGCACGTCCGTATTGAGCGCGGGCGGGGCGAGCCCCGGCGTCACGTCGGGGCCGGGGGCGTTGGTGGTGGGATGATCGGTCACAGCGCGGATGTCTTGAGCCACGGGGCGGGATTCCACAAGTTAGGGCGCGGTCAAGCCCGCGCCAGTCGTCCCGAGTTTTTTCCGCCGATGAACCATCTCAAGACCTTCGCCCTGCTGGCCTTTCTGACGGCCCTGTTCGCCGGCCTCGGGTATCTGATCGGCGGCGCGACCGGCATGCTGATCGCCCTGGTCCTCGCCGGCGGGATGAATCTGTTCGGCTACTGGAACGCCGACCGGATCGTGTTGAAGATGTACCGGGCCCAGCCGGTCGACGAGACCCATCCGAACGCCGTGGTGCGCACCTATGTCGCCGATGTGGCGCAGATGGCGCGCGACGCCGGCCTGCCGCGTCCGGCCATCGCCATCATCCCCAACGACCAGCCCAACGCCTTCGCCACCGGCCGCAATCCGGCCAATGCCGCCGTCTGCGCCACCACCGGCCTGCTCGACATGCTGACCCGCGAGGAGATTCGCGGCGTCATGGCGCACGAGCTGGCCCATGTGAAGAACCGCGACACCCTGGTCATGACGGTGACCGCCACGGTCGCCGGGGCCATCGCCGCCCTGGCCAATTTCGCCCTGTTCTTCGGCGGCGGCGGCGACGACGAGGAGCGGCCCGGCGGTCTGATCGGGGCCCTCGCCCTGATGATCCTCGCCCCCATGGCCGCCGGTCTGGTGCAGATGGCGATCAGCCGCACCCGCGAATACGAGGCCGACAAGGTCGGGGCCGAGATCGCCGGCGATCCCGGCGCCCTGGCCTCGGCCCTGCAGAAGATCGAGGGCTGGTCGAAGCGGATCGTCAATGTCACCGCCGAGCGCAATCCGGCCTCGGGCCAGCTGTTTATCATCAATCCGCTGTCGGGCCGCGGCGCGGACAGTCTGTTCTCGACCCACCCGGCGACCGGCAACCGGGTGCGGGCGCTGATGGAACTGGGCACGAGGATGGGGCTGGCGCCGCGCCGGGCGGCCATCGCCGAGGTCGCCGCCGGACCGCCCCGCACCAGCGTCCCGACCACCCCGTCGCGGGCCCCGGGGCCGTGGGGGTGAATGATGCTTCCCTTCTCCCGATGGGAGAAGGTGGCGCGCAGCGCCGGATGAGGGTCGGCTGGCGGATGCGGCGAAGCCGCCCCCGGACGCCTCGACCCTCACCCTTTCGCGCGACCGATCGCTTCGCTCCCGGGCGCTCAAGCCCTCTCCCAATGGGAGAGGGTTGCGTTGGGCGCGTCTTGGTCCTTTAAGCGCGCGAATCGCGCCTCCTCCCCAAGGACCCTCCCATGACCCTGCCCGCGCCGAAAAAGGTCGTGCTCGCCTATTCGGGCGGCCTCGACACCTCGATCATTCTCAAATGGCTGCAGACCGAATACGGCGCGGAGGTCGTGACCTTCACCGCCGACCTCGGCCAGGGCGAGGAGCTGGCGCCGGCGCGCGAAAAGGCGCTGAAGCTGGGCATCAAGGAAGAGAACATCTTCATTGACGACCTGCGCGAGGAGTTCGTGCGCGACTACGTCTTCCCGATGTTCCGCGCCAACGCCCTGTACGAGGGCCAGTATCTGCTCGGCACCTCGATCGCCCGCCCACTGATCGCCAAACGCCAGATCGAGATCGCCCGTCAGGTCGGCGCCGACGCCGTCTGTCACGGCGCCACCGGCAAGGGCAATGACCAGGTCCGCTTCGAACTCGGCTACTATGCGCTGGAGCCCGACATCCGCGTCATCGCCCCGTGGCGCGAGTGGGATTTCAAGTCGCGCGAACACCTGCTGGACTTCGCCGAGCAGCACCAGATTCCGATCGCCAGGGACAAGCGCGGCGAGGCCCCATTCAGCGTCGACGCCAACCTTCTGCACTCGTCCAGCGAGGGCAAGGTGCTGGAGGATCCGGCGGTCGAGGCCCCCGAATTCGTCCACCAGCGCACCCTGTCGCCGGAAGAGGCGCCGGACGTTGCGACCGTCATCACCATCGGCTTCGACAAGGGCGACCCGGTCTCTATCAATGGCGAGGCGATGTCGCCGGCCACCCTGCTGACCGCCCTGAACCAGTACGGCCACGACAACGGGATCGGCCGCCTCGACCTCGTCGAGAACCGTTTCGTCGGCATGAAGTCGCGCGGCGTCTATGAGACCCCGGGCGGGACCATCCTGCTGGACGCCCACCGCGGCATCGAGTCGATCACCCTCGACGGCGGGGCCATGCATCTGAAGGACGAGCTGGCGGTCAAATACGCCCATTTGGTCTACAACGGCTTCTGGTTTTCGCCCGAGCGCGAGATGCTGCAGGCTGCCATCGACCATTCGCAGCAGAAGGTCTCGGGCACGGTCCGGATCAAGCTCTACAAGGGCAACGCCACCGTCATCGGCCGCGAGAGCGCCGACAGCCTGTACGACCAGGAACTGGTCACCTTCGAGGACGGCGCCGTCGCCTATGACCAAAAGGACGCCGCCGGCTTCATCAAGCTGAACGCCCTGCGCCTGCGCGTGCTGGGCAAGCGGGACCGGCGCGACCGTTGATTCCCGGAGATCCGGGGCGGGATATGCGGCCTCTATAGGGCCGCGCCCGCAACAAAGGGCCTCGCCCCCGCCCCGGTTTGGCGCCACCTTCCCCGCAGGAGGACGGTCTCCTCCAGACGAACAGGAACTTTCCCATGGCCCTTCGCATCATTCTCGCCGCCTCGGCCGCTCTCGCCTTCGCCGCGCCCGCCCTCGCCCAGGACGCCCCCGCCGCTCCGGCCGCCGCGGCCGCCGAGGCGCCCTCGCCCGCCGCGATCGCCCTTGAGGCCCAGGGCGAGGCCTTCAAGGGTCGGATGGACGAGATGAAGGTCGAGATCGAAGCCGCCATCGCCGGCGCCGGCTCCGACCAGGCCAAGGGCATGGCCGACGTCGACGCCATCCTCGCCCGCTACCAGCCCGACATCGACGGCTTCGTCGTCGCCTTCGGGACCTTCATCGACGCCGAGGCCGCCGCCGCCACCGACGAGAGCGAGCGGGCCGAGCTGACGGGCGCCAAGGCCGGGGTCGAGACCGCCCTGTCCAGCATTCCCGCCCAGGTGCGGGCCGCCGCCCAGGCCGCCCTCGCCGCCCAGGCCGCTCCGCCGACCGCTCCGGCCGCCGCCGAATAGACCCATCCGGCGAAGGCGGCGGCGTTTCGGCCCGCCGCCGCCTTACCGCGATTTCACTTGAGCTCGGACGGCGTTCGACGGACCTTGCGCGGGTCCTTCAGGAGCTCCGCCATGATCAAGGCCCTCTCTCTCGCCGCCGCCCTCGCCCTGCTGCCGCTTTCCACCGCCGTGGCCCAGGAGGCGAAGGGGCCGTCGGAAGCCGCGCTCGAACAGGCGGCCGCGACCTTCGAGGCCCGGATGGAGTCCTTCGGCGCCCGCGCCGAGGCCATTTCCGACGACAAGAGCCTCACCGAGGAGCAGCGCGAGGCGCGCATCGCCGCCCTGTGGACCGAGTATCAGCCGGACGTCAGCGCCTTCACCGCCCTGGCCACGCAACACGCCGGCGCCATCGCCGCCGAAGCTCTCGCCGGGATCGATATCGAGGCCATGGTGGCCGAAGCGCTGGCCGGCGTCGACGTCGCCGCCATCACCGCCGAGGCCATGGCCGGAGCGCACGCCTCCGGCGCCCTCGCCGGCGTCCAGGGCATGGCCGCCAACGGCGCCTGGGCGTCCAACGATCCCGAACACCTCGCTACCTACGGGTTGATGGCCGACTACGCCGTCGGCGAGGCGCTGGACGAGGTCGACGCCGAGATGGAGGGGCTCGAGGCGGAAATGGACGCCGTCGCGGCCGAGGTCGAGGCCGCCGCGGCCGTCGAGACCGATCCGGCCGACGAAGGCTGATCTCCCGCTTGACCGCGGACGCGGCTGACGCGACACGGCGGCCATGTCCGGCCTTCCCGTCGATCCGCACCTGTATCTGACCTTCCTCGGGGTCATGGCCGTGATGGCCGTGACGCCCGGCCCGGCCAATCTGTTCTCGGTCGCCAACGGCGTGCAGCGCGGGCCCGCCGGGGCCCTCGCCGGCGTGGTCGGCATGAACGCCGCCACCCTGGTCTGGTTCGCGGCGGCGGCTCTCGGCCTCGGCGCCCTGGTGGTCGCCTTTCCCCAGGCCTTCCGGCTGATCTCGATCGGCGGCGCCCTCTATGTCGCCTGGCTGGGGATCGGTGCCCTCAGGGGCGCCTTCCGCCCCGTCGACGACGGCCATGCCCCGCCCCTGCGCCCCGGACGCAGCGCGCTGCGGGACGGCTTCATGGTCCAGATCGCCAATCCCAAGGTGGTGCTGTTCTTCTCGGCCGTGCTGCCGCCGTTCCTCGATGTGAACCGCCCGGCGGCGCCGCAACTGGCCCTGTTCGCCCTCGCCACCATCGGCATGGACGTGCTGTCGATGTCGGCCTACGGTCTGGGCGGGGCGGCCCTGGCCCGGCGGATGTCGGAGCCGCGTTTCCGGCGCCTGTTCGCCCTCGCCACCGGCGCCCTGCTGCTGGCGGCGTCCGTGCTTATTATCTCACGATTATAAGGGCTTGTCGGAGCGGGGAACCGCGCTGTTCATGTCCCGTTCAGCCGGGAGGGCGCTTTATGGGCGCTCAAGGAGATTTCAGATGAAGACTCGCGTCCTCAAACCCGCCGTCCTGGCCATGGCGGCGGCGCTCGCCCTGTCCGCCTGCGCAACGGCGACCCCCTACGCCCCGGCCGGACAGGGCAGCCGCTACGGCTATTCCGACGTCCGGGTCGATCAGACCCATTTCCGCGTCAATTTCGCGGGCAATTCCGTGACCTCCCGCGAACAGGTCGAGATGGGGCTGTTGCTGCGCGCCGCCGAGGTGACGCTGGAAAGCGGTCATGACTGGTTCGCCACGGTCAACCGCGCCACCGAGCGCGACGTGCGCTACGCCGCCTCGCCCGACCCGTTCTACTACGACCGGTACCGCCCCTACTGGGGTCCATCGTGGCGCTACTACCGCCGCGGCCTGTGGTCGCCGTGGGCCGATCCGTTCGGACCGAGCATGGATATCCGCGAGATCGACCGCTACGAGGCCCTCGCCGAGATCGTGGTCGGCAACGGTCCCAAGCCGGCAGGCGATCCCAACGCCTTCGACGCCCGCGAAGTGGTCCAGAACCTCGGACCGCGCGTCGCCCGGGCGATGTAGGACGAGCGATCAGGCAGCGGGCAGCAGGAACAGGTTCGGCTTGACGCCGACCCTGTCGCCCTGATCTGCCTGCTGCCTGCTGCCTGCTGCCTGCTGCCTGCTGCCTGCTGCCTGCTGCCTGCTGCCTGCTGCCTGCTGCCTACCCCAACCTCGGCGTCTTCAGCCGCCGCTTGTTCGTATGCGTCGCCGGCGCCGCGCCCAGTTCCTCGGGCAGTTCGCCCTTGAAGTAGAACCGCTGCCACGCCTCCTTGGCCGCGTCCGGATCGCCCGAGGCGAGCCGCTTGTTGAAATCCGTGCGCTGGCGGTTCCACGCCTCGAACTGCCCCTTCATCACTGGATTGGAGTCGAGCGAGCGGATCACCGGCTCGAAGGCCTCGGCCTTGCGGTGCTCGATCGGGGTGATGAAGCAGAACGGCTCGCCGCGCTCGAACTTGACCCGGCCCGGTCGCGTGAAGATCCAGTTCATGGTGAAGGGGAAGGGCAGCCAGTCGGTCTCGATCAGGCCGGTCAGCGGGGCGATGCCGTCCTTGACGTGGTTGGGCGCGCCCGTCGCCAGCAGGCCCCAGCCCGGCGGGGTGCGGAACAGATACTGCGGATGCAGGGTCAGGACGCCGCGCGAGAAGTGCGAGGTGACCACATGGTGCAGATTGGGCGAATGCCGGTCCGGGGTGATGACGATGTCGTTCTGGCTCGGCCCGCCGTTCCATTCAGCGGTGAAGCCGAGCGGACACAGGATCTCCCAGCCGGTGGTGTTGGCCATGGTCAGCGGCAGGCAGCGGTACGGGTGCCGGCTGGGGAAGGCGTCCATCCAGTCGCGCGGCTGGCGGCCCGGCACCATATCGCAGGGCTGGTCCGACATCGGGTAGCATTCCAGTTCCACGGCGGCGCTCCGGAGGGTATCGGGGATGGTCCCTCTCACTAGCGGCGCGCCATGACCGAACACAAGACGCTCCCCCCCGGACCGGCCTTCGACCGCGACCGCCTGCTGGCCTGGATGGCCGAAAAAGTCGTGGCCCAGACGACCCACGACCACCCGCCGGTGTTCCGCGTCGAAGAGGGGCTCGAGCTCAAGGCGGCGATGCCCGGGGCCCACACCAAGAACCTGTTCCTCAAGGACAGGAAGGGCCGGCTGTGGCTGATCTCGGCGCGGCAGGACACGGTCATCGACCTGAAGCAGGCCCCGGCGGCGATGGGTTCGGATCGGCTGTCGTTCGGCAATAAGACGCTGCTGTACGAGACGCTGGGCCTGACGCCCGGCTCGGTGACGGCCTTGGGGCTGATCAACGACGTCGACCGGCGCGTGACCTTGGTCCTCGACCAGGCGCTGTGGGAGGCCGACATCGTCAACTTCCACCCGCTGACCAATACGGCGACGACGGCCCTCACCCAGGCCGATTTCCGGCGCTTCCTGGCCTTGCTCGGGCGCGAGCCGGTCGTGGTCGATTTCGGCCGCCTCGCGGCCTGACGCCTGTCGCCCGACCGGCGTTCGAAGAAATCTTAATCTTTTCAGGTCATAAGCCGGACAACAAGGAGTCCCGCGATGTCTTGCGTAGCCTGTAAGGACGGGGTCGGTTTTGACCTCCCGATCACCATGGCCTTCCAGCCGATCGTCGACGTCGGCGGCGAGACCGTCTTCGCCTATGAGGCGCTGGTGCGCGGCCAAGGCGGACAGGGCGCCGGCGAGGTGCTGGCCCAGGTCTCGGCCGACAACCGCTACGGCTTCGACCAGCTGTGCCGGACGACCGCGATCGATCTCGCCGCCCGGCTGGACCTCGCGGCCGGCGGGGCCTGTCTCTCGATCAACTTCCTGCCCAACGCCGTCTATGAGCCGCGCGCCTGCATCCGCGCCACCCTCGCCGCGGCGATGAAGACCGGCTTTCCGCTGGACCGGATCATCTTCGAATTCACCGAGGAAGAGGCGCTGGACACCCAGCATATCCTCAACATCCTGCGCGCCTACCGGGCGATGGGCTTCAAGACCGCGATCGACGATTTCGGCGCCGGGTTCGCCGGCATCGGCCTGCTCAGCAAATTCCAGCCGGACGTCGTCAAGCTGGACATGGCCCTGATCCGCGACATCGACACCGACCGGGTGAAGCGGACCATCGTCAGCCACACGCTCGACATGCTGCGCGACCTTGATATCCAGCCGGTGTGCGAAGGGATCGAGACGGTCGGGGAGTACGACGTCCTGCGCGATCTCGGCGTCTCCCTGATGCAGGGTTATCTGCTCGCCAAACCCGAGGTCGAGGCCCTGCCGGCCGTCTCCTGGGTCCGGCCTGACGCGCGTTCGGCCCGGAGCGCCTGAGGCCTGTCGCTCCCGGGGCTGATTTTCGGCCCGGTCTGACCCCGGTGGTTCCAGCCCGGCCCGGACGGTGCTAGAGGCGCGGCCTCTCCCCCGACCCCACGCCAGACACGGACGCCGCCATGCCCGCCGCTCCCGACTTTCCCCCCGCGCCCGACCGCGTGGCGCCGCAGCGCGCCCTGATCTCGCTCAGCGACAAGACCGGGCTGGAGAATGCGGCCCGCACCCTGCACGAGCTCGGCGTCGAACTGGTCTCGACCGGCGGCACCCGCGCCGCCATCGCCGGCTTTGGCCTGCCGGTGAAGGACGTCGCCGACCTGACCGGCTTCCCCGAGATGATGGACGGCCGGGTCAAGACCCTGCACCCGGTGGTGCACGGCGGCCTGCTGGGCGTGCGCGACGCCGCCGACCACGCTGAGGCCATGACCACCCACGGCATTGGCCCGATCGATATCGTCTGGGTCGATCTGTACCCGTTCGAATCAACGGTTGCCTCGGGCGGGGCCTTCGACGCCGTGGTCGAGAACATCGACATCGGCGGCCCGGCGATGATCCGCTCGGGCTCCAAGAACCACGGCTATGTCGCGGTGGCGGTGGACGGCGAGTCGATCGGCCTGATCGTCGAGGCGCTGAAGGCCGACGGGGCCACCACCCTGGACCTGCGCAAACGCCTCGCCGCCCGCGCCTTCGCCCGCACCGCCGCCTATGACGCCGCCGTCTCGGGCTGGTTCGCCGGTCAGGTCGAGGACGCCGCCCCGGCCCGCAAGTCGATCGCCGGGTCGCTGGCCCAGACCCTGCGCTATGGCGAAAACCCGCACCAGACGGGCGCCTTCTATCGCACCGGAGGCGGTCGCCCCGGCGTGGCCGAGGCCCGTCAGCTGCAGGGCAAGGAACTCGGCTACAACAACATCGCCGACGCCGACGCGGCCTATGAGCTGGTCGCCGAGTTCGCCGCCCCGGCCTGCGTCATCGTCAAACACGCCAATCCGTGCGGCGTGGCGGTCGGCGCCGATCTGACCGAGGCCTATGCCCGGGCGCTGGAATGCGACGCCGTCTCGGCCTTCGGCGGCGTCATCGCCGTCAACCGCACCCTGACCGGCGCCGATGCGAAGCTGATCACCGACATCTTCACCGAGGTCGTCATCGCCCCCGGCGCCGACGAAGAGGCGCAAGCCGTCTTCGCCGCGAAGAAGAACCTGCGTCTGCTGCTGACCGACGGCCTGCCCGATCCGCTGGCGGCCGGCGAGGTGTTCCGCTCGGTGGCCGGCGGCTTCCTCGTCCAGTCGCGCGACCGCAGCCGCATCGCCGCCTCGGACCTCAAGATCGTCACCCGCCGCCAGCCGACGCCGCAGGAGATCGAGGACATGCTGTTCGCCTTCACCGTGGCCAAGCACGTCAAGTCCAACGCCATCGTCTATGCGAAGGACGGTCAGACGGCCGGCATCGGCGCCGGCCAGATGAACCGCCGCGACAGCGCCCGCATCGCCGCCATCCGCGCCCGCGAGGCCGGCGAATCCAATGGCCTGGCCCATTCCCTGGCCCAGGGCAGCGCCTGCGCCTCCGAGGCCTTCTTCCCCTTCGCCGACGGCCTTCTGGAAGCGGTCGCGGCCGGCGCCACGGCGGTGATCCAGCCGGGCGGCTCGATCCGCGACGACGAAGTCATCGCCGCCGCCGACGAGGCCGGCGTGGCCATGGCCTTCACCGGCGTCCGCGTGTTCCGGCACTGACGCCTGGGGCGCTAACGCTCGCCGCGCGGCGGCTCGCTGCTTGAGCGCGGACCGTCTCCTCCCCACGCAGTGGGGAGGGGGACCACCCGCAGGGTGGTGGAGGGGCGCCGCCGCACGGTCCTCACCCCTCCACCGCTTCGCGGTCCCCTCCCATCGCTACGCGACGGAGGAGACAGGCCTCGCCTCTGCTGACAATTCGCCGCCAGCCATCACGATTCCGGCGACGAAACTCCGCGATTTCAGCCACCTGCCCAAAACCCAGCGTCAACAACCCGCCACAGGAGCGCGCCGGTCTAGACTGCCGGCGCTTCGCCCGGGTCTTTGACAATCGCATCCCACGCCGGCCGCTTCAGGCCGAACGATCCGGACGGTCTGGACTATCTGGACGGTGTTTTTCTATTCTACCCGGGTAATATTCCCCGACCCATCCCGGCTTCCGCCGCGCCCGCCCTCCGCTATGGTGGCGCTTATGGACACCCTCTCCCAGCGCTGGGCCCGGCTCGAGCCCCACACTACCGTGACCGGCCCCGACGACGACCGGCCCCGTCCGGCGGTGCTGCTGTTCCACGGCTGCGGCGGCCTGCGCGGCCATCTGCCGAAATACGCCGAGGTCGCCAGACAGGCCGGCTGGCGCGCCTTCACCCTCGATTCCTACGCCCCGCGCGGCTGGAGCCGGACCTTCGCCATGGCCACGGTCTGCTCGGGCCTGCTTTTGCGCGGCCACGAGCGCGCCGGCGACATCCTCGCCACCCTGTACGGCGTCTCGCAACGCCCCGACGTCGACGCCGCCAAGATCGCCCTCGCCGGCTGGAGCCATGGCGGCTGGGGCATCATGGAGGCGATGAGCGCTGACCGGTCGCGGCCCGGACTGGGGGTCGCCGATCCCGGGGCTGTGAATCTTGACGGGGTGGTCGCGACGTATCTGGCCTACCCCTATGTCGGAGTCGCCGCCGCCAACCGGATGCGGCCGTGGCGGCACTGCCCGAAGACCCTGGCGGTGATCGCCCGCACCGACCACCTGACCACGGTGCGCAACGCCGAGCGGGTCCATGACATGGTCCGCAACTGCGGCGCGGAGGTCGAGACCTGGGTCGCCGACGGCACCCACAGTTTCGACGAGCCGAGCAGCGCCCCGCCGATGCGCTACGATCCCGTCCTGACCGACGAGGCCCTGCGCCGCTTCGCCGCCCTGCTCGGCGATGTCGCGGTCGCGCCGCCGGCCTGAGGCCGCTATAGGCCGGCTATGACCACCCTGATCGTGCTATACGGCCCGCCCGCGGTCGGAAAACTGACCGTGGCGCGACGACTGGCGGATCTCACCGGATTTCGCCTGTTCGACAATCATCTGACCGTCGATCTGGCCCTCAGCCTGTTCGACTTCGGCACGCCCGGCTTTCGCGACCTGCGCGCGGCGGTCTGGCGAGGGGCGTTCGAAGCCATCTTCGCGGCGCGGATCGAGGGCGTGATCTTCACCTTCAATCCCGAGCCCTCGGTGGACCCGGGTTTCATACATGGGCTGCTCGATCAGGCCGGTCGCGCCGGCGCCCGCGTCGTGCTGGTGGAGCTGACCGCCCCCGCCGGGGTGCTTCTGACGCGCATCGGCTCGGAGTCGCGTCACGGTACGGGCAAGCTGACCGATCCCGCCCTGTTCGCGGACCTTCTTTCCCGGGGCGCGTTCGACACCGGCTCCATGCCGCCCGCGTCGCTCACCCTCGACACCAACCAACTCTCGCCGGCCGAGGCCGCCGGGCTGATAGCGCAGGCGCTTTGATGACGACCCTCCTGTATGGCCGCCCCCCGGCGGTGTTCGATCCCCCCGGCGCCGCGGTCCAGACCTCGCCCCTGATCCCCGGCTCGACGCCGCTCGAGAGCCTGGCCGAAGGCTCGGCCGACGCCGCCATGATCTACGCCCCGCCGGGGGTGCTGGAGCGCCGCCACACCCTCGCCCTCGCCCTGCGCGCGCTCAAGCCCGGCGGCCGGCTCGACGCCATGGCCCCCAAGGACAAGGGCGGCTCGCGGCTGAAGAAGGAGCTGGAGGCCTTCGGCCTCGAGGTCGGCGAAAGCGCCAAGGCCCACCACCGCCGCTGCGTCGTCATCCGGCCCGAGACCCTGACCGGGCTCGACGCGGCCATCGAGGCCGGCGCGCCGCGCCTCGTCCCGGGGCTCGACGCCTGGTCGCAGCCGGGGATCTTCGCCTGGGACCGGGTCGACGCCGGGACCCTGCTGCTGGCCCAGACCCTGCCGCCGCTCAAGGGCGCCGGCGCCGATCTCGGCTGCGGCTACGGGGCGCTCGCCACCGTGGTGCTGGGCTCGCCGGCGGTCACAGCCCTGCGCCTCATCGACCTCGACCGCCGCGCCATCGAGGCGGCCCGCCGCAATGTCGATGACCCGCGCGCGACCTTCGACTGGGCCGACGCCCGCACCGTGGAGGCGCAGGGCGAACTCGACTTCGTGGTCATGAACCCGCCCTTCCACGACGGCGGCGCCGAGGACCGCCGCCTCGGCCAGGCCTTCATCCGTCAGGCCGCGGCCCTGCTCAAGAAGGGCGGCGTCCTGTGGCTCGTCGCCAACCGCCACCTGCCCTATGAGGCCGACATCACCGCCGCCTTCAAACGCTCGCAACCCCTCGCCGACAAGGGCGGCTACAAGGTCATCGAGGCGGTGAAGTGAAGACGCCTACGGCCCGCGTGGACAAGCTGCTCGGCTCCATGGGCTACGGCTCGCGCACCGAGATGGCGCGGCTCGGCAAGGCCGGCGGCGTCGTCCTCGACGGCGTCGATCTGACCGACGTGTCGAAGCGGATCGCCGTGACCCCCGACCTGCCGGCCCGCATGGAGGTCGACGGCGAACCGCTGGACCCGCCGCCGGGTCTGGTGATGATGCTGCACAAGCCGCTGGGCATGACCTGTTCGCGCAAGGAGGACGGCGCCCTCGTCTACGACGTCCTGCCGCCGCGCTGGCGCCGCCGCGACCCGGCCATCTCGACCATCGGCCGGCTGGACAAACAGACCACGGGCCTGCTGCTGCTGACCGACGACGGCGACCTGCTGCACCGGGTCATCTCGCCCAAACGCCATGTCGCCAAGGTCTATCGCGCGACGCTGGCGCGACCGCTGGTCGGGACCGAGGGCGACATCTTCGCCGCCGGCGGTCTGGTGCTGGAGGGCGAGGACAAGCCGTTGTCGCCGGCCGTGCTGGAGGTGCTGTCGCCGACGGAGGCCCGGCTGACGGTGACCGAGGGCCGCTATCACATGGTGCGGCGCATGTTCGCCGCCGTCGGCAACCACGTCGAAGCCCTCCACCGCGAACGGGTCGGCGGCCTCGCCCTGCCCGACGATCTGGCGCCCGGCGAGTGGCGGCTGTTGGATCCGGCCGGCATCGACGCCATCTTCGCCGCATGACCTCCGCCAAGATCTGCGGCCTGACCACGCCGGAAACCCTCGACGCCGCCCTCGCCGGCGGCGCGGCCTTTGTCGGCGCGGTGGTCTTCCCCAAGAGCCCGCGCCACATCGATCCCCTGCACGCCGCGACCCTGTTCGAACGGGCGCGGGGCCGGGCGAAGATCGTGGCGGTGACGGTCGACGCCGACGACGCCCTGCTGACCGAGATCGCCCTGATCCTCAAGCCCGACCTGATCCAGCTGCACGGTCACGAGACCCGCGAACAGGCCGAACGGGCGCGGACCCTGACCGGGGCCGGGATCATCAAGGTCCTGCCGATCCGCGTGCATGAGGATTTCGCCGGCGCCAATGACTGGGAGCCGTTCGTCGACCATCTGATGTTCGATGCGAAGCCGCCGGCGGGCTCGGCCCTGCCCGGCGGGGTCGGGGCGCGGTTCGACTGGACCTTGCTGGCCGACCGCGCCTTCCGCCACCCCTGGTTCGTCGCCGGCGGCCTGACCCCGGACAATGTGGCGCAGGCCATCCGGGTGTCGGGGGCGCCTCTGGTGGATGTGTCCTCTGGCGTGGAAACCGCCCCGGGTGTTAAGGACCCGGCCCTGATCGCGGCCTTCCTCGAGGCCGTCCGGTCGGCCTGATTTCCGCCGCTCCCCCAAAAGCCCCGATTGAGCGTGAAAGCTTCGCCCGTGAACGCCAGCATCCCCAACCAGTACGCCATGCCCGACGCCGAGGGCCGTTTCGGCCCCTATGGCGGGCGGTTCGTGGCCGAGACGCTGATGCCGCTGGTGCTCGAACTGGGCGCGGCCTATGCGGCGGCGCAGGCGGACCCGTCGTTCCAGGCCGAGCTGGACGGCTTCCTGACCGACTATGTCGGCCGGCCCAGCCCGATGTATCTGGCCGAGCGGCTGACCGACCACTACGGCGCGGCCAACATCTGGTTCAAGCGCGACGAGCTGAACCACACCGGCGCGCACAAGATCAACAACTGCATGGGCCAGATCCTGCTGGCCATGCGGATGGGCAAGACGCGGATCATCGCCGAGACCGGGGCCGGCCAGCACGGTGTCGCCACCGCCACCGTCTGCGCCCGCTTCGGCCTGCAATGCGTCGTTTACATGGGCGCCACCGATGTCGAGCGGCAGTCGCCCAACGTCTTCCGCATGAAGCTGCTGGGCGCCGAGGTGGTGCCGGTCACCTCGGGCCGCGGCACGCTCAAGGACGCCATGAACGAGGCGATGCGCGACTGGGTCACCAATGTCGAGGACACCTACTATCTGATCGGCACCGCCGCCGGACCGCACCCCTATCCGGCCATGGTGCGCGACTTCCAGTCGGTTATCGGGCGCGAGACGCGGGCCTCGATGCTGGCGCGGCGCGAGAAACTGCCCGACGCGGTCGTCGCGGCGATCGGTGGCGGCTCCAACGCCATCGGCCTGTTCCACCCGTTCATCGAGGACGCCGGCGTGCGGCTGATCGGCGTCGAGGCGGCCGGGCGCGGGCTGGACGGGCCGGACCACGCCGCCTCGTTGCAGGGGGGGCGCCCCGGCGTGCTGCACGGTAACCGCACCTATCTGCTGCAGGACGACGACGGCCAGATCCTCGAGGGCCATTCGATCTCCGCCGGTCTCGACTATCCCGGCATCGGCCCGGAGCACGCTTGGCTCAAGGACATCGGCCGGGCCGAATACCGCGCCGCCACCGACTCCGAGGCGCTGGAAGCCTTCCAGCTGTGCGCCCGGCTGGAGGGCATCATCCCCGCCCTTGAGCCCAGCCACGCCCTCGCCCGCGTCGGCGAGATCGCCCGCGAAGTGGGCGTGGGCGGCGATGTCGTGCTGAATATGTGCGGCCGTGGCGACAAGGACATCTTCGCCGTGGCGAAACACCTCGGCGTGGAGCTCTGACATGATGATGGCGATGATGATGGCCGCGGCCCTGTCGGCCGGGGACGGGCAGGCCGGGCGGCCGGACCTGCCGCTGCTGGCCGGGGCCACGGCCGCGCCTGACTGTGGCAACCAGGCCGTTCTGGCCGGCGCCTGGTGCGTCAGCGCGCCGCTGTCGGCGATGGAGGGCGTGGCCCAGGCCTATGTCGCCGAGCTGACCGGCAAGGGCTGGCTGGTCGCCGACGGCGGCCCCAATCGCGCCGTACTGGTGCGGCGCAAGGACGGCGGCGGCTGCGAGACGGTTCAGATGCTGATCGTGCGCGACACCTCCGCCCCGACGACGGCCGACAGCGTCGCCTGGCTGGGCGTCGCCACCGTGCCGGGCGACGTGTGCGCGCCGGAGGTCGAATGACCACCGCCCGTATCGACGCCCGTTTCGCCGCGCTGAAGGCCGAGGGCCGGGCCGGCTTCGTCGCCTATGTCATGGCCGGGGATCCGACCTGGGATCAGGCGCTGGAGATTCTGCGCGGCCTGCCGGCCGCCGGGGCCGACATCATCGAGCTGGGCTTTCCCTTCTCGGACCCGATGGCCGAGGGGCCGCCGATCCAGCGCGCCGCCCTGCGGGGGCTCAAGGCCGGTCTGACCCTGAAGGGCACGCTGGCGCTGGCGGCGGATTTCCGCGCCCGCGACGCCTACACGCCGGTGATCCTGATGGGCTATCTCAATCCGATCGAGACCTATGGCTATGACGCCTTCGCCCGTGACGCGGCGGCCAGCGGCGTCGACGGCCTGATCGTCGTCGACTGCCCGCCGGAAGAGGCCGGGCCGCTGTCGGACGCGCTCGACGCGGCGCAGGTGTCGCTGATCCGCCTCGCCACCCCGACCTCGGACGACGCCCGGCTGAAGATCATCGCCGAACGGACCTCGGGCTTCGTCTACTATGTCTCGGTCGCCGGCGTGACCGGGGTCAAGGAGGCCCAGACCCTGTCGGTGGCCCCGGCCGTGGCGCGCGTGCGCGCGGCCTCGGGCCTGCCTGTCGCCGTCGGCTTCGGCGTCAAGACGCCCGGGCGGGCGGCCGAAATCGCCCGGGTGGCCGACGCGGTGGTCGCCGGCTCCGTGCTGGTCGACGAGGTCCAGGCCGCGCTCGAGACGAACGAACCGGCCGCCGGGCGCGTTCTGGCGAAGGTGCGGTCCCTCGCCGATGCGGTCCGGGGTGCGCGCGTCAGCGAAAACGTCTAAAGCGCGCCCATGGTCGACAAGAACAAACCCCAGCAAGAGAAGCGCGGCGGCTGGCTGTCCCGCTTCGCCCCCGGCGTGCGCAAGATCGTCAACCGGCGCGACACGCCCGAGAACCTGTGGGTCAAGGATCCCGACTCGGGCGAGATGCTGTACCGCTCGGACCTCGAGACCTCGCTGTGGGTCACGCCCTCGGGCCGCCACATGCGCATCAACGCCGAACAGCGGCTGCGCTACACCTTCGACGACGGCGCCTTCGAGCCCATCGACACGCCCGACGTGCCCGAGGATCCGCTGAAATTCTCGGACGGCAAGCCGTACAAGGACCGCCTCGCCGCCGCCCGCAAGGCGGCCGGCCGCAGGGACACCATGGCCATCGGCTTCGGCGCGCTGGACGGCGTGCCGGCGGTGGTCATCGTCCAGGACTTCACTTTCATGGGCGGCTCGCTGGGCATGGCCGCGGGCGAGGCCTTTATCGCCGCCGCCCGGGCCGCTGTCGCGCGCGGCGTTCCGCTGGTCTGTTTCACCGCCGCCGGCGGGGCGAGAATGCAGGAGGGCGCGCTCAGCCTGATGCAGATGGCCCGCACCACCCTGGCCATCCAGGAGCTGAAGGCGGTCCAGCTGCCGTTCGTCGTGGTGCTGACCGACCCGACCACCGGCGGCGTCACCGCGAGCTACGCCATGCTCGGCGATGTGCATCTGGCCGAGCCGGGGGCCCTGATCGGCTTCGCCGGCCCGCGCGTCATCGAGGCGACCATCCGCGAAAAGCTGCCGCCGGGCTTCCAGCGCGCCGAATACCTTCAGGAGAAGGGCATGGTCGACAAGGTCGTGCCGCGGGCCGAGCTGCCCGAAACCCTCGGCCGGATCCTGTCGATGCTGATGGGTGGGAAGCGCCGGGCGGCCTAGGCCGATGGACCCGATCTCCGAACGACTGAAAGCGCGCCATCCCCAGCGCATCGACCTGTCGCTGGAGCGGATGCGGACGCTGTGCGCCGGGCTGGGGGACCCCCAGAACCGCCTGCCGCCGGTGATCCATGTCGCCGGCACCAACGGCAAGGGCTCGACCGTCGCCTTCATCCGCGCCATCGCCGAGGCCGCCGGCCTGCGCGTCCACGCCTACACCTCGCCGCATCTGGTGCGGTTCAACGAGCGCATCCGCCTCGCCGGGACGCTGATCGACGACGCGACGCTGAGCGCCGCCCTTGACCGGGTCGAGGCCGTGGACACCGAGGCGACGGTGTTCGAAAGCGCCACCGCCGCCGCCTTCCTCGCCATGAGCGCGATCCCGGCCGACCTCGCGGTGATTGAGGTCGGCCTCGGCGGGGTGCTGGACGCCACCAATGTCATCGAGCGGCCGTTGCTCAGCGTCATCGCCCCGGTCGACCTCGATCATGCGGAGTTCCTCGGAACCAGCCTGCGCGGCGTGGCGGTGGAGAAGGCCGGCATCCTCAAGCCCGGCGCGCCCGGCCTGATCGCCCGCCAGTCGGAAGAGGCCATGGCGGCCATAGAGGTCGCGGCCCGGGCGGTGCAGGCGCCACTGACCGTCATGGGGGTGGATTTCGACGCCTGGGCCGAGCGCGGCGGCATGGCCTTCCAGGACCAGAACCGCTTCCTCGACCTGCCCGCCCCGGCCCTGGCCGGCGCGCATCAGGTCGACAACGCCGGACTGGCGGTGGCCGTGGCGCTGGAGCTGAACCTGCCGGAGCAGGCCATCGCCAACGGCCTGCGCACCGTGCGCTGGCCGGCGCGGATGCAGCGGCTGACGGCCGGACCCTATGCCGAGGCGGCGCGGGCGGCGGAGGCCGAGCTGTGGCTGGACGGCGGGCACAATCCGCACGCGGCGCGGGCGCTGGCCGGGACCCTGCTGGAGCGGCAGGCGCGGGCGCCCCGGCCTCTGGCCCTGATCGCCGGGCTGCTGGCCAACAAGGACGCCGGCGGCTTCTTCGAGGCGCTCAAGCCCACCGGGGCGACGGTCTTCACCACCCCGTTCGAGGGCATGGCGGCTGAACCCGAGGCTCTCGCGGCCGTGGCGCGCGGCCACGGCCTCGGCGCGACCGCATGCGCCTCGGCGACGGAGGCGCTGGAGCGGGCGCTGCGTCTCGGAGCCGGGCGGGTGGTCATCTGCGGCTCGCTGTACCTCGCGGGCGAGGTGCTGGGCGCGAGCCGCGAGACGTGGCCGGAATAGGGTCTAGGGTCTAGGGTCTGGAGTTTAGGCGCTGACTTCTTCTAGCCCCTAGGTTCTGGACTCATAAGCCCTGAGCCAGAGGCGTGTTGAGGCGAGCAGGACGGCGGCGAGGAAGTTGCGGGCCAGCTTGTCGAAGCGGGTGGCGATGCGGCGGAAGTGCTTGAGCT
>NZ_JBKBMX010000001.1:0-248693 GCF_046295595.1 Brevundimonas sp. | reverse complement strand
GAGGCTCTCGCCCGCCGCCCCTGCCTCGCTGACGCGGGACGCCCCGCCGCCATTGGAGCGGGGACCACACACGCCGGCGCCGGGGCCGCCCGCGCCGCCGCCCGAGGCGCCGGCCAAGCCGCCGCCGCCGCCCGTCGCCGTCAGAAGCGCTGTCGCGCCCAGAGAAATGATCGATGCGCCGCCGCCCGAGCCGTCGGTCCCCACGCCGCCCGCGCCCCCGGCGCCGACCTCCACGGTCAGGCCCGACGTCACTTGATCGGCCGACCAGAGCGCCCGGCTGACCCCGCCCGCGCCACCGCCGCCGCCGCCGAAACGTGCGCCGGACGCGCCGGACGCGCCGGCTCCGCCGCCGCCGCCGCCCCCAACCGCGATCGCCTCGATCGTCCGTGCCCAGGCCGGGACGTCGTAGTGTCCGGCCTCCTCGAGCACCGTCACCTGCCGGCGGACAGCCCCGAGGGCGAAGCTGAAGCGCCCGGACTCGCGATCCACCCAACAGGCGTCGCGCCAGACGCCGCCATCCGCGCTGACTTTCAGCCGGAAGTCGTCGTCGCCGATCAGGCCCAGTTCCGCCCGTCCACCCCATCCGCTCTGGAACAGCAGGGACAGGACATCGCCCGGACCTTCCTTGTTGAAGGTGAAGCGCAGGTCGCCGTCGCCGCCGGCCCCGGCCTCGAGCGCCGTCCACAGGGCCTTGTTCAGTCGGGCGGCGAAGGGATTGCCGGCGTCGGCCGTGGTCCCGATGCCGAGACGGCTCAGTTGCTGCAGCGCCCCCAGCCGGGCGCCGAGCGGCGCCCAGGCCCCGCCGTCGCGGACGATCAGTTCGCCGGCGTCGGCGACAAGGACCACGAGACCATCGGGCGCCGCCACGACGGTCCAGCCGCCGGCCTCGGCGCGGATCAGCGCGCCTTCCGGCCGCCCGGCCCAAGCGGCGCCGGCCGCGCCGGGCGGCAGGATGTACAGGGCCCCGTCTGGCGGATCGGCCGGCTGCGTCTGGACGGTCCGGCTGACCACCGCGGTCTGCACCAGGGCGTCGAGCCGGGTCAGGGCCTCGTTCAGCGTCACATGTTTCTGCATCTGGCCCGCCGCCAGGTAAGGCAGGCCGAGGCGGGCGGTCTGGTCGTCGCTCATCACTGATCTCCGAATGTCTGTCGGGGATCAGTGTGCGGCCGTCCGCTCCTGTGGCGGGTTCAGGACGCTGGCGGGCGACTCCCGCCCTTTGGAGTCAAGGACTTGGCCAAAATTATTGTGACAGGGAGGGCCGAAAAGGTAGCAGAGAATATCGCCGTTCAGTCGTGCAGATAGATCACCCGCCGAAGACCCGGTTTGCGCTTCATCTCGGCCAGGTGTCGATCATGGTCGCCGGACGCCCGCGCCTCGCGCTCATTGGCCTCGACCCAGTGGGTGGTCTCGATGTCCTTCTGCAGCGCCCTGGCCGCCATCAGGTGGCCGGGGAAGAAGAAGTCGACCACGTCGGGGGCGAAGGGAATGACCTCCCCGACGGCTGTCGTGGCGCTGTCCAGACCCAGATAGCCCGCCATTCGCGCGATCGTCGCCGGCGAGGCCTTGGCCCGGACCGCCTGCGTCAGCAGCCAGGCCGAGGCCCCGACGCTGTAGACCGTGCCCACGACGGGCACCCAGGTCAGCAGGCCGTCCAGGCCGATGCCGAATGGGCCGATGCCCACCGCCCGGTCGGAGAGCTTCTTCACCCCCTCGACATTGGCCCAGATTTTCTCGATATCGCCGATGGTCCGTCTGGCCATGCCACCCCTTCCCAAGCGAGACCGTAACGCGCCATGACGACCCCCGTTCAACGCGAAACGCAAGGGCCGCGCGACCGGGCTCGACCGTGGCTCCCGGCCGGCCCCGTGGATGGTCTGGTCAGGCTGCTGTTCGCCGCGCCGCTGGGTCTCGCCCTCGTCGCCCTCAGCGGGATCGGCCACCGCTGGCTCGACATCCTCGCCCAGTTCACCGCCCCGGCCCTGATGGTCACGGCGGTGCTGACGGTTGTGACGGCGCTGACGCGGCTCAGGACGGCGGCCCTGCACGGCGTCGTCGCCTGCATCGCCCTGATGATCGCCCTGGCCCCGCAGTGGTTCCCGGGCGGACCGCGCCCCGCGCCCGGCGCGCCCGTCCTGCGGCTGTACTCGGCCAATCTCTACTATCTGAACGACGACCTCGCCGCGATCCGCGGCTCCATCGTCGAGGCCGACGCCGACATCGTGGTGCTGATCGAACTGGGACGCCACGCGGCAGGCCAGGCCGACGTGCTGCTGGAAGGCTACCCTTACCGCGCCGCCTCGATGCGGCTGGACCAGACGCGCGGCCCCTCCCGATCCGTGATCGCCTCGCGCTATCCGCTGACCCCCCTGGCCGATCCGCCCGACGGCCTGCACTCCGTGGCGGCGGTGGCGCAGACGCCGCTCGGCCCGTTGAACGTGGTCGGCGTCCACCTGACCCGGCCCTGGCCCTTTCAGGAGCAGTGGGGCCAGATCAGCCAGACCATGGCCCTGCAGGCGGTGGTCGAGGGCCTGAGCGGCCCCGTGGTCGTGGCCGGGGATTTCAACAGCGTCTCAAGCGCGCGGATCGGCCAGCAGGTCCAGCGCGACCTCGGTCTGCATCCCGCGCCGGGCTTCCCGGGCACCTGGCCAACCGACCTGCCGGCGCCGCTGGGCCTGACCATCGATCAGGTCTACGTCTCGCCCGAGCTTGCCTTCACGGGCCGGCGGCTGGGACGCCCCACCGGCTCCGACCACCGCCCGGTGGTGACCCGGATCACCCGCGCGGCGGACTGACCAGCGCGGCCAGCCGCTCGGCGTGGCCAGTCGTCGGGAAGTCGTCGGCGATCCAGCCATCCTCGAACGCCTTCAACAGCCGGCCGGTCTCCGGGCCCGGTTGCACGCCCAGCGGGGCCAGGTCGCGGCCGCCGACCGGCAGGCGCGGCCTCTGCCATCCGTCGGCCAGGCCCAGCAGACGCCGGGCTTCATCGGCCCGACCCGGAGCCTCGGACCGGTGACGGCGAACAGCGTCAGCAACGGCCGGCGCGCCGAGCCGATACAGCGCCGCCCGCGCCTCCCGATCGCTCATGCCCAGGTCGACCGCCGGATACGCCCCGGCCGCGTCAGCCAGCCGGTCCCGCATCGCGTTGGACAGGCGCAGCCGCGTCGCCGCCGCCCGCACCACGCCTTCGTCGGCCGGAAGCAGCAGCATCAACCGCACGACGGCGTCGGCCTCCTGCTCGACCGCGGCGTCGAACGCGGCGGACGGACGCCCCTCCGGCAGGATCTGTTCCACCACCCCGGCCTCGGCCATGGCCGCCACAGCGGCTCGAGGGTCCGGAGCCGCCAGCAGTTTCATCAGTTCGCTGGAGACCCGCTCGGCCGACAGCCGCGTCATGCCGGGGGCCAGCTCACGGCAGGCGGCGAGCGCTGCCGGGTCCGGCGCGCCGCGCCCGTACCAGGCGTGGAAGCGGAAGAAGCGCAGGATGCGCAGGAAGTCCTCGCGGATGCGCGTCTCCGGATCGCCGACGAAGATGATCCGGCCCGCCAAGGCGTCGGCGACGCCTTCGCCGGTCGGGTCGAAAACCACCCCGGCGGCGTCGGCGTAGAGGGCGTTCAGGCGGAAGTCGCGCCGGGCCGCGTCCTCGCCCCAGTCGTCGGTGAAGGCCACCGTGGCCTTGCGTCCGTCGGTCGAGACGTCGCGGCGCAGGCTGGTGATCTCGAACGGCTGGCGCTCGGCCACGGCGGTGACGGTGCCGTGGGCCATCCCGGTCGGCACGGCCTTCAGCCCCGCCGCCCGGATGGCGCGGTCGGTCGCCTCGGGCTTCAGGGTCGTGGCGATGTCGATGTCGGCGACCGGCTGGCCGATCAGGCTGTTGCGCACGCAGCCGCCGACGAACCGGGCGCAGCCGGGACCGCCGGCCGCCTCCAGCGCGGCGATCACCGCGCGGGTCGCCGACGCCGTCAGCCATGGCTGGCCTTCGAGAGGAGCGGTCACGCCGCGTCCTCGTCGACGGCGGCGGCGGGCTCGGCCTCGTCGCCGTACAGGCGGGTCCGCAGCCCGCGGACGATCGAGGCGGTCGCGCCCCAGATATAGCGCTCGCGCCACGGCATGGCCCAGAACCACCGTCGCGGCCCACTCTCCGGCTCGTAGGACTCGCGGCGATGGTTGGCCGGGTCCATCAGGAAGTCCCACGGGGTCTCGAACACCTCGGCGACCTCGTCCGGCGACGGCGTCACCACCGGCGGCTCGCGCAGCCAGCCGACCACCGGCGTGACCAGAAACCCGGTCACCGTCTCATAGGCGTCGCCGACGCCCAGCACCTCGACGACCCCGGGATCCAGCGCCACCTCTTCCCACGCCTCACGCAGGGCGGCGCGCTCGGCGGTCTCCCCCGGGTCGAGGCGGCCGCCCGGAAAGGCGATCTGGCCGCTGTGGCTGGCGAGACTGTCGGAGCGGCGGGTCATCAGCACCGTGGCCCCGTCGGCCCGGGCGATCACCGGCACCAGCACGGCCGCCGGGCGCAGGGTCCGGCCGGATCGCTCGGCCCCGGGATTGAGGTCGTAGTCCGACTGCTGCGGCAGCCCGTCCGGGGTCCAGTCCGCCGTCGGCGCCAGCCGCTCGATCAGCCGCTCCCGCAGCGAGACCAGGCTCATCGGCCGTCCGCCCCGGTCGCGCCCAGATCAAAAGCGGCGCCGCCGGACCGCACCACCAGCCGGCCGTCCTCAAGGGCGGCCAACTCCACCAGCTCGTAGAACACCGGACGGGCGATCCGCGCCCACAGATCGGCGCGGACATGCAGGGCCGGGGCCGGCTCGCCCGTCGCCGCGTCGGTCTCGACCCGGATCGGATGCTCGTCGCCGGCCTCGACCACGTCGCCGACATCGGTCGTGAAGCCCAGAACGCCGTCCGCCTGCGTCAGCGCGACGGCGCGGAACGGCAGGTCCTCGACCCGCATCGCCAGCTTCTCGACCGGGGTGACCAGGCAGTAGCCGTCGGGATCCTTGCGCAGCACCGTCGAGAACAGCCGCACCAGCTCGGCCCGGCCGATCGGCGAGTTCTCATGCAGCCACGTCCCGTCGCGGCGGATGACGATGTCGATGTCGCCGCAATGCTCCGGATGCCACAGGTGCACCGGCGGCAGGCCGCGGCCCTGCGCCGGCTTCGCGGCCTCGGCCAGGGCCGCCAGTCCGCTTTTGTGATCCGTGGGCTCAGCCATGGCCCAGACTTAGACCTTGCGGTGACTCTGGCAATGGTTTCCACGTCCGGGTCACGCCCGCGCGGTCACCATCCCGCCCGGCGAACCCTCGCCGCGCCACAGCAGCCGGGCCGGATCGACCGGCCCAGGCAGGCGGACTTCCGGCGCTGCGGTGAAGCCGAACCGGCCGAAATAGGGCGCGTCGCCGACCAGCAGGACGCCCAGCCCGGCCGCCGTCGCATGCGCCAGACAGGCCTCGACCAGATCGGCCCCCAGCCCCGCCTTGCGATTGTCGGCGGCCACGGCGATGGGCCCCAGAAACAGGGCCGGCGCGCCGTCGATGGCGATCGACCACAGCCGCACGGAACCCAGCAGCCGCGTGCCCTCGCGGACCACGAACCCGGCCCGCACGCCGGCCCGCTCGCGCAGCCGCTCCGCCGTCTTGGCGAACCGGCCCGGGCCAAAGGCGGCCAGCACCAGCGCCTCGACCGCCGCCGCGTCGGCGGGCGTCTCGGCCTCAATGCGCAGGACAGGGGTCAGGGTGGGGGCGAGCATGGCGCGCGCACCTAAGGACGGCGCGCTCCCGAATCAACGGAATTCATCACCCGGCTTTCGAGAAATCGGGTGCGCGCTTCTGGCTGAAGGCCATGAAGGCCTCCATCGCTTCGGGGCTCTTCATCTGGCTGCCGAAGGCCTCGCCCTCGCGCTGCATCAGCGCCCACAGCGCCTCGGCGTCCCGCATCAGCCGCTTGGTCTTGCGGATCGAATTGGGTGCCCGGGCCGCCAGCTTGGCCGCCAGCTCCGCCGCCGTCGCCTCGACCTGGTCGGCCGGAACGGCCCGGTTGGCCAGCCCCCAGGCCACCGCCGTGCGCCCGTCGACCGGCTCACCGAGGGCGAACATCTCGAACGCCCGCTGGTGCCCCAGCACCGCCGGCAACAGCAGCGACGACGCGGCCTCCGGGGCCAGCGCCAGATTGATGAACGGCACGGACAGCAGGGCGTCCTCGGCCACCACCACCATGTCGCAGTGCAACAGCATCGTCAGGCCGATGCCAACCGCCCGGCCGCGCACCGCCGCCACCGCCGGCTTGTCCAGCTCGGCCAGCGCCTTGAGGAAATGGAACACCGCCATGTCGAACGGCTGGTCGGTCTGCGAGCCGATGGCGATGAAGTCCGCGATGTCATTGCCGGCCGAGAAGCTGTCGCCCTCGCCGCGGAACAGCAGCACGCGCACGGCGTCGTCGGTCCGGGCCTGTTCGGTCGCCTCCGACAGCGCGGCGTACATCGCCTGGGTGATGGCGTTCTTCTTCTCCGGCCGCGCCAGCGTCACCGTCAGCACGCCGTCGGCCAGTTGTGTCCTGATATGATCCGTCACGTCTCTGGTTCCTGTCTGGTCAAGGTCCACCAATCCACGCCGTCCGCGTCGCGCCTGCGCGAAACCCGGCCCCGGTGGAGCAGATAGTTGAGATGCGCCAGGCTTTCGCCCGTCGCCATGCCTCTGACGCCGTCGCCGACCGGGCGGGCGAACAGGGCGGAAAACACGTCCACCGCCCGGCACGGCTCGCGCAGGGTCCGCTCCAGCCGCTTCAGCGCCGTCCGGTGTCCGCGGATCAGGCCCTCCAGCCGCGCCTGCACGCCGCGGAACGGCTCTCCATGCGACGGCAGCACCAGCACCTCGTCCGGGAACACCGTCTTCATCCGCTCCAGCGAGCCCAGCCAGTCCCCCAGCGGGTCGGCGTCCGGCTCGGTCGGCCACACCGACACATTGGAGGATATCTTCGGCAGGATCTGGTCGCCGCCCAGCACGACCCCGTCCGACTCGCGCCACAGACAGGCGTGCTCCGGACTGTGTCCCTCGCCGACGACCACCCGCCAGTCCTGCCCGCCGATGCTCAGCCGGTCGCCCTCGCGCATCCGGACAAAGCCCGTCGGCATCGGTGAAACCACCCGCCCGAACTGGCCATAGCCGGTGCGATACCCCTCCACCTGGTCGTCATCCCAGCCTGCCGCCCGGTAGAAGACGGCGCCGTCCTCCGGCGCGGTGCGCCCCGTGTCGGCCAGCAGCATCCGGGCGGTGACATATTCCAGCCGGGTCATCACCAGCGGCGCGGCGAAGCGTTCGCACAGCCAGCCCGCCAGACCGATGTGGTCGGGGTGCATGTGGGTGCAGATCACCCGCGTCACCGGCTGCCCCTCCAGCGGCCCGGCCAGCAGCCGCTCCCAGTCCTCGCGGCCGGCGGGCAGGTCCAGCCCGGTGTCGATCAGCGCCCAGCCCGCCCCGTCCCGCACGGCGTAGACATTGATGTGGTTCAGGGCCATGGGCATGGCCAGCCGCATCCAGCGGATGTCCGGCGTGACCTCGACCGCTTCGCCCGAGGCCGGCGGCGACGGCCACGGATAGGTGAGGCCGCGCTCTTCGCGCGCCGGCCCATCCGGTTCCGTCACGGCCAGTCCGTCCGCCAAGTCCGTCTCCAATCAAAACTCACGCGACCATAGGCCGAAGCCGGGACCGCCGTCCAGCACCGGCGCCCCTACGCCTTGACCCCGCCACACGCGGCGGCCAAGGGTTTTCGGGAACGGTTTCCCTTCGGAGTATCGACGTGTTCAAGAACAATATCTTCACCGTGCTGGGAGCGTCTCTGGCGTTGGCCCTGGCTGCAGCCCAGCCGGCTTCGGCGGGGTCCGCCCCCCAGCCTGGATACGCGGCCGCTGACTCCAGCCCGCAGAGCGCGAGCGATCGCGCCAGAACGCGCCAGCGGAACGACCGCGAACGCCAGGCCCCCGCCGCTCCGACCGCGGAAGAAAACCGCGCCGCCGCCCAGACGCTCGCGACCAGCGCCGGGGTCGATTGCCAGGTGTCGGAAGCGACGCTTCTCGGCGTCACCGCCGAGTCGCACTCGACCTATGAACTGGTCTGCGCCGGCGGGTCGGGCTGGCTGATCGTCGGCTCGACGCCGCCACAGACGTTCAACTGCATCGAACTCGCCGGCCAGGCCGAAACCAGCCGTCTGCGCGATCCCGAGGCGGATGTCGGACAGCAATGCACCCTGCCGGTGAACCTCAACCCCGTGCCGGTTCTGTCTGCTTACGCCGCGGAAGCCGGCGTTGACTGCACGGTGGATCAGGCCGCAGCCGTCGGCAAGAATCCGGCGGGCGATCTGATCTACGAGATCGGCTGCGCCGACCGTGACGGCTATTGGATCGAAAAGGCCGGTGACGGCTGGAAGACCAGCCCCTGCTGGGATCTGGCGCTGCAGAAGGTCGAATGCCGCTACACCACCGCCGCCGAGACCGCCGGCGCGTGGACGACCATTCTCGCCGGCACGGACGCGGCGGCTTGCGTCGTCCAGGAGGCCCGCCGGGTTGGCCGCGACGTCCAGGGCCTGCTGGTCTATGAAGTGAAATGCGGCGCCGGCGACGGCTATTTCGCCCGCATTGGCGAGACCCGCACAGCCCAGCGAGTGCATGCCTGCACCACGCCCCAGGCGGCCGCGCTCTCGGGCGGCTGCACGCTCACGGCCGCCGCCCCGGCGACGACCGAACAGTAACGGCTTTTGGCCATTCTGAAGCAGACGCCCCGGGGACCTTCCCCGGGGCGTCTTTCGTTTGAGCGATCGGTGCTTCACAGAGCCCCCCGACGCGCCGTAGTCATGGGCGATGCGCATCGCCACCTGGAACGTGAACTCGGTCAACGCCCGCCTGCCGACGGTGCTGGCCTGGCTGGAAGCGGCGACCCCGGACGTCGCCTGCCTGCAGGAAATCAAATGCATCGACGAGAAATTCCCGCGCGAGGCCTTTGAGAGCCTCGGCTATAACGTCGAGACGCACGGCCAGAAAAGCTACAACGGCGTCGCCCTGCTTTCGAAATACCCCTTGTCGGACGTCCGCCGCGGCCTCCCCGGCGTCGACGCCTCGGGCTTCGAAGCCGATGCGGAACAGTCCCGCTATATCGAGGCGGTGATCGAGGCGCCGCGCCCGGTCCGCGTCGGCTGCATCTACCTGCCCAACGGCAATCCGCTCGGCACCGAGAAATTCGCCTACAAACTGGCCTGGTTCGACCGGCTCCACGCCCACGCCCGGAATCTGCTGGCGCTGGAGGAGCCGTTCACCCTGTGCGGCGACTACAACGTCATCCCGACGCCGGAGGACGCGCGAAATCCCGCGGCCTGGACCGGGGACGCCCTGTTCCAGCCCGCGACCCGGGCCGCCTTCCAGGCCATGCGCCATCTCGGCCTCTCCGACGCCGGTGAACTGGGCGGACAGCCGCCCGGGACCTTCACCTTCTGGGACTATCAGGCCGGCGCCTGGCAGCGCGACCACGGCATCCGCATCGATTTCCACCTGCTGTCGCCGCAGGCCGCCGACCGCTTCCGGTCGATCGAGACCCACCGCGACGCTCGCGACATGGACAAGCCCTCGGATCACGTGCCGGTCGTCGTCGAGCTGGAAGACTGACCATGGCCGAGGTGCTCCGGGTCATCCTGCTCGTGGCCCTGGCGGCGGCGGCGCTGACGACGGCGATTCTGGTCCTCGTCTGGTGGATGGAGCCGGTGCGCCGCATGCGTCGCGCCCTGCTGAAATCGCTGGGCGGCGCGCCCGAGGCCGAGGCCCTGTCGCCGGCCGAGGGCCGCGCCGCCGGTCTCGACTTCGACGGCGCCCAGGTCGCGGTGCTGTGGAACCGTGGGGCGACGGGCCTGGTCTACGCCTTCGACGAAATTGACGGCGGCGAGATCATCGTCGACGGCCACGTCGTCGCCCGCGTCCGTCGCGGCGAGACACGCAAATCGCTGGACGTGCTGGCGCCGGACGCCGAACAGGTGGTGCTGCGGCTGATGTTCGGCGATGCCCGGCACCCGGAGTTCGAACTGGCCCTGTGGGACGCCACCCTGCCGGTCCAGACCAGTTCGCCGGGCGAGGCCTTGCGGCTGGGCCGCCGCTGGCTGTCGCACCTCGAGGCCCTGCTGAAAGGCTGATCGCCCTTCCTACCCCGTCGCCGGAAGGCTAGAAGGCCCGATCCCTGCCCGAGTATCCGGAGCGCCCGCCGTGGCCCGCCTGTTTGACGCCTACATCATCGCCAACTGGACCGCCGCCGAAGGCAAGAAGCTGGGCGACCAGTCGATCTGGATCGGCGTGGCCAAGCGCGACGTCCGCTTCCGCCTGTATACCGAGACGCACAACGCCGCGACGCGGGCCGAGGGCGAGAAACTGCTCGCCGGCCTGTTGGCCGACCACCGCAAGCGCGGCGACCGGGTGCTGTTCGGCTTCGACTTCAACTTCGGCTTTCCCGCCGGCACGGCCGGGCGGCTGCAGCTGAGCGGCACGCCGTGGCAGGCGATGTGGAAATTCCTCGCCGCCAATGTCGTCGACAAGGCGGACAACACCAACAACCGCTACCAGGTCGCCGCCAAGATCAATCGGCTGATGACCGACAACGCCTGGCCGATGTGGGGCGCGCCCGCCAAACAGGCGCAGCGCTGGCTGACGACCACCAAGCCGCCGCCGGGCTCGGGCGCCGACATCCCCGAGTTCCGCGCGACCGAGGTCGCGGCGCGCAAGGGCAAGCTCCAGCCAAAGAGCGTCTGGCAGATGCACGGCGCCGGCGCGGTCGGCGGCCAGACCCTGGTCGGCATCCCGGCCGTTCGCCGCCTGCTGGAAAGCCTCGGCCCCTCGGGCGCCGTCTGGCCGTTCGGCACCGGCTGGCGCGCGCTGGAGCCGGCCGACGTCGAGCCCCTGTCGACGCTGGTCGTCGAGGTCTGGCCGTCGATGTTCGACGCCGCGCCCAACCCCGGCGAGTTCAAGGACCAGGCCCAGGTTCGCGCCACCGCCGAGGCGCTGGCGAAGATGGACGAGGCCGGCGAGTTGTCGAAGGCCTTCGCCCCGCCCAAGGGCGTCGACGAGGCGCGGATCGAACAGGTCGAGCTGGAAGAGGGCTGGATTCTGGGCGCCTGATCCCCCACATCACTGGATGTCGGCGTCGGACCGCCGGAATTTGTCCGAAGTGTCCGAAAGTGTCCCACGAAATTTCACCGGCTCGGACACTTTTCTCGCCTAGCGAGAATAGGGCCGGGTTCTCTACCCGATCAGGGCCCGGGCCGCCGCGCGTGCCTCGTCGGTGATCTCTGCGCCCGACAGCATGCGGGCGATTTCCTCACGCCGCGCCGCCTCGTCCAGCGTATCGACGGTCGTGGTGGTCATCCCGCCGGCGTCGGCCTTGCGCACCTTCCAGTGGGCGTGGCCGCGCGCCGCGACCTGTGGGCTGTGGGTCACCACCAGCACCTGGGCCCCGGTCGATAGCCGCTCCAGCCGCGCCCCCACCGCCGAGGCCACGGCCCCGCCGACCCCCTGATCGACCTCGTCGAAGATCATCACCGGCTGGCGCTGGTCCTCGCGCCCCGCCAGCGCCGCCTTCATGGCCAGGGCGAAACGGGCCAGTTCGCCGCCCGAGGCGATGGCATCCAGCGGCCCGAAGGGGGTCCCCGCGTTGGTGGCGATCTCGAAGCGGACCGTCTCGACGCCCAGCGGCCCCCGCCGCCCCTCGGCGACCGGCTCGAAAGCGACGCGGAAGCGGGCGCGGTCCAGCTTCAGCGGGCCCAGTTCAGTCATCACCGAGGCGGTCAGCCGCTCCGCGGCGGCCTCGCGCGCCGAGGTCAGCAGGATGGCGGCGACGTCATAGGCCTCCCGCGCCGCCGAGGCGGCCCGTTCGGCCGCGGTGATCGCCTCGGCTCCATCCTCGATCAGCCGCAGCCGCTCGCGGAACCGCACCCGCAGCACCGGCAGGCTCTCGACCGAGGTGTTCAGCTTGCGCGCGGCGGCGCGGAGGGCGAACAGCCGCTCCTCGGCCTTGTCCAGCCGGCCCGGCTCGAAGTCGAAGGCGTTGGCGGCGGCGTCGACGCAAGCGATGGCCTCCTCCGCCTCGACCATGGTCCGGTCGATGGCCTCGGCGGCGGCCGACAGCTTCTGCAGCAGCGGGTGCTCGGGATCTGTCCCCGCCTGCCCGGCCCGCGTCCGGGCGTGTTCGACGGCCCGCAGGGCGGCCGACAGCTTCTGCGACAGCTTGTCCCCGCCCAGCTGGGCGCGGGCGTCGGCCAGATCGGCGACGGCCTTCTCGGCGGCGCCGAGGATGGCGCGTTCGCCGGCCAGTTCGGTCTCCTCGTCGGCACGGGGGTCGAGCTCGTCGAGGTCGGCGAGGTTCTGTGTCAGCTCCTCGGCGTGGGTCGCCGCGTCGGCGGCGGCGGCCTTCAGGTCGGTGACGGTGCGTTCGGCGGCCTTCAGACGTTCCGCCGCTCCCGCCACCCCGTCCAGCTGGGGCTGCAGACCACCGTAGGCGTCCAGCAGGGCGCGGTGGGTCTTCCAGTCCAGCAGGCCGACGGTCTCATGCTGGCCGTGCACCTCGACCAGGGCCTGACCGATCTCGCGCAGGGCGGTCACGCCGGCGGGCTGGTCGTTGACGAAGGCGCGGCTGCGGCCGTCGGCGGAGACGGTGCGGCGCAGGATCAGCTCCTCGCCCGGCGTCACGTCGAAGCCCCGCGCGCCGATCATGGCAATCAGGGCGGGATCGTCGGGCGCGGTGAAGACGGCGGTGGCCGAGGCCTGCTTCGCCCCGGCCCGCACCAGTCCGGCGTCGGCGCGCGCGCCCAGCGCCAGCCCGAGGGCGTCGAGAATAATCGACTTGCCCGCCCCCGTCTCGCCGGTGAGCACGGTCAGCCCGCCCTCGACCTCAAGGTCCAGGGCATCGACCAGAACGATGTCGCGGATGGAGAGCGCGGTCAGCATGGGCTCGCCCGGTCTGGGGTCACGGGGCCGAGGGCGCAGGGATCAGGATGAGGCAAGCGAATCGATCTCTCTGGCGACGCCGGAGAATGCTGGCCTTTCGCCCCCCGGGTAAAGCCCGAGGTTAGAGGAACATACCGGAAACGTCAGCCGGGAATGATCCGGCGCAGCCAGCTTTCACGCTCGCCGGTCGGGGCGACCTCGGGCTGGCGGCCGTCTTCCGACAGCAGGGCGTAGGCCTCGGCGTACCAGGGGCTGCCCGGATAGTTGAAGCCCAGCACCGCGCCGTTGCGGGTCGCCTCTTCCTTGAGGCCGAGCACCAGATTGACCTCGACCAACCGGTACAGGGCCTCCGGCGTGTGCGAGGTGCGCTGATAGGCTTCGTTCTCGATCACCGACTTGTAACGGTTCAGCGCCGCCAGCGGCTGACCGGCGCGTTGGTAGTAGCGGCCGATCTCCATCTCCTTGCCGGCCAGCTGGTCGTTGACCATGTCGATCTTGACCGTGGCGTCGATGGCGTAGGAGGTGCCGGGATAGCGGCGCTGCACATCCTTCAATCCGTCGAGAGCCGCTTGGGCATAGCCCTGGTCCCGGCCCACGTCGGTAATCTGCTCGAAGTTGGACAGGGCCTTCATATAGAAGGCATAGGGCGCGCTTGGATTGCCGGGAAACAGCTGGATGAACCGGTCCGACGCCGCGATCGCCTCGGCGTAATCGCTGCTTTGGTAGGAGGCGTAGATCTGCATCAGGATCGAACGCCGCGACCATTCCGAATACGGATGCTGGCGCTCGACCTCCTGGAAATAGTCGATGGCGTCGTTCCAGCGGCCCTGCTCCAGCCGCTCGTAGCCGGTGTTGTAGAGCGCCTCGACCGGGCGCTCCTCATAGGCCAGACGGGGCCGGTCACGGCCGGCGCAGGCCGAAATCGTCAGGGCTGACACGGCCACGGCCGAGAGGATCAGGCCGGTGCGGAATTTCGAAGCAGGCAAGGACGACCTCAACATAACGGGCCGGCGGGCGTCGACCCGTCGACGCCCCCGAAAAACGAGACGCGATCTCTACACCAGCCGGCAACCCCGCGCCAATGCGGGAAGAAGTTACCTAAATGACTCGCCGCGCCTTGTGGCTGAGCCGTCCCCTGATATGTAGCGCGCCAGCGCGACGGCGGCATTGTGAGCCGGGCGATGACGGCGAAAGGATGACCGGACATGAAGCTGCTTTCTGGCAACTCCAACCGGACGCTGTCCCAGGCCATCGCGGATCACCTCGATATGCCCCTGACAAAGGCGCAGGTGAAGCGGTTCGCCGACAACGAGGTCTTCGCCGTGATCGAGGAGAACGTCCGCGGCGAGGACGTCTTCATCCTGCAGTCGACCAGCTACCCCGCCAACGACAATCTGATGGAACTGCTGATAATCACCGACGCCCTCGTGCGGGCCTCGGCCCGGCGGATCACGGCGGTGATGCCCTATTTCGGCTATGCCCGTCAGGACCGGAAGACCGGCGGACGGACACCCATCTCGGCCAAGCTGGTGGCCAATCTGATCACCCGGGCCGGCGCCGACCGGGTCCTGACCATGGATCTGCACGCCGGCCAGATCCAGGGCTTCTTCGACATCCCCACCGACAACCTGGTCGCCACTCCGGTGCTGGCCCAGGACATCCGGCAACACTATCCGCTCGGAGATGATCTGATGATCGTCTCCCCCGACGTCGGCGGCGTGGTCCGGGCGCGATCCCTCGCCAGCCGCCTCGACGCCGATCTCGCCATCGTCGACAAACGCCGCGCCAAGGCGGGCGAGAGCGAGGTCATGAACATCATCGGCGATGTCGAAGGCCGGCGCTGTATCCTGTTCGACGACATCGTCGATTCCGGCGGCACCCTCGTGAACGCGGCCAAGGCATTGATCGACAAGGGCGCGACCGAGGTCTCGGCCTACATCAGCCACGGTGTCCTCTCTGGCCCGGCCGTCCAGCGCGTCGCCGACGGGCCGTTGAAGGAGCTGGTCATCACCGACTCGATCGAACAGCCTCACGAAGTCCTGACCTGCAGCAAAATCCGCCGCGTGGCCGTCGCTCCGCTCATTGGCGAGGCTATCCGCAGGATCGCGAACGAGGAATCCGTCTCGAAACTGTTCGACTAAGTCCGGAACCCGATCTCCGCCGCCCCATTTGCGTCCTCAGAACAGGCGTTCATGGCCGCTGGTTATCCAAGGAGTTCCGATGCGCCAGGCTTTTCCTCGTGGCCGTTTTTCCGCAGCCGCGCTCGCGGTCGCCTTTCTCGCCAGTTGCGCAACCGGCCCGACCGAAGCGGAGAAAGAGGCCGCGCGTGTGGCCTATGAGGCCGCGGTCATCGCCGCGGCGGCCCCGCCGCCGATCAGCCTGAACCAGAGCGTTGTGGAGGCCGCGGCCGTCTATATGGCGTTCAGTCGGGACATGGCCGCCATCCAGGGCGGCTTCACCAGCCCGGAGCAGATCCAGGCCGCTCTTCACCAAGGCGCGTCCTATGATCCTGACCAGATCTCCCGGGGCCTTGTGGCCTACGCCTCCATCCTCGCCCTGCAGTCGCCTGAGTTTGTCGCCGGTGTCCGCTCGTTGGGCGGCGGCCGGGCCGCGCGCGAGCAGCTGGTCGCGGACATCGTCGCCGACCCCGCTCGCGCTACACGCCTCCCCGGAGCAGCAGCGGCGGCCGGACTGGTCATGGCGACGCTTGGAGCGGACATCGGCGCGCTCAGCCGGGCGGCGGACTCGATCGAAAACGACGCCTACGCCATCCAGGCCCGCTACGACCCACGTCGCTCCTGGGGCGTGGCCGATGTCAGCGACCGTGCCGGCCGGCTCGAGGCCGCGAAGTCGCGCTCGACCGCCGTGCGGCCGTCGACCGGGGAAACCTCCCGCCTGTTTGCGGCCGCCCACAGCGGCGGCGGCGGCCTGCCGGTCAGCGGCGAACCGCGACAGCCGCCCTATCCAGCGGCGGTGGTCAACGCCCTGGCGCTCGCCGCCCTCGCCTCGCTTGGCTATGCGGGTGAGAACGCCCGCGCCAACACCGACGCCCTGCAGTTCGACCAGGTCAGCCAGGGCTGCCTGACCATGTCCAAACTGAATCTGTTCCAGTGCCTGGCGGCCTCCCGTCCCAACTACGAGGACATGTTCTGCCTTGGTCGCCATATCGTCCGGGATCTGGCCACTTGTTCGCGGGGCGCAGCCATGCCGGCGGCCGTCGTGACGGTTTCGGACGTCACTGCGGAACCCGCCCCTGAAACGGCCGCACTGATCGTGATCACTCCGCCGCTCACCCGTCCGGCGCTGATCACGATTCCGCCAGCTACACCTCCGGCCGCGCCAACCGCGCGGGAGCCGTCCCTGACGGAGAGGCTGAACTCGCGCCCCGCACAGGCATCCGGCGACTAGCCGCCGGCCTTGCGCGGTCGTTGCAGTCAAGCTGGGATTAACGCTCGGAGAACCGATTCGACCGCGTTATAAGGGCCGCCAAGGCTCCGGCGTCTGACGGAACGCCGCGTCGAATTGGGGAATAGTCCTATGCTTGAGGCTCGTTTTCGCCGGGGGCTGTCGTTGGCCGCCGTCCTCGCTGTGTCCGTGCTCGCCGCCTGCGCGACACCCGAGCCCGAACCGGAGCCGGCGCCGCCTCCGCCGCCCCCACCCGCCTTGACGCTCAACCAAGGCGTGGCCGAGGCGGCCTCCATCTATGTCGCCTTCATGCGCGAGGCCGCCACCATCGAGGCCGGCTTCTCCAGCGCCGATGCTATCCAGGCGGCGATCCGCAAGGGAGCCTCCTACGAGCCGGCCCAGCTGTCGCGCGGAATGATCGCCTATGGGTCGATCCTCGCCCTGCAGTCGCCCGAGTTCGTCGAGGGTGTCCGGACCTTCGCCGTCGATCCGACGATCCGTCAGGAGATGGTGGCCCGTATCACCGCCGACCCGGCTTATGCCGCCACGCTTCCGGGCGCCGACGCGGCGGCGGGCCTGATCGTCGACGCCATCGGCCGTGACGCGGCGACCATGCTGTCGATCGCCGACGCCGTTGAGGAGGACGCCTACACCATCCAGGGCCGGTCCGACCCCCGCCGTCGCTGGGCCACCGCGCCTGTGGCGGACCGCGCCGTGCGCCTCCAGGGCGCCAAGGAATTGTCCGCCGTCCAGATGCTGCCGTCGGCCGAGGAATCGGCGCGACTGTTCGCCGCCGCCCACGCCGGATCCGGACTAACCGTGACGCCGTCGCGTGAAGGGGCTCCGTACACCCCGGCCGTGGTTCGCTCGCTGGCGCTGGCCGCCCTCGCGGCGCTCGGAGCCGGCGGTGAGGACGCCCGCGCCAACACCGAGGCGCTGACGGTCGAGCAGAACAGCGAATTCTGTTTCAACATGTCCAAGCTGATGCTCTTCCAGTGCCTAGCGGCCTCACGTCCCAGTTACGAGGACATCTTCTGTGTCGGCCGGCACGTGGCCCGCGATCTCGCCGTTTGCACATCGCAGAACATCAAGACCTCGCCGGTGGCGGTGTCCCCGGCCGAGGTCGCGGGCTCCACGCCGGAGGCGGTCCAGACTCCAGTGGCGGCCGACGCCGCAGCGGCTTCGACCTCGGCGACCGCGGCCCTGAACGGCGAAGGTTGATCCACTGGCGCGATGCGCGCCAGAACGGTTGCGTCGCCCGTCGTCTGCGTGTAATAGCCCGCGCTCTTGAATTCGAGGGTTTGAACCCCGCCGCGCGGGCGATTACGCAGCGCGGCGTTTCTGTTTGTTGAGGCGAGCCAGATGGCCGAGATCATTCTGAACGTTGATGTCCGTGACGGCGTCGGCACTGGCGGCGCCCGCGCCGCGCGTCGCGCGGGCATGGTCCCCGGCGTGCTGTACGGCGGCGACAAGGCTCCCGTGGCCATCTCGGTGAACGAGCGCGACTTCCGCAAGTCGCTCTACACCGGCAAGCTGCTGGGCCACCTGGTGACCCTGAAGTACGGCGACGAGACCCAGCCGGTCATCGCCCGCGACGTCCAGTTCGACCCGGTGTCGGACCGTCCGCTGCATTTCGACCTGATGCGCGTCAGCGAAAAGCAGACGATCAAGATCGAAATCCCGGTTCACTTCATCAACCAGGACCAGTGCGAGGCCTTCCGTCAGGGCGGCTCGCTGGAAGTCGTCCGTCACTCGGTCGAGGTCAAGGTCCGCGCCGACCACATCCCGGAAGACCTGATCGTCGATCTGGCCGGCCACAAGCTGGGCGACACCATCCGCTGGACCGACCTCAAGGGCACCAAGGACGTCGAGCCGACCATCACCGACCGTGACTTCGTGATCGCCTCGATCAAGACCTCTTCGGCCGCCATCTCGGCCGCCGCCGATGAAGCGCATGACGCCGAAGTGGCCGCCGAGGTCGAAGCAACGGAACAGGCCGCCGCCGGCGAGTCCGAAACGACGGAAGACACCGCCGAGGGCTGATCCCCTCGCGACAAGCTGCTACTGGAACGGCCCCATCCGGCGACGGACGGGGCCGTTTCCTTTTCCGGAACCCGCCATGATTATCATCGCCGGCCTCGGCAATCCGGGGCCGAAATACCAGGGCAACCGCCACAACATCGGCTTCATGGCCGTGGACGAAATCGCACGGCGCTGGTCGTTCGGACCCGAGCGCGCGAAATTCCAGTCGGTCATTCGCGAGGGGGAGGTCGAGACCGCCTCCGGGCGCGAGCGCATCCTGTTGATGAAGCCGCAAACCTATATGAACGAGAGCGGGCGGGCGGTGGCCGAGGCGGCGCGCTTCTACAAGGTGCAGCCCCCACAGGTCGTTGTCTTTCACGACGAGATCGACCTTGCCCCCGGCCGGTTCCGGATGAAGAGCGGCGGAGGCGCGGCCGGCCAGAACGGCGTCCGGTCCCTGATCAGCCAGCTCGGGCCCGACTTCCGCCGCGGCCGGATGGGAATCGGCCATCCAGGCGAGCCCCAGCTGGTCCATGGCTATGTCCTCAGCGACTTTCACAAGGCCGACCAGGCCTGGCTGGCGCCGATGCTGACCGCCTTGGCCGACGCCCTGCCCTTCGCCATGGCCGGGGACGACGACCGCTACCAGGCCGAGGTCATGAGACTGGCGCCCGCACCCAAATTCAGTCCCAGGCAGGCGGCCCGCGGCGAAGGCTGACCGCGCGACAGGCCGCCGCCTTGCGGACGCCTGATCCGGACGATAGACCGCCGCGTCCTCCTGAAAGGCTACCGATGGCCCGCGCCCCGTTATCTATCGCCCTGCTCGCCATCGCCGGCCTCGCGGCCTGCACCTCCGGGGAAAAGGCCGCTTCCAGCGCGGCGGGGGCCGTTCAGGTCTCGGAGGCGCTGTGCCGCCCTACGCCGGTCGGACGGCAGACCACCGGCTGTTATCTGACCCTCACCGCGAGCGCCGACGATCGGCTCGTCAGCGCCGCCACGCCGGCCGCGGGCCGGACCCAGATCCACGAGAGCCGGATCGAGAGCAATATGATGATGATGCGGGAGCTCAAGGACGGTCTGGCCCTTCCGGCAGGTCAGGCGGTCGAACTGAAGCCCGGCGGCAATCACATTATGCTGCTCGGCGTCGCCGAGCCCCTGAGAGCCGGGGACACCGTCCCCCTGACCCTGACCTTCGCTGCGGCGCCCCCGGTCGAGGTCATCGCCAGGGTCGGCCAGCCGGCGCTCGCTCACGACGGCCCGCCCAAGCCCTGACAGCGTTGATCACCCGAGCCTGACAAATCGGTCGCGACCCGCTAAAGGCTCGCGCTCACCTAGGAAAATCCCGCCCCCATGGCCCTGAAAGTCGCGATCGTCGGCCTGCCCAACGTCGGCAAGTCCACCCTGTTCAACGCCCTCACCAAGACGGCGGCGGCCCAGGCGGCCAACTATCCTTTCTGCACCATTGAGCCGAACACCGGCGACGTGGCGGTGCCGGAACCGCGCCTTGACGTGCTGGCCGAGATCGCCGGCTCGAAAGAGATCATCCCGTCGCGGATCACCTTCGTCGACATCGCCGGCCTGGTGCGCGGCGCATCCAAGGGCGAGGGTCTGGGCAATCAGTTCCTGGCCAATATTCGCGACTGCGACGCCGTGGCCTTCGTCGCCCGCTGCTTCGTCGATGACGACATCACCCACGTCGAGAACCGCATCGACCCGATTTCGGATCTCGAGATTATCGAGACCGAACTGATGCTCGCCGACCTTGAGAGCCTCGAGAAGCGCGTGGTCAACGTCGAGAAGAAGGCCAAGGGCGGCGACAAGGAGGCCCAGACGACTCTGCGGCTGATCAACATGGCCCTGACGCCGCTGCGCGCCGGCAAGCCCGCTCGCGTCGTCAAGGTCGACAAGGAGGACGAGAAGGCGTGGCACATGCTGCAGCTGCTGACCTCCCTGCCCGCCCTCTATGTCGCCAACGTCGATGAGGGCTCCGCCGACAAGGGCAACGAGCTGTCGGATCTGGTGGCCAAACGCGCCGCCGCCGACAACGCCAAGGCCGTGGTGATCTCGGCCAAGATCGACTCCGAACTGGCCGTGCTCGACGCCGCAGAGCAGGCCGAATTCCTCGAGAGCATGGGTCTGGAGGAGCCGGGCCTGAACCGGCTCATTCGCGAGGCCTACGCCCTGCTGGGCCTGCAGACCTATTTCACTGTCGGCCCCAAGGAGGCGCGGGCTTGGACCATCCCGATCGGAGCGACCGGGCCGCAGGCGGCGGGGGTGATCCACACGGACTTTGAGAAGGGCTTCATCCGCGCCGAGACCATCGCCTACACCGACTTCGTGGCCCTCAAGGGCGAACAGGGGGCGAAGGAGGCCGGGAAGATGCGGGCCGAGGGCAAGAGCTATGTCGTCAAGGACGGCGACGTCATGCATTTCCTGTTCAGCAGCTAGGGGCCCGGCGCGGGGGTATCTTCAAGCGTCGTGCATTTGGTCAGAGTAACGAGCGCATTGTCGCGGTTCAGCCAGGTCAGGCGCAGGGTCTGGCCGGTCACCGAGAGGCGGACGCGCTCTCTGGAGACAACGCCTTCCGCGGTGCAGGTCAGGCCCGCTTCGTAGCCGTCTGCGATCTGGTCGACCGAGCCAATGGCGCAGCTGTTTTCATAGCCTTCGAAGCGGGTGGTGGTGATCTCGATCGGGCGTTCCGGCCCGGTGGTGTTCGAACACCATGAGACGTCGGCGGTCCAGCGACCGACGAAGCTGCGCGGGCCGCTGCCCGGCATGACGGACCCCACGCCCGGGGATGCGGCCGGCGGGGGGGCGGCGGCCTCCGGCGTGTCGATGGGGGAGGCCGGTTGGGTCGGCGGATTGGCCTCGCCGTCACCGCAGGCGGCGACAGCGACGACGGCGAGCAGGCAGAAACGGGTCCCGATCATGCAGCAGTAACGCTGCCGGAGCCGAACGGCTCCCGGCCGTTCGCCTCGATCACGAATTTGCGGTCACGCTTGCATCCCCTGCCCGTATTTGCGACCGGTTCTTCTGTGTCGAGAACAAGGGGGCGTCCCGAATGACTCAGAACACCAATCCATGGGCTGCGCAGATCGATCCGTTGGCCCAGGACATCGCCGCGGTGCTGAAACGCATGGGCGGATCGGCGCATCAGAAGGACGTGGTCCAGTGCGTCGCCGCGATGAAGCGCCAGCGCGGCGAGACTGTCGCCCAGGATCTGGCCAACCGGATTGTCGAGGTGTTCGAGCGCTACCGCGACCTGTTCTTCAAACCGTTCGGCGAAGGTTCGATGCGGTGGGCGCTGCAGCCCGGCGTCGCCTGAAGCCACGCCATCGACGGGAAGGGCCCGCGGCGATCGCCGCGGGCCTTCGTCGTTTCGGGTATTAGAAGCGGCGAACGAAGCTGAGACCATAGGTGTCGATCTCACCACCGGCGTCGTCCTGGAAGTCCCGGCGGGTCCAGTCGGCGCGGACGCCGTTCTGGCCGTCGAAGAAGTAGTTGGCGCCGGCGCCGTAGTTGACGCTTTCGCCGTCTTCTTCAGCGGTGAAGCCGGCGACGTCGGCCTTGATCGAGGTCGTGCCGTAGCCGACGCGGCCGAACAGTTCGAGGTTCGGACTGACCGGGACCGAGGCGACCGCATAGACGGCGGCGTCGTAGTCGTGCTCGACCGTGCCGTCGACGCCGGCGACGGTGATGTCCTCGTCCTTGACGCCGAACGAGGCTTCAGCCTCGACGCCGATGTATTGCGAGACCTTGGCGCCGACGCGGCCGGTGACGGCGCCGAGGCTTTCGTCGCCGCTGTCGAGGTGGGTGTAGCCGACCGAGCCGGTCCACTGCGGGTCGTTGAAGCTCTGGGCCATCGCCGGTCCGGCGATCAGAGTAAGAGCGGCAGTCGCGAGAAGAACGTTACGCATTGTTTCTGTATCCTCTAGATGTGGTCACTACCGTTGTGACCGGCCCCATCCAGCGGGAAACAAATGGGATGAACGTTGGGGCGTTCCAGAGGCGGAAAACAACTTGCGATCCCCTGTGCGTTACAAGGCACAGACGCCGGTACGCCAATCATGACATTCCTGTGACCTTGTAACGGCGTTCGCCTGCTAGCGGTCCTTCTCCTGTTCCGTTCCGGCCCGGTGGTTCAGCGCGGCCTGGGCGGCGGCGAGGCGGGCGATGGGCACGCGGTAGGGCGAGCAGCTGACGTAGGCCAGACCGACCTCCTCGCAGAAGGCGATCGAGGACGGGTCGCCGCCATGTTCGCCGCAGATGCCCATCTTGATGTCCGGACGGGCCGCCCCGCCGCGCTCGGCGGCGATGCGGATCAGGTCGCCGACGCCGTCGCGGTCGAGCCGGACGAACGGGTCGGTCTCGAAGATGCCCTTGTCGAGATAGGCCTGCAGGAAGCGGCCGGAGTCGTCGCGGCTGATCCCGAAGGTGGTCTGGGTCAGGTCGTTGGTGCCGAAGGAGAAGAACTCGGCGTGCTCGGCCAGGTCCCCCGCGCGCAGGGCCGCGCGCGGCAGTTCGATCATGGTGCCGACCAGATAGGCGATCGACTGGCCGGTTTCGGCGAAGACCTCGCGGGCGACCCGGTCGGTCAGCTCGCGCAGGTATTTCATCTCCAGACCGAGGGCGACCAGCGGGTGCATGATCTCGGGCAGCGGAGCCTGGCCCGACGTCGCCTGCACCTCCAGCGCCGCCTCGAGGATGGCGCGGACCTGCATCTCATAGATCTCGGGATAAGCCACGCCGAGGCGGCAGCCGCGGTGACCGAGCATGGGGTTGGTCTCGTGCAGCTCCTTTGCCCGGCGCTTCAGCTTGGCGGCGTCGAGACCCTGCGTCTCGGCCAGGGCGTCGATCTCGGCGTCGGTGTGAGGGATGAATTCGTGCAGGGGCGGGTCGAGCAGCCGCACCGTGACAGGCAGGCCGGCCATGATCTGGAACAGCTCGACGAAGTCCGACTTCTGGAACGGCGCGATCTTCGCCAGGGCGGCGCGACGCCCGGCCTCGTCATCGGCGAGGATCATCTCGCGCACGGCGGCGATGCGGGCGTCGTCGAAGAACATATGCTCGGTGCGGCACAGGCCGATGCCCTCGGCGCCGAAGCCGCGGGCGGTCCGGGCGTCCAGCGGCGTCTCGGCGTTGGCGCGGACGCGCAGGCGTCGGACCTTGTCGGCCCAGGCCATCAGGGTCTGGAAGTCGCCGGTCAGCTCGGGCTCGATCATGGCCACGGCGCCGTCCAGCACCTCGCCCTTGGAGCCGTCGATGGTGATGATCTCGCCGGCCTTGAAGACGCGGCCGCGGGCGGTGAAGGTCCCGGCCTTTTCGTCGATGTGGATCTCGCCGGCGCCGGAGACGCAGGGACGGCCCATGCCGCGGGCGACCACCGCCGCGTGGCTGGTCATGCCGCCGCGGGCGGTGACGATGCCGCGCGCCGCGTGCATGCCATGGATATCCTCAGGGCTGGTCTCCTCGCGCACGAGGATGACGGCGTCGCCGAGCTGGGCCAGCCGCTCGGCCTCGTCGGCGTCGAAACAGATCTTGCCGGTCGCGGCGCCTGGCGAGGCCGGAAGACCGGCGGCGACGACCTTGCGCTCGGCCTGCGGATCGAGCGTCGGGTGCAGCAGCTGGTCGAGGGCCGAGGGCTCTACGCGGCCGATGGCCTCCTCCTGCGAGATCACCCCTTCAGCCGCCAGATCGACCGCCACCTTGAGCGCCGCCTTGGCGGTGCGCTTGCCGTTGCGGGTCTGCAGCATCCACAGTCGGCCCTGTTCGACCGTGAACTCGATGTCCTGCATGTCGCGATAGTGGGTTTCGAGCTTGCCGACGACATCGACGAACTCGGCGAAGACCACCGGCATGGCCTCTTCCATCGAGGGGGCGGTCTCGCCCATTTCCTCACGACCGGCCCGGGTCAGCGACTGCGGCGTGCGGATGCCGGCGACGACGTCCTCGCCCTGGGCGTTGATCAGGAATTCGCCGTACAGCTTCGCCTCGCCGGTGGACGGGTTGCGGGTGAAGGCCACGCCGGTGGCCGAGGTGTCGCCCATGTTGCCGAAGACCATGGACTGCACATTGACGGCCGTGCCCCAGCTCTCGGGGATGTCGTGCATGCGGCGGTAGAATTTGGCCCGGTCGTTCATCCAGCTGGCGAAGACGGCCGAAACCGCGCCCCACAGCTGGTCGTTGGGATCCTGCGGGAAGGGCCGACCCAGACGGTCCTCGACCACCTGTTTGTATTCGGCGACTACCTTCTCCCAGTCGGCGGCCGACAGGTCGGTGTCGATGGTGACGCCGAGCCGGTCCTTGTGATCGTCCAGAACCTCTTCGAAGTCGTCGTGCGACAGGCCCAGCACGACGTTCGAATACATGGTGATGAAGCGACGGTAGCTGTCGAAGGCGAAGCGTCGGTCGCCGCTGAGCGCCGCCAGGCCCTCGACCGTCTCGTCGTTGAGGCCGAGGTTGAGGACCGTGTCCATCATGCCCGGCATGGACGCCCGGGCGCCCGAGCGGACCGAGACCAGCAGGGGGTTCTTCGCATCGCCGAAGGTCTTGCCGACGACGGCCTCGACGGTCTTCAGACCGGCGACGACCTGTTCGGCGAGGTCCGCCGGATAGCTCTGGCCATTGGTGAAATAGTGGACGCAGGCCTCGGTCGTGATGGTGAAGCCCGGCGGCACCGGCAGGCCCAGCGACGACATCTCGGCGAGGTTCGCGCCCTTGCCGCCGAGAAGATTCTTCATCGACGCGTCGCCATCGGCGGACCCGCCGCCGAAGCCGTACACCCACTGAGTCATTTACCAGCCCCTGAGCCGTGATCGATCGCGGCGGACTCGCTCCGCACGCGGTGCATGGCCCCGCTTAGCGCGCGAGGCGCGGCAAGGCGAGGCTGAGCGTAACAAAACGTGAGCGGCCGTGACGGTTCCGGTGTCGCGCCGGACCCTGTCACCCAAAAATCTCGAAACCCTGCCATCCCGACACTTTCGTTCCCTGCTCCCACGCCCCTGTTGGGAAGTCATGACGCCGCACGGGAGGACTCGGGCCGCGCACGACGGCCTTCGCCTCCCATGCCGACATGGAAGCACGCGCCCGCGTCAGAATCGGACGCAATGACCCTTTTTGGGGCGTGCGCCCGGGGTTCGGCGTGCGCGGGATGGCAGGGCATGACCGGGTTTGGCCGGGATGACAGGGTACCGGTTGGCAGGGCGGCAGCGGCCGTCTCAGATGGGGCGCGGCGCGGTCATCCCGGGAACGGTCGGAGCATCCCTGTCGCCCGGTTCCTGGGCAGGCGCCGGTGGGGCCAGATCGGCGTCCGGCGACAGGAAGGAGCGACCCGAGGGCGCGGCGGCGCGGCTGGCCAGCAGATGGACGAAACCGGCGAAGTCCTCGATCTGCTCGTTGTAGAAGGCCGACTTCTCGACCGGACCCATGTGGCCGGCGTCCTCGACCCGGACCAGCCGGCCCTGCGGCAGGGCGGCGGCGATGGTCTCGCCGGCGTGGTCCTTGGTGATCAGGTCGCGCCCGCCGGCGAAGACCAGGGCCGGGACGTCGATCAGCGGCAGGTCGCCGGTGATCGACCAGTGGATCATGGCGAGGTTGCCACGCGCCTGGACCGCGGGCGAGCTCTTGGTGATCAGCAGGGCCGTGCGGTCCAACTGTTCGCGCGTCGGCCGGGCGCCGAAGCCGGCGATGCGGGTGGCCAGATGGGTCGCGCCGCTGAGCCAGGACTGCCAGTTCACCAGCCAGATCACCGGCGACACGACCGTCGAGACCTTCGACATCACCTCGATGACCGGCTGCATCGGCTTGAGCACCCGCGAGAACAGCATCGTCTCCAGCGGATTGGTGTGGGTGGTGTTCTCCAGCACGATGGCGGCCACCCGATTGTTCAGCAGTTCGGGATGGCGGGCGCAGAAGGTCTGCACTGTCATGCCGCCGATGCTGTGGCCGACGAGGATGAGCGGGCGGTCCGCTGGCAGGCTGTCGATGACGGCGTGCAGATCCTCGGCGAAGCCCTCGATCGAATAGCCCGCGGGCGGGCGGCCCGAGCGGCCCAGCCCGGGCAGGTCCCAGAAGGCGAGGCCGAAGCGTCCACCCAATTCGGCCCGCGCCTCGGCCCAGATGCGCGCCGAAAGGGCCCAGCCATGGGTGAAGAGCAGGATCGGCCCGTCGGCGGTGCCTTCCAGCTCGACGTTCAGCACGGCGCCGTCGGCGCCTACGACCTCGCGGCCCCCGGCGCGGCGCGGCGGCGACGTCGCCCCGCCCCGCCCCAGCAACATCAGCACCGGGAAACGACCCAGCAGGCTGAAGGCCAGCAGGCCCGCGCCCCACCACAAGGGGGCGCGCGAAGGTTCTTCAAGACCGAGGGTTTCCGCCACGTGCCAGGCGTCATACCACCGCCACAGCAGCCAGCCGGCCAGGCCGAGAATGGCCAGCGAGACAAAGGAGAAGAGGCGCTGGAGGAAGACGAGCAGGAGCATCGGGCTACTTTCGGGGAGGAGCCTGCCCAACACAGGTCGACCCTTGTTCGTTCCGAAAGGGCCTCAAGCTAACCCGCCCTTAACCGCGATGATTCACCACTCGCTGTTCAAGCTGTACGGGGCCGAGTGGATATGTCCGGGTTAAAGACCGACGTCGTTCTGAGGGGCGACTGCATCGAGGTGCTGAAGGGCCTGCCCGACGCCTCCGTCGACATGGTCTTCGCCGACCCGCCCTATAATCTGCAACTGGGCGGCGATCTTTTGCGGCCGGACAACAGCCTGGTCGACGCGGTTGATGACGACTGGGACAAGTTCGACAGCTTCGCGACCTATGACGCCTTCACCCGGGCCTGGCTGACCGAATGCCGCCGGGTGCTGAAGCCGGAGGGCTCGATCTGGGTGATCGGCAGCTATCACAATGTCTTCCGCCTCGGCTCGGCGATCCAGGACCTCGGCTTCTGGGTGCTGAACGACATCATCTGGCGCAAGTCGAACCCGATGCCGAACTTCAAGGGCACGCGCTTCACTAACGCCCACGAGACCCTGATCTGGGCCGCGCGCAGCCGCGAGCAGAAGCGGTACACCTTCAACTACGACGCGCTGAAGGCCTTCAACGAAGACACCCAGATGCGCTCGGACTGGACCTTCGCCCTGTGCACCGGCGAGGAGCGGATCAAGGACGCCGACGGCAAGAAGGCGCATCCGACGCAGAAGCCCGAGGCCCTGCTGCACCGGGTGCTGCTGGCCGCGACACGGCCCGGCGACATCGTGCTGGACCCGTTCTTCGGCACCGGCACGACCGGCGCGGCGGCGAAGCGGCTGGGTCGGCATTTCATCGGCATCGAGCGCGACGAGGGTTACGCCAAGGTCGCTGAAAAGCGGATCAAGGCGGTGATCCCGGCGGCGCCGGAGGACCTGGCCGTGATGGGCTCCAAGCGGGCCGAGCCCAAGGTGCCGTTCGGGGCGCTGGTCGAGGCCGGCCTGCTGCGGCCGGGCGACCGGCTGTACTGCCCCAAGGGGGAGCGCGAGGCCCGGGTCCGGGCCGATGGTTCGCTGGTCTCGGGCACGCTGAGCGGTTCGATCCACAAGATGGGCGCCCTGTTTGAGAACGCCCCGGCCTGCAACGGCTGGACCTATTGGCGCTTCAAATCCGATCAGGGCCTGCGGTCGATCGACACCCTGCGGGCCGAGGTCCGCGCGGGGATGCAGTAACGGTCAGTCGGACAGGCCGCGTTCCAGCGCCTTGCGGAAGACGGTGGGCAGCGAGGCCAGGGCCTCGTCCACCGGCGTCCAGACGAACGGGCCGACGCCCTCCCCCGCCCGCCCCTCGCCCGCCCGGACCTCAAGCGTCAGGGCGAAATGGGTGAAGACGTGCTCGACGGCGCCAGCCTCGCGCCACGTGGCGGAGGCGGGCGGGAGGGGCTCGACGGGATCGGCGGACCAGTCGGACGTCGGCAGGCCCAGCATACCGCCGAGCAGCCCCTTCTCCGGTCGCTGGACGAGGGCCACCCGGCCGGCCCCGTCGCGCAGCACCCAGGCCACCCCCCGGCGACGCGGGCGGTCGGCCTTCTTCGTCCTCAACGGATAGCGCCCCGGCGCGCCGGACTGGAAGGCGGCGCACCATGCGGTCAGCGGACAGCGCTCGCACTGCGGGCGGCCGGGCCGGCAGACGGTGGCGCCGAGGTCCATCAGAGCCTGGGCCCAGTCGCCGGGGCGGTCGTCCGCCACCAGCGTCGCCGCCAGCCGCCTGAGCTCCGGCTTGGCCGCCGGCAGCGGGGTTTCGACGGCGAACAGCCGGGCCATGACCCGCTCGACATTGCCGTCGACGGCATTGGCCGGGCGGTCGAAGGCGATGGCGGCGACCGCGGCGGCGGTATAGGCGCCCACCCCGGGCAGAGCGAGCAGGCCGGCCTCGCTGTCGGGGAAGACCCCGCCGTGCTGGTCGGCGACGGCGCGGGCGCAGGCCAGCAGGTTGCGGGCGCGGGCGTAGTAGCCGAGCCCGGCCCAGGCGGCCATGACCTCGGCGTCGGCGGCGGCGGCGAGGTCGGACACGGTCGGCCAGCGGGCGGTGAAGGCGAGGAAATAGGGTGCCGCATGCGGCGTGGTGGTCTGCTGCAGCATCACCTCCGACAGCCAGACGCGGTAGGGGTCGGGGCGGTCGCGGCCCGGCGCCGGGCGCCAGACGAGGACGCGGCGGTTGGCGTCGTACCAGTCCAGCAGGGCCGCCCGCACGGCGGCGGCGGGAGCGGCGGCAGGCGCGGGGACGTGAACCGGGACGGGGGGCATTCCCCGCGCTATAAACCGGAAATGGCCCGCATGCTGCCCACCGACGCCGAGGTCCGCGAAATCCTGTCTCGCAGGCGCACGCGTCCGGCCCCGCGGCCGGCGCCGAAGGCCGGACGGGCCTTGCAGGGGCTGATCAAGGAACTGGACGCCAAGTTCGGGCGCGGGGCCTCGGCGCTGGAGCCGCGCTGGACCGAGATCGTCGGCGAGCGGCTGGCCCGGGTGACGCGGCCGCAGAAACTGACCAAGGGGCGGGCCGGCGCCGGCGGGACGCTGGAGCTGCGCGTGGCCGGGCCGGCCGCCCTGCTGGTGCAGCACCAGTCGGAGGACATACTGCAGCGGGTGAATCTGTTCCTCGGCCCGGGCAGCGTCGAGAAGCTGAGGATTGCCCAGGGACCGGTCAAGCCACCCCTCGGCCTGGCCCCGCCGGTCCGGGCCCGCGCCACGCCGCGCCCGCTTCCGGCGCATCAGGAGGCCGAGCTCAAGGCGTCGGTGGCCGACGCGCCCGATCCGCTGAGAGGCCCGCTGGAGCGTCTGGGCCGCGCCGTGCTGGGCGATCCGGACAAGGGACGCCACCGTGCGGGCGATTGACAAAACTCCGCCGCTTCTGTTCTCGAAAACCCCTGTGCGCGCATTTCCGGGGGAATCGCGCGATGCTTTCATCCCCGAGCCAATGAGGACGACTCCATGAGCGCCACGACCCGATACGCCGCGATGAGCCGCCGCGCGGCGATGACCGCCGCGGCCCTGACCGCCATGGTCGCCCTGGCCGGCTGCAACAGCGGCGGAGCCGGCGGCGCGGCCGCGGGCGACATGGCCATCGGCGCGGCCGAGGGAGCCAAGGTCACGGTGGTCGAATACGCCTCGGTCACCTGCCACGTCTGCGCCGCCTGGCAGTCCGAGAACTGGGAAGGCTTCAAGACCCGCTACGTCGACACCAACAAGGTGCGCTACGTCTTCCGCGAGATCCCGACGCCGCCGGCCGAGGTCGCCATCGCCGGCTTCCTGATCGCCCGCTGCGCCGGCGAGGACAAATATTTCGACGTCGTCCATGAGCTGCTGGCCAGCCAGGCCGAGATGCAGGGCGACCCCCGCGCCACCCTGTTCCGCGTCGGCAACGGCGCCGGCCTGAGCAACGAACGCATCCAGGAATGCATCACCGACGAGGCCGCCATCGCCGCTGCCGACGAGCGCGCCAAGGCCGCCTTCGCCGCCGGCGTGGAGGGCACCCCGACCTTCTTCGTCAACGACGTCAAGGTGATCACCCCGGGCTCGCAGTCGGGCACCAGCCTGGCCGACCTGTCCAAGGCGATCGACGCCGAATTGGCCAAGGGCTGATCCGCCGATGACGCGGCTTTCGCGACTGCTGCTGACCCTGGTGGTCGCGATCGCCGCGCCGTCGATGGCGCTGGCCCAGACGGTGGAGCCGATCCGCGACGGCGACCGGACCATGGGGTCGGCGACGGCGCCGGTGACCCTGACGGTCTATCTTTCGACCACCTGCGATCACTGCGCCCACTGGCACACGCAGGACTTTCCGGCCTTCAAGGCGCGGTTCGTCGACACCGGACAGGTCCGGGTCGCGTTCCGCGACCTGCCGACCCGGCCGCAGCCGGTCGCCATCGCCGGGGCCGTGATGGCCCGCTGCGCCCCGGAAGAGCGCTACGACCAGGTGCTGGACGCCCTGTTCCGCGGGCAGGCGCTGCTGGCCGAACCGACCCAGGCGGCGGTGACCAGCTGGCTGGCCACGGCGGGTCAGGCCGGCGGCCTGACGTCCGGCCAGATGAACGCCTGTTTCTCGAACGAGGCGTCGTTCGCCGAGGTCGAGGCGCGCGCCGCACAGTCGTTCGCCGATGGCGTCAGCGGCACGCCGGCCTTCATGATCAACGGAGAGCTGGTGCCCCCGGGCAGCCTCGCCGCATGGGATGTCGCGGCGTTTGAACCCCTGATCCAGCCGCTGCTCGACGGCCGGTGATCCGCTAGCAGGATGCAGTTCCAGCGCCTTCGGCTCGTCGGTTTCAAATCCTTCGTCGATCCCGCCGAGGTGCATATCGAGCCGGGCCTGACCGGCGTGGTCGGCCCCAACGGCTGCGGCAAGTCCAATGTGCTGGAGAGCCTGCGCTGGGTGATGGGCGCGAACTCCGCCAAGGCCATGCGCGGTCAGGGCATGGACGACGTCATCTTCGCCGGCGCCGCCAACCGCCCGCCGCGCAGCCACGCCGAGGTCTCGCTGACCATCGACAACGCCCAGCGCAAGGCGCCCCAACCCTTCACCGACAGCGCCGTGATCGAGGTGTCGCGCCGCATCGACCGGGGCCAGGGTTCGACCTACCGCATCAACGGCAAGGAGGTCCGGGCCCGCGACGTGCAGCTGCTGTTCGCCGACGCATCGACGGGGGCGAACTCCCCTGCCCTCGTCCGTCAGGGCCAGATCAGCGAGCTGATCGCCGCCAAGCCGCAGAACCGCCGCCGCATCCTCGAGGAGGCGGGCGGGGTCGCCGGCCTGCACACGCGGCGGCACGAGGCCGAGCTGAGGCTGAAGGCGGCCGAGACCAATCTGGAGCGGCTGGATGACATCGGCCGCGAGCTGGAGACGACCCTCACCCGGCTGAAGCGCGAGGCGCGACAGGCGGAGAAGTACAAGAAGATCTCGGCCGAGATCCGCGCCCTGCAGGCGGCCCTGCTGTTCGTGCGCTGGAACGACGCCCGGCTGGCGGCGGAGGCGGCGGCGAAGGAGCTGGCCGAGGCCGACCGGGCGGTGCTGGAGGCGACGACGGCCTCGGGCCGGGCGCAGACCGCATCGCTGAACGCGCAGGAGGCGCTGAAGCCGGCGCGCGAGGAGGATGCGGTGGCCGGGGCCTTGCTGCACCGCGCCTCGCTGGAGCGCGACCGGCTGGACATGGCCGAACAGGCCGCGCGGGCCGAGGTCGAGCGGCTGACCGCCGAGTCCGCCCGCATCGCCGCCGACATCGAGCGCGAGACCGCCATGGCCGGGGACGCCGGGGAAGAGCTGGCCCGGCTGGGCGCGGCGCTGGAAGCCTTGCAGGCCGAGATGGCCGCCGCCCCGGCGCGGGGGCCAGAGCTGGAGGCGGCGCTGGCCGCCGCCGAGGACGCGCGCACGGCCGCCGACGCCGAGGTCGAACGCGTGGCCGGGGCGGTCGCCGCGGTGGAAGCCCGGGTCTCGGCGGAAAACGCGCGCAAGCGCGACGCCGAGGCGCGGGTGGCGCGGGCCGAGGCGCAGCTGGCGACGGCGCAGCGCGAGCGCGAGGCGCTCGGGCCGCTGGAGACGCCGGAGATCGGGGCCGCGAAGGCGGCGCTGGAACAGGCGCAGGCCGAGCTGGCGGCGGCGCGGGGGGCGGTCGAGGCGGCGGAGGCGGACCGGGGCGACAGGGCCCGGGTCGAGCAGGAGGCGCGGCAGGCGGCGCGGGCGGCCGAGGACCGGCTGGGACGGCTCCAGACCGAGGCGCGCGGCCTCGCCCAGCTGCTGGTGCAGGGCAAGCGCGAGCACGCTCCGGCGCTGGACAGCGTCAAGGCCGCCAAGGGCTATGAGGCGGCGCTGGCCGCGGCGCTGGGCGACGATCTGGACGCGGCGCTGGACAGGAAGGCCGCGACCTACTGGGCCGGAGCGGAGGTCCCCTCGCCGGTCTGGCCGGACGGGATCGCGCCACTGGCCGATCATGTCTCGGCCCCTGACGCGTTGCAGGCGCGTCTGGCCCTGTGCGGGGTCGCGCCCGCGGGCGAGATCGAGCGGCTGGCCAGGGCCCTGCCGGTCGGCGCCCGGCTGGTCACGCGCGAGGGCGACCTGTGGCGCTGGGACGGTTTCGTCCAGCGGGCCGAAGCGCCGCGCCCGGCGGCCGTGCGGCTGGCGCAGCGGACCCGGCTATCGGAGCTGGAGGCCGAGATCGACGCGGGCAAGCCGGCGCTGGAGACGGCCCAAGGGGCGCTCAAGGCCGCGACCGAGGCCTTCCGCGCCGCCGAGGAGGCGGTGAAGACGGCCCGCGCCGCGCCCTTCGCCCTCGACAAGACCGTCGCCGCCGCCCGCGACCGGGTCGAGGCGCTGGGCCGCGAACAGGCGCGCAAGGAAGCCCGGGCCCAGGCGCTGGACGAGACGTTGGCCCGGCTGGCGACCGAGGTCGAGGCGGCCGGGACGGCGTTGGCCGAGGCGCAGGGGACCGAGGCGCCGTCCGAGACGCTGGACGGGCTGCGGGCCGAGCTGACGGCGGCGCGGGCGGCGGCGGACGCGGCGCGCGGCGCGGCGGCGACGGCGCGGGTCGAGCGGGACGCCGAGGCGCGCGAGGTCGCCGGGCGTCAATCCCGCTCGGAGGGGCTGACCCGCGAACGCGACGGGTGGGCCGCGCGGGCGGAGGACGCCACGGTCCGGATCGGGTCGCTGGAGAAGGACTCAGAGAAGACGGCGGCGCGGCTGAAGGCGGCCGCGGACGCGCCGGAGCAGCTGGCGGCGCAACGCTCATCGCTGCTGGACGCGCTGACGACAGCCGAGAACCGGCGCAAGGCGGCGGCGGATGCGCTGGCGACGGCCGAGGGTCAGGCCGGAGAGGCCGACCGGGCGGCGCGGGCGGCGGAGTCGGCGGCGTCGTCGGCGCGCGAGGCGCGGGCCGGGCTGGCGGCGCGGGCCGAGGCGGCGGCGGAGAAACTGGCCGAGACCGAGGCCAACCTGCGCGAGACGGCGCAGATGTCGCCGGAAGAGCTGGGCCAGAAGCTGACCGACGACGCCATCGCCCGTCCGCCCGACGCCGCCGGGGCCGAAAGCCTGTTGTACGGGCTGGAGCGCGAGCGCGAGGCGCTGGGGGCCGTGAACCTGCTGGCCGAGGAAGAGGCCAATGAGTACGGCGACCGGCTGCAGACGATGAAGGTCGAGCGGTCGGACCTGACCTCGGCCATCGCCAAATTGCGTGACGGCATCGACGAGCTGAACGCCGAGGGGCGCGAGCGGCTGGTGGCGGCCTTCGACGTCATCAACGACAATTTCAAAAGCCTGTTCGAGGCCCTGTTCGGCGGCGGCCAGGCCGAGCTGAAACTGGTCGAGAGCGACGATCCGCTGGAGGCCGGGCTGGAGATCTACGCCTGCCCGCCGGGCAAGCGGCTGTCGGTGATGAGCCTGATGTCGGGCGGCGAACAGGCGCTGACGGCGGCGGCCCTGATCTTCGCGGTGTTCCTGGCCAATCCGGCGCCCGTCTGCGTGCTGGACGAGGTTGACGCGCCGCTCGACGACGCCAACGTCGACCGCTTCTGCCGCATGCTGGACGAGATGCGGAAGCGGACCGACACCCGCTTCATCGTCATCACCCACAATCCGGTGACCATGAGCCGGATGGACCGTCTGTACGGCGTCACCATGCCCGAGCGGGGGGTGAGCCAGCTGGTCAGCGTGGACCTGAGCCAAGCGGAAGAGATCGTGGCGGCGTAATCCTCCCCCATCGGGGGAGGGGGACCATCCGAAGGATGGTGGAGGGGCTAATTCCAGACAGCGGCGGGTGGGGCGCCCCTCCACCGCCGTTCCGGCGGTCCCCCTCCCCCTGTCGCTACGCTCGGGGGGAGGAATGCGAACCCAGCAACTCCGTCCGCACGAACCAGCCCAGGATGGCCGGGCCCTCGATGACATAGCGGCGGAACATGCGGCGCGGCTGGGTCATCAGCCGGTGCAGCCATTCCAGCGACAGGCACTGGAAGATGCGAGGCGCGCGCTGCTGGCGGCCGGTCAGGAAGTCGACCGAGGCGCCGACGCACAGAACGACGCCGGTCTGGCGGCCGGCGGCGCCCAGCGCGTGGGCGAAACGCTCCTGTTTGGGGAAGGAAATACAGGCCAGCAGGACATCCCATTCAGCCCGGGCGGCCGCATCCAGCGCGGAAGCCCAGACGACGGTCCCGGGGGTCAGGCCCATCGGCGCCTCGATCCAAGTGAGGGGGCGCGCGGGGTAGCGGGCGACGAGGTCGTCGAAGGCGGCGCGGTCGGGGCCGAACACGCCGATGGTCAGGTCGTGGTCCGACGCCAGCAGGTCGGCGGTCAGGTCCGAACCGGGATAGACCGCCAGCGCCTTGCCGCGCAGCCGGGCCAGGTGGGCGAGGATGCGGCTGTCGCAGACCTTGAGCGCCGCGCCGTCATAGACCTGGGCCTCGACCCGGCCGTCCATCCGCTTGATGACGTGGTCGACGTTGGGCGTGGAGACATAGCCGTACGGGCCGCGCGCCATGGCCGCAACCTGGTCCAGCAGGGCTGGCCGGTCTCCGTCGGCGAAGTCGAGCGTCATGAAGCGCGTCATCGCCCGAGCCTACTCGCCAGCGGGTCAACGGCCGGTTACGAAGGGACCATGAAAGCGGTAATCGTGCCACTCCTGCTCGGCCTGACGCTGGCGACGCCGGCCTGCGCCCGGCCAGCGGCGCCGCCGCAGGACGGGCCGCGACTGGTGCTGACCGGGGTGGGCCGGTTCGCCGTGCTGGCCGACCTGTCCTCGATCCAGCGCGACGGCGACGCGGTGCGGATGCGGTCGCTGCAGGTGGCGGAGGAGGATTTCACCGTCGGCGGCCAGACCTATTGGGGCGGCTGGTCGTGGTGGGCGTTCGACTGCGGGGCGCGCACCGCCGACCGGCAGGATTTCGCCTCGGTGCGCGAGGGCGGCGCCGAAGGGCCGGCCACGCCGGATACAGCTCCCGAGTATGACGCCGCGCCGGGCGGAGACGCCGCCGAACTTCTGGCCGTGGCCTGCGACCCGGAAGCGGCGGGCGAGGCCGACGCCGATACCTTGGCCGACGGGGTCAGGGTCGGGCGGGCGGCGCTGCGTCTGGCGAACTGAGCCGACCCAGATCGATGCGGTCGCGCGGCAGGGCTTCGAGGCATTCGTCGCGCATGAAGGCGAGCATTTTCTCGCGGATTTCGCAGCGCAGGTCGAAGGTGGTCGGGGCGTTGCGGGCGCTGGCCAGACAGCGGACCTGGGCGGTGCGATCGGGGACGTCGGTGATCTGAAGGCTGACGACGTCGCCATCCCACAATGGGCTGTCGCGGCAGATGCGCTCCAGCTCGGTCCTCAAACGGTCGATGGGGGCTTCATAGTCGACGTGGAAATAGGCCGAACCGATCAGGCTGGCGGTCTCGCGCGTCCAGTTCTGGAACGGCTTCTGGATGAAATAGGTCAGCGGCAGGATCATTCGCCGCCAGTCCCACAGCTTGACCACGACATAGCTGGACGTGATCTCCTCTATCACGCCCCACTCGCCCTCAACGACGACGGCGTCATCGAGCCGGATCGGCTGGTCGGTGGCGATCTGCACGCCGGCGATCAGATTGGTCAGCAGCGGCTGCAGGGCGAAGCCGGCGATGATGCCGACCACGCCCGCCGAGGCCAGCAGGCTCATGCCCCACTGCCGCACCTCAGAGATCGTCAGCAGGGCCAGGCCGAGGGTGACCACGCCGATCAGCAGGCCCGAGACCCGCTGCAGGATGCGGGCCTGGGTGACGTGTTTGCGGGCGATCAGATTGTCGTCCGCCGCCATGTTGAAGCGCCGCAGATAGACCACCGCCCACATGTCGGAGGCGCCGATCAGCATCCAGCCGAGGGTCAGGATGAACAGGAACACCAGCGTCTGGCGGATGAATTCCGACGGGCCGGGATCGAGCGGCGACACGGTGACGGCGACGGCCAGGGCGAGGATCATCACCGCGACCCGGACCTTGAGCCGGGCCCGGCCGACCACGCCGCGCCAGAACACATCGCGTTTGCGCACCGCCAGTTGCAGCAGGGCGAAGACGATCTGGTTGGCGGCCCAGCCGACGAAGACGAAGGCTGCGACGATGGCGGTGACCACGGCCCATTCCGGCAGCCAGTAGAACTCGCGCCACAGGCGGGCGATCTCACGGGTCATGTCGGTGATGAAGGGCGGCATCGTCCTTCAACGCACGAACCGGCCAAGCGGCGCCGTGGGGATCAGCCGGCGGCGGCCTCGACCCTGTCGGCGAGCGAGCGGGCGGCGTCCGGCAGGGCGGTCGAGCGCGCGCCGCGGCTCATCGCCGCCAGACGGGCCGGGTCGCCAAGGATGGCGGCGAGCGCGGCGGTCAGGCGCTCGACGGCGACATCGTCCTCCAGCATCACCTCGGCCCCGCCGGCGTCGGCCAGGCTGGCGGCGTTGAACCTCTGATGGTCGTCCATGGCGATCTTGAGCGGGATCAGGATCGACGGCAGGCCGGCCACGGCCAGTTCGGAACAGGTCGAGGCCCCGGCCCGGCCGATGACCAGATGCGCCGCCGACAGCCGCCGGGCCATGTCGCGGAAGAAGGGGGCGACCTCGGCCTCGATGGCGGCGTCGAGATATATCTGACGCGCGGCCTCGAGGGAGTCGGGACGCGACTGCTGTTGTACGCGAAGCCGTCCGCGGATCGCCTCGGGCAGGGCCGCCAGCGCCCGCGGCGCGGTCTCGGACAGGATGCGCGCGCCCTGGCTGCCGCCGGTGACCAGCACATGGATCGGCTGGCCCGGCGCCGGGGCGGCGAAGGGCCGGTCGTAGAGGGCGCGGATGTCGGGCCGCACCGGATTGCCGATCAGGCTGACCCGCGCGCCGAAGCCCTGCGGGACCTTCTGCAGATTGGGGAAGGACGAGGCGACGGCGCCGACATAGGGCGCCAGCCAGCGGTTGGTGCGGCCCAGCACCGCGTTCTGCTCGTGCAACAGAGTCGGCCGACCCTGGCTCAGCGCCGCCAGCAGGGCCGGGGCCGAAGGGTAGCCGCCGAAGCCGACCACCACCGCCGCGTCCAGCCGCTTCAGCGCGGCCCGGGCCTGGACCACGCCGCGCACGATGGTCAGACCCGCCTTGGCCAGACCGATCGGTCCGCGCCCGGTGGCGGCGTCCAGCGCGATCCGCTCCTCGGCGGGGAAGGCATGGGCGTATTGCTCGCCCCGGTGGTCGGTGGCCAGGACGATGCGCCAGCCGCGCGAGGCGAGCTCGCGCGACAGGGCCTCGGCCGGGAACATGTGGCCGCCGGTGCCCCCGGCGGCGACGACGCAGAGCTTCGTGGTCATGGCGCTCCCTAGGGCAAGATCCGCCGTTGCGGCAGGCTGGCGCCGGGCTCATAGGCGCCCGGACGGCGACGGGTCAGGGCCAAGGCCAGACCCATGGTCAGGCCCATGGCCAGCATCGACGAACCGCCATAGCTGATGAAGGGCAGGGTCATGCCCTTGGTCGGGATCAGGTTCAGATTGACGGCGATATTGATGCAGGCCTGCAGGCCGATCAGCATGAACAGGCCGGCGGCCGCCGTCTGCTCATAGGGGTCGTTCAGCTTCATCGCCCGCCGCATGCCGCGCACGACGATGAAGGCGTACAGGCCGATCATCATCAGCGACAGGATCAGGCCGAACTCCTCGGCGCCGACGGAATAGATGAAGTCGGTGTGCAGGTCGGGGACGTGCCGCTTCATCACCCCCTCGCCGACCCCGCGCCCGACCAGACCGCCGGCGCGGATGGCCTCGGAGGCGCGGTCGATCTGGTGGGTGTCGGTGGTCTCGGGCGACAGGAAACGGCTCAGGCGGTCGCGCATGTGGCCGAAGGTGAAATACAGCGACACCACGCCGGCCATGCCGGCGGCGGCGATCACCGCCACCCATTTCAGCGGCACCCCGGCCATGAAGAACACCGCCATGAAGGTGGTGGTGACCAGCAGGGTCTGGCCGATGTCGGGCTGGATCAGCAGCAGGCCGACGGTCAGGGCCCAGAAGGCGAAGGCGATGCTGACGCCGGGCACCCCCTGCCCCTTCTGCGCCTCGGCGAACATCCAGGCGGCGAAGACGATCAGGCCGGGCTTGGCGAATTCGGACGGCTGCAGGCTGAAGGGTCCGAGGTTGATCCAGCGCGCCGCCCCCTTCACCTCGTCGCCGATGAACGGCAGGGCCATCATGGTGACGATGGCGCCCGCCAACGCCAGCACGGCGATGCGCCGCACCCCGCGCGGCGACAGCAGCGAGGCGCCCAGCATCATCAACAGACCCATCGAGCCCCAGACCATCATCCGCCAAGAATAGTGGAACGGGTCGGCGATCGACTGGTCGGCGCCGATCGCCGCCGGGCTGGAGGCGAAGCTCAGCGCCACGCCGAGCGCCATCAAGGTCAGGGCCGCCGCCAGCAGGCTGCGGTCGACGGTCCAGAACCATTTGGCGATCGGGCTCTGGTCGTTGCGCGAAAAGGCGGGGCTGTAGCTTTCCGTCATGACGCGCTCGCGGGAACGGCGCCGAGGGCCAGCACGGCGGCGCGGAAGGCCTCGCCGCGCGCCTCGAAGTCGGGATACTGGTCGAAGGAGGCGGCGGCCGGCGACAGCAGAACCACCTCGTCGCGACCGGTGGCGGCGGCGGCTTCGGCGGCGGCCTTCACGGCGCTGGCCATGTCGCCGCAGGTGCGGTGCGGGGTGTCCCCCAGCCGGGCGGCGAACGCTCCGGCCGCCTCGCCGATCAGGAAGGCTTCGACGACGCGCGGGAACAGGTCCTCGAGATCGTCGATGCCGCCGGCCTTGGCCCGGCCGCCGGCGATCCAGAAGCTGCGCTCATAGGACGACAGCGCCTGCCGTGCGGCGTCGGCGTTGGTGGCCTTGGAATCGTTGATGAAGCGGATCCGGCCCAGCGTGGCGACGTGCTCCATGCGGTGGGCGAGGCCGGGGAAGGAGAGCAACGCTGGCGCCACAGTCTCTTCCGGTATCCCCAGGTCAGTGATGGCCAGAAAAGCCAGCGCGGCGTTCTGGGCATTGTGCCGGCCCGCCAGGGATCGCGCTTGAGACAGATCCACGATTTTCGCGGGCTGACCGCCTGCGTTATAGGCCAGCCAGCCATCCAGCAGGTACATGCCAAGATCGTTGGTCATGGGTCGGTTCACGCTGACGGGGTCCACAGCGCGGCCCTCGGCGACAAGGGCGCGCCAGATTGCTTCTGTCTCGGGTTCATCGACACCGAGATATGGGGCTGTCTGAGGGTCCTGGAATATCCGACGCTTCGCCGCGACGTAGCCCTCCATCCCGCCATGACGTTCGAGGTGATCCGGGCTGATGTTGGTCAGGATCGCCGCCCGTGGGGTAAAGGTCTTTGTCAGGTCGAGCTGATAACTTGACACTTCCAGCACGTAGAAATCGACCTCGGTCGGAGGCGGCAAGGCGAGGACGCCGATACCGATATTGCCGCCGACCGCGACCTTGCAGCCCGCCTGTTTCAGCACCCAGCCGATGAGGGCGGTCGTCGTCGACTTGCCATTGGTGCCGGTGATGGCGATCACCGCCGGCCGCTCGCCCTCCGGCAGCGCCGCGATGGCGCGGGCGAACAGTTCGATATCGCCGACGATCTCGACGCCCGCCGCCTTAGCCTTGCCCACGGTCCAGTGCGGCTCGGGATGGGTCAGAGGCGCGCCGGGCGACAGCACCAAGGCCGCGAAGCCCGACCAGTCCGCCGATGTCAGGTCCTCGACGTCGAAACCCTCGGCCTGCGCCTGCATGCGGCTGGAGACGCTGTCGTCCCACAGCACCGGCAGGGCCCCGCCGGCCTTGAGCGCCCGCGCCGCCGTCAGTCCCGACCGCCCGAGGCCGAAGACCGCGACCCGCCGTCCCTCAAAGCCGGGGACCGGGATCATCTATCTGAGCTTCAGCGTGGCGAGGCCGAGCAGCGCCAGCATGGCCGAGACGATCCAGAAGCGGATCACCACCGTCGATTCCGGCCAGCCCATCTTCTCGAAATGGTGGTGGATCGGGGCCATCAGGAAGATGCGCTTCTTCGTCGCCTTGTAGTAGCCGACCTGGATCATGACGCTGAGCGCCTCGATCACGAACAGGCCGCCGACGATGCCCAGCACCAGCTCATGCTTGGTGGCCACGGCGATGGCGCCGAGGGCGCCGCCGAGGGCCAGGGAGCCGGTGTCGCCCATGAAAATCTTGGCCGGCGGGGCGTTGTACCAGAGGAAGCCGACGCCGCCGCCGATCATGGCGGCGCAGAAGATGGCCAGCTCGCCCGCGCCGGGCACATGGTGGACGCCCAGATAGTCGGAGAAGATGAAGTTGCCGACCAGATAGCTGATGATGCCGAAGGCCCCGGCGGCCATCATCACCGGCACGATGGCGAGGCCGTCGAGGCCGTCGGTCAGGTTCACCGCATTGGAGAAGCCGACCATGGTGAAGGCCGCGAACACGACATAGAACCAGCCGACATTCAGCAGCACGGCCTTGAAGAACGGGAAGGCGATCGAGGTCTCGAGATTGGGCGTGGTCGGCGAGGCGGTCATCCACAGCACCGTCATGACCCCGGCGATGACCGAGACGACGACCTGGGCCACCAGTTTCTGTTTCGAGGTCAGCCCCGCAGACGTCTGTTTCGACACCTTGGCGTAGTCGTCGATGAAGCCCAGCACGCCGAAGGCGGCGGTCACGAACGACACGATCCAGATGTAGGGATTGGTCAGGTCGCCCCACAGCAGCACCGCCACGGCGATGCCGGCGAGAATCATCAGCCCGCCCATGGTCGGGGTGCCGACCTTGGACAGGTGCGAGACGGGACCATCGGCGCGGATCGGCTGGCCCTTGCCCTGTTTGACCCGGATCCAGGCGATGAAACGGCTGCCCATGGCCACCGCGACGATCATGGCCGTGGCCATGGCCAGGGCGACGCGCACCGTCTGGTACTGGACCAGATTGAGCAGCGGATAATCCTGGGCGATGTCGGCGTAGTGCAGATACAGCAGGTAGAACATCAGGCGGCCCCTCCCAGAGCAGCAAGGGCCCTGGCGACGAGCGTGGCCTTCGACCCGTTCGATCCCTTGACCATGACGATGTCGCCGGGCGCGACCAGTTCGGCGGCCTCGGCGGCGAGTTCGGCGGCGGTCTCGCGCCACAGGCCGCGGCGCGCCGGCGGAAGGGCGTCATGCAGACGCTTCATCTCGGGGCCGGCGGTGTGAACGAGATCGAGATTGGCGGCGGCGATCGGCCCGGCCAGCCCTTCGTGCAGGTCGCGCGAGCGGTCGCCCAGCTCCAGCATGTCGGTCAGCACCACCACCCGGCGCGCGTCCGGTCCGACCGGCTTGGCCCCGAGGCTGCGGAAGCCGGCCGCCATCGACAGCGGATTGGCGTTGTAGCTTTCGTCGATCAGGGTGAAGGCCCCGCCGGCCGCCTTGACCACCATGGTCTGACCCCGTCCCGCCAGCGGCTGGAAGTCGGCCAGGGCGGCCAGGCCGGTCTCCAGCGGCACGTCCAGCGCCTCCAGCATCAGCAGCACGCACAGGCTGTTCAGGCCCCAGTGGAAGCCGGTCTGGCGCAGCGGGAAGTCGAGCGGCCTGCCGTACAGCTCGGCCTTGACCCGCGCGCCGTCGACCCCGGGGATGAAGTCCAGCAACCGGGCGTCCTGACCCGGATCGGCGCCGAAGGTGACGCGCCGGGCCCCGGCCCGGGCCGCCGCGGCCTCCAGCACCGTGGCGAAGCTGCCGTCGCCGTTCAGCACGGCGACGCCGCCGGGGGCGAGGCCCTCGAAGATGGCCGCCTTCTCCTTGGCCACGCCGCCCTCGCCATCGGGGAAGGCCTCGATATGGACCGGGCCGACGGTGGTGACGCAGGCGGCGTGCGGCCGGACCATTTCCGACAGCGGCGCGATCTCGCCCGGCGCGTTCATGCCGATCTCGAACACCGCGCGGGCGGTCGAGCGCGGCATCCGCGCGAGGGTCAGGGGCACGCCGATATGGTTGTTGTAGCTCTTGATCGAGGCATGGGCCGGGCCGGCGAGGTCCAGCCCCGCCTTGATCGCTTGGGTGACGCTGGTCTTGCCGACCGAGCCGGTCACCGCCCCGCGCCGCACCTGCGGGCTGCGCTCGCGCGACGCGACGCCGAGGGCCTCCAGCGCGCGCAGGGTTTCGGCGACGACGACCGACGGCCCGCCTTCGACCGGATGTTCGGTGATCGCGCCCGCCGCGCCGGCCGCGAAGGCGAGGCCGGCGAACTCATGCCCGTCGCGCGCGCCCTTCAGCGCCAGGAACAGGTCGCCGGGGACGATCTCGCGGCTGTTGTAGGTGAGCCCCACGACATCGAACGGCGCGCCGGACAGACGTCCGCCGGTCGCGGCCTCGATTTCGGCGGAGGTCCAGAGAGGAGCGATATCAGGCATGGATGCGCAGGGCTTCGGCGGCTTCGGTGGCGTCGTCGAAGGGATGGGTCACCCCGCCGACGATCTGACCCTGCTCATGCCCTTTTCCGGCGATGACCACCACATCTCCGTCGCGCATCATGTCGATGGCGTGGCGGATGGCGGCGCGGCGGTCGCCGATCTCGTGCGCGCCGGGGCAGCCCTCGCGCACCGCCTTGCGGATGGCGGCGGGGTCTTCCGAGCGCGGGTTGTCGTCGGTGACGATAGCCACATCGGCGAGCCGTCCGGCGATCTCGCCCATCAGCGGCCGCTTGGCCCGGTCGCGGTCGCCGCCGGCGCCGAAGACGACGATCAGCCGGCCGGCGGCGTGCGGGCGCAGCGCCTTGAGCACCGTCTCCAGCCCGTCGGGCGTATGGGCGTAGTCGACATAGACCTCGCCAGGGCCCTCGCCGGGGATGCGTTGCAGCCGCCCCTGGGCGCCGGTGATGTGCTCAAGGCCGGCCAGCACCCGCTCGGGAGTCTCGCCGGCGGCGATGCACAGGCCCGCCGCCACGAGGGCGTTCGAGGCCTGGAAGGCCCCGGCCAGCGGCAGCACCACCTCGTGCAGGGTCCCGCGCACGTCCAGCGTCAGCCGCTGGCCCTCGGGCACGGCCCGGCGCGCCACCAGCGTCAGGTCGCGCCCCCGCTCGCCGACGCACATGACGCCCAGCCCCGACATGATCGAGGCGGCGGCGAAACTGGAATAGGCCTCGGAGTCGGCGTTCAGCACCGCCGTGCGCCCGCGCGGCAGCAGAGTGTCGAACAGGCGCAACTTGGCCGTCCGGTAGGCCTCCATGTCGCCGTGGTAGTCGAGATGATCCTGGGTCAGGTTGGTGAAGGCCGCCGCCTTCAGCGACACCCCGTCCAGCCGGCGCTGGTCGATGCCGTGCGACGAGGCCTCCAGCGCCAGATGGGTCACCCCGCCGGCGGCCAGGTCGGCCAGCAGCCGCGCCGCGTCGGCGGCGTCGGGGCTGGTCAGGCCCGGGCCGGTCAACGCCTGATTAACGTTACCCGTCTGTTGCAAAACCCCAAGCGTGCCCATGCTGGCGGCGGACAGTCCGAGGGAAGCCCAGATCTGGCGGCAGAAGGCGGCCACCGAGGTCTTGCCGTTGGTGCCGGTCACGGCGACGCAGGTCGCCGGCTGGGCGCCGTAGAAGCTTCGCGCGGCGATGGCGTAGGCGCGGCGCACATCGCCGGAGGTGACCAGCACCGGGGCCATGGCCGCATCGGTGTCGACCGGGGCCAGCACGGCGGCCGCGCCCTGCGACAGGGCTTGGGGGATGAAGGCGCGACCGTCGGCGGCGTTGCCCGGCAGGGCCACGAACAGGCTGCCCGGCGCGACCTTGCGGCTGTCGGCGGTGACGCCGGTGATGACCGGATCGGCCGGCACGTCGCGGCGCAGCAGGTCGGACAGGCGGATCGAGGCGGGGATCATCGCCCGTCCCCTTCGATGTCTTCGAAGGCGGGGACCTTTTCGCCAAGGGCGGTGCGGTACTGGTCGGCGCGTCGCTCGACGCCGAGGAAGGGGGCGATGCGGTCGGCGATACGGCCCACGGCCGGGGCCGCGACGAAGCCGCCGGTGCGCGGATAGCTTCCCGGTTCGTCGATCAGGATCAGGATCGAATAGCGGCGCGCGTCGACCGGGCCGTCGGCCGGGAAGACGGCGGCGAAGGTGCCGACCGCATGGGTCGGGTCATAGCGGCCGTTGACCAGCTTGTTGGCCGAGCCGGTCTTGCCGCCGACCCGCAGGCCCGGGGCGTCGGCCCGGCCGCCGGAACCGCGCACCACATTGCGGCGCAGCAGATCCAGCAGGGTCAGCGAGGTCTCGGGACGGACGACCTGGCGGACCTCGGCGTCGGGCCGGCCGCCCTTGCGCAGGGTCAGGGGGATGAACCGTCCGCCGTTGGTCAGGGCGCCCATCGCCGCCGACATCTGCAGCGGGGTGATCATGATGCCGTAGCCGAACGACAGCGAGGCCAGGGTCGAGTCGTCCCACTTCGTCGGACGGCGCGGCCGGGCCGATTCGTGCAGCTCGATCGGCGCCGCGTCCATCAGGCCGAAGCGGGTGAAATAGTCGCGCATCGTCGTCGGCCCCATCTCGACCGCAAGGCGCGAGGTGCCGATGTTGGACGAGTGCAGATAGACCTCCTCCAACGTCAGCACCTGGTTGGTGGCGTGGAAGTCGGTGATGCGGCGCTTGCCGATCATGAAAGCCTGGGAGGCGTCGAACATGGTGTCCATGTCCGCCCGCCCGGTGTCGAGGCCGGCCGCGACGGTGAAGGTCTTGAACACCGAGCCCATCTCATAGTGGGCCGAGGTGGCGCGGTTCAGCGGGTCGGAGGTCGGCCAGCTGGCCATGCCGAGAATCTCGCCGGTCTGGACGTCGGCGATGACGCCGACCGCCCCCTTGGCCTGGCTTTCGGCCACGGCCAGCGCCAGTTCGTTCTCCAGCACGCCCTGGACGCGCAGATCGATCGACAGCGGGAAGCTCTCGCCGCGCGCCCCGGCTTCGCGGATGGCGGCGTCGAAGGCCAGTTCGGAGCCGGAGATGCCCTTTCCGCCGGTGTCAGCGACGCCGAGCAGGTGGCTGGCCGAGGCGCCCAGCGGATAGACCCGGCGGTCCTCGGGCTCGAAGCTGATCCCGCCCAGGGCCAGGCCGTGCACGGCGGCTTTCTCGCCCGGGGTCAGCCCCGGCATGACGATCAGCCGGCGCTCGCCCGACAGCACACGGTTCAGCCGGCTCATCGAGATGCGCGGCAGGACGCGCTTGATCTGCGCCGCGGCGGCCGGGCGGTCCCAGACCTCGGCGGGGTCGATATAGAGGCCGTAGTGGACGATGTTGGTGGCCAGCAGGGCGCCGTTGCGGTCGACCACATCGGCCCGCGCCACGGCATTCGGCTGGCTGATCGAACCGATCCCGCCCTTCGGCGCCAGCAGGGCCGCATGGGCCGCGCCGAGGCCCAGGCAGACGAAGACGGCCGAGAACAGGCACAGGATGACAAAGATGCGGACCCGGGTGTCTTCCTCGGGCCGGGCGTCGGCGCGGGCGCGGCCGAACGAATGTTCGATCCGCCACATGGCCTCGGACAGCCAGCGCCACGACGGCATGGAGACGCCGCCGCCGGGGCGGCCGGGCGCGGGACGGGTCCAGGCGTGCGGATCGTCGTGCACGCTCATTGCGCGACCTCCGCGGGAGCTGGAGATTCAGCGTCGGCGGGCGCGGACGGAATCGTCGGCGAGACGATCGTCACCGGCTCCGGCTCCGGGATCGGGGCCAGTTCGGGCAGGCTGGCCACCGTCGCCTGGCGATGCACATCGACCGGGCCGAGGCCGGCGCCGCGCGACAGGGCCTCCAGCCGGCCGGGCTGTTCGAGCCGGGCGACCTCGGCGCGCAGCAGGCGCACCCGCTGGCCATTCTGCGTGATCTGCCGCTCGAGGCTGGCGATGCGCGCGCCCTGCCCGGCCGCGGCGGCCTTCGCCAGATAGACCGAGAAGATCATCGCCGCGACCAGCATCAGGCCGATAATCTCGACCCAACGGACGCCGCGCACCTTCCAGTCGAACACGCGCTTGAGGGTCCCGACCGCGCTCATGCCGCGATCCTCCCCCAGGCCGGGGCGTCGGTGCGGACGGCGGCGCGCAGCTTGGCCGAGCGGGCGCGGGGATTGTCGGCGCGCTCGGCCTCGCCGGCCTCGCGCGCGCCCTTGAACGACAGGGTGAAGCTGGGCTTGCGCGTCTCGATCGCCACCGGCGCATGGCGCGAGCCGCCGGGGGCGTTGCCGGTCCGCTCGGTCAGGAAGGCCTTGACGATGCGGTCCTCCAGCGAATGGAAGGCGACCACCGCCAGCCGGCCGCCGGGCGACAGGCTCGCCTCGGCCGCCTCCAGCCCGGCGCGCAGTTCGCCCAGCTCGTCGTTGACGGCGATGCGCAGGGCCTGGAACACGCGCGTGGCCGGATGGATCGGCGCGCCGCGGCGGCCGCCCAGCGCCTTTTCGACCACGGCGGCCAGATCCAGCGTCCGTTCGAACGGCTGCTCGACCCGGCGACGCAGGATGGCGGTGGCGACCCGGCCCGACTGACGCTCGTCGCCGTACAGTTTGAAGATGTGGGCCAGCGGCCCGTGGTCCCAGCCGTTGACGATATCGGCCGCAGTCTCGCCCTCATCCGACATGCGCATGTCCAGCGGCCCGTCGCGCATGAAGGAGAAGCCGCGCTCGGCTTGGTCCAGTTGCATCGACGACACGCCGATGTCGAACACCACCCCGTCCAGTTTCGCCGCGCCGCTGTCGGCGAAGGCGGCGGCGAGGCCGGAGAAGGGCGTGCGGATCAGCTGGAACTTGCCCGGGAAGTCGTTGGCCACGGCGTCGGCGTGCGGCTGCACCGTCGGGTCGCGGTCGAGGGCGATCACCGTCGCTCTGGTGGCGAGAATAGCGCGGGTATAGCCGCCGGCGCCGAAGGTGGCGTCGATGATCACGTCGCCCGGCTTCGGCGCGAGCGCCTCAAGAACTTCCGCCAGCAGGACCGGAGCGTGCGGGCTCATGCGCCCTCCCCGCCCGGAAGGCGACCGGCCAGCAGCGCCTTGCGCCCGGCCTCGCCCCGCTCGCGCACCGCCTGCCGCGCCAGCGCCCGGCGCTCGTCGCGGCGGGCGTTCCAGCGCGCCCGGTCCCAGATCTGGAAGCGCGAGCCGAGACCGACGATGACCACATCCTCGCCCAGTCCGGCGTCCTGGCACAGATGTTCGGGCAGGGTGATGCGGCCGCCGCCGTCATAACCGAGCGGCCGCTGGCCGGCGTAAAAGGTCTCTTCCAGCGCCGTGCGCACGTCGTCGCCGAACGGCAGCTCCTCGATCATCGAGACATATTCAGCCATCAGCGTGTCGCCGCCGGCCTCGAGGCAATCGGACTCGATCGAGAAGAAGCAGAACACCCCGTGCTCGGCGCCGTTCTCGGCCGTGCGGAACTCCTGCGGAATCAGCAGGCGGCGCTTGCCGTCCAGTTGTTTCTCATAGGTCGAGAGAAACACGCCTGCCCCAAACTCGGACCCTTCGATCCGCCCCTCTGCGCCTTGGACGCATTCACGCGTCCGCCCATCCCCAAGTCAGATGCATGGGATAGCATGGGATGCACTGGGCCTCAATGGGATTAGTTGACGCTCGTTAACCTCGGCTGCGGCGCTCAACGCTGTTGAAAGCGGAACATACACAGAACATCGGAAGTATAGACAGGCTGTGGATGAATGTTTCGGCGCAGCAGTCAGCATCCCTCATGCGCGCAGGCAGACAGGCCCGGGCCGGCCTCAGGCAGCGAGCGCCCGCGGCGCGAGCGCCAAGCCACCACCAAAGAAAAAAGGTCAGACGGCCTGTAAGCCGGGTTCTGTTCCGCCCCGAGGAGCGGCGACGATCATTCCTCTGGACCGGCCATTGCTGACCGGTTCTCGCGACCTACCCGGACGCCTCGGGCGATGAACCCTGCGGACAAGCCCGCGCGACATCCCTATTCGGTCTTGCTCCAGGCGGGGCTTGCCATGCCGTCCCTGTTGCCAGGCACGCGGTGGGCTCTTACCCCACCCTTTCACCCTTACCGGCCTCGCGAGGCCGGAGGTTTGCTTTCTGTGGCGCTATCCCTCGGGTCGCCCCGGGCGGGAGTTACCCGCCGCCTTTTCACCGTGGAGCCCGGACTTTCCTCGACGAGGCAAGCCCCGCCGCGACCGCCCGGCCGTCTGACGCGGGCTAAGTGCGCGCTGCCCCCCTTGACGTCAACTAGTTCAGCACCCCGGTCGGACTCTCCGCCGTCGCCAGCTGCAACACCCCCATCAGCGTCGCCCGCGTCTCGCCGTCGGCGATACCGTCGACCCGCGCCGGCCGCCAATGGCGCTGGAAGGCCTCGACGGTCAGTCGGGTCGCCTCGTCATAGTCGCCGCCCGGCGGCAGGGCGTAGCCGAGCCGGTGCAGGCCGGCGCGCAGGACGATGACGCCCAGCCCCTCGTCGCCGACGCCCAGCGGCGCGCCGAGGGCGGCGATCCGCTCCGGGGCGGGTTCGAACCAAAGGCCGTGACCGACGGAGGCCAGCCGTTTCCACGGGAAGCGTTCCCCGGGGTCTTGCTTGCGATCCGGAGCGAGATCGGAATGGGCGATGATGCGGGCGTCGGGGATGGTCCAGCGGGTGCGGATGTCGCTGACCAGGCTGATCACCGCGTCGATCTGGACCTCGGGGAAGTCGCGATAGCCGAACTCATGCCCCGGATTGACGATCTCGACGCCGATCGAGGTGGCGTTGCAGTCGGTCTCGCCCTGCCAGGTGCCGCGGCCGGCATGCCAGGCCCGGTGCTCCTCGGCGACCAGTCGCAGGATGGCGCCGTCCTCGTCGACGACATAGTGGGCCGAGACCTTCGCCGCCGCGTCGCGCAGGCGGGCCACGGCGTCCTCGGCCGTGCGCATCCCGGTATAGTGCAACACCAGCATGTCGGGCGGGGCCCGCCGATGATCGAAATTCGGCGACGGCGCGTCGCGCACGACCAGCATCTAGCGGCCCGGCCGCTCCCAGCCATAGGCGACCCAGGCGCCGTCGACCTTGTGCGCCTCGATCACGTCGTCGGCCCGGCGGGTGCGGGGCGTGACCCGCCGACGGGCGCGCACCGCCAGACCGGCGAAGAACACCAGGGCGGCGGCGAAGACCGCGATGACCGCGACCGCGGCGGCCGCGAAGACAGCCAGCACCGCGCCCACGGCCATGGCGGCCAGGGTGGCGAACAGCCCTCCAAGCCAGGCGGCCGAAGCCAGCAGCCCGTTGGCGGGGCGGCGACCGGCGGGACCGGGGCCAAAGATCATGCGGTCGGACGGGGTCATCGATTCACCTCTGGGGACGCTGCGAACAACGCCGAACTCCGAATGTCGGTCCATCGGCATGAACCGTCAATGACCGGCCGCTTTCACAGGCGAGTGTCCGATTGTCGCTGTTCAGTAGGGCCGGTCAGCCAGCACCGTGGCGCCGGAGGTCCGCGCCCGCTCGGTCTGCAGCTGGCGCACTGCGGCCTCGGCCTGCGGATCGTTGAGGATCGAGCCGACGCCGACCAGCACGCGAGCGGCCTCGCCCGACACCCCGAACATCTCCGACAGGGCGGCGAATGGCGACTTCGATTCCGGATAGCGTTTGAAGCGCACCGACTCATCCGTCGGGATGCTGGCCAGCTGACGGGCCTTGGCGATCGCCTCCTCCAAGCCGCCCAGTTGGTCGACGAGGCCGAGCGACTTGGCCTGGGCCCCGGTCCAGACCCGGCCGCGGGCGATCTCGCGAACCCGCGCGGCGGGCAGGCTGCGACCGCGGGCGACGCGAACGACGAACTCCTCATAGGTGCGGTCGATCCCGGCGGCGAAGGCGGCGCGGTCGGCCGCGTCGAACGGCTCGGACGGCGAGAAGGCGTCGGCATAGCCGCCGCCGACGGTCAGATTGCGCATGTCGACGCCGAACCGGCCGAGGGCGTCGGCCAGCACCAGCTTGCCGCCATAGACGCCGATCGAACCGGTCAGGGTCGAGGGCTGGGCCACGATCCAGTTGGCTTCCGAACTGATCCAGTAGCCACCCGAGGCGGCGTAGTCGCCCATCGACACCACCACCGGCTTGCCGGCCGCCTTGGCCGCGCGCACGGCGGCGAGGATCTGCTCCGACGCGTCCGGCGAGCCGCCGGGCGAGGAGACGCGGAAGACGATGGCCTTGACCGAGCTGTCCTCGATGGCGTCGTAGATCGCCTCGGCGACATCGTCCGACATCATCGTGGCGCCGCTGCCGAACGGATCGGCGTCCCCGCCCGTGCCGGTCAGGATTGCGCCCTCGCCGCCGACGATGGCGATGGCGTTGCGGCCCGAGCCGTCACGGTCGCCCTTGGACGAGGCGTAGTCGCCGAACTCCATGATCTCCGAGCCCTTGCCGGCGCGACGTTTGGCTTCCGCCTCGGCCTCCTCGACCTGGCCGACCTTGTCGATCAGGCGGCGCCGCAGGGCTTCGGCCGACGAGTGCGGACCGGCCTCGATGGTGGCGCGCAGGGCGGCCGGCGTGACCTTGCGGTCCTGCGCCGCATTGGCCAGGGCCGAGGTGTAGATCGAGGTCAGCCAGGCCGACATCGCCTCGCGATGGGCCGGGGTGTAGTCGCTCTCGGTGAACTCATTGACCGCGTTCTTGTATTCGTAGCGCTGCTCGAACTGGGCGTTGACGCCGTATTTTTCGAAGGCGCGGCCGAGGAACAGGGAGTCGGCCGAGACGCCCGCCACCTGGAAGGCCGAGGTGTTCTGCATCCACAGCTCGGACGCCGAGGCCCCGATCATATAGCTGGAGACGGCGGTTCCGACCGGCTGGAAGCCTTGGGCGTGGGCGATGACGATCTTGCCGGAGCGGCGGAAGCGGCGGACGGCCTGACGGATCTCGTCGGCGGCGGCGGGGGTGATGCCGGCTTCCGGCAGGCGGATCAGCAGCGCCTTGACCCGGCCGTCGTCCTCGGCCTGGGCCAGGGTGTCGACGATCTGCATCGTCGACAGGCCGCCGCCGCCGAACACGGCGAACGGATTGGTCGGGGCCTGGTCGGTGACGCCCTCGCGCAGGTCCAGCTCCAGCACCGTATTGGACGGCGTCGGCGCCTTGGACGAGGCCGAACTGACCGCGATGGTGATCAGCACCACCGGCACGATCACGAAGAACAGGATCAGACCGGCGAAGACGCCGAGCATGGTCAGGAAGAACTGCTTCATGGGAGGGGGTCAGGATCCGGGGCGCGGGGCCGGGCTTGGCCACGTTCGACCATAGGGCGGGAGGCTTTGCCGTCAAATGAACGTCCCGTAACAGGCGAATGCGCCGCAGGACGGATGGTGCGGTGCAACGGCGACGATTGATGACCGGCCCGCTTGTCCCTATATGAGCCGCCTGCGAGCGGGGGCCTATCGCCCCGCGTCACTTCGGACCGCACTCCCCATGCTGGTCACCCTGATGAAGGCCAAGCTTCACCGCGCCACGGTGACCCAGGCCGATCTCGACTACGAAGGCTCGATCGCCATCGACGGCGACCTGCTGGACGCCGCCGGCATCCTGCCGCACGAACAGGTCGATGTGCTGAACATCACCAACGGCGCGCGCTTCACCACCTACGCCATCGAGGCTCCGCGCGGCTCGAAGGTCATCGGCGTCAACGGCGCCGCCGCCCGCCTGGTGCAGAAGCACGACAAGGTCATCATCGTCACCTACGGCCAGCTGCCGCAGGAAGAAGCCCGCCAGTGGTCGCCGACCGTGGTGCTGCTGGACGACCGCAACGAGATCAAACAGGCGGCTTGATCGACCCCTGCACGAACTGAAAAAGGCCCGCCGTCGCCGGCGGGCCTTTCTTCATTGGTCGTTGCTCTACCGGTTCAGATCATACACGCCGGTGATGTCGATCCGCACCGTCAGCTGGCCGGCGGCGACCGGCGTCGAGCCCGCGTCCTGGGCCATTTCGGCCCGGGCGTACATAATCGGCTGCGGCGGCTGGGGCGAATAGCCGCCGCCCTCGGTCAGCGAGCGGATGCCGCCCAGCGGCACGCCCAGCGCCTGCGAATACAGCGCCGCCTTGGCCTGCAGGTTGCGCACGGCCAGCTGGCGGGCCTGGTTCTCGGCCGAGGTCGGATCCTTCAGCCCGAAGGAGATGCCGTCGATCTGGTTGACGCCCGCCGCGACCACGGCGTCGGCGGTCGTGCCGACGGCGTCCAGGTCGTTGATTATCACCGTCACCCGGTTGTTGGCCTGATAGCCGCGCAGCCGGGGCGGCTCGTTCTGGACGTAGTCATACTGGGCCGACAGGTTCAGGCCCGAGGTCTGGACGTCGCGCGCCTCGATCCCGGCACGGCGCAGGGCGGCCATGACCTGGTTCATCCGCGTGGCGTTCTGGCTCATGGCCTCGGCGGCGGTCGTGGCCTCGGTGACGACGCCGAAGCTGATCGTGGCCATGTCCGGCGCGGTCTTGACCTCGCCATAGGACGAGAGGTTCAGCGACGGGCGCTCGGTCACCGCCTGGATGGTCAAGGGGGCGCCGCCGCCGGGCTGGCTCTGGGCGAAGGCGGACGGCGCGACCGCCATCAGGGCGACGGCGGCCATGACCGCGCCGCCCATCAGCAGGACGCGGTTCGGAACGGCCGGCAGGGCGGCGGCGGCGCGGGCGGTGGCGGCGGGGCGGTTCATGTCAGTAGTCTCCGTGGTGCGAAGGACGATCCATCCGGCGCCGATCGTGTCGGGCGTCCGTGGCCGAACCTTGGCCTTTAACGCCTGAACGGGCGAGGGGGCTGCACTGGCAGGAACCGTTCATCGATGTGAATTCGGCGACAGGCCGGGGTCGGAACCAAGGCGCTTGGCAAGCCGCCGCCCGGCCTGCTAGGCCGTGCCAAGGCGGCTGGACGAGGCGCCACGGAGGGCGCGTAGCTCAATGGTTAGAGCCGACCGCTCATAACGGTCTGGTTGGGGGTTCGAGTCCCTCCGCGCCTACCAGTCTGATTCATCCGACCGCGCCGGACGCTAAGGGCGATTTCGGCCCGCTTCCGTCCTGACGACCGGACGCACCGACGATCGCTCCACCAGCGAGACGTCGAACACGGTCTGGCTGCGGACCCCGGGTCCATCGGTGATGCGCTGGACCAGGGTTTCGATGGCGGAGCCGATCATCGCCTCGATCGGCATGTCGATGGTGGTCAGCGGCGGCGTGTTCAGCGCCGCCCACGGGATGTCGTCGAAGCCGACGATGGAGACGTCGTCCGGCACCGACAGGCCGAGGGTCTGGAGATGACGCATGGCGCCGATGGCGATCATGTCCGAGCCGGCGATCACCGCCGTGACCGCGCGCCGGTCGAGGGCGGCGGTCACGGCGGGGTCCAGATCGAGGGAAAAGGCGTTTTCGACATGCCAGGCGAGGCGGGCGGATCGCTGGATGGTCTGGACGGCTCCCTCGGCCCGGTCGCGGGCGCTGGAGGCCGCCGTCGGGCCCGAAATAACGCCGATGTCGACGTGACCGGCCGCGATCAGATGGTCCGCCGCCAGCCGGCCGCCGAGGGCGTAGTCGGCGAGGACCACGTCATGGTCCGGCAGGTTGCGGTCCAGAACCACGACCGGGATGCGGTCCAGTTCCGGGGCTGGACGCCGTCCCCTGGGATTGCTGTCGTCGATGGGAAACCAGAGCAGGCCGTCGACGCCGTGGTCGATCAGAAAGCGGATGGCCGTACGCTCCTCCTCCGGCGCGCCGCCCGTGTCGGCGATCAGTACGCTGTAGCCCTGACGGCGGGCGGCCTGCAGGACCGCCTGGGCCAGACCGGGAAAGAAGGGGTTGGTCAGGTCGGGCACGACCAGACCCAGAACGCCGGTGCGGCCGGTCTTCATCGCCTTGGCGCTGGTGTTCGGACGGTAGCCCAGGCCGGCGGCGACCTGGAGAATGTGGGCGCGGGTCGCCTCGCCGACCGAGCCCGAGCCGTTGACGGCATAGGAGGCGCTGGCCAGCGAAACGCCCGCCGCACGGGCCACGTCCTTCAGGGTCGGACGGCGGGAAGTGTCCATTCCGGGCGGGAACCTTGTCTGAAGGCGGCGATCGAGCCGCCCCGCCGCCTCAGTGGGCAGCGGGGCGTTCGAGGTCAAGCATCGGGTCAGAAGCGGGTCCGCAACGAGACGGTCACCGTGCGCGGCGCGCCGACGAAATAGCGGTCCAGGGTGCGGACGTTCGGACCCGACAGCAGGCCGAACTCCGGCTGGGTCGCCGTCGCGCTGCTGACCGCGGCGATGTAGGTCTCGTCGAACAGATTGTCGACATTGACCTGCAGTCGCGTGGACGGCAGACCGGCGCGCTCCAGATCGTGACGAACGGTCAGACCCACGATCGTATAGGCGTCCACGGTCTCGACGCCGACTTCCCGGAAGTCGGTCGGGGCGACGATATGGCCGCCGACCCGCTCCCCGACGTGACGCGCGCTCAGCTCAAGGCGCGTCGCCGACGTCGGCGACCAGCCGATCTGGGTGAACAGCGAGTGCTCCGGAATATCCCGCACCCGGGCCCCGCCGATGATCCCCAGCGAGGCCAGGCTGGCGCGCGCTTCGCTGCCGGCGGCGGGGTCGTCGTGGGTGGCGTCCTGCCAGGCGTAGGCCGCGTACAGGTCGAACGCGCCCACCTCCTGGAACCCGGTGACCTCGACCCCGCGCGAGGTCTGCCCCAGGGTGTTGGCGGCTCGCGTGGCGACATTGCCGCGCACGATCTCGTCGGGGTCGAGGGTCGCGGTCGGGTCGCGGGGAACGATGCCGACGCCGTTCTCCAGATCGAGGTCATAGGCCTGGATCGAGAAGGCCCGGCCGCCTGAGACATAGCGCAGCCCAAGGTCCAGGTTGCGGGTCTGGATCGGCTCCAGGGCGTCGGGATCGATCACCGCCGTCGAACCGAGGAAGGCGTCCTCCGGAATGCCCGAGAAGTTGCGGGCGTAGCCGCCGAACACTTCCCATTCGGGCGTCAGACGCCAGGTCGCGCCGACCTTGGGGTTGACGTCCGAGGCCTGGGAAAACTCCAGATGGGCCTGGTACTCCAGCGGCGAACGCGCGTCGTAGCGGACATCGTACCAGGTCAGGCCGAGGGCCAGTTTCAGCCGGTCCTCGTACAGCCGCACCTCGTCCTGCAGATAAAGCATGACGGTCTCGACCCCGGCCGTGCGCTCGTATTCGACATGGTTCAGCTGACCGCGGTCGTAGCCGATGCCGCGGGTCGGGTCGGTGATGCGGTAGAAGTTGCGGCTCTCGCTGGAGTCGCCGCCCTCGTACCAGGCCCCGGCCCGGACAGTGTGACCCCCGAACAGATCCTCGATGCGCAGTTCGGACGTCACGCCGTAGCGCTCGCGATCGCGCGGCGTGACCCGCATATCGGCCGGGCCGCCGACAACGTTGCTGTCGCGCGTGGTGATCAGGGCCGGTCGGACGGCGCCGCCGTTGGCGTTGTAGCCAGTGACGGCGCGCGGGTCGGTCCCGGTCAGGCGACGGGCCCGATCCTGGTAGCGGAAGGAGTCCCCTTCCAGCGTCTGGTAATACGGATTGAGGCTGAGGCTGATCCGGTCGCTGAGCAGGAACCGGCCGTTGACATAGGCCAGCAGGTCCTTGCGCGTGCCGCCCAGGCCGCCGCCGAAATCGACGTCCCGCGCCGGGATGCCGGTGATGGCGTCCGTCGCCCGATCGCTGCGCGGATCGGCTTCGAACTCGCCCTGGGTGACGATGTTGAAGTCGTTGTCGATCTGGTCGTTCCAGGAGACGCGGCCCTGAATCCGGGAGCCGTTGTCGAACACCTTGCGCAGCTTGACCTCATAGTGGTCGCGCTCGCTCGAGCGGCTGTTCCGCCCCGCCCAGATGTCGTTCTCTTGGCGTGACGCCGACGCATAGCCGCTGAGACCGGAAGCGAACTCGCCGAAGTCGGCCCGGACATAGGCGCGGCGGAAGTCGAACGAACCGAGGCCGGCTTCGACGGTGAGGCCGGGATCGCGGGCCGGATTGTCGGTCACGAAGTCGATGAAGCCGCCCAGGGCGAAGCGCGACGGCGCGCCGATATCGCCCGCGCTCTGCGAGACGACAATCCGGCCGATGTTGCTGGATTCGATGAAGCGGGTCGGCGGCGATCCCCCGTTGAAGCGCGCGTCGCCGGTGGGAACGCCATCGATCGTCAGGCCGATCTGCTCCTTGTTCAGACCGCGCATATACAGTTCGAACGAGAAGCTGCCGCCGCGCGCGTCCCCGGTGGAAACCTGCACGCCCGGAACCTTGATCAGGCCCTGCATGATATCCGCGCCCAGCGGACGCTCGCCGATGTCTTCCGCGCCGAGCGTGAAGGTGGCCCGCGGCAGGCCGGAGCCAAACCGTTCCGCGGTGACGACCACCTCGTCGATCTCGGTCACCGGCTCGGCCTGCTGCGCCAGGGCCACGGATGTCTGGCCCAGAACCACACACAGGGCGCCGGACGCCATCCAGATTGATTTCTTCACCGTCAAACCCCCGCTTCACTCCAAATGAGTGAAACGTTTCATATCCGGGACGAATGACGCCTGGATTTCGGTTGGATGACGCTTTGAAATTTGAGTCGAAGGGGCCGGCCGCGATCCCGCAATACGAGACTAACGGCGGCGAGCCGGGAGCTCTTCCCTCCCCTGCGGCGACTAATGAAGCGTTTCACTAGCCGCCGCAGCCCTCAGATCACGGCCGCCTCAGATGACGGCCGTCCCGGACGCGGCGACCCGCGTCGCCCCTTCCTGCGCCACCGGAGACAGCCGGCGCCAGGCGGCGAGGGCCTGACCGACCACCTGGTCCATGTTGTAGTAGCGGTAGGTCGCCAGACGACCGACGAAGGTCACATCCGGACGCTCGGCGGCAAGCGCCTCATAGCGTTTGAACAGGGCCTGGTTCTCCGCTCGCGGGATCGGATAATAGGGGTCGCCGTCGGCGGCCGGATATTCGTAGGTGACGCTGGTCCGGCGGTGCGCCTGCCCGGTCAGATGCTTGTACTCCGTGATCCGGGTCCAGGGCGTCGCCTCGTCGGGATAGTTGACGGTCGCCACCGGCTGGAAAACCTCCCGGTCGTGCGTCTCGTGCTGGAAGCGCAGCGAGCGGTACGGCAGACGGCCGAAGCGATGATCGAAGAACTCGTCGATGGGTCCCGTAAAGATCAGCCGGTCGTACAGAACCTCGTCCACCACATCGCGGTATTCGACCCCGGTCTCGATATGGATGCGTGGGCTGTCCAGCATGTTCTCGAACATCCGCGTGTAGCCATGCTTCGGCATCGCCTGGAAGGTATCGGTGAAATAGCGGTCGTCGGTGTTGGTCCGCGTCGGCACCCGCGCCGTCACCGACTTGTCCAGCTCCGAGGGGTCCAGCCCCCACTGCTTGCGGGTGTAGCCGCGGAAGAAGGTCTCGTAGAGCTCGCGACCGATGGCGTTGACGACCACATCCTCCGACGTCCGGATTCGCTCGACCGGCTCGGCGCGGCTGGCGAGGAACGCCTCGGCCTCGGCGTCGGACTTCAGCCCGGCGCCATACAGGGTGTTCAGCGTCGTCCGGTTGATCGGCATCGGCACCTGCTGGCCGGCCACGTCCGCCAGCACCCGGTGCTCATAGGGCCGCCATTCGGTGAAGCGCGACAGGTACTGGAAGATGTCGGCCGAGTTGGTGTGGAAGATATGCGGGCCGTACTGGTGGATCAGCACGCCGGCCGCGTCCAGCTTGTCGAAGGCGTTGCCGCCTATATGCGGCCGACGATCGATGAGCAGGACGTGTCTCCCCTCGCTGGCCAGCCGCTCGGCCAGCACCGAGCCGGCGAAACCGGCGCCGACGATCAGGGCGTCATAGTGCGACCGGCGGATCGGCGGCCAGGCCGCCGGCGCGGCCTTCGCCGGGGCCGCTGGCGTACTGCGTTTGCGGGCGGCGGCGTCGACCAGAACCGTCATCCGCAGCAGCGTCCGGTCCCATGACAGGGTCGACAGGGCCTCGTCGACCTCGGCCAGCCAGGCCCGGTCCGTGCTGTGCGTCAGCGCCAGCATGGCCGCGCAGCCGGCGACGAATTCCTCGGCGGTGGCGGCGATGCGGACCGCCTCCAGTTCGCCGTAGTGCCGGATCACGTCGCGCACGGGCGTCGACACCACCGGCCGGCCGGCGGCCAGATACTCGGGCGTCTTGGTCGGGCTGATGAAGCGCGTCGACTCATTGATGGCGAACGGCATCAGGGCCACATCCCACCGCGCGAGACAGCCCGGCAGGTCGTCGTACGACTTCTGCCCCGGGTAGGTCAGATTGGGATGTTGCGGCAGGTCGTGGGGCGCGATCTTGGCCAGGGGTCCGACCATTTCGAAATCCCACTCAGGGCGCGCCTCGGCCACCCGCGAAATGAGTTCCAGATCCATCCGCTCGTCGATGACGCCGAAGAAGCCCAGCCGCGGCCGGCCGTTTGCGCGATCCGTCGCCATCGAGCGGGCGCGGGCGAAGTGGGTCCTGTCCACGCTCGACGGGAACGGGTGGATGTTGTCGTGCAGCGCCTTCTTCGCCTCATAGAGGGTGTGGCCGCCGGTAAAGACGACATCGGCCGAGGCGAACAGCTCCCGCTCGAGCGTCGTCAGCTCCGGCGGGGCAAAGCGGAAATTGGCCAGTTCGTCCATGCAGTCATAGACCACTGCCGCCGCCTCGATGTGGCGGGCGACCGGAACCATCATCGGCGTGTAGTACCAGAGCACCGGACGCTCGATGTCCTGCGCCGCCATGGCCTCGTCGAGCAGCTGACGCAGCACGGCGTTGCGGCTGGGGCCGTCCAGGCCGTCGGGCAACCGGGGCGTCGCCACGACCACGCCGCTGGCGGCGCACACCCGCAGGTCGACCCCCATCGCGGCGCCCGCCTCGACCGGCAGCGGCTCCTCGAACACCAGCACGGTCCGGGTCGCGGCGAAGCGGGACAGCAGGTGTTGCGGCCGCTGGAACACGAAATTCCAGCGCAGGTGCGACAGGCAGACGATGGGGTCTGTCCGGCGCGCATCCAGCAGGTCGATGACGCGGGACTCGGGGGGGTTCGATACGGACTCGGGCAAAGGGTCAGCCTTCTGGGTGCTAGAGAGACGTGAAAGGGGCGGCGCGGGCGGCGACCGGATCGAAGCGCGGAGGCGCGGCGATTGCTGCCGGATGACAGGGCGGATATTCGAGGCGGGCGTCATGGTCCCACCAGCCGGGAGCGGAATCCGGTCCGGTCATCGCCCCGTGACGGGCCAGACCGTGAAGCGCCGGGGCGAGGTCGGTCGGTCGCGGCCCGTCGCCCGCCGAAAGATCGAACACGCCCGGTTCATAGCGACCGTTGTCCTCGGTCAGCAGCGTGTCCCAGTCGTAGCTTCCCAGCAGCGCCCAGACGGTCACCGCCTCGACCGCGATGCCGTCGTCGCGTGCCGACAGCGCCGCCGACCATGCGCTGCTCAACCAGCGTTGCTGTTGTTCCGGCGAGGAGCCGAGATGGCATTCGGTCACCGCCAGCGGAATCCGGTACCGGTCCCACAACAGGCCGAGGCATCGCGCCCAGCTGCACGACTGCCGGTGCAGCACCCGGACCGCCTCGACATCGGCATAGGCGAGCCGGCCATTGCCGCCGTGCGCGCGCGCCGGGTAGCGCTCCAACCGTTCATCCAGGAACCGGTCGCTGGTCACATAGTGGTTCAGGCCGATGAGCCCGGGCGGACACGGATCGGCGGCCAGTTCGTCCAGCCGGTCCGAATGGCCGCGCCGGTCCAGGTCCCCGCGCAGCGGATGACCGTCGACCACCCGGCCGCACAACAGGTCCCATGTTATCAGGCGACGGTCGTTCTCATAGGTCGCCTGGTCGGCGCAGCCCGCCGTCGACCACGTCCACCCGAAATCCTCCGTCTGCACCAGCCGCGCGTCGGGGACGGTCCGCCGGATCGCGGTCATGGCCGCCCGGGTCGCCTCGATCTGATTCAGCAGGGCGGTCCAGAACAGCCCTTCGTCGCGGCCATGCGGATGCCAGTGCCCGTACAGGGCGCTGAACCGCGCGGTGGTCAGCGGTTCGTTGACGGGGGTCCAGTCCGTCACCCACGGATACCGTTCCGCCGCCCGGCCGGCGAATTCGCCGAGGCCCTCCGCAAAGCCCGGGTCGAGCAGGTCGGTCCAGCGGGGGCCCGAGCCATGATGCAGCAGCCCGACCACCGGCCGCAGACCCAGTTCGCGAAGACGCGCCATCCGTGCGTCGGCCCAGGACCAGTCGAACACGCCCGGGTCGGTCTCCACCCGTTCCCACAGGATCGGATACCGCAGGGCCTTCAGGCCCAGGGCCGCGAAGGCGTCGAGGTCGGTGATGCGGTCCTGATGGCCGGACAGAACGGTCTGGTCACGCCAGCGATCTCCGACGCGGTTGACCGTGCACTCATGGCCGCCCCACAGCTCGAGGGGCGCGCTCATGCGACCTGACGCGCCGGCGCCAGGGCCGGACCGAAGCGGGGGTTCAGGCGCCAGGCCACCGCCACCCGGACGATCTCGTCCAGATCGGTGAAGGCCGCCCGCCAGCCCAGACGCTCGCGGGCCAGCGACGGGTCGGCGACCAGGCTGGCCGGGTCGCCGGAGCGCCGGTCGCCGATGCGGTACGGCGTCTTGCGGCCGGTGGCGCGGTCGACGGCGCGGATGACGTCGAGCACGGAATGGCCCGACCCGACCCCCAGATTCATCGCCGCGAACGGCGCCTCGCCCATCTCAAGCCCGAGGGCGAGAACATGCGCGCGGGCCAGATCGGAGACATGGATGTAGTCGCGCACGCACGAGCCGTCCGGCGTCGGAAAGTCCGCGCCGAACACCGTCAGCGCCGGCCCGAACCCGAGCGCCGCCTCGATCGCCAGCGGGATCAGATGGGTTTCCGGATCGTGCGCCTCGCCGATCTCGCCCGCCGCGTCCGCACCGGAGGCGTTGAAATAGCGCAGCGCCACCCCCTTGAGCCCATAGGCGGCGGCGCAGGCGGCGATCAACCGTTCAGCCGCCAGCTTGCTGTCGCCATAGGGGTTGATCGGCTGCAGCGGCAGGCTCTCCTGCAGTGGGGCGAGGACATCCTGTAGATCCGGCTGGCCATAGACTGCGGCGGTTGACGAGAAGACGATCCGCTCCAGGCCCGTCTGGCGCATCGCCGCCAGTACCGCCGCGACGCCGTTCAGGTTGTAGTCCCAGAAGAGGTCGGGCGCCCGGTTCGACAGCCCGACCTCGATCAGGCCGGCGAAATGGATGACGGCGCGGGCGTCGTGCAAGCGGATGCAATCGGCCACCGCCCCGGCGTCGCGGACGTCGCCGCGCACCAGCGGGCCCCACTGGACCGCCTCGGCGTGGCCGTTACAGAGGTCGTCGAACGCCACCGGGACATAGCCCGCCGCGGCCAACGCCTTGCAGGTATGCGAACCGATGTAGCCGGCGCCGCCAGTCACAAGAATGCGTTTTGCCGTCGTCATGTCCAGCCGCCTTTGCGGAGGAAAGGACGGCTGCGGCCTGATTGTTCCTGTGTTGGGAAGTCGTCATTGACCCAAACCTTCACAGTAAGGCGGCAACATTGATCTATGATAAGATGTAGTCAGATATGTCGGATAGCTTACTTATCTTTTTTTGACCTACCCCAGCCGACCACTCAACGATGCGCCGCTTTCGGAACTCGACAGAGGAACCCTCATGGCTCCATGGCGCTGTTGAGGCTCAGGGCCCTGCCGGGACCCGCGAGGAACCGATCATGTTGGCGATGGACTACCGCGGACCCCGCCGGGTGCGGATCGAAGAAAAGCCCATGCCGTTTCTCCGGCATCCGAGAGACGCCATCGTCCGCGTGACGCGGTCGTGCATTTGCGGCTCGGACCTGCACCTCTACCACGGCATGGTGCCGGACACGCGGGTCGGCATGACCTTCGGGCACGAGTTCTGCGGCGTCGTCGAGGAGGTCGGCTCGGCGGTCGACAACCTGTCCGTCGGCGACCGGGTCCTCGTCCCCTTCAACATCGCCTGCGGCCAGTGCCATTTCTGCAAACAGGGCCTGTTCGGAAACTGCCACGAGTCCAACCCCGAGGCGACGGCGGTCGGCGGCATCTTCGGCTATTCCCACACCGCCGGCGGCTACGACGGCGGCCAGGCCGAATACGTCCGCGTGCCCTATGCCGATTTCGGCCCGACCATCATCCCCGACTGGATGGATCCGGACGACGCGGTGCTGCTGACCGACGTGGTCCCGACCGGCTACCAGGCCGCCGAAATGGGCGGCATCCAGACGGGCGACACGGTGGTGGTGTTCGGCGCCGGCCCCGTCGGCCTGCTGGCTGCCCGCAGCGCCTGGCTGTTCGGCGCGGGCCGGGTGATCGTCATCGACCACATCGAATATCGCCTCGACTTCGCCCGCACCTATGGCCCGGCCGAGGTCTATGATTTCCGCGAGATCGGCGACCCCGTAGTCTTCCTCAAGAAGGCGACGGGCGGTCTCGGCGCCGACGTCTGCATCGACGCCGTGGGCGCCGACGCCTCCGGCAGCGGCTGGCACACCCTGTTCGGCAAGAAGCTGAAGCTGGAGGCCGGCTCGGCCGTCCCGCTGCACTGGGCCATCAACTCGGTGAAGAAGGGCGGCGTGGTCTCGATCGTCGGCGTCTACGGCCCGACCGGCAACATGATCCCGATCGGCAATGTCGTGAACAAGGGCATCACCATCCGCGCCAACCAGGCCGCGGTGAAGCGGCACCTGCCCAAGCTGATCGAACATGTGAAGGCCGGCCGGATCGATCCCAAGGCGATCATCACCCACCGGGTGCCGCTGGAGCACGTCGCCGAGGCCTACCACCTGTTCTCATCCAAGCTGGACGGCTGCATCAAGCCGGTCCTGATCCCCAACGCCGCCTGAAGGAGACCGGTATGACGCAGAGCACGCGCGCCAGAGCCGCCGCCGACACCCTCCAGCCGCGGATCGACCCGACCACGGTCAACGGCTGGGGCGTCGACGCCGATATCGAGAACGATCCGACCTGGCCGATGCGGGACCGTTCGAAGGATGACGGACCCGGTCTCAACTGGGACCGGCCCCCGCTGCAGACCTCTGACGTCGAGATCCTGCAGTCGGTGGAACACGAGCGGCGAACGGCGACCTATGGCGTCTCGACGCCGCCCCGGGGCCTCAGCGGCGCGATCCGCCGGCGCGCCTTCGCCTTCAGCGAGAGCCAGTGGGGCCACTGGCTCCTCCTGATGGCGGCGGACCGCGTCGATGCCGTCGAGGGCCTGATCGAGGATGTCCGCCGCGGCCGCATGCCCAATCCGCTCGTGGAAATGGGACTGGTGAAGCAGGCCCGCTCAAGGGAAGCCGCAGCCGCCACCGCCGCGGCGGTGGGTATCGGACTGATGGCCGTCATCTGGCTGCTGCGCCGGGACCGCGACTAGACTCACCCCAAGGGGCTGTCGCTACCGCCCCCAGCCCCCGCCGCGGCTCCAGCGGTCCTCGCCGCGGTAGCGACCGTCGTCGATGTAGCGCCCGTCGCGGTCGTACCAGCCCTGGCCGCTCTGATACTGGTCATAGCCGTCCAGCGAATAGCCGTCGTCCTGGTACTCCAGCCCCAGCAGGCCGTCCTCGCTGTCCCACCAGTCGCGCGGATAGGAGCCGAAGGCGCATTCCCAGCCCTCGCCCGGACGCCAGTAGGGCTCGTACCGGCCGCGGTAGCGGTCGCGGAACTGCGGCCGGCAGACGTGCTGCGAATAGACCCGGTTGTCGCGCGCCTGAACATTGGCGCGGTCTTCGGCGTAGATCACGTCGCGCACCCCGGCGAAGACGTTGTTGATCACCACCGCGCTGCCCGAGGCGGCGGCGACGCCGACCGTGGCGGCGCGGATGCGGCTGTCGGTCAGCCGCAGCTCGCCATTGTACAGCACCACCCCCTTGTCCGAGCGGCCGACCCGGCTGCCGGTGATGTCGACCGAGGCGCCCTCGATGGCGACCCCCTCGACATAGCCGACGATCGCCGTGTTCTCGATCTCGATCCGGCCATAGTCCCGGCCCGAGCGGACAATGACGCCGATCGAGCGCGGACCGAAGGCGTTCGGCGCCCCCGTGCCCTTCAGGGTGGTCGAGGCGATGCGCGAGGTCTGGCCGGCCCCGGGGATCAGCTCAAGACCCGACTGGGCCCCGGTGACGACCATCTCCCAGGCGTTCAGCACGGCCCCGTCGGCGACGATGGCGGGGGCGATGGTCTGGGCCTCGATCACCGTATTGCGCACGTCCAGCAGGCCGCCGTCGACATAGATCGCGGCCTCGTCGCCGGCGTGGCGGAAGCCGACGCGGTTCATGATGATCTCGGCGCCGTAGCCGACCACGCAGGCCGCGTCGCCGGCGCGCGGCGAGGCGAACACCACGTCGCGGATCTCGACCCGCACGCCCTGGGCGACGGTGAGGCACGGCAGGCCGTCCGGCGCCTGCAGCGTCGGGTTGCCGGTACGGGCCCAGTCGCGCGGATCGAAGCCGCTCTCGCCGATGATGGTCAGCGGCTTGTCGATGTTCAGCCACCCGACGCAGGCCCCGGCGCGGGCGCGGATCACCAGCGTGCCGCCCGGCCGCACCCGCCGCACCGCGTCCTCGACCGCGCCGCTGCCGGGATTGCCGCCGCAGTCGACCAGCACGATCTCCTCGCCGCCCGGGCGATAGTGATCAGGCCGCCAATCCGGGCGATGCCGGCGATAGTCATAGCGCCGGTGGTTCGAACCGCGGTTGCGATAGCTGCGCGTCGGCGGGTCCAGCAGGACGCCGAAGTTCGGCCGGGTCTGGCTCTCGACCCTGGCCGCGACCTGGGCGTGGGCGGCGGGGGCCGGCGACAGCGAGACGCCGACCACGGCGGCGGCGATCACGCCGAGTCCGGTGACCGTTGCCTGCATCCGGGCGAAGGGGAAACGGGTCGACATGGGTCCACGCCCTCCTTAACGGCGCTGCTGCGAACGGGAGACCTGGGCCAGCACGGCCTGCAGGCGGGCGGCCGAGGGGCCGAAGCCGGACAGGGCGGAGTCGATGCGCAAGGCCACGGCTTGGGCCTTGTCCTGATCGGCCACGCCCGAGACGCCGAGGGCGAAATAGCTCGACATGGCGAACTTGGCCTCGGGGCTGCCCTGGCGCGCCGCCTCGTCGAACCATTTGAAGGCGCGGGCGTAGTCGGCCGGCAGGCCGATGCCTTCGGCGTACATCACCGCCAGCACCAGCTGCGCCTCGGACGAGCCGTTGACGGCGGCCAGCTGGATGGCCCGCACCCGCTCCAGATATGACAGCCGGCCCTCCATCGGATGGCCCAGCATCGCCTCCAGCGTCTCGATCTGCCGCTTCGACAGGTCCTCGGGACGCGTCGCCGCGGTCTCGGCGATGCCGAGGTAGCGCAGGGCCCGGCCGACATGGATGAACGGCAGCTCGCTCGCCATCCGCGTCAGGGCGTATTCATAGGCGTCGCCGCGCGGCCGGCTCTCGTCCGAGAAGGGCACGCCCGAGGCCGGCGCCTCATTGGGATAGAATTCGAACGGCGGCGTCCACTGCCGGGCCTTGGCCTCGACGAAGCGGCTGTACTGGTCGCGGCTCGGGGCGGATTTCTCGAAATCCTTCATCAGCACATAGGCGCCGACATCGCCGGTCTGCACCGCGAGGTAGTTGTACAGATAGGCGTCGACGTCGTTGCGCGGGAACAGGCTGGTGGCGGCGCGATAGCCGCGCCGGCGCCGGTCGCGCTCCGCCGCCGAACCGCCGCCGCCGCCGCCCCGGCCCCAAGCCTCGCGCGCCTCGCGATTGTCCTCCGGCTCGCCAAACGGGCCGTACAGGCCGTCATGCAGCCGCGCCAGGGTGCGGAAGCCCTCGGCGTCCTGGGTCGACAGGACATAGACGACGCGGTCGCGCACCGCCTCCTGCTCTTCCCGCGTCATCTGGCCCAACTGACGGTCCAGCCGTTGATAGGCGGTGTGCCGCTCATAGGCCCGGCAGTCGTCGTATTTCGACAGCGGCCGCCAGTCGCCGAAGCCGCCGCGGTCGACCCGGTTGATCGGCGCGTAACCCTCGTCATTGGACAGCGCCATGGCGTACCAGGTCGCGCTCTCGATCGGGTCCTCGATATTCTTGTCGGTGGCCCGGACCGCCGAATAGCGCGAGCCCAGCTCCAGCTGAGCGAAGAAGTCGCCGCGGAAGGCGGCGCGGCGCAGCGCGCGCAGGCCGGCCTCCTGGGCGTTGAACTCGGAGCCGGTCAGGGAGGCGGGGCGCGGGCAGGCGTCAGAGCTGGCGTCCGCCCTCTGCCAGAAACGGACTCCGCCCCTGCGGTCGCCGCACGAGGCCATGCCGAGGGCGGCGATCGCGAGCACGCCAGCGACCGCGGCGATGGCGAGCGGAGCCCGCCGACCACCCGAACGGGGCCGGTCGTCGTGATTCGAATGATCGTCGCGCATACGCCCCCCCTCTCGATCAAAAGCCGACAGCCCCGGGGCCCGCGCATCCACCCTTGCGCAAGCGTGACAGTTCCGTCCAGTTAACCATCTGTCAAGGTTAACGCTGGTTTGCGACAAAGCGTTGCCGCATCTCGGCCCTTTTGTGTGCGGTACCGGACTTAGCGTCGCGAATCAGGGGTTTGCGAATGCATTTGGCGGGAGAAACCTCCTCTCGCCAGTCACGACGGGCGTCCCTATATGCATCGGCCTGACCGCCGGAGCTCCAAATGGCCTACCTCGCACGCGACGACCGACCCGCCGACAAGGCCGCGCGCTACGCCGAGCTGGAGGCCGAAATCCTCGCCGTGCTGGATGGCGAGCCCAACCGCGTCGCCCGCATGGCCACGGTCGCCTCCATGCTGGCCGACGCCTTCCCCGTCTTCTTCTGGACCGGCTTCTACGTCGTCGATCCGGGCAAGCCCGACGAACTGGTGGTCGGCCCCTACCAGGGCACGCTGGGCTGCCTGCGCATCGCCTTCGGCCGCGGCGTCTGCGGCACGGCGGCGCGGGACCGCGCGACCCAGATCGTCGACGACGTCCACGCCTTCCCCGGCCACATCGCCTGCGACCCCCGCTCGGCCAGCGAGATCGTCGTGCCGGTGTTCGACGCCTCGGGGGACCTGATCGCGGTATTCGACGTCGATGCGACCGAAACGTCCGCTTTCGACGCCACGGACGCCGGGGCGCTGGAACGGTTGATGGCCCGGGTGTTCGGTTAGCGGGCGAGCAAGCGGACTGGCCCCCTCGCCTGCTTCGGACTATCTATCGAACGAGGAGATCACAGATGGCCAATGCCCGTCCCAAGGCTTTGATCGACAAGATCAGCGCCCTGCCCATGGATCGGATCGCCGAGATCGAGGATTTCGTCGACTTCATCGGCCAGCGGGAAAAGGCGCGCTCGCTTTCGCGAATGGCCGCCGCCGCCAGCGCGCCCGCGTTCGCCGTTGTATGGAGCAATCCCGAGGACGACGCCTACGATGCCCTCTGAACCGACGGAGTTCGGGTTCGGCGACATTGTCCTGGTCCCATTTCCGTTCACGGATCAGACCGCGGTTAAACGGCGACCGGCCGTCGTGATCAGCGCGCTCGCCTACAACCGCGAAAAGCCGGATGTGATCGTGATGGCCGTGACCAGCCAGATGCGGCCGATCGCTTCGCTTGGCGAGGTGTGGATTCGGGACTGGTCCGAAGCAGGTCTTCTGAAGCCCTCAGCCGTCAAGGCGGTGATTGCGACGCTTGAACAGCGGCTGATCATCCGGACGTTGGGGCGGCTCACGACCCGGGATCAGACCGACCTGCACGACGCTGTAACCCGGATAATCGGCTGACCGCTGGGCGTTTCGAATTCGAGGATGAAATGAAGGAACGGGTAATCGCGATCACGGGCGGCCATGGCGCGCTGGGCCGCGCCGTCGTCGAGGCGGCGCTGGCGGACGGTCTGCGGGTCGCCGTGATCGATCACGCCTCGGGGCACGCTGCCCCGGACGGCGTGTTGGAATTGGGCGGCGTCGACCTGACCGATCCCGCCTCGGCGACCCGGGCCATCGACGCCGTTGTCGCCCGTTTCGGCCGGCTGGACGCCCTGCTGAACATCGCCGGCGGCTTCGTCTGGCAGACCACGGACGACGCCGACCCGGCCTGGGCAAAAATGTTCGCCCTCAACCTGACCACCGCCCTCAACGCCAGTCGCGCCGCCCTGCCCCACCTGAAGGGCTCGGACGAGGGCCGCATCGTCAACGTCGGGGCCAACGGCGCCCTGAAGAGCGCGGCCGGCATGGGCGCCTACGCCGCCTCCAAATCCGCCGTCCACCGCCTGACCGAAAGCCTCGCCGAGGAGCTGAAGTCGACCTCGGTCACCGTCAACGCCGTCCTGCCCTCGATCCTCGACACCGCCCAAAACCGTGCGGACATGCCCGACGCCGATCCGGCGACATGGGTTCAGCCCTCCGACCTCGCGAGCGTCATGCTGTTCTTCGCCTCGCCCGCGAGCCGCGCCGTCACCGGCGCCCTGATCCCCGTTACGGGCCGCGTCTGATGCAACTCACCCGCTCGGTCCTCTACCTGCCCGCCAGCAATCCGCGCGCGATCGAAAAGGCGCGCGGCCTCGACGCCGACGCCGTCATCCTCGACCTCGAGGACGCCGTCGCCCCCGACGCCAAGGCCGAGGCGCGGCAGGCCGCCGTCGCGGCCCTGACCGCCGGCGGTTTCGCCGCCCGCGTCGGCGTCCGGGTCAACGGCCTCGACACCCCCTGGGGCGCCGACGATCTGGCCGCCCTCGCCGGCCTGACGCCCGACTTCGTCGTCGCCCCCAAGATCGAAAGCCCCGAAGCGGTCCATGAGGTCGCCGCCCGCCTCCCCGCCGACGTCGCCCTGTGGATCATGGTCGAGACGCCGCTGTCGGTCCTGCGGCTCGACGCCATCGCCGGCGCCGGAGCCGGAGCCCCGCTCGCCGCCCTGATGCTGGGCATCAACGATTTTGGCGAGCGGATGAACCTCGTCCTCGACGCCAACCGCGAGCCGCTCAAGCCATGGCTGGCCGCCGTCGTCGCCGCCGCGCGCGGGCACGGCCTTCTCGCGATCGACGGCGTGGTCAACGCCACCGACGACGCGGAGCGCCTCCGGACCGAATGCCGGCAGGGCCGCGCTTTCGGCTTCGACGGCAAGAGCCTGATTCACCCCGCCCAGATCGCCGCCGCCAACGCCGCCTTCTCTCCCTCCCCCGAAGAGGTCGCCAAGGCCCGCGAGATCGTCGCCGCCTTCGCCGCCGCCGACGCCGCCGGCAAGGGCGCGATCCGGGTCGGCTACCGCATGGTCGAGCGCCTGCATCTCGAGGCGGCCCACAGGCTACTGGCCCGTCACGAGGCGGCCTCGACGCCGCCGCAAGTCGCGCCTATCTAGTCCGTCCAGAAACAGAACTCAGCGGCGGCCCTCAAGCAGCGAGCGGCCGCGCCGCGAGCGCCAGGGCCCCATTTTCCCCATGACCAAAGCCGTCATCGCCGCCACCGGCCTGTTCACGCCGGAACAGTCCATCTCCAACGCGGAGCTGGTCGCGGCCTACAATGCGTATGCGCAGCAGTTCAACATCGACCACGCCGCCGAAATCCTCGAGGGCGATGTCGCCGAGCTGACTCCCTCCTCCGTGGAGTTCATCGAGAAGGCCTCGGGCATCAGGTCGCGTTTCGTCGTCGACAAGGCCGGCATCCTCGACCCGGCCCGGATGACGCCGCACATCCCCGAGCGTGGCAACGACGACCTCTCGCTCATGGCCGAGATGGCCGTGGCCGCCGCCCGCCAAGCCATCGCCGCCTGGGGCAAGCCGGTCAGCGAGATCGGCGCCGTCCTGTGCGCCGCCTCCAACATGCCCCGCCCCTATCCGGCCCTGTCGATCGAGGTGCAGCAGGCCCTGGGCATCGACGGCTTCGCCTTCGACATGAACGTGGCCTGCAGCTCGGCCACCTTCGGCATCAAGACCGCCGCCGACTTCATCGCCTCCGGCTCGGTCAAGGCCGTGTTGATGGTCAACCCGGAGATCTGCTCGGCCCATCTGAATTTCCGCGACCGCGACAGCCACTTCATCTTCGGCGACGTCGCCACCGCCGTGATCGTTGAGGCCGAAGACCAGGCCGTCGGCGGCTGGGAAATCCTCGGCACGCGGCTCAAGACCGTGATGTCCAACAACATCCGCAACAACTTCGGCTTCCTCAACCGCGCCGCCCTGCCGACCGGCAAGGCCGAACCGGTCGTCGACGGCGCGACCGACAAGCTGTTCGTCCAGCAGGGCCGCAAGGTCTTCAAGGATGTGGTGCCGATGGTCTCGGAGATGATCATCGACCACGCCGCCGACCTCGGCGTCGATCCCGCGCCCCTGAAGCGGCTGTGGCTGCACCAGGCCAACATCAACATGAACCAGTTCATCGGCCGCAAGGTGCTGGGCCGCGAGCCGACGCCCGAGGAGAACGTCATCATCCTCGACGACTACGCCAACACCTCCTCGGCTGGCTCGATCATCGCCTTCCACCTGCATCAGGACGGCATGGAACCCGGCGACACGGGCCTGATCTGCAGCTTCGGGGCCGGCTATTCCGCCGGCACGGTGTTCGTCCGCAAGCGCTGAGCCGCCCCCTTGGAATAACCGCGTCACCATTGCGGTTGATTCTGATAATCATTCGCAGTAATTGCCCCGCTCCTTTCCCAGCGGGGCTTTTGACATGCGCACTCTCCTCCTCTCCACCGGGCTCGCCGCCCTCCTCGCCGCCGCCGGCCCGGCCATGGCCGGGGACCCCTCGACCGACCCCGGCGCCGATCCGACCCAGCTGCCGCCGGTCACCGTCCTGGCCACCCGCAGCGAGGGCCGCGCCGACGAGGCCCCGGCCACGGTCACCGTCTTCACCGCCGAACAGATCGAGGCGATGCTGGCGACCGACATCAAGGACCTGATCCGCTTCGAGCCGGGCGTCAGCGTCGTCAGCCAGCCGTCCCGCTTCGGCGCCGCCCTCGGCACGACCGGCCGGGCCGGCAATGAGGGCTTCACCATCCGCGGCCTCGGCGGCGACCGGGTGCTGATGGTGGTCGACGGCGTCCGCGTCCCCGACGGCTTCGTCTTCGGCGCCCAGAGCGTCGGCCGCGGCGGCTACGCCGATCTCGACCTGATGAAGTCGGTCGAGATCCTGCGCGGCCCCGCCTCGGCCCTGTACGGCTCCGACGGCGTCGCCGGCGCCGTCGCCTTCACCACCAAGGACCCCGCCGACCTGCTGCGGTCGGGCGAGTCCTTCGGCGCCCGCGCCCGGGTCGGCTACAATTCGGCCGACGAGGGGGTGACGACCTCGGCCATGGTCGCCGGCCGCTCGGGCGCCCTGTCCGGCCTGCTGGCCTGGACCGGCCGCGACAGCCGCGAGACGGAGACGCAAGCGACCGTCGGCGGCGTCGGCGGCGCCCGCACCATGGCCAATCCGCAGGAGACCCGTTCAGACGCCCTCCTGCTCAAGGGCGTCTGGGACATCGCCCCCGGCCACAGCCTGCGCGCCGGCTACGACTCGTACGAGAGCAACACCACCGCCGACGTGCTGAGCGGCCGCACCGCCTCGGTGCTGGCGCTGCTGGCCGACGACGAGACCCGCCGCAGCGGCTGGAACCTCGGCTGGCGCGGCGGCCGGGTCCTCGGCCTCGACCGCGCCCAGGCCAGCGTCTACGCCCAGCAGGCCGAGACCCGCCAGTTCACCTTCGAGGACCGCAACCCGGCGATCGACCGCACCCGCGACAACAGCTTTGACAATGAGGTCCTCGGCTTCGCCGCCGACGCGGTGAAGACCCTCGGCGCCCACCGCCTGACCTTCGGCGGCGACGCGTCGGAGACGACCCAGCAGGGCGTCCGCGACGGCACGGTCCCGCCGATGGGCGAGACCTTCCCGACCAGCGCCTTCCCCAGGACCGACTACACCCTCGCCGGCCTGTTCGTGCAGGACGAGATCGGCCTGATGAATGGCGCACTGAAGATCATTCCGGCCATCCGCTGGGACCGCTACGACCTGTCCACCGCCGACGACCCGCTGTACCCCGGCGCCCGCGCCGACCAGTCCGGCGACCACGTCTCGCCCAAGCTGGGCGTGGTCTGGCAGGCGACCGAAACCGTCCAGCTGTTCGGCAACTGGGCCGCGGGCTTCAAGGCCCCCACCCCCAGCCAGGTGAACCAGTTCTTCTCCAACGCCGCCTTCGGTTACGTCTCCAGCCCCAACCCGAACCTGAAGCCCGAAACCAGCCGCAGCCTCGAAATCGGCGCCCGCCTGCGCGACATCGACCTCATCGGCGGCCGGTTCTCTGGCCAGCTGGTCGGCTTTCGCTCGGACTATGAGGACTTCATCAGCCAGCAGGTGGTGTCGGGATCCTTCACCCCGGCCGACCCGGCGGTGTTCCAGTTCGTCAACTTCACCGATGTCGAGATTTCGGGCGTCGAGGCCAAGGCCGACCTGTGGTGGGACAATGGCGTCAGCGCCCGCTTCGCCGCCGCCTGGGCCGAGGGCGACACGACCAGCGCCGGGGTGACCACCGCTTTGCCGACCATCGACCCGGTCAAGGTCGTCCTCGGTCTCGGCTTTGACGAGCCGGCCGGCCGCTTCGGTGGCCAGGCCATCGTCACCTGGTCGCAGGCGAAGGACCCGTCCGACACCGACGGTCTGTCCTGCTTCAACGCCGATCCCGCCCTCGGCTGCGCCGTCGGCGACGACTTCGCCCTGCTGGACCTGACCGCATACTGGAACGTCAACGACAGGGTCACCGCCCGCGTCGGCCTCTTCAACGTCTTCGACGAAACCTACAGCTGGTGGAGCGACGTGCGCGGCGTGGCGGCGACCTCCGCCGTGCTGGATGCCTACACCCAGCCGGGCCGGAACGTCGGCCTCTCCCTCGCCTTGCGCTACTGATCACACAGGACGATAACGAGAATGACTCGCATTATGGATCGCAACATGCCCCGCGCCTTCGTCATCGCCGCCGCCCTGCTGGTCGCCCAGCCGGTGCTGGCCCAGACCCCCGCCGCGACCGCGCCGGCCGAGGCCCCCGCCTCGCAATTCCAGCGCGATCGCCAGTCGATCCTTACCCAGGCCGGCCAGTGGCGCGTCCGCTTCGACATGCGCGAGAACGTCAGCTTCCGCGAAGGCTATGAGCCGCTGGAGGAGAAGCTGTCGGCCGGCGACGAGATCGTCCGCGTCGTCTACGACGACGGCGACCGCATCAGCCTGCAGCACATCCTCGTCATGGGCGACGACGCGGGCAATCACTTCGTCGTCAAGCATTGGCGCCAGGACTGGGTGTTCGAGCCCGAAACGGTGCTGACCTACGCCGGCCCCAACCGCTGGACCCTGACCCCCGTCGACGCGGACCAGCGCCGCGGGGCCTGGGCCCAGACCGTCTGGCAGACCGACGACAGTCCCCGGTACGGCGGCGTCGGCCGCTGGTCCTACGATCACGGCGTCGCCGAATGGACCGGCGCCCCGACCTGGCGTCCGCTGGCCCGGCGCGACGCCGTGCGCGATCCGGTCTACGACCGCTACCTCGGGACCAACCGCCACGCCCTGACCCCGGTCGGCTGGGTCCATCTGCAGGACAATGTGAAGATGGGCCCGTCCGGGGGCGACGACGGCGATCTGACCGCCATCGTCCAGGAGGATGTGATCAACACCTACCGCAAGGTCGACACCTATGACCCGACGCCCGGCGACGCCTACTGGGCCGCGACGAAGGACTACTGGGCCGGCGTCCGCGCCGCCTGGGACGAGGCCATCGTCGCCTCGGGCGGCCTGTATCTCGAGGAAGAAGCCAACCGCGGCGCCGTCACCGGCAAGCCGCTGATGGACTGGGCCGTCGAGGTGCAGGACGGCAAGCTGACCACCGAAGCCGCCATCGCCGAGGCCCGCGCCCTGATCGCCCGGGCCACGGTCGCCCCCTAGGCCTCGCGCACCAGCCAGCCGCGATAGCGCACCAGCCGCCCGACCAGCGGCGCGGAGATCTCGACGTCGAAGACGAACCGGCCTTCGGCGTCGACCTCCTCATGGGCGACGGTCGACGGCGCGAGGACGAGAGGCAGGGGGATCGGCCCCAGTCGCCAGCCCTCGACCCGATAGACCAGCCGGTCGCCTTCGGGCGTCAGCCGCAGGTCCATGGCGACAGGTCCGAACCGTTCCTCGACGCGCCCGCCTTCACGCGGCCGCGACAGCACGCTGGAGAAGGCGTGGCCGCCAATGCGCCGCCGCCAGATCGAGCGGGTCCCGTCAGCGTCGATGGCGACCTCGGCGGGGCAAGCCGACTGTTGATCCGGAAAGCCGACGATCCGGGCGACCAGGGCCGCCAGCCGGCCGTCCGCCCCGCCGGTGCTCGCCTCGCCGCGCCAGAGCGAGCGACCCGGCGTCTCGTGCAGCGCCCGGATCGCGGCGGGAAGTCCGTCGAAGGCAGGGCCGATGGCGCGGGCGTAGGGGGCGCCGCGCTCGACGACGATCTCCGTCGCCAGACCGTGCGGCGCCATCTCCGCGACGATGGCCTCCAGGGTCAGTTCCCCGACGCAGGCCCGCGCCCCGGGCGCGACCCGCCCGGCCGCGATCGCCCGGATCGCCGCCAGCGCCGGCAGGCTGGGCGTCACCGGCCCCTCGCCCGGCTCGGCGACCAGCCGCCAGACCGCCCGCGCCGCGCGCCCGTCTTCATCGACGCCCCAAGCCTCCACCCGCATCGCGCCCCGGTCTGAACCGAATGGAGCCGCCCATCCCGACAGACGGACCAACAGCCCCGCCAGCGGGACCGGGTCGCAGCGGAGCAGGCTGACCAGCCGGCCCAGCACCCACGCCCCCGCATGCGTCGGCCACGGCTCGAGCCCGGCCAGAAACAGGGCCCGTTCGCGCGGCTGGAAGCGCGCCCGGAACAGGTCGAGGTCCGGCGTCTCGCACAGTGACACCCGCCGCCGCCCGGCGCGGCCGAAGTCGCGGCGATACAGCCCGCTCCAGCCCGCTCGCGTCGTCCACTCGCCGCCGTCGAACACCCTCACCGGCCGTCCCAGCCACGAAAGGATGGCCCGCATCACCGACAGCCCCCGCGGCGCCCGCGCCCCGGGGGAGATCGCCGCCTCGACCCAGACCACCTCGCGCCAACCGGCCGTCAGCCGGTCCAGCACCGCGTTCGACAGCGCCGGAGTCGAACTGCACCCGGTCAGGGCGACCACGCCGGCCGCCTTCGCCGCCGCGTCCAGCGCCGGGAACGCCGCCACGAAATCCCGCCCGTCAGCGAGATCGACATAGTGCAGGCCAGCGGCGATGGCGGCGCGGGCCGTGGCTGGCTCCGCGCCCTGAAACGGTCCCGCCGCGTCGGCGACGAGGACCGCGCCGGTCGCAAGCAGGTCTCCCGGCGTCACGGTCGCCGTATCCAGCGCCGCCGCCTCGACCACGGCGCCCGGGAACGCGCGCCTCAACCGCGCGGCGACGGCGTCCGCCCGACCCGCATCGCGCCCCGCCGCCACGACCTCGAAGCCTTGGCGCAGCAGGCCCTCGCACAGCCGCGCCCCAAACACCCCGCCGGCCCCGACCACCAGCACCCGGGTCATGACACGAACCGCGCCCGGTCCTCGGCCGAGGGGACCATGCAGACCTCGGTCCGTCCGAAGATGCGGTAGCGATGGCGCGCGATCAGGTCATAGACCGGGTCGCGGATCGCCCTGGGCACGGCCTTCAGCCCCGCCAGGGGCCGCGTCCCGTCCAGTTCGCCCAGTACCGTAAGGGCTGCGTCCGACTTGAACCAGGCCTGTCCGTTCCAGATCACGGCGTTGGTCTGGGGCGCCTCGGGGTCGATGCCGAACCTCACGGCCAGCGCCTGCCCGCGCTCCGACTGGATCGGCGCGAAGGTGAAGCGGGCCTGCGGATCGCGGTCGATGACGAACCGCACCCAGCGCGAACAGAAGACGCAGACCCCGTCGAACAGGATCAGGCCCTCGGGTTCCCCCCTCGCCTCTCGCGGCGACCAGCGGCTCATCGGTGCAAGGCTTTCATCGGTCGAGACTGCGTCCGGTCATGCAGTCGGGCAAGGCGACGTTACGCCGCCGCCACCGCCTCGATCTCGACCAGCCAGTCCTCGTCGAAAATGCCGGTGACGATCACCGTCAGGGCCGGTTGGCGCCCCGCCAACCGGCGCACCCGGACCTCGCGGTTCTCCAGCGCCCAGTCCCGGTCCGACAGGAAGGTCGTCACCTTGACGAGGTTGTCCAGCGTCATGCCGGCGGCGGTCAGCTGGGCCTCGATATTGTCCCAGACTTGTTCGCACTGGGCGGTGAAACCGGCGGCCAGCGAACCGTCGGGCGCGACCGGAATCTGGCCGGACAGAAAGAGCCAGCGGGTCGCACCGATCACCTCGACCGCCTGCGGATACGACCCCTCGACCGGCGGCGAGCCGTCGCCGGTCAGGGGCCGTGTCGAAAGGGTCACCGGGTTAGACTCACTGGCGGGCGGCGTCCGAACGGGCGCGCACCTGGGCGAACTCCGAGGTCGGCTTCCACGCCGGCCAGTCCGCGCTGTTCGCGAGGTCCAGACCCAGGTGATAGAGCAGGGTCAGGTTCTCGACCGCCGAGGTGAAGTCCAGATCGGCCGACCATTCGTCCGACGGCTTGTGGTAGTCGGCGCCGAATTTGGCTTTCCAGGCCGCCTCACCGGCTTCCTTGCCGCCGTCGACCCAGTCCCAGCCGTGCCACGGCATGATCGCCGGCACGCCGGCGCGGGCGAAGGGGAAGTGATCCGAGCGATAGTAGAAGCCCTGCTCCGGCATGCTGTCGTCGGTGACGTAGCGGCCGAGCGGCTCGGCCAGCGCCTGCAGCCGGTCCTCGAGGTCATTCTGGCCCTTGCCGAAGATCGGGATGTCCTTCGTCGAGCCGGACAGCGGCAGCATGTCGATGTTGATGTCGGCCACCGTCGTCTCCAGCGGATAGACGGGATCGGCGGCATAGCCATAGGCGCCCATCAGCCCCATCTCCTCCGCCGCCATATGGGCGAAGACGATCGAGCGCTCGGGCCGCGGGGCGGCGCTCAGCTGGCGCGCCATCTCGACCACGCCGACCGTGCCGGAGGCGTTGTCCCAGGCGCCGTTGAAGATCTTGTCGTCGCCGGGCGTCTCGGGATGCTGCGCCTCGCCGCCGACGTGATCCCAGTGGGCCGAATAGACGATCGTCTCGTTCGGCCGCTCGGTTCCGGGGATGATGGCCAGCAGGTTGTGGGTCACCAGGGTGGTGATCGACTCCTCGGCCTCGACCGACAGGGTGACGCCGTTCAGCGGCACAGCCTTGAAGCCGCCCGTGCCGATCTCGCCCAGCGCTCCCAGGTCCAGGCCCGCGGCGGTCGCCCACTGCAGGGCCACGTCGTGATTGACCGACATGGAGAATTCGAGATCGGCCGCGCCCGGCGCGGTGGGCCGGGCCCGCGCCCCGCCCTGCACCATCCGTTGCCACATCGGCGAGGCGGCAGGCTGGGCGATCAGGGTGATGACGCCGACCGCGCCGCGACGGAAGGCCTCGTCGGCCTTGTACGAGCCGGACTGGTAGTTGGTGCTGTATTCGCCGTTGAACAGCTCGCCCTCGGGCTCGCCCGGGACCACGACCACGACCTTGCCGCGCACGTCGGCGTCGCCGTAGTCGTCCCAGTTCCGCTCGGGCGCGGTGATGCCGTAGCCGACGAACACGACGGGCGCATTGGCGATCGAGGCCTTGCCGTCATTGGTCGCGGCCCGGACCACGACGTCCGTTCCGACGGTCAGCGGATGGACCGTCCCGTCCGGTCCGGTCCAGCTGGCGGTGGCGGCGACGGGGGTGAAGCGCTTCAGCTCCACCGGCTGCAGCCACTGGCCGTTCGGCCCGCCCGGCTGCAGGCCCATGGCCTCGTACTGCGCCTGAAGCCAGGCCAGGGTCATGCGCTCGCCGTCGGTGCCGGGATAGCGGCCCTGATAGGAGTCGTCGCTGATGGTGCGGATATCCTGGCTGATCCGCTCGGCCGAGAAATCCTGCGCCAGGGCCGAACCGGCGGCCAGAAGCAGGGCGGCGGCGGCGACGCCGCTGGTGAATGCACGAAACATATAGTCAGGCTCCATCCCGATTGTGGACGCACTCTAGGGCGACCCCGCCGGGCCGCCCATTAAGTTTTCGTCATATGTCTAGCGGCGCGCCGCCGCGCTGGCCGCCCTCGCCGGACCGAACTCCGAGCCCGGCTTCCAGCCCGGCCAGTCGCGGCTGTTCGCCAGATCACGGCCGATCCACAGCGCCACGTCCATATCCTCGATCTGCCCGGCGAGATCCCAGTCGGCCGACCATTCGTCGTCGGCCTGGTGATAGCGCTTCGCGCCGTACTCGTTCCGCGCGGCCTCGCGCGGTTCGACCGGGGCGTCGCGGAAATCGCCGCTGCCCTCGGCATAGGCCATCGGCACCCCGCGCTTGGCCAGCGGGAAGTGGTCGCTGCGGAAATAGCTGCCGGCGGCCGGATTGGCGTCGGGCTCGATCCCGCGCCCCTGCCGCGCGGCGGCCGCGGCCAGCCGCTCGTCCAGCTCGGACTGGCCATGGCCGACGACGCCGAGACTGGCGACCCGGCCATAGACGTTCATCGCGTCCATGTTGAAGCCCGCCACCGTGGTCTCCAGCGGCCAGACCGGATTGGCGGCGTAGTATTCCGAACCCAGCAGCCCGCTCTCCTCGGCGGTGAAGCTGATCATCACGATCGACCGCTCCGGGCGCGGTCCGGCGGCCCAGACGCGGGCCAGCTCCAGCAGGGCGGCGGTGCCGGTGGCGTTGTCGACCGCCCCGTTGAAGATGGCGTCGCCATTGGCGTCAGGCTCGCCGACGCCGATGTGGTCCCAGTGGGCCGTATACAGAATGGTCTCGTCCGGATGCGTCGTCCCCGGCAGCCGGGCCAGCACATTGCGCGTCACGATCTGGCTGGTCGCCACGTCGAAGGAACTGCTGAAGGTCGCGCCGGGCAGTTCGACCGGCCGGAAGTCGCGGCTGCGCGCCCGGGCCTTCAGCGCGTCGAAATCCAGCCCCGCGGCGCGGAACAGGTCGACGGCGACATCGCGCTGGATCCAGCTCTCGACCGCCACGCGTTCGGCCGCCGCGTTCTCGCGCACGATGTCGAACTGCGGCCCCGACCAGCTGTTGGTCACCGTGGCCCAGCCATAGGAGGCCGGGGCGGTTTCGTGGACGATGATCACCCCCGCCGCCCCGCGCCGCGCCGCCTCTTCGTACTTGTAGGTCCAGCGGCCGTAGTAGGTCATCGCCCGGCCGTTGAAGGTGTCCAGTTCCGGCTGTTCGAAATCGGCGTCATTGACCAGCACGACGATGACCTTGCCGCGCACGTCGACGTCCTTGAAGTCGTTCCAGTTCCGCTCCGGCGCGGTGATGCCATAGCCGGCGAAGACCAGCGGCGCGTCGTTCAGCGCGACGGCCTCGCCCGGCAGCCGGGTCGACACGACGATCTGCTGTCCCTGGGTCAGCGGCACCGTCTCCCCGCCGACCTCGAAACGGGCCTCGACGGCCGAGGCGGTGAAGCGGTTCAGCGTCACGGCCTGGGTCCATGTGCCGTTCTCGCCGCCTGGCCGGAAGCCGGCGGCGGCGTATTGCTCGGTCAGATAGCGGACCACCTTGTCCTCGGCCGGCGTGCCGATGCCGCGCCCCTCGAAGCTGTCGTCCGACAGCACCCGGGCGTGCTCCAGCAGGCGCGCGGCGTCGAACGCGGCGGGCCCGACAGGGGACCCGGGGGCCTCGCCCACCGTGCCGCAGGCGGTGAGCAGGGCGCCGGCGGCGAGCGCGGCGACAGTCGAAAGGAGACGCATGAACAGGAACACCCTCAGCCGGAAAACAGACCCGGCGGGACGTTAGGCGGTGCGTCCGCCCCTGTCGATCACGGTACGACCGGATCGGCCGCCGGCCAGCCCGTGTCGCCGCGACGGCGCAGCCGCAGCTCGATCACCCGCATCGGCTCGCGATCCGGCAGGACGAAGTCCCCGGTCTCGACCCATTCGCCGTCCCTGTGGGTCGTGACATAGTCCATCCGGCCGCCCCGGCTCGGCGTCGACCATCGGAACCCGTCGGCCGTCGCCTCCAGCGGAAAGTCCGCCGCCATGCCGTTGGCCCAGGAGCGCATCGTGTAGCGATCGGTCGCATCGTCCCACGACACCACGGCGAAGGCGTTGAACGAGACCTCCCCGTCCGCCTCGATCGTGCGCCCCTCGATCACCTTGATCGAGCCGCCGACCATCGGGCCGATCCGCTCGGTGTGGCTGTGCGTGGTGGTGCGGCCGGGGCCGGCGTAGACCGAGGCCGTGCCGGTCCACTCGCCGTCCATCCACGACAGCCGCCGCATGGCGTCGCGCTGCTCCTGGCTGCCAGCGGGCCGCAGCTCCTGAGCCACCGTGGCCGTGGTCAGTCCGACCGACAGGACGGCGGCGGCCGCCATCAGTGAAATCCGAAACGCCTTCCGCATCACCCGGCCTCCCCTTGTGTGCTTTGCGTTATAAAGTTCTTTTCGCTGCCTGACAAGCAGGCACGAAAAACCCGCCGGCGCTGAGGCCCCGGCGGGTCGATGGTCTCACGAAAAGGCGGAGGCCTAGTGGGCGACGCCCTTCCAGATGCGGCGGTAGCTGACATAGGTCACGCCGGCGAACAGCAGCAGGAAGATCAGCACCCCGACGCCCGACTGCTTGCGCTGGACCTGCTTCGGATCCGAGGCCCAGGCGATGAAGGCGGCGACGTCCTTGGCATATTGGTCCACCGTCTGCGCCGTGCCGTCGTCATAGGTCACCTGACCGTCCGCCAGCGGCGGCGGCATGGCGATGAAGCCGCCCGGCGGCACATGGGCGCCTTCCGGCACGAACGGCGTCAGGTCGCCGGCCATATAGGGGTTGTAGTACTGGCCCGGCCGGATCTCGAGGCCGGCCGGAGCCGCCTGGTAGCCCGACAGCAGCGAGTAGATGTAGTTGGCCCCGTCGTGACGCGCCTTGGCCATGACCGACAGGTCGGGCGGGAAGGCGCCGCCGTTGCCCGCCGCGGCGGCCGTGGCGTTCGGATACGGATTGGGGAAGCGGTCGGCCGGGACGGCGTCGCGCATGATCGCCTCGCCGGTCTCGCTGTCGATGTCCGGCACCTGGGCCTCGGCGGCCAGCGCCTTGACGAAGCGGTTCTCGGCCGGATTGATCTGGTGCGAGTCGTAGAACGGCCCGCCCGGCTCGGCCAAGGTGCGGAAATACATCAGGTCCATGCCGTGGCACGAGGCGCAGACCTCGCGATAGACCTTGTAGCCGCGCTGCAGCTGGGCCTGATCAAAGGTCCCGAACGGGCCCTCGAAGCTGAAGCCGCCCTTGCGCGGGTGTTTGGCCTCGCCGGCCGCAAGGGCCGGCTGGACGGCGGCGAAGCTCAGGCCGGCCGCCACGGCGATCAGGACCAGGGTCTTTTTCATCGAGCGGATGTTCGTCTGGAGGGTCATGGTCGGTCTCAGCCCTTGTGCTCGATCGAGGCCGCGCCGAGCGGAGCGTCCACGGTGGGCAGAACCGGTTCGGAGATGGTTGCAGGGATCGGCAGCGGGGTCTCGCGCAGACCGAGGACCGGCATGATCACGAGGAAGAAGGCGAAGTAGTAGAGCGTCAGGAAACGCGTCAGCCACAGATAGCTGTTCAGGTCCCCGTCGATCAGGATGAAGGTCTGGAACGAGCCGATCACGGGCGCGTCCGGCAGCTGGGCGCCGCACCAGCCGAGGCCGAGGCCGACGATGACGAAGAAGATGAAGAAGGTCCGCATCGTCGGGCGGTAGCGCATCGAACGCACCTTCGACGTGTCCAGCCACGGCAGGACGAACAGCACTCCGATCGCCGCGAACATCGCCACCACGCCGCCGAACTTGTCGGGGATGGCGCGCAGGATCGCGTAGAACGGCAGCATGTACCACTCGGGCACAATGTGCGCCGGCGTCTGCAGCGGGTTGGCCGGAATATAGTTGTCGGCGTGGCCCAGGGCGTTCGGCATGAAGAAGACGAACAGGGCGAACAGGATCAGGAACAGGATGATGGCGAAGCCGTCCTTGACCGTGAAATACGGGTGGAACGGCACCGTGTCCTTGGCCAGGCGGTCCTTCGGGATCAGGATCCCGACCGGATTGTTCTGACCCGCGTGGTGCAGGGCCCACAGGTGCAGCACGACGCAGCCGGCGATGACGAACGGCAGCAGATAGTGCAGCGAGAAGAAGCGGTTCAGCGTGGCGTTGTCGATCGCCGGACCGCCGCGCAGCCAGATCAGGATCGGCTCGCCGACGACCGGGACCGCCCCGATCAGATTGGTGATGACCTCGGCGCCCCAGAAGGACATCTGGCCCCACGGCAGGACGTAGCCGAGGAAGGCGGTGGCGATCATCAGGAAGAAGATCACGCAGCCGACGATCCAGATCATCTCGCGCGGCGCCTTGTACGAGCCGTAGTAAAGGCCGCGCAGCATGTGGATGTAGACCGCGATGAAGAACATCGAGGCCCCGTTGGCGTGGGTGTAGCGGATGATGTCGCCGCCCGGCACGTCACGCATGATGCGCTCGACCGAGGCGAAGGCCAGTTCGGTGTTCGGCACATAGTGCATGGCCAGGATGACGCCCGAGGCGATCTGCACCACGAGGCACAGCGCCAGAATGCCGCCGAAGGTCCACCAGTAGTTGAGGTTCCTCGGGGTCGGCAGCGACATATAGTCAGCGCCGAAGCGGACGATCGGCAGCCGGCTGTCGAGCCATTTCTCGACGCCGGTCTTGGGGACGTAGGTGGATTCGTGATCGCTCATCGTTCTCTTGCCCGTCCTCAGCCGATTTTCACGCGGGTGTCGGACACGTATTCATAGGTCGGCACGACCAGGTTCGTCGGCGCCGGCCCTTTGCGGATACGGCCCGAGGTGTCGTAGTGCGAGCCGTGGCAGGGGCAGAACCACCCGCCGAAATCGCCCGCCCCGAAGGTCGGCACGCAGCCCAAGTGGGTGCACGAGCCGATCACGACCAGATACTGCTGGTGACCCGCCTTGACGCGCTCGGCGTCGGGCTGCGGATCCTTCAGGCCGGAGCGGTCGTCGGCGCGCGCGCGCTCGATCTCGGCCGGGGTGCGATAGCGCACGAACACCGGCTTGCCCTGCCATTTGATGACGACCTGCTGGCCCTCCTGGACCTTGGTCAGGTCGAACTCGATGGTCGACAGCGCCAGGGTGTCGGCGGCCGGGTTCATCGAGTTGATCAGCGGCCATACGACCATGGCCCCGGCCCCCACCGCCGCGGCGCCGGCCGCGATGTGGATGAAGTCTCTACGATTGGGATCCTGATAGGTCAGGTCGCCCTGGTCTGCAGCCACCGATTCGTCTCCTGAGCCGTTGGCGGCGTCGCCCTCGGGCGCGCCGTCTCAACGCTGTCGTTCCTTTAGCGAAATCCCCGTTAGCTGGCCCGGCCCGGCTTTGCGGCGCATCGCCGCAAGTCGCTGCCGCCTCTTGAGAAACGGTCGCAATTCGAGCCGCGACAAGCCCCCGGGCCACGCGTATGAGGGCCTTAGAATGCGTCTCGCCCTTTTTCAACCGGCCATTCCGCAGAACGTCGGCGCCTGCATCCGCCTGGGCGCCTGTTTCGGCGTTGAATTGCATATCATCGAACCCACCGGCTTCCGCCTCGACGACCGGGCGATGAAGCGCGCCGCGCTGGACTACGGCCCGTTGGGGCACATGATCCGCCACCCCGGCTGGGACGAGTTCCGGCGCGATCGCGGGCCGGGCCGGCTGATCCTGTTCACGACGAAGGGGGCGACGCCGCTCGACGCCTTCCGTTTCCAGCCGGACGACACCCTGCTGTTCGGCAGCGAGAGCACCGGCGCGCCGGACTTCGTCCATGACGCCGCCGACGCCCGGGTGGTGATTCCCCTGCGGCCGGAAGCCCGCTCGCTGAACCTGTCGGTCAGCGCCGGCATCGCCCTGTGGGAAGGGCTGCGGCAGACCCGGGTCTAGGCGAACACCGTCAGCGCCGCGTGCTGCAACAGGATGACCGTCTTGGCGTCGCGGATGCGGCCGTCGGCCACCTGCGCCATGGCCTCGTCGAAGGCCAGTTCGACCACATCGATCTCCTCCCCCTCGCCTTCCAGCCCCCCACCGGCGCCGATCCGCATCGAGGCGTCATATTCGCCGACGAACAGGTGCAGCCGCTCCGTCACCGAGCCGGGGCTCATGAAGCAGTCGAAGACCTTGCGGATGTCGCCGAGACGGTAGCCGATCTCCTCCTCGACCTCGGCGCGGATGCGGGCCTCCGGGTCGGCCTTGTCCAGCAGACCGGCCGGAGCCTCCGTCAAAAGGTCGTCATGGCCGTTGGAGAAGGCGGGATAGCGAAACTGGCGCGTCAGGATCACCGTCCGCGTCGCCAGATTATAGGGCAGCAGCGCGACCCCGTCGCCGCGGTCGTAGGCCTCCCGTTCCTGGGTCTGCCACTGTCCGTCGTTGCGCCGCCAGTCGAACGTGGCCTTGCGCAGGATGTACCAGTTGTCAGACAGCACCTTGATCTCGCGGACGCGGACCCGATCGGCGACGGACCCGCTCACTCCGGCGCCCCGGCCTCTGGCAGCTTCGCCAGGTTCGGCCGGTCGCCGCCCTTCGCCGCCGCCGCCGCCTCGACCGCGCGCATGACCCGCAGTACATTCTCCCCCGCCAGCTTGCGGATGTCCGCCTCGCTCCAGCCGTTCGCCATCAAGGCGGCGAGGATGCGCGGATAGGCGTCCACCCCCTCGACGCCCTCGGGCAGGCGGCCGACGCCGTCGAAGTCGCCGCCGATGCCGACGTGATCGATCCCGGCGACGTCGCGGACGTGCTGGATGTGGGCGACGACGTGCTGCAGCGTGGTGGCCGGGCGCGGGTTGGCCTCGACCCAGGCCAGGATCGCCGGGTCGGGCTCGGCGGCGTTGAGGTCCACGCCGAGACGCTCGCCCTCCGCCGTGACCGCCTTGATCCAGTCGTTGTCGGCCGCATTCACGAAGCCGGGCACGAAGGTGACCATCACCACCCCGCCGTCCTCGGCCATCTGACGCAGCACCGCGTCGGGCACATTGCGCGGATGGTCGGTCACCGCCCGCGCCGACGAGTGGGAGAAGATCACTGGCGCCTCCGACACCCGCATGGCGTCCAGCATCGTCTCCTCCGAGACGTGGCTCAGATCGACCATCATGCCGATCCGGTTCATCTCGCGGACCACCTCTTCGCCGAACGCATTCAGCCCGCCCCATTTCGGCGCGTCGGTGGCGCTGTCGGCCCATGAGGTCGTCTTTGAGTGGGTCAGCGTCATATAGCGCGACCCCGCGTCATGGAACTCGCGCAGCAGGCCCAGCGAGTCGTCGATCGAATAGCCGCCCTCCATGCCGATCAGCGAGGCGATCTTGCCGCCGGCGTGGATGCGCTCGACGTCATCGGCGGTCGTCGCCAGTTCAAAGACGTCGGGATGGGCGGCGACCAGCCGCTTGACCGTGTCGATCTGTTCGAAGGTCGCCTTGGCCGCCTCGACCGGCTCCAGGCTGGCCGGGACATAGACCGACCAGAACTGTCCGCCGACGCCGCCGGCGCGCAGGCGCGGAATGTCGGTGTGCAGCGCCGTCGAGGCGTCCAGATTGGTGGTCAGATCGACCGCATGGGGGTCGTTGCCGTGCTGCTGGCGCAGGGCCCAGGGCAGGTCGTTGTGGCCGTCGATCAGGGGCGTCCGCTCAAGGATCCGCCGCGCCGCGGCCTCGTCCTGGGCGGCTGCGGGAGCGGCCGTCGCCAGCACGGCGACGGTGGACAGAAGAACGGCGCGGATCATGAAGGCCTCCCGATGATGATGGCGGACAGTGGCAGACCGGGCTCTCGCGTCAACGGCGGACCACCACTGACGCGGCCGGTGTCGGCGACAGGCGTGACGCCCGGTCGCTGCGCTGCAAATCCGCCGCCCGCCATCACAATCTGCGGGCTCAAGCTACTGGAATTCTTACGCCGACCCTCGGCCCCAGCGTCATGAACCCGCCGCAGGAACCGCCGGGTTTATACTGACCAGCCTGCAAGCGACGCCCGGCCTTTGACAATCGAATCTACCCGCGAACGCCCATCGGACGATCTGGACTATCTGGACGGTGTTTTTCGGTTTTACCCGGGTAAATCTTCGGGCCGGGCGCATTGGCCCGCCGCCGCTACGCGCAACGAACGGCCGGGCTTCACCCCCGCGGACGGACGGCCTAGAGGAGCCGCATGACCGACGCCTCCGATCCCCTCGCCCGACACAAGACCGAGGCCCGCGCCTGGTTCGAAACCCTGCGCGACCGGATCCATTCGGCCTTCGAGGCGCTGGAGGACGCGGCCCCGGCCGAGCTCTTCCCCGGAGAACCGGGGCGCTTCGTCCGCACCCCGTGGGATCGGCCCGAGGGCGGCGGCGGCGTCATGGGCATGATGCACGGCCGCCTGTTCGAAAAGGTCGGCGTCCACGTCTCGACCGTGCACGGGACCTTCCCCGCCGACTATGCCAGGGGCGTGCCGGGCGCCGCCGAGGACCCGCGCTTCTTCGCCACCGGCATCAGCCTGATCGCCCACCCGGTCAGCCCCCGCGTCCCGGCCGTTCACATGAACACCCGCTTCATCGCCACGACCAGGGGCTGGTTCGGCGGCGGCGCCGACCTGACCCCGGTGCTCGGGTTCGACCGGCGTCAGGACCATCCCGACACCCTGGCCTTCCACGCCGCCATGAAGGCCGCCTGCGACGCCCACGACCCGGAATGGCACGCGAGGTTCAAGGCGTGGTGCGACGAGTATTTCTTCCTGCCCCACCGCAACGAGCATCGCGGCACCGGCGGGATCTTCTACGACCATCTGGACAGCGGCGACCGGGCCCGCGACTTCGCCTTCACCCGCGACGTCGGCGAGGCGTTCCTGCAGGTCTATCCGCAGATCGTCGCCCGCCGCATGGCCGAGCCGTGGACGGCGGACGAGCGCGAGGAACAGCTGATCCGTCGCGGCCGCTACGTCGAGTTCAACCTGCTGTACGACCGCGGCACCATGTTCGGGCTCAAGACCGGCGGCAATGTCGAGTCGATCCTCAGTTCAATGCCGCCCGTGGTGAAGTGGCCCTGAGGCGTCAGGCCAGCTGACGCTCATCCTCGCGGGCCGGCTCCAGCGCCGCGCCGACGGCCGCCACCAGACTGGCCATGGTGACCGGCTTTGCCAGGTGCACATCCGCCCCTGCGGCGCGCCCGGCCTCGACATGCTCGGCCATGGCGTTGGCGGTCAGCATCACCACCGGCGTCCGCCCCAGACCGTGCTTCGCTTCGTGCCTGCGAATAGCCGCCGTCGCCGTCAGCCCGTCCATCACCGGCATCTGCATATCCATCAGCACCAGGTCAAAATTCCCACCCTTGAACGCCTCGACCGCCTGGCTCCCGTCCTCGACCGCGACCAGCTCCATCTCGGTCGCCGCCAGCATGATCTCCACGACCTTGCGGTTGGCGGGATGATCATCGGCCAGCAGCACCCGCAGTCGCGCGTCGCTCAGGTCGCGCGGGGCGTCAAGGACCGCCGTCAGCCCCGCCGCCGGCTCCGCCCGCGGCAAGGGGATCTCGAACCAGAAGATCGAGCCCTCCCCGGGGCGGCTCTCGCAGTCCAGTTCGCCGCCCATCAGATCGACCAGGGCGGTCGAAATGGCCAGCCCCAGCCCCGTGCCGCCATAGCGGCGGGTGATAGAGCCGTCGGCCTGCTGGAAGCGGTGGAAAATCCGGCTGCGCTGCTCCCTGTCGAAGCCGACGCCGGTGTCGCTGACCCGGAACAGGACACGGTCTTGCGCCCCGGCCTCGACGGCCAGCCGGACCGTGCCCTCGCCGGTGAACTTCAGGGCGTTGCTGACGAGATTGGTCAGCACCTGCCGCAGCCGCACCGCATCGCCTTCCACCATGCCTGTCAGGGCCGGGTCGAAACCCACCTCCAGCGCCACACCCTTGTCCTCGGCCTTGACGCGCCACAGGGCCCCGATGTCGCTGACCGTCTGTTCGAGGTCGAACGGCGCGGGCTCGATCGCCACCTGACCCGACTCGATCCGGGCGCTGTCCAGAATGTCCGACAGCAGCCGTTCCAGCGTCACCCCCGACGACCGGATCAGCTCGACCATCTCCAGCTCCTGCGGCCCCAGCGGTCGCCGTGTCAGGGAATCGGCCATCGACACCACGCCGTTCAGCGGCGTGCGGATCTCATGGCTCATATTGGCGAGGAATTCGCTCTTGGCGCGGTTGGCGTCCTCGGCCCGCCGCTGCGCCAGCTTGAGCCGCCGCGCCTGGCGGATCAGCCAGATCACCATCCCGACGGAGAACGCCAGGAAGACGACCGCGATGGCGATCACCGCCCGCTGCAGATTGGTGTTGTGCCGCGCCGTCTCGAGCTGCCGCCGCCGCTCCGCCAGCTGCTGCTGCATGTCCCCCGTGACCTGATGGATGCCGGCGCTGAAATTTCGCGCCGCGACGATCTCGCTTTCGAGCATGTGGTCCCGCAGCGCCCGGAAGGCCTCAGCCGTCCGCCCCTCTGCGAACAGAACCTCGGCCTCGACGTGATCGATCTCGATATTGGTTCCGCCCCCCTCGAGCCGGCGCAACGCCTCGAGGTCGCGCCGCGCCGCCGCGGTCTCGCCGGTTCGGGCGCGGGCGATAGCCCGAAGGGGCAACATCCTGTCGGCAAGGTAGGCGGCGCCGGCCAGGCTCTCGCCGTAGGGCTCGAGGCAGGCCAGGACATCCCGCGGCGCACCGCGCGCATCGGCCACCGTGGCGCACAGGCTGGCGTCGAAAATGGCCAGCGACGGCAGGTCGGATCGCGCCGCCAACCGATGGTGGGCCGCGTAGTATTCCGCCGCGCGCGCCTCATCGCCAACCCGCACCGCCATCATCGTCAGATTGTAAAGGCTGTCGAAGTCCGGCCGGGGGTAGGCGGGATTGCTGTTCTCGATCTCGAATTTGCGAAACGCCGCGACCGCTCCGTCGATATCGTTCAGGTCCTTCAGACCCATCCCGGCCACTTCCCAGATGCCGGCCCTCGCGGTCGCCGCAAAGGCGTCGCCTTCGGGAATATCCGCCTGGGCCCGTCCCAGCAGATCCAGTCCTTCGCCGATCCGGCCCTCGTCGACCAGCGAGATGGCCGCCAGTCGGGCGGCGTGCGCCCGCACGAACCAGTCCCGCCCGTCCCGCGCCAGCCGGTGCATCTCGGACGCCACGCCGATGTCGCCCTGATCGTATCGGGCGGTGAGGTCGTTGAGATGGGCGATATCGACGTAGCGGGCGTCCTTCAGCCGCCGGGCGGCCTCGAGCAGTCGACGGTTCCAGACCGCCGCGCGGTCGAACTCGCCCTGGTTCAGGATCGTCCAGGTGACGTGATAGAGCTGGTTCAGGCCTTCGCGGTCCTGACGCTGAACAGCCGCAAGTCCGAACGCCTCAAGGGCCGCGAAATCGGTCGAGGCGGCGCGCCGTTCCACGAACCGGGCGAGGTCTCGCGCATCGGTCCTGTCGCCCGGATCGGTGGGCGGCTGGGCAACCCCCGGGGGCGCAAAGGTCAGGGCGACGAGCCATACAAGGCTCACCGCGAGCATACGAAAAAGCGACATGAGCAACCCGGCGTGATGCTCCGGTCGTCGCACATATGTGTTGCGCAAGGTTTAGCGGTCCGCCGATCGGCGACGGGACTATCGTCCGGCGGCGCAGGACCCGATGAACCGGCGAACCCATTCGCCGACCAGGGCGCGGTCGTCGGGACCGGTCAGGCTGTCCAGCGCCGCGTCGGTCACAACCGCGCCGATCCTGTCGCGTCGCCCTCCGGTCAGGTCGGCGGCGTAGGCTGGCGTGAACTCGGGATGGCCCTGAAAACTGATCGCGTCGGCGTCCCAGGCGAGGCCGGCGAAAGGCGTGAAGTCGCTGCTCAGCAGGACGCGCGCGTCGGCGGGCTTCTCCACCACCTGGTCCTGATGCGAGGCCGGAATGGCCACCGTCGCGGCGCGCGGCGTCATCCACGGCTCGAGAGAGCGGACCTCGTATCGATGCAGCCCGACGCCCCAACCCCGGTCTGATTTCTCGACCCGGCCGCCCAGCGCCTGGGCCATGGCCTGATGGCCGAAGCAGACGCCGATGAGGCCTGTCCGCCCCTTGGCGTCGCGGATCCAGTCCAGCAACTGCCCGATCCAGGGATCCGTCTCGTACACGCCGGAGGGCGAGCCGGTGATGATGGCGGCGTCGAAGGCCGCGGCGTCGGGCCATTCCCCCGCCTGGGCGTCGAACGTCTCGATGTCGTGGCCCTCGCCCAGCAGGGCGCCGAACATGGCGGGATAGTCGCCGTGCCGCGCGGCCAGGGCCGAAGGCGGCGCGCCGGTCTTTACGATCGCCACCCGGGTCATGCCCCGCCTCCCGCGCCGGCCATCCAGACCTCGGACCGGCCCCCGGCCTCGCCCAGCCGCTCCGCCACCCAGCCGCAGATCTCGGAGGCCGCGGCCTCGGCGCCCGTGGGCGGGTTCAGCACCACCACCGCGCAGCCGTTCATCTTCATCGGATTGGTCAGCGGGCGCAGCCGCGCCTCGGCCACCAGCACCCGTTTGACCCCGGACTGATCGAGCCGGCGCAGGAAGCCGTCGAAGGTCTCCATGTCCTTGAGCGGCGTCCAGATCGCCACCGTGGCGCGGGGATCGGCGCAGACGATCGCGGTTCCCGTGTCGGCGGCGCGACGGTAGTCGTCCGGCTGTTCGAACGGCGGGTCGATCAGGACCAGGGCCCCGGCCTGCCGGGTCGCCTCGCCCCTGACCTGGTCATAGCCGTCGCCGCCGCGGGCGGACGCGCCTGCAAACGGTTCCAGCGCCTGCTCCAGCAGGTCGAGCACAGGTGGGTTCAGCTCGAAGCCGACGTAGCGGTCGACCGGGCGCAGGCGGCCGGCGATCAACAGGGGCGAACCTGGATAGAGTTTGGCCCCGCCATGCGGATTGAGTCGGGCGACTTCCCGCGCGAGCGCCTCGACCGTCGGCGGGCGGTCGGCCGAGGCCATCAGCCGGGCGACGCCCGCCTCGGCTTCTTTCGAACGGGCCCCGTCGCCGCTCAGATCGTAGATCCCCGCTCCCGCGTGGGTGTCGATCACCGTGACCGGGCCCGAGGTCTGGCGTCGCTCCAGCAGCCACAGGACCAGGGCGTGTTTGACGAGATCGGCGAAATTCCCGGCGTGGAAGCTGTGGCGATAGTTCATGGCCGCTGTTCACCCGCCCCCGCGCCGCGGTCAAGGGCCCCGGAACCGCAGCCCCGCGCCGCCGTTTGCGCAGACCGGCAAGAAAGCCCTCGATGACCGACCCCTCCGCACGTTCCGATCCAGACCATACGCCTGACGCCGAAGTCTGGCCCGGTCCGGGCTTGCGCGCCCCTTTGCGGGAGGTCCCGTGACGCTCGCTGACGCCGCCGACATTCCCAAGGGCCTGACCTGGTGCAGCGACGAGCGGCCGGGTTTCCGGCGCATGCCCGCCGGCGACGGCTTCCACTATCTGGACCGAAAGGGGGAGCCGGTCACCGATGAGGCGGCGCTGGACCGCTTCCGCATGCTGGCCATTCCGCCGGCGTGGACCGACGTCTGGATCTGCCCGCGCGCCTCGGGGCACATCCAGGCGACCGGCCGCGATATCAAGGGCCGCAAGCAGTACCGCTACCACCCCGACTGGCACGCCCACGCCGCCGTGACCAAGTTCGATCGCCTGCCCGATTTCGCCCGGGCCCTGCCGAAGCTGCGCAAGCGGGTCGAGGCCGATCTGGGCCGCCGCGGCGTCTCGCGCGAAAAGGTGCTGGCCACCGCCGTGCGCCTGCTGGAACTGACCCTGATCCGGGTCGGCAACGCCCAGTATGCGAAGCAGAACCGCTCATACGGCCTGACCACCCTGCACAAGCGTCACCTCGACGTCGACGGCGCGGCCCTGACCTTCGCCTTCAAGGGCAAGAGCGGGGTCGAGCACGAAGTCCGCGTCCGCGACCGCCGGCTGGCGGCGATGGTGCGCAGCCTGCGCGACCTGCCGGGCCAGCAGCTGTTCAAGTATCGCGACGCCGACGGCGACCTGTGCGTGGTCACCTCTGACGACGTGAACGCCTACATCCGCGAGGCCATGGGCGAGCAGTTTTCAGCCAAGGACTTCCGCACCTGGGCCGCAACGGTTTCCGCCGCACGCGCCCTTCGCGACGTGGAGCCGCCGGCCTCGCCAACCGCGGCGAAGCGGCAGATCACCGTCTGCGTCAAGGCGGTCGCGGGCCTGCTGGGCAACACCCCGACGGTGTGCCGGTCCTCCTATGTGCATCCCCGCGTGTTCGAGCTGTTCCAGGACGGTCGCCTCGGGAAGACGCTCCCCGGCCCGGAAGCCGCCGGGTTCGAGCGCGCCCTGGCCCGGGTCCTCGCGGCCTGAGGCAACGGTCCGGAAAGGTTGATCGGCGATCCTGACGGTGAATGACCGACAGGTGAGACGGTGGCCCGACGCATTTACCCCCTCCGGGCACGACGCCCGCGGAAGGCGGTCCGGCCGCGGAGCCGGGTGGGGGTCCTGAGTGAGGCTCTGGTGCTGGCCTGCATGGTGCTGGCTGTGGTCCTGATCCTGCGGCCGGGCGCCGACGCGGCCCACGCCGAGGCTGAACCGGTCCGGGTCGAGGCATCGGCGGACCGGTTGGAAGGCGTCGGCCGCGTCATCGACGGCGACACCCTCGACGTGGGCGCGGTGCGCGTCCGCCTGCATGGCATCGACGCCTTCGAACGCAACCAGACATGCGACGGCCCACAGGGGCCGTGGGCTTGCGGCGCCGCCGCGACCCGTGCGCTGAAGTCACGGGCCGAAGGTCGGGGGCTGGTCTGCCGGGTGATCGACACTGACCGCTACGGCCGCAAGGTCAGCCGCTGCGAACAGGCCGGCGTCGATATCGCCCGGGCCCTCGTCGTGGAGGGAATGGCGCTGGCCTATCGTCGCTACAGCCAGGACTATGTCGACGAGGAACTGGCGGCGCGGCAAGACGCGGCCGGCGCGTGGATCGGATCGTTCGACCGCCCCGAGCAGTGGCGCAGGCGCTAGGCGCCGCCGGAGGGCCGCGAAGCCGCCCCCAGACTAACCGCGATGTAACTTGCGTGTTCGGGGAACGACGGTCTACGAGCGCGCCATTCAACTCGGTGGGGACCGTCCGCAATGTTTGTATCGAATAATTTTCTGCGCCTCGGCGTGCTGTCCGCCCTCGTGGGCATGTCGCTGGGCGTCTGGATGGGCGCCAACCAGGATTTCGCCCTCAGGCCTGTGCACGCCCACGTCAACCTGCTGGGCTTCGCCTCGATGATGCTGTTCGGCCTGTTCTACCGGGCTGTCCCGGCGGCCGGGCGAGGCTGGCTGCCGCTGGCCCATTTCGGCCTGTCGGTCGTCGGTTTCCTGATCCTGATGCCGTCGCTGACCCTGCTGATCCTGCAGCGGCCGATCTTCATGCCGGCGATGATCGCCTCCGAAGTCATGCTGGTCACGTCGATGCTGCTGTTCGTCATCGTCGTCTTCAAGGCGACGATGCAAAAGCCCGAACCAGCCGCGGCCTGATCGTCAGGCCGTCGCCCAGTAGCCGCGACTGCGGGCGCTGACCGGGGCCCGCGTCGTCTCCACCCGCGACAGGATGTCGGCCTTGAAGGCGTCGGCCTGGGCGTCGCCGACCAGCAATCGCAACGAACGGATGATCCGGGTGATGCGCAGGTGGTTGTGGTCGTTGGGCATCAGCCAGTCGTGGGTCATGCGATAGAAGGCCTGCATCCTGTCGGTCGCCGCGGCGAGGGCGATCTGGGCCATGCCGGAGACGCGGATGGCCTCCACCTCGTCGTCCGTCAGCACCGGGGCGTCCGGTACGGCCCGCGATGGCTCGGGCAGCGGGAACAGCCACTGAATGTAGTCGTGTGTCTGCTCCAGGGCGACGTTGTTCATGGCCAGGACGTCGAACAGCGTCCGCCCCACGCCGTCCGGGCCCTCGCCTTCCAGAAAGGCAACGATGGCGCCCGGCGCGGCCATGGCAGGTTCTAGGCCGCCTTGTCCCAGTCGAGCACGACCTTGCCGGACTGGCCGGAGCGCATGGCCTCAAAGCCCTCTTCGAAGCGGTCGTAGCTCATCTGGTGGGTGATCAGCGGGGTCAGGTCGAGGCCGGCCTTGAGCAGGCCCAGCATCTTGCGCCAGGTGGTGAACATCTCGCGCCCGTAGACCCCCTTGATGGTCAGGGCCTTGAGGATGATCGCGCCCCAGTCGGTCTCCATCGGCTTCGACGGGATGCCCAGCATGGCCATCCCGCCACCCATGATCAGGGTGTCGACGCACTGTTTGAAGGCGATCGGCGAACCCGACATCTCCAGCGCCACGTCGAAACCGACCTTCATGCCCAGCTCGTGGATGACGTCGTGCAGGTCTTCCTTCGTGGTGTTCACGGTGCGCACGCCGGGCGCGACCTTCTGCGCCAGCTCAAGGCGGAAGTCGTTGATGTCGGTCAGGACGACGGTGCGGGCGCCGGCGTGGCGGGCGACGGCGGCGGCCATCATGCCGATAGGACCGGCGCCGGTGACCAGCACATCTTCGCCCAGCAGATCGAACTGTTGCGCCGTGTGCACGGCGTTGCCGAACGGGTCGAGGATGGCGCCGATCTCGTAGGGGACCTCGTCCGGCAGTTCGATGACGTTGAAGGCGGGAGCGACGACGAACTCCGCGAAGGCCCCCTGGCGGTTGACGCCGATGCCGCGCGTCGCCGGATCGAGGTGGAAATGGCCGGCGCGGGCCGCCTCGGAGTTCAGGTCGATGACGTGACCCTCGGCCGAGACGCGCTGGCCGACCTTCAGGCGACGGTCGACGTCCTTGCCGATGGCGACGATCTCGCCCGAGAACTCATGGCCGGTGATCATCGGCACGGGAACGTTCTTCTGGCTCCACTCGTCCCAGTTCCAGATGTGGATGTCGGTGCCGCAGACGGCGGTCCGGTGCACCTTGATCAGAACGTCCTCGTCGCCGGCGACGGGGATCGGGGCGTCGATCAGCTCAAGACCGATGCCGGGCTTCGTCTTGGCCAGGGCCTTCATGGTGTCGGTCATGCGATAACTCCCAATTCCTTGCCGGCCGTCGTGAACGCCGCGACCGTTTGATCAATCTGTTCGAAGGTGTGAGCCGCCGACATCTGCGTGCGGATGCGGGCCTGGCCGCGCGGCACCACCGGGAAGCTGAAGCCGATGACGTAGACGCCGAGCTCGAGCGCGCGGGCGGCGAAATCCTGCGCCAGTCTGGCGTCGCCAAGCATGACCGGGATGATCGGGTGCCCGCCCGGCAACAGGGTGAAGCCGGCGTCGGTCATGGCGGCGCGGTAGCGGGCGGCGTTGGCGAACAGCTGCTGGCGCAGGGCGTCGCCCTCGTCGCCGCCGGCGATGCGGATGGCCTCGAGGCTGGAGCCGCAGATCGCCGGGGCCAGGGCGTTGGAGAACAGATAGGGCCGGGCCCGCTGCTTGAGCAGGGACACCACCTCGGACGTGGCGCAGATGAAGCCGCCCATGGCCCCGCCCAGCGCCTTGCCGAAGGTGCCGGTCAGGAAGTCGATCTCGACCCCGTGGTGGGCGTATGAGCCGCGGCCCTGGGGGCCGAGGAAGCCGGTGGCGTGGCAGTCGTCGACCATGATCAGGGCGTCGTATTTGTCAGCGAGGGCCCGGATGTCCTTCAGCTTCGCGATATAGCCGTCCATCGAGAAGACGCCGTCGGTGGCGATGACGATCTCTTTCGCGCCATCGGCCCGGGCCTGTTTCAGCTGGGTCTCGAGGTCGTCCATGTCGGAATTGGCGAAGCGGTAGCGTTTGGCCTTGCACAGCCGCACGCCGTCGATGATCGAGGCGTGGTTCAGGCTGTCGGAAACGATCGCGTCCTCGGCCCCGAACAGGGGTTCGAACAGGCCGCCATTGGCGTCGAAGGCGGCGGCGAACAGGATCGTGTCCTCGAAGCCGAGGTAGTCGGCCGTGGCGCGTTCCAGTTCCTTGTGGATCTCCAGCGTGCCGCAGATGAAGCGCACCGAGGCCGTGCCGGCGCCCCACTTCTGTTGCGCCTCGATCCCCGCCCGGCTCACCCGCTCGTCTCCGGCGAGGCCGAGGTAGTTGTTGGCGCAGAAATTGAGCACGTCGCGGCCGCCGACCTCGATCACCGGTCCTTGGCGGGAGGCGATGACCCGCTCGGGCTTGGTCAGCCCCTGGGCGTCGATGTCGGCGAGTTCCGCGCGGATGCGGTCATGGAAGCTGGCTGTCATGCGCGCTCCGCTACGCCGTTTTGAAGGCCGTTTGAAGCCCTTGAAGCGCCGGGACCTAGGCCGCGGGCTCGGCTTCGGCCACGGGCCGGAAGGGACTGACCCGGATCCGGCCGCCGCAGGGCGTGAAGGGTTGGGCCAGGGCGACAGGAGAGGTGTCGCCGGGCGCGGTGATCCGGATCCGGGCCGCCGACGGGCACGTCTTTTGCCCCTGGCTTTCATCCGGGACCACGTTCCAGGCGACGTCGAAGAAGGCCTTGGCCTGCGGAGCCAGTTCGACCGGCCCGGGAATCTCGCCCTGCCGGAAATAGCTGCCGAGGCTCTGCTCGGCGCGCACCGCGGCGAGGGGTCGACTCTGGGCGTCCTGGAGTGTGACGGTCGGATAGCCGGTCAGGCTGCAGGCCTCGGCCCCGATATTCTGGACGCCGAGGATCGCGGCCCGGTTGCCGGCGCCCGCGTCGCCGCCCTCGGCGGAGAGCCTGAGCTGGGGCCCATTGCACGGCGGCGCAACGGCGGCGGCCGGAACCTGCCCCGCGGCGGCGGCCGCGTCCGTTGGCGGGGGCACGACCGGGGTCGCGACGGATGCGGGGCGGCTGCAGCGCTCGAGGACGACCGGCGCGTCCTCGGCCACCAACCGGCTGAGCGTGGCCTGTTCGACGCCGTCGCGGGTCAGCGACCGCCACTCCACCTCGGCGTCGCTGTAGCGGGCGCCCGAGGCGGCCGGGGCGGCGCGCAGGGCGTAGGTGCGATCGCGCCAGGTGACCTGGGCCGACTGCGGGTCGGGATACGCCACGGCCACCGTCAGGCCGCTGTCGCAGACATAGGTGGCGGTGACGGGCGCAGCCTCTGCGATCGGCGCGGAAGGCTCGGGCGGCGGCGACACGGGCGGCTCCGCCTGTTCGCAGCCGGCGACCGCCGCCAGTCCGAAGGTCGCCAGACCGAGGCCGACAATCTGATTCCGACGCATGACGCTTCCCCTGACAGACCGGACGGTCAACGCCAGCCAAGGGCAAACGCTTCCGCCGCGCAAGGGCAGTCAGTCGCCCGTCAGGTGGTCAGGACGCGAGGCAGCTTGAATGTCACGGTCTCGCGCTCGCCGTCGTCCTCGACCACCTCGGCGTCGAACCGGGCGCGGACGGCGTCGACCAGCGCTTCGATCAGGGGCTCCGGCGCGGATGCGCCGGCGGTGACGCCCAAGGTCGAGACGTCGTCCAGCCAGCGCCAGTCCACGTGGCTGGCGTCATCAACCAGCCGGGCGTCGCGGGCCCCCGCCCGCAGCGCCACCTCGACCAACCGCACAGAGTTCGAGGAGTTCTTGGAACCCACCACGAGGACAAGGTCGCAGCCCGCCCCCAGCCGCTTGACCGCTTCCTGACGGTTGGTCGTGGCGTAGCAGATGTCTTCCTTGTGCGGGTCGGGCAGTTCGGGGAAGCGCTGCTTGAGCACGGCGAGGATTTCGCTGGTGTCGTCGACCGAGAGCGTCGTCTGGGTCGCATAGGCCAGGGTCGCCTCGCCGGGACGCTGGAATCGCGCGGCGTCCTCGACCGTCTCGATCAGGCTGATCGCCCCGGGCGGCAACTGGCCCATGGTGCCGACCACCTCGGGATGGCCGGCGTGGCCGATCAGGATGATATGGCGGCCGGCGGCATGATGGCGTTCGGCCTCGACATGGACCTTGGACACCAGCGGGCAGGTGGCGTCGAGATACAGCATCTGGCGAGCCTTGGCGCCCTCCGGCACGGACTTCGGCACGCCATGGGCTGAGAAGACGACCGGCCGGTCGTCGGGGCATTCATCCAGCTCCCGCACGAACACCGCGCCCATGGCCTTGAGGCGTTCGACGACGTGACGATTGTGCACGATCTCGTGCCGCACATAGACGGGGGCGCCGTATTTCTCGATCGCGCGCTCGACGATCTGGATAGCCCGGTCGACCCCGGCGCAGAAGCCGCGCGGGGTGGCCAGCCGGACGGTCAGCGGACGCTTTTCTGGAGCCGGGATCGGCGCGTGCAGGGTCATGGCGGGAACCTAGTCGTTCGGTCCGCCCGCCGCCACCTCGCATCGACCGCGCCCAGGTCCCAGCGCGGGTTTGCCGCGCCTCGCTTTAGCCGCTATCAGCGACGAGCGTGCGCCCGGCGTCGGGCTGACGCGCCTCCTCGTACGTGGAAGAATTTCGATGCGTCGCGCCTTCAAGATTTCCCTGCTCTCGGCCGTTGCGGTCCTTGCCCTGCCCCTGGCCGCCCAGGCGCAGACGCCCCGCCCGGACCCGAACCGCGGCGAGAACGCTGACGGGAGCGCGGCGAACCCGAGGAGCGAGGCCCCGCGCATCGCGCCGCTGCGTCGCAGCGCCGCGGCCGGACCCTGCCCCTATGTCAAAATTCTCTATGACGCCGCCCGCTATGTCGAACTGACCGGGGACCGGGTGACGGCCTCCAACGTCGGTTTCACGGGTGAGATCGAAGGCCTGACCTCGGACTGCGCCTACCAGGGCGACGAGCCGATTTCGGTGCATACCCGCGTGCTGTTCAACCTCGGCCGCGGGCCGCAGGCCGGGGGCGACGCCCGAACTTACCGCTACTGGATCGCCGTGACCGAGCGGAACAAGGCGGTGCTTGCGAAGCAGTATTTCGACCTGCCCGTGGTTTTCGAAGGCGCTGAAACCGCCGAGGTGACGCAGGAGCAGACCATCCTCATCCCGCGCGCCGAAGCCACGACGAGCGGCGACAATTTCGAGATCCTGGTCGGCTTCGACATCACCCCGCAGATGGCGGAGTTCAATCGATCCGGCAGCCGCTTCCGTGTCAACGCGGGCGCCCAGGCCGCCACGCCGCCCGCGAACCCTTAAATGACCGATCTCAGGACTGTTCTGGGCGAGGCGGTCGGGGCCGCCTTCGCCGCCGAAGGCGTGGACCCCGCCCTCGCCCGCGTGACGCCCTCGGACCGGCCCGATCTGGCGGATTTCCAGTCGAACGGCGCCCTCGCGGCGGCCAAGGCGCTGAAAGCCAACCCGCGCGAGCTGGCCACGCGCGTGGCCGAGCGGCTCAAGGACGATGACCGGCTGGCGTCGGTCGAGGTGGCCGGACCGGGCTTCATCAATCTGAAGGTCGCCGACGCCACGCTGGCGGCCCGGGCCGCCGAGGTCGCGGACGACCGCGAGCACGCCGGCGCCGCCGTTGTTGCCGCGCCGCGTAAGGTGGTGATCGACTTCGCTGGACCGAACGTGGCCAAACCCATGCATGTCGGTCACCTGCGGTCCTCCATCATCGGCGAGAGCCTCAAGCGGCTGTTCCGCTTCCGCGGCGACACGGTGTGGGGCGACGCCCATTTCGGCGACTGGGGCTTCCAGATGGGACTGCTGATCGTCGCGGTCGGCGACGAGGGCAAGGCCGACGCCTTCCTCGCCGCGGGCGACGGGCCCTTCCCGGCCGACAGTCCGGTCACACTCGAAGATCTTGAGCGGCTGTATCCAGCCGCGGCCGCCATGGCGAAGGAAGACCCGGCCTTCCGCGACCGCGCCCGCAAGGCGACGGCCGAGCTGCAGGGCGGCCGCCCCGGCTATCGCGCGCTGTGGGCCCATTTCGTGGCGGTCAGCCGCACGGCGCTGGAGCGCGAGTTCGGAGCCCTCGGCGTGACCTTCGACCTGTGGAACGGCGAGAGCGACGCCGATCCGGTGATGGCCGAGATGATCGACCACCTCGAGGAAACCGGCCTGCTGGTCGAGGATGACGGAGCCCGCGTGGTGCACGTCGCCCGGCCCGGCGAGACGCGCAAGCGCAAGCTGGCCGACGGCAGCGTGATCGAGGCGCCGAGCCCGCCGCCGCTGCTGGTGATCAGCTCGGAAGGCTCGGCCATGTACGGCACGACCGACCTGGCCACGATCCTCGACCGCCGCAAGACCATCGATCCCGATCTCATCCTCTATGTCGTCGACGAGCGGCAGGCGGAGCATTTCGAACAGGTCTACCGCGCCGCCTATCTGGCCGGGTACGCCGCCGAGGGAACGCTGGAGCACCTCGGCTTCGGGACCATGAACGGGCCGGACGGGAAGCCGTTCAAGACCCGCGCAGGCGGGGTGCTGAAGCTGCACGACCTGATCACCATGGCGGTGGACAAGGCGCGTGAGCGTCTGCGCGAAGCGAAGCTCGGCGACGATCTGCCCGCGGCGGAGTTCGAGACGATCGCCCACAAGGTCGCCGTCGCGGCCCTCAAGTTTGCCGACCTGTCGAACAGCCGGACGACCAGCTACGTCTTCGACCTCGACCGCTTCATGAGCTTCGAGGGCAAGACGGGACCGTATCTGCTGTACCAGGCGGTGCGGATCAAATCCCTGCTGCGCAAGGCGGCCGATCAGGGCGCGGCGGCGGGACCGGTCATGATCGGCGAGCCGGCCGAGCGCGACCTGGCCCTGACGCTGGACGCCTTCTCGCAGGCGGTGACCGAGGCCTATGACAAGCGGATGCCGCACCTGATCTCGGAGCACGCCTACCGGCTGGCCCAGGCGTTCTCGAAATTCTACGCTGCCTGCCCCGTGCTGATCGCGCCGGACGAGGCGACAAAGGGTTCGCGGCTGACCCTGTCGAAGGCGGTGCTGGATCAGCTGGAGACGGCCCTGAACCTGCTGGGCATCGACACGCCGGAGCGGATGTAGGTTAGACTGGCGGCTCAGCACGGAGCCGCCCATGTCCCTCGACGCCTATATCGCCGGCCTGCCCAAGGCCGAGCTGCATCTGCATATCGAAGGCTCGCTTGAGCCCGAGCTGATGTTTGAGCTCGCGCAGCGCAACGGCGTGGCCATTCCGTTCGACAGCGTCGAGGCGGTGCGGGCGGCCTATGATTTTTCCAACCTGCAGGACTTCCTCGACATCTACTATGCCGGGGCCAACGTCCTGCTGACGCGGCGCGATTTCGAGGACCTCGCCTTCGCCTATTTCCAGCGGGCGGCGGCGGACAATGTGCGCCACGCGGAAATCTTCTTCGATCCCCAGACCCACACCGACCGGGGCGTGCCGTTCGCGGTGGTGGTGGAAGGGCTGATCGCCGGCATGGACCGGGCGAAGGCCGAGCTGGGCGTGACCTCGGGACTGATCCTCAGCTTCCTGCGCCATCTATCGGAAGAGGAGGCCTTCGCCACGCTGGAGACGGCGAAGCCGTATCTGCACCATTTCATCGGCGTGGGGCTGGATTCGTCCGAGGTCGGCCATCCCCCGTCGAAGTTTGTTCGGGTATTCGCCGCCGCCCGCGACCTGGGCCTGAAGCTGTGCGCCCACGCCGGCGAGGAGGGGCCGCCGGCCTATGTGCACGAGGCGTTGGACCTGCTGCGCATCGACCGGATGGATCACGGCAACCGGTCGATGGAAGACGAGACCCTGATAGAACGGCTGGCCGCGTCGCAGATGACCCTGACGGTGTGCCCGCTGTCGAACCTGAAGCTCTGCGTGGTGAACGACCTCAAGGACCACCCCGTGCCGGAGATGCTGCGCCGGGGGCTGCATGTGACGCTGAACTCGGACGATCCGGCCTATTTCGGCGGCTATGTGAACGAGAACTACCGCCAGCTGGCCGAGGCCGTGGGGCTGACGCGGGAGCAGGTGACGCGGATCGCGCGCAACAGCTTCGAGGGCTCGTTCCTTGATCCGGAGCAGAAGGCGGCGCGGATCGCCGAGGTCGAGGCCTACGCCGCCCACGCTTGACTTGGGCGCTGAGTCGGGGCCTAGGTCACGGCGCTCTCGCGGGAGAGATCGGGGCCGTTTCGGCGGCCCCGGAGCCGAAGGCGCAACCGCCCCGGAAACGCTCAGGCAAACGGACCGCGAGAACATTCGGACGCTGGAAAGTCATCCCCCGGGATGCGCCGACGGAGCAAGACGCCTCACTTGTGGCGCCGGAATCTCTCAGGCTTCAGGACAGCGGGGGCGCGAGGACGGCGGAGCTTTCCGCCCCGCAACGCGACTCTGAAGGCCTGACATGACCGACGACACCCTCAAGACCACGCCCCTGAACGCCGCCCATCGCGCGCTGGGCGCCCGCATGGTCGGCTTCGGCGGCTATGACATGCCGGTACAGTACGAGGGCGTGCTGGCCGAGCACCGCTGGACCCGCGAGCACGCCGGCCTGTTCGACGTCTCGCACATGGGGCAGTGCAAGATCACCGGCGAGGACGCCGTCGCCCAGTTCGAGCGTTTCGTGCCCGGCGACTACGCGATCCTCAAGGCCGGCAAGCAGAAGTACAGCCTGCTGCTCAACGCCGAAGGCGGGATCATGGACGACCTGATGGCCGGCAAGCCGGACCACGACGGCCTTCATGTCGTGGTCAACGCCGGCAACAAGGACGCCGACTTCGCCTTCCTGAAAGCCAATCTGTCCGGCGACGCGGCGCTGACCGTGCTGGACGACCGGGCCCTGATCGCGATCCAGGGCCCCGAGGCGGCCGAGGTGATGGCGAAGCACGAGCCGGTGCTGGCCGAGTTCGGCTTCATGGACTGCGCCCGGCTGATGCTGTTCGGGGTCGACTGCTACGTCTCCCGCTCCGGCTACACCGGCGAGGACGGCTACGAAATCTCCGTGCCCGCCGATCAGGCCGAGCGCATCTGGACGACGATCCTCAAGGACGCCCGCGTCAAGCCGATCGGCCTCGGCGCCCGCGACAGCCTGCGCCTCGAGGCCGGCCTGCCGCTGCACGGCCACGACATCGACGCCTCGACCAGCCCGGTCGAAGGCGGCCTGACCTTCGCCCTGTCGAAGTCGCGCAAGGAGCGCGCCGACTTCAACGGCGTCGACCGCATCCTTGAGGAACTAGCCAACGGCCCGTCGCGGGTCCGCATCGGCCTCAGCGTCAAGGAAGGCGCACCGGCCCGCGAAGGCGCCGAGATCGCTGACATGGACGGAAACGTCATCGGCAAGGTGACCTCGGGCGGCCCCTCGCCCACGCTGGGCCGCAACATCGCCATGGGCTATGTGCCGCCTCAGTTCGCCGACCTGGGGGCCGACCTCAAGGTGCTGGTGCGCGGCAAGCCCGCCGCGGCCGAGGTGGTCGCCATGCCCTTCGTCGCCCAACGCTACTATCGCAAACCCAAGGCCGTCTGAGCCTTCCGGAGACAGACCGATGCATTTCACCAAGGATCACGAGTGGGTTCGCCTCGACGGCGACGTCGCCACCGTCGGCATTTCGAAGCACGCCGCTGACGCCCTCGGCGACGTGGTGTTCGTCGAGACGCCGGAAGCCGGCAAGACCGTCTCGAAGGGCGACAGCTTCGCCGTCGTCGAGAGCGTCAAGGCGGCCTCGGACGTCTACGCCCCGGTGTCGGGTGAAGTGGTGGAAGGCAACGCCGCCCTCGCCTCGGCCCCAGAGACGGTCAACGCCGATCCCGAAGGCGACGGCTGGTTTGCGAAAATCCGCGTGTCGGATGGCTCGCAGATCGACGCCCTGATGGACCGCGCCGCCTACGACGCCTTCCTCGCCACCCTCTAGTTCCCACCTCTCCCGCACGGACCTCCCCCCGCCATGCGCTACCTCCCGCTGACGCCCGACGACCGCTCCGCCATGCTGGCGGCGATCGGGGCCAAGACCATCGACGACCTGTTCGTGGACGTGCCGCAGGCGGCGCGGCGTGAGGGCTTCGTCGACCTGCCGCGCGTGGCGGGGGAGCTGGAGGTCGAGCGGGCGCTGGGGGCCATGGCGGCGAAGAACGCCACGGCCGGGACGGTGCCCTTCTTCTGCGGCGCCGGGGCGTACAAGCACCATGTCCCGGCGACGGTGGACCATGTGATCCAGCGGTCGGAGTTCCTGACCAGCTACACGCCCTACCAGCCCGAGATCGCCCAGGGCACGCTGCAGTATCTGTACGAATTCCAGACCCAGGTCGCCAATCTGACCGGCATGCCGGTGGCCAACGCCAGCCTCTATGACGGCTCGACCGCCATGGCCGAGGGCGTGCTGATGGCCACCCGCGTGACCCGCCGCAACAAGGCGGTGATCTCGGGCGGGGTGCATCCGCACTATGTCGCCGCGACCGAGACCGTGGTCCATGCCGTCGGCGTCGAGACCCAGGTCCTGCCGGCCGCGGTCGACGCCGAGGCCGATGTGATCGGCCAGATCGGGCCCGACACGGCCTGCGTCGTGGTCCAGACCCCGAACGTATTCGGCACGGCGACGGATGTGACGAAGATCGCCGAGGCCGCTCACGCCGCCGGCGCCCTGCTGATCGTCGTGGTGACCGAAGCCGTGTCGATGGGACTGCTCAAATCGCCGGGCGAAATGGGGGCCGACATCGTCGCCGCCGAGGGCCAGTCGATCGGCAACGCCCTCAACTTCGGCGGCCCCTACGTCGGCCTGTTCGCCTGCCGCGAAAAGCTGATCCGGCAGATGCCGGGCCGGCTGTGCGGCGAGACCGTCGACGCCGAGGGAACCCGCGGCTTTGTCCTGACCCTGTCCACGCGCGAGCAGCACATCCGCCGCGACAAGGCGACCTCGAACATCTGTACCAACTCGGGCCTGTGCACCCTGGCCTTCACCATCCACATGAGCCTGCTGGGCGAGACCGGGCTGCGCAAACTGGCCCTGCTGAACCACGAGAAGGCGGTGGCGACGCGGGACGCCCTGGCGGCCATTCCGGGCGTCGAGGTGCTGACCCCGCGCTTCTTCAACGAGTTCGCCGTTCGCCTGCCCCGACCGGCGGCTGAGGTGGTCGACGAGCTGGCCCGGCACCACCTGCTGGCCGGCGTGCCCTACAGCCGTCTGGCCCCGGGCGCCGGCATGGACGACGTCCTGCTGGTCGCGGCGACCGAGACGACGCTGGACGGCGACATCAAAATCCTGGCGAGCGCGCTCGCCAAGGTCTGCGCTTAAGGAGCCCGGATCATGAGCAGCATGAACACCGTCGGCCGCCCGACCACCCCGAACGCCGTCGAGAGCAAGCCCGCCACCCTGACCGGGGGCCGCGGTCTGCTGCAGAACGAGCATCTGATCTTCGAGAGCGACGGCTGGGGCAAGACCGGCGTCGACCTGCCGGAGCCGAAGACGGACGGGTCCGATCTCGGCGATCTGGTGCGCCGCGATCCGATCGGACTGCCGGGCCTCTCCGAGCCCGAGACGATGCGGCACTATGTGCGGTTGTCGCAGAAGAACCACGCCATCGACCTGGCCATCTATCCGCTGGGGTCGTGCACGATGAAGCACAATCCGCGCCTCAACGAGAAGATGGCCCGCCTGCCCGGCTTCTCCGACATCCACCCGCTGCAGCCGGTCTCGACCGTGCAGGGCGCGCTGGAGTTGATGGATACGCTGGCCCACTGGCTGACGACCCTGACCGGCATGCCGGCGGTGGCCCTGTCGCCCAAGGCGGGCGCCCATGGCGAGCTGTGCGGCCTGATGGCCATCCGCGCCGCCCACGAGGCCTCGGGCGAGCATGAGAAGCGCCGCAAGGTGCTGGTGCCGACCTCGGCCCACGGCACCAATCCGGCCACCGCCGCCTTCGTCGGCTACACCGTCGTCGAGGTCGCCCAGACCGAGGACGGCCGCGTCGACGTGGCCGATCTGGCGTCCAAGCTGGGCGACGACGTCGCCGCCATCATGGTGACCAATCCGAACACCTGCGGTCTGTTCGAGCGGGACATCCTCGAGATCAGCCGCCTGACGCATGAGGCCGGGGCGTATTTCTACTGCGACGGAGCCAACTTCAACGCCATCGTCGGGCGGGTGCGGCCGGGCGATCTGGGCGTCGACGCCATGCACATCAACCTGCATAAAACCTTCTCGACGCCGCACGGCGGCGGCGGGCCGGGGGCGGGTCCGGTGGTGCTGTCTGAGGCGCTTGCCCCCTTCGCGCCGGCGCCGTGGGTGGTGTCCGGCGAGGACGGCTTCAGACTGGTCGAGTTCGCCGAGGACGAGGCCGAACAGGCCTTCGGCCGGCTGTGCGCCTTCCAGGGCCAGATGGGCATGTATGTGCGCGCCCTCAGCTACATGATGAGCCACGGCTCGGACGGGCTGCGGCAGGTGGCCGAAGATGCGGTGCTGAACGCCAACTATATCAAGGCCCGGCTGTCGGACCTGATGAGCGCCGCCTTCCCCGAGGGGCCGTGCATGCACGAAGCCCTGTTCGACGACGAATGGCTGAAGGGCACGGATGTGACCACGCTCGACTTCGCCAAGGCGATGATCGACGAGGGCTTCCACCCGATGACCATGTATTTCCCGCTGGTCGTCCACGGGGCGATGCTGATCGAGCCGACCGAGACCGAGTCGAAGCAGGAACTGGACCGCTTCATCGAGGCGATGCGGGCCCTGGCGACGGCGGCCAAGGCCGGCGACGTCGACCGCTTCAAGGGCGCGCCCTTCCATGCCCCCCTGCGGCGGCTGGACGAGACCCGGGCGGCGCGTTCGCCGGTGCTGCGCTGGACGGCGCCGGAGGGGTCGAACATCGCGGCCGAATAGGCGAGCACGGCAATGTGAACGCCGCTCTCCCTGACAGGCGTATGCTCTGGTCTGCGTAGTCAGAACCAGAACAGGCGTTGGGAGGCGCACAGGTCATGATGTCACGCGTACAAAAGGGCGTAATCGCCGGCTTTTCGGCGACGGTCGCGGTGTCGCTGCTTGAGGCCGCCAATCTGTATTTCGGACCGTGGGCCGCCAGTTTCCCGCGATTACTGTCCGTCATGCTGCAGATGCCTGACCAGATGATCGTGGGCTGGATCGCCCACTTCGTGGTCGGGACCTTCGTGCTGGGCGCCGCCTTCGGCGTGCTGTGCCCGAGGCTGCCGTCGAGCACGCCGGAGTCCAAGGGCATACTGTTCGCGGTCGGGGCCTTCCTCGTGATGGGCCTGACCGTTGCCCCGCTGGTCGGCATGCTGGGCGGACGCTCGGTCGGCATCTTCTTCATGCAGGCCGGGTTCGGCACCCTGGTGTGGATGATCGCGACGCACGCGGTCTACGGCATCGTGCTGGGCAATGTTTACGGGCGGCTGGTGGAGCGCGAGAAGCGCCACCGGGCGCCGGTCGGCGGAGCCATGGCGCACTAGAACGGAAAAAGCCCCGCTGCGAAGCGGGGCTTTTTTTTTCTCAGCGCTGAAGCAGCGAGCCGCCGCGCGGCGAGCGATAGCGCCCCTAGTTCAACCGCGCGCCGATCTGGGCGATGGCGGCGTCGAGCAGCGGGTCGGTCTTCTGGCCGGCCAGACGGGCGGCGAGGATCTGTTCGGCGGCTTTCGCGGCGAGGTCGGCGGCGGCGGCCTTGACCTCGGCCGTGGCCTGGACCTCGGCCTGTTCGATGCGACGCTCGGCCAGGGCCTGACGACGAGCCATGGACTCTTCCAGCTTGACCTTGGCTTCGGCCTCGAGGCGACGGGCGTCGGTTTCGGCGGCGGCCAGCATGTCGGCGGCCTGGGCCTCGGCCTCGGCCTTTTCGATGCGGATCTGGGCCAGCAGGGCCTCGGCCTCGGCGCGCAGACGGGCGGCCTCGTCGAGCTCGGACTGGATCTTCGCGGCCTTCGAATCGAGCACCGTGGCGACCAGTTTCGGTACGCCGGCCATGATCAGGATGCCGAAGAACAGCAGCAGCCCGATGCCGACCCAGAGCTCCGGGTTGTCGAGGCTGTACATGTGGGGGTCGAGGAAATGGGGCATCAGGCGGCTCCCTTGACGGCGGCGTCGACCTCGGCGGCGGTGGGCGCGCGGCCGGTCAGACGCTCGACCATGGCGGCCGTCGTGTCGCCGGCGATGGCGGCGACCTTGGTCATGGCCGCGTCACGGGTCTGGCCGATGGCGGCCTCGGCCTCGGCGATGCGCGCCGAGACGGCGGCCTCGTCGGCGGCCTTGCGGGCGGCGGCTTCCTCGCCGATGCGGGCGGCGGCGGCGGCGGCGGTGGCGCGGGAGGAGGCCCGGGCGGCGGCGACCTCGGCCTTGGCCGCCTCGGCCTGGCCGGCCGCTTCGGCCTGGACCTGACGGGCGGAGGCGACGGCGCCGGAAATGGTGGCGGTACGCTCATCCATGACGCGGCGCAGGCGCGGCGCGAAGACCTTGCTGATCAGCAGGTAGAGGATGGCGAACAGGATCAGCAGCCAGACGATCTGGCCGAACCAGACGGTCGTGTCGAACTGCGGCAGGCCGCCCGACGCGGCTTCGCCATGGCCTTCGGCCGTGGTCGTGGCGTGGGTTTCGCCATGAATGTCGGTGGGTGCGGGAGCGACCATGGTGTCCGTCTGGGAAAATCGGGCAAAGAGGCGACGCCCCCGTCTGGGGACGTCGCCGCTGTGACGCCTGAAAGAGCTTAGGCGTTGAGGATCAGGATGCCGAGCACGAAGGCCAGGATGCCCAGGGCTTCGGCCAGGGCCGCGCCGACGAACAGGTTGCCGACTTGCGAGCCGGCGGCCGACGGGTTGCGCAGGGCGCCGTTGAGGAAGTTGGCGAAGATGTTGCCCACGCCGATGGCGGAGCCGATCATGCCGAGGGTGGCCAGGCCGGCGCCGATGTATTTGGCGGCTTCAGCTTCCATGGGGTGTGTTCCTAGTTTTCTGAGGGGTTCAGGGTTGGGGTGAAAGAACTGCGCCCGGCTTAGTGGCCATGGCCCAGGTTGACCACATCATTGAGATAGATGGCGGCCAGAACGGCGAACACGAAGGCCTGCAGGAAGGCCACGAGAAACTCCAGGGCGGTCAGGGCGACGACCATGGTCATCGACAGGGCCGCGATCGGCAGGGCGAACAGGCCCAGACCCTCGCCGGCGAAGGCCATGGCCCCCAGGCTGACGACGAAGCCGGCGAAGATCTTCAGCGCCACGTGGCCGCCCAGCATGTTGCCGAACAGACGCAGCGCCAGGGTCACCGGACGGAGCAGGAAGGACAGGAACTCGATCGCGCCGACCACGGGGCGCAGGATCAGAGGGGCGCTGGACGGCCAGAACAGCAGGAAGAATTTCAGCCCGTGCTTGCCGATGCCGATGCCGATCACCAGCAGGATGGTGAGCAGGGCGAAGGTCATGGTCACGGCCAGCTGCGAGGTGGCGGTGAAGGTCAGGAACATGCCCAGCATGTTCATGCCGAGGATCAGGGTGAACAGGGTGAAGACGAACGGGAAGTATTTGCGGCCCTCATGGCCGATGATGGAATCCGTGACGCCGTCGATCATGCCGAACATCTGTTCGCCGGTCGCCTGCAGCCGACCCGGGACGACCTTGGCCCCGGCGGTCACGATCTGCAGGAAGAGCACGACCGCGGCGAAGGCGATGGTCATCGCCAGATGCGAGTTGGTGAACGCAATCTGCTGCGTGCCGATAAACGGCAGGGTCACCTCGCCGAATTCGACGAGCGGGACGACCTGGAACTGGTGGATCGGATCAGCCATGCGTCAGTCTTCTTCGTCCTCGTCGAAAGGAACCGATTTCGGCTCCCCACCGCTTGCCCTGGCCATGGCCATCACCCGCTGCGCGGTTCGCCAGGCCATCCAGATTGAAACCCCGAAGCCCAGCAGGACCCCACCAATCAAACCCCACGGATTGGTCTGGAAATACCAGTCCACTCCGGCGCCCAGCGCCAGGCCGACGAAGACCCCGCCAAGCAGATCGGCGATGATCCGCCACGCCTGCCCCGCCGCCGCCTGTCCCGCGGCCTCGTGAGAGGCCGGCGGGGCCGTCCGCGCTTCCAGATCGGATGCGCTTCGGGTGAGACGAGCGATCGCCTCTTCGCGCGATTCCGGTGGCAGGGACATGATGGCCTCAGCGCTCCTCGATTCGCCGTGTGGCGAACCCCGGAGGGGGTCTGAATTCGGCGCGGAACCTATAGGCGGGACCCCCGCAGGTCAAGGCGGTGAGGAACGGCATTAGGTCGTTGATTTTCCGCATATTTGCTTCCGTGTTTTGCGGGCGTGGCGAACGGTCGCTGGCAGGGACGGGGATTCGGGGAGTGACGGGGAGGCAGAAGCGGGCATGCGTCTGCGCCGCTTCGGGAAAAGCGGTTGGGGAGGTTGGCGGAGCGCGGGCGTCAGCCCGGAACCGATGTGGCCCCCTGCTTTCGCGTTACGGGAGCCTTGATGTGTTTTCGGCTGAACGCCCGCGCTCCGCCGTGATCGTGGCTTCCGAGCGCTTCGGGGCGGGCATCCCAGGGCGGTGCGGGTCTTGCCAATTTTCGGCCCCGCGGCCTTCACCCTTTAGGCCCTTTCGAAACTAAGCCCGGGCGGGCAGGAGCGGCCAAGGCCCCTGGGCTCCTCCGTTTCAAACCGGAGGACAGTCCCTTTCCATGCCGCAGGGGGGAGCAACCCGTCCCGCAGGATGGTCCAGTTCCGCCGTGCGCGCCCGTGAAGGCGACGCCCGGCGTCCCGCAACGATCACACCCGCCGCACGCGGTTGGCCCTGGCGCCAGACGCCCTCCCCCGCGACGGGATGAAGGGCATTTTACGGGAGCCCGGCCCTAGTACAGACAAAACGGTTTGAGAAAAGGTTATGTGGCTGATTGTGCTGGGGAATATTTTGATAACTAGACTATAGATTCGCGGATTGTAGGCACAGCGTCACGCGGCTTCCTTCTCCCCTCCGGGGGAGAAGGTGGCTCGCGGAGCGAGACGGATGAGGGGGATGCTGGAGGAAAACTGGCTGTCGGCGGGTCTGGAGCCCGCCTACCCCTCATCCGGCCCTCCGGGCCACCTTCTCCCCCAAGGGGAGAAGGACACCCGACGGCCCCCTACCCGCCCGTCGTCTGCATGCAGTCACCGGCGATGTAGAGGCCGTTGAGGTAGTGCCAGCGGTTCTGCAGGGCCTGGGCCTCGGCCTCGCGGCGCTCGCGTTCGGGCCCGGTCAGGGCATCGGCGCCGGCCAGCACCAGGCCCGCGCCGGGGATCAGCATGGCCGCTCCGGCCTTGGCCACGTCGACGGCCGCGCCGAGGCGGCCGGGGGCGGTCCCACCCATGCGTTCGCTGAGGCCGGCGGCTTCGTCGGCGATCTGGATGCAGCTGAGATTGGCGTCGCCGGTCCGCACCACCGTACCGGAGCCCGCCGTTCCGTCCGCGCCCGACCCGGCCGGCTGCGGCGGGGTCGCACAGGCGCCGCAGACCAGAACGGCGGCGATGAAGAGATGAGTTTTCACGATCGGAACTCCACTTGTTCCCGGACAGAACGGGAGTGGAGGGCCGAGGTTGCCTGTAGCCCCGTCAGGCGCGGACGGCGCGGCTCGCTTCGACGCCCAGCGCCCGCAGGGCGGCGGCGGCGATGTGTTCGGCGTTGAGGCCGGCCGTGGCGTACATCGCCTCGGGCTTGTCCTGATCCTGGAAGACGTCGGGCAGTTGAAGGGTGCGGACCTTGAGGCCAGCGTCGAGCGCGCCCTTTTCCGCCAGCAGCTGAAGCACGAAGGCGCCGAAGCCGCCCATAGCCCCCTCCTCGACCGTGATCAGGCATTCATGCTCGCGGGCGAGGCGCAGGATCAGGTCGGCGTCCAGCGGCTTGGCGAAGCGGGCGTCGGCGACCGTGGCCGAGACGCCGCGGGCGGCGAGGGCGTCGGCGGCCTTGAGCGATTCCTGCAGCCGCGTGCCGAGCGACAGGATGGCGACGGTCGTGCCTTCGCGGACGATGCGGCCCTTGCCGATCTCCAGCGGGGCGGCGAGTTCGGGAATCTCGACGCCGACGCCGTCGCCGCGCGGATAGCGGAAGGCCGAGGGGCGGTCGTCGATCTCGAGGCTGGTGGCGATCATGGCGGCGAGTTCGGCCTCGTCGGCCGCGGCCATCAGCACCATGCCCGGCAGGGCGCCCATGAAGCCGATGTCGAAACTGCCGGCATGGGTGGCCCCGTCGGCCCCGACCAGGCCGGCGCGGTCCATGGCGAAGCGCACCGGCAGGGACTGGATGGCGACGTCGTGGACGACCTGGTCGTAGCCGCGCTGGAGGAAGGTCGAATAGATGGCGCAGACCGGCTTCATGCCGTCGGCGGCGAGGCCGGCGGCGAAGGTGACGGCGTGCTGTTCGGCGATGCCGACGTCATAGGTGCGGGTCGGGAAGGCCTGACCGAACAGGTCCAGACCGGTGCCCGAGGGCATGGCGGCGGTGATGGCGACGATCGAGGGGTCGAGGTGCGCCCGCTTGATCAGCTCGGTCCCAAACACCTTGGTGTAGCTGGGGGCGTTGGAGACGCTCTTCGACTGCTTGCCCGAGACGACGTCGAACTTGACCACCGCATGCAGCTTGTCGGCGCTGGATTCGGCGGGGGCGTAGCCCTTGCCCTTCTGGGTGACGACATGGACCACGACCGGGCGGTCGGTGATGGCGGCGGCGTTCTTGAGGATCGGGACGAGGTTGTCCATGTCGTGCCCGTCGACCGGGCCGATGTAGTAGAAGCCCAGCTCCTCGAAGAAGGTGCCGCCGACGATCATGCCGCGAGCATATTCCTCCGCCTTGCGGGCGGCGTTGCGGAACGGGCGCGGCAGGTGTTCGGCGACCGATTTCCCGAAGCGGCGGAAATTCCGGTAGGCGTCGCCCGAGACCTGTTTGGCCAGATAGGCGCTCATGCCGCCGACCGGCGGGGCGATCGACATGTCGTTGTCGTTGAGGATGACCATCAGCTGGCCGTTGGTGGTCTCGGCGGCGTTGTTCATCGCCTCATAGGCCATGCCGGCGGACATCGAGCCGTCGCCGATGACGGCGACGACGCGGTTCTTTTCCCCCTTCTGGTCGCGGGCGGCGGCGAAGCCGAGGGCGGCGCTGATCGAGGTCGAGGCGTGGGCCGCGCCGAAAGGGTCGTACTCGCTCTCGCTGCGCTTGGTGAAGCCGCTGAGGCCGCCGGCCATGCGCAGGGTGCGGATGCGGTCGCGCCGGCCGGTCAGGATCTTGTGCGGATAGCACTGGTGGCCGACGTCCCAGATCAGGATGTCCTTCGGCGTCTCCAGCACATGGTGCAGGGCCACGGTCAGCTCGACCACGCCGAGACCGGCGCCGAGGTGTCCGCCGGTGGTCGAGACGGCGTCGATGGTCTCGGTGCGCAGTTCGTCGGCCAGCTGTTTCAGCTGCGGGATGTCGAAGCGCCGCGTGTCGGCGGGGATGTGGACCTGGTCGAGCAGCGGGGTGTCGGGCATGAAAACTCTTCGGCTTCTCAATCCGGCGCCGGATCGAACACGGCGATCCGCCACCCTTACCCCGTCATTCCGGGGCCGCGAAGCGGAACCCGGAACCCAGGACCGCAGATGAACTCCTGGGTTCCGGGTTCGATGCTGCGCATCGCCCGGAATGACGGAATGGGCTACGATCGCCGCTGTAGCACGAAGTCCACGCTGGCTTTGAGGATTTCCGCATCCGGACCAAAGACATCGAGGTGGGCGCGGGCCTGATCAGCCAGATGCGCGACGCGATGCCGCGCCGCGTCGACGCCCAGCAGGGTGACGAAATTGGTCTTGCCCTGGGCGTGATCCTTGTTGGCGGCCTTGCCGAGGATGTCCTCGTCGCCCTCGACGTCCAGCAGGTCGTCGACGATCTGGTAGGCGAGGCCGATGTCGTGGGCGAAGCTGGTCAGGGCCTGACGCTGGCTCTCGCGGGCGTCGGCAATGATCAGCGGGATCTCGAAGGCGTAGGTGAACAGGGCCCCGGTCTTGAGCCGCTGCATGCGGGCGACGCCGCCGAGGTCGTCGCGCACGCCCAGCAGGTCGATCATCTGGCCGCCGGCCATGCCGCGCGCGCCGCTGGCCAGCGACAGGCGGGCGGCCAGCTCGCAGCGGACGGCCGGGTTCTCGTGGGTGTCGGGGTGCAGCAGGATGTCGAAGGCGGCGGTCTGCAGGGCGTCGCCGGCGAGGACGGCGGTGGCCTCGTCATAGGCGATATGCACCGTCGGGCGGCCGCGGCGCATGTCGTCGTCGTCCATGCACGGCAGGTCGTCGTGGACCAGGCTGTAGGCGTGGACGCATTCAAGGGCGCAGGCGGCGCGCAGCACCGAGCGCGGGTCGATGTCGAACAGGGCGGCGGCTTCCAGCGCGAAGAAGGGACGCAGCCGCTTGCCGGGGCCGAGGGCGGCATAGCGCATGGCCTCGGTCAGGCGGGATTCGGGACCGTCGGCGCGGGGCAGCAGCTCGTCGAGGGCGACGGTGACCAGATCGGCGATCTCGGCCACCCGGTCGATGACGCCCTGCTCCGGCGAATTGGCGGCCCGAATCCTGGAGGGAGGGAGGGGGGTCAGAACAGCCTCCCGCCGAGGGGCGTGTCGCGGTCGACGCCGACCAGCACGACCTCGCCGGCGGCGTCGGGGAAGCCGAGCGTCAGGACCTCGGACATGAAGGGGCCGATCTGGCGCGGCGGGAAATTGACCACGGCGGCGACCTTGCGGCCGACCAGCTGGTCCGGGGTGTAGTGGACGGTGATCTGGGCCGAGGACTTCTTCACCCCGATGTCGGGGCCGAAGTCGATGGCCAGTTTGAAGGCCGGCTTGCGCGCCTGCGGGAAGGGCTCGGCGGAGATCACCTGGCCGATGCGGATGTCGACCTTCATGAAGTCGTCGAAGGCGATCTGATCGGCCGCGGGGCCGGACATCAGTCGAACCCGGCCGGTTCGACGCCCTTCGCCTGGCCGTCGGGGCCGACGACGATCTTGTCGACGCGCAGCTGGGCGGCCTTGAGCCGGCTTTCGCAATGGGCCTTGAGGCGGGCGCCCTCCTCATAGAGGGCGATCGACTCCTCGAGCGGGGCCTGGCCGGACTCGAGGCGGGAGACGATCTGTTCGAGGCGCTGCAGGGCGTCCTCGAAGCTGAGCTCGGCGGGTATGGGGGCGGCGTCTGTCATCGGCGGCGACCCTAGAGGGGGCGGCGCCGCGCCTCAAGTAGCGGAAGGGCGAAGATCAGCGCCGCTCGTAGCGCCGCTGGGACCAGTATTTGAAGCCCTGGTTGTGGACCAGCGTCCAGCCGTCGGCGCGCAGGCGGCGCCCGACCATGTGGTTGAAATAGCCGTGGGCGAGGACCAGCACGTCCTGACCGCTCTCGGCGCGGGCGATCAGGGCCCGGGCCGCCTGTTCGGCGCGGGCCTCGGCCTGGGCGCGGGTTTCCTGGCCCTCGTGGTGGTTGAAGGCGTGCCACCAGATGCGGGCGACGACGCCCCAGTATTTCGGCGGCAGGCGGAACCACGACGGAAAGCGCGGCGGCGGCAGGGGGGCCTCGATGAACAGGGCGTCGCTCATCACCTCGCGGCCAGCCGAGATGGCGGCGGCCGTTTCCTGGGCGCGGCGGCGGGTCGAGGCGTAGATGGCGCCGGCGCCCTCGGCCGTGGCCAGAAGCTCGGGCGGCGGGATCTGGCCGGCGAGCAGGCCGCCGACCTCGTATTTGGCCCACCATTCGCGGTACTGGTCCGAGGTCAGCAGGCATTTGCGCGACAGGGCCGGCTCGCCGTGGCGGGCGAGGGTGATGGCGCCGGGCCGCACCGAGACCAGGGCCGCGCGGGGCGGCGGCGGGGTCGCGGGGAGCGGCGGGTCGGCCATCACTGAGTCTCGGGCTTGGACGGGCATGATTTGCGGAGGATAAGCCTTTGGCGAACCGTCCTTATTCCTCCCCCAAGGCCTGAACGTGAGCGGCCGCCGAACGACCGAGCCCCTCTAGGTCGTAACCGCCCTCGAGCGAGGACACAACCTTGCCGGCGCAGCACGATCGCGCGACCTCGAGCACGGCGCGGGTGGCCCAGGCGAAATCCTCGGCCTCGAGGCTCTGGTGGGCGAGCGGATCGCGACGGTGGGCGTCGAAGCCGGCCGAGATCAGGATCAGGTCCGGACGGAAGGATTCCAGCGCCGGCATCAGGCCGCCTGAGAAGGTCGCGCGCCACGCCTCGCGGGCGGCGTGCGGCGCCACCGGGACGTTGACGATGTTGCCGACGCCGGTTTCGGACGCCGCGCCCGTGCCCGGATAGAGCGGCATCTGGTGGATCGAGCCGAGGAACAGGCTGTCGTCGTGCTCGAAGGCCGCCTGGGTGCCGTTGCCGTGGTGGACGTCGAAATCGATCACGGCGACGCGGGCCAGACCCTCGGCCTGGGCGACGCGGGCGGCGACGGCGACGTTGGAGAACAGGCAGAAGCCCATGGCCCGGTCGGGCTCGGCGTGGTGGCCGGGCGGGCGGACGGCGGCGAAGGCGCGGGCGGTCTCGCCCCGGGCCACGGCGCGGACGGCGTCGATCACCGCCCCGGCGGCGAGTCGGGCGGCGCGCACGCTGCCGGGCGACAGTATGGTGTCGGCGTCCAGCTGGTTGAGGCCGGTGGCCGGGGCGGCGGTCAGCAGGCGGGCGACATAGGCGACCGGATGCAGCCGCTCCAGATCGGCGATGGCCGCCTCGGTGGCCGGGCGGCGGTCGCCGGACAGGCCGGCGTCGTCGAGCGCGTCCAGCACCGCCTTCAGGCGTTCGGGTCGCTCGGGATGGCCGACGCCGGGATGGTGGTCCAGCATGTCGGGGTGGGTGAAGAGGGGGACGCTCATCGGGGACAGGATAGGGGGCGCGAGAGGGATTGTCGCGGCCCGTGACGGACGGCCGCGACGGGTGTAGGTCGCGACGCATGACCGAGCCCGTGATCCGCCCCGCCGTAGACGCCGACGCCGAAGCCCTCGGCGAACTGGGATGGCGCACCTTCATCGACACCTTCGTCAACGGCTTCGGCATCCCCTATCCGGCCGGCGACCTGACCCGATTTCTCGACGCCAGCTTCAGTCCCGCGGCCGTCCGCGAGAAGCTGAAGGAGCCCGGCGGGGCGTGGTGGGTGGCCGAGCGCGACGGGGCGCTGCTGGCCTTCGCCAACGCCGGGCCGAACACCCTGCCCCACCCGGAGGCGCGGCCCAGCCATACCGAGCTGCGGCGGCTGTATGTGGCGAAGGAGGCCCAGGGGCTGGGCGTCGGCCGCCGGCTGCTGACCGTGGCGCTGGAGTGGATGGAGGCCAATAGCAACGGGCCGCTGTGGATCGGCGTCTGGAGCGGCAATGTGAAGGCCCAGGCGATGTATGCGGCCCGAGGGTTCGAGAAGGTCGGCGAGTATCAATATCCGGTCGGCGACTGGCTGGATGACGAGTTCATCCTGCGGCGCGGTTAGGAACCGACCTGCACGGGGGCGGTTCGGCGTTCATGGGCGACGTTCGGATCGGCACCTCAGGCTGGGCCTACAAGGACTGGAACGGGCCGTTCTACCCGGACGAGGTGAAGGCCGCCGGGCGGCTGGCCTACATTTCGAACCGGTTCCGGACGCTGGAGATCAACGCCAGCTTCTATCGCATGCCGACGGATCAGGCGGTGGCCGCCTGGCGCGAGCAGACGCCCGGCGACTTCCTGTTCGCCTGGAAGGCCTCGCGGTTCATCACCCACAACAAGAAGCTGAAAGACCCGGTCGAGCCGCTGGCCCTGATGTTCGGTCGGCTGGCCGGGTTGGGCGACAAGCTGGGGCCGATCCTGTTCCAGTTGCCGCCCAATCTGCACCGCAACGACGAGCGGCTGCAGACCTTCCTCGACGCCCTGCCCGGGGGGCGGCGCTACAGCATCGAGTTTCGGCATCCGGGCTGGTACGCCGACGCGGTGCTGGACATGCTGCGGGCGCGGAACGTGGCCCTGTGCCTGTCCGACCATCACCATGCGTCGGCGCCATGGGAGGCCACGGCGGACTTCATCTATCTGCGCGGGCACGGGCCCGCCGGGGACTATCATGGCCGCTACGGCGAGGCGGCGCTGAAGATTTGGGCCAAGGCGATCCGGGCGTGGCGGAAGGAACGGGAGGTCTTCGTCTATTTCGACAACGACATCAAAAGCGCCGCGCCGGCGGACGCCAACCAGCTGGTCGGGCTGCTGGACCGTTCCGGTTAGCGGCGCGACACGCTATGTTGCGTCCATGACCCGCGAGGAACTGCTGACCAAGCTGCGCGAACTGAAGCCCTGGCTGGAAGAGCAGGGCATCGTCAATGTGCGCCTGTTCGGCAGCTATGCGCGCGACGAGGCGGGGCCGGACAGCGATGTTGACCTGCTGGTGGACATCTCCAAACCGATCGGATGGGACTTCTTCAGTCTCAAGGACGAGGTGGCGCTGCGGCTTGGCCACAAGGTCGACATGTGCCCGGATGATGGGTTGAACAATCCCTACATCCGGCGAACGGCTTTGCGAGACGCGATTGTCGTCTGAGCGCCCCGATCCCGTCCTGATCTCGGAACTGCGCGAGTCGGTGTCCCGGATCGAGGAGTATCTGGTCGGGCATTCGGTCGGCAGTTTTCGCGCCGACATGAGAACACGGGATGCTGTGTGCATGCGCCTGATCGTCATCGGCGAGGCGGCGAACCGCCTGACAGACGACGGCAAGGCCAGACTGCCTCACCTGAACTGGGACGGCATGGCCGGTCTGCGACACATGCTGGCGCATGACTATGGCGCGGCGAGTCCTTCCCTGCTCTGGAGTATCGTCACCGTCAGTGTGCCCCAACTGGCGGACGCCTTGTCGCAACTCCCGGAAGACTCATGCTCCTCCCCTTCTTCACCGCCCTGAGAGACGCGCGGGTGCCCGTGTCGATGAAGGAATGGCTCCTTCTGATGGAGGCCATGGACAAGGACGTGGCCGGTCGGAAGGTCGATGACTTCTACCATCTGTCGCGGGCGGTGCTGGTCAAGGACGAGAAACACTACGACCGGTTCGACCAGGTGTTCGGCAAGGTGTTCGCGGGGATCGAGACCGTCGGCGCGGGCGACGAGCCGGCGCTGGACGTGCCCGAGGACTGGCTGAGGCTGCTGAACGAGAAATATCTGACCGACGAGGAGAAGGCGCAGATCGAGGCGCTGGGCGGGTTCGAAAAGCTGATGGAGACGCTGAAGCAGCGGCTCGAAGAGCAGAAGGGCCGGCACGAGGGCGGGTCGAAATGGATCGGCACCGGCGGGACCAGTCCGTTCGGCCACGGCGGCTACAATCCCGAGGGGGTGCGTGTCGGCGGGCCCGGCAAGCATGGCCGTGCGGTGAAGGTGTGGGAGAAGCGCGAGTACCGGAACCTCGACGACCAGGTCGAGCTGGGCACCCGCAACATCAAGGTCGCCCTGCGCCGGCTTCGCCGGTTCGCGCGACAGGGTGCGGCGGACGAACTGGACATGGACGCCACCATCGACGGCACGGCGCGGCAGGGCTGGCTGGACATCCACATGCGGCCCGAGCGGCGCAACACCATCAAGGTGCTGCTGTTCCTCGACATCGGCGGCTCGATGGATGCCCATGTGAAGATGTGCGAGGAGCTGTTCTCGGCGGCGAAGACCGAGTTCAAACATCTGGAATTCTTCTACTTTCACAACTGCCTCTACGAGGGGGTGTGGAAGGACGACCGGCGTCGGCACAGCGAGAAGATCCCGACCTGGGAGGTGCTGAACAAATATCCCGGCGACTGGCGCGCCATCTTCGTCGGCGACGCCACCATGAGCCCCTATGAGGTGACCATGCCCGGCGGCTCGGTCGAGCACTGGAACGAGGAGGCGGGCGCGGTCTGGATGAAGCGGGCCATGCTGCAGTGGGACAAGGCGGCGTGGTTGAACCCGTCACCGGAGCGCTACTGGAGCTATTCGGCCTCGGTCGGGATGATCCGCGAACTGGTCGACGAGCGGATGTATCCGCTGACGCTGGAAGGGCTGGAGAAGGCGATGCGGGCGCTCGCCAAATAGGCTAGCCTCGCGCCAACGCCGTTCTGGAGGTTGCCCATGTTCCCCGCCCTGGCCGTCGCTCTCGTTCTGCAACAGGCCGCCCCCGGTCAGGTGGTGTGGCAAACGCCCCCGCCGCCCGAGCCCGTGGCGGCCGAGGCGCCAGCGGCGATCCCGGCGATACCGGATTGGGCTCGCGCCGATCCCTATGGCTATGAACGGTCGGAATGCAGCCCGCTGATCCGCAAGGCCGATGAGAGCATGGAGGCCTGTCAGGTCCGGGTGCGCGCCGCCCTCGCCGCCCATCTGGGCGACGATCTGCCGGTCGGCCTGGCCGGGACTGGCGCCGCCGACCAGTGCCGTCAGGAAGCGGCCGGCGATCGCTACGCCCTGCAGTGCGGCGCGCCGAGCCGGTCGGGTCCGGCGACGTCCCGGCTGGTCGAGCAGGTCTGCGAGACCCGGCCCCGCGCGCGGGCGGAGGGCGGCGTGACCTGGACCGAGGAATGCCGGCCCGGCGACGGCAGCGAGCGGCCCCGGGAGGGCCTGCGCCTCCGTCTCGGCGGGGACGACGACTAGCGAACCGGGATAACCGACACACAAACGCCGCGCTCCCGGTCAGGGAGCGCGGCGCTGTGATGGTCTGCGAAAGGCCTAGTGCTTGTCGCCGCGGAGGGTGTCCTTGACGCCGCCGACGGTGTTCTGGACCTTGCCCTCGACCTGATCGGCCTTGCCTTCGGCCTTCAGTTTTTCGTCGCCGGTGACATTTCCGGCCGCTTCCTTGGCCTTGCCGCCCATATTCTTGGCGGCGCCTTCGATGCGATCATGATCAGCCATGTCTGAACTCCTGTTGCAGGGCGCGGCATTAGCGCCGCGTATGGGAGGTAAATGGATCGGGCGACGGGACGTTCCCGTGCTGCGTCAATGGGTTCCGGCGCCGGCTCGGCTCCGGGGTCGCCTAGCGGCCGCGACGCAGCCAGACGGCGACGGCCCAGGCGTGGGCGTCGTGGCGCAGTTCGTTCAGGGCCGTGTGCGGGTGCAGCCAGACGAGTTGGTGATCATCCTCGACCTTGGCGGCGGGATCGAGCGCGAGCTGTTCGGCGATCCAGACGCCGCCGGTATTGTTGATCGGCGTGCCGTCGGACTTGCGGAAATACTGGCCGGCCTCGACGATCCGGGTGACGGGGCGGACCGTCATGCCCGTTTCCTCGACGAACTCCCGGATCAGCGCCTGCTGCTCGGTCTCGTCGCCGTCCACGGCGCCGCCGGGCAGGTCGTAATAGCTGCCCTCGCCGCGATCGACGCGGACACAGGCCAGCTTCGCCTCATGAAAGACGAGGCCGAAGGCGGTTGGGCGCGGGGCGTAGTCGAGGGACGGATCAGGGACGCCGAACTGGAGCATGCGGGACATTATCGCGCCGCGGCTCAGAGGTCGAAGGCGAGACGGGCGCGGACGCCGGGATGGGCCGGGTCATACTCGACCGCAGAGCGCAGGCCCGAGGCCATGGCCGAGATGATCTTGCCGCCGAGGCCGGTGCCCTTGGGCTTGGCGTCGCCGAGGCCGGGGCCGTCGTCCTCGACCGTCAGTATGGCTCGCGCGTTTGCCGCGTCGGGTTCGAGGATGACGCGGATTTCGCCGGTCTGGCCCGGGGCATAGGCGTATTTGACCGCGTTGGTGACCAGTTCGGTGACGACCACGCCGATCGACACGGCCTGGTCGGTCGAGACGTTCATCCGGCCGGCGGTCAGCTTCAGGGTCGGCGAGCCGGCCCCGGGCGCCAGCGACTGGCCCAGTTCGGCGATCAGGCCCTCGAGATATTCGTCCATCGCCACCGACGACATGTCGCCCGAGGTGTAGAGCCGGCGGTGGACATGGGCCACGGCCTCGATCCGGGCCTGGGATTCCCGCAGCGCGGCGCGGGCGCCCTCGTCGGCGAGGTGGCGCAGCTGCAGCGACATGAAGCTGGACACCAGCTGCAGGGAGTTGCCGACCCGGTGGTTGACCTCGCGCAGCATGGCCTCGGCGCGGTCGCGGGCGAGGCGGACCTGCTCCTGGGCCTCCTCGTGCTCGCGCTGCAGGCGGCGGCGGGTGACGGCGTCCTCGAGCGCATTGCGCAGCAGGGCGGTGAAATCCTCGGAGACGTCCTTGATGACGTAGTCGGCGGCGCCGGCGCGCAGGGCGGCGACGGCGATGCGGCCCTCCTGGGCCCCGGTGACATAGACCACCGGCGGGGGCGCCTCGAGCGCGAGAATCTCCGGCAGGATGTCGAGGCCCTCGCGGCCGGGCATGTAGTGGTCAAGGGCGACGACGTCGAAATCGCCGGTGCGCGCGGCCAGCACCTCAAGGCCCGCCTCGCCGTCGGGCGCGCAGGTGACGGCATAGCCGTGACGGCCCAGCTCCTTCTCGACCAGCCGCGACAGGCCGCGGTCATCGTCGATGTAGAGCAGGCGGATGACCTGTTCGGTGGCGTGCAAGGTCAGTCGATGTCCGGGGCCTGCATCACCGACAGGAACAGGCCCAGCTGGCGGATGGCGTCGGCGAAGCTCTCATAGTCGACGGGCTTGGTGATGTAGACGTTGCAGCCGAGGTCGTAGCAGCGCTGGATCTCGGTCTTGTCGTCGGTGGTGGTCAGGACCACGACCGGGGCGCGCTTGAGGCGGTCGTCGCCCTTGACCCGTTCGAGGATGTCGGTGCCCGACATGTCCGGCAGGTTGAGATCCAGCAGGATCAGCATCGGCCCGTTCTGGCGGACCTCCTCGCTGAACAGATAGTCGAGGGCCGCGCCGCCGTCTGCGAAATGGGCGATCTCGTTGGAGATGTTGGCGCGGCGGATATTCTTTTCGATCAACCGGGCGTGGCCGTGGTCGTCCTCGACCATGACAATCTTGACGGCGCTGCTCATGCGATCTCTCCGGACTCTTCGAGGATCAGGCGTGTGGGGAATTTGAGCACGAAAGTCGATCCCTTTCCAAGCTCGGACTCGACGTGGATGTCGCCGCCCAAACGCCGGACGCTATTGCGCACGAAGGCAAGGCCCAGACCCTCCCCGGGGCGGTCCTGTTTGCCGGAGCGCCGGAACAGCTCGAAGATGCGTTCATGGTCGCGGGGCGAGACGCCGCGGCCGTTGTCGGCGACGCGGTAGACGACCTGGCCGCCCGCTTCCTCCGCACCGGAGACGACGATGCGGCCGGGACGGGACGGGTCGAGGTATTTGACGCCGTTGTCGACCAGATTGCCGAGAATCTGCTCCATCGACAGCCGGTCGCTCTCGATCCGCGGCAGCGGCTCGACGACGATTTCGGCCCCGGCCTCGGCGGTCTGGTGGCGGACGCTGTCGGCGATGCCCTGGGCCATGGCGGTCATGTCGAGCACCTCGGGGACGAGGTTGCGGCGGCCCTCGCGCGACAGTTTGAGGATGGCGTTGATCAGCCTGTCCATCTTGCCGGTCGAGGCGCGGATGAAGCCGATCGCCTCGGGCACATCCTCGCGGACCGCCGTGACGGCCTCGGCGTCGAGCGATTTCGGCGCCCGGGCCTCGACCAGGGCGATCTGCCGCTCCAGCGCCCGGCCGGCCTGCTCCAGTTCGGAGGTGTAGCCCATGATGTTGACCAGCGGGGCGCGCAGGTCGTGGCTGACGATATAGGCGAAGCGCTGGATTTCGTCGTTGGCGCGGGTGAGCTGGGCGGTGCGCTCGCGGACCTGGCCCTCGAGGCCGGCATTGAGGCGATCCAGCGTGTCGCGGGCGGCCTGGATCTCGGCGACGTAGCGCCGGACCAGCCAGATCATGATGCCGGCCAGCACCATCACCAGCAGGGCCGCTAGGGCGTTGGCCCAGAGGGTCGACCTCGAGCCGCGCTCGGATTGCAGGGTGCGCGAGGCGAGTCGCTCGTTCTCGATCTCGTCGATCGCGGACATCCGGGCGCGGATCGATTCCATCAGCGCCCGGCCCCCGCCCGATCGCACCTGCTCCAGCGCCTCGGCGGTGCGGCCGGTGCGCGACAGCGTCAGGGTGCGATCCATTTCGGCGATCTTTTCCCGCGCCGCCTCCAGCATGGGCGGGACCTCGTCCTGGAGCAGGGGATCGCCCACCGTCAGCGCCTCGAGCTCTTCCATCTGCTCGGATAGGGAGGTTTCGGCGCGGATGTAGGGGTCGAGGAACTCGGGGCGCCCGGTCAGCAGGTAGCCGCGCTGGCCGGTCTCGGCGTCGATCAACGACAGCAGCACCGTGCGGGCGGCGCGGCGGACCTGCTGCGAGCGCTCGACCTGGTCGTTGAAGGCGGCGGTGCGCTGGATCATGACGAAGGTCGCCACGTTCACCGCCAGCAGCAGCAGGATGGCCCCGGCCAGCAGGACGACGATCGTTCGCCCGATGCTGGGTGTCCGCACGAACCGGAGCAGGGCGGGCAGGGACGGGCGAACAGCCGAAAACATCGGGCGCGAGCATTAGCGGCGGGATCAGGCCTGTCCAGTCGCGCGTGAAGGGAAACCGTCCCCCTGTCGCGAATTCAGGGTAAAGATTGTCTGACAGGGGAGGATGTCGGCATGGTTTGGTGGTGGTGGATCGCGCCGGCGCTGGTCGGACTGATCGGGCTGGTGCTGCTGTTCAAGGGGCTGGGGGCGCTGTTCCGGGTACGGCTCAGCGGCCTGCTCGGCGGCGTGGGGGGGGGCCGGCTTCATCGCCGCCGCCATGATCGCGGCCCTGCTGGGCCTCGATGTGCAGACGTATTCGCGCCTGACGTTCGAGCGGCCGGTGGCGACGATCACCACCCGCCAGCTGGGGCCGCAGTACTATGAAGCGACGGTGATCCAGCCCGGGCGTGGCGAGAACGCCCCGGCGGTGAGCAATCTGTATCCGCTGCACGGCGACGAATGGCGGATCGAGGCCCAGGTGCTGAAGTGGAAGCCGTGGGCCAATGTGCTGGGGCTGGATGCCCAGTACCGGCTGGACCGGCTGTCGGGCCGCTATCAGACGATCGAGCAGGAGATCAACGCCGCCCGCAGCGTGCATCCGCTGGCCGGCGGCGACGTCGGGCCGAACGGCCTGCCGTGGACGGTCAGCGCCTGGGACACGGCGCGGAGGTATCGCCAGTACGTCGACGCGGTCGACACCCTGTACGGCGGCGGGGCCTATATGCCGATGGCCGACGGGGCGAAATACGAGGTCTGGATCACCCAGTCGGGCCTGATCGCCCGGCCGGTCAACGACGCGGCGCGGGCCGCCTCGGCGGGCGGCTGGGTCGAGGCGGAGTAGCGCCGCCCTCCCGACGTCAGACGGTCCCGATGGTCCGCAGGCGGGCCTTTGGATGGATCTCGTTCTGGCTCATCACCACCGTCTGGCCGCGGAAGCGTTCGATGATCGAGCGGACATAGGGGCGGACCTGGGGGCCGGTCAGCAGGACGGCCGTCTCGCCGGCCATGGCGGCGCGCTCGAACACGTCGCGGACGGCGCGGATGAAGTCCTGCAGCCGCGACGGGGCCATGGCCAGCTGCTTGTCCTCGCCCTGCCCCACCAGGGCGTCGGCGAAGGCCTGCTCCCAATCGGGCGACAGGGTGACGATCGGCAGGGCCCCGTCGTCGCCCTTGTGCTGCCAGCACAGCTGACGCGCCAGTCGGCCGCGGACGTGCTCGACCAGGGTGGTGACCGAGCTGGTGTGCGGCGCCGCCTCGGCCAGACCCTCGAGGATGGCGCCCAGGTCGCGGATCGAGACCTTCTCGCGAAGCAGCGACTGCAGCACCCGCTGAAGGGTGGTGACGGTGACCACCGAGGGGATCAGTTCGTCGACCAGCTTCTTCTCTTCCGGACCCAGTTCCTTCAGCAGCTTCTGCACCTCGGCGTAGGAGAGCAGCTCGGCCATGTTCTCCTTGAGGATTTCGGTCAGGTGGGTGGTCAGCACCGTCGAGGGATCGACGATGGTGTAGCCGCGGAAGGTGGCCTCCTCGCGCAGGCTTTCGTCGATCCAGGTTGCGGGCAGGCCGAAGGCGGGCTCACGCGTGTGCTCGCCCGGCAGCTCGACCTGGCGGCCGGCCGGGTCCATGGCCATCAGCGAGCCGAGCCGGACCTCGCCGGCGCCGGCCTCCATCTCCTTGATGCGGATGGCGTAGCCCTGGGTGCCGAGGCGCATGTTGTCGAGGATGCGCACCGACGGCATGACGAAGCCGTACTCCTGGGCCAGCGAGCGGCGCAGGGCGCGGACCTGGTCGGTCAGGCGGCGGCCCTCCAGGTCATTGATCAGCGACAGCAGGGAATAGCCGAGCTCGATCTTGACCTCGTCGATGCTCAGGGCAGTGCCGATCGGCTCCTCGACATCCTCCTTCGGACTGGCGGCGGCGGCGCTCAGTTCGGCCTCGGTCGGCTTGGGCTTGAGCCGCTGGCGGCCCAGCCGCCAGGCCATGAAGCCGGTCCCCAGGGCGAGGGCGGCGAAGGGCAGCAGCGGCATGCCGGGGATCAGGCCGATCAGGCCGGACGCGCCCGAGACGACGCCGAGGCTGACCGGGTTGGTGGCCAGCTGGGCGACCAGGGCCTTGTCGGCCGTGCCCTCGACGCCCGCCTTGGAGACGAGGAAGCCGGCGGCGATGGAGATGACGATGGCCGGGACCTGGGTCACCAGACCGTCGCCGATGGTCAGGGAGATGTAGGCGTTGGCGGCGTCGCCGATCGGCATCTGATGCTGGATGACGCCGATCAGTATGCCGCCGATGACGTTGATGAAGACGATGATCAGGCCGGCCACGGCGTCGCCGCGGACGAATTTCGAGGCGCCGTCCATGGCCCCGAAGAAGGTCGATTCCTGCTCCAGCTCCTTGCGGCGCAGCTTGGCCTGGTCCTCGGTGATCAGGCCGGACGACAGGTCGGCGTCGATCGCCATCTGCTTGCCCGGCATGGAGTCGAGGGTGAAGCGGGCCGAGACCTCGGCGATGCGGGTCGAGCCCTTGGTGATGACGACAAAGTTCACCACCAGGATGATGGCGAAGATGATGATGCCGATGATGAAGCTGCCGCCCATCATCAGGGCCCCGAAGGCCTCGATCACCTGACCGGCGCCGCCCGAACCCTCGTGGCCGTGGCTGAGCACGAGGCGGGTGGAGGCCAGGTTGAGGCCCAGCCGGAACAGGGTCGAGACCAGCAGGACGGTCGGGAAGATGGCGAAGTCCAGCGGCTTCTTCATCATCACCGCGGTCATCAGGATCAGCACGCTCGACACCAGCGACAGCGCCAGCAGCATGTCCATCAGGAAGGCGGGAATCGGCAGGATCAGCAGCAGGATGACGCCGATGACGCCGACGGCCATGCCGACCTCGCCGCGCGCCACCCAGCCCATCATGTCGCGACCGGTCGGACGGGCCATGCCGTCCTTCATCAGGGTCGGGGCGGGGATGTCGGTCATGCGCGACCGAGGGCGGCGAGGGCCAGGCGCGCGGCGGCGGCGATGACGGCGCCGTTGGCGTCGTCGGCCGACGACCGGGTCGCGTGGTAGTAGGCGGCGACGATCACCGGGGCCCCGTTCGGCGGGTAGAGCACGCCGATGTCGTTGGTGGGTCCGTAGCCGCCGGTGCCGGTCTTGTGCGCCACCGTCCAGCCGGCGGGAACGCCCGCCTTGAGCCGGTTCGCCCCGGTCGGCGAGTCGACCATCCAGCGCAGCAGCGTCGCCTTCGATTCCGGCGAGAGCGGCGTGGCGGGGTCGACCAGCAGCCGATGCAGATTGGCCGCCGAATGCAGCGGCGTGATGGTGTCCTTGTCGCCATCCAGCCGGTTCATCTCGGGCTCGAAGCGGTCGACGGTGGTGCTGCCGTCGCCGAGCGAGCGGTAGAAGGCCCGCATCGGTTCAAGGCCGCCCATGGCCTTGAGCAGCAGGTTGGCGGCGGGATTGTCGCTGACCTCGACGGCGCCCTTCATCAGGGCCTCGACGCTGAGCGATCCGCCGACGGCCGGTTCGGTCACCGGGGCATGGGAGATCATGTCGGCGGCGGTGATCGGGACCAGACGATCCAGCCGCTCCTCGCCCGCCTGCGCCCTTACGAAGGTGGCGGCGGCGAGGAACATCTTGAAGGTCGAGCAATAGACGAACCGCTCGTCGGCCCGCCAGGCGAGGCGGCGGTCCGAGCCGGTGTCATGGGCGACGAAGCCCAGCCGGCCGCCGTCAGCGCGCTCCAGCGCCGACAGGTCGAAGGGTTCCGGCTCGGCGGGGGCCGTCTGGCGCGGGGCGGGTTCGGCGCGGACACAGCTCGCGACGCCGAGGGCGCCGAGACCGGTCAGGACGCTTCTGCGGTCCGTCGAAAGGGTCATGGTCAGGCGGCCGCGTAGCCGGACGAGGCGACCCCCGACTGGGGCGCGATGATCTGCGTCCCCTCGTCGGCGTATTCGTTCAGCTTGTTGCGCAGGGTGCGGATCGAGATGCCGAGGATGTTGGCCGCATGGGTGCGGTTGCCGAGGCAGTGCGACAGGGTGTCGAGGATCAGGGTCTTCTCCATCTGCGCCACCGTCTGGCCGACGTGGGCGCGGGTGACGGCGTCGGCGACATCGGCGGCGCGGCCGGCCACGCCGGCGTCGGGGGCGGTGCCGTGGCTGCCGGCGCTGAGCGGCTGCCCGTCGGGCAGGCGGATGGCGTCAACGTCGATCTCGGGCCCGACCGCCAGAAGCACGGCGCGGTGCATGGCGTTCTCCAGCTCGCGGACGTTGCCGTTCCAGCGATGCGAGACCAGCGCCCGGCGAGCGTCGATCGAGATCGGCTTGACCGGCACGCCGTTGGCGGCGGCGTATTTCTTGACGAAATGATCGGCCAGCACGGCGATGTCGCCCGGCCGCTCGCGCAGCGCCGGCAGGCGCAGATTGACGACGTTGAGGCGGTACAGCAGGTCTTCGCGGAACGTCCCCTCGGCGACCGACTTGGCCAGGTCGCGGTTCGAGGTGGCGATGATGCGGATGTTGACCGGCACCGGCTTGGTCCCGCCGACACGGTCGATGACCCGCTCCTGGATGGCGCGCAGCAGCTTGGCCTGCAGACGGACGTCCATCTCCGAGATTTCGTCCAGCAGCAGGGTGCCGCCGTCGGCCTCCTCGAACTTGCCGATGCGGCGCGCCATGGCCCCGGTGAAGGCGCCCTTCTCGTGGCCGAACAGCTCGGATTCCAGCAGGTTGTCGGGGATGGCGGCGCAGTTGACGCTGATGAAGGGGCGGTCGGCGCGCTTGGATCCGAGGTGCAGATAGCGGGCCATCACCTCCTTGCCGACGCCGCTTTCGCCGGTGATCAGGATCGAGGCCTCGGAGCGGGCGACCTGGTCGGCCAGCTGGATCACCGCCTTCATCGACGGATCGGCCGAGATCAGCGGGCGCTCGTCGTCGGCGACGGCCGACAGGACGGCGGCGATCAGATCGGCCTCGGGCGGGAGGGGAATGAACTCCTTGGCCCCCGCGCGGATGGCGTTGGCGGCGTCATTGGCGTCCGCGTCGACGCCGCAGGCCACCACCGGCACATGGATGCGCTCGGCCTCGTTGGCGGCGATCAGGGCGGCGATGTCGACGCGGTAGTCGACCATCAGCAGGTCGGCCCCCTGCCCTCGCCGCAGCTGTTCCGTCGCCTGATCGCCGCGCTCGACGTGACTGACCTTGGCGCCGTGCGCCATGGCCATCTTCACCGCCGTCGCCAGCTGTCCGCTGAGCCTGCCAACCACCAGAAGCCGCATCGGTCTTCTCCTCTATTCTCTACGCACGGCCGCCGATCAGGCGCCGCTGTCTTCCGTCTTGATGATTTCCGTCATGGTCACGCCCAGCCGGTCCTCGACGACGACAACCTCGCCGCGGGCGACCAGCCGGTTGTTGACGAAGATGTCGATCGCCTCGCCGACCTTCCGGTCCAGCTCCAGCACCGAGCCGCGGTTCAGCTTCAGCAGCTGGGCCACGGACATGTGGGCCTTGCCCAGCACCGCCGAAATGTTGACCGGCACGTCGAAGACCGGGGCCAGGTCGCTGGCGGTCTTGTCGGTCGCATCGTCATTGACGGTGATCGCGGTGGAGTCGGCGAACTCCTCCAGGGCCATGGTGTCGGACGCCATTACGGCCTCCCTTCCATTGATGTGTCGGGGTTCAGGGATTCAGCGTGCCCGGCCTCGGCGGCGAGGGCGGAGTTCAGCGCCTCTCCGATGCGGACGAAGGCGGCCTCGGCATCGAAGGCGGCGCGGCCGTCGGCCCATTCCAGCTGGAACGAGGCCGGGGCGAGGCCCGGCTCGACGCGGAAGGCGACCACGCCGGAGAACCCGGAGTCGTCGCACAGCCGGGTGATGCGAGCGCGGTTGGCGTCGTCGAGATCGCCGGTGCGGATGACCAGACGGGGCGAGGCGTCGATCTCCTGACCCAGCGCCTCCAGCGCCGCCTGCAGCGGGCCGGCGGGGAAGCGGTCCAGCGCCGCCGAGGCGACGACGCGGGCGGCGGCCAGCGCCAGTTCGGCTGACTGTTCGCGGTGGGCCTGGGCCACCTGGGTCAGGGTCGGGACGGCGGTCGCGAGGGCCTGGCCGATGGTGGACAGGGCCATGGCCTGCAGGCTCTCGACCTCGGCAAGGACGGCGTTCCGCGCCTCCAGCCGCGCCTCGGCGACGAGGGCTTCGACCTCGGCGAGGGTGTAGGCGCGCTTGGTCGGGCGGAAGGTGGAGGCATGCACGACGCCGCCGACCGCGTCGAACTCGGTGTCGAAGGAGAAGGGAGTGCTGAACGGTTGAGCGGTCATGTCAGTAGATCAACTCGTCGTCTGCGCCCTGGCCGACCAGCATGATTTCGCCCTTGGCGGCGAGGTCCTTGGCGACCTGGACCATGGCCATCTGGGCCTGGTCGACGTCCTTGAGGCGGACCGGACCCATGGTCTCCATGTCCTCGCGCATGATCTTGGAGGCGCGTTCGGACATGTTGGAGAAGAACATCTCGCGCAGGGCCTCCGAGGCGCCTTTCAGGGCGAGACCGAGGGAATCCTTCTCGACCGCGCGCAGCAGGGTCTGGATGCCGCCCGGGTCCAGCTTGGACAGGTCCTCGAAGACGAACATCAGGGCGCGGATGCGCTCGGCGGCCTCGCGGTTGCGCTCTTCCAGGGCGCCGATGAAGCGGGCCTCGGTCTGGCGGTCGAAACTGTTGAAGATGTCGGCCATCATCTCGTGGCTGTCGCGCTTGGAGGTGCGGGCCAGGTTGGACATGAATTCGGTGCGCAGCGTCTGCTCGATCTTGTCGAGGATTTCCCGCTGCACCGGCTCCATCCGAAGCATCCGCTGGACGCATTCGAGGGCGAAATCCTCGGGCAGGCTGGTCAGGACGCGGGCGGCGTGATCCGCCTTCACCTTCGACAGGATCACGGCGACGGTCTGAGGGTATTCGTTCTTCAGATAGTTGGCGAGGACGGCCTCGTTCACATTGCCGAGCTTGTCCCACATGGTGCGGCCGGCGGGGCCGCGGATCTCCTCCATCAGGGCGTCGACGCGGTCGGCGGGCATGAAGGCGTTGAGCAGGCGCTGGGTCTGTTCGTAGCTGCCCATGACCGCGCCCGAGCCGCTCATGCCCGAGACGAACTCGACCATCAGCTCCTCGACCACCTGGGCGCTGACGGTGCCTAGGCCGGCCATGGCCTGGGAGATCTCCTTGATCTCGTCCTCGTCGAGGCTCTGCCACAGGCGGGTGTGGTCCTCGCCCAGCGACAGCAGGATGACGGCGGCCTTCTCCGGTCCGGTCAGTTTCCTGACGTCGTCGACGGCCGGTTTCTTGCTGACCATCCGGGCGGCCATCAGCCTTCGTGCACCCAGTTGCGCAGGATGGCGGTCGACTCGTCAGGATGTTTCTCGACGAAGTCGGCGACCTTCTTGACCGAGGACGCCTTCACCTGGCCCTCGATGCGGGCGATGTCGAGCCGCTGCTCCATCTCCGACGGACCGGTCGGACCGGTCAGCTGGGCCATCTGCGAGGCGCCGGCCATCAGGCTGGTCTGCAGCGGGGTCACCGGGGCGCCGGCCCCGGCCAGCTGGGGCTGGCTCCCGCCGGTGGCGGTCTTCAGCAGCGGTCGCAGGACGAAGAAGATCAGCAGCATGCCGGTGATCAGCAGCACCAGCAGCTCGACGCCGCGCATCAGGTCGTTCTTGGTGAAGTTGAACAGCGAGTTGCCGGCCTCGACCCCGCCGGCCGTGGGCACGTCGCGGGCGAAGCGGACGTTCAGCACCTCGATCTTGTCGCCGCGCGCCTCGTCGATGCCGACGGCGGCGGCCACCAGCGACTTGATCTGGGCGATCTCGTCGGCGGTGCGCGGGGCGTAGGTCGGCTCTCCACCGTTGGCGGCGGGGGTCCAGCGGCCGTCGACGGCGACCGACACGGCCAGCTTCTTGACCTCGCCGGCCTCCTTGACCGTGGTCGTGGTGGTGTTGGAGATCTCGTAGTTGGTGGTCTCGGTGTTCTGGGTGTCGGTCGAACCGGCCTGGGCGGCGCCGGGGGCCTCGCCGCCGGGGATGTTGTTCAGGGCGGTGGCGCCGCCGTCGTTGACGGGGTCGGTGTCGACGCTCTCCGAGCCATTGGTCGACATCGAGCGGACGACCTGGCCGTCCGGATCGAAGCGCTGCTCCTGGGTGGTCGAACGGCTGTGGTCGATATCGGCGGTGACCTGGACGCGGGCCGCGCCGACGCCGACGACGCCCTCGACGATGTCCTTGATGCGCGCCTGCAGCTGGGCCTCGGTCGAGGACTTGGCTTCCTCGGCCGAGGCGGCGCTGAAGCCGGCGTCGTCCGAGCCGGCGGCGAGGGTGCGGTTGGCCGTGTCGGTCAGGGTGACCTTTTCCGGCTTCAGATTGGGCACCGACGAGGCGACGACATTGCGGATGGCCTGGACCTGGGCGCCGGTCAGGGTTCCGCCGCTGACGCCGACCACCACCGCCGCCGTCGGATCGGCCGCGGCGGTCTGGAACAGCTGGCGCGACGGCATGGCGATCATCACCCGGGCCGAGGTGATGCCGCGCATGCTCATGATGGTGCGGGCCAGCTCGCCCTCGAGGGCGCGCTTTTCATTGAGGTTCTGCTGGAACTCGGTCTGGCCCAGCACCGACTGGCTGTCGAAGATTTCGTAGCCGACCGATCCCGAGGTCACGAGACCCTTGCCGGCGACCAGCAGGCGGGCTTCGCCGACCTCGTCGCGGCTGACGAAGATGGTCGAGCCGTCGCCCTTGGACGAGTATTTGATCCCGGCGCTGTCGAGGGCGGTGGTGATCTCGGACGCCTCGCGCAGGTCGAGATTGGAATACAGCAGGGCGTCCGGCGCCTGGCCGATACGCAGCATGACGGCCACCAGCACAGCCGCGACGCCGGCGGCGACGCCCAGCACCACGGTCAGCCGACCGATACCGAATCTCTGCAACGCCGCCGTGAAGCCGCCCACGCGTCCCGCCCCGAATACTCACGGGGTGCATACCGACGCCCGCCAGGCAGAAAATGCCGGGCGCGTGGTAAACACGCCGTTAAGAGTCCGACGACTTACAGAGCCCCCATCGCCATGAAGGCGCGGCCGGCGGCGAAATCGCCGGCTTCGAAGCGCGCCAGGGCCACGCTGCCGTCGCGAAAATGGAATTCGATCAAGAAGGTCTCGCGCGGATCGAGGCGGGCCAGGCGGTCGGCGGCGGCGGCCGGGAAACGCCACGCCTCGCCGGCGCGGCTGCCCTCGGCCAGCAGGGCGGGGTCCGCGGCCGAGACGCCCGTCGCCCAGACGCTGGCGCGGGTCGAGACGGGCGGCAGGCCCCCGCCGGACACCCAAGCGCGCGGGGCCTTGGCGATGTCGCGGAAGACGATGCGGGCGGCGTTCGGACGCGAACGGCCGACGAAGGAGACCACCGCCGTCAGGGCCGGCTCCCCGGCCTCGCCGTCGTAACCGAACGCGACCGGTGAGGCGCCGACGCGGGAGGCCTGCATCAGCCGCCAGCCCGGCTCGGACCAGTGGGTGCGATCGGCGACCCACGGCTGCCGATCGCCGGCGAAGGTCATGCGCGGGGTGCGGACCCAGCCGGAGAAGGCGCCGTCCACGCGGTCGCGGACCACCGCCAGCTGCGGGTCCCGGCACGACACCGCGGCGGCGCGGGCGCGGGCCCGTAAGGCGATGGCGTTGAGCTCGGCCTCGGCCGCGCCGGAGCGCAGGGCGGCGCCACGCGCCTGGGCGGTGGCGGCGGTCAGGGCGGCGTCGACGGCCTCGTCGAACAGGCCGCACCGCGCGTCGGCGGCGAGGACGAAGGCGCGTTCATAATAGGTGTTGTCGGCCCCCGCCCACGCCGGCGCCGGCCCGGCCAGCATCGCGGCGGCGAGGAGGACGGCTTTGGCGGTGGCGGCGTTCTGCCCTATCGTCATGGGCCGCACCCTACGCGCCACGCGTTCCGGTCGGGTTTCCGAGCAGGGTTAGCGAATTGCTTCTTTCCACCGATCTGTGGGTCTCCGCCCTGATCCGCCGCGCCGAACTGTCGGGCGCCTTCGCCACCGTGGCCCGCAAGGGCGACGCGCGGGCCGGCACGGTGATCGTCAAGGCGTTCGACACATCCACCCGCCGCGCCCGACTCTATAGTGAGGCCTTCGGGCCGGACGGCGAGCGCCTGTGGATGCAGCCGGTCGAAAGCGAGTTCGAGAGCGAACTGGACGCCTATATCCAGCGTCAGTCCGGCTATGATCCCGATATCTGGGTGGTCGAAATCGAGGACCGCGAGGGCCGCCACTTCATCACCGAGAAGGTGGCCACCCCCTAGGGCGCCGGGGCGCGGACCATGTCCACCGGCCCGGCGTCGGCGCTGAACGGCAGCATCCGCGCCCGGATGCGGGTATTGCCGGAAAAGCCCTCGCGCGTCCGTCGGCTCATCGTGAACGTCATGGCGGCGCCCGACTGCGTCCAGGTGACCACCAGGGCGCCGTCGCGGATCGCGCAATTCGCCGCCTCATCGTCGAGGGTGCAGGCCAGCGCGGCGCCGCGAGCCGCCACGACGAGAGGCATCTCGGGACGCCCGATCACGGTGACGCCCTGACGTTCGGACGGAGGAAAACGCAAAAACCAGCTGCCGATCACGTCACGGCCGGTCAGGGGCGTGTCCCGGGCGGACGCCGTGGCTGCAGCCGTCGAGATCGCAAGGACCAGAGCCGCGCCCGTCATCGTCAACCGCATCGCACGTCTCCGGACCGCCCAAGGCTCCACCATCCTGGCCCTCGCGCGGGTTGTCGTGTGAATTCTCCGTAACCTGAGGCTGAAACGGAGATGGCGACCGACCGGTTAACGCCGGGCGGCATCGTGCGAAATCCTTAACCGCGTTCGGGAACGGAACCGCAAGCCGGGGCGCCTATGGTCATGTCAACGGGTCCAGAACGAACCCGGCGATGGTGGTGCGCCCTATGCTCTTTCTTCTGAACGACGTCGTGTTCGACCTGGACGAGGCCTGCCCGGTCACGCCTGGCGACGCGCGCCGGTTCGAGAAGCTGGGCTTCGACTATGTGCTGACGCTGGGGTGCGAGCTGTTCGCCGAGGACCCGATGCTGCACCAAACCGATCCGGTGCGGGCGCGCCGTCTGGCCTGGCTGATCCACGACCGTTCGCCGGACGTCAACGCCGCCCTGTTCGCCGCCCCGGCGGCCGGTTGCGATCCCGATCTGGTCGAGCCGCAGTTCTGCGCCCTGCCCGATCCGGTCATGCGCCAGCTGAAGACCCGCGCCGAAAAGGGCAAACTGGACGCCGTCGCCGCCGACAAGGCGGTCTGGATGCGTCTGGCGGCCTAAATCCTCGCCTCCTTCCGGCCTGGTTCAGACCAGGACGTTGAAGATCACATGCACCAGGGTGGCGCAGCCGATAATGACGCCAAACCCCGCCAAAAGGCAGACGGCGGGATGCGGTCCGTCGCGCGACGGGGTCTGATCGACGGGGTGGTTGAGGGCCATGTCCGTTCCTTCGTTTCCAAAGGCGGCGCCCGATTGCGTGACCGGACGTCTCGCCTGAACCGACGATGACTCCAAAAACCCTGCCTGGCTAGGGGTTATTCCGACGCGAGTGACTTTCGGGCGCGTCCGCGCTACCTCCCGCGCCGCCATGTCGAAACTCACGCTCGAACAGGAGGCCCTGCGTCGCAGGACCTTCGCCATCATCGCCCACCCGGATGCGGGCAAGACCACCCTGACCGAGCATATCCTGCTGGCCGGCGGGGCCATCCGCGCGGCCGGGGCAGTGCGCGCGCGCGGCGAGAACCGGCGCACCCAGTCCGACTGGATGAAGATCGAGAAGGAGCGCGGCATCTCGGTCAGCGCCTCGGTCATGACCTTCGAACACACCCCGGCCGACGGCATGGCGCGGATGTTCAACCTGCTGGACACGCCCGGGCACGAGGACTTCTCGGAAGACACCTACCGCACCCTGACCGCCGCCGACTGCGCCATCATGGTCCTGGACGCCGCCAAGGGCATCGAGCCGCAGACGCTGAAGCTGTTCGAGGTCTGCCGTCTGCGCGACATCCCGATCATCACCTTCATCAACAAGCTGGACCGCGAGGCCCAGGACCCGATGGCCCTGCTGGACGAGATCGCCAGCCGGCTGCAGCTCGACCCCGCCCCGATCTGGTGGCCGGCGCAGAGCGGCAACCGCCTGCGCGGCATGGTCGAGATGGGCACCGGCCGCTTCCAGCCCTACGCCCGCAAGCCGGCCGGCTCGACCGAGGACGTGCCCCATCCCGAGGCCCTGCCGCTCGCCGAGGCCGCGCGGTATTTCGAGGCGGGCGAGCATGAGGCCCTGATGGAGGCGCAGGAGCTGGTCGAGGGCGGCTATCCGGCGTTCGACCGCCAGTCCTTCCTCGAAGGCCATATGACGCCAGTGCTGTGGGGCTCGGCCCTGCGCCATTTCGGCATCGACGAACTGCTGGCCGCGATCGGCGAATGGGCCCCGCCGCCCAAGGTGATGAAGGCGCACAAGGCCGCCCCCGCCGGGACCCGCAACGCCGCCGAACCCGTCGCCACCACCGTCGAGCCGGGCGCGCCCGAGGTCACCGGCTTCGTCTTCAAGGTCCAGGCCAATATGGACCCCAACCACCGCGACCGCATCGCCATGTTCCGCATGGCCTCGGGCCGGTTCCAGCGCGGCATGAAGCTGAAGGTGCAGAACACCGGCAAGCAGTTGAGCGTCAACGCCCCGATCATGTTCTTCGCCAGCGACCGCGAACTGGCCGAGGACGCCTATGCCGGCGACGTCATCGGCATCCCCAACCACGGCGTCCTGCGCGTCGGCGACAGCCTGTCCGAGAGCGGCCTGATCCGCTTCGCCGGCCTGCCGAACTTCGCCCCCGAAATCCTGCAGCGCGTCCGGGTCAAGGATCCGCTCAAGGCCAAACACCTGAAGAAGGCGCTGGACGGCCTCGCCGAGGAAGGCGTGACCCAGCTGTTCCGCCCCGAGATGGGCAGCGACTTCATCGTCGGCGCCGTCGGCCAGCTGCAGTTCGAGGTCATGGCCGACCGCCTGGGAGAGGAATACGGCCTGGAGGTCATCTTCGAACCCTCGCCCTGGGCCGAGGCCCGCTGGATCGGCGGGACAAAGGCCGACCTCGAGGACTTCATGGGCAAATACCGCGGCCAGATGGCCCGCGACATCGACGACGACCCGGTCTTCCTCGCCAAGTCCAGCTGGGAGACCGGCTATGTGATGGAGCGGTTCCCGAACGTGGCCTTCACGAAGACGAAGGAGCGGGGTTAGGGCGTATAATCGTCAGATCGCCTTGCCGCAGGTCCGCTTCCAGCTAGCAAGCCAATGCGTGCTCCCGACCCATAGCGGACAGTCGACCCCCTCACCTCCCTCGTTCATTCTCTCCAGCACCACCCGTTGATTTGATCTTGGCAGCGACAGAGCTGGATCATACCGTCAGTGAAATGGTCGAGGGTGAGAACCGATGGGTCAACTTCAGCAGAAGGGCTTCCCGCTCATTGGCGCGTTATTCCTCGCCGTGGGCGTCTTCAAGGTCGTTCAGGGTGATAGTTGGGTGGTGTGGATCATCCTCGGCATCTTGTTCGGTGGTCTAGGTGTCATCAGCCGACGTAAGGGCAAACAGCTCTAGCAAGCGATCCAGCAAGGTCCGCTTTCCGGCCTGATGGTGAGGACTGATCCCGACCCATTGCGGACATTGATGGGTGTGCGTTGGCCGCGACAGGCTGCGGAACTTACGGTGCCACGAAGCGCACGAGACCGTCGCCACCGGGAGCATCCACCCTGACGGTGTATTCCTGTCCAGAGACCAACGGATCGGGTCCGTCAAAAACCTCGAACCCCACAATGTTCTCCGCGTAGATGACCTCACGGAGATTGTTGCAGCGAGCCTTCGTGGCAATGCTCCAAACGTAGGTCGGCGAAGGAGATGCCTCTATATAGACAGTCACCTGCTTAGCGCATGCTCCCCGATCATTCGCCACAATGAACCTCGGCACCCCGGCCACAATGGACACATCTATGTCGATGGCCTCCTTGCACGACGTGACGCCAACCGCTGCAAACACGATTGCAGCGAGAACCCCGCTCTTCGTCACGCTACTGCTCCGATGGCTAGGCTGGCGGAAAGGGGCTTCAACCTTCCGCGTATTACCATGTCCAGACCTGAGAAGTGATGTCCGCTTTCCACCCGTTGCGGCTGTTCGGGATGTCTGCTGTTCGGCTGGTCGCCGCGCGTCACTTATCAGTACGCGACCCAGCCCCCCGCAGCGTGTCCAGCAGGGTCGCGGCGGCCTGCGGGGTGGCGACGACCCGGTGCAGCCGGCCGCTGAACATGGCGTCCATCACCTTGCACCACAGGGCGAGGTTGTGGTCGTGCGTCACATAGATGGTCCAGCACGGCCCGGGCGAGGCGGTGGCGAGGGCCTCGGCGACGACAGCGATGTCGGCGTTGTCGACCTTGCCGCGGCTGTCGCGAATGTCCTGGATCCAGTCCCAGTCGGCCAGTTCGGGCCGTTCGGCCGCCAGGCCGGCGATATAGCGGGAGACGGCGGCGCCCGAGGCGGCCTCGCCGATCGTCATCAGGACGCACTTCCTGCCGTCGTCGAAGCGATGCTCGATATCCATTAATTCTCCCGCGTCCGCGTATCGGTCCGCTCTGTCGCCCGTGTGGCCGGGACGGCTGAGTCGGTCCCGGCCTTTCTCGCCATGGGCGACTTCCGGGTGGCGCGGGGTCGGAGCGGGCCCGCCTTCTTCAGAGGACGTCCCGTCCACAGACGCGGAGAACGTATCCCCACAGCCAAGCCGAACCGCCGTCGCGGCGTTGCGTTTGCAAGGGTAGCGAGAGGGACCCCTGTCAGTCCCGAAGCGGGACGGAGCGCGCGTCATCCCATGTTCGAGTTCGGCCGGGATCTGAGGAAATTGTTCGAGAAGGCGCGCGAAAGCGACGACCTCGGCTGGCTGGAGCTGATCGGCGCCGATCTGGTCGAGGCCGAGGCCCGCCGTGAGGCGACCGACGCCGGTCGGGTGTCCTGCGCCCGGCCGTTCGACAGCTGGATGCGGGCCTCGGCCCTGTGGCGCGAACACGCCCGCCGGACCGGCCGTCGAGAAAGCCTGTCACGGGCGGCGAAATGCGCCTCGGACGCGACCCGCCACACGACCAACCCGGACGACGCCGCCGCCGCCGCCATAGAGTCCGGCGAGATTCACCTGCTGCGCTTCGACCTGTTCGGCGGGCCGACGGCCCTGACGGCGGCCCTCGCCGACGCCCAGTCCCTTGCTGCGGAACGGCCGGCGATCCGCTCGGCCGCGGCCGCCTTGCATGCCCGCCTGTGCGCCCGCCGCGCCCGCATGACGGGCGAACCCTCGGCCCTGCTCGACGCCGCCGCCCTGCTGGACGCGGCCCTGCACGCCAGCCGCGACCTGCCGCCGGCGGCCGGCGACGAGCTGCGGCTGGATCGGGCGGCGCTGGCGCTGGAGGCCGGGGTGGCCCGGCGCGACAGCCGCATGCTGGATCAGGCCGGGCGCGACCTGCGCAACCTCGTCGACGCCGCCTCGCCCGACTACCGCCCGCTGACGCGGGCGCGCGCCCTGGCCCTGGCCGGGGCGGGCCTGATGGCGCTGGCCGAGCTGGCGGGCAACGAGCCGGCCCGGATCCAGGGCCAGGCGCTGTTCGACGCCGCCGCCGATCAGTTCACGCCCGACCACAGCCCGCTGGACTGGCTCGCTGTGTGCATGGCGCGGGTGCGCGCCGACACGCCGCTGTCGCTGCTGGCCGAGGCCGAGGCGCTGAGCCGCGAGCCGGGGCTGATCCTCGGGGCGCTGGCCCGCGAGCGTCGCATCGCCGCCGAGGCCGCCCTCGCGGAGGCCATGGCCGATGTCGCGGCCCTGACCGCCATGGCGACGGCCATCCGGCGCAGGCTGGCCGTGGCCGGACGCACCGAGCCGCTGGACTGGGCCGCCGACCAGATCGGCATGGCCCATCTGGCGATGGCGACGGGCCGTCTGACCGGAACCGAGCCGCGGGCGGTCGGCCTGATGCTCGCCGAGGCGATGGAGACGGCCCGCGAATGGGGCGCCCCGGCGCTGATGCAGCGGGCGGTGCTGGCGATGCCGGAAAGCGAGTGGATTAGGGATTAGGGATTAGCAAGTCGAGCGCTGGGCTGCCCCCGGGATATCCTCATCCCTAATCCCTAATCCCTAATCCCTGACCCCTATCCCCCCAGCGCCACGAACCCGCCGTTGGCGAAGCCCGGCTTGCCATAGCGCAGCGGCTGGCCGTCCTCGGCCATGACCCGGCCGCCGGCCGCCTCGAGCACCGCATGGCCCGCCGCCGTGTCCCACTCCGAGGTCGGGCCGGTGCGCGGATAGGCGTCGAACCGGCCCTCGGCGATCAGGCAGAATTTCAGCGATGAATCCGTGCCCTGCCACTGGATGCAGCCGTGGCGCGAGGCGAGGCGTTCGGCCTCGACGTCGGTCATGCTGTGGCTCATCACCGCCATCGGCGAGGCCGGACGATCGCGCACCTTGATGGCCTGCCAGGCCTCGCCGAAGCGGCGACGCGCGGCGCCGGCGCCCGGAGCGCCGCTCCGCCAGGTGGTGGCCGTGGCCGGGGCGGTGACGACGCCGGCGACCACCGCGCCCTTGTGCACCAGGGCGATGTTGACGGTGTAGCTCTCGCGGCCCTCGACGAAGCCGCGGGTGCCGTCCAGCGGGTCGATCAGCCAGAACCACTCTTCCGTCGTGGCCGGGGCCCCGTCGGCGGCCACGGCCTCCTCGGCCACGGTCTGGACGCCGGGGTACAGGGCTTCCAGCCGTTTCAGGATCAGCGCCTCGGCCTCCTGGTCGGCCTTCGTCACCGGGCTGTCATCGGCCTTGGCCTCGGCGACCACGCCGTTGCGCCAGTAGGGCAGGATGACGCGTGCGGCGTCCTCGGCGATGTCGGCCAGCGCCTCGGTCAGGGCGCCCGAGGCGAGGTCGGCGGTCAGTCGATTGCTCATGGGCGCTGCCTAGACCATCGCGACGGTTTGAAGAACCGGCAAATCAGGGCAGCGTTCGCGCCACCGATCCCCTGTTGTTTTCGAGCCCTATGACCGACACCGTTGCGACGTCCTCCCTTCCCGACGGCCAGGCCTTGGCGGCGCTGGTCGCCGGCAAGCTGTGCCACGACTTCATCAGTCCGGCGGGCGCGATCCGATCCGGACTGGACCTGCTGAAGGACCCGACCGCCCAGGACATGCGCGACGACGCCATGAGCCTGATCGAGGCCAGCGCGAAGAAGATGGTGGCCCTGGTGGCCTTCGCGCGGGTGGCGTTCGGAGCCTCGACCTCGACCGAGCGGTTCTCGGCCGCGGAGCTGGGCGAGCTGGTCACCGGCCTGGCGGAAGGCGGGCGGGCGACGCTGGAGTGGCGCGTCGAGAGCGGCGACTATTCGAAGGCCCAGGCGCGGGCGCTGGTCAACCTCGGCTGGCTGACGATCGGGGCCCTGCCCTCGGGCGGCGCGGCGGTGGTCTCGACCCGGCGCGACGGCGATACGCTGCAGATCACCGGCCTGGCGGAGGGCGCGCGGGCCCGGCTCAAGGCGGAGGCCGTGGCCGGTCTGGCGGGCCAGCCCCTCGCCGAGGGTCTGCAGGGCCAATGGATCCAACCCTACTGGTTATGGCTCACCGCTCATGACGCCGGCGGATCGCTGGACGTGGTGGCCGAAGACGGCCGGGTTTCGCTGACCGTCCACATGCCTAACTGAGACTTAAGCCGCTTTCCCAAGGACTCGTTAACCGGCGCGGCGTGATTATAGACAGCCTGCACGCGCGCGCGGCGCCACCCATCCGGACACCGGTCTTGACCCCCAGAACCTGCCTGATCGTCGACGACAGCCGGATCATCCGCAAGGTCGCCCGGCGGATCGTCGAGGGGCTTGGGTTCGAGGTCGACGAAGCCGCCGACGGCTCCGAGGCCCTCGCCTTCTGCGCCGGCGTCATGCCCGAGGTCATCCTGCTGGACTGGTCGATGCCGGTGATGGACGGCATGACCTTCCTGCGCCGCCTGCGCGCCATGCCCGGCGGCGACGCGCCCAAGGTGCTGTTCTGCACCATCGAGACCCGCGCCGACCGCATCGCCGAGGCCCTGTCCGCCGGCGCCGACGACTATGTGATGAAGCCGTTCGACGGCGAGATCCTGACGTCGAAACTGGCCGAGGTGGGGGCCGTCTGAACCCATGTCGCCCGAGGATTTCGACCGCCTCCAGTCGCTGATGGCCTCGCGCGCCGGGTTCCGCCTGACGCGCGACCGGATGAAGCTGGCCGAACACCGGCTGGGCCCGCTGGCCCGGCGCGAGGGCTATGAGACGGTCGACGCCCTGCTGGCCTCGCTGTGGGCGCGGCCGGTGGCGACGCTGGGCTGGGCGGTGATCGAGGCCCTGCTGAATCCCGAGACCTGGTTCCGCCGCGACCGCGCCGCCTTCGACACCTTCGCGCTGGAGCTGCTGCCCGCCCTGTCCGCCGCCCGCGGCGGGGCGCCGGTCAAGATCTGGTCGGCCGGCTGTTCGACCGGACAGGAGGCCTGGTCGCTGGCCATCGGCGCCATGGACGCCGGCTTCCCGGTCGAGATCATCGCCACCGACCTGTCGCAGCGCGCGCTGGAGAAGGCCCGCTCCGGCGCCTATACCGGCTTCGAGATCCAGCGCGGCCTCAAGGCCGGGACCATGCTGGCCTGGTTCGACCAGGCCGAGGACAACTGGATCGCCCGGCCCGAGCTGCGCGCCGCGGTGCATTTCGTCCGCGCCAACCTGCTGGACCCGCCGACCGACGACCACCGCTTCGACCTGATCTTCTGCCGCCATGTGCTGACGGACATGGAGCCGGCCCGCCGCGCCCAGACGCTCGACAATCTGGAGCGGCGGCTGGTCGACGACGGCTGCCTGTTCGTCGGCGCCGACGAGGCGTTGGAGACCGACAGCCTCGCCTTCCGCCCCGTCGCCGGCCGCAAGGGCCTGTTCGTCAAATCCCCGGCGGCGCTGCGTCGGGCGGCGTAGCGCCCGCGCCGCCAAATCGCTTCGCATATCCGGGATGCTGACCTAGCTTCGGACGTCGTCGGGGAGGATGGGCATGCGGCTGTACTTGCTGATCGGATCGCTGGCGCTCGCCCTGCTGCTCGGCGTCGTCTCCCTGCAAAGCCCGCGGCCCGTCGGCGTCGACGCCCCGGCCACCGCCTTCTCGGCCGAACGGGCCATGGCCCACGTGCGCGAGTTGGCGCAGCGCCCGCATCCGGTCGGCTCGGTCGATCATGCGCGGGTGCGGGACCATCTGCTGCGGCGGATGACGGCGCTGGGCCTGGAAACCTCGACCCAGACCGGGCCGATCGCGCGTGGCTCGGCCGACGCCCTGCGGCGGATGGGCGGCGACCCCGAGGCGGCGGGCTTCACCGCCGTCAATCTGGTCGGCGTCCTGCCCGGCCGCGACCCGGCCCTGCCGGCCGTGGCCCTGATGGCCCACTACGACACCGTGCCGACGTCCCCCGGGGCGGCCGACGATTCCGCCGGGGTGGCGGCGGTGCTGGAGAGCGTGCGGGCCCTGCGCGCTCGCGGCCCGGCGGAGCGGACCCTGGTGGTGCTGCTGACCGACGCCGAGGAGATCGGCCTCGACGGCGCCCGCGTGTTCTGGGGCGGCCATCCGCTGCGCGACCGGATCGGCGCGGTGATCAATCTGGAGGCGCGCGGCGGCGGCGGCCGGGCCATGATGTTCGAGACCGGACGCGGCGCCGCCGAAACCGTCGCCCTGTTCGGTCGCGCCGGGGTCCGGGCCGACGGCGGCGTCACCTCCAACTCGCTGGCGGCCTTCGTCTATGAGCGGATGCCCAACGGGACCGACTTCACCATTCCGAAGAACCGCGGCGTCCAGGGCCTGAACCTCGCCTTCATCGGCCGGCCCGAGCAATACCACGCCCCGGCCTCCACGCCCGACAGGCTGGACCGGGGCTCGGTCCAGCATATCGGCTCGCAGACGCTGGAGACCGCCGACGCCCTGTTACGGGCAGAGGCGCTGCCGGCGCGGGGCGCCGAGGCCGTCTACGCCGACCTGTTCGGCCGGGTCGTGCTCAGCCATTCGCCGGGCGCAGGCTGGGGCGTGCTGGCGCTGGCTCTGATGCTGCTCGGAGTGGCGGGCTGGCGCGCGCGCGACCGGGCCGGCCTGACGCTGGCCGACCTCGGCCGGGGCGCCGTCGACGGCGTCTGGTTCACGGCGGCGGGTCTGGTGCTGACCCAGGCGGTCCGGACCCTCGCCGGACCGATGGCGCAGCGAGCCGAAAGCAGCGACGCCTACTATCTCCTGCTGGCGCGCCTGCCGTGGATGGAGGCCGGCGCCGCCCTGACCGTGCTGGCGCTGACCATGGCCGTGCTGGGCGGCCGGACGCGGCCGGACCGGCGCGTCACCGCCGGGGCCCTCGCCGTCGCGGCCGCGTTCGCCCTGACGCTGGGCGGGCCCAACCCCATCGTCATCGGCGGCGCCGTCGCGGCCCTGGGCTTGTCGCTGGCCCCGGGTCTGGCGGCGCGAACGGTCTGGGGCGGCTGGACCGGCCTTGTCGCCCTCGTCCTCGCCCTCGGCGCCGTGGCCCAGACCTTGGCGCCGCAGACCGCCTTCCTGTTCCTGTGGCCCGGCCTGCTGGCGGCGACGGCGGCGGCGACGTCGGCCCTCCTCGACCCGGGGCTGACGCGCGCCCGGTCGCTGGCCCCGATCGCCATCGGAGTGGTCCTCGGCGGCGGCTGGCTGGTCGCCCTGTCGCATCCGGTCTTCCTCGGCATCGGCCTCGACCTGCCCGGCGTGCTGGCCGTGCTGGGCCTGCTCGTGTTGATGCTGGTCCGGCCGCTGAGCCCCGAGCGCGGCCTCGTCCGCCCGTGGTTGATGGCCGCCCTGGCGGTCCTCGCCCTTGGAGCGGCCGTATCGTTCACCGCCCTGATCGCCGAACCCGCCGCCGGGCCGGAGACGGTCGCCGAAGCGTGACATCGCCCTGTCAGGCGAACGACCCTGCCGCCCCCCACGGAGAACCGAAGTGCCCGCCCCAGCCCTCTTCCTCGAAGACCTCCACATCGGTCAGACCTTCACCACCGGCTCGATCACCGTCACCGCCGACGAGATCAAGGCCTTCGCCCGGCAGTATGACCCGCAGCCCTTCCACCTCGACGAGGCGGCGGCGCAGGACAGCCTGTTCGCCGGACTGGCGGCCAGCGGCTGGCACACGGCGGCGCTGAGCATGCGGCTGCTGGTCGACGGCCTGCCCATCGCCGGCGGCCTGATCGGAGTCGGCGGCGAGACCACCTGGCCGCGGCCGACCCGGCCGGGAGATACGCTGACCGTTCACATAGAGGTGGTGGAGATCACCCCCTCGAGGTCGCGCCCGGATCGCGGCATGGTCCGCACCCGCAACGAGACCCGCAACCAGCATGGCCAGCCGGTGCAGGTTTCGAACCTCGGCATCGTCGCCTGGCGTCGTCCGGCCGGCTAGGCCTCAGCCCCCGTCGGTCCACACCGTCTTGTACAGGTCGAAGCGGCGGTCGCGCAGGTTGCGCACCGTGCCCTGCGACTTGGCCCAGGCCAGGTCCGACAGGTCGAGGTCGGCCACCGTCACCGTCTCGACGTTCTCGCTCGCTTCCGCGGCCACGCCATCCCGCGCGAACGGGAAGTCGCACGGCGTCAGGATGCACGACTGGGCGTACTGGATGTCCATGTTCTCGACGTTCGGCAGGTTGCCGACATTGCCCGACAGGATGACGTAGCACTGGTTCTCGATGGCCCGCGCCTGGGAGCAGTAACGCACCCGCAGATAGCCCTGCCGGTTGTCGGTGCAGAACGGCACGAACAGCAGCCGCGCCCCCTCGTCGACCAGCCGCCGCGCCAGCTCGGGGAACTCCGAGTCATAGCAGATCAGCACCCCGATCGGCCCGCAGTCGGTCGGGATGGCGTGCACCCGGTCGCCGCCCTTGATGTTCCACCAGTGGCGCTCGTTCGGCGTCGGGTGGATCTTCTCCTGCTCGTGCACCGAGCCGTCGCGCAGGAAGACATAGGCAACGTTCTGGATGTCGCCGTCGTCGGTCTGGGTCGGATGGGAGCCGCCGATGATGTTGATGTTGTACTCGACCGCCAGCTTGCGCATCGCCTCGACGAAGCGCGGCGTATAGCGGGTCAGGGCCTCGATCGACTCCACCGGCGTCAGCTTTTTGTCCTCGAGCGACAGCAGCTGCAGGGTGAACAGCTCGGGGAAGACCACGAAGTCCGACCGGTAGTCCGAGGTCACGTCGACGAAATATTCGATGTTGGAGATGAACTCCTCGAAGCTGGAGACCTTGCGGGCCTGCAGCTGCACCGTCGCCACCCGCACCGTCTCCTTGACCGCGAAGGCCGCGCCGCGACCGTGCGTCTCGACGTAGTAAGGATTGCGCCACACCATGTGCGCCGCATGACCCAGCGACGCCGTGTCCGAGGTCAGATAGTTCTCCAGCACCCCGATCGGCTCGAAACCACCGCGCATGTGGAAGCCAATCACCGGATCGTTCAGCTTGCGCGCCGTGACCGCGTCCAGATATTCGCGCGCGTCCGGATAGGCCGCCTTGCGCCGCGCCAGCCCCGGCATCCGGCCGCCGAAGACGATGCCGCGCAGGTTCTGCGCCTCGCACAGGTCGCGCCGGGCGTCATACAGCCGCTGACCGATGCGCAGCCGGCGGCGGTCGGGATCGACGCACACCTCCATGCCGTAGAACCAGTCGCCGACCGGATCGTGCCGCGCCGCATAGCCGCCGCCGGTGATCTGGGTCCAGGTGTGGGGCGACATCGCCGTCGCCTCGTCGATGCGGAAGCCGGCGGCGTAACCGACGATCTCGTCGGCGTATTCGACCACGAACTGGCCGTCGGGGAAGGCGGCGATCTGGCCGCGCAGCATCCCCGGCGTATAGGCCGGCATGTCCTTGTAGACCTTGGCCACCAGGGCCGAGATCGCCTTGACGTCGCCCAGCTTGGCGTTGCGGATATTGAGGACGGCGGGCTTGGAACGTTTTGTCATGGCCCCCTGAACGCATGGCCCCGCGCGCGGATCAACCCCGCCCGGTGTCGGCGAGCGTCAATTCGCCCGTCCACCGCGCCGCTCGAGACTTACGGATGCTGTTCCTCCCGCCGCATCGAGGCCACGCAGGTGTCGCCGTCGAAGACATGGGCGGCGATCCCGTCGCTGTGCATCCGCAGCCGTTCCAGCGCCTCGAGGCTGGCCGACGCCGGGCACCCAGCTTCAAGCGGCTCCATATGCGGCACGGAGCTGATCCGTGAATCAATATAGACGAAATAAGTCATCGACCACGCCTCAGCCCGGGTGTGGGGAGTATACGGCGCCCACTGCCGCTCTCTCTCGAGCACCCGCCGCGCGGGTGACCAGCCATTACTGCCACAAAGGGGCCGCCCGCGTTCGAACATAGGTTGGTGGGAAGGCGACTAGTTCGCGTTTCGGATGCGCCGATGCAGATAATTTTCATCGAAGCCGGCGATCCGGACCAGCCGCGCCGGATCCTCGATGACCAGGCTGCCGCGCTGCAGGGTCATGGCGCCGCTGGCCCGCAGTTCCTTCATCACCCGGTTCAGGTGCACCGGGGTCATGCCGAGCGAATCCGCCAGCATCGCCTGTGACAGCGGCAGGGCGAATTTCGGTTCCAGCGCCAGGCCGACGTTATGCGCCCTCAGATAGAGCTCGCACATCAGATGGGCCACGCGCTCGATGCTGGCGCGCCGTCCCATGCTGGTGATCCAGGCGCGCATCGTGCCCTCGTCGATCAGCTGGGCCAGATACATCGCCCTGGCCACGCCGCGGTGGCTGTCCATGATCGCGTCCATCTCGGCGCGTTCGATGGTGGCGATCAGACAGGCCGTGACGGCCTGGATGCTGTGGTCCATTTCGGCCAGCAGACCGACATTCAGGTCGCAGGCGTCGCCGGGCATCAGATAGGCGAGGATCTGCCGCGAGCCGTTGGGCAGGATCTTGTAACGGCACGCCCATCCGCCCAGCACGACAAAGACCGGCCCCGGTCGATCACCCTCGCGGATAAGATCCTGTCGCGCGGCATACTCGCGGGGGGCGGCCGTCGCCAAGGTCAGGGCCGCGATTTCGTCAGGCGATAATCTGGAGAAACCGTTCAGCTTGTTGATGAAACGGTTCTGCATTCCGCATCATTCCACGCCGCCACATCCAATAACATTGATCAATGTTATAGTCGAATGTTGATCTACGTGATAGAGAACTTGTCTCGGTTCGCTACAAGCCGCTCGGTCGACGGCCTGGATGTCTGGTCGCCGACGCGCGACCAGTGTTTCGACCGGAGATTCCTTTGACTTCCGAAATATCCAACGACAACGGGGACGCGGTTCCCGTGCACAGCCCTGACGCGCACGGACAGGCGGCGATGCTGCTGGTGGAAAGCCTCGTCCACGGCCTGATCGCGCGCGAGGTGATCACCGTCGCCGACGCCGTCGAGATCGTCGACAGCGCGGCCGAGGTGAAGGCGGACATCGCCCGCGACCGCGGCGACTCGCCGGCCGCCGTGCGGCGCTCGACCCACCTGCTGAACGCGATCAGCGCCAGCCTGCGCTGGGACGTCGTCCCCGGCTAGGTGACGGCCCGGCTTGCCTGTGTCGGATCAGTGCACGGACGGTACCTCGGCATCCGGTTGTTCGGGCCCCTCCGGGGTCGCTGTCGCCTGCTCGACCAGCCCGGCGATGCCGGCGGGATCGATCCGCATGACCAGGCTCGGGCCGTCCCAGACCTCGGCGCGGCTGGCGACGATATCATGGGCGAATATCCGCTGCAGGCGGTCGGTCAGGTTCTCGGCGCCGCAGCTCACCGGCACCACCAGCGGCAGGACCAGGCCGTCGGCGTAGATGAAGACGCGGAACTCCGTCACGGCCAGCCCCTCTATCGATGCGGCGGCGCCGACAAGCCCGCCTCCGCGCCGCGACAGGTCTGGCACGGCTAGCCCGGCGGGCTGTAGAACATGAGTTAGTAAACGGCGTCGACGACGCGCCGGCGCGCCAACGCCCCCCTACGTCAAAATCGGTCGTGTCGGTCCCGTCAAACCGCGTCGGGCGAAAAGAACATATTGGCAACCGGAACAAACCGTGCACATATTGCGGCTCACAGGGAGCGGGTCACGGTCATCGGACCGAAGGCGGGCCTCTCCTCCAGAGTACCGAACGGGAATCATGGCAAGGGAGAGCGGCAAGGTGGCGGCACAGGCGAATTTGAAATTGGTCGGCAAGGACGACGGCGACAAACAGCGGGCTCTGGAGGCGGCGATCGCCCAGATCGACCGCGCCTTCGGCAAGGGCTCGGTGATGAAGCTGGGCAAGAACGGCGTGACCGAGGCCATTCCCTCGGTCTCGACCGGCTCGCTGGGCCTCGACATGGCGCTGGGCATCGGCGGCCTGCCGCGCGGTCGGGTCATCGAGGTGTTCGGGCCGGAAAGCTCGGGCAAGACGACCCTGGCCCTGCACACCGTGGCCGAGATCCAGAAGGCCGGCGGCACCGCCGCCTTCGTCGACGCCGAACATGCGCTTGATCCCGGCTACGCCCAGAAGCTGGGCGTCAACCTCGACGACCTGCTAGTGTCCCAGCCCGACACCGGCGAACAGGCGCTCGAGATCGTCGACACCCTTGTGCGCTCGGGCGCCGTGGACATCGTGGTGGTCGACTCCGTCGCCGCCCTGACGCCGCGCGCCGAGATCGAGGGCGAGATGGGCGACAGCCTGCCCGGCCTGCAGGCCCGTCTGATGAGCCAGGCGCTGCGCAAGCTGACCGCCTCGATCAACAAGTCGCAGTGCATCGTCCTGTTCATCAACCAGATCCGCCACAAGATCGGCGTCATGTACGGCTCGCCGGAGACGACGACGGGCGGCAATGCGCTGAAATTCTACGCCTCGGTCCGCCTCGACATCCGCCGCACCGGCGCGATCAAGGACCGCGACGAGGTCGTCGGCAACACCACCCGCGTCAAGGTCGTCAAGAACAAGGTCGCCCCGCCGTTCCGCGAGGTCATCTTCGACATCATGTATGGCGAAGGCATCTCCAAACTGGGCGAGATCATCGACCTAGGCGTCAAGGCCGGCATCGTCGAGAAGTCGGGCAGTTGGTTCTCCTACGACAGCCAGCGCATCGGTCAGGGCCGCGAAAACGTGCGCGCCTTCCTCAAGGCCAATCCCGACATGGCCGACTCGATCGAAAAGGCCGTGCGCGCCTCGACCAACAAGATCGCCGAGGAGCTGCTGGGCACGCCCGAGCCCGACGAGGGACAGGACCTCGAGGGTTAGAACATCGGAGTGGCCGATCCGGACGGTCCGGACGATCTGGACGATCTGGACGGTGTTTTCGGGTTTTACCCGGATGAAATACCCCCCCCTTCTCCGGCCGGGTCCCGCGACCCGCCACCGACCCCGTGTGGGCCGGGCCGGATGGAGCGGCCGCCCGACCCCCACCCGGGTCGGGCGGCCTTTTTTCGTCTGGCTCCCGATCACGGCCGGGTGATGCTTTCAGACCGAAAGCCCTATATGAGGCCCGTTCCTTTTCGTCTCCCGATTGACCGCGCGCCCCATGTCCAGCCTGAACCAGATCCGCTCGACCTTCCTCGACTATTTCGCGGCCGACGGCCACGAGAAGGTCCAGTCCGCCCCGCTGGTGCCCCAGAACGACCCGACCCTGCTGTTCGTCAACGCCGGCATGGTGCCGTTCAAGAACGTCTTCACCGGCCAGGAAACCCGGGCTTCGAAGCGCGCGACCAGCTCGCAGAAATGCGTTCGCGCCGGCGGCAAGCACAACGACCTGGACAACGTCGGCTACACCGCCCGCCACCACACCTTCTTCGAAATGCTGGGGAATTTCTCCTTCGGGGACTATTTCAAGGAACACGCCATCGAGCTGGCGTGGAACCTCGTCACCAAGGAGTTCGGCATCCCCGCCGACCGGCTGATGGCCACCGTCTATATCGACGACGACGAGGCCTTCGACCTGTGGAAGAAGATCGCCGGCCTGCCCGAGAGCCGCATCACCCGCATCGCCGGCTCCGACAATTTCTGGTCCATGGGCGACACCGGCCCGTGCGGCCCCTGCACCGAAATCTTCTACGACCACGGCGAACACATCTGGGGCGGCCCTCCGGGCACCCCGGAGGAAGACGGCGACCGCTGGGTCGAGATCTGGAACCTGGTCTTCATGCAGTTCGACCAGGCGGCCGACGGCAGTCGGACCCTGCTGCCCAAGCCGTCGATCGACACCGGGGCCGGACTGGAACGCGTCGCCGCCGTGCTGCAGGGCGTCCACTCCAACTATGACACCGACCTGTTCCGCACCCTGATCGCGGCGTCGGAGCATGAGACCAACACAGCCGCCGAGGGCGACCGCGCGCCCAGCCACCGGGTCATCGCCGACCACCTGCGCAGTTCGTCCTTCCTGATCGCCGACGGGGTCACGCCGTCGAACGAGGGCCGCGGCTATGTGCTGCGCCGGATCATGCGCCGGGCCATGCGCCACGCCCACCTGCTGGGCGCCGCCGACCCGCTGATGCACAGGCTGGTGCCGACCCTGGTGCAGGAGATGGGCGACGCCTATCCCGAGCTGCGCCGCGCCCAGGCCTTCATCGAGGACACGTTGAAGCAGGAGGAGATGCGCTTCCGCACCACCCTCGGCCGCGGCATGGGCCTGCTGGAGGACGCGGCGAAGGATCTCGGCGAGGGCGGGGTCCTGCCCGGCCAGACCGCCTTCACCCTGTACGACACCTACGGCTTCCCCCTCGACCTGACCCAGGACGAGGCGCGCCGCCGCGGCTTCACCGTCGACACCGACGCTTTCGACGCCGCCATGAGCGAACAGAAGGCCCGCAGCCGCGAACACTGGACCGGCTCGGGCCAGACCGCCTCGACCGGCGAATGGCTGGCCCTGCGCGACCGCCTCGGCCCCACCGTCTTCACCGGCTATGACGCCGTCGAGGGTTCGGGCGAAGTGCTGGCCATCGTCCGCGACGGCGCCTCGGTCGACGAACTGTCGGCCGGCGAGACCGCTGAGGTCCTGTTCGACGAAACCCCCTTCTACGGCGAAGGCGGCGGCCAGGCCGGCGACAAGGGCGAGATTGAATGGACCGACGCCCACGGCCAGCAGGGCTCGGCCACGGTGCTGGACGTGCAGAAACACGCCGGCGACCTGTACGCCCACCGCATCGAGGTCACGGCCGGAACCCTCGCCATCGGCGCCCGGGCCCAGCTGCGCGCCGGCGCCGACGCGCGCCTGACCACCCGCGCCAACCATTCGGCCGCCCACCTGCTGCACAAGGCCCTCGCCAATGTCCTCGGCGGCCACGTCGCCCAGAAGGGCCAGATGGTCGACGCCGAGCGGCTGCGCTTCGATTTCAGCCACAACGCCCCGGTCACCGAGGACGAGCTGGCGCGGATGGAGGATGAGGTAAACGCCATCATCCGCCAGAACCTGCCCGCGGAGACGAAGCTGATGGCGCCGCAAGAGGCCATCGAGGCCGGCGCCGTCGCCCTGTTCGGCGAGAAATACGGCGACGAGGTCCGCGTCCTGACGCTGGGCCGGTCGCTGACCGAGACGGACAAGCCCTATTCGGTCGAGCTGTGCGGCGGCACCCATGTCGCCCGCACCGGCGACATCGCCCTGTTCAAGATCGTCTCCGAAACGGGCATCGCCGCCGGCGTGCGCCGCATCGAGGCCCTGACCGGCGAGGCCGCGCGCCAGTATCTGCTGGCCCAGGCCGGGGTGGCGAAGACGCTGGCCCAGTCGTTCAAGGTCCAGCCCGCCGACGTCCCGGCCCGGGTCGAGGCCCTGACCGCCGACCGCCGCGCGCTCGAGAAACAGGTCGCCGAGCTGAAGAAGCAGCTGGCCCTTGGCGGCGGCGGCTCCGCCAACGCGGCGCCGGAAGAGATCAACGGCGTCAAGCTGATCGCGCGGGTGCTGGACGGCGTCGACGGCAAGGGCCTGCGCGGCGTGGCCGAGGATTTCCGCAAACAGGTCGGATCCGGCGTCGTCGCCCTGATCGGCGTCACCGAGGGCAAGGCGGCGGTCACCGTCGCCGTGACCTCGGACATGGCCGGCAAGGTCAACGCCGCCGACCTGGCGCGCGCGGCGGTGATCGCCATGGGCGGTCAGGGCGCGGGCGGCAAGCCCGACTTCGCCCAGGGCGGCGCCCCGGACGGCGGTAAGGCCGAGGACGGTCTGGCGGCGGTGCGGGCGGCCCTGGCCTAGGGTCGCGCGTCGTTCTGGATATCCACGGCGGCCAGCTTCCAGGTAAACAGTCCGCGCCGTTCCAGGATCAGGGCCAGCCGCTGATCAGGCTGGTCCCGGTCCGTCAGGGTGACGGCGAAGGCGTTCATGTCGCGATAGCCCCACGCCTGATGGATGTCATCCTTGTCGGCGGCGTCGTCAGGTTCGGGCTTGTCCGGCACGGTCGGATCGGGCGCCTCGGCCGTGGTGACCATCTGCGCCACCACCTCCGGCGTCACGGCCGCGTCCACGGCCCCTGACAGCAGCATCGGCGCGAGGATCATGCCGAGACCGCCCAGCCGGCTGTCAGACAGGCGCGGGTCGCGGCGCATGTGGGCGGCCAGCTCCGCGGTCAGCTCGTCCTTCAGGCTCTGGCGCAAGGCCGGGAAGTCGACCAGCTGTTCGATCCGGGCGGCGTCCCCGGCCTTGGCGGCGCGGATCAGCGCCTGGGCGGCGAACACCGGCGCGGCGGCCCAGGCCAGGGCGAAGAGCGCCACGGCGGCGACGGCGAGGCCGACGACGAGTTTCTTGATCATGATGACCCTCCGGCGTCGAAACGCCTCCCCGTGGCCACGGTTGCCGCGAGTCGGAAGGACTGGCTAGCGGCGAGCCGCCGGCGCGGGCGTCGCCCCCGGACCGGTGACCGCCGAGGCAGCCGGCGCCGTCCCTTCGGGCAGGCCGATATGAACCAGCTTCCATTCGAACGGCCCCTTGCGTTCGAAGGTGAAGATGGTTCGCGAACCGCCCTCGTCGGTGATGGCCAGGCGGGCGCGATTGACGCTCCAGAAGACCGGCGCCGGCATCGGATTGCCGATCGCTTCGCCGACCGCCGCGCTGGACCGCTGCGAGGCGAAGCGGCCGTCTCCGCGCGTCAGGCCCGCCAGAGCGGCCGGGGTCAGATACGCATCCGCGTCGGCGACCGTGGCGGTCTCGGTTGGCTCGAACTGGCGGCGCACGGCGCCGATCGGATCCTCGAGGAAGGTCGGCGCGGGGGCCATGGCCGCGGGATTGCCCGACAGCTGGGGCCGCAGCGACTGGCGGACGGCGGTGAAGTCGATCAGTCGTGACAGGCCGGCGACGTCATTGGCGTCCGCCGCCGAGCGGATGCCGAAGAAGGCCACGGCCGGCGCGACGAAGAAGCTGACCACGGCCGCGATCACAGCCAGAAGCAACAGATTGCCGAACAGCTTCTTCACCAGACCCTCCACGGTTAACGGCATCAATGCATGAATGCCGCTTCCGGCTCAAACGAAAGCCCCGCCGGAGCGAGTCCGGCGGGGCTGAAGGTCTCGGGTCGGCGAGGGCTTACGCCGCCATCGCCGTCGTCAGGTTCTCGGCCACCTTGTCGAGGAAGCCCTCGGTCGTCAGCCAGCCCTGCTGGTCGCCGACCAGAAGCGCCAGGTCCTTGGTCATGTGGCCGGACTCGACCGTCTCGACGACGACGCGCTCGAGCGTGGCCGCGAACCGCGCCAGCTCGTCATTGCCGTCCAGCTTGGCCCGGTGCGAGAAGCCGCGAGTCCAGGCGAAGATCGAGGCGATGGAGTTGGTCGAGGTGGCCTCGCCCTTCTGGTGCTGGCGGTAGTGGCGGGTGACGGTGCCGTGGGCGGCTTCCGATTCCAGCACCTTGCCGTCCGGGGTCATCAGCACCGAGGTCATCAGGCCCAGCGAGCCGAAGCCTTGGGCGACCACGTCGGACTGCACGTCGCCGTCGTAGTTCTTGCAGGCCCAGACGAAACCGCCCGACCATTTGATCGCCGCCGCGACCATGTCGTCGATCAGCCGGTGCTCATAGGTCAGGCCGGCGGCCTTGAACTGGTCGGCGAACTCCTCGTCGAACACCTTCTGGAAGATGTCCTTGAAGCGCCCGTCATAGGCCTTGAGGATGGTGTTCTTGGTCGACAGATAGACCGGGAAGTTGCGCTGCAGACCGAACGAGAAGCTGGCGCGGGCGAACTCGGTGATCGAGTCATCTAGGTTGTACATGCCCATGGCGATGCCGGCCGAGGGGAAGTCGAAGACCTCGTGCTCGATCTCCTGCCCGTCATTGCCGACGAATTTGATGGTCAGCTTGCCGGGGCCGGGGATCAGGAAATCAGTGGCCTTGTACTGGTCGCCGAAGGCGTGACGGCCGACGACGATCGGCTGGGTCCAGCCCGGCACCAGCCGCGGCACGTTCGAGCAGATGATCGGCTCGCGGAAGACCACGCCGCCGAGGATGTTGCGGATGGTGCCGTTGGGCGACTTCCACATCTTCTTCAGGCCGAACTCGGCGACCCGGGCTTCATCGGGCGTGATGGTGGCGCATTTGACGCCGACGCCGTGCTTCTGGATGGCGTGCGCCGCATCCACCGTGACCTTGTCGTCGGTGGCGTCGCGGTTCTCCATCGACAGGTCGTAGTAGTCGAGCTCGAGGTCGAGGAAGGGGAAGACCAGCTTGTCCTTGATCATCTGCCAGATGATGCGGGTCATCTCGTCGCCGTCGATGTCCACGATGGGATTGGCGACCTTGATCTTGGCCATGCGCTGTTCGCCTCTGACTGGGAGTGGGGAGTGAGGCGGGCGGTATAGCCGCCGCCGGGCGGGGCGCAAACCCCGCGACACGACGCCACGGCCGCGGATTAACCGGGTCCGGAGTGAAACCGGACCACGACAGGGTCGTTGGGTCGGTCCTGTAGCGTAACCTGGGACGAATTTCTTGGACACCGAAACGACGGCGCTGGTTCAGCGCTGGATCGTCGCCTTCTGCGAGGCTCCGGTGCTGATCGACCCCGAATTGATGCGGCGCGTGCTGGACGGACTGGAGCCCGCGCCGGAAACCGCTGAGTCCTGAGCCGCTGAGCCGTTGCAGCAGGGCGCCCGAGCCGCAAGAATGGTTGCTGGCGCGCGACACCCGCGCGGGCGGTCAACGCGACCCGGGAGATCCCATGCGCTTCTTGCCTCTGCTCGCCGGCTTCGGCCTCGCCGCCTGCTCTCCCGGGGGGAGCGCAGCCACCCCTGCACTGGAGGCCGGCGACCCGCCCGCGACGGCCGCCGCCGCCGACCCGCGCAGTGAGACCCGTACCTTCCGCGACTGGATCGCCATTTGCGACAACGGCGATGCCTGCTCCGCCTACGGCCAAGGCGAGGACGGGTTCGGCTGGATCCGGGTGGCCATGGCGGCCGGCCCCGACGCCCGGCCCGAGGTCGCCGCCGGACGTTGGCCGGACGATGGCGCGGAGGCCGGCCCGCTCACCCTCACCATCGACATGACCGAATATCCCCTGACGCTGGCTAAAGATGCGGATGCCGCCACCGCGGCCCCGGCCCAGGCGCTGGAGGTTGTCCGCGCCCTCGCCGATGGCGCGACGGCCCGGATCGGGCCGGACCAGGCGATTTCCCTCTCGGGCGCGGCGGCGGCGATGTTGTGGATCGACGAGCGGCAGGGCCGCGTGAATACGGTGACGGCGCTGCGCCGACCGGGGAGCCAGCCGGCCTCGTCTGTCCCCGAAGCGCCTGCGCTGCCTGTCGTCACGCCGGCCCGGGCCGTGGCGCAGACCGGCTTTGGCGGTCAGAAACCGGCTCTGCCCGCGGCGTTGGAGGCGGTTCCTGCAGTGGCGGCGTGCCGCACCGAGACCGGGGATCACTGGGCCGCCAATCAGGTCATGTCGGCGCGACTGGACGCCTCGACCGAGCTTTGGGCCGTGCCGTGCTTCGTCGGCGCCTACAATATCGGCCATGATTGGTACGTCACCGGACCCGGCGGTCGCGATCCGCGCCCGGCCCGGTTGAGCTCCAGCTCCGGCGAGGTCACCGCCAGTACGATCAACGGCGGCTATTCCCCCGAGACCCGCACCCTCAGCGCCTTCGCCAAGGGGCGCGGCATCGGCGACTGCGGCGTCGCCTCGACATGGACCTGGACGGGCCGCGCGTTCGTTCTCACCTCGGAACAGGAGATGTCGGAATGCTGGGGAATTCCCGCGGAGCGGTGGCCAACGACATGGCGGACGCGATGAGCGATCTTGAAGCCGAGGTTCTGATCATCGGCGCTGGCCCCGCCGGCCTGACCGCCGCCACCTATCTGGCGCGGTTCCGGCGGCGGGTGCTGGTGGTCGACGGCGGCGGAGCCCGGGCCCGCTGGATCCCGGTCAGCCACAACATGCCCGGCTTTCCGGAAGGCATCACCGGCGACGCCATCCTCGAGCGGATGACCGAACAGGCGGTGGAGTACGGCGCCGTGGTCGAGCCGGGCCGGGTCGAGGTGCTGGAGCGCGATGGCGACGGTTTCGTGGCGCGGCTGAACGGGCGTGAGGTGCGGGCGCGATCGGTGTTGCTGGCAACGGGGGTCACCGACCACCACCCCGATCTGCCGGGCGTCGAGCGGGCGATCGAACGGTCGCTCGTCCGCATCTGTCCGATCTGCGACGGCTATGAGGCGATCGACAAGGCCGTGGCGATCATCGGCAACGACGACCGGGGCGTCCGTGAAGCCGCATTCCTGCGCACCTATTCGGACCGTGTGACGCTGATCCACACCGGGCCCGCCGGTGCGCTGACGCAAGAGGCGGAGCTTGGCAGGATGGGCGTTGAACTGATCCGCACCGCGATCAACAACGTCCGGCTTGAGGGGGATCGCGTCACGGCCTTGGGCTGGGGCGAGGACTTCCGGGTGTTCGACATGGTCTATTCGGCCCTGGGAACTTCTCCGAACGCCGAACTGGCGGCGGCGCTGGGAGCCCGGACGGGCGACGACGGGCGGATGGTCGTCGATGACCATCAGGCGACCAGCATCCCCGGCCTCTACGCCGCCGGGGACCTGGTGCGGGGACTGAACCAGATCGCCGTGGCGGGGGCGGAGGCCGCGATCGCGGCGACCGCCATCCACAACGCCCTGCGCGAGACCGACGGCTGGACGGTCGACTAGCGCGCCGCCTCTGACGGGTGGATCAGCGACGGCGCGGGGTTACGATCCGTCTTCGGCTGGCGCAGCCGGGCGCGGGCGCGGCTGCGCCGCCAGTCGTTGAGCACGGCGACCCAACCCCATGCGGGTTCCTTATGTGTGCGGTGCGCCTCTTCCATCCCGGCCTCCTGTCGACCCTGCGGTGAGGGCAAGGTGAGATTGAGCTTGACCGCGGCCGCCGACAAACCAGATTGGTGAGGAACCGCATAAGGCAAGCTTATGGCCGATCCGCTCGCTGGAATTCCCCTCGCGTCCCTGCGCGTGTTCGAAGCGGCGGCGCGTCTGAACAGCTTCACCCGCGCGGCGGAAGAGCTGGGCATGACCCAGGCGGCGGTCAGCTGGCAGATCAAGGCGCTGGAGGGGCGGCTGGGCCAGAGCCTGTTCCGCCGCCTGCCGCGCGAGGTCGTTCCGACCGAGCCCGGGGAGCGGCTGTCGCGCGCCGCCACCGAGGCGATGAACCTGCTGCGGCGGGCCGTGTCGGAGCTGACCGAGCAGGATCAGGCCATCCTGTCGATCACCACCCTGGCGACGCTGGCGACGCAGTGGCTGGCGCCGCGGCTGGGCGAGTTCCAGCTGGCCCATCCGGAGCTGGCGGTGCGGCTGGATACGGCGGCGCATCTGGTCGACCTGTCGCGCGAGGGCTTCGACGTCGGCATCCGCTCGGGGACCGGCGACTGGCCGGGGCTGGAGAGCGTCGAGGTCATGCCCAGCGTGTTCACGGCCGTCTGCAGTCCGCGGCTGCGCGACCGGCTGGGGCTGGAGACGGCCGAGGACCTGCTGCGGGCCCCGCGGATCGGCATGGAAAAGGAGTGGGACGTCTGGTTCGCGGCGGCCGGCGTGGTCTCCGACGGCCAGGCGCCGTCGCGGCTGAGAGCCGACTATCAGGCGCTGGAGGTGGCGGCCGCGCTGGGCGACCAGGGCGTGGCCCTGGCCTCGCCGATCCTGTTCGCCCGGGAGCTGGCGGCCGGCCAGCTGGTCCAGCCCGTGCCACTGGCGGTCAAGCTGATCCCCGACTACGCCTACTGGCTGGTCTGGCCCGAGGGGCGGCGGCGATCGCCCAAGATCGCCCGGTTCCGCGACTGGATCCTTGCCGCCGCCGCGGCGGATTCCACCGTACTGGCCGCGCGCGAGGCGCTGGCGGCGGGCTGAACGTCAGCCGGCGCGCAGCTCCTGCTTGACCCGCTCGGCCAGGGTCTTGATGTCCAGCGGCTTGGGCAGGAAGGAGACACCGACCTCGTCCTGCAGCAGGTCGGAGAAGTCGCTCTCGGCATAGCCGGAGATGAACAGCACCGGAGCGTCGCCGAGGTAGGGCCGGGCCTTCTTGAGCAGGGCCGGGCCGTCGAGGCCGGGCATGATGACGTCGGAGATCATCATGTCGATGGTCCCCGCGTGCTCCTCGGCCAGGGCCAGGGCCTCCTCGCCGTCCTCGGCCTCGATCACCTCATAGCCGCGCTGGCGCAGCAGGCGGGCGGCGATGCCGCGCACGGCGGCCTCGTCTTCGACGAACAGGATGCGGCCGGCGCCGGACAGGTCGCGCGGGGTCTTGAGCTTGATCTCGACCACCGGCGTCTCGGCCAGTTCGGCGGCGTCGGCCTCGGGAAGGAAGATGCGGAAGGCCGCGCCGGCCCCGTCGACATTGGAGACGTTGATGTGGCCGCCGGCCTGTTCGACGATGCCGTAGACGGTGGCCAGGCCCATGCCGGTGCCCTCGTTCACCGCCTTGGTGGTGAAGAAGGGTTCGAAGATCTTGTCCTGCAGTTCGGGCGGCACGCCGGGGCCGGTGTCGGTCACCTCGATCAGGGCCACGGCGTCGGTCGGGGCGGCGCTCCAGCCCATGGCCCGGGCCTCGTCACGGGTCAGGCGGCAGGTGCGGATGGTGACCACCCCGGCGCCCGGTTCGACCACGCCGCGCATGGCGTCGCGGGCGTTGACGGCGAGGTTCATCACCGCCGTTTCGAGCTGGCTCTTGTCGGCCAGCACCACCGGCAGGTCGCGGCCGTAGTCGGTTTCCAGACGCACATCCTCGCGCAGCAGGCGACGCAGCAGGACGGCGAACTCGCCGACCAGTTCGCCGAGGTCGAGGCGTTCGCGGCGGACCGTCGACTTGCGCGAAAAGGCCAGCAGCTTGCGCACCAGATCGGCGGCGCGGATGGCGGTCTGGCGGATTTCGTTCAGACCCTCATACGACGGATCGCCAACCGGATGGCGCTCCAACAGACCCGACAGCTGCAGCTGGATGGCGGTCAGCAGGTTGTTGAAGTCGTGGGCCACGCCGCCGGCCAGTTGGCCGACGGCCTGCATCTTCTGCGCCTGCGAGAGCTGCAGCTCCATCGACTTCTGGGCCGTGACGTCGAACAGCCAGATGCGGCGCGCATCGCCTTCGGGGGCGACATAGAGGTGCAGCATGCGGTCGGGGAAGGCGCGGGCGACCAGTTCGATCGGGCCGGAGGAGCCGGCCGCCAGCTTGGCCCGGGCCTCGGTCACCCCGGCCGGATCGAACAGATGGCCGAAGGCGGCGTCGCGGGCGGCGGCCGGACCGGTCAGCACGGCGAGGGCGGCGTTGGCCTCCTCGACTTTGCCGGCGAACAGGTCCTCGGCGGCGATGACGGCTGAGCCGAACGGAGCGCCGGCGGCCATGGCGCGGCTCTCGACCGCATTGGAGGCGGGCGCGGGGGCGCCGCCGTTGACGACCGGCAGGGCGGCGTCGGGGGCGGCGCGGACGAGGAAACGCCCCTCCCCCGCCTGGCCGATCAGCACCTCCTGCTCGCGCTCGCCGATGACGACGATGGCGCGGCCCTGTTCGCCGGCGCGGGCCTGGGCGAAGGCCATGTAGAGGGCCGAGGCCGAGCGGCCCTTGGGCAGGGTGGTGATGGCGCCATTGCTTTCGGCCCAGGCGGCGTTGAAGGCCAGAACCTGACCGGAGGCCCAGACCAGGGCGGCGGGCTCGGCCATGGCGTCCAGCAGGTCGACGGTGGTGTCGCCCAGCGGCTTGCGCGTCTCGCTGCGCGAGAAAGCGAACAGGCCGATCAGGGCCACGGCCCCGGCGGTGAAGATCAGCACCAGCCCCGGGGCGCTCATCGGGTCGGCGCGGAAGGCGGGCCAGGCCATTGCCCCGACGGCCATGACAAAGCCGACCACCATGACGAGGAGCAGCGGATCAAAGCCCTTGCGGTCGGTTGCGGTCATGTCGCCTCGGCCCGAATCATGGGGCGTTTCCGGCGAGTGTGGTCTGTCTGGCGCCCGGGGGCGAATCCGGCCGCCCGGGCTCAAAAAATACAGTCCGATGAGTCCCTCGAGTCCCTAGAGTCCGTTTGGCGTCCTGAGTCATGACGCACCATAAACCCACGGTACGTCAAAAGCGGACGTAGGCTCAGGCGGCCTTGCGCTGCTCGGCCTTGGCGTCGCGGGCGGCGTTGATGCGGGCCTCGGCGATGGCCCCGGCGATCTCGTGCGTCGGGCGGTTCTCGACGGCGGAGCGTTCGAGGATTTCCTCCAGCGTCTCCATCAGGCGCGCCAGCTTGGTCTCGACCCAGGCGGGGTCATAGGCGCCGCCGGTCTGGCGGGCGCGAAGCTCGGAGGCGACGTTGATGATGCCGCCGCCGTTGACGACATAGTCGGGGGCGTACAGCACGCCGCGCTCGAACAGGGTCTGGCCGATGTCGGAGGTGGCCAGCTGATTGTTGGCGGCGCCGACGACCGCCTTGACCGTCAGCCGGTCCAGCGTCTGCGGGTTCAGCGTCGCGCCGAGCGCGCACGGCGCATAGATGTCGGCCTTCACCTCATAGATGGCGTCGGGCGCGACGATCTCGGCCTTGGTGCGGGCGGCGACCTCGGCCAGCAGGGCGGTGTTGACGTCGGTCATGACCAGTTTCGCGCCGGCGGCGTGCAGCTTGTCGGCCAGATAGCCGCCGACATGGCCGATGCCCTGCAGGGCGATGGTCAGGCCGGTCAGGTCGTCCTGGTTCCACAGGCGGCGGGCGACAGCGAGGGTCGAGCGATAGACGCCCTCGGCGGTCACCGGGCTGGGGTCGCCCGAAGCTTCCGGGCCGTCGTTGAGGCCGAGCACATAGGGGGTGACCTTGCGGGCCTCGGCGATGTCGGCGACCGACACGCCGACGTCCTCGGCCGCATAGTAGAGGCCGCCGAGGGTGTCGACGGCGCGGCCGAAGGCGTGGAACAGCTCGGGGGTCTTTTGTGTGCGGCTGTCGCCGATGATGACCGACTTGCCGCCGCCCATCTCGAGGTCGGCGACCGCGTTCTTGTAGCTCATGCCCTTCGACAGGCGCAGCACGTCTTCCAGCGCTTCGGCGCTGGAGCCGTAGTTCCACATCCGGGTGCCGCCGCAGGCCGGGCCGCGGGCGCTGGAGTGAACCGCGATAATGGCGCGCAGGCCGGTCTTTTCATCAAAGACCGCGTGGACGCCTTCATGGTTCGCGAAGGACGGGGAATCAAACAGCGTCATGCTCACCTGAGCGTCTCCCGGGGTATTTTTTATTGCGGCGGCTGATACGCCGGGAGGATCAACAGGGCAAGCATGGCGGTTTGGGGGCGGGGGGATGGGACCCTCCCTGCCCGACCGTCGGCTCCCGACCAGTTGCGGACGGAAGCGCCATTCTTCTAGATGGCACCATGTTGTGGTGGAGCTGGTCCAATAAACAGAAGTGGACTCTTATCGCCGCCATGCTGGGCGTAGCGGCTATAAGCGGCCTTTTGTTCGGTTGGGCGACCCGGGAGTGGAAGGCCGCGTTAGGCGTCACGTGGTTCCTGCTGCTTCCGCCATTGGTAGGTTGGCAACTGTTCATTGGCCTTTGGACAGGGCGCATTCCGGCCCGCGGAACCCGGAAGCGCTACGAGTCCCGAGCCGATGATCCGGTCTGGTTCTGGCTGAATGTTGGCGGGCACATCGCGGTGTTGATTGTCATGTGTTGGTTCGCGTTTGGGGTCGCCACGTCTTAGTTGATAGCCGCTGTTCGCTTCCCACCCACAGCGGGCGTTCGAACCGTCGGCTTTAGCGACCTCGGTCTAAGGGTCTGCCAAGGCCTCCGCGACCTCTCTCGCCCCGGACGGCAGCGGCTCGGCGGCGTCCCGCAGCCACCCTTCCACGTCGCGAAACACGGTCTCCGCCTGCAGGTCGCGGTTCAGCAGGTGCCAGCCGTCGGGGTAGAAGGCGGTGCGCAGGCCCGCGCGGTCGCCGGCGCGGTCGAGGGCGCGGCGCATCGGCGCCTTCGGCACCAGATGGTCGTGACCACCGTACATCAGCAGGGTCGGGGCCCGTACGTCGCCCAGCCCCGCCGAGGCCGACTCCATCAGGTCGACGAGGCCGTACAGGACATCGAAGCGCGTGGTTATCAGGCTGTTGGGATCACGGCCGTTGCGGAACAACTCGACCCGGTTGTCGGAGGCCGCGCGGTCCCTGACCGCCCAGTCCGGCGGCTGGACGGCGCGATCGCCGAGGGTGCGGGCGGCCAGCCACAGGGCGGCGGAGTTAACCGGCCCCTGCGCCGACCAGCCCCACACCGCCGGGGCCAGCAGGATCAGGCGGTCGGCGTCCGGCGGCCGGTCCGAGGCGAAGGCGGCGATGGCCACGGAGGCGCCCATGCTTTCGCCGGCCACGACGATCAGCGCCCCGGGATGGCGCGCGCGGGCAAGGGCCACGGCGGTGCGCAGGTCGGCGACCATGCGGTCCTCGCCCGGCCAGATCCCGCGTCCCGGCGCGGCGCCGAAGCCGCGCTGGTCGAAGGCCCAGGTCTCGATCCCCTGCTCGGCCCACCACGGCCCGGCGAGGCGGAAGGCGGCGCGGCCGTCGTTGACGCCGTGCAGGGCGACGACCACGGCCCAGGGCTGGCCGTCGGGAGTCCAGCGGACCAGCGGCAGGCGGGCGCCGTCGTCCATGACCAGGGCGCGGTCCTCGAGCGCCGGACCGGCGAAGCCGGGCGGCGGGGTCAGGGGCGGCTGGATGGCGGGCGTGGCGCAGGCGGCGAGGGAGAGGGCGAGGAACAGGGCGAGGATTCCTTCTCCCCTCGGGGGAGAAGGTGGGCGGCGAAGCCGTCCGGATGAGGCGGCTGTTGGCCGCGGAACGGCCGCCCGCCGGTCCCGATCAGGCCTCCCCCTCATCCGGCCCTCCGGGCCGCCTTCTCCCCCGAGGGGAGAAGGAACGGTGAGGCGGCGCATGAAGGTCATGATCCCAGAATGCCCCGGACCCTTTGGCGAAGATACGGCACGACCTCGTCCTCGAACCACGGGTTCTTCCGCAGCCAGGCGGTGTTGCGCCACGACGGGTGGGGCATTGGCAGGATGTCGGGGGCGTAGTCGCGCCACGCCCGCACCGTCTCCGTCATGTTGATCTTCGCCCGGTCGCCGAGGGCCCAGACCTGGGCGTAGCCGCCGACCAGCAGCGTCAGTTCGACGCCCGGCAGCTGGGTCAGCAGCTGCGGCCGCCACAGCTCGGCGCAGCGGCGCGGCGGCGGATAGTCGCCGCCCTTCGGCGCCGTGCCGGGATAGCAGAAGGCCTGGGCGGCGACGCCGAGGCGGCGGTCGGCGTAGAAGGTCTCGTAGTCGACTCCCATCCACTGGCGCAGGCGGTCGCCGGACGGATCGGTGAACGGCAGGCCGCTTTCATGCACACGCCGTCCGGGGGCCTGGCCGCAGATCAGCAGCCGGGTCTCGGGGAAGACCCTCACCACCGGGCGCGGCGTATGGGGCAGGTGGCCGAGGCAGGCCCGGCAGGCGCGGATGTCGGCGAGGAGGGTGTCGAGGGTCATGACGCGGCGCTTTCCCTCCCCCTTGTGGGGAGGGTGGCTCGCGGAGCGAGACGGGTGGGGCGCTTCGGGACATTTCCCCACCCTGTCGTCGCTGCGCGCCGACATCCCTCCCCATAAAGGGGAGGGAGATGTGGAAGATCAGTCGTCATCGCTTTCGACGGGCGGCGGCAGGGCCGCCAGGGCCGCGGCGGTCTCGGCCTCGGTCGGCAGGCGCAGGCGGATGACGCCCTTGAAGGCGTTGGGGTCGACCGGCTTGCCCTTCTTGGTGATGGTCAGCTTGCCCTGACGCATCAGGCCGAGCGCGCAGGCGCGAACCTTGGGCAGCATGCGCTGCCACTGCTCGGGCTGCAGCTCCTTGGCCACATCGGCCGGTTCGATGCTCTTGCCGCCGACGCCCTTGGGGTCGGCCTTCGCCAGTTTTTCGAAGATGGCGGTTTCGATGGGGTCGCTCATCGCGCCTGTATGGTGCATTGCGAGAGCAAGAAGAAGGCGGAGATTTCGATGGTCGCGAAAGTCACGGTGTCGGAGGGCGAGTTCGCCGGCTGGCGGATGTACGACCTGCACGGCACCTTCGACCAGGTGGTCGGGCCGTTCTATTTCAAGCCGGACCCGGACGGGCGGATGCGCTGCGCCTTCCGGGCCGAGCCGAAGCATATGAACGCCGGCGACCGGATGCACGGCGGCTGTCTGATGACCTTCGCCGACATCGCCCTGTTCCAGACCGCCTATCAGGAGATGGAGGGGGCGTCGGGGGTGACGGTGTCGCTGGATTCGACCTTCATCGACGGGGCCTATGTCGGCGAACTGGTCGAGGCCACCGGCGAGGTGGTGCGGGCCGGCAAGAGCCTGATCTTCGTGCGCGGCCAGATCAACGCCGGCGAGCGCATCCTGATGACCTTCTCGGGCGTGATCCGGAAGTTTGAGAAGAGGGGCCAGGGGCCAGGGGCCACGGACTAGGGGCTCGGGGGCCAGACTGCGTCTGAGGGTCCCTGAAGCCACCACGCCGGAGCCCCGAACCCCGGACCGCTGGCGCGAGACCCTGGACCCTGGACCCTGGACCCCGGATCAGTTGTCGATGATGTCCTGCAGCATGACGCCCATGCGTTCGGCAAGCCGCTCGCATTCCGCCGGGGTCAGGCCGAAGCCGGCCGTGATCTCGCGGCTGACGGCCATGCCCATGATGGTCGCCGCGGCCAGACGGGCCCGAATCGCGGCGTCCTCGCCGCCGATCCAGGCGGCGAAGGGATCGAAGAAGGTCTCGCTGCCCGTGCGCTGAACCAGATCCATGGCCTTGGCCGAGCCGACGGAGCGCAGCATGATCAGCAGCTTCTTGAGCTTGCCCTCATTCTTGCTCTCGAAAATGACCTCCCGGGCGACCCGGCGGCCGAAGTCCTTACGTGAGCCATCCATCAGGTCGCGCCCGTTGGAGCAGCTGTCGAGGACGGTCAGGAACAGCTCGTCCTTGGAGCCGAAATAACGGGACACCAGGGCGGCGTCGACGCCGACGTCGCCGGCGATGTCGCGCATGCCGACGTCGTCGTAGCTTTCCCGCGAGAAGCGTTCGAGCGCGGCGTTCAGGATGGCGGCGCGGGTCGCCTCGGCGTTACGGGGCCGGGGCGCGACGTTACAAAACAATTTGTGATCTCCAATGGCCCCATAAACCATATGGCTTTGTCATCACCCGTTGACAAGCGAAAGCGCGATCACCATTAAGTCACCGGGCGTTGACTAGCGGCCCTCCTCCCCGATCGCCGCGTCGACAGAAGACAGGATTTACCCTTCATGCGCACCGCGAAGATCGTGGCCGCGTCCGCCTTGATGGCGGCCGCGCTCTATGGCTGTTCCTCCAGGAGCGAGGCCCAGGCCCCGCCGGCGCCGGCGGTGACCGTCGCCACCCCGCTGGTTCAGGCGGTGCAGGACTGGGACGAGTTCACCGGCCGCTTCGAAGCGACCCAGTCGGTCGAGGTGCGCGCCCGCGTCGGCGGCTATATCTCGGCCGTCCATTTCCGCGACGGTCAGTACGTCCGGCGCGGCCAGCTGCTGTTCACCCTCGACCCGCGTCCGGCCCAGGCCGCCCTCGCCTCGGCCCGCGCGCAACTGTCGCAGGCCCAGGCCCAGCTGGCGCTGGCGCGCAGCGAACTGGCCCGGTCCGAGACCCTGCTGGACTCGCAGGCCGTGTCCCAGGCCGAGGTCGACACCCGGCGCGGGGCCCTGCAGACGGCCGAGGCGGCCATCGCCGCCGCCAACGCCAGTGTCCGCGCCCGCCAGCTGGACGTCGAGTTCACCCGCGTCACCGCCCCAATCTCGGGCCGGGTGTCCGACCGCCGCGTCGACGCCGGCAATCTGGTGGCCGGCGGATCGTCGGCGGCCGACGTGCTGACCACCGTCGTCTCCAGCGCCCCGATCCACTTTGTATTCGACGGCTCGGAAGCCCTGCTGCTCAAGTATCAGCGTCAGGCCCGCAACGGCGCCGCGCCGATCCAGGTGCGGCTGCAGGACGAGTCGACCTATTCGCGCTCGGGCAGCCTCGACTTCACCGACAACGCGGTCGACACGGCCTCGGGCGTCATCCGCCTGCGGGCGGTGATCCCGAACCCCGACGGCTTCCTCAAGCCCGGCATGTTCGGTCAGGCCCGTCTGGCCGGGGCCGGAACCTATAACGCCATGCTGGTGCCCGACGCCGCCATCGCCACCGATCAGGCCCGACGCATCGTCTATGTCGTCGCCGCCGACGGCTCGGTCGCGCCCAAGCCGGTGCAACTGGGGCCGCTGGTAGACGGCCTGCGCGTCGTCCGCTCGGGCCTCGCCGCCAACGACCGGGTCATCATCAACGGCGTCCAGCGCATCCAGCAGCCGGGCATGAAGGTGACCACGACCAACGGCCGCATCCAGCCGGTGGCCAGCGAAGCCGCGGTCCCCGTGACCCAGGCCGCGCCGGCCTCCAGCGCGACCTTCGCCAACAGCCTGTCGTCGGGCGACTGAGCCGAACATGAACATCTCACGCTTCTTCATCGACCGGCCGATCTTCGCGGCCGTGATCGCGGTGTTCATCACCCTGATCGGGGTCTTCGCCTATCCGCTGCTGCCGCTGTCGCAGTATCCGGAGATCGCGCCGCCGACGATCTCCATCACCGCCTCCTATCCCGGAGCCTCGGCCGAGACCCTGGCCGAGACCGTCGCCGCGCCGATCGAGCAGGAGGTCAACGGCGTCGAGGGCATGCTGTACCTGTCGTCCTCGTCCACCTCGGACGGGGTCGCGGCGATCACCGTGACCTTCCAGCCGGGCACCGACCTGGACGCGGCCCAGGTGCTGGTCCAGAACCGGGTCGCCCTGGCCGAGCCGCGCCTGCCTGAACAGGTCCGCCAGACCGGCGTGGTCGTGAACAAGCAGGAGAGCGGCTTCCTGATGATCCTGGGGCTGACGTCCCCGGACAAGTCGCTGGATAACGACTACGTCGGCAACTACGCCAACTCGACCTTGCGGGACCGGCTGCTGCGCCTCGAGGGCGTCGGCTCGGTGCAGATCTTCGGCGGCGGCAACTATTCGATGCGGGTCTGGATCGATCCGGCCAAGGCCGCCGCGCGCGGCCTGACCGGCCAGGACATCGTCACCGCCCTGCGCGCCCAGAACGTGCAGGCCGCGGCCGGGGCGATCGGCCAGCCGCCCTTCCCGACCAACGCCGCGGCCCTCCAGCTGCCGGTGCAGGTGCAGGGCCGCCTGTCGGATCCCGACCAGTTCAGCGACATCGTCATCAAGACCGACGCCGAGGGCCGGGTGACCCGCGTCCGCGACGTCGCCCGGGTCGAGCTCGGCGCCCAGGACTACGGCATCCGCGGCTTCTTCGACGGCGAGCGGGGCGTCGGCATCGCCATCGTTCAGCAGCCGGGCGCCAACGCCCTCGGCACGGCCGAACGGGTGCTGGCCGAGATGGAGGCCGTGAAGGCCGAACTGCCGCAAGGCATGGATCTGTCGGTCGCCTACAACCCGACAGAGTTCGTCGCCGCCTCGGTGGAATCGGTGCAGCACACCCTGGTCGAGGCCATCCTGCTGGTGGTGCTGGTCGTGGTCGTCTTCCTGCAGACGTGGCGGGCGGCGATCATCCCCATCGTCGCCATTCCGGTGGCGCTGGTGGCGACCTTCGCCGTCCAGCTGATGCTCGGCTATTCGATCAACTCGCTGAGCCTGTTCGCCCTCGTCCTCGCCGTCGGCATCGTCGTCGATGACGCCATCGTCGTGGTCGAGAACGTCGAACGCTATATCCGCGAAGGCCTGACGCCGAAGGAGGCCGCCTACCGCTCCATGCAGGAGGTCTCGGGCGCCCTGATCTCGATCGGCCTGGTGCTGGTCTCGGTGTTCATCCCGACCATGTTCGTGCCGGGCATCCCGGGCATCTTCTACCGCGAGTTCGCCATCGTCATCACCACGGCCTCGGTGGTGTCGCTGCTGGTGTCGCTGACGCTGTCGCCGGCCATGGCCGCCCTGCTGCTGAAGCCGCACAAGGAGCACGACACCCACCGCAAGCCGGGCGCCTGGGGCGCGGTCACCTATTACGGCGGCTACGCCGGACGGAAGTTCAACGAGGGTTTCGACTGGCTGTCCGACAAATACGGCCGGCTGACCGCGCGACTGGTGCGCACCGTCGGCATGGTGCTGATCGTCTATGTCGGCCTGCTGTGCCTGACGGGCTGGCGGCTGATGGACACCCCGTCAGGCTTCATTCCGGAGCAGGACCAGGGCTTCCTGATCGGCGTCATACAGCTGCCCGCAGGCGCCTCGCTGGAACGCACCGAGGCGGTGATGCGGCAGGCCTCGGACACCATCAAGACCACCGAGGGCGTGGAAGGCCTGGTCGCCTTCGCCGGCCTCGACGGCTCCAGCTTCTCGTTCGGCTCCAATGCTGCGACCATCTTCGTTCGCCTCGACGCCTTCGACGATCGCAAGAGCGCCGAACAGAGCGCCCTGGCCCTGGCGGGCGCCATTACCGGCGCGACAATGGGCATCGAGGACGCCAACATCTTCGTCATCGCCCCGCCCGCGGTTCAGGGTCTGGGCAATGGCAACGGCTTCCAGATGATGGTGCAGGACCGCACCGGCGCGGGCTATCGCCCGCTGGAAGGCGCGACCTTCGCCATGATGGGCGCCGCCGCCCAGGCGCCGGAGCAGGTGCAGCAGGTGTTCTCGACCTACAACACCGGCTCGCCGCGCATCGCCGCCGACGTCGATCGCGACAAGGCGCTGATGATGGGGGTCCAGCCGTCGGACGTGTTCAACACCCTGGGCGTCTATCTGGGCTCGTCCTACGTCAACGACTTCAACTATCTGGGCCGCACATTCCGGGTGACGGCGCAGGCGGAGCCCACGGCGCGGGACGACATCGCCGACATCGCCAATCTGAAGACCCGTTCGGCGTCCGGCGCCATGGTGCCGATCGGCTCGGTGGCCAATCTGCGCGAGGACTCCGGTCCGGCCCGGGTGGTCCGCTACAACCTGTTCCCGGCTTCCGAGCTGCAGGGCCAGGCGGCGCCCGGCGTCTCGTCCGGAGAGGCTTTGGCCCACATGGAGCAGATGGCCGAGGCCGCCCTGCCCGAAGGCTTCTCTTATGAGTGGACCGGGCTGGCTCTGCAGGAGCAGCAGTCGGCCGGGGGCGCGACCATCGTCTTCGTCATGGCGGTGATCTTCGTCTTCCTGGTGCTGGCGGCGCAGTACGAGGCCTTCACCCTTCCGCTGGCGGTCGTGCTGATCGTCCCGATGTGCATTCTCGCGGCCATGATCGGCATCAACATCCGCGGTCTGGACAACAACATCCTCGTCCAGATCGGCCTGGTGGTGCTGATCGCGCTGGCGGCCAAGAACGCCATCCTGATCGTGGAGTTCGCCAAACAGGCCGAGGACGAGGGACTGAACCGCTGGGATGCCGCCGTTCGCGCCGCCCAGACCCGTCTGCGGCCGATCCTGATGACCTCGTTCGCCTTCATCTTCGGCGTCGTGCCGCTGATGCTAGCGACCGGCGCCGGCGCCGAAATGCGCCAGTCGCTGGGCACGGCGGTCTTCTCCGGCATGCTGGGGGTGACCTTCTTCGGCCTGATCTTCACGCCGGTCTTCTACGTCGTGATGCGCGGTCTGGCGGCCAAACTGCCCGGCGCGCCGAAGAAGGAAACCGAGATCCCGACCACCGGCGGCCTGCCGCCGCACGATCAACTCGAACCCGCCACGCCCCGGCTGGGAGACGCCTGATGACCACCCGATCCCCTCTCCGGTTCCTGACCGCAACCGCCGGCGCCAGCCTTCTGCTGGCCTCGTGCGCGGTCGGGCCGAAGGCGCCTGACGCAACCCTTCCCCCCCTCGCGTCGGGCGCCTTCGTCGGAGCCGACGCCCCGGGCGTGACGGCCGAGGCCGCCCGCGATGACTGGTGGCGGCTCTACGATGATCCGATCCTCGACAGCCTGATCGGCCAGGCCCTGACCGAGAACAACGAGCTGGAAGCCGCCGCGGCCAATCTGCGCCGCGTCCGCGCGGCCCTCGGCGAGGCCCGGGTCGGCCGGTTCCCGGCCACCACGACCTCGGCCGGGGTCAGCACCGGCCGGCCCTCGGCCGCCACCGTGCCGGGCCTGCCGGCCGGAACCGAGGCGCCCGAGACCGACACCTACGACGCCGGACTCGACGTCGCCTATGAGATCGATCTGTTCGGCCGGGTGGAATCGACCATCCGCGCCGCCCGGGCCGACGCCGCCGCCGCCGAGGCGGCGCTGGATATCGTGCGCGTCACGGTCGCGGCCGAGACGGCCCGCACCTATGCCGACGCCTGCTCGGCCAACGCCCAGATCGCGGTGGCCGAACGGACCATCGAACTGCAATCGGACAGCGTCGACCTGACCCAGCGCCTGCTGGACGCCGGCTCGGGCAACGGGCTGGACACCGCCCGCGCCCGTTCGGCGCTGGAAAGCAGCCGCGCCAGCCTGCCGCCGTTGAGGGCGCAGCGCGACGGGGCCCTGTTCCGTCTCGCCACCCTCACCGGCCGCACCCCGGCCGAGGCCAGCGAAGCGGCCCGCGCCTGCCAGCGGCCGCCGCAGCTGGCTCAGCCGATCCCGGTCGGCGACGGCGCCGCCCTGCTGGCCCGCCGCCCCGACGTGCGTCAGGCCGAGCGCAACCTCGCCGGCGCCGCGGCGCGGGTGAATGTGGCGACGGCGGACCTGTATCCGCGCATCAGCCTGGGCGGCTCGCTGGGAGCGACGGCGCTGGAGGCCGACGGTCTGGGCGACAGCGAGAATTTCCGCTTCTCGGTCGGGCCGCTGATCAGTTGGTCCTTCCCCAATGTGTTCGCCGCCCGAGCCCGCATCGAACAGGCAAGCGCCGGATCGGAGGCGGCCCTGGCAACCTTCGACCAGACGGTGCTGGTCGCCCTGCAGGAGACCGAGACGGCGCTGGCCAACTACGCCAACGAACTGGACCGGCGGTCGGCGCTGCAGTCGGCGCGGGATCAGGCGGCCACGGCCGCCCGGCTGTCGCGCCTGCGCTTCGACGCCGGGGCCGACAGCTTCCTGACCGTGCTGGACGCGGAACGGACGCTGGCCGCGGCCGACGCCCAACTGGCCTCGTCGGACGCCCTGGTCACCACCTATCAGATCGCCCTCTTCAAGGCGCTGGCGGGCGGCTGGAGCGAGGGCTAACGGCGGCGGGCGGCTTCGCACCTGCAACAAGGGTATTGACGTCGCCCGATCTGTTCGGCACCGTAAGGGCACTCATCAAGACCGGCTGAGGGATAGGCCCTTTGACGCCGGGGCAACCTGTCAGGATCCACCCGATCCTGGAGATGGTGCCAACTCCTGCGGGGTTCCTTCGGAGCCGCGAGAGATGAGTGGAGCGATGGCCCCTCCACGTCCGGGGTTCGACTGAACTCCACGGGTCTGTCACCGCACGAATTGGTTCGCCCCACCGGTTTCGCTGAGCGAGAGCGGAGCGTACCGTGGCGTCCCCAGACCCAACCGGCCAGGACTGGCCCGTCGACGAAGCCCCCGGACGTGACGTCCGCGCGCCCATCCCGGGAGAGTTCCGGCTGGAGTCGGGCGAGCGTCTGGCCGCGGCCGAAATCGTCGGTCGGGTGCACGGTCCGGTCAACGGGCCGCTGGTCGTCGTCGCCGGCGGCATTTCGAGCGGCCGCTTTGTCAGCCGCTGGTGGTCGTGGGCGGTCCGACCCGGCGGCCCCGTCGACCTCGATCGCGTCCGCGTGCTGGCCGTCGACCTGCTGCCGGGCAAGGACGAGCCGGGTGTCACCATCACCACCACGGATCAGGCCCGCCTGCTGGCCCTGCTGCTGGATGCGCTGGACGAGCCGCGTGTCGAGGCCTTCGTCGGCGCCTCCTATGGCGGCTGTATCGGCCTGGCCTTCGCCGCCGCCTTCCCCGAGCGGGTCGGCCATGTCGTGGCGATTTCGGCCGCGCACCGGAGCCATCCGGCCGCCACCGCCTGGCGCGGCGTGCAGCGGCGCCTGCTGGCCTTCGCCCGCGACTGCGGCCGCGAGGCCGAGGGGGTGGCGCTGGCCCGCGAACTGGCCATGGCCACCTATCGCACGCCCGAGGAGTTCGCCCTGCGCTTCGCCGCGACGCCGCCGGTCGAGGCGGGCGCGCCCTATCCGGTGTGCGACTATCTGATCGCTCGCGGGGCCGGCTATGCCGAGGTGACCTCGGCCGCCCGCTGGATCGCCCTGTCGGACTCGCTGGACCGCCACGACGTCGCGCCGGAAGCGGTCCAGTGCGCCCTGACCGTGATCGGCTTCACCTCGGACCAGCTGGTGCCGATCGAGGACAGCCGCGAACTGGCCGGGCGCGCGCCGCATCTGCGCCGGCTGGTCGAGGCCCCCTCCATCTTCGGCCACGACGCCTTCCTCAAGGAACGCGAACTGGTCGGTCGCGCCCTGCACGACGCCCTCTCCCCGCTTTACGCCACTCCCCACCGTGAGATCGCCGCATGACCTGCCCGTCCGAAGTCCGCCCCTGTACGACCGCCGCCCGCCACGGCGTCAACACCGACCCGACCCATGGCGCGGTGATGACGCCGCTGTATCTGTCGTCGAACTTCAGCTTCGACGGCCTCGATGGAAAGCGGCGCTACGACTACACCCGCTCGGGCAATCCGACCCGCGACGTGCTGGCCGAGGCGCTGGCCAAGCTGGAGGGCGGCTGCGGCGCGGTGGTGACGGCGACGGGCATGGCGGCGGTCGATCTGGCCCTGTTCGCGCTGGAGCCGGGCGACCTGCTGATCGCGCCGCATGACCTGTACGGCGGCACCCACCGGCTGCTGTGCGCGCGGGCGAAACGGAAGCATTTTGAGGTCGCCTTCGTCGACCAGAACGACCGCGCCGCCCTGGACGCCGCCTTCGCCCGCGGACCGAAACTGATCCTGATCGAGACGCCGTCCAACCCGCTGATGCGGGTGGTGGACGTTGCCGACATCTGCGCCCGCGCCCATGCCGTCGGCTGCAAGGCGGCGGTGGACAACACCTTCCTGTCGCCGGCGCTGCAGCAGCCGCTCGCCCTCGGCGCCGATCTGGTGATCCATTCGACGACCAAATACATCAACGGCCACTCCGACGTGGTCGGCGGCTGCGTGGTGGCGAAGGACCCGGCCGATCTAGAGCAGCTGACCTGGTGGGCCAACTGCCTCGGCGTCACCGGTTCGCCGTTCGACGCCTGGCTGACCCTGCGCGGGGTCCGCACCCTGTTCGCCCGCATCGAGCGCCAGCAGGCCACCGCCGGCCGCGTCGCCGAATGGCTGGCCGCCCACCCGGCGGTCAAGGCGGTCCACTATCCCGGGCTCAAGAGCCACCCCGGCCACGCCATCGCGGCGCGCCAGCAGGCCGGCTTCGGCGCCATGCTCAGCTTTGAACTGGCCGACATCACCTCGGTGCGGGCGCTGGTCGACGGACTGAATGTCTTCACCCTGGCCGAGTCGCTGGGCGGGGTGGAGAGCCTGATCGCCCATCCGGCGCTGATGACCCACGCCGCGATGACCCCGGAGGCCCGGGTGACCGCCGGCATCACCGACGGCCTGCTGCGCCTGTCGATCGGGCTGGAGCATCCCGAGGACCTGCTGGCCGATCTGTCGGCGGCGCTGGCCGCGGTGCCGGTTCCGCTCGCCGCCGAAGCCGCCTGAGGGACGCCGTCATGACCGCCCTCCCCCTCGCCCGCCTCGATCCGGTTCCGGCGGCGCTGGCGCCGACCGAGCCGGTCGCCCTGCTGCAACTGTCGTCGGAAACCGCCGACGCCGCCTCGGCCGTCTATCGCGAGGTGCGGCGCGGCCGGCGGGTGGTGGCGGTGGTCGCGGGCGGGGTGGAGGCGGTCTCGGGCCTGGCCCGGGCGCTGGACGCGATCGGCGTGGCGACGGTGACGCCCGCCGCCGGGGAGGCCCTGCTGCACGACGGAGTCACCCTGGCGCCCGGCCCGGACGCCGCGCCGCCCGCACAGGTGACGGCGCCGCTCACGCGGCTGCGCGTGGCGCTGGCCGGCTGCGGGGTGGTCGGCGGCGGCCTGCTGCCGCGACTGCTGGCCGACCCCCGGTTCGAGGTCGTCGGGGTGCTGGTCCGCGACCCGACCAAGCGCCGCGACGTGGCCGTGCCCGAGGCGCTGCTGCTGTCCGACCCCGCCGCCCTGCTGGCGCGCGAGCCGGATGTACTGGTCGAGGCGATCTCCGAGGCGTCGACGGGACTGGCGCTGATCCGCGCCGCCCTCGGCCGCGGCGTCCACGTGGTCAGCGCCAACAAACAGGCGGTCGGCGGCGACCTTCCGGCCCTGACCGCCCTCGCCGACAGCGGCGGGGCGCGGCTGCTCTATTCCGCCAGCGTCGGCGGCGGGGCGCCGCTGATCGAGACCGTGCGCCGGGCCCGGGCCCATGCGCCGGTGGTGCGGATCGAGGCGGTGCTGAACGGCACCTGCAACTTCATCCTCAACCGGCTGGCGCACGGCGTCGCGTTCGACGCCGCCCTGACGGCGGCGCGCGAGGCGGGTTTCGCCGAGGCCGATCCGTCGGCCGATCTGACCGGGCTGGACGCCGCGGCCAAGCTGGCCATCCTCGCGCATGAGGCCGGCGACTGGCGGCTGGCCCCGGCGGGCGTGGCGCGGGAAGCGCTGTCGGCGACGACGGCCCTGCCGACCGGCCGCGTGCGGCAGACGGCGCGGCTGGACCTGGCGGCGCGTTCCGCCTCGGTGACCTTTGAGGCGATGGACGCGGACCCGCTGTTCGCCGGGCTGGCCGACGAGGGCAACGCCGTGCGCGTGACCACCGCCGACGGCCGGATCTTCACCGCGACCGGCCGCGGAGCCGGGCGGACGCCGACGGCGGAAAGCGTCTGGGCCGATCTGACGGATCTGCTGGCGGCTCGCTGACCCGCGACAAAAAAAGCGCCGCCGGATCGGATCCGGCGGCGCGAGATGGCTTCGATCAGGAGTCAATCAGAAGCGGTAGCGGAAGCCGGCGAAGACCTGTCGGCCGGTGTGGTGGTGCACCGAGACCAGATTGTAGTCGCCGACGTACTGGGTCGCGACTTCGTCGGTCAGGTTGATGCCTTCCAGGGTCAGCGTCAGTTCCTCGGTGACGTTGTAGGAGGCCGAGGCGTCGACGTTGAAGGTGTCGACCACCCCCTCGATCGCATTGCCGTTGCGGCCCGGAACCTGGGTCAGATAGCCATCGCGGTAGGTGCCCGAGACGCGAGCGCTGAACCGGTCGTCCTCATAGTACAGGGTGCCGTTGTAGGCGCGCTTCGACAGGTTGGTCAGGGTGTTGGTCGTGCCGTTCGGATATTCGATTTCCGAGTCGACATAGGTGTAGTTGGCCAGGACGCCGAAGTTGCGGAAGACGCCCGGCAGGAAGGTCAGCGGCTGCTGGTAGCTGATTTCGAAGCCGTCCAGTTCGCCCCCCTCGGTATTGACTGGCTGGTTGAACACCCAGTCCGCCCCCGGGGAGCAGCCGGCGGTGGCGCCGCACGCCGCGACGGCGACGCTGTCGGGCAGACCCAGGGCGTTGCCGGTGAACGGCGCCGTCACCGTGTCGTTGGCGACGAAGCTGTTGATATCCTTCTTGAACAGCGCCAGCGACAGGATCGACTCGGGCGCGAAATACCATTCGAAGGCGACGTCGTAAGTGGTCGCCCGCGTCGGCTCCAGCAGGGGGTTGCCCGAGTTTACGGTGCGGTTGTTGCCGGACACCGACACCGTGCCGCCCGGCGTCAGCGACCCAAGGCCCGGCCGGGTCATCACCTTGGCTGCCCCGAGACGGATCAGGAAGTCGTCCATCGGCTCGAACACGACGTTCATTGACGGCAGCAGGTCGTCATAGCTGCGGTTGGCCTCGGTGAAGACGGGAGCCCCGGCCGCCAGGGTGTAGCCGGTCGAATACTGGTCGGTCTCGATATAGCGCAGGCCGACATTGCCGCGGACGGGCATGGCCCCCATCGCGGTGTCGAAGTCGACCTGGACGAAGCCTCCCTGGCTGTCTTCCTCGACCGAGCGGTTGTTGCCGCGCGAGGGAATGAAGCTCATCGGGAAGCTGCCGAAGTCGAACAGGGCGTCCGCTGCGTGATAGTCCGGGATCAGCCATGACAGGGTCGAGCCGGCCGGGATGTCCCACTGATCCGCCAGGCCGACGATGCGGCTATAGTCGGAGATGGGGGTTCCGGCGACACCGGCCGGAAGACACCCTTCGGCATTGCCGGTCGGCGCAAGGCCGCACGACGCGGGGTCGCGACGCAGTTCCGTGGTCTCGAAGGTATAGCTCTTGAGGAACAGGCCGGCGCTCAGGGTGAGAACGGGATTGATGTCCCATTCCGCGGTGGCCTGGGCGGTTTCATAGGTATTGTCGGCCGTCTGGGGGCGCAGCCGAATCTGGCTGAGGGTCCAGCTGGCCGGATCGTTGACGTCGAAGCCGTAGCTGATCATCGGCAGGTTGGCGTTGTCGCGGTAGTCGTAGCTGTAGCCGTCCGACCCCGCGTGATCGAACAGCAGGGTGGTCTGGATCGGGTTGTCATGTTCCGACGTCGAGGAGCCGAGGAAGCCCTTGACCCGGAAGGTGTCGGAAAATTCGTGCGACACGTCCAGCGTCAGCTGGGTGAACACGGTATCGAGCTCGTCGAAACGGGACTCCGAGCGCACGTCGACATTGTCGAATAGCCCGTAGACCATGGTCCCGTTGCTATCGACTTCCGAGTCCACGACCACGATGCCGGCCCGGCCGCCAGCGCCGCCGGCGCTGAAGTCCGGGGATTGCAGGAAATGCTCGAACCGGGTGGCGCTGAAGTCGGCGTACAGCAGATCGAGGCTGACTTCGGTCCGGTCGGTCGGCCGCCACTGCAGCGAGCCGGTGACGCCCAGCCGGTCCTGGTCGTGCTCGAGGATACCGTAGCGCGGCAGGCGGGGCGTGAAGGCGTTGACCGCCCCGGCGCCGCTGCCCACGTTGCCGCCCTGCCAGCGCACCGTGCTGTGACCCTCCTCGAGCGCCTTCCGGCTCGAGAAGGCGACCGAGAGCAGCGCCCCGAACTTGCCGTCGCCCCATGTGTTGGAGATCAGCATGGCCGCGCGCGGGTCGGCGTTCTGGGCGAGATCGTTCCAGCCCAGTTGCCCGGAGACGGCGAGGGTGAAGCCCGGATAGTCGAACGGACGGGCCGCCTGCAGGTCCACCGTCGCCCCGAGTGAGCCTTCCTCGGTATCGGCCGAAGCGGTCTTGCGCACCGTGATGCTGTTGAAGAGGTCCGACGCGAAGACGTTGAAGTCGAAACCGCGGCCGCGGTTGGTGCCGCCGGAGCTGTCGGTGCCGCCGGTGGTGCCGAGGGCCTCCATGCCGTTGATGCGGATGCGGGTGAAGTCCGGACCAAGACCGCGCACGGAGATGTTGCGGCCTTCGCCGGCGTCACGGGTGATGGTCACGCCGGGCACCCGCTGGATCGCTTCGGCCAGGTTCTGGTCGGGGAAGTCGGCGATGTCTTCCGCCATGATGACGTCGACCGCGCCCGCCTCGTTGCGCTTGACGTTCAGGGCCTGGGCCAGGCTGCCGCGGAAGCCGGTGACAATGACTTCCTCGACCTCGGTCGTGGCTTCGGGCGTCTGTGGCGCGGTCTGGGCCAGCGCGGCCCCGGCCCCCAGCGACAGGGCGACCGCCACGCCCGAAGCGCCGGCGAACAAAGTACGACGCAGGGCGCACGGCCCCGACTGAATGGCTTGCATCATATGCCTCCTCCCAATGGGCATAAGGACGCCGGGGTGACCCCGGTCTATCGATTATTGCGGTCCGGCATTGTCGGCCGTTCCGTTTGACACCGGTGTCATCAATGCGAGGAACGCGTCCTGACACCGGTAGCAATCGAGAGCCTAACCCGACGATCCGCGTTTTCGCAAGGCTGTCCGGTGACAAAGTGTCATCAAGCGAAATGGTAACGTCGTTATCCGTGCTGTCGGGGTCACAGTGTCCGCCGACGGATGACCGCCACGGATTGAACCTAGCCGGGACTTTGGTGGCGCCTGCGCGCGACCTTGATCCATTGGTCGGCCATGCCGAGCAGGCCCTCGCGGCGAACCGCATCGGGTTCGGGGACGGCCTCGGCGATCAATTCGCTGACCTTCTGACGGCACTGTTGGGCGGTACGCAGGGGCGGCATGTGCGGGTTCGCGACGGAAGGGGGCACGGCGAAACCGGCCGCACCGATCCGGGTTCCATATGGCGGCGCTAGCGCGCCAGCCAGCCGCCGTCGACGGCCAGCACCGTCCCATGGACATAGCTCGCGGCGTCAGACGCAAGGAACACCGCGGCCCCCGCCAGATCGGACGGCTGGCCCCAATGGCCGGCCGGGATGCGGGCAAGGATATCGCGGTTGCGCGTCTCGTCGGCGCGCAGGGCCTGGGTGTTGTTGGTGGCGAAATAACCGGGGGCGATGCCGTTGACGTTGATCCCCTTGGCCGCCCATTCGCAGGCCAGCAGCTTCGTCAGGCCGGCGAGACCGCTCTTGGAGGCGGTGTAGGACGGCACGCGGATGCCGCCCTGGAAGGACAGCATCGAGCAGATGTTGATGATCTTGCCGCCCCGGCCGTCGGCGACCCAGGTCCGGGCCACGGCCTGCGAGAGGAAGAAGGCGGTCTTCAGATTGGTGTCCATCACCGCATCCCAGTCGTCTTCGCTGAAGTCGAGACTGTCGGCGCGGCGGATGATGCCTGCGTTGTTGACGAGGATGTCCACGGGCCCCGCCCCGGCGACCACATCGGCGATCGGCGCGGTCGAGCCGAGGTCGGCGGAGATGGCTTTGAAGGCGCGGCCAAGGCCCGTGACCATGGCTTCGGTTTCGGTTGGCGCCGAGCGGCCGACGGCGACGATGTCGGCGCCGGCTGCGGCGAGGCCGACGGCGATGGCTTGGCCCAGCCCGGTGTTGGCGCCGGTGACCAGGGCCGTGCGGCCGCTGAGATCGAACGGGTTCATTTCAGCTGGCCTCGCTCTTGGCTGACATTAGTTTGGTAATGGGGGTCTCGCACGGATGCGCCCTGACCGACACGCCTTGTGGGATGCGGATTGAATGCATAGGTAACCGGTGTCATAAGCGGATGCAAACGCCGGAATGTGGCGCGGCCGTATGCAGCCGACCGTCCGTCAGGAGTGTTGAGGCTCCGCCCGCCCGTCATCACGCCCCGAGGAAGCCCATGAAAATCGCCCTGATCACCGAAAACAGCCAGGCCGCCAAGAACGCGACGATCCACACCGCCCTGACCTCGGTGGCCGAACCGCTGGGCCACCAGGTGTTCAACTACGGCATGTACACGGCGGAAGATAAGGCCTCCCTCACCTACGTGATGAACGGCCTGCTGACCGGCATTCTGCTCAACTCTCGGGCGGCCGACTTCGTGGTGACGGGGTGCGGCACAGGGATGGGCTCGATGCTCGCCTGCAACGCCATGCCGGGCGTGTTCTGCGGCCTGGTGATCGACCCGACCGACGCCTTTCTGTTCGCCCAGATCAACGACGGCAACGCCATCTCCATGCCCTACGCCAAGGGCTTCGGCTGGGCCGCCGAACTGAACCTGCAGGACGTCTATCGCAAGCTGTTCGAGGGCGAGCGGGGGCTGGGCTATCCCAAGGAGCGGGCGGAAATCATGGCCAAGAACCGCGGCATCCTGAAGAGCCTGAAGGCCGTGACCTGCAAGGACATGATCACGGTTCTGAAGTCGGTCGACCAGGACCTGCTGAAGGCGGCGATCGCCGGCGAGCGGTTCCAGGAGTATTTCTTCGCCCACGCCGAGGACGCGGAAATCCGCGACTACATCCAGAACCTCGCCAAGGGCTGAAGCCCCAACACGGCCCGATCCCGGATTCCCGGGCCGGGCCGTCGGAACCGGTCCTAGGGTCGGGCCGCCGGAGCGGCCGGAGCAGCCGCGGCGGAGGGCCGCGGCGCGATGCGCCAGATGGTGTTGGACAGGTCGTCCGCGACCAGCAGGATGCGGCGGCCCTGGTCGAACACGACGCCGACCGGACGACCGCGGGCTTCGCCGTCTTCGGTCAGGAAGCCGGTGGCGAAGTCGACCATCTCGCCATTGGGCTGGCCGCCGGCGAAGGGCACGAACGAGACCTTGTATCCGGACAGGTCGCTGCGGTTCCAGCTGCCGTGCTGGCCGACGAAGGCGCCCTGCGAGAAGGCCCCGCCGAAGCCGCCGCCCGTCGCAAACGACAGGCCCAGCGCGGCCACGTGCGAGCCGAGGCCGTAGTCGGGCTCGATCGCCGTGGCGACCAGATCCGGCCGCTGCGGACTGACCCGCGGATCGACGTTCTTGCCCCAGTAGCTGTAGGGCCAGCCATAGAAGGCGCCTTCGCGCACGGATGTCAGATAGTCGGGCACCGCCTGCGGGCCGATCTCGTCGCGCTCGTTGACCACGGCCCACAGGGCGCTGGTCTGGGGCTCGATGGCCAGGGCGGTCGGGTTGCGGATGCCGGTGGCGACGGTGCGGCGCGCGCCCGTCTGGCGATCGATGGCCCAGACCACCGCCCGCTCCTCTTCCACCGCCATGCCGCGCTCGCCGACATTGCTGTTCGAGCCGATGCCGACATAGAGGGTCTGACCGTCGGCGCTGGCGGTCATCGCCTTGGTCCAGTGGTGGTTGATCCGCTCGGGGAGTTTGGTCAGCTCCTCTGGCGCGGCGGTGATGCGCGTCTGACCTGGCTGATAGGGGAAGCGCACAAGGGCGCCCTGATTGGCGACGTAGATGTAGCCGTCGACGAAGGCGAGGCCATACGGCGCGTCCAGATTGTCGATGAACACCGTGCGCACCTCGGCCCGGCCGTCCTGATCGGCGTCGCGCAGCAGGGTGATGCGGTTGCCGCTCTCGACCTGGGTGTTGCCCTTCTTCTTGATCACGCCGGCGATGACGTCCTTGGGACGCAGCGGCGGCGCCTTGCCGCCCCGGCCCTCGGCCACGAGGATGTCGCCGTTCGGCAGCACCAGCATCTGACGCGGGATCTGCAGATCGGTGGCCAGGGCGGTGACGGTGAAGCCTGCGGGAACCGTCGGAACCTCGTCGCCCCAGCCGATCGGCTCGGCGATCTTCATCGACGGGATCAGAGTCTCGCGGATATCCGGAATGTCCGGGGTCGGACCGGTCTGATTCAGGCTCTGGTCAGAGCCGCCGCAGCCGGCGACCAGGGCGGCGAGGGCGACGGCACCCATCCATGAAATGCGGCTCATGGCGCGACCTCCCGCTCGCGGTTGGAGAAGGCGATCACACCGGCCGCGAGCGCCAGCAGGGTGCACAGAATGGAGAGGATCAAGCCCAACGCCCCCACCGAGCTCCAGCCGTCCTGGCTGTGCTTGAAGGCGTTGATCAGGCCCAAAACCCACATGCCGGCGAGGACGCCGGCGTAGATCAGGCGGGGTCGGCGCTCCGCTCCGCGCCAGCCGAGCACGAGGGAGATCAGCGCCCAGGCCAGAACCAGTCCGCCGAACACCAGGGCTCCGGCGATCAGCCAGGACGAGAAATTCGTCCACTGGATCTCGGAGGTCCGCAGATAGGTGATGTCCGACATCAGGCCGCTGGTGAACAGGGCGATCGGAAAGCTCAGCAGGATCGCATGAAGGGGATGCGGGGCACCCGTGGTCAAATATCGCCTGAACGGCATCCTGAAGCCTCCCTGTCCGTGATCTCAGCCACAGGGCCAATCCGTCGCAACCGGATTGGTTCAATTCAGACCGCGACCAATCGCGTCGGGGACGCCCCTCGGCTACTCCGGCGGCGCCGTCGAATCGCGCACCACCAGCGACGGATCGACCTCCGGCTGGACGAGGGTCGCCGGGTCGAGGCCGCGACTGCGGGCGGTGAGCTTTTCGGCCGCCATCCGCCCCATGTCGCGGATGGGCAGGCGCACCGTGGTCAGGTTCGGCCACACCCGCGAGGCCATCGGCAGGTCGTCGAAGCCGACGATCGACAGATCGCGCGGCACGTCGAGGCCGGCGTCGCGCGCGGCCTTCATGACGCCGATGGCCATCTCGTCATTGCCGGCGAATATGGCGGTGGGCGGGTTCGCCATGGCCAGAAGGCTCTGCGCCGCCTCCACCCCCGACTCGAAGGTGTAGGCGCCTTTGCGCACGCAGTCGTCGTCGAGGGTCAGACCGTGTTCAGCCAGCCCCTCGCGGAAACCCTGCCCCCGCTCATACGACGAGCGGAAAGTGTCGGGTCCGGAGATGAAGGCGACCCTGCGGTGCCCCAGCTCGGCCAGGTGCCGCGCCGCCTGGGCCGCGCCGCGGCTGTCGTGGGTCACGACCATGCAGGCGGGCTCGTCCAGCGACACCGAGGCGATGCGGACATAGGGGCAGTCCGCCTCCTTGAGGATGGCCACCACCCGGTCATCCTCCGACACCGAGGGCGGCATGACCACGCCGAACAGCTTCTGCCGCACGATGAAGGCGCGGACGTCGGTCAGGAAGTTGTCGGCGGCACGGTTGCAGGGGTGGACGACCAGTTCGAGACCCGACCCGCGCACCGCGTCCAGCACCCCCTGCTGCATGTTGACGACGTAGTTGGGGCTGGGGTTGTCGTAGATCATCCCGACCAGGAACGACCGCCGGAAGGCCAGGCCGCGGGCCTGCGGATCGGGGCTGAAGCCGTGTTCGGCGATCACCGCCTCGACGCGCTTGCGGGTCTCCTCCTTGACGAAGGGGGAGTTGTTGATGACCCGGGAAACGGTCTTCTTCGACACCTCGGCGAGGCGGGCGATGTCGTTGATGGTCGCGGGCTTGCCGCCGGTCCGTCTGGGCTCGTTCACGCGCGATCTCTCTGGTCGAACGCTGTCTTAGACGGAACCAGCGGGGCTGTCAGCGGCGATCAGGTGCCGCGTCGCGTCGCGGGGCGGTCCAGCACGTCCTCGCGCAGCGGCGTCATGAAGCGCAGGTCCCAGTCGTCCGGATTGAACGTCTTGCGGGTCGCCTCGACCACCGCCGGATAGCCGCCGACCTCGCGCTCGTGGTCGATGATCTCGCCGCGCCCCTCGGCCACCTCGGCGATCAACAGCACGTCGCGCATGTCGCGGTCCCACGGGCGGGCGCCGACATTGGCCAGCAGGGCGCGCTGCACGTCCACGGCGGGAATGGGGACCAGGCCCTCCCACCAGACCGGCGGGCGGCGCATCTCGATGATCCGCGCAGGCGAAGTTGTGTAGCGGCCGAACATACGGAGCGGCGCGCCAACCTGGTCGACGGCGATATTGTCGTGACCGTAGTATTCCACGTCGCCGGCCCCGCCGATCATCATGAAGGCCAGATGGTCGGTCGGCGTCGACGGCCCGGCGCGCAGGACGTTGCCGACCACCGACATCTTGCCGACCTCGAACGGCACATCACCCCATTCTTCCGGCGCCAGGTTGTAGTGGATGGCGCGCGGGCCCGGATTGTAGATCAGATTGTTGGCGATGACGCCGTGGACGCCGCCCTTGAACAGCGGGCTGCGCTCATAGTTGTGGGCGTACAGATTGCCGACGATCAACAGGCCGGTGACGTTGTCGTGGATCAGCGAGCCCTTGGAGTGCTCGCCCTTGGAATGGGTCGAATAGGCCAGGCTCTCGCCGTTCAGATTGTTCGAGAAGGTGATGTTGTGGCTGGTGCCGCGACGCCATTCCTCGGGCGTCTCGCCGGTGAAGCGCGGGCCCGAGGCGGACAGGTTCTCGTCCGTGGCCCAGGTCAGGCTGCAGTGGTCGATGATGACATTGTGCGCGCCGACGGTGGCGATGCCGTCCTCGTCCCAGCCGCTCATCCATTCGCCGCCGGCCGAGCCGGGGCGAATGCGGATGTGCTGGACGATCACGTCGTGGGCGGTGATGTCGATGCCGCCGCGGATCAGGGTGATGCCCGGCGACGGCGCGGTCTGGCCGGCGATGGTGATGAAGGGATTGCGCAGCCGCAGGGTCTGTTTGCCCAGGTCGATGACGCCGCCGACCTCGAACACCACGATGCGCGGGCCGTCGGCCTCGATCGCGGCGCGCAGGGAGCCGGGCCCCTCCCCGTCCAGATTGGTGACGCGGATGATCTGGCCGCCTCGCCCGCCCGGGGTCCGGGAAGCCCAGCCGAGCGCACCAGGGAAGGCCGGCAGGGCGGCCTCTGTCGCCGCTGGAGCGGCCGTCTGGGCCGCCGCGATGGACGGCGCGGTCAGGGGCAGAACGAGGGCGGCCGCGACGGCCGCGATACGGGCGAGGGTCATGTTTCCATCCTGTCACAGGGTCGCCTGTGGCCGCGACCTTCATCGTGAGCGTCGTCGCAACGACGGCGCCGGATTCAAATTGACACCGGTTTCCTTCCTGCGCAATGTCTGCCGCAACAGGGAGGCGGCGTGAGCCACGCACACGATAATTCAAGCGGTTCGCCGATTGCACGGGCCTTTGTGGACGCGCGGCGCGCCAGCCGGGCGCTGTCGCCGTATCCGGGCGCGCAGCCCGAATCGCTCGACGCCGCCTACCGGATCCAGGACGAGGCCATCGCCGCCTGGCCCGACCGGATCGCCGGCTGGAAGCTGGGCCGGATCAACCCGCCGCATGACGCGCGCTTCGGCGCCGGGCGGCTGGCCGGGCCGATCTTCTCGCATGCCGTCTGGACCGCCGGGGCGGCGCCGACGCGGTTCGATGTGATCGACGGCGGCTTCGCCGCGGTCGAGGCCGAATATGTGCTGGAACTGGGCGAGACCGCGCCGGACAGGGACGACTGGACCGCCGCGACCGTCGCGCCGCTGGTCGCCCGCGTCTTCACCGGCGTCGAGATCGCCGGCAGCCCCTTCGCCGGCATCAATGACCACGGACCGGCGGTGACGGCCTCCGACTTCGGCAACAACGCCGGCCTGATCCTCGGCGCCCGGGTCGCGGACTGGCGGTCGCGCCTCGCCGACCTGACCTGCACCATGACCATTGACGGCGTCGTGATCGGACAAGGCGGGGCTGCGTCGATCCCGGACGGTCCGCTCGATTCCCTCGGCTTCCTGCTCAACCTGCTGCACCGCCGCGGGCGGCGGCTGGAGGCGGGACAGCTGATCTCGACCGGCGCCGCCACCGGGGTCCACGCCATCCGCGCCGGTCAGTCGGCGATCGCCGATTTCGGCCCCGACGGCCGCATCGAATGCCGGGCCGTCGCCGCCCAGGGAGAGACGCCGTGACCATGACGCGCAGAACGCTCGGCCTCGCCGGACTCGCCGGGCTGGGCCTCGCCGCCTGCGCCCCGCGCCCGACGACTGGCGGCCGCACCGTCTTCGACGCCGTGGATGTCCACCCCGGCGACTTCCCCACCGTCACCGCCGTCAAATGGATGGGCGAGGAACTGGGCCGCCTGACCGACGGCCGGCTGGGCGTCCGTCAGTTCCCCTCCGGGCAACTGGGCTCGGAGGACGACTCCATCGGCCTGGCGCGCCACGGCGCCATCGACATGTGCCGCGTCGCCGTCGCGGCCCTGAACAACGCCTTCCCGGAAACCCGGCTGCTGGCCCTGCCCTATGTCTATCGCGACATCGCCCATGTCCGCGCCGTCATTGACGGCGAGATTGGCGCCGAGTTGCTGAACGTGTTCGAGGACCGCGGACTGGTCGGCCTCGCCTATTACGACGCCGCCCCGCGCTGCCTGTACAATGTCCGCCATCCGGTCGCCGAGCCGGGCCAGCTGCGCGGCCTGAAGATGCGGGCGCCGCAGTCGGACATCTTCCTCGACACCCTGCGCGCCATGGGCGCCAACCCGACGCCGCTGTCCTTCGGGGCGGTGTTCTCGTCCCTGCAGACCCATCTGATCGACGGCGCCGAGAACAACTGGACGGCCTACCAGTCCAGCCGCCAGTACGAGGTCGCCGGGTTCTGGAGCCAGACCGAGCACTCCTTCTCGCCCGACGCCCTGCTGATGTCGAAGTCCAGCTTCGACGCCCTGACGCCGTCGGACCGGGAGCTGGTCCGCGACGTCGCCCGTCGCTCGGTGCAGGTCATGCGGACCGGGTGGGACCGGCGCGAAGCCGAAGCCCGGGCCGCGGTCGTCGCCGCCGGGGTGCAGGTCGCCGAGGTCGACAAGGCCGCCTTCGCCGCCGCGACCCGGCCGGTGCTGGACAGATATCTATCCGAGCCGCGCCTGCGCGCGCTCCACGAACGTATCGCAGCGGTCGCCTGAACGACCGCGCATCCCCGGCGCTCAGGGAGGGCCCGAATGTCTGAACCCCGACGCGGATCCGTCCGCGCCCTCGATGGTCTGGCGAGCCTCGCCCTCGGTCTGGCGGGGGTCGCCCTCGTGGCCATGGCCCTGGTCCAGGCGTGGCAGGTCTTCGCCCGCTATGTGCTGAACGACAGCCCCGGCTGGACCGAGCCTCTGGCCCTGCTGTTGATGAGCTTCGCCGTCATGTTCGGCGCCGCCGTCGCCGTTCGGCGCGAGACCCATTTCGCCTTCCAGACCTTCCGCGACGCCGCCCCGGGGCGGGCCCAGTGGGTGCTCAAGTCGATCTCGCGCCTGATCGCCGCCGTCTCCGGCGCGGGGCTTATGGTGCTGGGCGGCACGCTGATGCTGGATGAATGGACTGTGGCCATGGCCGGGGCGCCGCTGCCGTCGGGTCTGAAGTTCGCCGGCCTGTGCATCGGCGGGGCCCTGATCCTGCTGTTCTCGATCGAACGCCTGCTCACCGGCGACTATCTCGCGCCCGATGCGCCGGCCGAGGCGGAGGACTGAGCATGGAATATCTCATCCTCTTCGGCCTGCTGGCCATTCTGCTGGCCATCGGCGTGCCGGTCGCCTTCTCGCTGCTGGCCGCGACCTTGGCCACGGTCCTCTATCTGGCCCTGCCGCCGATCGTGGTGTTCCAGCAGATGGGATCCGACATCACCTCGGTGGCCCTGCTGGCCATTCCGCTGTTCATCTTCACCGGCGAGCTGATGATGAAGGGCGGCCTGTCCGACCGGATGATCGCCCTCGCCTCCTCCATGGTCGGCCATGTGCGCGGCGGCCTGGGCCAGGTCACGGTGGTCGGTTCGACCCTGTTCGGCGGCGTTTCGGGCAGCGCGATCGCCGACGTCTCGGCCATCGGCGGCACCATGATCCCGCAGATGCAAAAGCGCGGCTATGACGCCGACTACGCCGTCAACGTCACCATCTCGGCGGCGCTGGTGGCCCTGCTGGTGCCGCCCTCGCACAATATGATCCTGTACTCGGCCGCGGCCGGCGGCGGCGTGTCGATCTCCGACCTGTTCGCGGCCGGCATTATCCCGGCCCTGTTGCTGGCGGCGGTGCTGATGGTCACCTCCTATGTCGTCGCCCGCCGACGCGGCTATGCGGCCGAGGCCTTCCCCGGCTTCCGCGCCATCCTGACCCGGCTGGTCGCCGCCATCCCCGGCCTGCTGCTGGTCGGCATCATCTTCACCGGCATCCGGCTGGGCGTCTTCACCGCCGTCGAGAGCGCCTCGATCGCCGTGGTCTACGCCACCGTGGTCACCGGTCTGGTGTACCGCCACATGACGTGGGCCGCCTTCAAGGAGGCCTGCGTCGGGGCCGCCCGGACCTCGGGCATGGTGCTGTTCATCATCGGCTGCGCCGGGGCGTTCGGCTGGCTGATGGCCTACCTGCAGGTGCCGGTCATGATGGTCGATCTGCTGCAGACCCTGACCGACAATCCGATCCTGATCCTGCTGCTGATCAACCTCATCCTGCTGGTGCTCGGCACCTTCATGGACATGGCGCCGCTGATCATCATCTGCACCCCGATCTTCCTGCCGGTGGCCAAGGCCTTCGACGTCGACCCGGTGCAGTTCGGCGTCATCCTGCTGCTCAACTGCGGCATCGGCCTGATCACCCCGCCGGTCGGATCGGTGCTGTTCGTCGGCAGCGCCATCGCCGGCATACCGATGACCCGGGCGCTGAAGACCATCTGGCCGTTCTGGCTGGCTTGCGCCGGCGTGCTGATGCTGGTCACCTTCATCCCGGCGCTTTCGCTGTGGCTGCCCTCGCTGATGAAATGACCGATCGACTGGCGCTACGCAGCGCCGAAGACTGCCGCTGGGACTGCGTCGCCCTCGGCGAAGTGATGCTCCGCCTCGACCCCGGCGAGGGCCGAATCCGCACCGCCCGGTCCTTCCAGGTCTGGGAGGGCGGCGGCGAGTACAATGTCGCCCGCGGCCTGCGCAGGACCTTCGGCCTGCGCACCTCGGTCGTCACCGCCCTGCCGCGCAACGAGATGGGCGCCCTGGCCGAGGACCTGATCCTGCAGGGCGGGGTGGACACCTCCCACATCCTGTGGCGCGAGGCCGACGGCGTCGGCCGCAACACCCGCATGGGCCTGAATTTCACCGAGCGGGGCTTCGGCGTGCGCGGGGCGCTGGGAGCCTCGGACCGGGCCAATTCCGCGGCCTCGCAGATGCGCCCCGACGAGGTCGACTGGGACGCCCTGTTTGCCAGCCCCGAGGAGGGGGGCGAAGGCGTGCGCTGGCTGCACACCGGCGGCATCTTCGCGGCCCTGTCGGAGAGCACGGCCGGGACCACGCTCGCCGCCGTCCGCGCCGCCAAACGGCACGGCGTGGTGGTCAGCTACGACCTCAACTATCGCGCCAGCCTGTGGTCCAGCCACCCGGACCCCGACGCCGCCCGGCGCGTCAATCGCGAGATCGCCGGACTGGTCGACGTGCTGGTCGGCGACGAATACGCTTGGGCCTCCTGCCTGGGCGTCGAGACGGACGAGGCCCGCGCCGACCCGTGCGACAGCCGCCCGTTCGACCGGCTGGTCCAGCGCGTCGCCGGCGACTTCCCCAATGTGAAGATCTTCGCCGCCACCCTGCGCGATCCGGTCTCGGCCTCGGTCAATCGCTGGGGCGCGGTGCTGTGGGCGGGCGGACAACGGTACGAAACGCCGACGCGCGAGATCGCCGTGCTGGACCGCGTCGGCGGCGGCGACGGTTTCGTGGCGGGGTTGGCGTGGGCCGTGCTGGCCGGGCGCGACCCTCAGGCGGCCGTCGACTACGGAACCGCCCATGGGGCGCTGGCGATGACCACGCCGGGCGACAACGCCATGACCTCGCTGGTGGAGGTCGAGGCCCAGGTCAGGGGCGGCGGGGCGGCGGCGGTGCGCTAAGGAGGCCCAATATTTGAGCGCCGAGCACCTTTATCCCGGGGGCAAACATCACCGAAAAGCGCCGTCTGTTTCTGCCTGCCACAAGGCCAGACCTTGCTCCAGATCGGTCTCGAACCGATATCCGTTTTCCGATAGCCATTCGGGGCTTACCTTCGTGGATAGGACCAATTTCATGACCCGTTCGCCGTGGATGCGGGTGTGGATTCCGAGGCTGCCCAAGAGCTCAAACGGCTTTGCCGCCGCCAATAGCATCCATAGTGGCACCGTTGGCGGGTTTAGTGGCCGACCCATCGTCCGGCCGAAGGCTTCGACGATTTCGCCGATCGACGTATTCCGGGGGTAGGCGGCATTGAAGAGGACGAACCGGTCCTTGTGATCCAGAGCAAAATCCAACGCCCTGGCGACCTCGCCGACATACACGCTGCTCTTCACTGTGTTCTGGCGCCCAGGATAGAAGAAATACCCTTGCCGCAACGCTTTAGCCAGTTGGGTGAAGTTGCCATCCTCTCCCGGACCGAAGATCACGCCCGGGCGCACGATCACCAACTTGCGGCCGGGTGTCGCCTCAAACCATCGACGGTGGATTTGCTCCGCCATCAACTTGGACCGCCCGTAGTCGGACATCGGCGCCGGCGTTGAGGATTCGGTGAGAACGGTCTCGTTTGGGCCATAGATGGAGATCGAGCTGGTAAATACCACGGTCCCGATCGAACAGGCGTCTGCAAGCGCTGTGCAGTTCAGAGCGCCATTAACGTTGGTGTCGTAATATGCATGTGGCGGGTGGCCCGGCGTACGATGTACAGCCGCCAGATTATAGATGATCGACACCCCGCTTCCCATGTCAGTAGGGATCGGTGCCCGGACGTCGTGTTGTCGAAATTCCACCCCTCCGGCAACTGATGCGGGCCTCTCGAGGTCAACGATGCGGACAAAACTATGCCGCCCCGATGCAAGCAGTCGGGACGCGATCCGAGACCCGACGAAGCCGCTTCCCCCCAGCAGGAGGGCCCCTCCCCGGGGCCCCTCACCGTCGACCAACCCGGACTCAGACATAGCGTTGGTGGTTGAGCCGGTACCAGCCGGCGATCTTGTCGATTTCCCCCTTGAAGAAGTGGGTAGGGCGCCATCCCAGAGCGGTTATCTTGTCCCACACCACGGCGTATCGGCGATCATTGAACGGACGGTCCCTGACGAACTCCACACTATCCTCGAACGCCACACCGAAGGCTTCGCAGATTGTTGCCGCCACCTCGAGATTGGTGAATTCGTCCGGCGATCCGACGTTATAGGTTTCGTGAATCTGCCCTCGATGCGAAACCAGTTCAATCGCCGCCGCCAAATCCCGGGCGGCCAGATAGTGTCGAACATTCTGCCCGTTACCGTGCAGCGGGATTCTCTCCCCCCTAATTAGCGACAGACAGCACCTTGGGATCAGCTTTTCGGGATATTGCCGGGTGCCAAACACGTTATTCGCCCTGACCATGATGATCGGGACCTTGAAGGAGTGAATGTAGCCCTTAACGATCATTTCGGCAGCAGCCTTGGAGGCCGAGTAGGGGTTGGTGGGGTTGAGCTGTGCAGTCTCATCAACCGCTCCCTCCAGCACCTCTCCATATACCTCGTCGGTGCTTATATGGATCACCTTGGGCACGTTCTTCGTGCGACATGCTTCCAGGATCGTATGGGTTCCGAGGACGTTGGTGTTAGTGAACAGCAGTGAACTGTGGAAAGAGTTGTCAACATGACTCTCGGCTGCCGCGTGGATCACCAGATCGCAACCATCAACCAATCGTTCACTTAGTTCGTAGTCACAGATGTCGCCCACGACTAATTCGATGCGGTCGCTAATAAGCAGATCATGAAGATTGCGAAAATCTGCAGCATAGGTCATCTTGTCCAGAACTATAATCTTACAGTCTGGCATACTGCCTGCAAATTGCTCGACAATATGTGACCCGATAAAACCGGCTCCGCCTGTAATCAAAATCTTACGCATACCGCAGTCGTCTCCCGAATTCCCATGCGACATCCACTGAATCTGCCGGTTTTACCGCACAGCCAAATGTAGACGACCACTTTGATATGTCCAAAAAGAACTCGTCCCGCACGTTACCGACGCTGCGGAGGCGACCCTCGCCATAGCCGCTAATCACGGCGTCGGCAATCTCCCCACAACCAACCGCGCGCCCACTTCCGAGATTGAAAACGCCGCCCGCCCCGGCCGCAACCGCGCCGATCAGCGCTCGCGCTGTTTCATCGACTGAGATGAAGTCGCGTCGTGTCGCGGGAGACATATCGAACACGATCTCACCTTCATGTTTCAGACGAAACAGCATCTGGCCAAAGAAGGATCGACGCCCTCCGCCGCCCGCCTCGTACTCGAACCCAAATATATTGCTGAGGCGTACAATAAGCGCGCTGTCGCCCAGGGCCGCCCGGATCCACGCCTCCGTCCTCGCCTTGTTGGGCCCATAGCCCGCACCGTCGAACTGCAAGGGATCGTCCTCACGCGCGCCCCACTGCACATTATCCCTGTAGACCTTTCGGGTGCTCAGCATGAGCACACGCGCGCCCCGTCGACGGGCGATCTCGGCGGTCTGACGCTCCAGATCGACCGCTGGATCGTAGGGGCCGATCCGATAGGCGGGTGTCAAAGCGCAGTTTGTGACGACATCGCCTTCCTCTACGACATCCTCGACAGCCATGCCCCGATCAACACCCACGACCTGCATGCCTGATGTCGTCGCAGCCTCGACCAAGGCGGACCCGATCAAGCCTCGGGCTCCGACAACGATCAGCCTTCCGCTTGGGAAAGGAAGTGGGGGATCATCCATAGGGTTGCCTTCTGGGCTCGGAGGACGCCGATGCATTGACGCCAAGACGATCAGGCCAAAATCAAATACCGTCGATGGGCCGCATTTTCAGTATGCGTTCTCGCCTCGCGCGAGATGAACAACAGTTCTGATCATGATCTTTATATCCCCGAGAATAGTCCAAGTCTCGACGTATTCCATGTCCTTTTCAAAACGGTCAAAGAGCTTTTCCTCTGTATCGGTGTTGCCGCGAAGCCCGCTGCATTGGGCAAGCCCCGTAAGGCCGGGCCGAACGCGGTATCTCGCTTTGAAATTGCGAATGAGGTCGTCGTAGAGCACGCCACCCGCCGTGGCCCCGGAGGGGTGCGGCCTGGGCCCAACGATCGATAGCTCGCCCTTCAATATGTTGAACAGCTGGGGCAACTCATCGAGGCTGGTCGACCGAAGCAGGGCTCCGACCCGTGTTACGCGCGCATCATTTCGGGTCGTCAGCCGGCTCCCCGAATGATCTGATGCATCGGTCCGCATCGATCGAAACTTCCACATCAGAAACTCACGGCCGCCGTAACCCCACCGCACCTGTTTGAATAGCGCTGGCCCCGGCGAGTCGATCCGGATTGCTATTGCGATCAGCAGCAGGAATGGGGACAAAAACAAAAGAGCGATACCGGAGCCCACAATATCTATGAGCCGCTTTATAAGGAACGACCCGCTGCTCTGACGCTGATGCTGGAGTATCCGGCCATGGTCGACGGACGAGCGAAATCGCAGGCGTCGCTCGACCGGACCGGCCGGGGCGAGGGTGACAAGCAACACGTCGACGGCATGAATCTCGAGCGCGTCGACGAGAGGCTGTAGTTGTCCGGGCAAACCAGCCACAAGAATGACCTCGTCAACCGGGCCCTCAAGGAGTTCGGCGTGAAGCTCATCGAGAGACCCGCCGGAAAGGATCGCCACGGCACGAACGCCGACCCTTTTGTCCAGGTCATCGAGCACCTCCTGCCTCAGCGCTGAGGCCGGCCCGACCACGACAACAGTCTTGGCCACTACTCCCCGTCGAAGCAGGCGTCTGACGATAAGGGCGGAGCCCGCGCGAATCGCGAACATTCCAGCCGCCGTCAACCCGACAACGACCAGAGAGTGAGCCCCTCGCCAGCCCGTCGAACCCAGAAGGAGCAGGATTTCCACCATGCCCGCGATGAGCGCGAGGGCAACGGCGACCTTGAGACTGACCGCCTGCTCCATGTCATGGAGACCGATCACCCGCTCTGTGTAGGCGAGCAGGCCACTCAGGGCGATAAAGTGAACAAACAGCGTGTGGAGGGGCCCCACATCCACATAACGAGCAAAGCTCAGCAGCGCGAACCAGGCGACAAAGGCGACCACCGCCAGGATCGACCGGGCGAGGCGTAGGCTGATGAGGCGCCGGGGACGGGGTCCCACAACGAAGCCGGTCCCCGCCGCCGGCGTGGCGCTATCGATCTCCTCTTCAGAGGATTCGACGGATGGCGAGAGCATCGAATGCACTGAGTAGACCACCTTCACCTAGCGGAACGGCTCGGCCTACACGGCAGGCCTCGAACTGTCGACCCCAACTCGCAGTCTCGGAGAACCGAATGCTATGATTGTGACTCTGTTGCCAATTCTCCTGTTGAGTGCGCCAGCAACGCTTCTGCCGCCGTCCTTCGGCGCCATACGTTAGGACGAGATTCATCAAGGGGCGCCGGGACGCCGTCTCCGTGCACCCCCACAAGATGGAAACTCGGCGGTCGGGATTGGAAACGGCGGTCGGGATTGGAAATTCAGAAGCGCGCGCGTTATGACACCCCGCAAATGGGGTCAGGTTGGGTGATGGACAGTATCCTTGTGTGGGCGAAGGACGCGCACGAAATCGACCCGGCGGCGACGTGCACGTCCTTCTGATCGGATTCTCGTCGATCGGCGCGCGACGGGTCATCCCTGCACTTGCTGATATGGACGGCATAACCTCTATCGATATCGCCAGCGTCAGTAAGGCGTCACCTCAGACATGGCCGAAACGGGGGGAGTGGTTTGGCGACTATGCCCATGCCCTGTCGGCCAGTCGGGCGGACCTCGTCTATGTCTCCCTGCCCAATGCTTATCATGAGCGGTGGGTTCTGGAGGCCTTGGGCAGCGGTCGGCACGTCATCGTCGACAAGCCCGCCGTGACCTCTCTGAGCGGCGCCCGTCGCTGCGTCGAACTGGCCAGGTCGCGGTCGGCGCTGCTGGCTGAAGCGACGGTCTTCGGCTTTCATCCGCAAATCCAGGCGCTCAAGATCCTGCTTCGGGATATCGGCCCGCTCACGCACCTGGATGCTCTCTTCATCATCCCTCCTTTGCCGCTGGACAATTTCCGCAACAGCGCGTCGTCGGGCGGCGGCTGTCTACTGGACATGGGTCCCTATGCGGCTGCCGTAGCTCGCCTGTTCGGCGACGAGCTTGCAACGCTTTGTGCGTTCCCCGCTCCGAGTTCCCAAGAGCAGGTCGACGTGGGCTTCTCACTCGCGGCCCGGTTTCGAAGCGGCCTGCGCTACACAGGGCATTTCAGCTTCGAAAGCGAATATCAGAATCGTCTGACGCTTGTCGGCCGCCACGGCAGCGTCGTCGTTGACCGCGTGTTCAGCCCACCCGCGGAAAGCCCGCTTCTGTGGCAGGTCCGGCGCCAGAACCAGGCCGTCGAAATCGTTCAGCCCGCCGGCGACATGTTCCGCGTCTTCCTGGAGGCGGCGCTGGGGGCAATCCGGGATCGTAATCTTGACGAGTTCGCTTCGACGCTGCTCAAGGACGCAGCCTTCCGCGATCGGGTCGAGCGCGAGCTTCACTATGGACATACCTATGACTGACACTCCGATCCCCGTCTGGAGCTACGAAGCGGAGTACGCGGAGCTGAGGGATCAGATCCTCGCGGCCTGCGACCGGGTCTTCAAATCGAACCGGCTGGTCCTTGGACAGGAGGGCGAGGCGTTCGAAGCCGCAATGGCCCGGGCCGCCGGCGTCACCGGCGCTGTCGGCGTCAACAGCGGCACGGACGCCATCCTGATTGCGCTTGCCGCATTGGGCGTGAAGGCGGGCGATGAGGTCATCACCGTGCCCAACACGGCCGTGCCGACCTGCTCGGCGATTGGGACCCTGGGCGCACGGCCGCGGTTCGTCGATGTCAACGCCGACTTCCTGATGGACGTCTCAAAGGTCGAGGCGGCGATCACCGACAGAACCCGGGCCATCGTCCCTGTCCACCTGTATGGACAGTGCGTGGACATGGACCCGCTGCTGGAACTGGCCCGCAAACATGGCCTCAAGGTGATGGAGGACGTGGCCCAGGCCCAGGGCGCGCTCTACAAAGGCAAACCGGCCGGATCCCTGGGAGACGCGGCGTCATTCTCCTTCTATCCAACCAAGATTCTTGGCGGCTATGGCGATGGCGGGATGATCCTGAGCAATGACCAGGCCGTGCTGGACATGGCGAAAAGCCTGCGATTCTACGGCATGGAGACGGTCTATTATTCCGAACGCCACGGATATAATTCTCGACTCGACGAGGTGCAGGCCGCCATCCTGTCACTGAAGCTGCCCCAAGTGCCGAGCTGGATCGCGCGGCGTCGAGAAATCGCAAAGCGCTATACCGAGGCCTTTGCAGGCACGGCCGTGACCCCGCCCCGCGAGTGCGACTACGGTCAGCACTGCTTCTACATTTACGTGGTTGAGCATGAAGATCGCGACGGCATGATCGAGCGGTTGGCGGCCAGGAATATCATGTGCAACGTCTCTTACCGTTGGCCAATTCATTCGATGCGCGGGTATGCGCATTTGGACTACGGGCCGGGTGATTTCCCGATGGCAGAAGCCAAGGCCAACCGGATATTCTCCCTCCCCATGCATCCGTACCTCACGAATGCCGAGGTCACCCGCGTGATCGCCGCCGTCCGGGACGTGATGTAATGGCTGAACAGGAACATCTGAGCTGGTTCAGGGAGCGGCTCGCGCTGTCGAAGGCCATCGAGGCCTCCGATCCCCAGCCGATCATCGACTGGCGGGAGATCAAACGCGGTGAGATTGTGTTCGAGGCTCACCTCATTCCCTTGAACGAGGTCCGGGGATGGCGAGCAGACGATGGCGGCAATATCCGGCATGACAGTGGCCAATTCTTTGGTGTGGAGGGCGTGCGCGTCGAAGCTGGCAAGCTTCGTGAAGTGCGTGGCTGGGACCAGCCAATCTACACTCAGCGTGAGGGCGGCGTCCTGGCAATGGTTGCGCGTGAGACCAACAAGGGCGTGGAATTTCTTATCCAAGCCAAGGCCGAACCAGGCAATATCGGAACCTTGCAACTGGTGCCGAGTCTGCAGTGCACGTGGTCGAACATCCGGCGAGTTCATCAGGGCGCCAATCCTCCCCTGACCGAACTGCTGCAAGCCGAGACAGGCGTCCGCTGGGTCTATCGCGCCCAGCACAACGAGGAAGGCGGACGTTTCTGGCGGAAGTCCAATGAGAATGCCGTGCTGTTCCTGGAGGACGAAACTCTGATCGAGTCCGACCTCGACATGTTCTGCTGGGCCAGCCTGAGTCAGATCAAGGCGCTTGGACTGATGGACAACCTGCTCAGTCCGTTCGTCAAAACAATCCTCGCGCCGCTTTGACGGGTGAGTTCTGGCATCTGGACAGCTACCCTGTTCGGGCGGCTTTGTAGCAGGATAGAAAAATGGCTCTCGCACGGTACCTTCCGCCAGTCGCTCAAGGCATGCTGGCTCGGTGGCGTATGTCCCGCGAACCCATCTTCGCGAGCTACGACGACGCTGTCCGGTCACGCGGCCAGGATTATCATGATCAAGAGCTGGCCGACGTCGTCCTGAACAAGACGCGGAAGCTGGTGAAGGAATCTTCGTTCGAGCATATTGCAGATCATCATGCCATTGCGACGTTATTGGCTGTAACGACGGCTTCCGCAGTTTCAAAGAACAGCAAAACATTAAGAGTTCTGGATTTTGGCGGAGCGTTAGGAACGTCGTATCACCTCGTCAAAGAACGCTTGCCCGGAAATTACGCATGGGCAGTCGTGGAAACTCCGACGTTCGTAAAAGCCGGTCGCGAATTTGAGACAAACGAGCTCAGGATGTTTGAATCCATTCAGGATGCGACTTCTTGGCTTGGTGAAATAGACCTGCTCTATACATCAAGCGCTGTCCAGTATATGCCAGACCCGCTCGAAACGATTGATCAATTTCTTGCCGTAAACCCCCGGTGCGTGGCGCTTTTGCGCTCCGCCTTCTCTGAAAGAGAGCAGATCGTCGTTCTGCAACGCTCAAGGCTGCAGGACAATGGCCCCGGACCTCTCCCGGTGGGCGTACAAGATCGGCCAGTCTATTACCCTCGCACCTATGCTCCGGTCGCGGCCCTCAAAGAACGGTTCAAATCCCGCTATCGACCTGTGGTCGAGTATGGCGACGGCTCGCCGGCTGGTTACGTTGGGGGTGAACGGGTGGAGCTGGGCCGCAATTATCTGTTCGCCCGCTTGACCTAGGCCCGGGTCGCAGCCACCAGCTTGACCTTCCGAAGCCTGGCTTATACCCAACAGTACAGGCGGCGGGTCCATTGTCGCACGGCGCAACTTACCAACCTGAGACAAAGACGATGCCGCTGGCGGACCTGGTGCCCCCGATGCTCTACCGCAAACTCGTGGGTTGGAGGGCGGCGCGGGAGCCCGTCTACGCTGACTACAAAGCCGCGGCGGCAGCGCGCAAGGCGGACTATCACGACCCGGACCTGGCAGCGGTCGTGCTGGAGAAAACGCGCCGCATACGCGCGATCGACCCCTGGATGGGCGTTGGAGAGCATCAGGCGGTGGCCACCCTTCTGGCGGTCACCACCGCGGTGACCGCGACCAAAGCCGTCGGCCGCCCCCTGCGTGTGCTCGACTTCGGAGGAGCGTTTGGAACCGCCTATCATATGGTTCGTCACGCGCTGCCCGGGGACTATCAATGGGCTGTGGTCGAGACCCCCACCTTCGCCAGACTCGGCGTAACCGAGGACCATCCGGGTCTTCGTCTGTTTGATTCGATCGATGACGCCGTGGCGTGGCTCGGCGACGTTGACCTCCTGTATTCTTCAGGCGCGATCCAGTATTTGCCGGACCCGTTGGGAACATTGGACCGACTGCTGGAAGTCCGGCCAGCCTGTACCGCCTGGCTTCGCACCGCCTTCTCAACGGAATCCGAGGTGGTGGTGCTCCAGAGCTCCCGTCTCGCGGACAATGGTCCCGGCCCGCTGCCCGCCCAGTTCAAGGATGCTGAGGTGCACTACCCCCGCACCTACCTTCCCCTTGCCGCCTTCCTGCAACGCTTCCAGCCTCGGTACAGGCTGATCATCGAGTATGGAGACGGAACCCCCACACTGACGGTGGGCGGTCAAAACCTCGTCGTTGGGCAGAACTATCTCTTTGTTCGACAAGGCAGTTGACCCGCCTCTCCTCGCCTCAGCCATGACTTGACCTTCGCCAGCGCGGCCTATATGCGTCCGACCCTGCCCGGAGAAGCATACCGGCCCTCAGCCAACTGTGCTGCGCGGGCCGCCCGAGCCCGTATTACGCCAACCGGGGCAATATGCTTACCTTCTCAATCCTGATTTTGATCGCCTCCATGATCTTCGCTGTCACGGCGTGGCGGCGGCACCGGCCCCGGGCGTGGATATTCCCGTCTGACGCCTTGTTCATCTCGTGCCTGATCTTCGTCGGCCTCGCGCCGCTGATAAACCTGCGCGCCACCAACGCCTACTCTGTGAACTACGCCTATGATGACGTCGTCATCGCCAGGACGCTGTTCGCCATCGCCCTGATGTTCGGGATCTTTGGCGTCGTCTGGATGCTCCGTCGCGGGATCCACGTCCGGTCGCTCATGGAGGGCGCGGTAGACAGTCAGAACCTGCCGCAGCTCATCTTTTTCGGAACCGTCGCGGCCTGTGTGCTGTCGGCCGTCCTTATGATCGTCGACCCGGATTACGGTCAGTTCCGGGCCGACGTCCTCTCATTCATGACCGGACGCCTGAACGGCACAGATTACCAGTTTTCTCGGCGCTTCGCTTTCAATGAAAACGTCCTGATATCACAGATTATCAGCAGACTCAGGTATTCGGTGTTCGCATTCTTGTATGCCGTTTCGGCCGCCTACCTGTTCTCAAAAATAAAAAACGTCATTATACCAATGGCAATTCTCACAGTCATATTCTTTTTGCTTTCTTCATCTGTATCGAAGTTACCTTTCGTCTATTTCTTTATGTACGCCGCTCTTATATTTATTGTACTAAGAACCAAATCGACGCTTCTTCGTGCAGAACGGCTGTTGCCAGCTGTTATATTGGGTGGAGTTGTAACCCTGATATTCCTGTCTGGCCTCTACATGGTCCAGTACCCTGATCAGTTCAGAGGCTTTACCGGGACGCTAGACGCTTTCAATCTAGCTTTGTACAGACTGTTTGGCGCGACTTATGACGGAATGTTGCAGTATTTTACAGTTTATCCGTACGGGATGAACTTCGCCTACTTTATGGACTCCTCCATCGTGGCGTTCATATTTGACCGACCCGCGCGGGACATCATTACCGAAGTCCCAGTCTATTTCACTGGTGAAGAGTACTACGGCTTCACAACCACCCCGACGATTTTCATCGGCGGCGCCTATGCGTCCGCTGGATATTTCGGTGTCGCCTTCTACTCGGTTCTCGTGGCCCTGTTCGCGGTATGGGTGGATGAGGTGATCGTGCGACTCCGGCAGGCGCACCTGCGGGTCGCCGTTTACGCAACCATGATGCTGAACATCGTCTTCTTCTCGATGATCGCCGCACCAACGGTCTTTCTGACCTATGGAGCCGCACTGATCCCGCTGGCGGCCCTGGCGCTCGACGGCCAGCTGCTGCGGCCCCGGGCGAAGACCAGCGAGCTGGAAGAACGGCCGGTCGCGCCGGCGTCTGATCACGTGGAAGGTCGCGTATGAAGATCCTCATCACCGGCGGAGCCGGTTTCATCGGCTCCGCCGTGGTCCGCAGGGCGGTCAGCGCAGGCCACAGCGTCGTCAACCTGGACAAGCTGACCTACGCCGCCAACCCGGCGAGCGTGGCCGGTCTGGACCCTCAGGCCTACGTCTTTGAGCAGATCGATATCTGTGACGCCGATGCCGTCGTCAGGGCGTTTGAACGGTACGATCCGGACGCGGTGATGCATCTGGCCGCAGAGAGCCACGTGGACCGGTCTATCGATGGCCCGATGGCGTTCGTCGATACCAACGTCAAAGGCACGGCCGTAGTGCTGGAGGCCGCCCGAGCGCACTTGTCGACCCTGTCCGTGGCACGCCGCGAGGCGTTTCGCTTCCACCACATCTCGACGGATGAGGTGTACGGCACGCTCGGCGAAAGCGGGTGCTTTGACGAAACGACGCCTTACAACCCCAACTCCCCCTATTCCGCCAGCAAGGCTGCGGCGGACATGCTCGTGCGGGCCTGGGGGGAAACCTTCGGCCTGCCGGTGTTGATCACCAACTGTTCGAACAACTACGGCGCATGGCAGTTTCCTGAGAAGCTGATCCCGGTCGTGGTTTTCAGTGCGCTGGCCGGTCTGCCGATCCCGATCTATGGCCAAGGCCTTAACGTCAGGGACTGGCTTTTCGTTGAGGACCATGCGGAGGCGCTTCTCCTCGTCCTTGAAAAGGGTCAGCCCGGCGAAACCTATTGCATCGGCGGGGCGAGCGAACTCACCAATATCGAGATCGTGCAGCGCATCTGCGAGGTCGTTGACGCCTTGCGGCCCCAGGGGGCCCCTCACAGCAGACTGATCACACATGTTGCCGATCGCCCCGGACACGATTTCCGGTACGCGATCGATTTCTCAAAGATCACCCGGGAGCTGGGCTGGCGGCCCCGCACTTCCCTGGCCGTAGGGCTGGCCGAAACCGTTGAGTGGTACGTGACCAGTACGGCCGGTCGGCAGTGGGCCAGCTCGTTCTCCGCCAGACGCCAAGGGCAGCCGGCGCAGACGGCGGACGCACGGGAAACAGCAAAGATATGACACAACCGGTTCAAAGTCGCCGCGGCATCGTTCTCGCCGGCGGCTCGGGCACCAGGCTGCACCCACTCACACTGGCGACGTCGAAGCAACTGCTGCCCGTGTACGACAAGCCAATGATCTACTATCCGCTTTCAGTGCTCATGCTGGCCGGTATCCGGGAAATATTGCTGATCACCACACGCGAGGATCAAGCCGCTTTCCAGCGTCTGCTTGGCGACGGCAGCCGATTTGGCGTCGCACTCACCTATATCATCCAGCCGTCGCCCGACGGCTTGGCGCAGGCCTACATCCTGGGCGAGGAGTTCGTGGACGGCCAGCCCAGCGCGCTGGTTCTGGGGGACAACATTTTCTACGGAAGCGGATTCACCGATGTCCTAACGGCCGCGTCAACCCGGCGCGAGGGGGCCACTGTGTTCGGATATCCGGTGTCGGACCCGGAGCGATACGGCGTGGTCGAGTTCAACGCCTCGGGCCAGGTATTGAGCTTGGAGGAAAAGCCCCGCGAACCGCGTTCCAGCGTAGCCGTGACCGGCCTCTATTTCTATGACGGTCAGGCCAGCGAACTGGCCCGGGGTCTTAGGCCCTCGGCCCGAGGCGAACTTGAAATAACGGATCTCAACCGGCTGTATCTCGAACAGGGCGCTCTACAGGTCGAGCTTCTCGGCAGGGGCTTCACCTGGCTCGACACGGGCACGCACGACTCGCTGATCCAAGCCGGAGAGTTCGTGAGAACCATTGAGCAACGGCAGGGGCTACGGATCGGTTGTCTGGAGGAGATAGCCTTCCATCTGGGATGGCTTGACGAAGCCGGGCTTCGGCGCGCCGCCAGCGGCTTCAAGAGCTCTTACGCCGACTACCTTCGCCGTCTCGCGGACGGAAAGCTCCTCACATGAGCAGGCTTCGCAAACTGATCCATCTTCTCGGTTCCGCACCTTACCGGCTTGGTCTCCGACATGGCGTGGCCGCGGCGATCGAGCACGAGGACGCCATTCGTTCGCTGCCAATCGGCACACTGATCGATCTGGGGGCCAACAAGGGTCAATTTTCGCTGGTGGTCCGGCGGTGGTGGCCGAGCGCCACAATCCACGCGGTTGAACCGCTGGTGGAGCCGGCAGCAACATACACGGCCCTGTTCGCGTCCGCGCAGGGCGTTACCCTGCACGCCTTTGCCGTGGGCTCCGAACCTGGCCAGGCAGCGATCCATGTCTCCAAACGGATGGACAGTTCCTCGCTACTGCCCATCTCTGATCGGCAGGAAGAGATCTTTCCAGGGACGCTGGAAGTCGCCCAACGGATGATCGAGGTCGTGCGCGGCGACGACCTTCTGGCTGACGCGGAACTGCCAGGCCCCCTGCTGATCAAGCTCGATATACAGGGGTTCGAACTGGCGGCCCTGCAAGGCATGCCCAAGCTGCTTGCGCGGGCCGATCATGTCTACACCGAGGTTTCCTTCCTTCCGCTCTATGAAGGCCAGGCGTTGGCGCACGAACTGACCGCCTTCCTGACAGCCGCAGGCTTCGTCTTCGCCGGCGTCCACAATGTGGTGAGCCGGTCAGATGGCTCAGCCGTTCAAGCCGACCTACTGTTCTCCCGGCAGCTAAGGACCTAGTTCTTGCGCCACACGCCCAAGGCGCGAAGCACGGCGACGATCCGCCGGTTCCGCATGGCTCCGGAATGGCGCAGCCCGCGCTGAACAATCTTCTCGTCCGTCACAACCCCGTCCGTAGTGGCCGGCAGATCGGGCATGACAGCCTCGGCCCACAACATCGGAGGCGGCGAGATGAGATTTTTCAGCTTGCCGATGCTGTTGTGGGTCCCGGTTTCGTCGAAGCCGATATTACGCACCAGAGAACGGGGCGGGTACAGCACCAGGCCGTCCCTGCGGAACACGCTCCACGCCCACCGGATTGCCCAGCTGTCGATCCGCCCGTCAATCTGCAGTCTGAGCATTTCCGACAGGGGATAAGAGCCATCCATGTCGAAGGCACGCCGGAGGGTCTTGTCTGACTCAAGCGCTTCCCATCCCGTCGCGTCGGGGTCAAAGGCATCCCATGCTCGTTTCCAGGTGGCCCAACCCCATGACACCGCCATTCGACCGAACAGTCCGTCCCGCCGCCTACGGAGTAACGGATTCCACCACTGATAAGCGGAAATCTGGAAGACCTTGGCGTTGGCCTCAAACCGATCCAGCGCCGCGTTCAGCCAGGTCAGGGTGACGGGAGAAACGATCAGGTCGTCCTCGATAACGATCACGCGACCGTACTCTGCGCACAGTTGCGTCACACCCGCGATCACCGATGCCGCCAGTCCCCTGTTGGTTGCAGCCTCAACGACCGACATATTCGATCGCAGGCGCATGTTCAGCATACTGCGGACCGACGCGATTTCAGCGATCACTTCAGCGCTCGCATCATCCTTGGGCCCGTCTGAGAAGACGAATACCGGCGACCGTTCGAACTCCGGGCAGGCCTCCAGCGCGTCGAGGGTCTTGGAGAGGTGGTCCGCGCGGCGGTAGGCGAAAAGCGCGATAGGGGCCGGATCGGAAACGAGCATGTGAGGGGGCCTGCGGCGAACGCCGTCCCTGTGGATCGACCCGGGGTGTAAAGAGCGCCGACCCCAAGACGTCAAGCTTGCTGGCGGAACGAGCTTGGTTCAGGTTCCACCGGAACAACCTCGCGAGCAGCCGTGCAGCTACACCCCAACGCTTTTACGCGCCGTTCCTTGATGGTCGCGGGGGTCGTCGGGCTCTCAACAACCGTTACGCAGGGTTCGCCCTCACATGCGCAGGTAGCCACGGGCGGCCCGTTTGTGGACTTCTCCAGCCTGCAACTGCCGACCTCCGTCACAGCAGTGTACAGTTCCGGATATGACCGGCCTGGCGTGGGGGCGGCCCTGTACCGGCAAGATTCCGATCAATCAACGACAATGGCCAACCGGCGAAGGCGGCGGATATCCGACGGCCGTTGGTTCGTGCTCAGCGAGTCCGAGGTCAACGTGACGATGACCGGGGCGAGGGGCGACGGACGACATGACGACACCGCCGCGATCCAGGAAGCCCTCGACGCCGCCTTGACCGTGATCGTGCCTGGCGCAGACCGTCACTACAGGATAACGGCCCCTCTTGTGCTCCGCGCTGGCCAGATTGTTCGAGGCGAAGGGGACAGGTCGAGGATCATCCAATCGGCAGGAGGCGCATCGGCGGCAGCCCTCTGGGGCGACAGGCTGCAGGATCTGACCGTCGCGGATCTCCACGTCACGCCTGGCCCGGCGGGCCCGAACTTCCTTCACGGTCACGCCATCCTCCTGCGAGACTGTACAGGGATACGGATAGAGCGGCTGACGGTCAGCGGACATCGCCGCGGCGGCGTGACGCTGCAGAACTGCTCGACGGCCGTCGTTCGATCCTGCGGGGTCGGAGCCTCTAGCGTGAACCCCGTCGCCGATGACCATACCGCCACGGGCTACGACATCCTGGTGGTCAACGGCGGCAGCGACATCCTCATCGCCGACAATCGGTGCGTAAATGGAGCCGGCACCGGGATCGGAGTTCAGTCCACTGCGACATCGGAACCCTTTACGTTCCACAACATCCGCATCGAGAATAATGTCGTCGATGAGCAAGGCTGCTATGGAATTCTCGTCTATCGCAGCAATCTGGACAAATTTGAAAATATACGCGTGACGGGTAACACGGTCTCGAACATTAGCGGCTCGGTTCGCCAGTCAACTTACGGTCGCGTTTTCGGGGCTGGGATATACATCCAGGGCGTTGATGGGACGGTAGTTGCGGGCAACTCTGTCAGGCGAACAAATCTCACGACGGAGATCGAAATGCTGGCGCCAGCCGGGATTGGCGTCGCCAATGCCACCGATGTCCGGATCGAAGACAATCTGGTTGAAGACTGCGGCTGGTATGGCGTGTGCGTCTTTGACCCGAATGGCGAAGGTTCAACCGATGGGGTCTCGCGCATCGTCGGCAATGTGATCCGAAACAACGCAAAGACGGGTATCTGTACCAAGGATATTCGTGCGGCCACGGTGACCCGCAACACCGTCACCGACAATGGAGAGCACGGCTTCTTGTCACGCAGCCACTCCCCGCGGACGGCTGCGGCCCGACACGACCTTCGTGACAATCGCTTTGCTGACAATGCCGGACAGGGCATCTTCTTTCTCGGGGGAGACGGAGATCTGCTGAACAACGACATTAGCCACAACGATGGTGGCGGCGTCGTCCTGGGATCCGCTGGTCGCTTCCAGCTCGTTGGCAACCGGATCGCCAACAATGGCGCATGGGGCGTGTCGGGGGTGCCTGCGGCGAAGACGACAATGCGGGACAACAGGTTCGACGACAACCGAACAGGCGACGTGAGTCTGCCCGGGACGCCGCTGTCCTGACCCGCGACGCCTCGACAGCGCACCGGATTCCCGCCATCAGTCCGACGCTCCGATGCAGGAGGAATGGTTCATGCGCCGAAGCAGTTCCTCCCCCAGTTAATGCGCCCGAGACACAGCCGGGCGGCGCCAAAAGGCGCCCGTCCTCAATCATGGTCTGGCCATTGGTTTGAACGGCTATGTCAAGCACGTGTCGCCTACCATCTGACGGATCCAACCCACGATGATCTACATCCAAATGTGCAGCACCTACGCGCCAAGCTGGGCCTTCGGCGGTGTCGTTCGGATCCTCTATGGGTATGCCGGGCACATGGCGGGCAGGGTCGACACTTGGGTTCTGGCGGGGAATCTTGACGAACGTCAGCGCGTCGTTTCCTCCGGCTTCGACGACGCCCAGAACTATAGCGTTCAGCGATATGGCTTCCTAAGCCGCCGACTGGCGCGTCGGAATATCCATACCCCCAGCGTGCGTATGTTGTGGGACCTGGTTCGGCTCGCGAAACGGCACAAGGGGCTGGTGGTCCTTCACCTCGGTGAGCTCCGGGGCGCGGTGAACCTCTACGCTCTTCTCGCGCGCTTTGTCGTGGGGCGTCGCCTGAGGATCATTCACTCAGCGTTCGGTGGCCTGCATGAAAAGCCGTCGCGACTGCGGGCCGCCTACGACCGTCTCCTCATGGGTCCGTTCCTGAAATCCCTTGATCTGGCCATTGCGCAGAATGAGCACGAGGCGGGAGAGTATCGCCAGCTGATGTCCGCCTTTGGGGCGCGGGCCAGTCAGGACCGTATTTCCATTCTTCCGCTTCACTTCGACCACCCCACCAGCGACCGGACGGGCTGGTTCGAAAACGGAGCAAAGGCGCCGGCAGCTCGACGAGCCGTGCGGCGCGCGCTGGAGCTTCCGCAGGAGGCTCTGATCTTTTGCTTCCTCGGCCGATTTCATCCCAAGAAGGGGATTCTGCGTGCAATCGACCTGTTCTGCGGATGGAAAGCCGAGTCCGGAGATGACACGGCACAGTTCCTCATCATTGGCAGGGACGAGGGATTCGAGCAGGAGATACGTCGCCACGCAGCCAATAGCGCCTTCCCTGACAGTATTCGCATCATCACGGGCATATATGCCGAGCGCTTCGACTATTTCTACGCGTCCGATGTGTTCATCGGCGTTCCCACGATGTTCGAGGAAACCATGCTGGCGTCGCTCGAGGCCCTGAGCTGCGGCACGCCTCTACTGCTGTCCCGGGAAGCGGATGCGCCGTACATCGAGGAAGAGCGCGCCGGGCGCGTCATCGACTTCGACCTCGAAACCGCCAAGGCCGCCCTGAAGGAGATCGTCGGCGATTATGAACGCTTCTCCCGACAAGCGCTGGCGACATCCGTCCATTTCGAGCGCGGGCCGGTGCTTACCGCTCTGGATGCACTGCTTTCGCAGCTTACCGAAGAGACGGTCCAGCACCATGCCCGAACGCCGGCCTTAGGCTCGGACCTGTAACGCGGCGTCAGCCGACCCCTGACCGGCGCTCCGGGGGAGCAGGCGGCCCGACGGTGTCGGTAATCGCCAAAATCGCCCCGGCGCCGGCCAGGCCTGCACCCGCCAAAAGGCCGACGCTGAGCACGGCTTCCACGGGAGCGCCAGGCATGACAAACGCCGCCCCGACCGTCGCGGCGCAGGCCAGATAGGGACAAGCCGCAGCGAGCACCGGCCGAGATGTCGCCTGGCCGAAATAGGCCATCGTGGTCAGCAACAGCCAGAGGGCGCAAATGACGCCCCAAACCATCGCCAGCGACGAGGAAACCTCAACGGAACCAAGCCACAAGCCGATGAACGCGGGACCAGCGAGACTGAACACGAGGCCACTGGCGACAGAGCCCGCAACAAGAACAGAGAGAAACGCGATAGCGCGCGCCCTGAACTTCGCCGGGTCGCGGTACCGGTGCCTGAGCAGTATCGGCGTTAACGGCTGAAGGGCGAAATAACACAGCGTCAGCCCACTGGTGAAAAGGCGAAGGCAGGCCAAGGAAGCGGTCTCGATCACCGGAAATCCGGGAAGGACATGGCCGGCGAGCGGCAGGCTCAACAAGAGGGCGGTTCCGCCCGAGCCAAGAAGCAGAGGGACCGACTCCCGCAGTGCGCCCGGAAAATCGAAGGGTGCTCGCGGCCAGATCAGCTCGCGAAAATCAGCACGGGTGATCATCGCCGCAAAGGACATGATGCTGGCGATGAACTGGGGCGCAAACGCAGCCACGAAGAGCAACCACAGAATCGGCCGTTCTTCCCACAGCGCCAAGGCGAGCAGGACCGCACAGATCACATAAGTCGCCCCCAGGAAGAGGTTGGTCTTGAACAGCTCGCCGATCGCCAAACGCACCTGATCGGCGACCTGCCCCGCGAGCGAGACGACGCAGATAATGAGCAGGGCCCCCATGGACGGGTGAACGCTTCCCCGTTGAACGGCTATCGCTACGGCCACGAGGCTGATCGAGACGGCACAGATGATGAGCGCAAAAGCGCCCCGGACGTCAGGGGCGGATCGCATGGCATGATCACGCGCCCAGTCGTGCGACACCCGTCGGAGAATGAAGGCTCCGAGACCGAGTTGCAAAAGGCCAAAAAGAATCAGGGAGTTTTGGGCCGCGAGGAGGAGGTAAGTGTCCGATGCCGACAAGCGGCGCGTCGCCAACCCGACAGCAAAGAGGCTGAAGGGAATCGAAATCAGCTTCACCACCATCTGGCTGCTGATATTCAGCGTATCCTGAAGCTTTGACACAGTTCACTGCGTCCCGGGCAGGAGGCGGCCTGCAGGCCTCACGGGCGGCGGGCTTCCATCGCCAGTTCCCGCACGTCCAGCCCCTCGTCGCGAAAGCGGTCGGCTCGCTCGACCACGCGAAAATCGGGGTCCTCGGCGTCTCCGAGGTCGCACCGTCTAATTTCAACAAAGCCCGCTTCTTCCAACACCCGCCGGAGGGATGCTTCATCCCACATCCAGAGGTGCTCGGAGTTGCCTATCAGGGCGCGGAGATAGCCGATTGGGGTAGTCGCCCTGGATTCGCGCCCGAGCAAAGTCTCGCGCATCAATCGTGACGCTGCCTCTGGGTCGCCAGAGTCACTCGCCGCCATGTAGCGGTCGACCCTGACCTTGAGATCGGGAACGATGACGCGAAAGACGCCCCCCGTCTTCAGCAGGTCGCGCGTGTTCCGAACGGCCTTCAGGGCATCCGCGTAGCTGAGGTGCTCCAGAACATGGCTCGCATAGACGGCTTTGGCAGATGCATTTGGCACCGGCAGCCCGCGGGTTATATCCCCAAACCTAATCCCGGCGGGGAAGCGCTCGGCGTTCATCTTGAGAAGGCCGCCAATCAGAGGCAGCCGCTCCAACCACAGCGAGGGTGAAGAGTCGAAGTTGATCCATCCAGGCGCGGCATCCCAGCCAGCGCCATACTGTACGTTTAGATCATCAATCGACATTGTGTGGGTCTTTACCATTTTGCTGAAGGCTGGTTCCAAGTCGGCGGGCGTCCCCGAAGAACGCTTCACACTCCAGCCGCCATGGCTGCTGCGCGCGCGAGCCGACGCCACTTACACGGTGAACGACCTTCGCGCGAGCCCTCTGAGAAGGGCTTCAAAATCTCCGAGGTTGCGTCGGGCGTCAAGCTTCGACGCGAGTGCGACGCCTTCCGCATGCAGTCCGCCAGGGGCCCCACGCAAGTGCACGATCGCGTCCGCCAGCGCGCCGCTGTTTCCAGGCTCGATGATCGTCGCAACATCCCCCAGGAAGCTGTGCAGCTCGGTTCCGGGGTCGGCCATAACAACCAGCCGGCGACCGCTCGCAAGGACGCCGCCGAGTTTTGACGGCAGCACCAGATCGGCCATGTCGCGATCCTGCGGCAGGACATGCACGTCCGCCGCATTCAACAAGTCGCACAGCTTGTCCGCCGGCTGGAGGGGCAGAAAGTCGACGTTGGGCTGGCTTTCATAGCGGCCCTTCAGTACCGGAAGCTCTGGCCCATCACCGGCGATGATGAAGCGAATGTCGGCTCGATCACCGAGCAAGGTCGCGGCTTCAAGAACGATATGCAGCGCCTGTTTGCGCCCGATCGCACCGGCATAGAGGACCACGAACTGGTCGTCCTGAACGCCAAGCGTCTGACGATAGCCATTCGGCCCTTCGAGGGGTCTGATCTTCTCGAGATCAACCCAGTTCCGCAGCACCGTAACGCGGCCGGTCTCGACGCCCTTGGCGACGATGCGCTCTGCCATTCTGCCCGAGATGGTGATGACCCGGTCGAACCGTCTCATAACCCATCTCTCGAAGCCCAACGCCAGGCGTTGCATGAGCCCCGCTTTCAGGTGGCCGACCACGAATGCCGCGTCGATCTCCAGATCCTGGATGTGTAGCGCAGATCCGGCGCCCGTCATCCGGGCCGCGAGCCACGCGGCCGGGGCCAGAAACAGTGTCGGAGCGACGCAGACGACCACGTCCGGGCGCTCGCGCAATGCACGCCATAGAACGACAGGGGAAGCGAACGCGGCGAAGCTGAGCGGCGCTATCAACCTCCAGACGCCCTTCATCGGAGACTTGAGCAGCAGCGGTGCGCGATGAATCCGAACGCCATTGCAGGTCTCGTCTGCATAGCGGTTCCGGTATGGCGGACGAACCGACCATTCCGGGTAATGGGGCTGTGCGGTCACCACCGTGACCCGATGCCCGACCGACGCGAGGTGCTCAGCCAGCTCCCCGCTGTATTTTCCAATGCCGATCAGCTCGGGCGCATGGTGCATGCCGCAAAACAGAACCTTCAGAGCACGGTCTTCGCGGGCCGCCCGCTTTCGGGTGTCCACTAGTCGCCACGCCCGGAGGCAAGCAGAAAGCTGTCGTAGGCCGATGCGAGCCCGTCACGAAGCGCGATCCGCGGGCTCCAGCCCAGCGACCGCAACTTTTCTCCACTCATCAGCTTGCGAGGCGTACCGTCCGGCTTTGAGCGGTCGAGCTGGATTTCACCATCAAAGCCAACCACCTCACATACCATTTCCGCCAAGGCAAGAATGGACAACTCGGCCTCAGACCCCACGTTGACGTGGGCGAAATCCGAGTAAAACTTCATCAGGAATACGCATGCGTCGGCGCAGTCGTCGGCATGCAGGAACTCCCGCAGTGGTGTTCCCGAACCCCAGACGACGATGTGATCGGCATGCGCGAGTTTGGCTTCGTGCGCCTTGCGGATCAGGGCAGGAATGACGTGACTTGAATTGAGGTCGTAGTTGTCGCCGGGGCCAAACAGATTGGTCGGCATCGCACTGATGAAATCCAGCCCGTACTGCCGCCTGTACGCCTGAGCCAGCTTGATGCCGGCGATCTTGGCGATTGCGTACCATTCATTCGTCGGCTCGAGCGGCCCCGTGAGCAGCGCCTCCTCCCGGATCGGTTGGTCAGCGAATTTGGGATAGATGCAGGATGAGCCAAGAAACAGGAGCTTGCTCACCCCGTTCTGGCGAGCCGCCTCGATGACGTTCGCCTCGATCATGAGATTCTCGTACAGAAAATCGGCCGGATAAGAGTCGTTGGCCAGTATGCCCCCAACTTTCGCGGCGGCCAGAAACACGGCATCGGGCCGGCTGGCCTCCATCCATGCGCCCACCTCATCCTGACGTCGCAGATCGACGCGATCCCGCGTCGCGGTCAGGATCTCGCATTCCTCGCATTCGAGCCTTCGCACGATGGCGGAACCAACCATACCTCGATGCCCGGCCACCCAGACCCGCTTGCCGGCAAGGGGAAAGACGGGCTCAGCCTCCATTGTGTCGCTGCTCTTTCAGGACGGCGATCAGGTCGGCGGCCACCATCTCGGCGCAGAGGTCTTCCCAGCCTGTCTCATGGACCCAGCCGAGCTTCTCCTTTGCCTTCGTGGCGTCGCCAATCAGAAGTTCAACTTCAGTGGGGCGGAAGTACCGCGGGTCCACCTCTACCAGACACCTGCCCGTGTGACCGCAGGTCCCCTTCTCGTCGACGCCCGAGCCTGACCATTCGATCGTGATGCCAACCTCATGAAAGGCCTTGGTCACAAAGTCCCGTACCAAGGTGGTTTCGCCGGTGGCCAGAACGTAATCGTCCGGTTGGTCTTGCTGGAGCATCAGCCACATACCCCGGACATATTCGCGGGCATGCCCCCAATCACGGCGTGCATTGAGGTTGCCGAGATACAGTTTTTCTTGAAACCCATGCTTGATCGCGGCCACGGCACGGGTGATTTTCCGCGTCACGAACGTCTCACCTCGCAAAGGACTCTCGTGATTGAACAGGATGCCGTTGCTCGCATGGATACCATAAGCCTCGCGATAGTTCACCACGATCCAGTAAGCATAAAGCTTAGCCACTGCGTATGGGCTACGAGGATAGAACGGCGTACGTTCGCTTTGGGGGACTTCTTGCACCAGGCCGTAAAGCTCCGAAGTAGAGGCCTGATAGAAGCGCGTCTTCTTCTCCATATCCAGTATACGAATAGCCTCAAGCAGACGTAAAGCCCCGGTCGCATCGGCATTTGCCGTATACTCGGGCGTCTCGAAACTCACCGCAACATGACTCTGCGCCGCCAAATTGTAAATCTCATCCGGCTGGACTTGCTGGATGATGCGGATCAGGTTGGTGCTGTCAGTCATGTCTCCGTAATGGAGAACAAACCGCTGGTCCTTTTCATGCCGATCTTGATACAGATTTTCAATGCGCCCTGTATTGAACGAAGAAGATCTCCGTTTGACGCCGTGAACCAGATACCCTTTGTCTAACAACAGCTCGGAAAGGTATGCTCCGTCCTGCCCGGTGACTCCGGTAATGAGGGCGACCTTGCCCTCCCCGTTTCCAGTCATGTCTTTCTCGTTCCTTCGAATTTCGGGTCACCTCCTACATCTGGGAGGATAAACGCGATGCCTGGGTCCACGAGGATGCCGTGAACTCAAGGGGCCGGACTGCGCATGCCCAAGCAGCATCGGTGTCGCAGGGCATAGCCTGCGCCTAGTTGCACCAATCGGGTTGGCTTCCGCAACACTCCCCTGCCGGGCCGCCGAGATTTCCGCAATCGTCGGGCCGCATAGAACCTTCCTCCGCCACGACAGCGCCGGGTTCCTGGCGGACGGGTGCTGGCGGGACAAAAAACAACGGGCAGGGCGTGACACGCTCGCAACGAGTGCTAGACAGTGGGCCGCGCCGCGTCCGGCGCAATTATTGACGAGCGCCAGATGAGCGGCGCTGGCTATCGAGCGACATTTTCAAGGTCGGACATAATGCGTTTTCCTCTGGTTATCATGTTGACGCTCTGCCTTGCCGCCTGTGCGTCGGGAAAGCGCGAGATCGCGGCTGAAACCGTCGCCCGGACGGTCGATCCGGTGTTTCTCCAGAGTGAGGCCGCCGCGATGCTAGACTCCGGTTACCGGATGGGCGCTGCCGACAAACTGAAGTTGGTCGTCTTCCAGGTTCCCGACCTCTCGCTCGAAGAGGCGGTTGTCGATGCTGCCGGGGATATCCAGATTCCGCTGGTCGGATCCGTTCCGGCTGCCGGCCTTACGCCAGAGGAGTTCGCCCGGGAGGTCGAACAGCGCCTTGGCGCCCGGTATCTCCGGGATCCGCGAGTGGCCGTGACCATAATGGAGTCGGCGGGCCAGAAGATCACCATCGACGGCGCCGTCACCAAGCCAGGCGTCTATGAAATGCGTGGGACGACAACCCTGATGCAGGCAGTTGCGATGGCCGAAGGGGCAACCAGAACGGCTGATCTCGAGAGCGTCGCGGTGTTTCGGACTGCCCCGGACGGTCGGATGGTCGCGGTGTTTAATCTGGCGGACATCCGAAATGGCCAAGCGCCGGACCCCGTTCTGCGGGGTGACGACATAATCGTTGTGGACACCTCCCGTCTGAATGCGGCTCTTCGCGAGGTCGTGTCCGCCTTGCCGGGCCTCGCCGTATTTGGTTACTTCTGATCCACGCGGGCGCTGCTGATTGGAGCGCGATCGAAACACCCTCGGTCCTCCTTGACGCAGTTCGCACCGACCTCGAAAAGATCGAGTCGAGGGACAAGCGAATGCGCCTGTTGGGCCGATCTCTGACTCTCGGTTATCCAGCGCGCTCGCGCGCAACACCTACCCTAGGTTTATGAATATGGTCGGCGAAGGTCCCGCAGCCCCCCGCATCTCCCCAGGAGAGCGAAATGCCACGCACCCGACGGCCCGCCCGATCGGAACCGGCGCTGCTGAGTCAATTTTTAATGTGGCGGACTACTGGAGGCTAGCGGTCAAATACCGGCTGGTCATCATCGCGAGCATTCTTACAGCTTTGGTTATCGGGACTGCGGCCACGGTCCTCACCACCCCAATCTACACGGCGACCGCGACGTTGCAGATTGATCGCGAAGCCGCGAGAGTGCTGAACGTCGACGAAGTCCAACCTAGGGAATCCATGATCCAGGGCGAGGAGTTCTTCCAGACCCAGTATGGAATTCTGCGAAGCCGGACACTCGCCGAGCGCGTCATCGACAGTCTTGGGCTGGCGGCCTCGGACCGCTTTCTTGATCAAATGGGGGTCTCGGCCTCTGAGCGCGACGCTGCGACTGCTTCGGAACGTTCCGCCCAGCGGCGTCAGGCTGTCCTGAAAGCCGTGCAGGATAATCTGTCGGTCGCTCCGGTCCGGGGCTCCCGTTTGGTCTCTGTATCGTTCAACAGTCCCAGCCCGGATTTGTCTGCCCAGATAGTCAATGCCTTCGCCGAAAACTTCATCCAGGCGAACCTCGATCGCAAGTATCAGTCCTCGTCCTACGCTCGCGAGTTCCTCGAGGAACGTATCGCACAGACCAAGGCTCGACTTGAGGATGCCGAGCGGCAGCTGGTGACTTATGCAACCAATGAGCAGATTATCAACGTGCGGGAGGCCAGCGCCGAGAATGGTGAAGCTCAGTCGCTGACGACAAATAATCTGGTGGTGGTGAACTCGTCATTGTCTCAGGCCCGGGCTGGACGCGTCGCCGCGGAACAAAAGTGGCGGCAAGCTCAAGGGGCGTCCCTGATGACGCTCCCTGATGTGCTCGAAAATCCCGCGATCCAGCGACTGACTGAAGAACGCGCCAAGCTTGACGCGGAATATCAGCAGAAACTCCAGATCTACCAGCCAGAGTGGCCGGAACTCGTCCAACTCAAAGCGCGCATCGACGAGCTCGCGCAACAAATCAACGCCATTGCCAACGGCATCCGCAGTTCTATTCGCGGCGAATACGTAGTTGCCGCGAACCAGGAACGCGCGCTGCAAGCGCAGGTGAACGGCCTGAAGGATGACGTGCTGGATCTCAGAAGCCGCAGCATTCAATACAACATACTTCAGCGGGAACTCGACACCAGCCGCACGCTTTATGATGGACTTCTCCAGCGCTATAAGGAGGTCGGTGTTGCGGGCAACCTCGCGTCCAACAACATCTCGATTGTCGATCGCGCCCAAGCCCCTCAACGCCCCTCAGCCCCCCGTCTTGCGGTAAACCTGCTCCTGTCGCTTCTCTTCGGCATTGGCCTCGGCGTGGTGATCGCATTCCTGCTGGAAGCCCTCGACGAGACTGTGGCGTCTCCGGAAGATGTGGAGTCAAAGGTCGGCTTGTCCGTCCTTGGGGTCATTCCCCTGCTGGACAAGGGAGTGACCCCGGCCAGTGCCTTGGCCGATGTAAGATCGAACTTCTCCGAGGCCTATTATTCCCTGCGGACCGGCCTGCAGTTTTCGACCCCCAACGGGGCGCCAAGCAGCCTTCTGGTGACGAGTTCGCGCCCCGCTGAAGGCAAGTCGACTACGGCATATGCAACTGCAGTGAACCTCGCGAGACTGGGGCGTCGGGTCCTCCTCGCCGACGGCGACTTGCGCAACCCGTCAATGCACCGCGTCTTGGGATCCGAGAACGATGCAGGAATGAGCAACCTGCTCTCTGGAGGAGCGGACCTCAGGACTCTCGCCAAGCCGACAGCGCACGAGGGTCTGGACTTTATTCCCTGCGGACCGCTTCCGCCCAATCCCGCTGAGCTTTGGGGCGGCGACCGCCTCCGCCGGGTGCTTGAAGAAGCGGCCGCAATCTACGACCATGTCGTCATTGACGGGCCTCCGGTTCTCGGCTTTGCGGACGCTCCGTTGCTGGCGGCGGCGGTTGACGGGACAATCTTTGTTCTTGAGTCCAAGGGGACGCGTCGCGCACAGGCCAGAGGGGCGCTGAAGCGGCTGATGGTTGGCAACGGCCGGATTCTCGGCGCGGTTCTGACCAAGTTCAACACCAAGACCACCCAGTATGGTGGTTATGATTATGCCTACGATTATAACTATGGGAGCAGAGACCCCGCCCAGGCCGATGCGAAAAGGGCTAAAAGGCGCACGTGACTGACGAGCCGAAAGCCAAGCCCCCCGCAGCCGGCCCTCCTGACAAAGACGTCGGCTGGTTGAAGTATGGGCTGATCACAGCTGCGGTTTTCCTGGCGTGGCAGATCGTTCAGCCGCCGTTCGTGGATCGGCTGCCACCGTCCGCTGCGTTGAGGCTCGCGCCATCATCCCCCTCCGTCCTGAGGCGCGCCGCGGAAATTGAGCAAGCGGCCGAACGATCTGAGAATGCGGCCGCGCTCGCGAACGAGGCGCTGGTGCGAGCCCCGTTCGACGCCCGTGCGCTCAGGGTCCGGGGCCTTGCCGACGCCGCTCTGGGGTTCCCGGAACGGGCTGATCAACTCCTGACCCTCGCAGGCAACTGGAGTCTGCGCGACGATCCCGCCCACGCCTGGCTGGTCGAGCAGCGGTTGCGGGTGGGGAACTACGGGTCATCGTTCGCACACGCCGACACGCTCGTCCGTCGGCGCAGCGACGTGCGCCCGCAGATATTCAATCTCTTCACAACGGCGGCGGCGAACGATCCTCGCGCCCTCCCGGCGCTTGCGCAGCTTCTCGCCCTCCGGCCTCCGTGGAGGGACGAGTATTTTTCGTCGCTGTACGACAGACCGGAGGGATCGGCCATCCTTCTGGCGCTGGCTATGTCGCTGGAAAAGACCGATGGCCCGTTGCAGCCCTATGAACTTGAACGGCTCTACAGCACGTGGGCCGTTGAGAGCCGACTGCCGGCGATCCAGTTTCTACGCCAGCGGATAAATCGTCCGTCCGGCTCCCTTGCCCTCCAGAACGGCGACTTCTCGACGGCTGCCGAAGCCCAGGTGTTGCCGTTCGGATGGCGAATGGGCGTCGCCCCAGGCCTGAATGTCGAGATGGTCGAGGATGATATCCGTCAGAGCGATCCCGCGGTGCGGATCGACTACGATGGGTATGGCGGAGGAATGCCCCTGCAGCAGTTGATCCTGCTGAAAGCGGGCGACTATTCGCTGTCGTGGGAGCAGCGCTATGAGGTTCGGCCGCGTGATCCGCGTCTGGCATGGACATTGACCTGCTTCGAGACCGGGGATCGTCTGTTCGCCCGGACCCTCGTCAGCCAAGAGCAAAGCGAGGTGTGGGAAGCGTCCTCAGCTGTCTTCACCATACCGACATCTGGCTGCACCGCTCAGTGGCTTCGCCTCGCGCCTCGCGCCGGGGACAGCCAGTCCAACACTGTCGTGTGGTTCGACCGGGTCAAGATTACACCGGTCGCTGGCCAGACGACCACAGCAGCTAATCGACAGGATGCGCAGGGCTTCGATTGAATAACTTGGCATTCTTATCGCGCAATCAGTGGAACCCGGTCGCCATGGCGGCGGCCGCGCTGCTTTTCGTCGCGCTCGTTCTCGGTGGAGCAAGCCGGCTGCATGAGATGCGGCTTGCTCTCGTGGAACTTGCGGCCTTGCCGCTCCTCGTGACTGCTGTGGCCAGCCTTTATCGTGCGTCCGATCAGCCCGCGAGCAAGCTGGCCCTAGGGATCATTGTCGCGATCGGCGCCTTGCCGCTCATACAGCTCATACCGCTCCCTCCAGCGATATGGGCCGGCCTCCCCGGCCGTGAGCAACTCAGTCTCGCGCTTGATGTTGCTGAGATATCGCCCGGCTGGGCGCCCCTGAGCCTCACGCCGGATCTAACCTGGCGCTCGTTTCTCGCGCTGGTCCCGCCGATAGCAATGTTTCTGGGTGTCCTGGCGTGCGGATCGAACACGAGGCTTCGGCTCATTGCAGTATTGCTGGCCGGCGCCGTGGTCAGCGTACTCCTTGGGAGCGCCCAGCTCGCAAGCGGCAGCGAGCGGCTGTATCCTTGGCGCAGCACGGATGCAGGAAGCGTCGTGGGCTTCTTCGCCAACCGGAACCACCTCGCCACGCTTTGCCTGCTCTCCATACCTTTCGCAGCTGCCTTGGGTGCACGTGATCTGCGGCGGGGCGACGGAAGAGGAAATGTGACGCTTTGGATTTCCGCTCTGTTCATCGCCCTGATGGTTATTGCGTTGGGCGTGATTCGCTCGCGTGTCGGCGTGCTGTTGGTTGGGCCGAGCCTGCTGGCAAGCCTTGCTGTTGCATGGTTGGCCGCCGGGAGGGATCGACCCAAACTGTCAATCCTCGGGATCATGGCCGGGGCAGCCGTGGCAATGGTAGCTGTCTCTTTCTTCGCCCTGGGGCCTATCCTTGACCGCTTTGGAAGCGGCGGGGCGGCGGAAGGCAGATTTGAGAACTGGCCGGTAGTTGTGGAGGCCGCCGAATCCTACCTGCCCTTCGGCAGCGGCATTGGCTCGTTTGACGCCGTCTATCGTTCCGTTGAGCCGCTGGAGCGTCTGGACGCGACCTTCTTCAACCAGGCGCACAATGAGTACCTGGAGATATGGCTTGAGGCCGGGATCCTGGGCATCGGCGTGGTGGTGGTGTTTCTGGTCTGGTTCGCCCGGCGGTCATGGTCCGCCTGGACAGGGGGCGTAGGGACACAGCGAGACATCCAGCGCGCCGCCACGGTCGCCATCGTGATGGTCCTGCTTCATTCGGTCGTCGATTATCCGCTCCGGACCGCGGCCTTGGCCACCGTCTTTGCGATGTGCTGCGCAATCCTCGAGCTCTCGGCGCACACCCTCGAAGAGATACCGAGGCGCAGACGTCGGATTCGGGCGCTACGGGACGGATGAAAGGGCCCGGCGATCCACTGCGGCCGCCACAACTGCAGCTGGATCATGGTCGCCCTCCGGGCGCGGAACGGTCTGAATAATCGCCCGTTCCGCGCCTTCGATCCGCAGGGCGCTGAGTCGTCCCGAACTGTAGGCCTTGGTGTCGATCCCTATGCGACGCCTATCCGCGTAAACCTCAACCGTCGGCGTATGGCCGTGCACGACAACACACTCGAAATCCACATCGCTCTCGAGGAAGGTGCGTCGGATCCACATAAGGTCTTGCGGGTCCTGTTGTGTCAGAGGCAGGCCGGGGCGAGCCCCCGCATGAGCAAAGAAGTAGTCTCCGACGACTGCCGACATTTCGAGGTCTTCGAGAAAGGTCCGCTCCCGGGCGGTCAGGCGGTGACGGAGGTCAGCGGCGACGTGAGCCCAAGCTTCGGGTTTATGCCTCATGTCAGGAACCCGCAGGCCATATGACCGGAGCGTCGCATCTCCCCCATACTCGCACCACCGGGGACCGGTTGATCCATCCTCCAGGAAGTTGAGCATGGCGTCCTCATGGTTCCCCTTGAGGAACCGCCACTCGATATCGCCGTCCGTCGGAAGTTCGGCCAGGTGGCGCAAAACGGCTCGGGAATCCGGACCTCGATCGATGTAGTCGCCAAGAAAGATCACGACCTTCCGCCCGGCCGATGACGCCGCGGCGTCCACCTCGATGGCGTCCATCAACGGCTTCAAGAGATCCATGCGACCATGAATGTCGCCGATCGCCCACACGACCGTCCCGGCGGACACAGCCGGGGCCTGAGGCGCTGCCACCTTTGGCTTCCGCTGGAAGAATCTCGAGATCATGAGTGACGTCCGCGGGCGTCGGGCGCGCTCATCCAAATCGTCTTGTGCATTTGCTGACTGTTAGCCATGAGCTGCGTCCGCAAAAGGGCGAGTGCGCCTCCCCTAACCCTCGAACACCGCTCCAAAATCCGCATTGGCCTGCGCATAATCGGGCGGGCGGCCGATGTCCATCCAGTACCCCTCGGCGCGCTGTTGCCGCACCGGTCGCCCGGCGGCGATCAGGTCGGCGATCAGCGTCGGCATGTCGCAATAGGCGTCGGTCGGCACCCGCGCCAGCGCACCGGGCGACAGCACATAGGCGCCGGCGCTGATGGTGAAGGTCTGCGTCGGCTTTTCGTCGATGCGCAGGATGCGGCCCTCGGCGGCGTTGACCACGCCAAACGGCACCTGCATCTCATACTCGCGCACCACGACGGTCGCGTCGGCCTCCGCCTCGACATGCGAGTCCAGCACATGGCCGTAGTCGACCTTGGCGAGAATATCGCCATTGGTCACCACCACCGGCTCCGCCTGCGACGGCAGCAGGGCCAGGGCGCCGCAGGTGCCCAGCGGCTTCTCCTCGCGCAGGTAGCGGATGTCGAGGCCAAGCGCCGAGCCGTCGCCGAAATGCCGCTCGATCTGGTCGGCCTTGTAGTTCACCGCCAGCCAGAAGTTCCGGAACCCCTGCCCGGCCAGATTGCCGACGATGGTGTCGAGGATCGGCCGCGGGCCGACCTTCAGCATCGGCTTGGGCGTGTCGCGGGTCAGTTCCGCCAGCCGCTCGCCCTTGCCCCCGGCCATGATCACCACCGGGCTGCTGCGGATCGGGATGTTGAGGAAGTCCGAAACCGTGGTCAGGCCGACCACCCGTCGTCCCGCGTCCAGCACCGGCAGCTGGCGCAGGCCGTGCGCCCGCAGCATGGTCAGGGTGGCCGCGCGGTCCTGATGCTGGTCGATGCAGAACGGCTCACGATTGGCCCCGGTCAGGGCGGTGTCCTCCAGCCCGGCGCCGCGGATCAGCGCCCGGCGCAGGTCGCCGTCGGACAGCACGCCCAGCAGGCGCCGCTCCCCGTCGACGATCAGCGCCATGCCGGCGCCGGTCGTGTCGATCGACACCAGGGCATCCCGATAGGTCGCCTCCGGCCCGATCAGGGCCCTGTCCCACGCCTTCATGCTTGTCCCCTGCGTCTGGCCGGTACGCCGATCAGCATGCCCGCGCCGGAACCGGCGTCGAGCACGACCGCGCCCGCGCCGACCACCACCCCCGCCTCCAGCCGGACGCCCTGCCTGATCACCGCGCCCGCGCCGATGTGCGAGCCCTCGCCGATCTCGACGTCGCCGCACAGGATGGCGCCGCTGGCGCAATGGGCGAAGGGGCCGATCCGGCAGCCGTGCTCGATGATGACGCCGGTGTTGATGATCGCCCCGGTCCCGATCCAGGCGCCGGTCTGGATCACGCTGCGGGCCAGGAGCTGGACGTCGTCGGCCACGGCGACATGCGAGGCAACCACGGCCGAGGGATGGCGCACGCCCGTGAAGCGGAAGCCCAGCGCCTCCAGCCTTTCCTGAACGCGCCGCCTCAGATCGGGTCCCCCGCCCGTCCCGGTCCCGCCGATTCCGTTGGCGAGGTCATAGCCGGCTTGCGGGTCAAGGCTGTCGTCGGAGCCCAGCAGGTCAAGGCCGGGCAGGCCGCTCGCGGCGTCGGAATCCGGATCGACGAAGCCCAGAACGGCGCGCCCCTCGGCCAGCAGGGCGTCGGCCACGACCGCGCCATGACCCCCGGCGCCGACCACGATGACAGGGCGTCCGCTCATGCCTCGACCGCCTCGTCGGCGGCGAAGGCGCGCGCGGCCGGGCGACCGAGCATCGACCAGACCTCCATCGGCGAGACGCCGTCGGCGGGCCGTTTGGCGGTCAGATTGTCGAGGCCCAGCGGTTCGCCCGCGGCGATCGGGCGGGCGGCCACGAGGCTGCGCCGGGCGATGGCGCGGTTGGCCAGCTCCTCGGGCGCCGGCGCCTTGACCGGACGGCCCAGGGCGATCTCGACGTCACGGATGGCGGCGATCATCGCCGCCAGTTCGGCGGGCTCCAGCGAGGCGGCGTGATCCGGACCGGGCCGGGTCCGGTCGAGGGTGAAATGCTTTTCGATCACCGTCGCGCCGCGGGCGACGGCGGCGATGGCCACGCTGGTCCCGAGCGTATGGTCAGAATAGCCGACCGCCAGGCCGAAGGTTTCGGCCATCACATCGATGGCGCGCAGGTTCACCGCCGTCAGCGGGGCGGGATATTCCGTCGTGCAGTGCAGCAGGGTGACGCGCTCGCGCAGACGCGCCTGACCGGCCGGGCTGGCGAAGGCCTCGGCCAGATCGGCCCGGCCCGTCGGCGTGTCCGTCCGCGTCAGGCCGAAGGCGATCACCGACAGGGCGTCGCGGATCTCGTCGAGGTCGGCCATGCCGGTCGAGACGATCAGCGGCTGGTCCAGCCGGGCCGCCGCCAGCAGCATGGCGCCCCAGGTCAGGTCGCCGGAGGGAATCTTGATCGCCGGCATGTCGAGCGCGGCGAGGAAGGCGAGGCTGTCCAGATCGAAGGCCGTCGACATGAACCGGACGCCGCGCGCGGCGGCGTGGTCGGCCAGGCCCCTGTGGTCCGCGTGCGCCAGCTCCAGCGCCTTGAGCATGGCCAGCTGGCCGCCGTCCTCGCCGGTGTTGCGGGTCTGGTAGGCCGCCTTGCCGGCGCGGCGCGTGACCAGCTGTTCGGCCTGGAAGGTCTGAAATTTCACCGCATCTGCGCCCGCTTCAGCGGCGACGTCGATCATCCGGCGGGCGTCGTCCAGCGAGCCGTCGTGATTGACCCCCGCCTCCGCGATGACGAAGACGCCGGTCATGCGCCGACCTCGTGGAAGGCCTTTGCCAGCAAGACCTCGCGCGGCGGGGCGTCGCGCAGGATCCCGACGATGCGTCCGGCGCTGAAGCCGTCGCCATAGGGATTGACGACACCGGCGCAGTCAAGAGCGAACGCCTCCCGCACGGCGGCGGCGATGGCTTCGGCGTCGGGCGCGCAGCGGATCACCGAGGCGGCGGCCAGCCGGCCCTTCTGGCGGTCGCCGATGTCGACCGTCGGCACGCCGAAGGACGGCGCCTCATACAGTCCGCTGGAAGAGTTGCCGACCACCGCATCGACCTGGGCCATCAGCGACAGGTAGCGCAATTGGCCGAGGGAAGCGAAGACCCGCACGTCGGGCCGGTCACGGGCCCAGGCGTCGAGCGCCTCCTCTATCGCGCGGTGGCCCGGATCCGCGTTCGGGCGGGTGATCCATTTCACGACATCGGCCGGCAGGGCGTCCAGCGCCGCCAGCAGGGCCGCGAACTCCGCCTGCCCGCGGTCGGCGGTCAGGGTCACGGGATGGAAGGTCACGAGGATGTTCCGCGGACCCAGCGGCGCGCCGAGCGCGGCCTCCAGCGCCACCCGGTCCACCAGGGGCCGACGCCGTAGCTGGTCCAGCCCGGGGCTGCCGACGACATGGACCCGGTCGGGCGCGGCCCCCATCTGGCGGACGCGCCGGGCGGAGGTCTCGTGGGTGGTCAGATGGATGTGCGCCATCTGGGTCAGGGCGTGGCGGATGCTTTCGTCGAAGGCCCCCTCCGTCGTGTCGCCGCCGGCGATGTGGGCGATCGGCACGCCATGGATCAGGGCGGCCTGCGCCGCCGCGAAGATCTCGTAGCGATCACCCAGCACCAGCATGATGTCGGGCCGCAGCGTCTCCAGCGCCTCCGAAAACCCGGTCAGGCCGCGCGCCATGGCCCGCACCGTATCACCCGGACCGTCCGCCTGAAGACCCAGCGGCGCGCGGGCGTCGATGCGGAAGCCGTCGGCCTCGATCTGGTCGGCCGTCATGCCGAACGCGGGCTCTAGGTGCGAGCCGGTGGCGATCAGTTGCAGCTCCAGACCTTCGGCCGCGCGGATGTCGTGCATCACCCACTGCAGCAGGCCGTAGTCGGCCCGGCCGCCAGTGACGACGCAGATCCGGCGGGGCCCGCTCATGCGTCAGCCAGCCGGGCGCTGCTCGGAATGTTGACGACGCTGGCCTCCAGCGCCTCGGCCACCGGCAGGGCGTCGCGGGGACAGGCGGCGTACATCGGCAGCCGGTGCATCAACGTCCACAGCGGCCGGGCCATGATGCCGGCGTTGTTCAGCGTCTCCAGCAGGGCGTCGCGCATGGCCATGTCAGGCCGGTCGAGGATCAGGGCGTTGAGCCAGTGGTTGACCTCGGCCCCGGGCCGGGCGGCCATCAGACGCACGCCCTCCACGTCGCGGAACGCCCCGGCATAGCGCCGGGCCAGCGCCGCCTTGCGCGCCAGCATATCAGGCAGACGCTCCAGCTGGGCGCAGCCGAGGGCGGCGTTGAGGTTGGGCATCCGGTAATTCCAGCCGACCTCATCATGCACGAACGACCATTTGTGCGGGACGCGCGCCGTCGTGGACAGGTGCTTGGCGCGGCGGGCGAGGTCGGGGTCGTTGGTCAGTATGGCGCCGCCGCCGCCGGTGGTGACGATCTTGTTGCCGTTGAAACTGAGGGCCGAGACGAGACCGACATTACCGACATGCCGGCCGTTCCAGCTCGAGCCGAGGCCCTCGGCGGCGTCCTCGACCAGCGCCAGCTTCCAGCGCGCCGCGACCTCGGCCAGACCGTCCAGCTCGCAGGGATGGCCGAAGACGTGCATCACCATCAGCGCCCGGATCGGCGCTCCGGTGCGGGTGTTGACGCAGACGTCGCCCTCGATCCGCGCGGTCTCCCCGAGGTACGCCTCCAGCCGGACCGCATCGACCCCGAGGGTCTCCGCCTCGGAGTCGACGAAATGCGGCGTCGCGCCCTGATAGGCCACGGCGTTGGCCGTGGCGACGAAGGTCAGGGTCGGGACCAGCACCTCGTCCCCCGCCCGCACCCCGGCGAGGCGCAGGCAGATGTCCAGCGCCGCCGTGCCGTTCGAGGTCGCAACCGCGTGGGCGACGCCGGTGATGGCTTCGAGGTCGCGCTCGATGCGGTCCACATAGGCGCCGACGGACGAGACCCAGCCGGTGTCAAGGCAGTCCTTCAGATAGGTCCACTCCTGCCCCCGGAACTCGGGCTCATGCAGGGCGACGCCGCCGTCCGACGCCGGCAGGGCGGCGCGCACCGCCGCGAGGACGCTCTCGGGCAGGCTCACAGCACGTACCGATCCGCCTTGTAGCGGGCCAGATTGGCCGGGTCGCTGAACCAGTCGATGGTGTCCCGCAGCCCGCGATCAAAGCCCTCGCCGCCGCCGTAGTCGGGCGACCAGCCGGTCAGGGACTGCATCAGGCTGCTGTCGGCCCACAGCCGCTCGACCTCGCTGGCCTCGGGGCGCAGGCGCTGGTCGTCGGTGACGATGGCCACGTCGCGGCCCATCAGGGCGATGATCCGGCGCGCGGTGTCGCCGATGGAGACCTCGAAGCCGCTGCCGACGTTGACCGTCTGGCCCACGGCCGCGTCGCATTCCGCCACGGCCTCGAAGCCGCGCGCGGTGTCGGAAACGTAGGTGAAGTCGCGCGTCGGATGCACGGCGCCGAGCTTGATCTCGCCCGCGCCCGCCGCGACCTGGGTAATGACCGTCGGGATCACCGCCCGCGCGGATTGCCGCGGCCCATAGGTGTTGAACGGCCGGATCACCGTCACCGGCGTGCCGAAGGCCGCGTGGAAGCTCAGGGCGATCTGGTCCGCGCCGATCTTGCTGGCCGAATAGGGCGACTGGCCCTGCAGCGGATGGGCTTCGGTGATCGGCACGAACCGGGCGGTGCCATAGACCTCGCTGGTCGAGGTGTGGACCACCCGCTCGACGCCCAGATCGCGCGCCGCCTGGACGATGTTCAGCGTGCCGAGGACATTGGTCTCAACATAGGTCTGGGGCGAGTGATAGCTGTAGGGGATGGCGATCAGGGCGGCGAGATGCAGCACCACGTCGCATCCGGTCATGGCCGTGCGCACCCCGTGGGGGTCGCGAATATCGCCCGCGAACACGTCAAGGTTGCGACGAACGTCGACAGGGCTGTCGTCCAGCCAGCCCCAGGATCCCAAGCTGTTGTACTGGACGAAGGCCCGGACCTCGCAGCCTCGACGCACTAGCCGCTCGGTCAGATGCGAGCCGATGAATCCATCGGCGCCCGTAACCAGAATGCGTCGACCGGCCAGATTCATTGATTTTCCTGCTGTTCCGACGCAGCCGGCCACCGGACCGACGACCGCGGCAGCGACCGTGGCAGAATTGTCGGTAGATTTCGTTTACTGTCGCGACAAGGGCAGTCGGGCGGCGGGGAACCGCTCACATCGCGAATTTTGACTTGCATATCCGCCCACTCCGATTGTATGAAGCCCGTGACTGGGGCGTTTGCGCTTTCGGCACAACGTTAATCAAGGGGATCTACATGCGTAAGACCATCGCCGCCGTTACGGCTGGCCTGCTCCTGGTTGCCGGCCAAGCGGCCGCTGCCGGTTCGAACTCCGCCGTGACTCGCGTTGGCGACCGCGTCGGCGCTGCTGCTGGTGAATCTTCGGAATTCGCCGGCGTGCCGCTTCCGGTCCTGCTGATCGGCGCCGCCGTTCTCGTCGCCGCCGTCGTGGTGGTGTCGGAAGACGACAGCGAAAGCGACTAAGACAGATTTCAGACGACGTCCGGCTTGCCGGCCATCGTCAGCTATAATCTTGAAGGCCATCCGGCTCGCCGGGTGGCCTTTTTGATGTCTGGCGCGTGACAGACGGGCGGAAGCCGGCGCTTGGCTCACGCCTTCCCCACCGATAAACGTCGGCTATGAAGCCGCACCGTCAACCATCCTTGGCCCTGGCCCTCGTCTGTATCGCGGCCCTCAGCGGATGCGGCAGCGCGTCGTCGACACGTCCCGTGCTGTCCACGGCCGAGCTGGACGCAGCGGCCGGACGGCTCACGGCGCTCACGGATCTGGACCAGCGCGTCGCCCGGGTCGCGTGGCGCCTGTCGACAGCCAATGCCGACCTTTGCCCCGTGGTCCGGACGTCGGCGGGCTGGGCCCTGCATTCGGCGAGACAATACAGCCTCGACCTGCGGCCTCACGCCGAAAGCCGGTTCGGCCTCATCGGCGACCTTCCGGGCGTGCTCGCCGTCCCGCCGGACTCTCCCGCCGCTGCGGCCGGATTCGCGCCTGGCGATCTGATCGTCGAGGCGGCCGGCGCCGAACTCAATCCGGGCGATGGCGAATCCGCCCCCTCATGGACCGGGCTGGAGCGGAATCTGCGGGTCATCGACACCGCCTTGGCGAGCGGGCGAACGACCTTCATGGTCCAGCGCGGAGACGACCGCATCCACATCGCGTTGACCCCTGAACGCGCCTGCGGCTACGACGTCCAGCTCGACCCCTCCGACGAGTTGAACGCCCGCGCCGACGGGCGGCGCCTCTTCATCAGCACGGCCCTGGCCGAATTCGCCCGGACCGACGACGAGCTGGCGTTGATCCTCGGTCACGAGCTGGCCCACCATGTCCTTGGTCACCGCCCGTGGAACGAAGCGGGCGGTGCGGCGCGGCGCGCCAACGACGGCGCATGGAAGGCCGAAAGCGGCGGCGGCGGAGCTGAACAGCAGGCCGATCGCGCCGGCCTCTACCTCCTCGCCCGCGCCGGCTACGATCCGACGGTCGCCGCCCCATTCTGGCGCCGATTCGGCGAGTCCAACTGGCGGGTCCGCTTCCCGCAGATCGGCCACGCTTCGGCGGGGTCGCGGGCCCAGGCGCTGGAAGCGGTCGAGCGGGAGATCGAGGCGAAACGCCGGTCCGGCGGCGAACTCCGGCCCTGAGCGGTCAGCCCTCCGCCAATCGCTCGGCCGCCTGAAAGTCTTCCAGCGTGTCGATATCGGCTGACCGATCCGCCGGCATCTCCCACGCCACGGTCTCGCCCGGTCTGACGAAGACCCTTTCGCGCCGCAGCCATGCCACCTCGGCGGCATAGACCGCCCCGTTCAGCACGAAGGCCGGCGGCAGGTCCTGTCGCCTCGAGCTCGCCCCGCCGGGCGGCGGCGCGAACGGGTTCAGTCGCCCCTCCCCGTCTTGGCCGAACACGAGCCACGGATGACTTTGCGCTTCCCGTACGGACACGCAGCCAGGCGCCCCCGCGGCCGCCATGCGATCGAGCGTTCCGTCGATATCCGCGGCCGTGCGCAGGGGCGAAGTCGGCTGCAGCAGGACCACCACGTCGTATCCGGGGACCCGGTCCAGCGCGTCGAGCACCACATCGATCGAGGTCGCGGCGCCGCCGGACAGCGCCGGTGTTCGCCGAAAGGGCGCCTCGCAACCGAGGCCTTCAGCCACCGCGATGATTTCCGGGTCGTCGGAGGACAGGACCAACCGATCGATCCGACCCGAGGCCTGCGCCGCCGCTATGGTCCATCCGATCAGCGGCCTCCCCCGGAACGGCAGCACGTTCTTGCGCGGCAGCCCCCGTGAACCGCCCCGGGCGGTGATGACCGCCAGCACTGACCGTCCTGCGATCACGGGGGCGCTCCACCACCCGACCCCAGGGAGAGGGTCTCGCGCAGCTGACTCCAGGCGGAGGTGATATGATAGAGCGAGCTCGCCGGCGCCGGTTCCTCGACGAAGCGTCCATCGGCCTCCTGCTTGTCGCGCCACAGACCGCCGGGCTGCAGATACCGGCGCAAGCTTGTCAGCGCCTCCGCCGCCCGTCCGTCGTGCCCACCTCGCGCCAGGATCAGCGCGGCCTTCAACCGTTCGGTCTGCGGCCAGAGCCGGGCCCGGGAGACGCGAACCTCCAGACCCCCGCCCATCTGGTCGACCGCCACGCCCCTTGCGGCGTCGACCCCCCGCATCCCCGCTTCATAAAGCCGGACCGCCGCCCCGTCGGCCCGGTCATCGCGTCGCGCCCGGCCCCAGCGAGTCAGCAGCCAGGCCCATTCGAACTGGTGACCGGGCTCGATCGGGCCGCCCGGCGGGTCACCGGCCGGGCTCCAGTCCGCCTCGAAGAACTCCCGCAGGGCGCCCCCCTGCGGCTCGATGAAGAAGCGCTGCGCCAGACCGACGATCTCGTCGGCCATCGCCGTCCACGCGCCCGCGGGCTCCAGCGCCTCCCAGGCGAGACAGGCCTCCAGCAGATGCATGTGGGCATTGGCCTGATACGGATCCGCCCCGGCCTCGCGCCAGCCCCCGGCCGGGTGGGCATAAGCGGCGAGGGCCTCGCGCAGCGCATGGGCCCGCGCCGTCAGCCGCTCCGGCTCGACCCCGGCCTCGACCGCCCCGGCGAAGGCCAGCAGGGCGAAGGCTTGGTCGTACAGCAGGGCGGTGTCGTCGATCACTTCGCCCGTGTTGGACACCAGGGTGCGGTACAGGCCGTCCGGCCGCCGGTGGGTGGCCTCGAACCGGTCCAGCCCCTCGCTGACCAGACGGCTCCAAGGGCCCGTCCACCCCGCCCGGCCGGCGACGCTGAAGGCCCAGGCCTGCCGCGCCTGGACCCGGGCCCGGCGGAACGGGCTGGCGCTCGCCCCGCCTTGGTCGAGGGTCTCGTGGAAGCCGCCGTCCTCGTCGACGCCGAGCGTGGCCCACAACGGCAGGGCCTCGAGCCGCATCCAGCGATCTAACGCCTGCGCCTGCTGTTCCAGCGTCGCCGCCGTCCGCCCCTCGGCATGGGCGGGGGAGGTCTGGCGTATGCGGTCCACAAGCGCCTTGACCTCCTGCGCCCGGTCGAGGCTGCAGACCAGCACGGCGTCGGATTCGACGATGATCGCCAGATCCCTGACGCCCGCCGTCGCCACCACCATGCCTTCCGCCGCCCGGACCAGACAGGTGTCGCCCGGCGCGCCGACCCAGACGCCCTTCTGCCCGGCGTCGACGGCGGCGACCGCATCCCATGCTCCGAGGTCGGACCAGCGGAAATCCACGGGCAGGACCGAGACCCGCCCGCTCCGCTCCATGACCGCATAGTCGATCGAGATTCGCGGCGAGCGGAGGAAGGCGTCGGACAGGAGCACGATGTCGTCTGCCGACTCCGGAACCGCCTGCGCCACCGCCGCAGCGACCTCAGGGGCGAACGCCTCCAGCTCGCCCAGCAGGACGTCGGCGCGGACCATGAAGTTGCCGCTGTTCCACAGGAAGCCGTCCCGGACATAGGCCTCGGCCCGTTCGCGGTCGGGCTTTTCGACAAAACGCCGGACCCGGGACAGGCCCGGCGACTCGGGCTCGATATAGCCATAGGCCGACGACGGGCCGGTCGGCCGCACGCCGAAAGTGACGATCTCGCCGTCGGCCGCGGCGGGCGCGCCGGTCATCACCGAACGCCGGAAGGCCTCCGAGTCCGGAATATGATGATCCGAGGCCACGAACAGGGCGATGCCGTCGGGCGACCGCCGGCTGATCCACACCGCCGCCGCCGCCATGGCCGCCGCCGAGTCGCGGCCCTCGGGCTCCAGCAGGACGGTGGCCTCCAGCGAGAGCGCCGCCAGTTGCTGGACGATAGCGTCCCTATGGCCCTCGCCGGCGACGATGATGAGCCGCCCACCCCCCTCGGTCAGGGGCGCGACGCGGCGGGCCGTCTCCTGGAACAGGGACAGGTCGCCGACCAGATCGAGAAACTGCTTGGGGCTGTTCGGTCGCGACGCCGGCCACAGGCGCGTTCCGGCGCCGCCACAGAGGATGACCGGAAATACCACCATGCCGCGCTCCAAACGTCCAAGCGTTCGTCTAGACTCTGGCGTCGGCCAGCGCCAGCCGCACCCGGCCGGGGCGTCTAGAACGTCGTCCGCCACTGCCCCGTCACGCCCACGGCCGGAGCAGCGTCCCGCACATGCCGGTCATCCCGCGTGACGACGGCGCGCAGGCTCAGATGCGATCCGTCCGGCAACTGATGCAGGCTGCCCAAGGCGAGGTCGATCTGGCGACCGGTCGGGCTGGCGGAGAAGCGCCTCTCAGAGAAGGTCAGCGGATCGAAATAGGCCAGCGGCGCATCGGCCAGCCAAGCGCTGAACTGGCCGCTCTCGACCCGCAACGGCTGGGAGATCGACCACGTCAGGGACCGGCACCCGAGCCCCAGCTCGCTGCAGACCGTTGACAGGCCGAACCGCCAGTTGGAGCTGATCGCCGCTTCCGACAGCGCCATGAACTGACCCGACAGACCGGTTCTGGCCCAGCCGGCCTCCGCGTCGAGCCACAGATTGGGCGCCAGGCGAAACCGCCCCGAGACCGCGGCGAAGGCCGTCTCGCTCGGCATCTCGAACCCGGACCCGACCGGCGCAAAGGCGCCGAGCGGACCCATTCGCTCCGACAGGTCGCCGCCCGCGAAGGTCATCCGCACCGCGTCGGCCGCCTGCCAGTCCAGGGCGAAGCGAGTGTAGCGCGAGACATCCTGTTCGGCCGCCTCGAACGGCATCGGCCGGTCGCCGACGCCGGCGTCGGCGGTCAGGGTCAGCGCCCCGAGGCGCACCGCCCCCAGCCACGCGCGATCCACCTGGGCGAGCGTGGCGAACCCGTCTGCGGCGCCGAGTTCGAAGGGGGACCGGGCGCCGTTCCGGCCTCGCCAGACCGCGACCGCGCCCGCTCCGGCGGAGTATTCCACCATCACATCGTCGCGCCGGCCCTCGTCCAGCCAAGGTGTCAGGGCGTGGCTGGCAGCCGCGGGATCATAAGCCTCGTCATCGATCGCAACGCCCGAGGTCAGCGACAGCCGTCCACCCAGCGGCGTGGCCAGGCTGAGGGTCGCCTGCCGTCTGTCGGCGCCAGGCAGGCGGGCGCGGTCGGCTCTGGGCGCGGCGCCATAGGCCGCGCCCAGATCGACCCGGAACAGGCGGTCGAACGCGTCGCGCCCGACGGTGGTGAGCGCCGCCCCTGTCCGCAGGGCGTCGCCAAAGGCCGCGCCCGTATAGGAAAACTGCTGGGTCGTAACGGACAGCGTGGCCCCGGAAGTCATCGGGACGCTGGTCGTCCCGACGGGCTGAAACGCCTGGGCGATGTCCAGCAGCCCCCGGCCGTAGACCGGATCGACGCCCGGGTCCCCGGCCTCACGCGCGGTCGTCAGAAGGATCGCCACGGCGTCCTTTCCGGAAAGGTTGGGAAAGGCCTGCAACAGCAGGGCGAGGGCGCCGGCGACGGCCGGCGCCGAGAAGGAAGTGCCATTCACGCGCCAGCACGAGGACTGATCGCATCCGGCCACCACGCCGACCCCGGCGGCGCTCAGATAGCTGGCCGCGGACACGCCGGCGCGGTTGGAGAAGCCGGCGATCTCGTTGACGGAATTGTGGGCGCCGACGACGATGATGCCTCCGGCATAGCGCGGGTCGGTGGCGTAGCGGCCGGGCCACTCGGGGCTCTCTCCGCCCTCGTTGCCCGCCGCGATGGTGAAGACGATTCCGGCGTTGATGGCGCGCGCCAGGGCCGCTTCGAAGGCGCCCCCCATGGGTTCAGAGCCGCCCAGCGACATGTTGACGACCGGGACGCCCTGGGCGATGGCGTAGTCGATCGCGCGCGTCAGGTCCGAGGCCTGGAAACAGACATCGTCCTCGGGCTCCTCACAGTCGCTGATGTCGGCCCGGATCGAGACGATGGTGGACTGGTAGGCGACGCCGATCGTGCCGAACCCGTTGAAGTTCGAAGCGATCACGCCCGACACCCGGGTTCCGTGATCGTCGCCGCCCTGCGGCGCGTTTCGGCCCGCGATGACGTCCGTGGAGGCGGCCGAGATGCGGCCCTGCAGGTCGGCCTGGCTGAAGTCGATGCCGGAATCGATCACCGCGACCCGGACGCCCGCCCCGGTCGCGCCGGCCTCCCACGCCTTGATCGCGCCCGTGTTCGCGACGGCGTAGTTGCGCCGGTACTCGTCCGAGTTCGCGCTGGGGGGCGTGACAACGGCCGGTGGCGGAGGCGGCGGGGGCGGCGGCGGGGCTGGGGGAACCGGCGAAACGATGCCACCCCCGCCGCCTCCGCCACCGCCACCGCCACCGCCACACGCCGTCAGCGGAGCCGCGATCGCCGCCAGCAACAGCCATCCGGGAATCGATCCCGACCAACGAATCCGCACGGATCCACACCCCAACTCACGCCCCGATCGGAGGCTAGGGCCGCGGCGAGGAAAAGGGCAATCATTTTATCGAGATAAGCCTCGGGGCCTGCCGCGCCGCGCCAACCGCCTCATCCGGCGGCTGCGGGTTCTGTGGAGGGCGCGGTCCCGGCCGGGATCGGACGCGCCTCGCGCCACGCCGCCGCCGGGTTCAGCGCCGCCGTCGCCTCGAGGAAGGAGCCGGGCTTCATCGACGGCTCCGGCGCCGTGCGCAGGCCGGCGATCCGCGCCAGATCGGCGATGAAGGTGATGCAGTTGCGCCGCCGCAGGTCATAGACCGAGCCTTCGGGGCTGTTCCACCACTCGGCGCGGGCCTTCAGCGCATGCCAGGTGGCGTCATCGACCGTCAGCGTCAGGAACGGCTTTCCCTCGTCGACATAGCGGGCGTCCGGGGCCGTCACCACGCCGCCGCCGCGCGCGAACAGCAGATGCGGACCGGGGCTCTTCGCGGTAAAGCCGGCCGACCAGTCGACCGGCTGGCCCGTGACCTCCTCGGTCCCCTCGGCATGCACATAGGCATGGGGAAACAGCAGATCGCCGCCCCGCACCCGGGCGCCGGGGTGGGCGTAGAAGGTCACCGTCACCTCGGCCCAGGCGTGGCCCGCGATCAGGGCCAGCAGGCCGCCCAGCACCCATGCGCGCATACCGTCAGTCTCCGTGCCGCCCGGCCCGATGATGGCGGACCCTCCGGAACGCGCAAGGGCCGCCGGGGATGCTCCCCCGACGGCCCTCGTTTCGCCCGCCCGTTGCGGTCAGTGCGAGGCCGGCGCCGCCACCACGTCGCTGCCCCGGGCTCGGGTGCGCGCGGCCGCCACCGCGAACACCGTCAGCAGCACATAGCCGATCATCGGCACCAGGAAGGCCATGTTCAGATTGCTCAGGTCCGCCACCCGGCCGCCGATCAGCGGCAGGATCGCCCCGCCGATGATGGCCATGCACAGGAGGCCGGAGGTCGCCGACGCCCCGGCCGTGGACCGCTCCAGCGTCAGGGTGAAGATGGCGGGGAACATGATCGAGTTGAACAGGCCCACGGCGAGGGCCGCGAACGCCGCGTTGACGCCGCCGGTCTGGGTGACGATCAGGCACAGGACGGCGGCGCAGGCGGTGCAGACCGACAGCAGGACGCCCGCCGGCACCCGCGTCAGGAAGGCGCTGCCGGCGAAGCGGCCCATCAGGGCGCCGGCCCAGTACAGCGCCACCAGCCTGCCCGCATCGTGGATCGGCAAGCCGAGGGTGCGGTCCGAATGCAGCAGATTGGTCATCAGGCTGCCGATGGTCACTTCCGAGCCCACGTAGATGAAGATGGCGATCGCGCCGAACACGGCCCAGCGCGAGTTCAGCGCCTTGAGCGGGGAACCCGGCGTTTCCGCCGCCGCGCTGGCCGCGCTCGCCGAGGTCAGCTTGCCGCGCACGGTCCAGATGAAGCCACCCAGCAGGGCGAAGAACACCGCCAGGCCGATGAAGATGGTGTCGATGTTGCGCAGGGTCGCGGCCCGCGCCGTCTCGTCCATCACCACCGGAGCCGCCTCCGCCGCCACGCTCGCCGCCGAGGCGGCGGCCGAGGCCGCATAGCCGCCCATGCCGCCGACGTAGTTGTGCAGGAAGATCACCCAGCCGACGACCAGACCCGCCGCCGCGCCGACGACCAGCCAGCCCTTGACGTCCTTGCGCAGGGCGCCGACCAGCAGGCCGGCGACGAGGCCGAAGCCGACGCCGAGCAGGATCAGCAGCAGGGCGGTGGGCGATGCCAGGGCGCTGACGCCGCCGACGGCGAAGATGCCGCCCGACAGCATGACGGTCGCGCCCAGCAGCGGCCCGACCACCGTGCCCAGCGAGTTGAAGGCCTGCGAGAACACCAGCCGGAAATGCGACCCCTTGGGCGAGCCCAGCGACGCCGCCAGCGGATTGGCCGCAACCTGCAACAGGGTCACGCCGGCGGCGATGACGAACAGGGCGACCAGCACCCCGGGGTAGAAGTCCGCGAGGGTCGACAGCGGCACGATCAACGCCCCGAGCACCATCACCGCCAGGGCCCCGACGATCGACCGGGCGTAACCCAGCCGCGCCAGCACCGCCGCCGCCGGCAGGGAGACCACGCCATAGGCCGTGAACCAGGCGAACTGGGTCAGCAGAGCCTCGGTGAAGTTCAGGTCGAAGACGCCCTTCACCGCCGCGATCAACGGATCGATTAGCGCCGTGGCGAAGCCCCAGGCGAAGAACAGGGTGGTCACATAGGCGAAGGCGAGGGTGGTCCCTCCGCGCGCCGGCGTCTGTTGGTCGGTCATCTCACTCCCCGGGTGGTCGCGCATCCGATGCGCACGACGCTTGCGTAAACGGTTTCACCGTCATTGGGCTGCGTCCAGACGTTTTACCCGATCCGTAACCAAAAGTGGCCGCTATCCACAGCCGGCCCCGCCCGCGCTAGTCTGGCCCGAATCCGGGGATTGAGCTTGACCGAACAGCATTCCGACGCTCCGCCGACCGGGCCCGACGCCGCCGAATGGTGGCGCGGCGCGGTCATCTATCAGGTCTATCCGCGCAGCTTCGCCGACAGCAACGGCGACGGCGTCGGCGACCTGCAGGGCGTCACCGACCGCCTCGACCACATCGCCTCGCTCGGCGTCGACGCCGTCTGGCTGTCGCCCTTCTTCACCTCGCCGATGAAGGATTTCGGCTACGACGTCTCCGACTACCGCGCCGTCGATCCGGTCTTCGGCGCCCTGAACGACTTCGACGCCCTGATCGCCCGGGCCCACGCACTCGGCCTGAAGATCATCATCGATCTGGTCTTCGCCCACACCTCGGACCGGCACGCCTGGTTCCACGAAAGCCGCCAGTCGCGCGCCAATGCCAAGGCCGACTGGTACGTCTGGGCCGATGCGAAGGACGACGGCACGCCGCCCTCGAACTGGCAGTCGGTGTTCGGCGGCCCGGCCTGGACGTGGGACGCCCGGCGCGGCCAGTACTATATGCACAATTTCCTCCTCGAGCAGCCGCAACTGAACCTGCATCTGCCCGACGTGCAGGACGCCCTGCTGGACGTCGCCCGCTTCTGGCTGGACCGCGGCGTCGACGGCTTCCGCTTCGACGCGATCAATTTCGCCATGCACGACCCGCGGCTGCGGGACAATCCGCCCCTGCCGCCCGGCGGCAAGCGCACCCGGCCGTTCGACTTCCAGGACAAGATCCACAACCAGTCGCAGCCGCAGATCGTCGACTTCCTCAAACGCGTCCGCGCCCTGACCGACAGTTACGGCGGCCGCTTCAGCGTGGCCGAGGTGGCCGGCGACCACCCCGAGGCCGAGATGCAGGCCTTCACCGCCGGCGAAGAGCATCTGAACAGCGCCTACGGCTTCCTCTACCTCTACGCCCCGACCTTCAGCGACCAGCTGGCGCGGCAGGGGGCCGAGACCTGGCACGGCCGCGACGGTCAGGGCTGGCCGTCATGGGCCTTCTCCAACCACGACGCGCCGCGCGCGGTCTCGCGCTGGGCCGGCGGGCGCGACCCGCGCGCCTTCGCCGGCATGGCCATGCTGTTGCTGATGTGCCTGCGCGGCAATGTCTTCATCTACCAGGGCGAGGAACTGGCCCTGCCCCAGGCCGAGGTGCCGTTCGACCGGCTGGTCGACCCCGAGGCCATCGCCAACTGGCCCCAGACCCTCGGCCGCGACGGAGCCCGCACCCCGATGCCGTGGTCGGCCGACCAGCCCCATGGCGGCTTTTCGACCGCCGAGCCGTGGCTGCCGGTCGATCCGCGCCACCTCGCCCTCGCCGTCGACCGGCAGGAGCCCGATCCGGACTCGATGCTGCACCTCACCCGGCGTCTGGTCGCCCTGCGCAAGGCCCATCCGGCCCTGACTCGCGGCGAGATGCGGCTGCTGGACGCGCCCCCGGGCCTGTTGTGCTTCGAGCGCGAGCTGGCGGGCGAGCGGCTGCTGTGCGTCTTCAACACCGTCGAACAGGCCCTCGACTGGACCGCCCCGGACGGCTGGCGGATCCTCGAGGCGGTCAATCTCCGCGAGAGACCCGGCAGCCGCCTGCCGCCCACGGCCGGACTGATCCTCGCTCTCGGCTGAGCCGCCGCCGCTCACGTTTGGTTTCCCGCCATGGCCCGGCCGCCGGATTTGCGGCACACCTCTCGCCGTCGCGTGGCGCCGCGCGGCCCTGTTTGCGTGGAGTGGCCCGATGCTGAACCGCCGATCGTTGATCTCGGCAACCGCCGCCCTCTCGGCCCTGCCCGCCGCCGCCGCCGCCCAGGACGCCGCCCCGACCGGACCCCAGCCCGGCGCCGCGACCGCCGCCTCGCCCGACGGCGTCATCTCCGTCGAGCTGACCGCCGACAAGGACGGCTTCGTCGCTTATGCGGTCAGCCGCCTCGGCCGCCCGGTCATCGCCCCCTCCCGCCTCGGCTTCCTGCTCACCAACGCCCGCAAGCTGGAGCGCGCCTTCGGCATCCTGACCCAGACCGTCACCCGCCACGACGACACATGGGAGCAGCCGTGGGGCGAGCGCCGCTTCGTCCGCAATCGCTACACCCAGCTGCGCGTCGAGCTGCAGGAGCGCTGGGGCCTGATGCGGCGCATGGACGTGGTCTTCCGCCTCTATGACGACGGCCTCGGCTTCCGCTGCGAGTTCCCGGAACAGCCCAATCTGACCACTGTCAGCATCGGCGCCGAGCTGACCGAGTTCCGCGTCGCCGATCCCGGCACGGCCTGGTGGATCCCGGCCTTCGAGTGGAACCGCGAGGAATATCTCTACAACCGCACGCCGATCTCGGCCGTCGGGGTGTGCCAGACGCCGCTGACCATGCGGCTGGACGATGGCCTGCACCTGTCAATCCACGAGGCGGCCCTGGTCGACTATTCCGGCATGAACCTGCGCCGGGTCGAGGGCGGCAAATTCCGCGCCATGCTGACGCCGGGCCTGACCAGCGCCGCCGTCGTCCGCCAAACCCCCTTCCACACCCCGTGGCGCACGCTGCAGATCGCCGACCAGGCCGGCGGCCTCGTCGAATCCAGCCTGATCCTGAACCTCAACGAGCCCAACAAACTGGGCGACGTCAGCTGGTTCAAGCCGATGAAATACATCGGCATCTGGTGGGACATGCACCTCGACACCCGCAGCTGGAACTCCGGGCCGAAGCACGGCGCCACCACCGACTACGCCCTGCGCCAGATCGACTTCGCCGCCGAGCACGGCTTCGGCGGCGTGCTGGTAGAGGGCTGGAATGTCGGCTGGGACGGCGAATGGTTCGGCGCCGGCTGGGACTACAGCTTCACCGAGGCCTATCCCGATTTCGACATCGAACGCGTCGCCGCCCACGCCCGGGCGAAGGGCGTCGAGATCGTCGGCCACCACGAGACCGGCGGCAACGCCTTCCACTACGAACAGCAGCTCGACGCCGCCTTCGGCCTGATGCAGCGGCACGGCTGGCATACGGTCAAGACCGGCTATGTCGCCGACGCCGGCGGGGCCCATGTCACCGGCCCGGACGGCAAGGCGCATCTGGCCTGGCACGAGAGCCAGTCGATGGTCCGCCACCACCAGACCGTGGTCGAGACCGCCGCCCGCTACCAGGTCGCCGTCAACGCCCACGAACCGGTCAAGGACACCGGCCTGCGCCGGACATATCCCAACACCATCACCCGCGAGGGCGCGCGCGGCATGGAATACGCCGCCTGGGGCCAGCCGGGAAATCCGCCCGAGCATGAGGTCAATCTGGTCTTCACCCGCCTGCTGGCCGGGCCGATGGACTTCACCCCCGGCATTTTTGGCATGGAGACCCGCGTCCCCGGCGGGGTGCAGACGACCTGGGCCAAGCAGCTGGCCCTGTATGTGACGATCTACAGCCCGATCCAGATGGCCGCCGACCTGCTCGAGAACTACGAGAAGAACCCCGGCCCCTTCCAGTTCATCAAGGACGTCGCCGTCGACTGGGCCGACACCCGGGTGCTCAACGGCGAAGTCGGGGATTACGTCACCATCGCCCGCAAGGACCGTAACTCGGACGAATGGTTCCTCGGCGCCATCACCGACGAGCAGCCGCGCGTCCTGACCGCCCCCCTCGCCTTCCTCGATCCCGGCCGCCGCTACCGCGCCGAGATCTACGCCGACGCCGCCGGCGCCGACTACCGGAGCCACCGCGAGGCGATCGACATCACCAGCCGCGAGGTCACCTCGGCCGACGTCCTGACCCTGCGCCTCGCCCCCGGCGGCGGCCAGGCCATCCGCTTCGTCCCGCTGGGACCGGCGCGCCGCTGGCCCGTCGCCGGAGAAGGCGGATGACGGACGCGCCGCCGGGCGCTAACCAGAGCGCATGAGCAACGGCCCCGTCCTCGTCACCGGCTCGGCCGGCTTCATCGGCTTCCACACGGCGCAGCGGCTGCTCGCCCGCGGCGAGACGGTGATCGGCGTCGACAATCTGAACAGCTATTATGACCCGGCGCTGAAACACGCCCGGCTGGCGCGGCTGCAGGCCGATCCCAACTACGTCCACCACACCCTCGACCTCGCCGACCGACCCGGCATGACGGCCCTGTTCGCCGACCATGCGCCGCGCCGCATCGTCCATCTCGGGGCCCAGGCCGGGGTCCGCTACAGCCTCGAACACCCCGAGAGCTACGTCGATTCCAACGTCGTCGGCTTCCTGACGGTGCTGGAGGGCGCCCGCGCGGTGCGGGCCGAACATCTGGTCTTCGCATCGACCAGCTCGGCCTTCGGGGCCAACGGCGCCCTGCCCTTCTCGGTGCGTCAGGGCGTGGCCCACCCGCTGACCGTCTACGCCGCCACCAAGATCGCCAACGAGGCGATGGCGCACTCCTATTCCCACCTGTTCAGCTTCCCCTCGACCGGCCTGCGCTTCTTCACCGTCTACGGACCGTGGGGCCGCCCCGACATGGCGCTGTTCAAATTCACCAAGGCCATCCTCGAGGGCCGTCCGATCGACGTCTATGGCCACGGCGAGATGGAGCGCGACTTCACCTATGTCGACGACATCGTCGATGGCGTGGTCGGGGCGCTGGACCGCCCCGCCGCCGTCGATCCCGACTGGGACGCGACGCAACCCAACCCCTCGACCAGCGGCGTCGCCCCGTGGCGCATCCTCAACCTCGGCGCCGGCCGCCGCGAACAGCTGATGCGCTATATCGCCGTGCTGGAAGAGGCGCTGGGCCGCAAGGCCGAGCTGAACCTGATGCCGGTGCAGGACGGCGACGTCGTCCGCACCGAAGCCGACGTGACCGAGACCCGCGCTGCCCTCGGCTACGCCCCCTCGACGCCGATCGAGGTCGGGGTCAAACGCTTCGTCGACTGGTACCGCGACTTCTACGGCGTCTGACGCAGGCGCGAAGACCAGAGGCAAGGCCGTGCCGTGAGCAGCTCCCGCACCCGGAATGGCGCAGCGTCACCGCATCGTATTGCACCGCACACGAAATGAATTGCCTGCCGCACCGCAATAGTCTCCTATCCCAATCCGCGGCGCCGAACGCGGGTTCGGGCCGGGACCTTCTGATTTCCAGAGCTTGGGCGCGCGCATGACTCGACCTTTCTCCCTGCTTCTCACCCTCGCCGCCTGTCTCGCCGCGACGCCGGTTCTGGCCGCCGCGCCGGAGGCCGCGACCCTGCTGGCCCACCAGGCCCCGCTGGAGCTGAACGAGGCCTCCTCGGCCTGGATCCTGACCTCGACGGCGCTGGTCCTGCTGATGACCCTGCCGGGTCTGGCCCTGTTCTACGGCGGCATGGTCCGGCGCAAGAACGTCATCGCCACCATCGCCCATTCGACCGCCGCCTTCGCCATCGTCACCGTGCTCTGGTTCGCCGTCGGTTACAGCCTGTCGTTCGGCTCCAGCGGCCCGGCCACCAACGACTTCATCGGCGGGCTGCAGGCGGCCTTCCTCAATGGCGTGACCCCGTCCACGGCGCACAGCCTCGCCCCCGGCCTGCCCGAGTTCCTGTGGGTCGCCTATCAGCTGACCTTCGCCATCATCACCCCGGCCCTGATCGCCGGCGCCTTCGCCGAACGGATCAAATTCTCCGCCTCCGTCCTGTTCTTCTTCCTCTGGCACCTGCTGGTCTATGTGCCGATCTGCCATCAGGTCTGGGGCGGCGGCTGGATGGGCTCGCTGGGCGTGCTCGACTTCGCCGGCGGCGCCGTGGTCCACGTCAACGCCGGGGTCGCCGGCCTGGTCGCCGCCCTCGTGCTCGGCCCGCGCCACGGCTTCGGTCGCGACAACATGGCCCCGCACAACCTGACCCTCACGGCCATCGGCGCCGGCCTGCTGCTGGTCGGCTGGCTGGGCTTCAACGCCGGCTCGGCCTGGGCCGCCGACGGCATCGCCGCCGTGGCCGCCTTCAACACCATCCTCGCCGCCGCCGCCGCCGCCATCGGCTGGACCGCCGTCGAATGGATCGACCACAAGCGTCCGACCCTGCTGGGCCTGCTGTCGGGCATTGTCGCCGGCCTCGTCGGCATTACGCCCGCCGCCGGCCTCGTCGATCCCAAGGGCGCCTTCCTGATCGGGATCATCGCCGGCCCCGCCTGCTATGCGGGCGCGGTGTGGCTGAAGCGGGCGCTCAAATACGACGACAGCCTCGACGCCTTCGGCGTGCACGGCGTCGGCGGCATCGTCGGGGCCCTCCTGACCGGGGTGTTCGCCACCGCCGCGATCAATCCGGCCGGCGAGAACGCCAATCTGTTCAACCAGGCCATCGGCCTGCTCGCCGTCATCGCCTGGAGCGGCGTCGGCACCTGGCTGATCCTGATGGTGTGCAAATTCACCACGGGCCTGCGGGTCGAGAAGGAGGCCGAGATCGAGGGCCTCGACTACACCCAGCACGGCGAGACCATCCACCCATAGAAAACGGGGGCCCGTTCCCGGGCCCCCGTCACTGTCGTCTCAACGATCGATTGGCTCAGCGCGGGCTGTTCTGCGTGCTGGTCGCGGCCGAGGGGGCCGCCGGGCTCGTCTGGGTCGTGGCCTGGGCGGCGGCTCCGGTGTCCGGAGCCGAGCCGGCGGCGCCGCCGGCGTCGGCCGCCGCTTCCTCGGCGCCGGGAGCCGGCGTTTCCGCGCCTTCACCCGCGGGAGCGGCCGCCGCGCCCGGCTGACGGGTCGGGTCCGGGGCCGGAATGGCGTAGCCAGTCGAACCCTGCGCCCGCAGCCAGGCGATCAGATTGACGCGCGTCTGGGTGTCGCGGATGCCGGCGAACGACATCTTGGTGCCCGGGATGTGGCGACCCGGCGCGGTCAGGAACTGGTCCAGCTCGTCATAGGTCCAGGTCGGGGCCTCGGCCTTGTGCGCGGTGAAGGCGTCGGAATAGGCGAAGCCCGCCGCATGCATGACCGGCCCGCCGACCACGGCGTAAAGGTTGGGTCCGGTGCCGTTGGCGCCGCCGGCCGTGACCGTGTGGCAGGCCTGGCAGCGGGCGAAGGCGGCCTCGCCCGCGCCCAGATCGGCGGTCGGCAGGACGGTGCCCCAGTCGGGGGCCAGCTCGGCTTCGGCGGCGCCGCCGGCGGCCTCTTCCGGCGCGTCGACGAAATAGCCCATCTTTTCAGGGGCTTCAGTGTGATAAATGGCCGCCGTGACCTGCTGCACCCCGACTATGACGAAGCCGGTCGCCAGCACGGCGCCCATGATCTTGTTCCACTTCAGGTCGCCGCTCATGCGCGTGGTCGCATCCCGTTCTTGAGGCCCGGCCGCGAGGGCGGTGGGCGGATTCTTGCGTGGGCGTCTCTTACACGCTAGCGCGACCTTCGCAACTGGCGCGCGGCGTCCGCAAGGATGTCGGGGCGTCGCAGGCAGGAAGGCCCCGATGAACCCGCTCGTCCTGATCCCGGCGCGGATGGCCGCCACCCGCCTGCCCGGCAAGCCCCTCGCCGACATCGGCGGCCAGCCGATGATCGTCCGCGCCTGGCGTCAGGCGACCGAATCCGGCCTGCCCGTCGCCGTCGCCGCCGGCGATCTGGAGATCGTCGCCGCCATCGAGGCCGCCGGCGGCGCAGCCGTCCTGACCGATCCAGACCTGCCGTCGGGCTCCGACCGCATCCGCGCCGCCCTCGACGCCCTCGACCCCGACGGCCGCTACGACGCCGTCATCAACCTGCAGGGCGACATGCCGTTCGCCGACCCCGGCCTCGCCGTCGCCTGCGCCGCCCTGCTGCATGGCGAGCCGGCCTGCGACATCGCCACCCTCGTCGCGCCCGAGGCCGACCCCGCCGACCGGACCAATCCCGACGTGGTCAAGGCCGTCCTCGCCCTGACCGAGGGCGAGCGCCACGGCCGCGCCCTCTATTTCACCCGCTCGACCCTGTACGGCGACGGCCCCGTCTGGCGGCATATCGGCCTGTACGGCTACCGCCGCGCCGCCCTCGAACGCTTCTGCGCCGCCCCCCCGTCGCCGCTCGAGCGCCGCGAGAAGTTGGAACAGCTCCGCGCCCTCGAAATGGGCCTGCAGATCTGGGCCGCCGTCATCGACGCGGCGCCGCTGTCAGTGGACAGCCCGGCGGATCTGGAGGCGGCGAGGGCCTTGGCAGGAGCTGGGGATTAGGGATCAGGGATTAGGGATTAGGCGCCAGCCTGGTTCGGAGTGCGGTCAGCATTCTTCCGACCTCTTCGGCCCGCGCCAACAGATCATCAACGTCATCATCGGGGGCAAGGCGGAGGTGTCTGATGATCAGCAGAAATGTCTCCAGTTCGGCGGCTGATCCCCGAGCTATGCTGACAAAATGCGCGTAATCGCGTCGCGTGCCTCGAGCATTGCCCTCGGCGAGGTTGGCCGGAATGGACGCCGAGCAGCGGATGATCTGCCCGGACAGCCGATACATCTCTTCCTTTGGCATCTTTCGGGTGAGTACGTAGACCCGACAGGCAAGATCGAGCCCTTTGCGCCAGACGTCCAACTCTTGATGTGACCGCGGCATCGCCTCCCCTTTCGAGACGATCAACCATAACTCGAATCAGTTCCGCACGGTAGGCGGGTAAGCCCAATCCCCACTCCCTAATCCCTCATCCCTAATCCCTAATCCCTCATCAGACCTCGAACCCCTCCACCCACGCCTGCAGCAGCGTCCGCGCGATGGCCACCGGCGGCGGCGCCTTGATCGTTGCATGGGTCCCCGCCAGCACCTCGGCCGCCTCCGCCCGCGTCAGCCACGCCACCGCCTCCAGCTCGGTCTGGTCCGGCCGGGCGTCGCCGGAATCGACCTCGCAGACCAGGCCGATCATCAGCTGGGACGGGAACGGCCACGGCTGGCTCGAGTGATAGCGCACCGCCGTCACCGTCAGCCCGGCCTCCTCCTCGACCTCGCGCGCGCAGCCCTCCTCGATGGTCTCGCCCGGCTCGAGGAACCCGGCCAGCGCCGACATCCGCCCCTCGGGCCAGCTCGCCTGCCGCCCCAGCAGGCAGCGCGGCTCGTCCCCGCCGCGATACACCGCCAGCATGATGGTCACCGGGTCGACGCGCGGGAAGTGCTCGGTCGAACAGGCCGGGCAGACCCGCTTCCACCCGCCGCAGGCGTCCTCGCTCATCGTCCCGCAGGCGGCGCAGAACCCATGCCGCCGGCGCCAGTCGAACAGCGACTTCGCCGCCCCCGCCATGGCCGCGTCCGCCCCCGACAGCAGCGCCGCCGCCGCCCGCATCTCATGGAACTCACCCACGCCCCGCAGCGGCCCGGCCGTCGGATCGATCGACCCCTCGACCTCGACCGCGAACACCGGCGCCCCCTTCCACAGGCCGAGGAACAGCTCGCGGTCCGGAACCACCGCCCGCGCATGCGCCATCGGCAGCCAGACCAGCCGCGGCTCGCCGGCCGCCTCCAGCAACGGCCGCCCCTCCCACAGCACCAGCGCCAGCGCCTGCGGATCGGCCGCCTGCCCGGCCAGCCAGTCCGGATCGTTGCGCCGGTCCCCCGCCCGATCGAGCGGATTGCCGGCGAAGGTGTTCAGGGCGGGAAGGGGCATGGCCTCCCTCTACCCCCAAGGCTTGATTCACGCGACCCGACCCGTCATATCTCCGCGTGGAGATCGCGGGCGAAGGCTTCGCCAACCTGGTCAGGGCCGGAAGGCAGCAGCCACAACGAATTCCCCTTCGGGTCGCGGTCTCCACTTTCCCCTTTAGTGCGCTATCGCTCGCCGCGCGGCGGCTCGCTGCTTGAGCGCGTTTCGTCACCCTCCGGCTTGACCGGAGGGTCGGCTCGCGGAGCCTCGCTGCTTGAGCGCATTCCTCCCCCATTGGGGGAGGGGGACCATCCGAAGGATGGTGGAGGGGGCCGACGACCGCCCACAACTCCCTTCCCGCAACCCCTTCGCCCGCGCGCCCCCCCGCGCTAAGACGATCCCATGAGCGACGTCGATCCGAGTCTCGAAGGCCCTCCATGGGAGGAGGACGCGCCCGCCGTCGAGGAGCGCGACCCCAATACCGAGGACATGTTCGGCGCGCCCGAACCCTCCGGCATGCGCGAGGCCGAGGCCGCCTCGACGCCGGAAGCCGCACCCCCCGAGCCGAAGGCTGTCCCCAAACCCGCCGCCAAACCCGCCCCGCCCGCCGACGACGGCCCGGCCGCCCACGCCGCCGACGGCGCCGCCTACACCGTGCTGGCCCGCAAATACCGCCCACGCACCTTCGAGGACCTGATCGGCCAAGAGGCCATGGTCCGCACCCTGACCAACGCCTTCTCGACCGGCCGCATCGCCCACGCCTTCATGCTCACCGGCGTCCGCGGCGTCGGCAAGACCACCACCGCCCGCCTGCTGGCCCGCGCCCTCAACAACGAAACCGACGTCATCGACCGCCCGTCGCTGGAGCTGACCGCCCACGGCCGGCACGACGCCGCCATCATGGCCGGCCAGCATATGGACGTGGTCGAGATGGACGCCGCCTCCCACACCGGCATCGACGGCATCCGCGACATCATCGAGAGCGTCCGCTACGCCCCCGTCGAGGCGCGCTACAAGGTCTATGTCCTCGACGAAGTCCACATGCTGTCGAACCAGGCCTTCAACGCCCTGCTGAAGACGCTGGAAGAGCCGCCGCCGCACGCCAAATTCATCTTCGCCACCACCGAGATCCGCAAGGTGCCGGTGACCATCCTGTCGCGCTGCCAGCGTTTCGACCTGCGCCGCGTCGAGCCCGACATCCTCGTCGGCCACCTCGCCCGCATCGCCGACCGCGAGGGGATGAAGATCGAACAGGACGCCCTCGCCCTGATCGCCCGCGCCGCCGAGGGCTCGGTCCGCGACGGCCTGTCCCTGCTGGATCAGGCCCTCGTCCAGGGCGACAAGAGCGAGACGGTCAAGACCGAGGTCGTGCGCGACATGCTCGGCCTCGCCGACCGCAGCCAGACCATCGCCCTGTTCGAATCGGTCATGGCCGGCCGCACCCCCGAGGCGCTGGAGCTGTTCCGCACCCTCTACGGCTACGGCGCCGATCCGGTGCAGATCACCAACGACCTGCTTGAGCATTGCCACGCCGCCTCGGTGGCCAAGATGCTGGGCCCCCAGGCGACCCGCCTGCCCAACGACCAGGCCCAGAAGCTCGCCGCCCTCGGCGCCGTCATCTCGGCCGGCACCCTCGCCCGCGTCTGGCAGATGCTGCTCAAGGCGCTCGACGAGGTCCGCCGCGCCCCCAATCCGGCCGACGCGGTCGAGATGGCCATCGTCCGCCTCGCCTACGCCGCCGACCTGCCCGGCCCGGAAGAGGCGCTCAAGGCCCTGCGCGACGGCGAGCCCATGCCCGGCGGCTCCGCCCCGCGCGGCCCGTCCGGCGGCGGCGGGGGCGGCGGCGGCGCGTCCGCCCAGCTGGCCGCCC